>NZ_JBVIXD010000039.1:0-1118 GCF_055593965.1 Streptomyces sp. NPDC040622 | reverse complement strand
TCGTGGCTGGTCCACACGGTGGGCTCGACGACGTCACGGCCCGCGGCGCGTTCGCGCCAGCCCAGGTGCTCGACGATGTCGCCGGCGGCCATGTAGCCGGTCAGGATGCGCAGCGGGTCCGCCCGGCGGCTGTGCGCGTCGGGTTCGGGGCCGTTGACCATGTGGCCGCGGAAGACGGGCAGTTCGACGCCGTCGATGTGTTCGGTGGGCTTGGAGCGGGGTTTGGCGAACTGTCCCGCGATGCGGCCCACCCGCAGGACGGGCCGGCCGGTGATCAGGCCGAGCTGGCCGGCCAGCAGGTCCAGCAGGGCGGCCTTGCGGGCGACCTGGACGGGGGTGCATTCCTGGGGGTCCTCGGCGCAGTCCCCGGACTGCAGGATCAGGGCCTGGCCCTGGGCGACCTTGCCCAGCAGGGTGCGCAGGGTGGCCAGGTCGTCGCCCTGGACCAGTGCGGGCCGGCCGGCGAGTGCGCCGGTGACCCGTTCCAGCTGGGAGAGGTCGCTCCAGTCGGGCTGCTGCAGGGCCCCGCGGACACGAATGTCCCGTATCACGTCTTCCATGACGTACTCCGTTCCAGCGGTGAAAAGAATTTCAGGTGGGAATGCCGGTGCGCTTGATTTCCGGCACCGGAATGCCGAGCGCACGCAGCTGCTGGAACGGATTCATGAACTCGCGATTACGCTTGATCTTGCCCTCCTCCAGCTCGAAGGAATGCAGGAAATGGTTCTCGTAATAGCCTTCCGGGTAGTCACCGAAGAGGATCTTCCCGCGGCCGTCGCACTCCACCCAGATATGATTCGGGTCCTGCGTCTCGAAAATCTGGATGTTGTACCACTCCCAGTCCGGGAAGCAGCCCAGCGACCACACCGCATGCTCGGCGAGCCGGTCCCGGCCCACCGTCTCCACCGGCGCACCGGTGTCCGTGGTCCACAGCCCGCCCCGGCCGTCCTCGGTGAACAACTCGTGCCGGCGCAGCCGGTCCTGCCCCCGGGTATGCATGTACCGCTCGACCGTGGCCCGATTGGCCCGACGCAGCTCCACCGCGTCACCAAACCCAGCACCCGGCACGGAATCAGACATGAGTGTCCCCTTCATGTATATCGAGAGAAATACGGGGG
>NZ_JBVIXD010000038.1:0-3280 GCF_055593965.1 Streptomyces sp. NPDC040622 | reverse complement strand
CGGCGCACCGGGCGAGGTCGCCCTGCAGGCCGCCCGCCACCAGGCCCGCCGCGTCACCGACACCGCCGCCGCCCTCAAAGCCGGCCGCACCACCATCGGCTGACACCCCGCCACCCGAACAACCCGCCCCCGCCCGCCGGGGGCCGTGAATACGCCGTGAGGGGCCGCAGACCATCTGGTCTGCGGCCCCTCACGGCGTGTGTCAGAGCTGGAGGCGGGTGGTGTGCCGGCCGGTGTCGGTGATCTCGTTGACGGCGACGATGCGGGAGGAGGGGTGGCCCTGGGCGTCGGCGGTGGCCAGGGCCAGGGCGCGTGGTTCGCGTACGCCCTGGTCGGTGGCGCTCTTGAGCCAGGCGGTCAGGAGTCCCAGGGCTTCGGCGGGCGGGGTGCGGAACTCGGGGAAGGCCACCTCGATGGTTCCCGTCAGTGTCTCCGAACGCCGGTTTCCTGTACCGGGGTTGGGCGGCGCGGTGGGGGTGGCGTTCGGCTGGGACAGCTCAGACATGCATGGGTCCTCGGGCTGGCACAGCGGTCGGGCAGAGGGGCCGGGCCGGCGCTCGGGGGGTGAGCGGCGGCCCGGCGTTCACGGGGTCAGGCCGGGTCGGGGGTGCGGGCCGGGGCCAGGAGTTCGGCCAGGACCGTGCCCACGATGCGGGGGCCTTCGCGGGTGAGGACGGATTCGGGGTGGAACTGCAGGGAGGCGAAGCCGGGTCCGCGCAGGGCGTGCACCTCGCCGGTGGCCGCGTCCCGGCTGACCTGGACGCGCTCGCCGTGGGGCAGGCCGGGCACGCCGCGGGGGGTGAACTCCTCGTCCGGGCTCAGGAGCGCGAAGGTGTTGTAGAAGCCGACGTGTTCGGCGGCGCCGAACAGGTCGATCTCCTTCTGCACGCCCTGGTTGGGCACGTCGCGGCGGCGCAGCGGCAGGCCGAGCGTGAGTCCCAGGACCTGGTGGCTGAGGCAGACCGCCAGGAAGGGCCGCTGTTCGCGCAGCAGGGTGGCGACGGCGGTGTGCAGGTGGCTCATCTTGGGGTGGGCCACCTCCTGGGGGTCGCCCGGGCCCGGTCCCATGACGATGAGGTCGTGGCCCTCGAAGGTGTAGTCCTGGTCGTAGCGGCTGACGGTGACCTCGAGTCCCAGGGAGCGCAGCTGCTGGTCGATCATCGAGGTGAAGGTGTCCTCGGCGTCCACCACCAGCACGCGGCGGCCGGCCAGTTGGGGCAGGGCGGCGGTGCGGGCCTGGGTGTCGGAGAGCCAGAACCCGGCGATGGAGTCGTTGCGTCCTTCCAGGGCGCGGCGCACGCTGGGGTGGTCGGCGAAGCGCTGTTTGGTGTCGCCGTTGAGGGCGGCGACCAGGCCGGCGGCCTTGGCGCGGGTCTCGGCGGCCTCGGAGGCCGGGTCGGAGTGGCGCACGATGGTGGCGCCGACGCCGATGGAGATGCGGCCCTGGTGGGTGATGTCGGCGGTGCGGATCAGGATCGCGGAGTCCATCACCCGCTCGCCCCGGTCGTCGCGTCCGATCAGGGCGGCGGCGCCGCTGTAGTAGCCGCGGCCGCCGGGCTCGTACTGGTGGATGATGCGGCAGGCGCTTTCCAGCGGGCTGCCGGTGACGGTGGGGGCGAACATCGTCTCGCGCAGGATGTCGCGCACGTCGCGGTCGGTGCTGCCCTCGATGAAGTACTCGGTGTGGGCGACGCGGGCCATTTCCTTGAGGTAGGGGCCCACCACGCGGCCGCCGGTGTCGCAGATGCGGGCCATCATCTTGAGTTCTTCGTCCAGGACCATGTAGAGCTCGTCGGTCTCCTTGCGGTCGCCGAGGAATTCCAGGACGCCCTGCAGGGTGGAGCCGGAGGGCGGGTAGCGGTAGGTGCCGCTGATCGGGTTCATCACGGCGGTGCCGTCCTGGAGGCTGACGTGGCGCTCGGGCGAGGCGCCCACCAGGATGCGGCTGCCGGTGTGGATCAGGAAGGTCCAGTGGGCGCCGGACTCGCGTTCCAGCAGGCGCCGGAAGAGGGCCGGGGCGCTGGCCGGGCCGTAGTCGGTGATGTCGGCGACGAAGGTGCGCTTGATGACGAAGTTGGCGCCCTCCCCCGTGCCGATCATTTCCTTGGCGATGCGGCGCACCACGTCCTCGTAGGCGGCGTCGTCGACGTCGAAGTCGCCGCCGGACAGCGGGGTGGGCACGTCGGGGATGCGGGCCAGGGCCTCGGTCAGGGGCAGTTGCTGCTGGCCGGTGACGGTCATGGCGATCAGCGGGGTGCCGTCGTCGGCGCAGGCGAAGCCCCGCTCGGACAGCTGCCGGTAGGGCATGAGGACCAGGACCTCGTGGCGGGCGGCGGTGCCCGGGGCGGGGTCGGGGGGCAGCGGGATGTCGGCGAGGGTGGCCGGCAGGGACACCTGGCCGGTGAGGACCTCGATGGCGCCGGGGCCGGTGGCGCCGGGGCGGTGGAGCAGGGCGAAGGCCTGGCTCTGTCCGTCCAGGGCCGCCCCCAGGAGGTCCTGGGGGCCGGGGGTGGTGGGGGTGGGTGGTGTCTGTGTCATGAGAAGAGCCCCTTGACGGTGGTGACCCGGGCGCAGCGCTCGGCGGCGTAGGTGAGGGCCGAGCGGTGGTAGTCCTGCGAGAAGTCGGCGGTGGCGTCGGCGACGAAGAACGGCTGGATGTCGTGGGTGAAGGCGTCCACGGCGGTGGCCAGCACGCCGACGTGGGCGTAGATGCCGCACAGGATGAGCTGGTCGCGGCCCGCGGCGCGCATGCGCTCGAGCAGGTCGGTCTTGAAGAAGGCGCTGTAGCGCCACTTGGTGAGCAGCCAGTCCTGTTCGGTGGGGGCGAGGGCGTCGACGACCTGGCGGTCCTCGGGGGCGGGGCGCATGCCCGGGCCCCAGAAGTCCTTGAGCAGGCCGCGCTGTTCGTCGTTCATGCCGCCGGGCTGGGCGGTGTAGGCGACGGGGATGCCCAGGGACGCGCAGCGGTCGCGCAGTTGGGCGGCGTGGGTGACGAGGTCCTGGCGCAGGCTGTCGGGGAAGGGCTTGAGGAAGTAGCGCTGCATGTCGTGGACGAGCAGGACCGCCCGGTCGGCCTCGGCGGTCCAGGACACGGCGGCCGGGGGCAGCTCGCCCTCGGCGGGCAGGGGGTAGGGGCTGATGGGGGGTATGCCGGTCATGGTTCCAGTCCTCGAACTTGGTGCGTGGCTGCCGGGCGGGCAGGGGGTGGGTGGGGGTCAGGGGGTCCAGGCGGCGACGACGTGCTGGGCCTGGGTGGGGTTGAGGCGGGGGTCGCAGCAGG
>NZ_JBVIXD010000037.1:0-4291 GCF_055593965.1 Streptomyces sp. NPDC040622 | reverse complement strand
AACACCACACCACCAGAGCCACCAGCCCCAGCACGCCCGGCCACCACACCAGAAACCTCACGACCCGCAGCCAACTCACCCAAACCCACAGCAAGTTCACCCAGATCGTCACCGATCACCACCGCACGGTGCTCCAACACCGCACGCCCCTGATCCAGCGTGAACCCCACATCCCGCAGACCAAGAGCACCGGCCCGGCCGAGGTCCCCGGCCTCCCCGGCCTCAGCCAGCCGGGCCCGTACACGGTCGGCCTGCTCCACGAGCGCGGACTCGCTCCGCGCCGAGAGCACCCACGGCACCACCGAAGCGGTCATGACCGCGGGCACCTCCGGGAGCTCGGGAGTTGCGGCCGGTGCGACCTCGTCGGCCGGCGCCGACTCCAGGATCACGTGGGCGTTGGTGCCGCCGATACCGAAGGACGAGACGCCGGAGCGGCGCGGGCGGTCGAGGTCGGGCCACTCCTGGCTCTCCGTGAGGAGGCGGACCTGCCCGGTGGCCCAGTCGACGTGATGGGAAGGGGTGTCGGCGTGCAGGGTGCGCGGCATGACGCCGTTGCGCATCGCCTGCACCATCTTGATGATGCCCGCGACACCCGCGGCCGCCTGCGTGTGACCGATGTTCGACTTCACGGAACCGAGCCACAACGGCCGCTCCGCGTCCCGCCCTTGACCGTACGTGGCGAGCAGCGCCTGCGCCTCGATCGGGTCGCCGAGCGCGGTTCCGGTGCCGTGCGCCTCGACGGCGTCGACGTCGGCCGGGGTCAAACCCGCGCCGGCGAGGGCGTCGCGGATGACGCGCTGCTGCGACGGCCCGTTCGGGGCCGTCAGGCCGTTGCTCCCGCCGTCCTGATTGACCGCGGAACCCCGTACGACGGCAAGGACGTGATGCCCATGGCGGCGCGCGTCCGAGAGCCGCTCGACCACGAGCAGCCCGACACCCTCGGCCCAGCCCGCGCCGTCGGCATCGTCGGAGAAGGCCTTGCAGCGGCCGTCGACCGACATGGCGCGCTGCCGGGAGAACTCCACGAACGTCGTCGGCGTCGACATCACCGTCACACCGCCCGCCAGAGCGAGCGAGCACTCACCGTTGCGCAACGCCTGCACCGCCAGGTGCAGCGACACCAGCGACGACGAGCACGCCGTGTCGATCGTCATCGCCGGGCCCTCAAGGCCCAGTTGGTAGGAGATGCGGCCGGACGCCACGCCACCGCTGTTACCGGTGATCATCAGGCCTTCGACGTCCTCGGTCGCCTCGCCGATCCAGGTGCCGTAGTCGTGGTACATGAGCCCGGTGAAGACGCCGGTCCTGCTGCCGCGCAGGGAGTCCGGGTCGATGCCCGTCCGCTCCAGGGCCTCCCACGCGGTCTCCAGGAGGAGCCGCTGCTGCGGGTCCATCGCCGCCGCCTCACGCGGACTGATCCCGAAGAACTCGGCGTCGAAGTCCCCCACCCCGGCCAGGAATCCGCCGCGGCGGGAGTAGCTTGTGCCCACGTGTCCGGGGTCGGGGTCGTAGAGGTTCGCCAGGTCCCAGCCGCGGTCGTCGGGGAAGTCGGTGATGGCGTCGACGCCGTCGAGGGTCGCCTGCCACAACTCCTGCGGCGAACGGATCCCACCCGGGAAACGGCACGCCATACCCACGATCACGATCGGATCGTCGTCCGAGACCGCCGCGACCGCGACCGGCACCAACGGCCCCGGATCCCTACCCCCGACCTCCTCCTGGAGATACCCCACCAACGCGGTCGGCGTCGGATAGTCGAACACCAGCGTCGACGGCAACCGCAGCCCCGTCACCGCCTGCAACCGCTGCCGCAACTCCAGACCCGTCAACGAATCGAAGCCCAGATCACGGAAAGCACGATCCGCCTCCAACGACGAACCCGAACCCAGACCCAGCACCAACCCCACCTGGCCACGCACCAGTTCGAGCAACGCCTCCGCCCGCTCACCCTCCTCCAACGCCGCCATACCGGCGGCCCACGACGACGCTTCCGCCGCGGTGGGCGCCGCGGCACGACGTACAGGAGCACGGACCAACGCCTTGAACACGGCGGGCAGCCGGTCCTGGGCCGCCTGGTTGCGCAACGCGGGCAGATCGAAACGGGCCGGGACGATGGTCGCCCGGTCCGCTGCCAGAGCGGCGTCGAACAGGGCGAGGCCCTGGGTCGTCGACATCGATCCCAGGCCGCTGCGGGAGAGCCTGGCGATGTCGGCCTCGTCGAGGTGCGCGGTCATCGCGCTGTCACTCGACCACAGGCCCCAGGCCAGCGACGAGGCCGCAAGACCCTCGGCGCGACGGGCCAGCGCGAGGGCGTCCAAGTAGGCGTTCGCGGCGGCGTAGTTGCCCTGCCCCGCCGTACCCATCACACCGGCGGCGGACGAGAACAGCACGAAGGCGGCCAGCTCGGCGTCCCGCGTCAGCTCGTCCAGCAGCTTGGCTCCCTCCGCCTTCGGGCGCATCACGGTGTCGACCCGCTCCGGGCTCAGCGCGGTGACGACACCGTCGTCCAGCACACCCGCGGCATGAATCACCGCGGTCAACGGCTGATCGTCCGGCACCGACGCCAACGCCGCCGCCAGACCCTCCCGGTCCGCCACGTCACAAGCCGCGAAGGTGACCGTGGCACCGGCGCCGGACAGCTCCTCCGCCAGCCCCTCCGAGCCCCGTGAGCCTCGGCGGCTGACCAGCAGCAGGTGGCGTACGCCGTACTCGGCCACCAGGTGCCGGGCGACCAGCCGGCCCAGAGCACCGCTCGCTCCGGTGATCAGTACGGTGCCGTCCGGGTTCCATCCGGGCCCGGTCGCCGTCTCGCTCTCCGGTTCCGCGGTGAAGGCCATCACCCGGGGAGCCAGCAGCCTGCCGTCCACAAAGGCGAGTTGCGGCTCTCCGCAGGACGCGGCCGCAGCGACGGCCACCTCCGTGTCGGCGTCCGTGTCGGCATCGGCGTCCGTGCCGTCGGGCACGTCGACGACCATGATCCGGCCGGGCTGTTCGGCCTGCGCGGAGCGCAGCAGGCCCCACACGGCGGCCGTCGCCGGGTCCGGCGTGCCCGTCATGCCGCCGTGCGTGACCACGGCGAGCCGGGCGTGCTCCGCCGATTCCGCGAGGAAGTCCTGAACCGTCCCCAGCACCTCGGAGACCCGTACGACGGCGTCCCCGCCCGGCTCGACGTGCGCGACGACCACATCGGACGGCACACCGGCGGAGGCCTCGGCCGGCACGTCCACCCACCGCACCTCGAACAGCGGGTCACCGGCCACGGCCGCACCCAGCTGCTCCTGCGACATCTTCTGCAGCCGCAGCTCGTCCACCGACACGACCGGCAGACCCGTACCGTCGAAGGCGGCCAGCCGCACCGCACCGTCGCCCGCACGCGACAGCCGCACCCGCAGCGCGGACGCCCCGACCGAGTGCAGCCGCACCCCGCTCCACGAGAAGGGGACCACGATCTCCCCGGACAACAACGGGTGCAGGGCGGCGTCCAGCAGCGCCGGGTGGACGCCGAACTCATCGGCCTCCGCCGGGAGCCGGACATCGGCGAACAGGTCGTCGCCGTCCCGCCACACCGCGTCGAGCCCCTGGAAGACGGGCCCGTAGCCGTAGCCGAGCCCGGCCAGCGTCTCGTAGGCGTCCGAGACGTCCACCCGCTCGGCGCCGGCCGGCGGCCACGCGCCCTCCAGCCGCTCATCCGCCACGGCCGCCCCGCCGGTCAGCACGCCCACGGCATGCCGGACCCACTCCGACCCCGCGGCCAGGTCGGCGTCATCGTCCTGCGCGCGCGAATGCACGGAGATCGTCCGGTGCCCCGCCTCGTCGGGGGCCCCCACCGACACCTGCACCGACGTGGCCGTGTCGCGCGACAAGACCAGCGGCCGCTCCAGCGTCAGCTCGTCGACGACACCGCAGCCGACCTCGCTCCCCGCGTGCAACGCCAGCTCGACGAAGGCGGTCCCGGGCAGGATCGCCGTGCCGTAGACGGCGTGGTCCTCCAGCCAGGGGTACGTGTTCAGCGACAGCTGCCCGGTGAGGACGAGGCCTTCCTGCGGCGCGAGGGACACGGCGGCGCCGAGCAGGGGGTGCCCGGCGGACCGCAGCCCGAGCCCGGCCGCATCCACCACAGACTTACCCGCAGGCAACCAGTGACGACGCCGCTGGAAGGCATACGTCGGCAACTCCACAAGCGCCCCGCCCGCCAACCACGGCGACCAGTCCACATCAACCCCGGCCACAAACACCTCGGCCAGACTCCGCAACAACCGAGCCGGACCACCCTCACCACGCCGCAAGGTCC
>NZ_JBVIXD010000036.1:0-4855 GCF_055593965.1 Streptomyces sp. NPDC040622 | reverse complement strand
GCGGGGACCATGTGGTCGGGCAGCCGCGCGGCAACCGTCTTCTTCACCTGGTCGATGTCGACGGCCTCATCGGCGACGATGTAGCCGACGAGGCGTCGGTCGCCGGGCCGGTCCTCGCGGATGACTGCCGTGGCGGCCCGAACCCCGGCGCAGGCGGCCAACGCGGCCTCGACCTCGCCGAGTTCGATGCGGAAGCCGCGCAGTTTGACCTGGTCGTCCGCGCGGCCCAGGAAACGCAGACTGCCGTCGTCGTTCCAGGACACGAGGTCACCCGTGCGGTACATGCGCGACCCGGCAGGCCCGTAGGGGTCGGCGATGAAGCGCTGCGCCGACAGCCCCGGTCGGTTCAGATAGCCGCGCGCGACACCTGCCCCGGCCACGTACAACTCACCCGGAACGCCGGGCGGCACCGGAGCAAGGCCGGCATTCAGCACGTACGTCCGTACGTTCGCGATCGGCCTGCCGATCGGCGGCGCAACCGCCCCCGACAAGCGCTCGCTCACCGTGGCGCACACGGTGGTCTCCGACGGCCCGTACGCGTTGAACATCCGCCGCCCCGCGGACCAGCGCCCCGCAGTGTCCGGGTCACAGGCCTCGCCCGCGACGATCAGCTTCATCGAAGCGGGAACCCTGGCCGTGTCCATGACGCTCAGCGCGGACGGCGGGAGCGTGCAGTGGGTCACGCCGGCGTTCACCAGGACACCCGTCAGCGCCTCCCCGGGCGTCAGGTCCACCGGGTCGGCCAGGACGAGCGCCCCTCCTGCCAGGAGGGTTCGGAAGATCTCGGACGCCGCCGCGTCGAAGCTCGGCGACGCGAACTGCAGCACACGGCTCCCGTCACCGATCCCGTAGTGATCGCGCAGCGCGAGAGCGAGATTCACCAGGCCGGGGTGGGGAACCACCACACCCTTGGGGGTACCGGTCGAGCCCGACGTGTAGATGACGTACGCCGGGTGCTCCGGTGCCGCCACGCCCAGCCGGTCCGCGTCCGTCAGATCGGCCGCCGACAAGCTCGCCAGGCGGTCTTCGACCGCCGGATCGGTCAGGGAGAGGACGGCGCAGTCGTCGGAGATTCCCGCAGGCACGGCGGTGGAGTCCCGGGCGACGGAGTCCACCAGCAGCACGCTGGGCCGGGAGTCCTCGACCATGAAGCGAATCCGCTCCACCGGATACTCCACGTCCAGCGGCAGATACGCCGCACCCGCTTTGAGTACGGCCAGCACGGCCACGATCAGCTCCGGCGACCTCGGCAGCGCGAGCGCCACCAACTGCTCGGGCCCCACGCCCTGTTGCACCAGCAATCGCGCGACACGATTCGCCCTGGCGTTCAACTCGGCGTACGAGTAAACGGTGTTGCCGTCCGCGGCCACCAGCGCCGCGGCATCCGGCGTCTGCGTGACCTGCGTCTCGAACAAGGCCGGCACCGTGCCCTCCGGTACCTCCACCGCGTGCCCGCGGCCCCACTCGCCCATCACACGCTCACGCTCACCGGCGCTGAGCAGGCTGACCGAACCGATCGGCCGGTCGGGGCAAGCTTCCGCCATGCGCTCCAGGAATAGCAGGAACCGCTCGACGTGGGCGTCCATTTCCGCTCGGCTGTACATACGGTCGTTCGCGTCGAAGTACACCTCGATGCGACCTTCGTGTTCCCCTTCGTAGAAGACGAAGGAGAAGTCCTCGGTGTGCCGCTGCGAGAGGCTGCTCGCTTTTGCCGGGTGATCACCGAATCGGATGTCGTAGTCGAAAGTCATGACATTGACCACGGGTCCGTGAGGAAGGATTTCCCCCGACATCCGCAAACGTTCGCGGCGCAGATCCTCCATCCGGAATCGACTGTGCCGCGAAGCCCGAGTCGTCTGGGCCCAGACTTTTCTGGCCAGTTTCTTCAGGGAAATTTCCGGGCGTACCGTAATGTGCAGCGGCGCGACATTGACCGTCATTCCCGGCGTATTCCGCTCGGTCTCGTCCAGGCGTCCGGACAGCGGAAGTCCGACGGTGATCGCGCTCTCTCCAGTGACACCGCTCACGTATGCGGCAGTAGCCGTCACGGCCAATACCGAAAGGCCGACCCCGAGTTCGGCGGCGGCCGAACGCAATTGATCCGAAAGACCCGAACTGAGCGTGGTACGGCTACGCAGGATGTTCTGGGGCGCGCGGTACGGGCGGCCGGAGAGTGTTACCGGGTCGGGCGCGTCCTGCAGTCGTTTGAGCCAAAAGCGGTGGTCGTCCTCGTACTCGTCCGAGCCCCGATAGGCCGTCTCACGTTCCACCAGATCACGGAACGGGGAGAGCGGGGTGCCGCTGTCCGGGCGGTCCGCCACCATGTCGGAGTAGAGCTGTGCGGTACGCCGGGTGATCAGCGCGGAACTCCACGCATCCATGATGACGTGGTGGTAACGGCTGTACAGGATGTGGCGGTTCGGCCCGACCGTGAGCAATGCCGGCGCATACAACGGCCCTTGCGCGAGATCGAACGCGGACTCCACGTCCGACGCCATCCACGCTTCGGCCGCCGCGCCCGGATCCTCCTGAGCGGCGAAATCGAGCCGCCGCACGGCCACCGGACCGACGCGGTCGGGAATCTGTACCGGACCGTCCGGCCCCTCAACCACGGCCAGCCGCAGCGTTTCAACTTCCGCGAGGGTCGCCGCGTACGCCTGCTCAAGAATATCCGGATTGACGGGTCCGCGGATTTCGACGCGCTCGCCGACGTTGTAGACCGAGGAGCCGGGCCCGAGGGAAGCGGAAAACCACACCCCTGCCTGGGCAAGCGTTAGGGGCCATTGCTCATCCATCGGACCAGTCATCAAAGCCCCCCGCAGTGACGTGCATCCACCCCGGCACTCGCCGGGCGTCCACATAATCACACATCACGTCGGCCGGCCCCGGTTGCATTGACGGCACAGCCATCCTGCGCTCCGACCTGCTCTTCACGCCCTTGTGACGGGGGTCACATGTACAGGCCGCAAGGACGGTTGTAGTGTCCCTACAACTCATGGCTCCGATACGGGGGGAGCGCTATGAACGGAGGAGGGGGCTGTGCAGACATTCCTCAGTGGGGCGCGGCAGGCACATCTGGCCCATCGGCGGGTCATTCCCTGGCGAATCGGGTGAACAAGCCGAGCTGACGTCCTTTCCCAACTTCTTGGGCCACCCTGACGACACGCGCCGTTTACCCATATCTGCGCGACTGCCCAAGACATTCATGACCGGTGTGTGCGGCACGCCGACGCCCAGTTTCCCGCCCCGTCGATCCGGCGCGGGAGCCGGCGGGCGGACGGCCGCGACCCGGTTCCGGTGAAGTGGTCGCGCGCACTGTCAATGGGCTTCCTCTGCACGTTGCTGCGCCTGGTACGGAGAGTGGATCAACCTTGTCGCATGAGCTCGAGGACATCTGGCCGCTGTCGCCGCTGCAGGAGGGGCTGGTCTACCACTCCCTTGCCGACCGCGAGGGGCCGGATGCCTATGTCGTGCAGCTGATCCTGGACTTCGAAGGTGCCCTGGACGCCGAGGCGATGCGCGCGGCCGGCCAGGCACTGCTCGACCGGCACGCGAACCTGCGAGCCGCGTTCTGGGTGGACGACCTCGACGAGCCGGTCCAAGTCGTCGCGCGCGACGTCGAGTTGCCGTGGACGGAGGTCGACCTCTCTCACCTGCCGCCCGGGGAAGCCGAAGCCGAGCTCCGCGCGTTCGCCGACACGGAGCGGGCCCGACGGTTCGAACTCGACCGTCCGCCGCTGCTGCGCATGGCGCTCCTCAGGCACTCCGACGGCGACGGGTCCGCCTCGGTCGACCACAGCCGACTGGTCGTCACCCAGCACCATGTCCTCGTCGACGGCTGGTCGTCGTCCCTGCTGGTACGCGAACTCCTCGCCCTGTACGACTCCAAGGGCGACGACAGCGTCCTCCCTCCCGTGACGCCCTACCGGGAGTACCTGGTCTGGCTCTCCGAACAGGACCGCGAGGGAGCACGTGAGGCCTGGACCCACGCACTGGCCGGCGCGGAGCCCACCCATCTTGCAACTCAGGCCGTGAGCGGCTCGGCTGACGACCCGGCAGCAACTTTCCCGGAGCGCTTTGTCACGCATCTGCCGCAGGAGACCACGACCGCGCTGCACGTCCAGGCCCGCCGTCTGGGCGTCACGCTGAACACCCTGGTGCAGTGCGCGTGGGGTGTGTTCCTCGGTCGGGCGACGGGTCAGGACGACGTGGTCTTCGGTGCCGTGGTGTCGGGGCGGTCGCCCGAGATTCCGGGCATCGAGAGCATGATCGGCCTGTTCATCAACACGGTCCCGGTCCGGATACGGCTTGAGCCCGAGGACACCTGGGCCGACCTGGCGGGCCGGGTGCAGGCCGAGCAGGGCGCACTCCTGCCGCACCAGCACCTGTCCCTGACGGACATTCAGCGGACGGCAGGAGTCGGAGACGCCTTCGACACGGTCATGGCCGTGGAGAACTTCCCCGCCGACCGCGAGAGCTCCGCCGAACACCAGTCATCCCGTCTCAGGGCCACGTCCACGCAAGGGCGCGATGCGACCCACTATCCGCTGAGCCTTGCCGTGTCACCCGGTGAAGCCCTCAAGCTGCGACTGGACTTCCGCGCCGACCGATTCGACCACCAAACGGTCGCCGTCATCGCCGAGCGCCTGATTCGGGTGCTGAGTTCCGTGGCGGAGGATGCGGGTCAGCGGGTCGGGGCGGTGGAGTTGCTCTCCGCTGCTGAGCGTGAGCGCGTGATGGACACGTGGAGTGCCGGACCCGCTGTCGAAGTGCCGGAGGGGACGGCGCCGGCCCTGTTCGCGGCGCGGGTCGCCCAGACACCGGATGCTCCCGCACTGGTGGCGGCAGATGGCAG
>NZ_JBVIXD010000035.1:1512-3337 GCF_055593965.1 Streptomyces sp. NPDC040622 | reverse complement strand
TAATCTGAAGGTGCGGCCGGTAACGGCTGCCTTCAGTGCCGGCCCCAGTGCACTCGGATCTGTTGGTCCGGGGTGATGGGTGGTTGGTCGTTGTTTGAGAACTGCACAGTGGACGCGAGCATCTGTGGCCAAGTTTTTAAGGGCGCACGGTGGATGCCTTGGCACCAGGAACCGATGAAGGACGTGGGAGGCCACGATAGTCCCCGGGGAGTCGTCAACCAGGCTTTGATCCGGGGGTTTCCGAATGGGGAAACCCGGCAGTCGTCATGGGCTGTCACCCGCTGCTGAACACATAGGCAGTGTGGAGGGAACGCGGGGAAGTGAAACATCTCAGTACCCGCAGGAAGAGAAAACAACCGTGATTCCGGGAGTAGTGGCGAGCGAAACCGGATGAGGCCAAACCGTATGCGTGTGAGACCCGGCAGGGGTTGCGTATACGGGGTTGTGGGATCTCTCTTTCACAGTCTGCCGGCTGTGAGACGAGTCAGAAACCGTTGATGTAGACGAAGGACATGCGAAAGGTCCGGCGTAGAGGGTAAGACCCCCGTAGTCGAAACATCAGCGGCTCGTTTGAGAGACACCCAAGTAGCACGGGGCCCGAGAAATCCCGTGTGAATCTGGCGGGACCACCCGTTAAGCCTAAATATTCCCTGGTGACCGATAGCGGATAGTACCGTGAGGGAATGGTGAAAAGTACCGCGGGAGCGGAGTGAAATAGTACCTGAAACCGTGTGCCTACAAGCCGTGGGAGCGTCGCTGTATGTGCTTGCACATGCAGTCGTGACTGCGTGCCTTTTGAAGAATGAGCCTGCGAGTTTGCGGTGTGTTGCGAGGTTAACCCGTGTGGGGAAGCCGTAGCGAAAGCGAGTCCGAATAGGGCGATTTAGTAGCGCGCTCAAGACCCGAAGCGGAGTGATCTAGCCATGGGCAGGTTGAAGCGGAGGTAAGACTTCGTGGAGGACCGAACCCACCAGGGTTGAAAACCTGGGGGATGACCTGTGGTTAGGGGTGAAAGGCCAATCAAACTCCGTGATAGCTGGTTCTCCCCGAAATGCATTTAGGTGCAGCGTCGTGTGTTTCTTGCCGGAGGTAGAGCACTGGATAGGCGATGGGCCCTACCGGGTTACTGACCTTAGCCAAACTCCGAATGCCGGTAAGTGAGAGCACGGCAGTGAGACTGTGGGGGATAAGCTCCATGGTCGAGAGGGAAACAGCCCAGAGCATCGACTAAGGCCCCTAAGCGTACGCTAAGTGGGAAAGGATGTGGAGTCGCAGAGACAACCAGGAGGTTGGCTTAGAAGCAGCCACCCTTGAAAGAGTGCGTAATAGCTCACTGGTCTAGTGATTCCGCGCCGACAATGTAGCGGGGCTCAAGCGTACCGCCGAAGTCGTGTCATTCCAGCAATAGGGCCAACGCCTGCTGGGATGGGTAGGGGAGCGTCGTGTGCCGGGTGAAGCTGCAGCGGAAGCTAGTGGTGGACGGTTCACGAGTGAGAATGCAGGCATGAGTAGCGATACATACGTGAGAAACGTGTGCGCCGATTGACTAAGGGTTCCTGGGTCAAGCTGATCTGCCCAGGGTAAGTCGGGACCTAAGGCGAGGCCGACAGGCGTAGTCGATGGATAACCGGTTGATATTCCGGTACCCGCTGTGAAGCGTCAAACATCGAGCCCATTAATGCTAAGGCCGTGAAGCCGTCCTGGAGCCTTCGGGCAAAGGGAAGTGGTGGAGCCGCCGACCCAAGGTGGTAGTAGGTGAGTGATGGGGTGACGCAGGAAGGTAGTCCAGCCCGGGCGGTGGTTGTCCCGGGGTAAGGGTGTAGGC
>NZ_JBVIXD010000035.1:0-1416 GCF_055593965.1 Streptomyces sp. NPDC040622 | reverse complement strand
GCTGAGACCTGATGCCGAGCCGATTGTGGTGAAGTGGATGATCCTATGCTGTCGAGAAAAGCCTCTAGCGAGTTTCATGGCGGCCCGTACCCTAAACCGACTCAGGTGGTCAGGTAGAGAATACCGAGGCGTTCGGGTGAACTATGGTTAAGGAACTCGGCAAAATGCCCCCGTAACTTCGGGAGAAGGGGGGCCATCACCGGTGACGGCATTTACTGTCAGAGCTGGGGGTGGCCGCAGAGACCAGCGAGAAGCGACTGTTTACTAAAAACACAGGTCCGTGCGAAGCCGTAAGGCGATGTATACGGACTGACGCCTGCCCGGTGCTGGAACGTTAAGGGGACCGGTTAGTCACTCTTCGGGGTGGCGAAGCTGAGAACTTAAGCGCCAGTAAACGGCGGTGGTAACTATAACCATCCTAAGGTAGCGAAATTCCTTGTCGGGTAAGTTCCGACCTGCACGAATGGCGTAACGACTTCTCGACTGTCTCAACCATAGGCCCGGTGAAATTGCACTACGAGTAAAGATGCTCGTTTCGCGCAGAAGGACGGAAAGACCCCGGGACCTTTACTACAGTTTGATATTGGTGTTCGGTTCGGCTTGTGTAGGATAGGTGGGAGACTGTGAAGCGGGCACGCCAGTGTTCGTGGAGTCAACGTTGAAATACCACTCTGGTCGTGCTGGATGTCTAACCTCGGTCCGTGATCCGGATCAGGGACAGTGTCTGATGGGTAGTTTAACTGGGGCGGTTGCCTCCCAAAGAGTAACGGAGGCGCCCAAAGGTTCCCTCAGCCTGGTTGGTAATCAGGTGTTGAGTGTAAGTGCACAAGGGAGCTTGACTGTGAGACCGACGGGTCGAGCAGGGACGAAAGTCGGGACTAGTGATCCGGCGGTGGCTTGTGGAAGCGCCGTCGCTCAACGGATAAAAGGTACCCCGGGGATAACAGGCTGATCTTCCCCAAGAGTCCATATCGACGGGATGGTTTGGCACCTCGATGTCGGCTCGTCGCATCCTGGGGCTGGAGTCGGTCCCAAGGGTTGGGCTGTTCGCCCATTAAAGCGGTACGCGAGCTGGGTTTAGAACGTCGTGAGACAGTTCGGTCCCTATCCTCTGTGCGCGTAGGAATATTGAGAAGGGCTGTCCCTAGTACGAGAGGACCGGGACGGACGAACCTCTGGTGTGCCAGTTGTCCTGCCAAGGGCATGGCTGGTTGGCTACGTTCGGAAAGGATAACCGCTGAAAGCATCTAAGCGGGAAGCCTGCTTCGAGATGAGTATTCCCACCCCCTTTGAGGGGTTAAGGCTCCCAGTAGACGACTGGGTTGATAGGCCAGATCTGGAAGCCCGGTAACGGGTGGAGGTGACTGGTACTAATAGGCCGAGGGCTTGTCCTCAGTTGCTCGCGTCCACTGTGTT
>NZ_JBVIXD010000034.1:0-10485 GCF_055593965.1 Streptomyces sp. NPDC040622 | reverse complement strand
GTGGTACCGCGGTCTGGTCAGGTTCCGTTGTTCTCCACGGTGACGGGTGGGTTGATCGATACGGCTGTGATGGATGCGGAGTACTGGTTCACCAATCTGCGTCAGACCGTCCGTTTCGATGCGGCTTTGCAGGGGCTGTTGGAGGCGGGGCATCGCACGTTTGTGGAGTCGAGTCCGCACCCGGTGTTGGTGGGTGCGGTGTCTCAGGCGGCTGAGGGTGGTGGGGTCCCGGGTGTGGCTGCGGTGGGGACCTTGCGGCGTGGTGAGGGTGGTCCGGCTCGGTTGTTGCGGAGTCTGGCCGAGGTGTTTGTGGCCGGGGTTGATGTGGACTGGTCGCCGTGGCTGGCGGGCGGCGCGCTCGTGGACCTGCCGACGTATGCCTTCCAGCGGCGTCGTCACTGGCTGCCTGCGGGTAAGTCCGTGGTGGATGCGGCCGGGCTCGGGCTGCGGTCCGCCGGGCACCCCCTGCTCGGCGCCACCGTCCGGATGGCCGGTGGCGACGAGGTTGTTCTCACCGGACGGCTGTCGCGGGCCACTCACCCGTGGCTCGACGATCACGGCGTGTTCGGAACCGTCCTGCTCCCGGGTACCGCGTTCATCGAGATGGCTCTGCGCGCCGCCGACGAGGCGGGCTGCGCTGTCATCGACGAGCTGACGCTGGAGCGGCCGCTGGTGCTGTCGGAGGACATCCCGGTGGCGGTGCAGGTGTCGGTGGGCGCGCCGGACGACGACGGGCGCCGGGCGGTCTCCGTGTACTCCCAGGTCCAGGACGCGGACGCCGATGTGGTCGGCGGAGCGGAGTGGGTGCGGCACGCCGTCGGCGTACTCGCGGACGCGGGTCCCGTCGCGTCGGACGAGCGGCTGGAGGGCGTGTGGCCGCCGGCCGGCGCCGAGCGGGTGGACGTCTCGGACGCCTACGAGACGCTGGCCGGGCTTGGCTACGGCTACGGGCCCGTCTTCCAGGGCCTGCGCGCGCTGTGGCGGGACGGCGACGAATTCTTCGCCGACGTCCGGCTGCCGGTGGACGCCGAGGAGTTCGGGATCCATCCGGCACTGCTCGACGCGGCGCTGCATCCGCTGCCCTCGGGCGACCTGTGGGTGCCGTTCTCGTGGAGCGGGGTGCGGCTGCACTCGGTCGGGGCGTCCGCGCTGCGGGTGCGGCTGTCGCGTGCGGGCGACGGTGCGGTGCGGCTGGAGGCGTTCGACGGTGCGGGTCTGCCGGTCGTGTCGGTGGACGAGCTGCGGCTGCAGAAGATGTCGCAGGAGCAGCTGGGTGCGGCCGTGGCCGGTGACCCGCTGTTCGAGGTGCGGTGGGTGGACGTGCCGGGCGGGACCGAGGCTTCCGCCGGTTCTCCCGGCGGTGTTCCCTCTGATGTCGTCGTCGCTCACGTCGAGCCGGGCGGGGACGTCCGTACGAGCGTGGCCGGCGTGCTGGGGACGGTCCAGGACTTCCTCGCCGCGTCGGGTGACGACGAGGGACCCCGGCTCGTCGTCGTCACCCGGGGCGGGATCGCGGACCGGCCCGACCCGGCCACGGCGGCCGTGTGGGGTCTGCTGCGCTCGGCACAGACCGAGCACCCCGGGCGGATCGTGGTCGTCGACGCGCCCGCCGATACAACAGATGCCGATACACATGCCGATACAGACGCCGATACAGGAAATGATGCAGACGCCGCCGGGCCCGCCGGCGTCGATGCGCAGTCGGTGGTCGTCGCCGCCCTGGCCGCCGGAGAGCCGCAACTGTCCCTGCGTGACGGCAGGTTGACGGCACCCCGGCTGGTCGCGGCCGGCACCGACCCCGCGACGCCGGCACCGGAGTGGAACCCGGACGGCACGGTCCTGATCACAGGAGCGAGCGGCACTCTGGGGCAACTCCTCGCCCGCCATGCCGTGTCCGCGTACGGCATGCGGCACCTGCTGCTCGTCAGCCGCCGTGGCGCCGAAGGCTCCGAGGAGCTGGCCGCCGAACTGGCCGAGGCCGGGGCGACCGTGACCTTCGCGGCTTGTGACGTGGCGGACCGGGAGGGTCTGGCGGCGGCGTTGGCGTCGGTGCCGGACGGGCATCCGTTGACCGCGGTGATTCATGCCGCGGGTGTGCTGGACGACGGTGTCGTCACCGCGCTCAGTCCGGAGCGGGTCGACACCGTGATGCGCCCGAAGGCCGACGGAGCCCGCCTCCTTGATGAGCTCACGCGGGACGCCGATCTCGCCGCGTTCGTACTGTTCTCGTCCGCCGCCGGTGTGATGGGTACGGCGGGGCAGGGCAACTACGCCGCCGCCAACGCCTACTTGGACGCACTGGCCCACGCCCGCCGTGCCGAAGGCCTGACGGCGACGTCGCTGGCCTGGGGTCTGTGGGCCGGCGACAGTGCGATGACCGCGCACCTCGACGACGCCGACATCGCCCGGCTCACCCGGGGCGGACTCGCCCCGATGTCCCCCGCACAGGGGCTCGCCCTCTTCGACGCGGCCCTCGCCGCCGACCGGGCCGCCCTGTTCCCCGCCCGCCTCGATCTGCCCGCGCTGCGCAACCAGGCGGCCCAGGACCGGCTGCCCGCCGTGTTCAAGGCACTGGTCCGTGCTCCCGCGCGTCGCGCTGCGGCCGCCGTCGGCGCCGGGCAGTCCTCGTCCTGGGTCGCCGACATGGCGGCGTTGGAGGAGGGTGAGCGGGCGGAGGCGTTGCTCGAACTGGTGCGTGGCCAGGTGGGGTTGGTGCTGGGTCTGGGTTCGGGTTCGTCGTTGGAGGCGGACCGTGCTTTCCGTGATCTGGGCTTCGATTCGTTGACGGGTCTGGAGTTGAGGCAGCGGTTGCAGGCGGTGACGGGGCTGCGGTTGCCGTCGACGCTGGTGTTCGACTATCCGACGCCGACCGCGTTGGTGGGGTATCTCCAGGAGGAGGTCGGGGGTTCGGATCCGGGGCCGTTGGTGCCGGTCGTGGTCGCGGCGGTCTCGGACGACGATCCGATCGTGATCGTGGGTATGGCGTGCCGTTTCCCGGGTGGGATCCGTTCGCCGCAGGAGTTGTGGCAGGCGACCCTCGACGGCGTCGACGCCATCACCGACTTCCCCGACGACCGCGGCTGGGACATCGCCGACCTCTACGACCCAGACCCCGACCGGGCGGGCAAGACGTACACCCGGCGCGGTGGCTTCCTGCACGACGCCGCCGTGTTCGAGGCCGAGTTCTTCGGGATCAGTCCGCGTGAGGCGGCGGCGATGGACCCGCAGCAGCGGCTCCTCCTGGAGACCGCGTGGGAGGCACTGGAGCGGACGGGCATCGACCCGGACTCCCTGCGCGGCAGCAGGACCGGCGTCTTCACCGGACTGATGCCCATGGAGTACGGGCCGCCGCTGCACGAGCCGGTCGAGGGCATGGACGGCTTCCGCATGCTGGGCAGCGCGTCCAGTGTGGCGTCCGGCCGCATCTCCTACCAACTGGGCCTTGAGGGCCCGGCGATGACGATCGACACGGCGTGCTCCTCGTCGCTCGTGGCCCTGCACCTGGCGGTGCAGGCGTTGCGCAACGGTGAGTGCTCGCTCGCTCTGGCGGGTGGTGTGACGGTGATGTCGACGCCGACGACGTTCGTGGAGTTCTCCCGGCAGCGCGCCATGTCGGTCGACGGCCGCTGCAAGGCCTTCTCCGACGATGCCGACGGCGCGGGCTGGGCCGAGGGTGTCGGGCTGCTCGTGGTCGAGCGACTCTCCGAGGCGCAGCGCCACGGGCATCAAGTCCTCGCCGTCGTACGGGGTTCCGCGGTGAACCAGGACGGCGGGAGCAACGGCCTGACGGCCCCGAACGGGCCGTCGCAGCAGCGCGTCATCCGTGACGCGCTGGCCAGTGCGCGGCTGACGTCCGCGGACGTGGACGTGGTCGAGGCGCACGGCACGGGTACGTCGTTGGGCGACCCGATCGAGGCGCAGGCGCTGCTCGCCACGTACGGTCAAGGGCGGGACGCGGAGCGGCCGTTGTGGCTCGGCTCCATCAAGTCGAACATCGGCCACACGCAGGCCGCCGCCGGTGTCGCGGGCATCATCAAGATGGTGCAGGCGATGCGCAACGGCGTCATGCCGCGCACCCTGCACGCCGACACCCCCTCCCGGCACGTCGACTGGGAGTCCGGTGCCGTCAGCGTGCTGTCGGCCGACCAGGAGTGGCCGGAGCTGGAGCGGCCGCGCCGCTCGGCCGTGTCGTCCTTCGGTATCAGCGGTACGAACGCCCACGTGATCCTGGAAGCCGCCCCCGCGGACGCCGAACCCGACGCCGCTCCCGACACCGAGCCGGCGCCGGAAGCGCCGATGATCCCCTGGACCCTGTCGGCCAGGACCGCCGACGGGCTGCGCAGGCAGGCGGCGCGGCTCCTCGACCGGGTCACCGGTGACCCCGGCCTCGACCCACGCGACGTCGGCCACACCCTGGCCACCGGCCGGGCGCTGATGGACCACAGGGCCGTCGCCCTGGGTGCCGGACGTGACGGCCTGACCGAGGCGCTGGCCGCCCTCGCCCGAGGCGAAGAGAGCCCCGCCGCCGTCGCGGGCGCCGTGCCGGCCGTCGGAGCGGGCGGGCTCGCCCTGGTCTTCTCCGGGCAGGGCTCACAGCGGGCCGGCATGGGCAAGGAGCTGTACGAGCGGTACCCGGTCTACGCCGAGGCCTTCGACGCCGTGTGCGCCGCGGTCGACGCCCACCTCGACGGATACGCCGAACACCCCCTGCGTGACGTGGTGTTCGCCGACGAAGAATCGCCGCTCGCCGCGCTGCTGCAACAGAGCATGTACACCCAGACCGGCCTGTTCGCCGTCGAGGTCGGCCTGTTCGAACTGCTCAGGGATTGGGGAGTCACCCCCGGACACGTCATGGGCCACTCCCTCGGCGAGATCACCGCGGCCTACGCGGCGGACGTCCTCTCGCTGTCCGACGCGTGCGCCCTCGTCGCGGCGCGCGGCCGCCTGATGCAGGCCCTGCCGACGGGCGGGGTGATGGTGGCCGTCGCAGCCGACGAGGAGGAGACCCGGGCGTACATCGAAGGGGCGGGCCTGATGGACGCCGTCGGAATCGCCGCCGTCAACGGCCCCCGGGCCGTCGTCGTCTCGGGCGACGAGGCCGCCGCGCTCGCCGTGGCCGACCACTTCAGGGCGGCCGGACACCGCGTGCACCGCCTCGCGGTCTCGCACGCCTTCCACTCGCACCGCATGGACGCCATGCTCGACGAGTTCGCCGAGGCACTGGCGGGGCTGTCCTTCAACGCGCCGCGGATCCCCGTGATCTCGAACGTCACCGGCGGTCCCGTCGACGCCGAGCGCCTGTGCTCCCCCCGGTACTGGGTGGAGCACGTCCGGCGCGCCGTGCGCTTCGCCGACGGCGTGCGCAGCCTCGCCGACCAGGGCGTCCGCGCCTTCCTCGAGGTCGGCGCCGACGCCGCGGTGACGCCGATGGCGCACGCCACGCTCGACGAGTGCCTCGGCGACGACGGCTACGTCGCCGTGGCGACCCTCAAGCCCGGCCAGGACGAGGCGCTGGCCCTCACCCGGGCCCTCGCCGAGACGTTCGTGGCCGGCACCCCGGTGCCGTGGCACCGGCTGCTGACCGGCGGCCGCCGCACCGACCTGCCCGGCTACCCGTTCGCGGGACAGCGCTACTGGCAGGACGCCGCCGCGTCGACCGCGGGGATCCGCGCCGCCGGCCTCACCGGCACCCGGCACCCGCTGCTCGGCGCCGCCGTGCACCTGCCCGACGGGCAGACGGTGCTGACCGGCCGCATCCTGCCCGGCGCCCACCCCTGGCTCGCCGACCACGCGATCGGCGGCACCGTACTGCTGCCCGGCACCGCCTTCCTCGACCTGGCCCTGCACGCGGGCGCCGAGACGGGCTGCCCCGCCGTCGAGGAACTGACACTGCAGAGCCCGTTGGTGCTGCCCGTCGACACCGCCGTCTACCTCCAGGTCGTCGTCGGCGCCCCCGACCCGGCGGGCCGCCGCACGGTCGCCGTGCACTCCTCGTCCGCTCCGGCGTCGGGCACCGAGCCGCAGCTCCTGCACGCGACGGGCACCCTGGCCGACGCGCCCGCGCACCCGGGGGAGGCGGGGAGCCTGCCGCCCGCCGACGCCGAGCCGGTACCCGTCGACGGCCTCTATGGCGACCTGGCCGCGCGCGGCTACGGCTACGGGCCCGTCTTCCAGGGGCTGCGCGCCGCCTGGCGCACGGCCGACGCCCTCTACGCCGAGGCCGAACTCCCCACGCAGACCGGCACGTTCGGCATCCACCCCGCGCTGCTCGACGCGGCCCTGCACGCCGTCACCCTCGGCGTGCCGGCCCTGTCCGGCGCCGACGGGCCGAGGCCGCTGCTCCCGTTCTCCTGGACGGGCGTGACCCTGCACGCGTCGGGTGCCGGCGCGGTACGGGTCCGGCTCACCGCCGCGGCCGACGGCGCCGTGTCCCTGACCGCCGTCGACACCGCGGGGCAGCCCGTCGTCACCGTGGACGCGCTGCTGCTGCGGCCCATGGCAGCGGCGGCGGCACCCGGCGCGGACGGCGGACTCCACCTGCGCTGGCGCCCGGTGACCGTCCCGGACTCCGCCCGGTCGCACACGCCCGGGGTCACCGTCGTGGAGGTCGGTCCCGGCGGTGACGTGCACGCCCGCCTCGCCGACGTGCTCGCCCGCGTGCAGCGCTTCCTCGCCGACGCGGGCGACGGTGACGACCGGCTCGCCGTGGTCACCCGGGGCGGCATGACGCACCGCCCGGACCCGGTCACCGCCGCCGTCTGGGGGCTGCTCCGCGCGGCCCGGGCCGAGTACCCGGGACGCCTGTTGCTCGTCGACATCGACGGCGGAGGTGACGTCGACGGCGAAGGTGACGGTGGTGCCGGTACCGGCACCGGAGCCCGCCGAGATGACGCCGTCGCCGCGGCCGTCGCCACCGGCGAACCCGAAGTGGCCTGGCGCGACGGCCGGGCGTACGTGCCCCGGCTCGGCCGCACCGCGCCCGATCTGCTCCCGCTGCCGGACGGTGCGTCCTCGTGGCGGCTGGAGATCACCGGAGAAGGTGGGCCCGGCGATGACGAGCCCGGCCGCCCCGCCCTCGTACCGGCCCCCGAGGAGCCGCTCGGTCCGCGGGAGATCCGGGTGAGCGTACGGGCCGCGGCCCTCGACCCCGCCGACCTTGCGCAGCAGGAGCAGGAGCAGGAGCAGGAGCAGGAGACGCAGGGGCGGAAGCAGGGCCGGTCTCCGGGCGTCGAAGGCGCCGGTGTCGTGACCGAGCTCGGCACGGCGGTCACCGGTCTCGCCGTGGGCGACCGCGTGTGGGGCGTCTTCCCCTCGGGCGGCGCTCTCGCCCGGACCGCGGTCACCGACGACCGGGCCGTCGTCGCGCTGCCGTCGGCCCTGACGTTCGCCGAGGCCGCGGCGTCGGCCACGGTGTTCCTCGCCGCCTGGCACGCCCTCGTGGACGAGGGCCGACTTCGGTCGGGGGAGCGGGTGCTGGTCCACGCGGCCACCGGGCCCGTCGGCCTCGCCGCGGTCCAGGTCGCCCGGCACCTGGGTGCCGAGGTGTTCGCCACCGCGCCCCTCGACGCCCACGACGCGCTGCGCGGCCTCGGCCTCGACGACGCGCACCTGGCCGGGCCCGCGCCCGGTGACATCGCGCGGCGCGTGCCGACCGGCCTCGACCTCGTACTGGACGCGCACCGCGGTGCGGGCGGGGAGGCGTCGGCCGCCCTGCTGCTCGGCGCCGACGGCCGGTTCGTGACCGCCGACGCGCGTGCCGTCACCGGCGCGCGGGACGCGGCACGACGGCACGCGGTCCTCGCGGAACTCTCCGGCCTGTTCGCCGCGGGGGCGCTGCGCGCGCTGCCGGTCACGGCCCACGACATACGGTCGGCGGCCACGGTGGTCCGCGACCTGACCGGCGGCGACGGAACGGCCACCACCGACGGGAGCGGCGACGGAACGGCCACCACCGACCGGGACGGCGACGGTGCCCGCACCGTCCTGACCGTGCCCCGTCCCCTCGACCCCGAGGGCACCGTCGTCCTCACCGGCGCGAGCGGTACCCTCGGGCAGCTCGTCCTGCGCCGTCTGGTCGCCGAACACGGTGTGCGGCACGTCCTGTTGCTCAGCCGCAGCGGTGCCGACGCGCCCGCGGACCTCCCGGACGACGGCGTCCGGATCCGGTCCGTGGCCTGCGACGTCGCCGACCGCGAACAGCTCGCGGCGGCGCTCGCCGACATCCCGGCGGAGCACCCGCTGACCGCCGTGGTGCACACCGCGGGCGTCCTCGACGACGGCGTCCTCGCGGCCCTCACGCCGGAGCGGCTCGCCACCGTGCTGCGGCCCAAGGCGGACGCGGTGCGGGCCCTGCACGAGCTGACCGCCGACGCGGACCTCGCGGCCTTCGTGGTGTTCTCCTCCGTCGCCGGGGTCCTCGGGTCGGCCGGCCAGGCCAACTACGCGGCGGCCAACGCCTACGTGGACGCCTTCGCCGTCCGCAGGCACGCGTCCGGCGTCCCGGCGGTCTCCGTCGCCTGGGGCATGTGGACGCGGGCCAGCGCGATGACGGCAGGCCTGGGCGCCGCCGACCTGGGCCGCATCGCCCGTACCGGGCTGCTGCCCACCAGCACCGAGGACGGCCTCGCCGCCTTCGACCTGGCGCTCACCTCGGCCACGCCCCGCCTCGTCCCGGTACGCGTCGACACCGCCGCGCTCCGGACGGCGGACCCCGTACCGCCGCTGCTGCGTGACCTGGCACCCGCCAGGAACCGGCGGACCGCGGCGAGCGCCCCCGCGGCGCCCGCCGAGAGCCTGGAGAGCAGACTGCGCGGCCTCCCGGCCGAACAGCGCCAGGCCCTCCTGCTCGACCTCGTCCTGACGGACGTCGCGCAGGTGCTCGGGCACGGCGACGCGCGCGGCATCTCCGCCGACGGGGCGTTCCGCGACCTCGGCTTCGACTCCCTGACCGCCGTGGAACTCCGCAACAAGATCAGCAACCGGACCGGCGTGAAGCTGTCCGCGACCGCGGTGTTCGACCACCCGAGCCCGCGCGCCCTGGTCGACCACCTCGCCACCCGGCTCACCCCGGCCCCGGCCCCGGCCCCGTCTCCGGAGTCGGCCGCCGAACAGCCCGGCTACGAAGGGATCATGGCCGACCTCGCCCGGATCGGCACCAGGCTGAACGGGCTGCGGCTCAACGGCGTGCAGCGTGCCGCCCTGGCCGAGACCGTCCGCTGCCTGACCGAACCCCCGGCACACGCACACCCCGTGCCGGCCGACGACGAGCCGACGCCGTCCGGACTGGAGTCCGCCACGGCGGCCGAGGTCCTCGACTTCGTCACCAACAGCCTCGGCATCTCCATCACCGGCGACACAACGCCCGCCATCGACCAGAGTTGAGAGTGAGTTCATGCCCACCGAAGACGAACTGCTCCAATACCTCAAGGCGGTCTCGCAGGAACTGCACGCCACGCGCGGGCGGTTGCAGACCCTGGAGGACCGTCGCAGCGAACCCGTGGCGATCGTCGGGATGAGCTGCCGGCTGCCCGGCGGGGTGTCCTCGCCGGACCACCTGTGGGACGTGGTCCTCAAGGGCGAGGACATGATCGGCGGGTTCCCCGCCGACCGGGGCTGGGACATCGACGCCCTCTACGACCCGGAGCCGGGACACCCCGGCAAGACCTACACACGCTCCGGCGGATTCCTGCACGACGCGGCGGACTTCGACCCGGCCTTCTTCGGCATCACGCCCCGCGAGGCACACGGGATGGACCCGCAGCACCGCCTCATGCTGGAGGCGTCCTGGCAGGCCCTGGAGAGCGCGGGCATCAACCCGCAGACCCTCAAGGAGACCGCCACCGGCGTCTTCGCCGGGTCCTTCCACCACGACTACGACCCCGGCGGCGGCAGCGTCGGCAGCCTCGTGTCGGGACGCGTCTCCTACGCGCTCGGCCTGCAGGGCCCCGCCGTCACCGTCGACACGGCGTGCTCCTCCTCGCTCGTGGCCCTGCACCAGGCCGTGCAGTCGCTGCGCGAGGGCGAGTGCACCCTCGCCCTCGCGGGTGGTGTGACGGTGCTGTCCACCCCGGGCGTCTTCGTCGAGTTCTCCCGTCAGCGCGGGCTCGCCGCCGACGGCCGCTGCAAGTCCTACGCCACCGCCGCCGACGGCACGGGATGGGGCGAGGGCGTGGCCGTCCTCGCCCTGGAACGACTCTCCGACGCGGAGCGCAACGGCCACCGCGTCCTGGCGGTCGTACGGGGCAGCGCGGTCAACCAGGACGGAGCGTCCAACGGCCAGACCGCCCCCAACGGCCCCGCCCAGCAGCGCGTGATCCAGGACGCCCTGGCCGCCGCACAGCTGACGTCCGCGGACGTCGACGTCGTCGAGGGCCACGGCACGGGCACCACCCTCGGCGACCCGATCGAGGCGCAGGCGCTGCTCGCCACGTACGGTCAAGGGCGGGACGCGGAGCGGCCGTTGTGGCTCGGTTCCGTGAAGTCGAA
>NZ_JBVIXD010000033.1:0-21563 GCF_055593965.1 Streptomyces sp. NPDC040622 | reverse complement strand
CGCAGGGATAGCGAGTACGTACATACCCCCGCGACCCCGCCCCACAGACGAACCCCAGGGGCGCGGGGAACTGCGCGACCAGCCACACCACACCCACAGACGAAGACGAAGGACGAAGACGAAAACGCCCCCAGGACCGCCCAAGGAACGAGATCAGATCAACCCGGGAATCTCCTGCGTGGCAAACCAGAGCAGCTCGTGATCCCCCGCCCCGTCCACAACGAAGTGCGCGTCGTCGTCCCCATGATCCGCGGCCCCGAGCGCCGCCGCGGCCGCCCCCACGTCCCCCTCCGCGTCATCCGAGTCGACATGCACGGCCGCCACCTTCCCCAAGGACAGCGCCTCAGCGATCCGCACCTCCCCGAGCGCCCCCCGGTCCAGCCCCCGGTCGGGATCGGCGACCGCCGCCCCGTCCGGCACGTCCGCCGCGAGGACGACCCGCCGCCGAGCCACCCCCGGATCCCCCGCGATCAACCGCAGCGACGCCAGCGCCGCCCGGTTCAGCGCCGCGTACTCCAGCTCCTCGATGTCGTCGGAGAGGTACCACTCCCGCAGGGCGGGCGTCACGGCATAGGCGACCAGCGGCCCGGGCCCCAGCTCCCCGGCCTTGTACGCCTCGGCGAGCCGGGGCAGGGTCAGCGGAACGTAGACGCGCATGGTGACCGCTTTCGTTCGTGTCCGCACCGGCGGACTCCGTGGTCGTGGATGACCTTCAGGATACGTGCGGCAGCCCCGCGCCGAGAGGCGCGGAGTCCCCCATCGAGGTCCCCCCACCACCCCCGGGCCCGTCAACGCACACCACGAATCTCACCCACCCCCACCCAGCAACGCCAACGCTTCCGCGTCCACGCACCCCCCTGATAGGTGAACCGCGCCCCCGCCCCGGCGCCCCGCCCGAGCCCTTGCGCAGACGGCTCCCGCCCCCGTACAAGATCCCCAACGAAAAAGTTACTCCCCGGTACAACCGGCTCGCCCAAAGCAAGCCCCCCCCACCCCGACCTCGGACCATCGAGCAAGTCAACGGAGGCACCCGTGCGCAAGGTGATGACAAGGCCCCGCCCCCGCCCGACCGCCGGCCGCCCGCCCGCGGGCCGCCCTCCCACCCGGACCGACTCCCGCCGCCCCTCGGACCGCCGCCCCACGACGATCCCCGCCCAGCCCCCGCCCCACCCCACGGAGCTCTTCGCGGAACGCCTCGTCCTGGTCCTCAGCGGCCAGCGCCCGATGCACTGGGTGGCCCGGCACATCGCCAACACGGCCTTCGACGACCTGGCCCGCCTGGCCGAGCTCAGGCCGCTCTGCGCGGACGGCCACCGCCCCACGATCCACCGGATCGGCCACTACCAACCGCACCCGGAGACGTACGAGGTCTTCGCCCGCATCGCGACGGGCCCCCGCCTGCGCGCCCTGGCCTTCCGCATGACACTGGGCGCGGACCGCAGGTGGCGCTGCACGGCAGTGGAAACAGACCCACCCTCATAGAACCCACAAGCCGCCCACACCACCCACCCACCAGCCCGCAGCCACAGCCACAGCCACAGCCACAACCCCTGAGCACGCCAAAGGGGCCGGACAGAAGCCCGGCCCCTCCAGACGTCACAACGGAACGTCACAACGGGACATCACAGCTGGACATCACAACGGGACGTCACATCCCGTCACGTCACAGCGACAGCGACGCCTCACTTCTTGCGCCGCCGCCCACCCTTCTGAGCCTTGCGCCGCTCCGCACGCGTCATCCCGTCCGCCTCGGACCGGACCTCGGAGCCGTCCGTGGTGAAGTCGCCCTCGTCGACCCCGCCCTCGGCGTTCGGCGCCTGGAAGTGCAGGCGGTCGGGCCGCTGCGGCGCTTCGAGACCCTTGGCGTGGATCTCCGGCCGAGAGGCCCCCGCGGGCACCGAGTCCTGCGCGCCGTCCTTGGCGAGCGAAGGCGCCGCGTCCTCGACGGGGACTTCCTCGACCTGCTGCTCGACCTGGACCTCCAGGTTGAACAGGTAGCCGACGGACTCCTCCTTGATGCCGTCCATCATGGCGTTGAACATGTCGAAGCCCTCGCGCTGGTACTCGACCAGCGGGTCCTTCTGCGCCATGGCCCGGAGGCCGATGCCCTCCTGGAGGTAGTCCATCTCGTAGAGGTGCTCGCGCCACTTCCGGTCGAGCACCGAGAGGACGACCCGGCGCTCCAGCTCACGCATGATCTCGGAGCCGAGCTGCGTCTCACGCGCCGCGTACTGCTCGTGGATGTCGTCCTTGATGGACTCGGAGATGAACTCGGCGGTGAGGCCGGCGCGGTCGCCCGCGTCCTCCTCCAGCTCGTCCACGTCGACCTTGACGGGGTAGAGCTGCTTGAAGGCGCCCCACAGCCGGTCCAGGTCCCACTCCTCGGCGAAGCCCTCCGCGGTCTCGGCGGAGATGTACGCGTCGATGGTGTCGTCCATGAAGTGCGTGATCTGCTCCTGCAGGTCCTCGCCCTCCAGGACGCGGCGACGCTCGCCGTAGATGACCTCGCGCTGGCGGTTGAGGACCTCGTCGTACTTGAGGACGTTCTTGCGGGTCTCGAAGTTCTGCTGCTCGACCTGCGACTGCGCGGAGGCGATGGCGCGGGTGACCATCTTGTTCTCGATGGGCACGTCGTCCGGCACGTTCGCCATGGACATCACGCGCTCGACCATCTGCGCCTTGAAGAGACGCATCAGGTCGTCACCGAGCGACAGGTAGAACCGGGACTCGCCGGGGTCGCCCTGACGTCCGGAACGGCCGCGCAGCTGGTTGTCGATGCGGCGCGACTCGTGCCGCTCGGTGCCGAGCACGTAGAGCCCGCCGAGGTCCTTGACCTCTTCGAACTCCGCCTTGACGGCCCGCTCGGCCTTCTCCAGGGCGGCGGGCAGCGCGGCGGCCCACTCCTCGACGTGCTCGACGGGGTCGAGTCCGCGCTGGCGCAGCTCGGCCTCTGCGAGGTCGTCGGGGTTGCCGCCGAGCTTGATGTCGGTGCCTCGTCCGGCCATGTTGGTGGCGACGGTGACGGCGCCCTTGCGGCCGGCCTGGGCGACGATGGTCGCCTCACGGTCGTGCTGCTTGGCGTTCAGCACCTCGTGCTGGACACCGCGCTTGGAGAGCTGCTGGGAGAGGTACTCCGACTTCTCCACGGAGGTGGTGCCGACCAGGATCGGCTGCCCCTTCTCGTGCTTCTCCGCGATGTCGTCGACGACGGCGGCGAACTTCGCGACCTCGGTGCGGTAGATCAGGTCGGACTGGTCGGCGCGGACCATCGGCCGGTTCGTCGGGATCGGCACGACGCCCAGCTTGTAGATCTGGTGGAACTCGGCGGCCTCGGTCATGGCCGTACCGGTCATGCCGGAGAGGCCGCTGTCGTAGCCGTCGCGCTTGTAGAGGCGGAAGAAGTTCTGGAGGGTGATGGTCGCGAGGGTCTGGTTCTCGTCCTTGATGTCCACCCCTTCCTTCGCCTCGATCGCCTGGTGCATGCCCTCGTTGTAGCGGCGGCCGGCGAGGATACGGCCGGTGTGCTCGTCGACGATCATGACTTCGCCGTCGATGACGACGTAGTCCTTGTCGTTCTTGAAGAGCTCCTTGGCCTTGATGGCGTTGTTGAGGTACCCCACGAGCGGCGTGTTCACCGACTCGTAGAGGTTGTCGATGCCGAGCCAGTCCTCGACCTTGGCGACGCCGGACTCGTGGATCGCGACGGTGCGCTTCTTCTCGTCGACCTCGTAGTCGCCGGTCTCCTCGATGCCCTTGAGCTGGTTGCCGGGCTCACCCTTGGTGAGGCGGGTGACCAGCTTGGCGAAGTCGCCGTACCACTTGGTGGCCTGGTCGGCGGGGCCGGAGATGATCAGCGGCGTACGGGCCTCGTCGACGAGGATCGAGTCGACCTCGTCGACGATCGCGAAGTTGTGGCCGCGCTGGACCAGCTCCTCCTGCGACCACGCCATGTTGTCGCGGAGGTAGTCGAAGCCGAACTCGTTGTTCGTGCCGTACGTGATGTCGCAGCTGTACTGCTCACGACGCTGGGCCGGCGTCATGTTGGCCAGGATGCAGCCGACCTTCAGGCCCAGGAACTTGTGGACGCGGCCCATCATCTCGGAGTCGCGCTCGGCCAGGTAGTCGTTGACCGTGATCAGGTGGACGCCCTTGCCGGACAGGGCGTTCAGGTACGCGGGCAGCGTGCCGACGAGGGTCTTGCCCTCGCCGGTCTTCATCTCGGCGACGTAGCCCATGTGCAGCGCGGCCCCGCCCATCATCTGGACGTCGTAGTGGCGCTGGCCCAGGACGCGCTTGGCGGCCTCACGGACCGTCGCGAAGGCCTCGGGCAGGAGGTCGTCAAGCGTCTCGCCGTCGGCGTAACGCTCCTTGTACTCCTCGGTCAGCGCGCGCAGCTCGGCGTCGGAGAGGCTGACGAAGTCCTCTTCGATGGAGTTGACCTGGTCCGCGATGCGGTGCAGCTTGCGCAGGATCTTGCCTTCGCCTGCACGCATGATCTTCGAGAGGACGGACACGGGGGTTGGTCTCCTTGCCGGTCGGGCCTGGCATGGTCGGTTTTACTCGTCGGGCAACGGCCATCGTATGCGAGGACCAGGCCGCGCCGGGAGGGCTGCCATGAGGTCAACGGGCGAGGAGCGCCGAAGGTGCCGGGTTGCACCCGTGAGTGCCACGTGAGTGGTGATCCCACAAGCCGCTAAAACGCTGGCTCCGCGGGCCTCGTCCCAGCAGAATCGTTTGATGGAGCCCGTCACACTCACCACCGAACGTCTGTTCCTGCGCGGCTTCGCGCCCGAGGACATCGACGAGATCCACCAGGCCTGCCAGGACCCGGAGATCCAGCGCTGGACGACCATCCCGTCGCCGTACACACGCGTGGACGCCGAAACCTTCGTGCACCGGATCGTCCCGGACGCCTGGCACCACGACCTGGAGTACACCTTCGCCGTCCGCCCCCTGGAGGGCGGCCCGCTCCTCGCCGCCGCAAGCCTGCACCACCCGCGCTCGGGCTCGTGGGAGGTCGGCTACTGGACCGCCAAGGAGCACCGCGGCCGCGGCTACATGACGGAGACCGTGCTCGGGCTCGCCCGCTGGGCCTTCACGGAGTTGCGCTGCACCCGCCTGGAGTGGCGCGCGGAGGTCGGCAACACGGGCTCGCGGGCGGTCGTGGAGAGCGCGGGCTTCACCGTCGAGGGCGTGCACCGCGCGGGCCTGCTCAACAAGGGCACGCTCCGTGACTGCTGGGTCGGCGCCCTGCTGCCCTCGGACCTCGGCATGTCCTCGCCGTACCCGTACTTGCCCGCGCGGCGCTGACCGGGGCGCGGGGGCTCCGTTGTCAGTGCCGCCGCCTATCGTTTCGGCCATGACGAGCCTGCCGAGTCCCGCCATCGCACTCTCCGCCGACGAGGCCCGCCGCATCGCCCTGCGCGCCCAGGGTTTCCTGGGGGCTCCCGACCGCAGGTCCGGTGCGCGGGGTGTGCTGCGGCACCTCGGTGCGGTGCAGCTCGACACGATCTCGGTCCTGGCCCGCTCCCACGAGCTCATTCCGTACGCGCGCCTGGGCGCCGTGGGCCGCGACACCGTCGAGGCGGCGTACTGGACGCAGACCCGCGCGTTCGAGTACTGGTCGCACGCCGCGTGCATCCTGCCCATCGAGGAGTGGCCGCACTTCGCCTTCCGCCGCCGCGCCTACCGCTCCCGCCCGCACTGGCACCACGACCTGCCCGCGGGGGCGTACGACCAGGTCATCAAGCAGCTGCGCGCCGAAGGCCCGCTCACGGCAACGGAGTTGGGCGGCGCGAAGAACAAGGGCGAGTGGTGGGACTGGTCCGAGTCGAAGATCGCCGTGGAGCGCGCGCTGATGTACGGCGAGGTGGTGTGCACCGAGCGCCGCTCCTGGAAGCGGGTGTACGACCTGGCGGAGCGGGCGATCCCCGAGCCGCTGCTCCACGACGACCTGGACGACGCGGAGTGCCTGCGGCGCCTGGTCCGCCTGGCCGGTGAGGCCCTGGGGGTCGGCACGCGCGCGGACATCGCCGACTACCACCGCCTCAAGGGCGAGCAGTTCGACGCGGTGGTCGCGGACTCGGGCCTGGTGCCGGTGACGGTCCAGGGCTGGGACAAGCCGGCCTGGGCGGACCCGAAGGCCCTGGAGACGACGCCCCGCGGCCGGCACCGCACGACGCTCCTCTCGCCCTTCGACTCACTGATCTGGGAGCGGGCGCGCACGGAGCGGATCTTCGGCTTCACGCACCGCCTGGAGGCGTACGTGCCCAAGCCGAAGCGGATCCACGGCTATTTCGCGATGCCGCTGCTCGCGGGCGGCAGGCTCCTCGGCCGCGTCGACCCGGCCCGCGAAGGCAGCACGCTGGTGGCCAGGCAGGTCTCGCTGGACACCCCCAAGGCGGTGGCGCCGATGGCTCAGGCGTTGCTGGAGGCGGCTTCCTGGGTCGGCTGCGACTCCGTACGGGTGGAGCGGGTGAACCGCCCGGAGCTGACCGCGGAACTGGTCCGCGCCCTCGGCTGACGGCTGCCTCCTCCCGGTCCGGTGAGGTCACCGCGCGGTCACCGGATCTCGAGGATCTTCTCCCGCATCGCGTACACGACGGCCTCCATCCTGGAGTGCAGCTGCAGCTTCTCCAGGATATTGCGCACGTGGTTCTTCACGGTGTTCTCGGAGATGAACAACTCCTTGGCGATGTCGCGGTTGTTCATCCCGGTCGCCACCAGCTTGAGCACCTCCAGCTCGCGGTCGGTCAGCCGCGGCGCGGGCACCAGTCTGCGTTCGTCGGTGCGCTGGATCATCGACTTGAACTCGGTGAGCAGCTTGGACGCCATCGAGGGACTGATCTGCGACTGTCCGTCGGCCACCGCGCGGATCGCCGTGGCCACCTCGTCCGTGGAGATCTCCTTGAGGAGATAGCCGGTGGCGCCCGCCTTGATCGCGTCGTAGAGGTCGGCCTCCTCGTCGCTGATCGTCAGCATGATGATCTTGGCGCTGGGAGCCACCTCCTTGATGGAGGTGCACGCCTCGATGCCGCCGCGCTTGGGCATGCGGACGTCCATCAGCACGATGTCGGGCAGCAGATCGGCGGCCTTGTCCACCGCCTCCGCGCCGTCGCCCGCCTCTCCGACGACCTGGATGTCCTCCTCGGCGGCGAGGACGATCTCCAGGCCCCGGCGGAAGAGGGCGTGGTCATCCACGACAAGGACCCTGATGGGCTCCTTGCGTGGGGCGCCCGCGTCCGTGCCGATGCCGATGCCGTCGTCGGCATCCTCGTGACGCATCGGTCCGAAGCTGTCCGCCATCGTTCCTCCCCCATGAAGGCCGAGGCCTGTTGTGCTTCTGCTGCGCCAACCCCAGGCGGCAGCACACCGGTTGACCGGCCCGCCCATGATTTCATGCCCGGCGCCGGTGCGGTGCGCGCACTGGGCGCACGGTGATGCCCCTGGGGGCGCACAGGCGCTCCAGGGGCACCACCACGGCGGTCACAGGGCTGTGATCAGCCGCCGAGGGCTCCGCCGCCACCGGCAGACTCGGCCTTGGCGACCATGGGGTCGGTGTTGAGCCGGATGACGCCGTAGTCGTAGGCGTGCCGTCGGTAGACGACGCTTGGTTCCTTGGATTCGGAGTCGACGAACAGGTAGAAGTCGTGTCCGACCAGTTCCATCTCGTAGAGCGCCTGGTCGAGTGTCATGGGGGCCGCGACGTGCGTCTTCTCGCGGACCACGAGGGGTCCTTCGCCCTGGACCTCCAGGGAGCCGATCTTCTTGACCGGTACGCCGTCGGGCTCTTCGTCGCGCGCGATGGAGCCGTCTCCGTTGAGGTACGCCGCGTCCGGGACCCGCTCGGCCACTTCGGCGGCGGAGAGCCTGCCGTTGCCCCGCCGGTTGTGGCGCTTCTCGTGCTGCTTGCGCAAGCGCGCGTCGAGCTTGGCGGTGGCCAGGTCGAGCGCCGCGTACGGGTCTGCCGCCGAGGCCTCCGCGCGAATCACGGGCCCACGTCCGCGGACGGTGATCTCCACGCGGTCGGAACGGTCGGCCTGACGCGGGTTGGTTTCCTTGGACACCTCGACGTCGAGGCTGATCACCTTGCCGTCGAGCTTCTGGATCTTGTCCAGCTTCAGCTTCTCGGCCACGTGCTTGCGGAACCGCTCGGGCACCTCGGTCTTGCGGCCCTTGACGACGATGTCCACGCAGAACTCCGTTCCCGGATTGCTCCGCTTCGGATGCGGAGCATCTCCCTTTTGCACCAGACTCCGGTGACTCCCGAAGTCTCGGACTCGGTGACTTCCACCTCCTCCTCCCCCGCGGGCAAGATCTCCACCCCACCGGCCCGGGTGATTGCGAAAAACCCACGGACCGGCATTCCGATATACGAGGGACGGCGTCCGCCATTCCTCACAACCGAACATATCTCGCCAGGACGGATGTCGTCACCCTCTACTGCCGCGTACCTCCATTCAGGTGTATCGACCCTCTCACTACCTGCAACGATGCAAGTTCTCAATCAGTTCCGGTTTATTTCGAAAGAATCCGGTGGGGCAGCGACAACGGCGGCACTGATCACCTTCTCGCGCCCCAATAAAGGCCCGCACGCAACCCCCGTTCCCTGTTCCCGCACGGCCTCCGCCCGCACGTTCCCTTCCATGCATAGAGCACGTAATGCCCGGGCGGCCTCCGCCAAAGAGGCACCCGTGGTCATCAGGTCGTCGACGACCACGATCCGGCCACCACCCGCCACCAGCCGGCCGCCCCCGGCGGTCACCTCCAGGGCGCCCGCCAGATTGGCCTGCCGCTGCCGGGAGTCGAGCCCCGACTGGTCGGCCACCGCACGCCGTTGACGCAGTACCGCGAGCACCCGCGCCGGCATCCCCGCCCGCCGCAGCTCACCCGCCGCGACGAGGGCGATCCGCCGCGCCGGATCGTGCCCGCGAGCCCGCACAGCAGCCCGCGCCGAGGGCACAGGGACGAGCGACACCGGCATCACACGCCCCTGTGGACCATCCTGTGTGCCGCCTACCCTCGTTCGTGCCCCCGTATCACCCCGATCCTGGAATTCGCCCCGCAGCGCGGCCCACACGGCCCCGGCCAGAGCGGCCCCCAGCGGCCCCGCGAGGCCCAGGGCGCCCCGCTCCTTGTGCGCGAGCAGCACGGCCCGCGCGGCGTCCTCGTACGGCACGGCGGCATGCACGACGGGCAGCCCCGGCGGTTCCGGCACCGGTCGCACCCGACGCGGCACCCTCGCGCACAGAGCGGCCCGGCACTCGCCGCAGAGCGCCGTCCGTGGCTCCCCGCAGCCCCCGCACTCGGCCGGCAGCACCAGGTCGGTGAAGTCCCGCCACCACCCCCGCATGCCCACCACTGTGCCAAGGCGGGGACCACCCGGCCACCCCTGTGGACAACGGCCCGCCGCTGACGGCCCGTTGGCCTTACCCCCTCGGCCCGCTCACCCCGGGTAGACCGGAGCAAGGCCCTCCTTCACCACCGTCTGCCACTGCGAGCCCGTCGGCAGCCGCACGATCCCGTCGTCGGAGTGCGCCACCAGCGGCTGCCGCTCGTCCTCGGACGCCGCGATCTCCATCACGCCGGTCAGACCGGGCAGCGCGGTGCGCGGCAGCACCGAACCGTCGCACTGGACGTACCGGATCTGCTGCACACCGCCGGTCTCCCTGCCGACCACCACGAGACGGCTCCCGCCGGCCCACGACATGGCCGTGACCTCTTCCATCTGCGGCGCCGCGGGGGTGGGGTCCAGCACCGAGATCTCGGGCTTGCCGCCCTTGCCCTCGGCGCGGTCGGCGCGGCCGATCCACAGGGACTTCTTGCCGTCCTTCTCCACGAGGAGGGCGATGCGCACGCCGTCGGCCGCCACCCGCACCTCCTCGACGTTCCCGTCCAGGGCGGGGAGGTCGACCTCGACCGGCTCGCCCGAGCCCTGGTCGAGCCAGAGCAGCCGGGGCCGCTTCGGATCCCGGTCGGCCACCCACAGGTTGCCCCTGCTGTCCCAACTGGGCGTGGAGAGACGGTCCTTCTCGGACTTGGCCTTGCTGTGCAGCTGCGCCTTGCCGAGCTCGTCGTCCGAGACGAGCGAGCCCGTGTACAGCGACTTGCCGTCGAGCGACACCCCGGCCGCGCGCTGCTCGTCGCGCGAGACCGCCGCCGAACGCAGCGGCTGGTCACCCGTGCCGAGAACACCCGTCACCGGTTCGGGATCCACCGAACTCCCGGCGTTGGCCGACATCCGCACCAGCCGGTGCTTCTCGTCGACGAAGTACTGGTAGTCGGGCCGGTCCAGACTGCGGTGCGCCGCGACGGTCTCGGCGCGATCCTGGCTCAGGACACAGAGCATCGACCCGTTGGAACGCTGCAGCGTCACCTGCTCGACCCCGGAAGGCGTCAAGTCCTGCAAGGTGGAGAGCATCTGCGCGGCCATCTCCTTGCACCGCGTCTGCCCCGCGCCGTCGGCCTTGTTGTTCAGCTGTACGGTCAGCCGGTTCTGGTCGTCCAGCGTCAGCGGCTTGCCGGGCTCCTTGAGCTCGATTCCACCGCCGAACCGCGACTCCACCACCGGCCGGAGCCAGTTGGTCGGCCCCTCCAGCAGCGACTTCACCGTCTGCGTCAGCGGGTCGATGCGCTGCCGGATGTAGACGGGGTCGGCGACGAGCCCCGTCCGGCCGTTCACACCCGCCCCGGTGGGGCCCGCGAAGTAGTACTTGTTGACGGAGCGGTAGATCCGCTGGAAGTCCGACTCCCCGAGCACCACACCGGGCGGCGGCTTGTCGATGCGCCACTCCTTGCCGCCCGGACCGCCGTCCTGGCTCAGGTGCACGGACTGGGTGTACGTCGCGTCCTCGGGCCGGTACGCGTGCTGCTCGTCCACCCGCGCGACCTGCCGGCCGGTCAGCGAGTAACGGCGGCTGCCCTCACCGTCGTTGCCCGCGTTGCCCGCGTCCGTGTTCGGACCGTCGGCGAGCACCGTCGTGGACTCCCCCGGACTCCACTCCTTCGACGCCTGCTTGGTCAGATACTTGCGCGCCATCGCGAACTGCGGATCGTCGCTGGTCAGCGCCTCCAGGAAGCCCTGCACGATCTCCACGGGCCGGGCGCCCTCGCGCGGCGGCATGGCGTACACGCGGACCTGGGACTGCGAGTCCGGACGCTGCGAGGCGTCGACGGACTTCAGATTCCCGCTGTCCGGCATCGAGGCGCACCCGGCCAGGAGCGCGCCGCAGCTGCCCAGCAGAAGACCGGTGCGCAAGGAAGTGCGCGAGGTGCTGCGCGGGGCACGTCTGCGGCCCGCACGGCGGCCACGCCCGTCGCGGTCAGCGCCCACGAGTACTCTCCTCTTCCCTGCCGGTGTGCTTGGCGTCCTTCGCGGCCTCCGCGTCCTCCACGTCCGGCCCCGCGGCACTGTCACCGCTCACCGAGCCGTTCCCTGCGGCACGCGTGTCGCCGTCGGAGGCAGGCCGCCGCTCGTCGAACCCTTCGTCGTCCGGCGCCTCCCCGTCCGGCGCCCCGTCCCTCGGCACGCCGTCCCTCGACGGCTCGTCGTCCAACGGCCGACGCGGCACGACCCGCGCTCCGCTGCCGGGCAGCGCCGTCGGGTCCACGGGGCCGGCCTGCAGCAGCCGCGGCGGTATCGGGCCCTTCGCCGGCACGGGCGGCGAGACCCGCTCGGACGCCGACGCGGGCGCCTGCGCGGGCACCGTGGCCAGCTTGTTCCCGCCGTCGGACGGCAGCCCCGCGTCGTTGAGCCCGCGGTGGCGCCGCGAGTCCTCCGGCTCCAGGGGTATCGGCGAACCCCGCAACGGCTCGTCCGCCGTCCTCGGCAACGTCAGCCTGAACTGCGAGCCACCACCCGGCTCCCCCCAGGCCTGCAGCCAGCCGCCGTGCAGTCGCGCGTCCTCCAGGGCGATCGAAAGCCCGAGCCCCGTACCACCGGTGGTACGGGCGCGCGCCGGATCCGCCCGCCAGAAACGGCTGAACACCCGAGTCGCCTCACCCGGCTTGAGGCCCACCCCGTAGTCCCGCACCGCGACGGCGACCGCACCGCCCGCGGCGGCGAGCCGCACCACGACGTCCTTGCCCTCGCCGTGCTCCACCGCGTTGACCACCAGATTGCGCAGCACCCGCTCCACCCGCCGCGCGTCCGCCTCGGCGACCACGGGCTGCTGGTCCCCCACGACCCGTATGTGCGTGCCCTTGCGCTCGGCGAGCGGCTCCGCACCGCCCACGACCCGGCGGACGACCTCACGGAGGTCTATCGGCTCGGCCTCGAGCGCCGCCGCCCCCGCGTCGAACCGGCTGATCTCCAGCAGATCGGCGAGCAGCGACTCAAAACGGTCCAGCTGATCGGCGAGCAACTCGGCCGACCGCGCGGTCACCGGATCGAAGTCCACCCGCGCCTCGTGAATGACATCGGCGGCCATCCGCACGGTGGTCAACGGCGTACGCAGCTCGTGTGACACATCGGAGACGAACCTCCGCTGCATCCGCGACAGCTCCTCCAGCTGCTGGATCTTCAGCTGCAGGTTCTGCGCCATCTTGTTGAAGGCCTCACCGAGCCGCGCGATGTCGTCCTCTCCGGTGACCTTCATACGTTCCTGAAGGCGCCCGGCGGACAGCCGCTCGGCGATACCGGCCGCCATCCGGACAGGCGTGACGACCTGGCGCACCACCAGCCACGCGATGGCGCCGAGCAGCACCACGACGAAGAGCCCGGCGGTCGCCAGAGTCGTCCGGACCAGGTTCAGCGACTCCTCCTCCTGCGTCAGCGGGAAGAGGTAGTACAGCTGGTACGGGTCGCCGTTGAGGTCGTTGAGCCGCTTGCCGATCACCAGTCCCGACTGCGGCTCCCGGCCGTCGTCGTAGTCGATGCGCGTATTGGCCTGGTAGACGCCCGTGCCGTTGTCGACCTGGCGGCGCAGTTCCTCGGGCACGCTCAGGATCGGCTCCACGCCGCCCGAGGCCCGCGAACCGCGCACGCTCCCCGCGTCCCCCGCGGTCGTCGGGCTCAGCGTCACCACCGCGAAGGCGTTCTGACCACCGCTGGAGAGCTGCTCGACGAGGTCGGACATCCAGACGGCGGCGTTGCGCCCGTCGGCGGTGCTGCCTTCCTGGCCCTGCCCCTGGGCGCTCTGCCGCGCGGCGTTGACGCTGTCCTGAGCGGCCCGGAACCCACCGTCGGCCTGGCTCTGCGACGCCTTGACCTTGGCCTTGAGCAGGCCGTTGTTCACCGAGCTCATGACGGCGAACCCGAGCATGAGCACCACGCCGAGCGACATCAGCAGGGTCGTGACGACGACCTTCAGCTGGATGTTGCGGCGCCACAGCCGCACCGCGGGCAACAGCGGACGGCGCACCCAGCGCACGAACAGACGCAGCACGGGACTGCCCTGCACCCCGCCCTGCAGCAGCAGTCCGCCGTCGACGAGCCGCCCGAACCGTGACGCGCGCCCCGCCGGTCCAGTCCGCCCCGAGCGAGCCCCCGGACCCCCGGGCGCCGAGGTGGAACTGTCCCGGGACACGTCAGCTCGGTCCGGCCTTGTAACCGACGCCACGGACGGTCACCACGATCTCCGGCCGCTCCGGGTCACGCTCGACCTTGGACCGCAGCCGCTGGACGTGCACGTTCACCAGACGGGTGTCCGCCGCGTGCCGGTAGCCCCAGACCTGCTCGAGCAGCACCTCACGCGTGAACACCTGCCACGGCTTGCGCGCCAGCGCCACCAGCAGATCGAACTCCAACGGCGTCAGCGCGATCGACTGCCCGTCCCGCTTCACGGAGTGCCCTGCCACGTCGATGACCAGGTCACCTATGGCCAGCTGCTCCGGCGCGGGCTCCTCCGACCTCCGCAGCCGCGCCCGGATCCGGGCCACGAGCTCCTTCGGCTTGAACGGCTTGACGATGTAGTCATCGGCCCCCGACTCCAGACCGACCACCACATCCACGGTGTCGCTCTTCGCCGTGAGCATGACGATCGGCACCCCGGACTCCGCCCTGATCAGGCGGCACACCTCGATGCCGTCCCGACCGGGAAGCATCAGGTCGAGCAGCACAAGATCAGGCTTGGCCTCCCGAAAAGCAGCCAGCGCCTTGTCGCCATCAGCTACGAACGACGGCTCAAAACCTTCACCACGCAGCACAATCCCGAGCATCTCGGCCAGTGCGGTGTCGTCGTCGACGACAAGGACTCGTCCCTTCATGCCTGACATCATCCCATTCTCGTAACAGTGACTGGGCTGCTGGTGAGGTAGGTCACTGGCCTGTGACGATAGTCGTACGAGGCCACTACTGTCTGCCGCCGACCACCGCCGCCGATGCCGGTAACGGATGCCGACCGCCCCGACCGGAGCCACCTCAGGTCCGATACGACCACCAGCATTTCAGACAGGCTGACGACACCGAACAGCCCAGCCCTGCACCGCTCACCCTCGGCCCACCGCCCAGAGGGAGCCGGGCCGCACCCGTCGATCAGCGACGAGCGCGGCCTCGTCCGATCAGCCGACCGTCACATGGCGCGACCTGGCACACAACTCCGCAAGGCCCTTCGCCGTCACCGGTGACAGCACGCCCTCCTCCGTGACGATCGCCGTCACCAACTCCGGCGGCGTCACGTCGAACGCGGGGTTGTACGCCTGCGTCCCCAGCGGCGCCACCGGTATACCGCCGCCCGCCTCCATCCCGATCACCGGCACATGCGGCGCCGTGACCTCCGTCACCTCATGACCGGCTCGCTGCTCCACCTCGATGGCCGCTCCGTCCGGGGTGTCCAGATCGACGGTCGTCACCGGCGCCACGACGATGAACGGCACATGGTGGTACTTCGCCAGCACGGCGAGCGGATAGCTCCCCACCTTGTTCGCCACCGAACCGTCGGCCGCGATGCGGTCGGCGCCGATCAGCACGGCATCCACCTCACCGGCCGCGAACAACGAACCCGCCGCGTTGTCGGTGAGCAGCGTGTACGCCATTCCGTTCCGCGCCGCCTCGTAGGCGGTGAGCCTGGCCCCCTGCAGCAGCGGCCGCGTCTCGTCCACCCACAGCCTGCGCAGGCTGCCCTCCCGGTGCGCCTTGAGCGCCACCGCGAACGCCGTGCCCTCCCCTCCGGAGACCAGGGCCCCCGTGTTGCAGTGCGTCAGGATCCGGTGGCCGCCACCGGGCATCAGCTCGTCGAGCAGCGCCAGACCGTGCGCCGCCATCCTGGTGCTGGCCTCGGCGTCCTCGGCATGCAGCGCCCGCGCCTCCTCGAGCGCGGCACCGGCCGCCCGCCCCGCGTCGGCCCCGCCCACGAACGCGGCGCGATACGCGGCCTGGGCCCGACGTGCCCCGTACGCGAGGTTGACCGCGGTGGGCCGCGCCCCCGCCAACGAGTCCGCCGCCTCGTCCACGTCGAAGCCACGGGCCGCGGCGAGCGCGACGCCGTACGCCCCCGCGATGCCCAACAGGGGTGCCCCTCGCACCGCGAGCGTCCGGATCGCCTCCACCAGGGCCGGTGCGTCGGTGCACACCAACTCGCTCTCCTCACCCGGCAGCCTGGTCTGGTCGAGGAGCACCACCACAGGGCCTTCAGGTGGGTCGTCCCACCGGATCGCGGGAACCGTCGATGTCTCGGTCGGCCGTTTGTCCTCGCTGGATTGCGCGTACTGATCAGCCATCCGCCCAGTCTGCCCCGTACCCGGCGGACAATTGAAGGTGTACAGCCGCTACGGCGCCCGGTCACCCCGCGGCCACCCCGTGGCACGATGGCTGGCAACCTGCCGCCGCACCCGCGGACGGGCACCTTGAAGGAGCGACGATGAACGACACTCCGGGCTGGGCCTCGCCCGGATCTGCCCCCTCCGACGGACAGGACTCCGGCACGCCGGACGCCGCCGAGCCCGCGGACGGCCGGCAGAGCGGCCCGTCCAAGTGGTCCAAGGAGCAGCCGCCGCCCGCCCAATGGTCCCCGCCCAGCACGCCGGGCCCGGGCCAGGCGCCGCCTCCACCGCCCCCTCCGCCCGGCCAGGGCGGCGGCTGGGGCTGGGGCGGCCGGCCCCCGGGTGGCCCTGGACCGGGTCCTGTCGGCCCGGGTCCCGGTGGTCCGGGTGGCCCCGGCGGCTACCGCGGCTGGGGAGCCTGGCAGGGACCCCCGCCCGCCGCCAAGCCCGGTGTCATCCCGCTCCGCCCTCTCGGTGTCGGCGAGATCCTCGACGGCGCGGTGTCGACCATGCGCGCCCACTGGCGCACGGTCCTCGGCATCTCCCTGACCGTGGCCGTCCTCACGGAAATCGTCGTCGTCCTCCTGCAGGGGCTCGTCCTGAACGAGTCCGTCGACACCGAGGCTCTCGACGACCCGAGCGCGACCGTCGGCGAACTGACCCGTGCCATGGGCGACACGATGATGAGCTCCGGCGTGGTCCTCGTGATCACCCTGCTCGGCACGATCGTCGCGACGGCCCTGCTCACGATGGTCACCAGCCGCGCGGTGCTCGGTAAGTCGGTGACCACCACGGAGGCCTGGCAGGACTCCCGCCCCCAGCTCGCCAAGCTCTTCGGCCTGACGCTGCTCATCCCGCTCATCGGCGCGGCCATCGTCACCGTCGGCGTCATGCCCGGCGTGCTGATCGCGCTGGCGGGCTCCTCCGAGGCCGGCGCGGGACTCGCCGTGCTGGGAGGCCTCGGCGCGGGCATCGCCGCCCTCTGGATCGTGATCCGGCTCTCGCTCGCCTCCCCGGCACTCATGCTGGAGAAGCAGGGCATCAAGAAGTCCCTGGCCCGCTCCGTCAAGCTGGTCCGCGGCTCCTGGTGGCGGGTTTTCGGCATCCAGCTCCTCGCCGCGATCATCGCGAACGTCGTGGCGTCGATCATCGTCATCCCGTTCACGTTCATCGCCGGAGCGGTCAGCGGCGACGGAGTCACCGGCTTCCTCGACAGCACCGGCGAACTGGGCTGGACGTTCCTGATCGTCAGCGGCGTCGGCTCGGTCATCGGCTCCATGCTGACGTTCCCCATCACGGCCGGGGTGACCGTCCTCCTCTACATCGACCAGCGGATCCGCCGCGAGGCCCTCGACCTCGAACTCGCCCGCGCCGCCGGTGTACCCGGCCCGCCCCCGCCCGGCACCCCGGGGAGCTGATGCGGTGACCGCGGCGGGGGCAGTACTCAGAGAGCTCGGAGCGGCACCGCTCCTGCCGCGCGGCGGCGGCGAGCCACCGGTGACGCTCTCGCGCGACCCCGCGCGGGAGGCGGCCGAACGTGAACTGTCCAAGCCGATGTACCACGAGAACGACCCCAGCCTCTTCCAGCGGGCCCTGAACCGCTTCTGGGGCTGGGTCGACGACCTGTTCTCCGCCGCCTCGGGGGCCACCCCCGGCGGCGGGTTCGGGCTCCTGGTCATCGTGCTGGCAGTCGTGCTTCTGGCCTTCGCCCTGTGGTGGCGCCTCGGCACCCCGCATCGCGCCGCCACCTCCGCCCCCGCCCTCTTCGACGACCGCCCCCGCAGCGCCGCGGAACACCGCGCCGCCTCCGAAGCGCACGCCGCCCAGGCGCACTGGAACCAGGCCGTGCAGGAACGCATGCGTGCCGTCGTCCGCGCCCTGGAGGAACGCGCACTCCTCGACCCGCGCCCCGGCCGCACCGCCGACGAGGCCGCCGCGGAAGCGGGCCGCACCCTTCCCGCCCACACCGGCCGACTCCGCGCCGCCGCCCATGACTTCGACGACGTCACGTACGGCGGCCGCACCGCCGGCGAAGCGGCGTACCGTCGCCTGGCCGAGCTCGACCACGACCTGGCGAACACCAGGCCCGTCCTGACCAGCACCGCCCACACCACGGCGAGCAGCGGCACCCGTGGGGCCGCTGAATGACCGGCCCCACCTCGCCCACCGAGCCGCCCCGGCCCGCCGCCCCCACCACGGGCAGGCCCGACACACCACCGCCACCGGCCTCGACGTCGATCGCCCCCACACCCCGCCAGCTCTGGACCCGCTCCCGGGGCATCGTCCTCGCCGTGGTCGTCCTCCTGGTGGCCGCCGTCGCCATCGCCGCGGTCCGCTCCGGCGCCCAGCACGGCCGCCTCGACCCACGCTCCGCCGACACCTACGGCAGCCGGGCCGTCGCCGAACTCCTCGCCGACCGAGGCGTGTCCACCCGCGTGGTCACCAGCACCGAGGAGGCCCGGTCGGCAGTCGGCCGCGACACCACGCTCCTCGTCGCCAACCCCGACGTCCTCACCGACCGCCAGCGCTCCCGGCTCCACGCCACCACCGCGGAGTCCGGCGGCCGCACCGTCCTCGTCACCCCGGGCACCACGTCGGTCGGCGACCTCGCTCCTGGCGTCACCGCGGACGCCACGACCAGCGCCGACTCCACGCTCTCCCCCGACTGCTCCCTCCCTGCGGCCCGCCGCGCCGGCAACGCCGACATGGGTGGCATCCGCTACGACACCCTCGCTCCGGATGCCGAGGCCTGCTACCTCAGCGACGGACTTCCCAGCCTCCTGCATCTCCCCGCCCCCCGCGGAAAGGGCGACACCGTCGTCCTCGGCGCCCCCGACATCCTCTTCAACGACCGTCTCGACGAGCAGGGCAACGCCTCGCTCGCTCTCCAACTCCTGGGATCCCGCCCCCACTTGGTCTGGTACCTCCCCTCGCTCTCCGACGACCAGGCAGCCACCGACTCCGAGCGCCGCGGCTTCTTCGACCTGATCCCCTCCGGTTGGCGCTGGGGCACCCTGCAATTGGCGGTTGCCGCCGTACTCGCCGCCCTGTGGCGCGCCCGCCGCCTCGGCCCCCTCGTCGCCGAACGCCTCCCCGTGGCCATCCGTGCCTCCGAAACCGTCGAAGGGCGCGCACGCCTCTACCGCAAGGCGAACGCCCGCGACCGCGCCGCCGCGGCCCTACGATCCGCCGCCCGCACCCGCCTGGCCCCCCTCGTCGGTGTGTCCCCCACCCAGGCACACGCACCCGAATCCCTGCTCCCCGCGCTGTCCACCCGGCTCCGCGATCCCGGCCAGGACCTGCACCCCCTCCTCTTCGGGCCGCCTCCCGGCAACGACGCGGCACTCATCGCACTCGCCGACCAACTCGACGCCCTCGAAAGAGAGGTACGCCACTCATGATGGACCCGACCACTGACACCGGGCCCACCGGAGATCCCCGCAGCTCACGCGCTTCCCTCGAAGCCCTGCGCGCCGAGATCTCCAAGGCCGTGGTCGGCCAGGACCCCGCCGTCACCGGACTCGTCGTCGCCCTCCTCTGCCGCGGTCATGTCCTACTAGAAGGAGTCCCTGGGGTAGCGAAAACGTTGCTCGTGCGGGCCCTCGCCGCCAGCCTCGAACTCGACACCAAGCGAGTCCAGTTCACCCCCGACCTCATGCCGAGCGACGTCACGGGCTCCCTCGTCTACGACGCACGCACCACCGAGTTCTCCTTCCAGCCGGGCCCCGTCTTCACCAACCTCCTGCTGGCCGACGAAATCAACCGCACCCCGCCCAAGACCCAGTCCTCGCTCCTCGAAGCGATGGAAGAACGCCAGGTCACAGTCGACGGCACCCCGCGCCCGCTCCCCGATCCCTTCCTCGTCGCGGCCACTCAGAACCCGGTCGAGTACGAAGGCACGTACCCGCTCCCCGAAGCCCAACTGGACCGCTTCCTCCTCAAACTGACGGTCCCGCTCCCCTCCCGTCAGGACGAGATCGACGTCCTCACCCGGCACGCGGACGGCTTCAACCCCCGCGACCTGCGCGCCGCGGGCGTACGCCCCGTCGCCGGCCCCGCCGACCTCGAAGCCGCCAGGGCCGCCGTCGCCAAGACCTCCGTCTCCCCCGAGATCACCGCGTACGTGGTGGACGTGTGCCGCGCCACCCGCGAATCCCCGTCCCTCACTCTCGGCGTCTCCCCCCGAGGCGCCACGGCCCTGCTCTCCACGGCCCGCGCCTGGGCCTGGCTCACCGGCCGCGACTACGTCATCCCCGACGACGTCAAAGCCCTGGCTCTCCCCACCCTCCGCCACCGGATCCAGCTGCGCCCGGAGGCGGAGATGGAGGGCGTCACCGCCGACTCCGTCATCAACGCGATCCTGGCCCACGTCCCGGTCCCCCGCTGATGGCTCTCACCGGACGCACCGCCCTCCTGGCGGCCCTGGGCACGCTCCCCGTGGGCCTCTGGGCCCCGGGCTGGACCGGCATCCTCGCCGTCAACGCGCCGCTGGCGCTGGCCTGCGCCTGCGACTTCGCCCTGGCCGCGCCCGTACGCCGCCTCGGCCTGACCCGTTCCGGCGACACCTCCGTACGCCTGGGCGAGAGCGCCGACGTCGAACTCACCGTCACGAACCCCTCAGCCCGCCTCTTGCGTGCCGAACTCCGCGACGCGTGGCCGCCGAGCAGCTGGCAGCCCGGCTCGGAGATCGCCGCATCGCGTCACCGGCTGGCCATCCCGTCCGGCGAGCGACGCCGCCTCACGACGCGCCTGCGCCCCACCCGCCGGGGCGACCACCAGGCCGACCGCGTGACCATCCGTTCGTACGGGCCCCTTGGCCTCTTCGCCCGCCAGGGCAGCCACAGAGTCCCCTGGGCGCTACGCGTTCTGCCGCCTTTCGCCAGCCGGAAGCACCTTCCGTCCAAGCTGGCCCGCCTGCGCGAACTCGACGGCCGCACCAGTGTGCTGACGCGCGGGCAGGGCACGGAGTTCGACAGTCTCCGCGACTACGTTCCCGGGGACGACACGCGCTCCATCGATTGGCGTGCCACCGCCCGCCAGTCCCGCGTAGCGGTCCGCACCTGGCGTCCCGAACGCGACCGCCACATCCTTCTCGTACTCGACACCGGCCGCACCTCGGCCGGCCGGGTGGGCGACGCTCCGCGCCTCGATGCCTCCATGGACGCGGCCCTGCTCCTCGCCGCCCTGGCATCCCGCGCCGGCGACCGAGTCGATCTTCTCGCCTACGACCGCCGCGTACGCGCCCTGGTCCAAGGCCGTTCAGCGGGGGACGTACTCCCCTCCCTGGTGAACGCCCTGGCCACGCTCGAGCCCGAACTCGTCGAAACCGACGCACGCGCCCTGACCACGACGGCCTTGCGCACTGCCCCCCGCAGTTCCCTGATCGTCCTTCTCACGAGCCTCGAAACGGCCCCCATCGAGGAGGGCCTGCTCCCGGTGCTTTCTCGTCTCACCAAACGCCACAAAGTCCTGGTCGCTTCGGTGGCCGACCCCCATATCGAGAAGATGGCGGCCGCCCGCGGTACGACAGAAGCGGTCTACGACGCCGCAGCCGCCGCCCAAGCCCGATCGGAACGCCATCGCACGGCAGAACAACTTCGACGTCGCGGCGTAACCGTCGTGGATGCCACCCCGCAAGACCTCGCTCCCGCACTGGCGGACGCATATCTCTCCCTCAAGGCAGCCGGCCGACTCTAGAAGAGATTGGCTATGCAGAAAACGGATAGCCCCTGGAACGCAGATGGAACGCAAAAAACCCCCGCACCAGAAGTGCGGGGGTTTTCCTTAAAAGGAGTTCGGCGGCGTCCTACTCTCCCACAGGGTCCCCCCTGCAGTACCATCGGCGCTATGAGGCTTAGCTTCCG
>NZ_JBVIXD010000032.1:0-27229 GCF_055593965.1 Streptomyces sp. NPDC040622 | reverse complement strand
GGCCCGACGCAGCTCCACCGCGTCACCAAACCCAGCACCCGGCACGGAATCAGACATGAGTGTCCCCTTCATGTATATCGAGAGAAATACGGGGGACGCGCGCAGCAGGCGTCAGAATCCCCCCTGTCGGCTTGAGCGATCCTGCCTGATTCAACAGAGCAAATCAACACCGTTTCGACGTTACAGCACTGAACATTGTTTAATGTTCAATTTTAATGAGGGCATGGTGGTGCACGCACCGGCCGCAACAAGATGGGAAAAGAAATAGCCCGGGTCCGGAGGTGTCCGGTCCCGGGCTTTTTCCTCGGTGGCGGTGCGTTATATCTTTCCGTTGTGGACCGCGCTGATCACCTGTCGCATCAGGGGTGAGAGCTGGTAGTAGGGGCCCAGGTTGAGGTAGTGGCCCTCGGGCGCCCACTTGACGGCCGCGATGACGATGGGCTCGCCGTCGTAGGCGCGCGGCGCGCCGCGCACGAACCCTTCGACCTGCGGTGTGATCGGCACGGGCAGGGCCGCCGGGTCCCAGTCGCGGGCCGGCGGCGGGGCGTAGCAGATCCGCTCGACGGCCTCGCCCTGCCAGCCCAGGGTGACGTAGATCCGGAACGAGCGGTGGGCGAAGGCGAGCATCTGCTCGTCCGGCTCGGGCAGGCCGATCGCGCGGTGCAGCGAGCGGATGGTGTCCGCCCGGCGGGCCTGTTCGGACAGCTGGGTGAAGTACAGGTTCACCGTGCGGCGCCCGTAGTCGATCCCGGTCATCGCGACGTCGCTCAGGCCGTGCCGCTCGAACAGGTCCGCGTGGCGGGCCAGGGCGGGCGGCATGCCGGGGATGTCGGCGAGCTTGGACACCCCCTGCACGTCCTGCGGGAAGTGCGCGTAGATCTTGTTGAAGCCGCCGGCCACCCCGCCGTCGACGAGGTACTCGCTGATGGTGCAGCGTTCCTGGATGCCGCGCAGCAGGGTGTCGACGGGGTGGCCGGCGGGGGTGATCAGGCCGTGGGCGACCGCGGTGGCGTACGGGTCGCCGCTGCTGGTGGGCACCGTGACGGTGAAGTCGAGCTCGGTGGGCACGCGCTCGCCGGTGGAGACGCTGTAGACGACCCCGGCCTGCCCCAGGCCGTCCGCGTAGGCGTCCAGGATCGGGCGGACCTTCTCGTGCGAGAAGGGCACCCCCGCCAGCCGGGCCGCTTCCTGGATGGCCGCGTACACGTCGTCGGTCCCGGTGACTTGGGTCATTTCTCCTCCATGTGCCCGTGGGCGCTGGTGCTCGGCAAGAAGCGGCCCGCCAGACCCGGCGGTCCGCGGTCCCGGGAACCGGCCCTCAGGCGACCTTGGTCGCGCTCAGGATGGCCTGGACGGGGATGACGTCGCGGGGCACCTCGGCGGGGTCCTTGGTGAGGGCCTTGGTGACCTTGAACCCGCACTCCTCCAGCCACTTCTGGTAGACCGAGATCTTCTGCGGGCCGCCCTGGCCCATGGTGGCGCCGATGAAGAAGGCCGGGAAGAAGTCGACGTTGTAGTTGTCGGTGTCCCGGATGTCCTCGGGGTAGACCGGCACCATGATGTGGACCTGGCCGCCCACGTCCAGGGACTTGTGGACGCCCTGGAGGATCGTGAAGACGTCGTCCTTGTCGAACATGTCCAGGAAGTGCTTGATGAGCACCGTGTCGAAGCCCTGGGGGATCTCGTCGAAGACGTTGCCGCCGATGAAGGAGCAGTGCTCGGCCACCCCGTGGGCCTTGAAGTTCTCCAGGCACCTGGCTTCCTTGTCCGGCAGGTCGAAGGTGGTGACCTTCAGCCCCGGGGACTCCTTGTGCCGGTAGGTGTGGATCGCGCCGAGGCCGGTGTTTCCCGCGACGTCCAGGACCTGGGCGCCGGCGGGGATGTCGACGTTGGCGAAGAACCAGGGGTCGATGTTGGCGGTGACGTTGTTCATCAGCGTCAGCCAGGCGTCGTTGAGGTCGCTGTGGTCGGCGACCGCGTCGTAGAGGGTGCCCTCCTCGGCGCCGTAGAGCTCCTTGAGGCCCACGATGGTGCCGGTGCGGGCGCTGTCGGTCAGGTAGAAGAGCTGCCGCAGCGCGACGACCTTGATCATGTTCATGTAGGTGAGGGCGCGCTTGAGGTCGCCCTCGCCGACCTCGGCCAGCGCGTCCAGGGTGTAGGCGCCGGTGGCCTCGTCGTGGGCGACGAAGCCCTCCTTGACCATGAGGAAGAGCAGCTGCTCGACGGCGTCGGGCTTGGTGCCGGCGGCCTCGCCGAGCTCGGCCGCGGTCTGTCCGGGCCGCTCGCGGAGCGAGTCGATGATGCCGAGCTCGAAAACGGACAGCAGGCTCATGAACCGCGAGGGGCCCACCATGTATTCGCGAAAGCGCGCCAGAGTGGCTTCAGTTGTCATTGCGCCGATCCCTTTCGAGTTGGGTGTTCTCCGTCGCCGCGGCCGGCCGGGCGGGGCCGGCGCCGGGTGACGGGCGCTGGGTGAGGTGCTTTCGGGTGGTGCGCCACTCGCCGCAGGTGGTGCGGCGGTGATCCGGCGCGGGGTGGGGGCGCACCCGGGTCAGGAACGGCCGCCGATGTAGGAGAGGTTGAGCCGGCTGTCGGTCCGCCACTGGTAGTACGACTGGAGCTTGTAGTACTCCTCGCCGCTCTCGGTGACGGCGGCGTAGACCATCTTGGGGGTGTCGACGCCGTAGGGAACGCTCTTGAGGAACTGCTCGACCTTGGTGCCCAGGCGCGCCGAGAGCTCCAGCGGGTTCTCCGTCTTGACGCTGTAGGCGATCCGTTCGGCCTTCGGCGAGTCCCAGTTGAAGGTGGCGTAGACGCCGAACGCCTTCTGGCAGAACTCGAGCATCTGCTCGCTGGGGTCGGGCAGGCCGATCTCGCGGTGCATGGCCAGGACCGTGTCGGGCGCCACGACGTCGGCGGAGGCCGCGAAGTACACGTTCATCGTCCTGCTGGCGTAGTCGATGCCGATCAGGTCGACCTTGTCGGCCAGGCCGTAGCGGGCGAAGAACTCCTCGCTGCGCGCCAGGCCGGGCGGCATGGTGGGGACTTCGGCGAGGTGGGCCAGGCTCTCGTGCCGGCCGCCGGGGAAGTACACCCAGATCTTCTTGAAGCCGCCCAGGACACCGAAGTCGACGCCGTAACTGTCCACCGGGCAGTGCTTTTGCACGTCCTCGATCAGGGACTCGACGGGGTGCCCGCTGCGGGCGGTCAGCCCCTTCTCCACGGCGACGGCATAGGGGTCGATGTCCTTGGGGACCGTGAAGCGGCAGTCGAACTCGCCCTCGTGGCGGGCGTTGGTCGCCACCCGGAAGGCGATGACCGCGCCCGGGAGCACCTCCTCGAACGCGGCCAGGACGGGCCACACCCGCTCGCGCGCGCACGTCACGTCCAGCAGTCCGGCTGATTCCTCGACGGCAGCGTAGACACCGGCCAGATCGGCGGTTCCCGACATCAATTCCTCCATAGATGGATGCTCAGCGCCGGTGTGAACGGCGGCACGTGTGGCGGCGCCCGGAGCCCGCGAAAAGGGTCTCTCGCCCCGCGCGCCGGGCGGGTCTGCGGACCGCGCCGCCCCCGCACACCGCTCCCGGCGGGCCGCCCTCAACACCCCGCACTGCGGGGCGGGTTGGGCGGGCGGGGTGGAGGGCGGGATGCCGGGTCGGGGCGGGCATACGGCGGCGGGCGTGGGGGTGCGGCCGTGGCGGGGTCCGGCGGATCCGGCCGGTGTCCGGGATGTGCGGGTGGGGGTCCGCCGGTCGGGCGGGTGCGCGAAGGCCCGAGGGCCCTGGCAGCACAACTCCCCCGCACTCAAGGGCTCCACGCTCCGCAGGGAGGGGGCACAGCTTTTGGGCAGGGGAGGTCTGCAGAAATAGTGACACGGGTGGGGCCCGGCACCAAGAGCCCTACGAAGTGACGTGGGTCACGCCAAGCGGAGCCGGGTGCGGCGGGGCGGCCGGGCGGACGCGGACGCGTTCACCGCCGCTCGGGCGCGGGGCGCCGGGGTGCGGCGCCGTGATGCGGAGGCGGCCGGGCGCGCACCGCACACCGCACCCTCCCCCTCCAACTCCCCCTGACTGGACCGCTGTTGGGAACCCGCGCCCGGGAGGGGCGGGCCGGGAGGGGGCAGGGCATGTCCGCCGCCGGTGGCGCGCGGGGCGCCCGGGGTGTGGTGCCGCGATACGGAGGCGGCCGGGCGCGCACCGCACACCGCACCCTTACCCTCCAACTCCACCTGACCGGACCTCTGTTGGCAACCCGCGCCCGGGAGGGGCGGGCCGGGAGGGGGCAGGGCATGTCCGCCGCCGGTGGCGCGCGGGGCGTCCGGGGTGTGGCGCCGTGGCGCGGAGGCCGCCGGACGGGCGCCCCGCACCGCGCCTCCCCTCCCCTCCTCTTGCCTCCCCGCCTCCCCCTGCTGGTGGGGGTGTTGAGTCCAGGTCGGCCGGGCGGGGGGTGTCAGGGGGTGGTGCGGGGTTCGGGCGGCAGGATGAGGGTGGGTTCCAGCGGGGCACTGGGGGTGGTGGTCTCCGGCGCGGCGGCCGGGGCCAGGGCGGGCCGGGCGCCGCGCTGCTGGCGCCAGCCGGCCTGGGCGGCGATCACGGCCACGTAGGGGATGGCGACGCCGCCGATCAGGGCGCAGACGGCCAGGGCGGGCCAGCGGTTCCAGGTCAGGGCCATCACGACGACGCAGGCGGTGCGGATGAGCATGGCGGTGATGTAGCGGCGCTGGCGGCCGCGCAGGTCCTGTGTCAGGCCGGTGCGCGCGGCGGTGATGGGTGCGGGCCGGGGTCCGTCCCGGTGGCCGGGGTCTCGGTGCACGGCAGTGGCCGTCCCTTCTGCGGCCCCGGCCAGGGGCAGGGGCGCGCCGCGGCCCCGGGGGCGGGCGGGCCGGGGCGACGGCGGCGGGTGCGTGGTGGGTGGTGCGACGGGGCGGCGCGGGTGACCCGTCCCCTGGTCGCCCGCGCCGCTGTCCGTGTCCCGGCGGATGCCGGGGTGCCGCCGTTACCGGTGCAGTTGCTGGTCCGGCTCGCGTCCCTCGACGGCGGCGGGCCGGGTGGGCGCGTGGCCGTTGGAGGAGTGGTCGAGGTGGTCCAGGGCCTGGCGCATCTCCTGCGGCGTGGGGTTGGGGATCTGTCCGCCGGCCAGCCAGCGGCTGAGGCGGTGGCGCAGCATCTCCTTGCGGGACTGCGGGTTGGGCACGCCGTCGCGGTCCTCGCGCAGGGGGGCCGGCAGGGGCTGGGCGATCTCGCGGGAGAGGAGCATGTACTCCTCCTCGCGGTTGACGCGTTCGTGGACCTCGACGAACTCGCCGTGCGGCAGGCGCTTGATGCGTCCGGTCTCGCGGCCGTGCAGGAGCTTGTCGCGGTCGCGGCGCTGCAGGCCCATGCAGATCCGTTTGGTGATGACGTAGACCAGGGCCGGGATGACGAAGACCCCGATGCGCACCGTCCAGGTGATGGCGTTCATGGACAGGTGGAAGCGCTCGGCGAGGATGTCGTTGGCGCCGCCGAAGAAGAGCACCAGGTAGAAGGCGGCCAGGGAGGAGACGAACGCGGTGCGGGTGGGCTGCTCGCGCGGGCGGTCCAGCAGGTGGTGCTCGCGTTTGTCCCCGGTGATCCAGGCCTCGATGAAGGGCCACAGGGCGGCGATGCCGATGAGCAGGGTGGGCAGGACGACGGCCGGGACCAGGACGCCCATGTTGACGGTGTAGCCGGCGATCGCGAACTCCCAGGCGGGGAAGGCGCGCAGGGCGCCTTCCAGGAAGCCCATGTACCAGTCCGGCTGGGAGCCCTGGGAGATCTGGTCGGGCCGGTAGGGCCCGTACACCCACACGGCGTTGATCTGGGCGATGCCCGCCATCAGGGCCAGGACGCCGGAGACCAGGAAGAAGAAGCCGCCCGCCTTGGCCATGTAGTGCGGCATCAGGGGCTGGCCGACGACGTTCTTCTGGGTGCGGCCCGGGCCGCGGAACTGGGTGTGCTTCTGGTAGACGACCAGGATCAGGTGGAGGGTGACCAGGGCCAGCATGATCCCGGGCAGCAGCAGGATGTGCAGGCTGTAGAAGCGCGGGATGACGTCGGTGCTGGGGAACTCCCCGCCGAACAGGAACATCGTCAGGTAGGTGCCGACCAGCGGGATGGCGAGCGTGACGCCCTCGGCGATGCGCAGGCCGGTGCCCGAGAGCAGGTCGTCGGGGAGCGAGTAGCCCAGGAAGCCCTCGAGGGTGACCAGGACCAGCAGCACCACGCCGATGAGCCAGTTCAGTTCGCGCGGCTTGCGGAACGAGCCGGTCAGGAAGTGCCGCAGGGTGTGCGCCATGGTCGCGGCGATCATGGTGAGGGCGGCCCAGTGGTGCAGCTGGCGGATGAACAGTCCGCCGCGGACCTCGAAGCTGATCCTGAGGGTGGAGGCGTAGGCCTCCGACATCTGCACGCCCTGCAGCGGGACGTGCGGGCCCTCGTAGACGGTGTGGGCCATGCTCGGGTTGAAGAACATGGTCAGGTAGAGCCCGGTGAGGATCAGGATGATGAAGCTGTAGAGCGCGATCTCGCCGAACATGAAGGACCAGTGCTCGGGGAAGACCTTGCGCATCAGGGTGCGCCATTGGTAGATCCCCAGGCGTCCGTCCGCCCAGTCGGCGATGCGTTCGCCCTGCGGCGTGCTGGTCCGCTCCCGCTGCGGTGCATCGTCGGTGATGCTCATGCCCGCGCGCCCTCCCCTCGCCGCTCAGTCGTCACAGGCACACCCGGGCCGACCGGTGAACGGTCGGCGGTGGGGGCGGCCTGCAGCGGCGCAAACGGGCCCGTGCCCTGAAGCGGAACGAACGCTATCGACACCCGAAGTGGCCGGACAACCGCTCTCAAGCCGGAATCCGGTTCCAACTCCACTGGTTCTTGAGCGTGTTTCGAGTTTCCTCGATGCGCGGTTACTCTATCCGCGCCCAACAGGCGATATGTGGTGGGCGAGTTAACGCCTCGGGCCCGTCTGGGGATGCTCAAGTCGGTTTCTGCAGCGGTGAGTTGCTGCGTTCTTGTCATGCCTGAACCCTATGGTGCGGCCCTTTTCCTCTTACGGTCGCCTCCCCTCTTCCGCGGCGCGCTTCCAGGATTTCGGGACCGGTTCAAAAGCGGTGGTGCTCGCCGGCCGGGGCGGGGGCCGGCCACTGCGCCGAGGAGCCGGCGCCCTGGAGGCGGGCGGAGCCGGTGGCGACCCCGATGGCGGGCGCGGCCGGGGCGGTGCGCCGGCGGCGCGCCCGGGGGCCGTGGGTGCTGCTGGGCGGCGCCGCGGGAAGCGGCGGGGCGGCGGGGGCGGCGGACGGGGGTCCGGGCACGGCGGCCAGCGGGCCCGCCGACTGGAGCCGGGCGACCAGCAGCGTCGCCGCGTGCGGGTCGTCCACCGCGGCGGCCGCGATCCGGGCGGTGTGGCGCCGGCCCAGGCGGGCCCGCAGGCCGGTGGGCGGCGGGGCCAGGTCGGCGCCGGTCGTGCGCAGGTGACGGGTGCTGGACTGCCAGGCGGGGGCCAGGCGGTGGGCCAGGGCGCGGCGCAGCCGGTAGCCCAGGCCCACCGTGGTGCCGTGGCCGGCCAGCACCTGGTCCAGGACCAGGGCGCCCTGCACGGCCTGGGTCATGCCCTGGCCGTGGGCGGGGTCCAGGACGGCCAGGGCGTCGCCGACGACGAGGAACTGGTCGGGCCAGCGGCGCAGTTTCTCGAAGTGGCGCCAGCGGTTCTCGGTGCGGGCGCAGGCGTAGAGGGGGCCCAGCGGGGTGGCGGCCTCGATGACGTCGCGCAGCAGCGGGTGGCGCAGGGCGCCGGCGGCGCGCAGCAGCCCGGCGTGGTCACCGGGCGGGCGCTCCCCGTCGGCGGCGCACAGCGTCACCGACCAGCGTCCGCCTTCCAGGGGGCTGAGGGTGCCCTGGCGGGGGTTGTCGGGTGAGGCCATCAGCAACAGGCCCTGCCAGTCGGCGACATGGCCCACCGGTGGGGCGAACACGGTGGACACGTAGGTGCTGCGGGCCACGGCCACGCTCTCGCGCGGTCTCTCGTACCCCAGGGCGGCCAGCCAGTCGGGGGCGCGGGAGGTGCGTCCGGAGGCGTCCACCACGAAGTCGGCGGATATCAGCCGTGCCGGTCCCCAGCCGCCGGGGGCGTGCCGGTCCCGGCCGCGCGCCCAGACGCCGGTGACGGTGTCGTGGCGGTCGGGCTGCAGGGCGACGACCTCGTGTTCGGGCAGGAAGCGGACCCGGGGCTCGGCGTGCAGCCGGTCGCGGATGACGGAGTCGATCAGGTCGCGGCCCGCGCTCAGGACCGGCAGGCCCGCGTCGAAGCGGGGCAGCCAGCCGTGCGGGCCGAGCAGCAGGACGTCCTGGGGCATGCGCAGGGTGAGCGCGCCGGCCCGGGCGAAGTCCCGGCCGATGCCGGGGAAGAGGTCTTCCAGGCCCTGCAGGGCGGCGGTGGTGAGGCTGTGGGTGTGCCGGGCCTGGGGCACGCCGCGGCGCCGTCCCGCGCCGCGCGGCAGTGGGTCGCGCTCGATCACGGTGACCCGGTCCACGGAGTTGGCCAGGGCCCGCGCCGCGGTCAGCCCGGCCAGGCTCGAACCGATCACCACGGCGTGGCTGCGGCCGTCGCCCCCCTCGGCGACGCGTGCGTCCGGACTCATCTGGGCCGCCCTTCCGGTGCCTGTGTGGTTGCATCATGCGGCGTACCGGCGCCCGTCCGGCGGGCTTTGCCCGACCGCGGAACGTCCCGCCGGCCCCGCGGGCACAGTGCCGCGCCCCCGTCGGCAGCCGGCCCCGGCAGGGCCGTCGGAGTCCGATGTGCCTGGTGGGGACGGGTGGGCCGGCACTCCTGCGGCCCTCCGGCACGACGGCCGGCCCCGCGGTGGGGTGCCGCCGCGGTTCGAGCGGCCCTCGAGGCGGCCGCGACGATCTCTCCGCCCCGTGTCGAGCGGGCGGGCGGCCCCGCCCGGGGGGGGGTGCGGGGAGGGGGCCGGCGGTCCGCGGAGGGGCCGTTGCGGGGATCCGGCCGTACGGGTGCCGGGCCGGACGCTACGCCCGTGGACGGGTGTTGGGCCGGACGGTACGCCCGCGAGCGGGGAGTTGACCCGGACGCTACGCCCACGGGCGGGGAGTTGACCCGGACGCTACGCCCGCGAGCGGGAGCTGACCCGGACGCTACGCCCGCGAGCGGGAGCTGACCCGGACGCTACGCCCGCGAGCGGGAGCTGACCCGGACGCTACGCCTGTGGGCAGGAGTTGGACGGGAGGGGGTGGCGCGAGGGTCTGCCGCGAGGAGTCCGTGCCACCGCGCCCGAGGTGACAGCCGGCCGGTCTGCCCGTACTCCCCCGTCCGGCACGGCAGGTACTGGGCGGACCGTGCACCGGCGTCCTGCGATGCCCTTGCGCCGGGCGGCTTCGGGCCGGGCGGCGGGCGGATCCGTCCCGCGCCGCCGCGCCCGGGGGCGCCTACCGCTCTTCCTCGGGGCGGACAGGGAACAGGGCACCGGGGGGCGGGAGTTGGCCGGGTGTGCCGGGACCGGGCCGTCTCCCGGATGTGCGCCTCCCCGTCCGCACGCGGTGACCGCCCCGGCCCGCCAGGCGCGGCGTGCCCGACGGCCGCCGCCCGGCGAAGGCTCCGGGCAGGACCCTGAGCCCCCCCCCGGCGCCCTCGGTGCCCGGCCGCAATGCCCTGCCCGGCGCGGGCGGGTGGTGCCGCCACGGCGGACCGGGCCGGAGCCTGCCGGACCGGCCCGGAGCCTGCCGGACCGGCCGGGGCCCGCGCGGCGGCGCGGCGGCGGACCGGCCCGGCGGGCGGGCGGGCGGAGCCCGGGGCGGGGTCAGGTCGTGCGGTAGGCGACTCGCGTGGCCATCTGGGCCAGTTCGCCGCGCCAGACGGGGTCGATGGGGATGTCGGCGATGGCCTGGCAGCCCTGTTCGACGAGTTCGGCGATGTGTTTCTCGACGTCGTCGGGGACGCCGGTCTCCAGCAGGCGGCGGCGGACCTCGTCGGGGGCGTGGCCGGGGGTGGTGATCAGGTGGTGGATGCGGTCGTCGCGCTGCATCGCCCAGCCCAGCAGCAGGGTCATCTTGTGCTGCTGGAAGTCGAGTCCGGCGGGTTTGCCGGTGTCGGCGGAGTCGCCGAAGGCGTCCAGCAGGTCGTCGCGGAGCTGGAAGGCCTCGCCGACCGCTGCGCCGTAGCGTTCGAAGGCGGGGACCAGGTCGGCCCGGCCGGCCGCGCTCGCCCCCACGGCCAGGGGCCGGTGGATGGTGTAGTGGCCGGACTTGGCCAGGGCGATCCAGCGGGAGAGGCCGGGGTCGACGGAGAACTCGGCGGCCGCGCTCATGTCCATGTACTGGCCGACCATCAGTTCCGAGCGCAGGGTGTTCCACACCGGGAGCACCGCGGCGGGTGCCTGGGCCATCAGCTGTTCGGAGTAGACCAGTGCCAGGTCGCCGACGAGGATGGCCACGCCCTCGCCGAAGCGGCGGGGCTCGCCCTGCCAGGCGTGCCCGGCGTGCAGCGCGGTGTGGCGTGCGTGGACGGTGGGCCTGCCGCGCCGCTGGTCGGAGGCGTCGATGATGTCGTCGTGGATGAGGGCGGAGGCGTGCAGCATTTCCAGGGCCGCGGCGGCGGCCACGACCGCGGGATCTTGCGGGTCGCCGTCGGCGGCGAGGTAGCCGGCGACGCAGAAGGCGGGCCGGATGCGTTTGCCGCCCGCCTCGACGAGTTCGGACAGCGCGTCGACCGCGCCGGCGGCACGGTCGTTCACCGCCGCCCATAACGTGTGCTCGGCTGCGAGGAATGCGCGCAGATGCTGTTCCATCTTCTCCAGCAGGCCCTCGCTGGTGCGGCGTGCGATGCCGGTCGATTCCTGGTCCGTGCCGATACAGGTCGTTTCCATGGCCACTGCTTTTCCTTGCGTCGGGGGTGAGCGCGTAAGGGGAGCACCGGGGCGGCCGGTGGGCCGCCCCTTTCGTTGTCGCGGGCAGGGGTTGGGGGCCGGGCGGATCGGGTCGGGTCCCTGGGGAAAGGGTCGGGCAGGCGCCGGACGTCCAGGGCGGCGGGGGGCGGGCCGGCGGGCGGGGGTGGCCCGAACGTGCCGGTGGCGGGCGGGCGGTGGCCGGGCGCGGGGTGCGGGCTGCGGGCGTTCGCGGCGGGCCCGGGCGGATGGCCGGGCGGGCGGCGGCGGTGTCTGCGGGCCGGGGAGCGAATGGCTGTAAAGCGGTCTTCGGGGTGAGACTGCCATAGCCTGAAGAATCCTGGAGTTCCCCTCCAGAAAAGGGGAATCTAGAGTTCCCCTTTAGTGGGGATCGATTACGAAATGAAAAGTTTACGCACCGCTGGATTACCGCTCCCTTCCCGGTGGGGCGAGCGTTGACACCCCCCGACCGCGCATGGAACTCTCCGAGTGCGCCCGTGGCTTCGGCCGGGCGGAGGTGGGGATCCGGGGCAGCAACGGGGGGATGGAACGCGCATGAAGGCCGTATCCGCTGAGTACGTCGGGGCCTGTGGCTGCCGGGCCGTTCGTGAATTCGTCGCCGGAATTTCCTGACGGGGCCGCCCTGTTGGGCAGGTGCCGCGGCGGCGCGTGGCCGGATTTCCGGTCCTGATTTCCCGGCCTGTGCTCCCGTCCGGATTTCCCGTCCTGTTTCCCGTACGGGGGCTGTTCCCTCCGCCCCCGTGGGCCATCGATCAAGCATTCACTGAAGTGACCGGCGTGGAGTGGTGTGCTCCGGGCCGGTCGCGGGGCGCGTCAGCTCATGAAGGAGATTCAATGGAGTTTCAGTCATGCCCCAGGAACCACGGCCAGGAGATCCCTGCCGCGGCCGGCTCCGTCCTCTGTGCCGTCTGCATCGAGCAGCTGGCGCGCACCCTGCGCACCCTTCCCGGCCTCCACCAGGAAGGACTGCACCACATCCTGTCGACCTCCCGGCGGCGGAACCCGACGAAGGTGTCGGGCAGCCGCAGGCGGGACCACCTGAATATTTCCGCACTCGACGCCAGGAACAATATTCTCGCCATCCTGGAGTCATGGTCCGGGTATGTCGTGGAAAAGCTCGGGGCGACCGCCCCTTCCCGTTCCGTTCCGCATCTCGCATGCTTTCTGATCCTCAACCTGGAGTGGCTCACATCGCAGCTTCCCGCTGCTGAATTCGCCGATGAAGTCGAGAGTCTCCACGTGGAGTCGATGCGCGCCATCGACCCGGAACAGGATGATCACGGTGCGCCCGTCATCGGGTGTGTCGTGGACGACTGCCCGGGAACGATCAATGCTTCGCCGCGTCCTGCGGACAACGCGGTCCGGGGCAGCATCAGTTGTTCGTCAGGACATTCATGGGAAATGCGTGAACTGCTTGCCATTCGGCATCTCATGGACCGGCAGAGGAAGGACGCCGCATGAACCGACCGCCGCGCCACCGACTCGTTCCCACAAATGTGGCGGCTCTCGCCACGGGTGTGTCCGAAGCGACCATCCGCAAGTGGGTGAGCCGGGGAAAGATAACGCGTTACGGCTCCCCAGGACGCTCGCAGTTCGACATAGAAGAGCTCACCGAGATCGCGCTGCAGCGCCGGCGCTGACCCGCCGGTGCGGCTGCGGTCCGCGCCAGGGCGGGCCGCGTACGTGCTGCGACGGCCGCCGCCGGCGACCGGCCCCCGGGCGGGGCGGGTTGCCGGCGGCGGCCGTCGCGGTGCGGGCCCGGCCTGTCTACGGGGTGTGCGGGGTGCGGGGCGCATCGGGCAGGGTGCGCGACAGGGCGCGCCGGGTCAGCGGGGCGGCGGCGCCGGTGTAGGCCTCGGGGGCGAACAGGTCGGCGGTGCCGGCGCCGGCCAGGACGGGTGCCGCCCGTTCGTCCTGGCGCAGGACGTCGGCCAGGGGCCTGCCGGTGCGGGCGGCCTGGGCGGAGGCCTGGTTGAGCAGGTCCCGTGCGGCGGTCTTGCCCAGGGGCGGGGCCAGGACGGCGGCGATCCGCTCGGAGACGATCGCTCCGCCGGTCAGGGCGGCGTTGGCGCGCATGCGGGCGGAATCCACCGAGAGCCTGCCGGTCAGTTCCACCGCCTGGTGGGCCGCTCCCCCGGCCAGCCGCAGCAGGGCGCGCAGCGGTTCCCATTCGGCGTGCCAGGCGCCGGCGGAGCGTTCGTCCTCGCTGAGCATGCAGCCCAGGACGCCCGCGGCGAGCTGGGGGGCCTGCAGGGCGGCGGAGCGGACGGCGGTGGCCAGGACGGGGTTGCGTTTGTGGGGCATCGCCGAGGACGCGCCGCGTCCGGCGGGGGCCGGTTCGTGCACCTCGCCGACCTCGGTGCGGGTCAGCGACAGCACGTCGACGGCGATCTTGCCCAGGGCGGCGCAGGTGAACGCGGTGCTGTGGGCGAGGTCGGCCATGGGGGTGCGCAGCACGTGCCAGGGCAGCAGCGGTGCGTGCAGGCCCAGTTCGCGCGCGTAGGCGTGGGTGAGGTCGTGGACGTAGGCGGCGGGGTCGGTGCCCGGGGCGTGCTGGAGGTAGCCGGCCAGGGTGCCGGCGGCGCCGCCGAGCTGGACGGGGGCCCGGGCGGTGAACGCGTCGAGGCGCTCGGCGGCGTCCAGGACGAGGTGGCGCCAGCCGGCGGCCTTGCAGCCGAAGGTGGTGGGCACCGCGTGCAGGGCCAGGGTGCGGCCGGCCATCAGGGTGTCCTGGTGGGTGCGGGCCAGGCCGGCCAGGGCCGTCGCGGTGGCGGCCAGGTCGGCGCGGACCAGGCGCAGGGCCCGGCCGGCGACCAGGATGCTCGCGGTGTCCAGGATGTCCTGGCTGGTGGATCCGCGGTGCACGTAGGCGGCGGCCTCGCTGTCGTGGGCGGCGACCAGCGCGGTGAACTCCCTGACCAGGGCCACCACCGGGTTGGCGGACTGGCGGGCCTGGACGGCCAGGGACGCCAGGTCCAGGTGTTCGGCGCGGGCCGCCCGGGTGATCACCTGGGCGGCGCGGGCGGGCACGGTGCCCAGCGAGGCCTGGGCGCGGCTCAGGGCGGCCTCGGCGTCCAGCATGGCCTGCAGCCACGCCCGGTCGCAGACCGCGGCCGCCACGGGAGTGCCGGCCCAGACCGGCGCGAGCAGCCCGGAGTCCGGCGCCGCCTGCTCCAAGAGCGGCTGCTCCGGGGCCGGTTGGGGCAGGGCGGGCGGGGGTGCGGCGGGCGTGAGGTCAGTGGACATGCGTGGCTCCTTGTCCGGTGGGAACGGCCTGCCCCGCCGCGGGCGCCGGGCGGCCCGGCCCGGGCGGGCCGGGGGCCGGGGCCAGGGCGGCGCGGGCGATGGCGTCGGCGTCGGTGAGGGTCACCGAGTTGACGCCGGGCCGGATGCCCGCGGCCGTCACCCAGTGCACCCCTTCGGTGGGCACGCCGAAGGCGAAGCGGTGCGGGTGCGGGCGCCCGGCCGCGTCCAGCAGGTGGAAGGGCCGCCCGGTGACGGCCAGTCCGTCGCTCTCGTAGGGCTCCTGGGCGCGGGTGCGGGCGGGGATGCGGTGGGTGGTGCACTGGCCGCTGTCCAGCAGGTGGCGCAGCAGCCGGTCGCCGGTGCGGCGCACGGTGGTGGCGGGCAGCCGGGCCTCGACCAGGGCCTGCACCCGCAGCCGTGAGCCGGGCACCAGCGGGGAAGTGACGGTGTATCCGCCGTCCTGGACCTCCACGTGCAGGCCCGGGCCGACGACCTGGAGGACACCGGCCTCGATCAGCGCGATCATCTCCTCGACGCGGCGGGCCGGCGGGCCGATGGAGAGGTGGGCGTTGAGCGGGGTGTACCAGGCGTCCAGGTCGCTTCGGTGGGAGTCGCCGTGCAGCCCGCCGTGGTCGACCAGCAGGCGGATCTCGTTGCGCAGGTCGCGCAGGACGTCCAGGGCGGCCTTGAGGGGGCCGCTGACGTTGCCGGTGCGGGCGTCGGCGACGTCCTGGCGCAGGTGGTCGAGGAGCCAGCCGGTGAAGTCGTGCGGGCCGGTGAACTCCCGGTCGCGGTAGGGGCGGGCGAGCAGGTCCCAGTCCCAGCGGTACTTCTCGCCGATGCCGTGGAAGGCCAGGACGGCGTCCCGTTCGCCGGGCGCGGCGGCCAGGTAGGCCGCCTGCAGCTGGTCGGCGCTCTCGCGGTGCCCGCGGGAGGTCAGCAGCGTGCGGTAGTAGACCGCTTCGGCCTCCAGGGCGATCAGCGGCCACACCTCGCGCCGGAAGTCCAGGCCGCTGGGGTGGGTGCGGCGCAGCGCGGCGATGCGCTGCCCGGTGAGCAGCAGCGGCTCGTGGCGGCCGTGCGGGCCCTTCTCGTTCTCGCCCCGGGCCTGGTAGGGGATGCCGCGCCGGGAGCCGGCGTACAGGCGCGGCTCGTGGCCGCTGGGCCGGTAGGTGAGGCGTCCGGCGGTGCGGGTGAAGGTGCCGCCGCGGCCGGCGGTGAGCTGGGCCATGTAGTCGAAGAAGTTCAGGCCCAGGCCGCGCAGCAGCACCGTGGCCGCGGGGGCCAGGACGTCCAGGTCGGTGTCGGCGGGGTTGGCCGGCGGCAGGTGGGTCAGGCCCAGGCGGCGGGCCCGGCCGGCGAAGTCCCGTTCGCTCTTGGCGGGGTGGGCCGGGAGGTGTCCCTGGCACAGGATGACGGCGTCCAGGCCCGTGATCGGGGTGTGGTCGGCCAGGGTGACGCGCTGGCGGCGCCCCTTGGTGCCGGCCTCGTCGTCCAGCGCCACGGCCGGCGCGCGGTGGGCGGTGACCGTGACGCCGGCGGGCGCGCCGTCGGTGATGCGCCGGTAGGCCCAGCGCAGGTAGTGGCCGTAGAAGGCGCGGGTGGGGTAGGTGTCGGGGCCCAGGGCGCGGGCGCTCTCCAGCACGTCCGCGTCCTGGCCGGTGTCCTGGCCTGCGGTGTCTTCGGCGGTCAGGGAGCGGGCCCATTCGTAGAGGCTGGGGCCGGTCTCCAGCGGGCCCTCGAGGTCGACGCTGGCGTCGGTGAACACCGATATCTGTCCGGCCACGGTGTTCATGAGCAGGTGCGGCGACTGGTCGGTGCGCCACACCTTGCCGGGGCCGGGCGGGTAGGGGTCGATCACGTGGATGTGCAGGGTGCTGCCCTGGGGCTGCAGGCGGGCGTTGGCGCACAGGCGCTCCAGGACGGACAGTCCACGCGGTCCGGCACCTATCACGCACACCGTGCGGTGGCTCGCTGTCATGTCTACCGTTTCTGCTGGTCAGGCTGCGGGGCCCGGACCGTGGGGGCAGGCATCCCCCACGGGGTGCCTGCGGGCGGTCCGGCAAGCACCGGGCCGCGGGGCGGGCGGCGGTGCTCCGGCGCGCACGCCCCCTCTTGGCCGCCCGGGAGGTTCCTCGACCGGGCGCGAAAGAAGCGGGGGGTGCGGGAAGGGTGTGGCAGGCGGGCGGACGGGGCCTGTCGCGGCCGGTGGAATCCGGTGCGAGGGGCCCGGCCGCGTGCCGGGGGCGGCCGCCCGTCACCCGCTGTCGCGGGGCGGACGGTAGCCGTTCACCATTCCCGCAGGGCGTGGCCCGCGGCCGTGCCGCCTCCGCAGCCTGCCCCGGCCGGCAGGGCCGACTGCCCCGATCCGCCCGTGTGCCGGCGGGTGTTCGGGTGCCGGGAGTGAGGGGCGGAGGCCGCTGCGGGGCCGGTGCCGCCCGCGCCGTGGGAGGCGCTACGGTCCGGCCCGGAGGCGCCCGTGCCGCCACGAACCGTGCTGCCGTTCATGCGTCTGCTCCTCTCGTCTCGTCCTCTGGATTCGCTGCGTGTACGAAGGGGTGGGGCTCTCCGGTGCCCAGGCGCCCTGGCCTGCGCGGGCGTTGGGCGGGAGGACCCAGGTCTGCACGGCGCCGGCCACGTGCCCGTGGAGGCGGCGGGTGACCGCGCCGGCCGGGCCGGTGCGGGCGCGCGGCCCCCCGGGTCACCGCCGGTGGCCTTGGCGCCGAGGCCGCCCGCGGCGGGCGCCACCTCGGCCGGTGCGCCGGTGCGGGCGGTGCGGGCGGCGCCCGGCCCGGCTCCGCGCAGCAGGTGGTGGCGGGGTGGCAGGCGGTCAGGTGCGGGCCCCGATCCTCGGGGGGGCGCGCCGCACCCTGGCGGGCGTGGCGGGCGTGGCGGGTCAACGGCGCGGCGCGGCGCGGGAAGCGTTCCTGGGCGCCGGCGGCCGGCAGCCGTCGCGCGGCAGGGGGACGGCGCCCTTGGGCGGCCCGCCTCACCGCCGCCGGCGAGGCACAACACCGGGCGGGCGAGGGGCAGTTCCTTCCCGTGCCCCTGCCGGCTGGGACGCCACCGCGGCCGGGGCGCCCGCCGCGGTGGCGTCCACGCCGCACGGGAGCCAGGAGCGAGGCCCGGCGGGATCACGCGGTCCCCGATCACGTCCGGGTGCGCGTCGGCGGTGACGTCCGGGGCGGCGCGGGAACCCGGCGGGCGGGCGGCGCAGTCCGCCGCCCGGAGCCCACCGCGCGCTCCCCCGCCAGGATGGCCCTGGCAATGGGCGCGCCCGGCACAAGCCTCGGTTCTCCTTGCCCTTTTCCGACGTGAAGGCCGGGGTGAGGATCCGGGCGCGTGCAAGGGAACGCGGGAAAACCGGGTGGCGCGCACGGCGGCGGAAAGCGGGCCGGCCGGGGCGCGCGGCACCCGGGGTAAAGAGGGCGGGCTGTTCCGTGTTTCGGGCGGGGAATCGCCGCGCCGGTACGGATTCGGCAGGGGCACCCGCTCCCCCGCCCCTGTGGTGCTTTTGGGCAGGGTGGATGCACTGGAATAGTGACACGCGGGGCGACTGCGCGCCTAGAGCACCCCGAAGTGGTGTGGGTCACGTGGCGGTTGTGTCTTTCCGGGACCCAATTCGGCGGCTTTCGGGGCGGCTTGATATTCCGCCGGGCGGGCACGGCACGGCGCCGCCCCCGGGCCCACAGGCCCGGGGGCGGCGCGAAGAGGAACGGCTCGGCGGCCCGTTACGAGGTGACGCCGGTGGGGGCGGGCCGGGGCTCCGCCTCGTCGGCCTCGGCCTCGGCCAGCACGTTGCGCGGCACGGCGTCCACCTTCTGCATCAGCGCCACGACGAGCGCGGCGGCGACGGCCACCAGGATGGCGCCGACGCGGAAGGCCCGCGAGGCTCCGTCGGACTGCGCCACGCCGGGCAGCACGCCCTGGCCGATGTGGTCGTTGGTGTAGCGGATGGCGAGCGGCACCAGGGTGGCCAGGCCGAGCGCGCCGCCGATCTGCTGCATGGCGGTCTGCACGCCGGAGGCCAGACCGGAGTCCTTGCCGGTGACCTGGTAGAGCGCGCCGTTGACCAGGGCCGGGTAGCACATGGCGCTGAACAGGCCGAACACGATCATGCCGGGCAGCACACCGCCGGCGTAGGAGGAGTCGGCCTCCAGGGTGGAGGCGACGTACAGTCCCACGGCGCTGCCGAGGAAGCCGATGGCCAGGACCGCCTTGACGCCGATGCGCGGCATCAGGCCGGAGGCGGCGCCCATGCCGGCGCCCATCGCGAAGGCCAGCGGCACCACGGCCATGCCCGACTTGATCGGGGAGTATTCGAGCACGTTCTGCATGTAGATGATCAGCAGGAAGGCGTAGCAGTGGAAGCTGGCCAGCAGGGCCAGGGTCACCACGTTGGACGTGACGCGGGTGCGGTTGGTGAAGAAGCGGATGGGCACCATCGGGTCGGAGACCCGTGTCTCCCAGACCGCCGCGAGGATCAGGACGGCGATGCCGCCCAGCAGCGGGATCAGGACCGTGGAGGAGCCCCACTCGTGGTCGGCGGCCTTGATCAGGCCGTACACGACCGCGACGAGACCGCCGGTGATGGCGACCGCGCCGACGAAGTCGACGCTGCGGCCCTCGCGCTCCATGCGGCTCTCGGGCATGACCTTGGGCACCAGGATCAGCGCGGCGACGGCGATGGGGATGTTGATGTAGAAGATCCAGCGCCAGTCGACCCATTCGGTCAGGGCGCCGGAGACGACCGAGCCGATGACACCGCCCAGGGCCGCGGTGCCGCCCCAGACGCCCAGGGCCTTCATCCGCTCACGGGCGTCGGGGAACAGGATGGGGATCATGCCCAGGGCCGCCGGGCCGCACAGGGCTTCGCCCAGGCCCTGGACGAAGCGGCTGGAGACCAGCATGCCGGAGGACATCGCGGCGCCGCAGGTGGCCGAGGCGACACCGAAGAAGATGACACCGGTCATGAAGATCTTGCGGCGGCCGTACATGTCGGCCAGCCGGCCGCCCAGCAACAGGAATCCGCCGGCGGTCAGCACATAGCCGTTGATCACCCAGGCGAGATCGCCGGTCGGGTTGAATGTCAGGTCCTTGTCGATCTCGGGGAGAGCGACCAGGACGATCGTGACATCCATGACGAGCATGAACTGGATGGCGGCCAGAATGGCCAGTGCTTTCCATCGCCTCGGGTCGGCAGCGGCGACGGCGTCGTCCGCCCCGCCCGTGGACTCTTTGTCGAGAGTACTCATGGCCTGTTTGCTTCCTCCGAATAAAGTGCGACCCAAGAAGGCCGTCCGCGCGGACATTCCGGCCGGCGCCGGTGAATCGCCCGCCCCGCCGGTTCACGGGTTGGCGTCCGTCCCGACCAGTACGACGAAACAGCCCGCCGGAATGTGAGGGGAGAGTTCGCGCTTGTGGGCCGCGCGGCACGATGGGGGGGTTCTCCCGGCCGGCCGGGAGGCCGACGGCGCCGGTGCCGGTGCCGGTCAGCCGACCAGGTAGCGCTGGATGGTGGGCGCGACGAGGGCGACGACCTCGTCGACCGATGCCGAGGCGATCGGCTCGAGCTTGACGACGTAGCGCAGCACGGCCACGCCCCACACCTGCGCCTGGGCGGCGTTGATGTTCATGGGCGGCACGCCCAGGGCCCTGGCCACCTCGTCGAAGTCCTTGGCGGGCTCGTCCAGGGAGACCGCCAGCTGCTGGAAGATCTGGTGCGACATGAAGTCGCGCATCCGGGCGGCGCCCTCCTCGCCGGCGAACACGGCACTGAAGGCGCCCAGGAGCTGCGGGCGGGCCTGCGGGTCCTCCCACCGGGACAGGGCCGCCCTGAGGAGGCTCTCGGCCAGTTCGGCGCGCCGGCCGGTGAGCGAGGCCGCCCCGGCCTGGGCGAGTGCGTCCCCGATATCGGTCAGGGCGGCCGGCCCCTTGACGGCGTCGGACATCTCTCCTCCTTCTGGGACAGGCGGCCCGCGCGCGCCGGGCGCCGGGCCTGTGGACTGGGGGTGGTACGGGACGCCCCGGAGGATCGGCCCGGGGCATCGCGGGGAGCACGCGGGTGGCGCGGGTGGCGCGGGTGGCGCGGGTGGCGCGGGTGGCGCGGGTGGCGCGGGTGGCGCGGTGAACGGTGCTGCGGGGCGCGGGGGTTGGGGCGCTGGGCGTATCGTCGCCCAGCGCTGCTCGGCTCCCGCTCGACGGCCGCTGGAAAGGGCGCGGCCGGGGGTGCGGCCGGGGGGTGCGGGGGTGTCAGTCGATGCCGCGCACGAGGTGGGTCTCGAAGGTGTCGTCCTCGTCGATGCCGGCGAGCCGCAGCGGCGGGAGAAGGGCCGGGAGAGGGGCCGGCGCGTGGACGGGCGTGTCCCGCGGTGGCCCGGTGTCCTCCTGGTGGGTGCCGTGCACCTTGTCCTCCTGCCGTGGGGTCGTGGGGTCGTGGGGGTAGTGGTCCGGCCCGCCGGGGCCGTCAGTGGTGGGCGGCGAGGCCGTGCGGGGCACTGGGCGCGTTCGTGATGTTGCGGTGGATCTCGAGTGTGGCCGTCGAGCGGTTGAGGGTGATGTAGTGCAGTCCGGGGGCGCCTTCGGCCAGGAGCTGTTGGGCCATGGCGGTGGCGTGGGCGACGCCGATGCGGTGGCCCTCGGCGGGCTGGTCGCGGGCGGCGTCCAGGCGGTGGGCCAGGTCCTCGGGGAAGGCGGCGCCGCTGAGTTCGGCGAAGCGGGCGATCTGGCGCACGTCGGTGGCCGGCATGATCTCCGGGATGATCGGGGTGTCGCAGCCCGCGGCGGTCACCTTCTCGCGCAGGCGCAGGTAGTCCTCGACGCGGAAGAACATCTGGGTGATGGCGTAGTCGGCGCCGGCCCGGCACTTGGCGACGAAGTGGCGGATGTCGCTGTCCCAGTCGGCCGAGCGGGGGTGGCGTTCGGGGAAGGCGGCCACGCCGACGCTGAACTCCCCCGACTCCTTGACCAGGCGCACCAGTTCGTGGGCGTGGGTGAGGCCGTCGGGGTGGGCGGTCCAGGGGGCGCCCGGGTCGCCGGGCGGGTCACCGCGCACCGCCAGGACGTCGCGGACCCCGGCGTCGGCGTACTGGCCGATGATGTGGCGCAGTTCGGCCACCGAGTGGCCCACCGCGGTCAGGTGGGCGACGGGGCGCAGCGTCGTCTCGGCGGCGATGCGCTGGGTGACCTCGACGGTGCGCTCGCGCGAGGAGCCGCCGGCGCCGTAGGTGACCGACACGAAGGTGGGGGCCAGGGCCTCGATGCGGCGGATGGCCCGCCACAGGGTGCGGGCGCCGGCGTCGGTCTTGGGCGGGAAGAACTCGAAGGAGAAGCTGGGGGCCTGGCGGGTGATGAGGTCGCGCAGCGCGGTCATGGCCGTCCTCCGGCGTCGGGGGAGCCGGCCTGGGGGCGTGCGAAGGCCCGCCCGGGGAGGCCCTGTTGGCCCGCGGCCGCGTGGTGGGCGGGCAAGGGGCCGCTCTTCGCGCGGTCCACGCCGGCGGCGGCGTACTCCCGGCGCACGAAGCGCACGGGGCGTACGGGGCGGGGGCGGGGGCGGGTGGCATCGGGGGCTTGGCCGCGGCCCGCCGGCGGCCGGACGTCCTCCGGGACGCGGCCCCGGGCCCGGCCCCGGGCCCGGCCCCGGGCCCGGGGCTGGGGCTGGGGCTGGGGCTGGGCCCGGGGCTGGGGCTGGGGCTGGGGCTGGGGCTGGGCCCGGGGCTGGGGCTGGGGCTGGGGCTTGGTGTCCGTCGCGGCGGCGGCGCCGGCGGTGCGGGGGGCCGGGGCTCTGCGCGGCGCGTCGGCGTGTTCGCGGTGGGGGGTGTTCATGCGGTTCCCGCGATCCGTGTCTCCAGGGCGCGGGCGGCGGCGGGCCCGTAGCTCTGCTCGATGCGGGCACTCAGGTCGGCGGGGTTGAGCTTGTACTCCTGGGTGCCGACCGATTCCAGGACGGTGGTGGCCAGCGCGCAGCCGAGCTGGGCGGCGCGTTCGTGGGGCAGTTGCCAGGCGGTGCCGGCCAGGAACCCGGCGCGGAAGGCGTCGCCGGCGCCGGTGGGGTCGGCGATGGTGGTGGCCGGGACGGCGGCGACGGGCAGGGCGGGGCAGCCGGCGCGGGCCAGCGAGACGCCGCCGGCGCCCAGGGTGGTGATCCAGGTGCCGACCCGTTCCAGGAGGTGGGTTTCGCTCCAGCCGGTGCGTTCCTGGAGCAGCGCGGCCTCGTACTCGTTGGTGAACAGCCAGCGGGCGCCCTCGACGAGCCGGCGGGCCTGGTCGCGGTCCAGGCGGGCCAGTTGCTGGGAGGGGTCGGCGGCCACCGGGATGTTCAGGCGGTGGGCGGTGGCGGTGTGGCGCAGCATCGCCCGGGGGTCGTCCGCGCCGATGTGGACGAGGGCGGGCGGGCCGGTGCGTTGGACGAGGGCGGCCAGGTCGATGCGGGCGGCCTCGGCCATGGCGCCGGCGTAGAAGGTGGCGATCTGGTTCTGGTCCTGGTCGGTGGTGCACACGAACCGGGCGGTGTGCAGGGTGTCGCTGACCTGGACGGCGCCGGTGTCCACGCCGTGCCCGCGCAGCCAGCTGTCGTACTCGGCGAAGTCCAGGCCGGCCGCGCCGACCAGGAGCGGGTCAAGGCCCAGCAGGCCCAGGCCGAAGGCGATGTTGGCGCCGACGCCGCCCCGGCGGACCTCGAGCCGGTCGGCGAGGAAGGACAGGGAGACCCGCTCCAGCTGTTCCTTGATCAGCTGTTCGGCGAAGCGTCCGGGAAAGACCATCAGATGGTCGGTCGCTATCGATCCGGTCACGGCGATACGCACGGAAGGGCACTCCTTGCGGCTGGGGTGGCGTCAGGACGGCGTGCAGGACTGGCCGGTGGGCGGTGCGTGCCCCCGCCCCCCCCACCGGGGGGGGCGGCGCGGGGGTGGGTCTCAGAGTGCGTCGGCGGCGCGGCGCAGGGCGTCGGCGCGGTCGGTGCGCTCCCAGGTCAGGTCGGGCAGGTCGCGGCCGAAGTGGCCGTAGGCGGCGGTCTGCGCGTAGATGGGGCGCAGCAGGTCCAGGTCGCGGATGATCGCGGCGGGGCGCAGGTCGAAGACCTCGTTGACCGCTTGTTCGATGGCGGCCTGGGGGACGGTGGCGGTCTCGAAGGTCTCGATGAACAGGCCGACCGGTTCGGCCTTGCCGATGGCGTAGGCGACCTGGACCTCGCAGCGGGTGGCCAGGCCCGCGGCGACGATGTTCTTGGCGACCCAGCGCATCGCGTAGGCGGCGGAGCGGTCGACCTTGGAGGGGTCCTTGCCGGAGAAGGCGCCGCCGCCGTGGCGGGCCATGCCGCCGTAGGTGTCGACGATGATCTTGCGGCCGGTCAGTCCGGCGTCGCCCATCGGGCCGCCGATCTCGAAGCGTCCGGTCGGGTTGACGAAGAGGCGGTGGCCCTCGGTGTCCAGCTTGATGCCGTCCTCGGCGAGCCGGGCCAGGACGTGCTCGACGACGTGGGTACGGATGTCGGGGGTCAGCTGGTCGGCCAGGTCGATGTCGGCGGCGTGCTGGGAGGAGACCACGATGGTGTCCAGGCGCACCGGGCGGCTGCCCTGGTACTCGATGGTGACCTGGGTCTTGCCGTCGGGGCGCAGGTAGGGGACGGTGCCGTCCTTGCGGACCTCGGTCAGGCGGCGCGAGAGGCGGTGGGCCAGCTCGATGGGCAGCGGCATCAGGGCGGGCGTCTCGTCGCTGGCGTAGCCGAACATCAGGCCCTGGTCGCCGGCGCCCTGGCGGTCCAGCTCGTCGCCCTCGCCCTGCACGCGCTGCTCGTAGGCGGCGTCCACGCCCTGGGCGATGTCGGGCGACTGGGCTCCGATGGACACCGAGACGCCGCAGGAGGCGCCGTCGAAGCCCTTGGCCGAGGAGTCGTAGCCGATCTCCAGGATCTTGTTGCGGACCAGGGTGGCGATGTCGGCGTAGGCGGCGGTGGTCACCTCGCCGGCGATGTGCACCTGGCCGGTGGTGATCAGTGTCTCGACCGCGACGCGGGAGGCGGGGTCCTGGCTGAGCAGGGCGTCCAGGACGGTGTCGCTGATCTGGTCGGCGATCTTGTCGGGGTGGCCCTCGGTCACGGATTCCGAGGTGAACAGGCGGCGGGACATGACACTCCAGGGCAGAAGGGGCTGACGGACAGAGCGGGTGCACGAGGCCGGTGGCGGTGGTGCGTGCTCGCGGCGGGTCCTGTGCTGCGGGCGGTGCGGGCGGTGCGGGCGGTGCGGGCCCGGGGTCTGGCGGACGGTGCCGCCGGGGGCCGGAAGGCCTGGCCGGGCGGGGCGGTGGACGGGCGGGGCGTGAGCGGGGCGTGGGGCAACGGCCGGGCGCAGGCGCGGTGGTGACCGCCCGCCGTGCGCGCGGGACGCGTGCGGCGGGCGCGTGCGGCGGACGCGTGCGGCCGGCCGGCCGGGGCGGGCGGGCGGCGGCAGGCGCCGCGGCGGGCCGCCCCGGGCGGGTCTCCGTGCGGGAACGCCGGCCCGGGAGGTGTACGTGCGGGAACGGGCCGGCCCGAAAGGTGTACGTGCCGCGGCGGGCCGGGCCGGGCGGGTGTACGTGTCGCGGCGGGGCCGGTCCGGGCCGGCAGGGGCCCGGGGGTGTCCGCCCCCGGGCCCCCGCCCTGCCTGCCTGTCCGCCTGCCTGCCGCGCGCCTGCCTGTCTGCCTGCCGCGCTCCCGCCCGCCTGCCTGTCCTGTGCTCGCCTCTCCCCCGGGCCCTGTCGCGCGGGCCGGCAGGTGGCCGCACCGGGTGCCGGGGCGGGCCGGTGGCCGGGGCGGGCCGGTGGCCGGGGCGGGGCCCGGGGGGGTCAGGCGCGGTCGGCCAGGTGGTCCTTGAGGTGGCGGGCCAGTGCGATGCGCTGGACCTTGAGCGTGGCGGTGCGCGGGAGTTCGGCCTGCGGGATCTGGACGGGGTCGGCGAGCTGGGGGAAGTCGGTGACGGCGGCGCGCCAGCGTGTGCGGTCCAGGGGGGTGTCGTCGGTGGTGCAGATGACCGGGACGGGTTCGTCGCCGGGGCCGGGGACCACGACCAGTTCGCTCAGTTCGGACAGGCGGCCCAGCACCACGTCCTCGACCTCCAGGGAGCTGCGCACTCCGGCGATCATGTCGACTTCCCGGTCGAGCATGTGCAGGCAGCCCAGGCGGGTGCGGTAGCCGACGTCGCCGGTGCGCCACCAGGCGCCGTTGCGGTTGGTGTCGTAGCGGTCCTGTTCGGCGAAGTAGGTCTTGGCCAGGCCGGGCCAGGCGACTTCGATGAAGCCGGGGTTCTGCTCGGAGGGGGTGTGGCCGTCGCGGCTGACCACGCGGACCTTGGCGGCGCCGCCGGGCATGGCCCAGCCCACGCAGCGTCCGTTGGCCTTGTGGGCGGAGTTGCGGAAGTAGGCGCGGCCCACGGCGGGGCCGACCTCGCTCTGTCCGTAGATCTGGAAGAAGAGGGCGCCGGGGCGGTCGGAGGCGTTCAGCAGGCGGCTCATGGTGCGCGGGTGGATCGCGTCGAAGGTGCTGCTGAAGATCTTCACCGAGGCGAAGGGGCGGCGCGGGTCGGCGGTGAGGTCCTCCCAGTCCATCAGGGAGTTGGGCAGGGCCTCGACGAAGGCGGGCCGGTGGGTGAGGAACTGGTCGGCGACGGTGTCGGGGTCGCTCTCGCGCAGCAGCAGGATGGGGAGTTCCTTGAGCAGGGCCAGGGACATCGCGGCGACCATCCGCGAGTGCACGAAGGGGATGTGGATGGCGACGGGGTCTTTCCTGCGCAGCAGGCGCAGCAGGCGCCACTGCGGGACCAGGCGGATGCCCTGGGTGCGGGGGGTGTGCACGACGAGTTTGGGCAGTCCGGTGGTGCCGGAGGTGTGGGTGATGACGGCGGCCTCGTCGATGGGCCGCACGACGGGGGTGATGGGCGGGGAGTCGGCGAGTGCGGCCAGGGAGGTGGTGCCCTCCCGTTCGCCGGCCGCGATGATGACGCGGCGGGTGAGGTCGGCCAGCGGCTGCTTGGCCAGGCCCGCGTCCAGGCGGGCGGTGTCGGTGAGCAGGCTGGGCCGGCCCACCCGCTGGATCAGGGCGGCGACGGTCTCGGCGTCCAGGGCGGGCGAGAGCATCACCGGGACGGCGCCGATGCGGGAGGCGGCGGCGCCGAGCATCCAGATGTCGGCGTTGGCGCTCTTGTGGATGACCAGGTGTTCGTCGGCGCGTACGCCGGCGGCGTGCAGGCGGGCGGCGAGGTCGTCCACGGCCCGGGCGAACTCGGCGACCGTCAGGCGCCGTCCGGTGCGGGGCAGGGCGTCCAGGGTGTGGTCGAGGGTGATGGGTGTCGACCCGTTGACGGCCGCGGCCATCTCCGGCAGGAGACCGAGGTGAAGACCGCGCTTTTGTATCGATTGGTAGACCGTGGAGCCCTTCATCGGGGCTGTCTCCTTTGCGGGGTTCGGTGGACAGGCGGGCCGGCCAGGGGCGCGGCGGGTGGCGGCGGGAGAAGAAACTTTCCGGCGCGGCCTCACAATGCGCGCGGGTGCGTCGTCGAAGAGGTGAGGCGGACGGGGCGCACCCCCGACCGGGCGGGGGTGCCGTGGCCGGCATCCCCGCCCGGGGGCGGGTGGGTGCCCGGTCCGCAGCGGGGCGCCGGGGGCGCCCCCTCGGGCCGGGGTGTGTGTGCCGGCCGCGCCCCCGGGATCCGCCCGCCGTGACCGCCGGCCGGGCGGTGCGGTTCTGACCGAGGCCGCACCGCCCGGCCGGTCCCCGCCCCCCGTGCCCGTCGCGGTGCCGGTGTGCGGTGCGGGCGCACGGCGTGGGCGGCACGGATCCGGGTGTACGGGTGCGGGTGTACGGCTTCGGGTGTACGGGGTGCGGGCGGCGCGGCGGCCCTGCGCGGCGTGTCTCAGGGCTCCCGGCGGTCCGGGGCGGATGGTTCCGGGTGACAGGGCGGCGGGGTGGCGGGGTGTCAGGTGGTGGTGGTGCGGCCGGCTTTGAGGGCGGCGGCGGTGTCGGTGACGCGGCGGGCCTGGTGGCGGGCGGCCTGCAGGGCGACCTCGCCCGGTGCGCCG
>NZ_JBVIXD010000031.1:0-39957 GCF_055593965.1 Streptomyces sp. NPDC040622 | reverse complement strand
ACAACCGGAGCAGGGCAGGAACGGGAACAGCCGGGACGAGGGCGGGGGCGGGGGCGCTGCTACTGCGGGGGGTTGCCGTGCTTGCGCGAGGGCAGGTCGGCATGCTTGCTGCGGAGCATCGCCAGGGACTTGACCAGGACCCCACGGGTCTCGGCCGGATCGATGACATCATCGACCAGACCCCGCTCGGCGGCGTAATACGGATGCATCAGCTCCGCCTTGTACTCCTTGACCATCCGCGTACGCATCGCCTCAGGATCCTCGGCAGCGGCGATCTGCCGCCGGAAAATCACATTGGCCGCACCCTCGGCACCCATCACCGCAATCTCGTTCATCGGCCACGCATACGTCAGATCCGCACCAATGGACTGCGAGTCCATACACCTCGGTGCCGGACACTTCGGTCCCCGATGGTTCGGCGCCAGACCGTTCGACGCTCAGTGCCGGACAGCTCGGTACCGGACAGCTCCGCGCCAGACCGTTCGACGCCCAGTCCCCGACAGCCCGGCACCGGACGGGTCAATCCGCTCCGGACTCAGACAGTTAGGTACCGGACCGGTTCAGTGCCCGGTACCGGACGCCTCCACCCGGTCCCGGACAGCCCGGCACCAGACAGCCTGAGCCCCGACATCCAGCCCCAGACCACCCAGCGCCAGACAGCACCGGACACCCGAAACCCGGACACAGCAAGATCACCGCCAACTGTTCGGCGCCCGGTAGAACCCGCCCTCCGCCGCACACCACCCCCCACGCCACCCCACACCCACCACACCAACACGCTCGGACACCCGCCCACACACCGGCCGCCCCGCCTCCACAGCCACCACCGAAAACAACGACACCATCAACGCCACAAGCTCCTCCTCACTCACCCACCCCCGCTCCACCCTCACCAACACACCCCCACCCACACCCTCCACACCACCCACAACCCCACCCCCTCTCCCTCAACACCCCACGCTCAACCGCCACCCTCAAAACACACTCGGATATCCCTCGAACACCACCCCACACCCACCACCAAGAACAAGCACCCAACACCCCACCACAACACCCCCAGTCCAAACGACAACAGCGACAACGACTGCACCTAAGCCAACGGCACCAAGACAACAACGGCCCCGGCAGGAAAAAACCCGTCATGCGCCCTTGCTCTCCTCGCTGTTCCTGTACAGCAGGCCTCTCATGCGTGACATCACCAAGAAGAATTCCAGGGCGTTCCAGAACGGGAGCAGGCGGCGGACGCGATGCTCGAATCTCCGCCTATAATCCCGACGTTGAATCCACGGATCAGTTGAATTCAGGGATCAATCGGTCGCACCAAGAGGTGTAGCCACGTGGCCATACCCGTACTTCCCGTAGAGCGGACCTCCCGCATTCCATAGAATCATCACCCGACCCTGGCAGAAATACTGACTCCTTGGCAGGTGAACCTTGCTGGTGCGCGCGGTTGAAGATGTCGTGGGAACAGAATGTGACGTGAACTGGGGAAACGGGACGAGTCGGCGGCTCCTCGTCCAGGCCGATCTCTTGGGGTTCGGTCTGACCGAGACCTATGTGCAGCCCGGTAGCGAGTCGTTCCTGAGGTACGACAACCATCAGGAGGTCTGCTACTGCGTCTCCGGATCCGGTTCCGTGGAGACAGCGGACGAGGTCTTCGAAATCAAGCCGGGGACGCTCTACGCCCCGGCCATGGGTGAACCGCACATCCTTCGCTCGGAACACGGAATGACGCTGATGTGCGTCTTCTCGCCCGCCTTGCTCGGCCCGGAACGGCATCTGCTCACGCCTGGCGTGCACTCAACCTACTAGGGGCGGCCGACAGTGGCCGCACGAGTCCGCTGCGCACGCATCCGCTGCGCACCCGTATCGCTTACCGCGTCAGGTACCGCGTCAGGGAAGGCAGATGACCATGCCCGAAACGATTGACCTGGTGATCCCGAACATCGTCGAGTTCAATCTGAAACGCACCCTGCTGGAATTCGACCCCGGTGTGGAACACGATCTCGTCGGACACGGCACGGGCCTGACGGACCAGTGTGTCTTCTGGAGCGCCGAGAACCGCGTGCTCGTGCTCCCGGCCGGCTACTCCCCGGAGTGGCTCGCCGATGTGCACGCGGGACTCGGCACGTCCGTCCCTCCGGTCGTGACGCCGGAAGCGCGCACCGGCCGGCTGGTCCACGACCTGCTCAACGACGACCGCGCGCTCGCGGCCCTGCACGCCGCGACCAGCGGGACGCGCGTGGTGCGGTTCGTGTCCTTCGGGGCGTCGCCCGAGCTGTACTCCTTGGCCGCGCTGCTCCGCAGCCAGGGAAGAGACGTGCGGCTGGACGTCGCCGACCCCCAGCACTACTGGTCGTGCGAATACCTCGAATCGAAGCTGAGTTGCGTCGATCTCGCCTCGCACATCACCGGGTTCCGCGTGCCGCGCGGCATCTCGGTCGCCAGTTGGGAGCAGCTCGAGGGAGCGGTCACGGCAGTCGTGGGCAGCGGTGGACGCGCCGTGGTCAAGAGCATGTACGGCGTGGGGGGTTACGGCTCCGCCGTCGCACGGCGGGAGGCGGACGGGACCGTCAGGAGGTTCTGGCAGTCGCTGCGGCGTGAGCCCTTCTTCGGTACGTTCCCGCTCACCGTGCAGGAGTACATCGAGCACGCCGGCGACTGCCCGGCCGTGGACGTCCTCGTCGGCGACGGTGAGGGTGACGGTGACGGCGCGGAACCTCGGATGGAGTTCAGCGCGCTCGGCGTCGAAGGGCTCAGGTACCGCAGTCTGGTCATGGGTCCCGGAGTCGTGGACGCGGGCCTGGAAAAGCGGCTCGCCGCACTGGGCGCGGCCGTGCACGACTATGCCCGATCTCTGGGGTACCGGGGCTGGTTGACGATCGACTGTCTTCTCGGCCAGGACGAGGAGCTCTACGTCACCGAGATCAACGCCCGGCGCTCCGGTGCCATGCACACGATCTCACTCGCGGACCGTTGGGCCGAAGACGAACCGGTCGTCTACACCCATGACGCCCTGCCCCTGCGGCTTCCCGGTGTCGCCTCGTACGTGGAGCACGTCCGGCCCGTGTTCGAGGCCCTCTGGGCACGGGGCGTCCGGGCCTATCCGTCGACCGTCCGTGCGCTCACCGGGCACCGGCCGACGCTCGGCATCGTCGTGTGTGCCGCGAGTGCGGCGGAAGCCGAGCGTGTCGCCGACGAGGCACATCAGGCCGTCAATGCCGCGCTGGCCGGTGACACCGACGCCCGTTCCCGGCCAACCGCGCACAGCCGCTGAGGGGAGGCCGGCGCGGAAGCCTCCCCGCCCGCACGACAGCACGCTCGACAGCACGCACGACACACGACAGAAGGGCGTCCGGCCGGCATCTGCCCGGCCGGGCGCCCTTCTGCTTTCACCGATGAGCGTGGTGGGCAACGCCCCCGCCGCGCAGACCCTGCCGCACCCTTCCCACCGTTCCCACCGTTCCTACCGCTCCTACCGCGCGGCCGCCGACGGACGCTCGCCCGTGCCCGTCGGTGTGCCGCATCCCTTCTCCGCCAGGAACTCGGCCTGGGCCATGGGCGTGGCGTTGTCGAAGAGGCGGTTCAGCAGTTCTCCCTCCCACTCCACCGATTCGACGTCGTCGATCCCGTACTCCGTCAGGATCCTCCCTATGGCCTGGAGGGCGAGCAGCGAGTATCCGCCCAGTTCGAAGAAGTCGCCCTGGTGCACGTCGATGGTCTCGGCTTCCACGTCGAGCACTTCGGCCCAGACTCGGCGCACCACGAGGGCCGCCGCTTCCGCGTCGCCCGGTGCGTGCGGGAGCGGGCCGTCCGCCTCGGCGGTGGAGACGTCGGGCTTGGCGCCGGTCAGGTGGTCCGTCACGGTTCCTCCATGGTTCGCGATGTGCGGCTGGTCGCCGGGGGCAGCTGTGCGGGTCGTCATGGCAGATGGGTGCCGGGTGCCGCGCCACGGGCGGCGGGTCGGGCGGCCTGGCGGGTGTGCGGTTGGCGCCCTGGCCCGGGCCGCGCCACGGGAGGGGGGCGCGGGCGTGGGCGCAGGCGTAGGCGTCCTCATGGGATGAGCACCACCTTGCTGGCCGCGCCGGAGTCGAACAGGTGGAATCCTTCGGCGGCTTCGGACAGGGGGAGCCGGTGCGAGACGAGGAAGGTGGGGTCGACTCGGCCGCCGCGCACCAGGTTCATCAACGGCTCGAAGTCGCTGATGGGATCACCGACGGCGAAGCGCAGCGTGATCTCCTTGGCGAACGCGAGTCGGGTCGGCATGGGCATGGCATCAGCGGCGTGGGCACCGACGGCGCACACCGCTCCGCGCGGCCGGACGATGTGCAGCGCGCTCAGCAGCGCCGCGTCGGTGCCAACGGCCTCAAGGACGGCGTCCGCGCCGCGCCCTTCGGTGAGGTCCGCGATGTGTTCCGCGACGTCGGCCGTGGCGGGAACCGGGTGGGCGCCGCGTTCTGAGGCGAGCTTCAGACGGCTCTCCAGGGGGTCGACGGCGAGCACCCGGGCGGCGCCCAGCGCCCGGGCCGCCTCCGCGGCCAGCAGCCCCACGGGACCGCAGCCCACCACCGCCACCGTGTCTCCGGGTCGCACCTCGGCGCCCACGGCGCAGGCGTAGCCCGTGGCGAGTACGTCGCCCACGAACAGGGCCCGCTCGTCCCCGACGTCGTCGGGGATCGGGAACAGCACCGTGTCGGCGAAGGGCACCCGTACGTACTCGGCGTGCCCCCCGGCGTAGGCCCGTTCGCCCACCACGGTCGCGTAACCGAACAGGCCCACCCGTTCGCACTGGTAGTGCCAGCCGCGGGCGCAGGCACGGCAGTGCCCGCACGCGATGATGTCCGAGGCGACGACCCGGTCGCCGGGTCCGAGCCCGCGCACCCGGGAGCCGACTTCTTCGACCACTCCGGTGAATTCGTGGCCGGTCACCGTTCCGGGCGTGAAGCCGTCGATCTCACCGCGGTACGGGTGGAGGTCGGTGCCGCAGATCGCGCTGCGCACGACGCGGACGACGGCGTCCCCGGGGTCCTCGACACGGGGCATGGGGAGGTCGTCCGCGACGACCGCCTTGCGTGTGCCGTGCCACTGCAGTGCTCTCATGTGGCCTCCTGGGGCGTTGCCGGGTCGGGGGCGGCCGTCGGGCCGTCGCTCCCGGTGTCCCGCTCGAGGTCGTCGCAGGCGTCCGCGAGCGCGTGGTGCAGGTCGTCGAGCAGGCGGGCGGCGTCCGTGTCGTCGTACTGGCCGGGGTGGTGGACGAGGAGGGCGCGCAGGGTGCCGTCGTCCTCGTAGAAGCCGAGGTCCAAGGGGTACGGGGAGAAGGGGTCATGGTCGATCAGTGTCACGTCCAGCCCTTCGAGGGCGGGCGGTACCTCCGGCGCGGTCTGGAAGGAGACACACACGCTGATCGCCGCCCCGAAGCCGGGCCGCCACAGCCCGAGGTCGGGGGCCAGCCGCTCGAACGGCGCGTCGCGGTGGGCGTACACACCGATCAGGTTCCGGCGGACCTGCCGCAGCAGGTCTCGGAAGTCCCCCGCCGCGGGGACCCGGGTCCGTACGGGCAGCAGGTTCACGAAGAAGCCGGCGGCCTGTTCGAACTCGGGGCGGGCGCGGTATCCGCTGCGGGTGGCCACGAGGAGGTCGTCGGTGTCGACGTAGCGACGCAGCACGCGCATGAAGGCGGTGTGCAGGAGCATGAAGAGGCTGACGCGCTCGCGTCGGGCAGTGGCCCGCAGTCGGGCGTACAGGCCGTCGGGAACGGTCAGCCACCGGGTTCGTGGCGAGTGTTCGCCCTGCGTCGGCGAAAGTGCGGGCGAAGGCGAGGGTGAGGGTGAGGGCAGCGTGAGGGGAGGCAGCGGGGAGACGTCGGCCAACGCCGTTTTCCAGTAGGCGAGTTGCTTGACGTAGGCGGGGCCGGCGAGCCATTCGTGCTGCCAGCGTACGAAGTCCCGGTACTGGGCCGGCGGGGGCGGCAGCGGTGAGGCGCGGCCGTGCCGGTGCGCGGAGTAGAGCCGCTCCAGTTCCCGCAGGAGCACACGCCACCACGACCAGGCGTCGGAGACCAGGTGGTGGAGGGTGATGCGCAGGATGTGTTCGCGCTGCGCCAGTCTGATCAGCACCGCTCGCAGCAGGGGCCCCCGGGCCAGGTCGAACGGGCTCCGCAGCTCCTCCGCGAGGAACCGGGCTGCGGCGTGCTCCCGTTCCGCCACGGGGAGCGCGGTGAGGTCGGTCAGCGGCAGCGGCACGTCGATGCGTGGGGACACACGCTGGACGGGCAGGCCGTCCACCACGGGGAAGCTGCTGCGCAGCGCCTCGTGGCGGTCGGCCAGCTCCTGGATGCTCCCCCGCAGGGCCGTCGGGTGCAGCTCGCCGATCAGCCGGAACGTCATGGGGTCGGCGTACCGCGTGCGACCGGCCGTCCGTTCCAGGAACCACACGCTCTGCTGGGCGTACGACAGTGGCGCGTCGAACGTCCCTCCCGCACCGCTCACTTGACTCCCCAGGCGAAGAGCCAGCGCCTCGGCACGCCCGTCAGCTCAAGCCGCTCGAAGGTGGCCCGCAAGCCCTTGATCAGTGCCTCGGATCCCAGGGCGAGGTCTCCGACTCCGGTGGCCCCCTCCACGAACACCGAGTACGTGCACAGGGCTTCCCAGTCCTGGAGTGTCCAGGTGTAGACGACCTCGTCGGAACCGGTCTGGGAGAACCCCGCCCGCGTGAAAAGGTCTTCGTGCTGGGCCGGCGTGAGCGTCTGGAGGGCCACCGGCTTCGCACCCCCGAGGACCAGGTCCTCGCCGTGTTCCCGCAGGGCATCGCGGGTGGCCCGCATCCAGTGTGCGTAGAAGGACCGGGTCTCGGGGAGAACGGCGCCCTCGTAGAACAGGGTGTTGAGGACGCATCGGCCGCCCGGAACGAGCAGCCGATGGCAGCCGGCGATCACGGAGCCGCGCTCGGTCTCGGGGATCTGGTGCATCACGTTGCTGAGGACGGCGACGTCCACCGGTCCGGCCAGGGACTCGACGTCCTGTGCGCGTCCCTGGACGAAGCGCACCTTGGGGTCGCTCAACCGCTTGCGTGCGATGGCCAGTTCGTGCTCCGAGGGGTCGATGCCGATGATGGATCCCACGTTCCCGGTGTGTTCCAGGAGCAGTTCGGTGGCGAGGCCGGAGCCGCAGCCGACGTCGGCGACGACGCTGCCGTCCGAGGCCTTGCAGATGTCGACGAGGAACTGGGTCACGTCGCCGTAGAGGGGGCGGCGGGACATGGCGTCGAACTCGTAGCCGTGGGAGAAGGTCATGACACCTCGAGTCGTCGTTGTGTTGGGGGAACCGGCATGGCCCGGGGTGCGGCGGGTGGGAGCAGTCGTGCCGCCGTGCCGCCCATGAGGGCCTCGTACTCGCGCGTCGAGAGCGGGGCGCTGCCGAGAGGCCAGGTCTCGGTGTCGGCGGTCAGGTGCGCCATGCGTGCCGCGGCCTCGCTCATGGAGGCGAAGGGGAAGTCGGTGCCCCACAGGATCCGGTCGAGTACACCGCTGTCCCGGGCGTGGGCCAGCGCCTCGGCCACCGTCGTGAGCGGCTGGTAGGAGGCGAAGACGGACAGGTCGGCGTGCAGGTTGGGGTGCCGGGCGAGCAGCTCGACGCAGGGCCGGGTCCAGGGCGTGCCGAGGTGGGCGAGGATCACCGTCAGATCGGGGAAGTCCCGGGCCACCTGTTCCACCAGGAGCGGGGAGAAGAAGCGGGCGTCCGCGTTGCGCGAGGGGGTGTAGCCGGTGTGCATCAGGACCGGGATGCCCAGGTCCAGTGCGGTCTCGTACACGTCGTACCAGCGACGGTCGGCGGGTGACATGCGCAGATAGCACGGGGCTGTCTTCAGACCGCGGAGGCCGAGGCCGGTGACCGCCTCGCGCAGTTTGCCGGCCGCGTCCGGGGTGCCCGCGTCCACGGAGGCGAAGCCGGTCAGCCGGTCGGGGTGGCGGGCGCAGAGGTCGGCGACGAAGTCGTTCGGCACCGAGAACCCTTCGACGCGCGCCACGTCGAAGGCGAGCAGGAAGACCCGGTCGACGCCCGCGGCGTCCATCTCGGCGATCAGCTTCGCCTCGGGCGCGTCCAGATCCTGGGGCGCCAGCTCGGTGGTGGCCGTCATCTGCTCCGCGAAGCGGGCCGAGTAGTGGCGGTAGTACTCCCCCGCGTGCACATGCGCGTCGATGATCATGCCGACCGTCCTTCGGGACGGCCCGGCCGGCCGGCTTGGCGCGCGGTGGCGTCGGCGTCGGCGTGCCAGAACAGCAGGCGTACTCCCTTGGGCTCCAGCCGGATGCGCTCCGTGACCTCCGTGGCCTGCGTTGCACCGCCCACGGGCCGGCGCCGTACGAGCGTGTCCACGGGTTCGGGGGCGTGGTTGATCACCACGGCGCAGCGCTCGTCGCCGCGCCCGAGCACGGTGGTCTCCACCGACGGGTCGTCCGCGGTCACGGGCGCGTGGACGCCCGCCGCCGCGGCGATCGCCTCGTACAGCCGGTGCCAGGCGGTCTCCGCGAGCCGGTAGGGGGCGTTGAGCTGTGCCTCCAGGGGGGCGTTGAGGTAGTAGACGCTGCCCTCTCCAAGGTGGTGGCGGGTGAGCGCGGGCGACCCGTCGGCGAACGCGGCAAGGACCTCGGCGCCCGCCGTGTCGATCACCGGGATCGGGGCGGGGTCCCAGCGCAGCGGGAAGCGTACGCCCGCCCAGGTGAACTCGGCGTGGGCGTCATCGGCGCGGGTGAAGTCCTTGACGCGGACGCCGAACAGTTCCTCGTCGCCGGCGGCGTCCAGCAGGCTGCCGGTGGAGTACAGGAGCGTGCCGCCGGAGGCGACATACCGTGCCAGGCGCCGGCGTTCGGGCAGGGGCAATTGGCGGGCCGAGGGGCAGATAACGAGGGTGTGGCGTTCCAGTTCCGCGTCGCGGGTCGTGAACTCGTAGGGCAGGTGCGCCTGTTGCAGGAGCAGATGGGCGTAGAAGGCGGCGGGCGCGTCACTGCCCGTGGGCGTCAGGTAGCCGGCGTCGTCCGGGGGCTGTGGCGCCGGGACGAGGACGCCGACCGGGGCGGGCAGTGGCCTGAACCCGGCCAGTTCGCCGGTCACGCGCCGGGCGAACGCCCGGTACTCGGCCAGGGCGGGCTTCTCGCGGCCGTCCGCGGCCAGCAGGCCGACGCGCCGTTCGTTGGGCCGCAGCGCGTAGGGCTTGCGTTCGGTGGTGAAGTCCTGCCAGCACCAGACGGCGGTGCCGACCGCGCCGGCCGCGAAGGCGGAGTGCGCGGCCGCCCGCAGGTACTGCGCCGCGGTGGCTTCGTCGCAGCCGTAGCTGCCCATCTCGTCGACGTACACGGGTCGGTGGGCGCTGCCGCGTCGTACGAGGTAGGGCAGAAAGGCTGTGGCCTTGCGGGCCGCGACGGACTCGATGTGGAACGGCGTCCACACGGGGAATCCGTGCAGCCCCACCATGTCGAGCGGCTGGGCGTGCTCCGGGCGGAAGGCGTGGCCGCCGAGGACCGCGGACGCCTCGTTGGCCTGCAGGACCAATGCGTCCGGGTCTCCGGCGCGGATCGCTTCCGCGAGCAGCCCCCACCAGTCCCGGACCTCGTCCGCACCGAGGGCGGCGGACGAGGCGGTGTCCACGTGGATCACTTCGTCCCCGAGGTCGTAGGCGAGGATGTTCGGCTCGTTCCTCAACTCGGTCGCGATGTGCCGGACGAAGGCCCGCTGCCGCTCCCGCATGCCGACGTCCCGCCACAGGTCCCGGCCGTCGCGCCAGGGCAGGTCGAAGCGCTGGCCGTTCATCCAGATCGTCAGCAGCGAGGGCAGACAGGACAGGCCGTGCCGTCCCGCGGTCCGCACCAACTCAAGGAGGCGGCCGGTCGTCTCGGAGTCGTAGGCACCTTCCTTGGGCTCGAAATCGGCCCAGAAGACGAAGAACCGCACGGTGTTCAGGCCCGCGTCGGCTATCGCGCGGAAGTCGTCGTCGATCCGTTCGGCGTCCCACTCGCGCCAGTAGTCGCACCCGGCGGAGGAGGGGTGGTAGTTGATGCCGACGCTGACGAAGACGCGTCCGTCGCGGTGCAGGGCACCGTCGGCGAGGGTGCGGCGGCCGGCGCTCACACGGTCTCCTGCCATGAGGCGCCCACCGCCTCGACGACCCGGCGTACCTCTGGCGCGCCGATGCCCGGGTGCAACGGCAACGAGAGCTGACGCGCCATCACGTCCTCGGTGACCGGCAAGCTGGTCGCCGCTCCCCCTGCGCGCTCTTGATAGGCCGTGAACAGGTGCGTGGGCGGGTAGTGCACGCCGCTCTGGATCCGTGCCGCGCGCAGCCGGTCCTGCAGCGCCTCGCGGTCCGCGCCCCGGGGCAGCAGCACCGCGAACAGGTGGTGGGCGCTCTCCTCCACGGGCCGGTCGGCGAACGGCACGGTGATCCCGGGCAGCGAGGCCAGTTGGCCGCGGTACAGCCGGACCGCCTCGCACCGTCGCGCCTGGGCTGCGGGCAGGGCGTCGAGCTGGACGCGCCCGATGGCACAACCGACTTCCGTGGGACGGTAGTTGAGGCCCAGGGCGTCGACGTCGTACAGGGAGCTCCCGCCGTGGTGGCGCTGCTGGGCGCTGACGCTCAGGGCGTGGGAGCGCAGCCGCCTGATGCGGTCGGCCACGGCGGGATCGCGCGCGACCACCATGCCGCCTTCGCCCATGGCCAGGTTCTTGGTGGCGAAGAAGCTGTAGCAGCCGATGTCGCCGACCGTGCCCAGCACGCCGTGGACCGAGTCGGTGACGGGGGCGTGGGCGCAGTCCTCGATCAGCGCGAGCCCGTGCGTACGGGCAAGCCGCGCGAGGGAGGTGAGGTCGGCGGCGTATCCGCCGTAGTGCACGACGACGATCGCCCGGGTGCGCGAGGTGATCCTGCGCGCGGTGTCGTCGGGGTCCAGGCACAGGTCGTGCGGGCCCTTGACGTCGGCGAACACCGGGGTGGCACCGGACAGCGCGACGGACGCGGCGGCGGAGACGAAGTTCAGCGAGGGCAGTACGACCTCGTCGCCCGGGCCGAGGCCCAGCGCGAGAACGGCCAGGTGCAGTGCGGCGGTGCCGCTGCTGACGGCCACCGCCGACGGGACGCCGAGCGCGGCGGCGTACTTGCCCTCGAAGTCCTCCGTGACGGGTCCGGACGAGAGCCATCCGGAGCGCAGGACGTCGGTGACCGCTTCGATCTCGGCCTCCCCGACGTGCGGGCGGTACAGGGCGATGTCGAAGGCCGTCATCCGTTCACCACCTCGTGGGGCGCGTCGGTGTTCGCGGACAGCTCGGCCGCGGCGGCGCGGCTCAGGTAGCGGGTCCGGTCGGCGCGGAACGCCTCGCTGGCCGCCGCCAGTTGCTCGGAGGTGCCGATGTCGTGCCAGTCCCCCTCGATGACGTGCCCCTCGACACGCTCACCCTCGGCCCGGGCGCGGTCGAGCAGGGCGGGCATGTCATGCCGGCCACGGGGCGGCAGCCACCGCAGCAAGGAGGGCTCCAGTACATAGATGCCGCCGCTGACCAGGAAGCTCAGCCGGGGCTTCTCGCGGAAGTCGGTCACCCTTCGCTCCTCGTCGAGTTCCACCACTCCGTGCGCGATGTCGATGTCCTGGCGGCTCAGCGCGACGGTGGCGACGGCCTGTGACTTCTTGTGGCGTCTGACCAGGTCGCCGAAGTCGATGTCGGTGAGGAGGTCCGCGTTCATCACGAGGGTGGAGTCCTCGAAGGGAGGCAGCAGCGCGAGCGGGCCCGCGGTGCCCAGCGGCTCCTCCTCCTGGACGAAGTCCAGGTCCAGGTCGGCCCAACGGCTTTCCGCCAGGCTCGACTTGATCATGTGGGCCCGGTAGCCGAGGGAGAGCGACACGTGGGTGAAGCCCGCGTCCCTGAGCTGCGTCAGGATGATGTGCAGGATCGGTATGCCGTCGACTGATACGAGGGGCTTGGGGATGCGCAGGGTGGTGGGCCACAGCCGACGGCCCTCACCTCCGGCCAGTACCACTGCTCTCATCGGGCCTTCTCCGTTTGCTTCCGGGCGGCGATCAGCGTGCGGTAGACGGTGTGGACCCGGTCGGCGACCGCGTCCCAGCCGAGTTCACGGCGCACCCTGTCCCGGCCGTGCCGTCCCATGGCGCGGCACCCGTCCGGGTCACCGAGCAGCCGGCCGAGCGCTTCGGCGACGGCCGGGGCGGTGGGGCGGACGAGCAGGCCGTCCCGTCCGTGGGAGACGACCTCCTGGCTGCCGAGGAATTCGGACGCGACGACGGGCTTGCCGCAGGCCCACGCCTCCACGTAGACGAGGGGGAACAGGTCGACGGTGGAGGGCACGCACAGCAGGTCGCAGGCGGCGAGCGCGCTGTGTTTGTCGTCCTCGTCGACCATGCCGAGTTCGATGACGCGGGGGTCGGTGTGCCGGGCGAACTGTTCCGCGCAGTCCTCGTCCCAGCGCGGCCCCAGGAAGACGAAAGTGGTGTCCGGGTGGTCCGCCCAGACCCGCTCGGTCGCCTCCAGGAGGGTGATGTACCCCTTGGACCGCATCTTGCGGCCCAGGAAGAGCACCACGGGTCCCCCGATGCCGTGCCGCCGGCGGAAGGCGGCCGGGTCGGGGGTGCCGGGCAGGTGCGGCCCCTGGCCGACGATGTGCAGTCGGGACGCGCGGACACCGGCGTCGCGGAGCATGTCGCGTTCCGCCACGGTGAGGGCGAAGACGGCGTCCGCCTGCCGGCATCCGTCCAGGACGGTCCCGCGGTCCGGCCAGACGTCGGGGGCGGACGCGGGGGTGACCGCGAAGGGCACGCCCCAGGCCCGGGCGAGGTCGAGGCCGGCCGCGATGTCCTGCGGGTGGAAGGCGTCTACGGCGTGGACCACGTCCGCCCGGTCGGTGTCGTCGGGCGTGGCGGGCAGCGGCTGGACGCTCACGCCTGCGCTCCGCATGAATGCCGCGGTGTCCTCGTCGACCGGGTTCGAGTACACGCCGGTCTCCCAGCCGAGCCGGCTCATCGACGCGGCGAGGTACTGCGTCATCAGCTCCGCTCCGGCACGGGCCGGGAAGTAGCCGCGGTGGACGTACCGTACGCGCACGGCGCTCACCCGCCGTTTCCGCGGGCCGCGATGTCCCGCGTGTACCACTCGCAGGTGCGGCGCAGCCCCTCGTCCAGGGATACCGCGGGGCGGTAGCCGGTCAGTGCGCGCAGCCGGGAGATGTCGGGCAGCCGCCGGGCCGGGGACAGCGGGGGCGCGGGGTGGACGTCGAGGGCCGGATGGCGCCCCAGCGCGTCGAAGACCCCTCGGGCCAAGTCCCTGATGAGGGTCTCCTCCTGGTCGTTGCCGACGTTGACCAACAGCGGCTCCTTGGTCGGCAGGGCGGTCAGCGCGGTGATGGCCTCGACGGCGTCGTCGACGTGGCAGAACGCGCGTGTCTGGTCGGCGCCGTGGATCTCGAAGGGGTCGGCGCCGCCGGCCAGCCGCTCGATGAACTGCGGGATGACGTGGTCGTAGCCCATGCGGGGGCCGTAGACGTTGTGGAAGCGGACCATGCGCAGCGGGAAGCCGTGGGTGCGCGCGTAGGTGCGGCAGAGCAGTTCCCCGGTGATCTTGCTGAATCCGTACGAGGAGCGGGGCACCGTGGGATCGGGCAGCATCAGCGGCACGTCCTCGGCGGTGGGCACGGTCGCGATGCCGGCCTCGACGCTGCCCGCGTAGGCCTCGCTGGACGAGGCGAAGCAGAGGGTGGCCCCGGTCAGCCCGGAGAACCAGTCCAGGAGGTGGACGGTGCTGAGCAGGTTGGTGCGCAGCACCCGCCGGGGATTGTCGTTGGCGACGCCGACGCCGACGACGGCGGCCAGGTGGTAGACCTCGGTGACGTCGTCGGGGAGCAGCCCGTCGGGGACGGGGGTGGTCAGGTCGTGCTCGACGAGGTCGACCTGAGGGAGCAGCGCGGCCAGCTCCGTGTCGGACCGTCCCCTGCTGAAGTCGTCGAGCAGGGTGACGTCGCAGGTGGCCGCCGCCCGGCGGGCGAGGTGCAGGCCGATGAAGCCCGCCCCTCCGGTGATCAGGATCTTCTTACGCACGGCCGAGCCTCATCGCCTTCGTCGAGGGCGGGAGGACCCGCCAGGTGTCGTAGACCAGGGCCGGGTCCGCCATGCGCGCCACCAGGCCGGGTGCGTCGGCTTCGGCGTACCGGGGATGGTCGTTGAGGAGGATGGCCGCGTGCGCGCCGGTGAATCCCTCGGTCAGGCCGACCGCCCGGACGCCCAGGTTCTCGATGCGGGCCCGAGGCACCACGAAGTCGTGGCCGACGACTTCCCTGACGCGCTCCCGCAGGAAGGGCAGCAGCTGCTCGTAGGGCGCTCCGCGCAGATCGTCGGTCTCGGGGCGGCCCTTGTAGGCGAAGCCCGAGATCAGGATCCTGCTGTCGGCCGGATCCCTGCCCTGCTCCCGCAGTGCGGCCAGGACCCGTTCGCCGACCCTGCGCGGCATGGACGCGTTGAGCGTGCGCGCCGCGGAGATCACCGTCGGCGTGTGGTCGTGGGCGGCGACCGAGTGCGCGAGCAGGTACGGGTCCTTGGTCAGGCAACTGCCGCCCACGAAGCCCGGCTTGTGCAGCCTGGGCCTGGGATAGCCGAGGTTGGCGGAGTCGATGACCTCCTGGGCGTCCAGGCCGAGCTTCTCGGTGATGAGCGCGACCTCGTTGCCGAAGCTGTAGATCAGGTCCGTGTGGCAGTTGCACACCAGCTTGACCAGTTCCGCGCTCTCCAGCGAGGAGACGGGCACCGTCTGGTCGGAGAGGGTGCCGAAGAGCTCGGCCGCCCGCTTGCCCGCCTCGTCGCTGAGGCCGCCGACGATCTGCGGCAGGGACAGCAGTTCCGCGAGTGCCTGACCCTGGATGGTGCGCTCCGGGCAGTAGGCGAGCAGCGGCTCGGGCACGGTGCGGCGCAGGAGGGGCAGCACCAGGTCCCGCGAGGTGCCCACCGGCACCGTGCTGCGCACGATGACCAGGGTGGCGTCGTCGATGCCTCCGGCGATCGCCTCGGTGGCGGCCCGCAGATGGCTCAGGTCCGGCGTGGTTCCGTCGTCCCCGATGGGGGTGCCGACACAGATGATCACGACGGACGGCAGCTTGCGTCCGGCGACGTCGGTGGTGACGGTGAGGGCGCCGCTCGCCGCGGCCCGCTCGATCTCCTCCCCGACGCCCGGCTCGGCCAGTTCGAGTACGCCGCGGGAGAGTTCGTCCGCCACTTGAGGGTTGGTCTCGTATCCGAGGACGCTTCTGCCCGTGGTCAGGAGTGCGGCGGTGAGGGTGACGCCGACGTATCCCTGCCCGATGACGCACACGTCGTATTCGTCGTACGGCCTGGTCGATGGCATTGGCATGACTCCCTGACGGTGGCGTGGAACGGTGGAGCCGCCGGTGCGTCGGCCGACGCCGGCGGGTCTTCTCGGTGCGGTTCTGCTCACGGGGAGGCGGCTTCGGGCCCCGGGCCGACACCTGCGGTGGGGCGTCCGGCCACGTCCCGGGGCGATGGGCCGAGGAGTTCGACGACGCCGTCGACCAGATGCCAGAACAGCCGCTCCCCCAGTTCCGCGGAGGCGTCGGCGGCACTGGACAGCACGCCCCGGTCGGAGATCTCGTCCACGTCGACGGGGTGCCGGTACACGCCGGCGGGCGGCGGCGCGTCGTGGCTGGGGCGCTCCGTGCCGACGGTGTCGGGGCGCAGGTACATCATCAGGCTCGTCTCGGTCAGGCCCGCGTGCTCCGCGTGCCAGCCGGGGAAGGCGGGCAGGTGTTGGGTGAGCCAGCCGTCGGTGACCAGGCTCCACCAGCTGAACGCGACCACCTCGGTGTCCGCGAACAGGGTGCCCGGCGCGCAGCCGTCGATCGCCTCGAAGAGCAGGCCCTCGTTCTCGTAGTGCCCGTTGACCACGACGAGCCGGCCGAGTCCGAGACGGGAGAGGGACCTCAGGCAGTCGGTGAGGTAGTCGATGAAGGTGGTGCCGCCGATGTGCACGGTGCCCGGGAAGTGGAGTCCGCCCCCGCTCTGTGGCAGCGACCTGGCCGAAACCGGCTGGCCGGGCAGGAGCAGTCCGCCGATCTCCGCGACCACCTGTCGCGCGAGGGCTTCCGGGATGTCCATGTCGACCGACAGCGGCAGATGCGGGCCGTGCTGCTCCAGTCCGCCGATCGGCCACACCAACGTGGCGCCCCGCGTGGATCCGGGCACCTGAGCACTGGTCAGATCCCCGTAGCGGGGCACGTCCGTGACGCGTTGCCGCATCGCCCTCACCTCATGACCTCTTGATGCTGCGGCCCACCAGGTCCCCGACCGAGCCGCCGTGCGACGCCAGCCAGTCGTCGAAACCCCGGCGGATGCCGCGGAGCGTGGCGTGCATGTCCCGGTGCAGGGCGGTGTAGACCTGCACGGCCTGGGCGCCGACGCTCAGGTACTCGGCCACGTCCGCGGCGCCCTCGACCCCGCCGCTCGCCATGAGCGGGACCGTGAGACCGGCCCGGCGCAAGCCGTAGATCTCGGCGAGCACGAGCGGTTTGATTCCGGGTCCCGAATATCCGAAGGCCCCGCCCAGGCTCACTTCACCGGTGTCGGCGTCGACGGCCAGGCCGGTGATGGTGTCGCTCAGGGTGATCGCCCGGGCGCCGCAGGACACGGCGGCGTCGACACGCTCCCGCACCCGTTCCCCGATCGCCAGCTTGACGCTGAACGGTACGCGGACGCGGCGCCGAACCGCCTCGGTGTACGCGGCGACGCGGTCAGGGGTGTCCTCGAGACCGCCGCCGTCCTCGTTGAGGCACGAGATGCCGAGTTCGAGAGCGCTGCTCCCCGCCGTGGTCACGCGCTCCGCCAGGTCGGCGAGCCGGTCCGGGGAGTCGGCGTGCACGGAGGCGATCACCGGCAGGCCCTCGGCGGCGAACCGGCCCAGCATCGCGCACCAGGCGTCCACGGAACGGCGGGAGTACGTGGTGCTGTTGAGCATGCCGGTGGGCAGGCGCAGCAGACGTTCGTTGCCCGAGGGGCCGGGGTCGGGGTGGATGGTCTTGGTGACCACGGCTCCCGCCCCGTCGCCGAGCAGTCGGCGGATGTTGCGTTCCTGGTCGGTGAGCAGCCCGGAACCCACGACCACGGGGGACGCGAGGCGCAGGCCCAGGATCTCGACCGGGGCGGGCTCGGCCCTGGTGGGCGCGTCGCGCCCTGCGGACTTCTCGGGCCTTGCGTGGTTGCCGAGGCTCACCTGACTGCCGGGGCCTCCTCGGCTGCCGGGGCGCGCGTGGTTCTCGGTCCTGGCGTCTGCGGTGACGGCGGATTCGGCGGTGGGGCCCGCGTGCCGTGCTGCCGTCACTTCGACATCACGGCCTGCTGGCCCAGCTTCTCCAACAGGCGCAGCAGTTGGACGGGGTGGGCGCAGGCCTCGGCCAGGTCGAAGACGGTGACGTCGGCGACGGAGGGCAGCCCGCGCAGCAGATGGCTCGCGTTGGCCGCCATCGGCAGCGGCGTGACGACGACGATGGGCTTGCCGAGCGCGGAGGCCCAGCCGAGCTCGACATGGGTGCCGTCGGTGCGCATCAATTCGCCGGAGGCGTCCACGGGGAGCACCGGTACGAACACGTCGCAGCGGCGCATCCAGCCGATGTCCCGCACACTGACCTGGTCGGGCGAGAACAGCGGTGTGTCCACCCCGAACTTCTCGGCGACGTGGGCGGAGAAGACCGTGCCGTGCACGGCCGTCACGGCGTCGATGATGTCGCGGATCGCGTGCCGCAACGGCTGGTGGAAGCCGTGGTCACGGATCGCGTGCTGGATGGGGCCGCCGACGAAGACGTCGACCCCGGTCAGGTCGATCCCTTCGCTCCCGTCGACACCGACCACCGTCCTGTCACTCATGGCATCTCCCGATCTGCTTGGCGAAGCGCGATGTGGTGCACCTTGAGCTGCGTGTACTCGGCCAGACCCCACTCGCCGTACTCGACACCGATCCCCGAGTGCCGGTGTCCGCCGAACGGCACGTCGTGCCGCAGGGCGCCGTGGGTGTTGATCCACACGGTTCCGCAGGCGGGCCGTCCGGCCAGGGCCCGCGCCCGTTCCTCGTCGCCCCACAGGGAACAGCCGAGTCCGTAGGAGGAGTCGTTCACCCGGGCGAGAACCTGCTCCAGGTCGTCGTAGGCGATGACGGGGACGACCGGGCCGAACTGCTCTTCCTCTTCGAGGCGGCTGCCGGGCGCGAGGTCCGTGACGACGGTGGGGGGATAGAAGTGGCCGGCCCGGTCGAGGACGCGGCCGCCGGCGGGCACGCGGGCCCCTGCGCCCACGGCCTCGTCCACCATGCCCGCGACCCGCTCCAGTTGGGCGCGGCTGACGAGGGGGCCGTACTCGGTGGCCGGGTCGAGCCCGTCGCCCACGACGGCCGTCCTTGCCATCTCGGCCATGGCGTCGGTGAGTCGGTGGTGCTGGGCCCTCGGCACGTAGACACGCTTGACCGCGGCGCAGAACTGTCCGCTGTTGGTCATGGCCGCGGTGAACAGCCGCTGCGCCACGGACGCGGTGTCCGTGCCGGGAAGGACGACGGCCGGGTCGTTGCCGCCCAGTTCCAGCACGACCCTCTTGAGGTCGGACGCGGCCTGCCGGGCGATGGTACGGCCGGCCTCGACAGAGCCGGTGAACGAGACCAGCCGGACCGTGGGATGGACGGTCAGCCGGGCGCCCAGTTCGGCGCCGCCCGCCACGACCGTGAACGCGCCCTCGGGCAGCACCCGGCCGAGGATCCGGCCCATCATCAGACCGGACAGCGGTGTGTCAGGAGAGGGCTTGAGGACCACGGTGTTGCCGGCGAGGAGCGCGGGGGCGATCTTGCAGACGGCCAGCAGGACTGGGTAGTTGGAGGGAGCGATCGCGGCGACCACGCCGTGCGGCACGCGCTCCAGGTCGACGCGGGCCGCGGGCTGGTCCACCAGTCGGTCCGGTGCGAGGTCCAGCTCCGCGGTGCGGGAGAACCAGTCGGCGGCCAGGCGGATCTCGGCACGGGCGTGCCGCAGGGGTTTGCCCTGCTCCCTGGTGAGGAGTTCGGCCATCGGTTCCACCGCGCCCAGCAGGGCTCGGTGGCATGCGTGGAGCCGCTCGCGGCGCCCCTCCAGAGGAGTCGAGGCCCAGCCGGGGAACGCGCGGCCCGCGTCGGCGAGCACGTCGTCGAGCTGTTCGGGCGTGCACCCCGGGGCGTGGGCGAACACCTCACCGAGGGCCGGGTTCTCGACCGGTGTCGGCCCGTACCGGCCGACGCCGGGGCGGGCCGGGGGCGCGACGGCCTGGGCGCTCACCGGCCGCGGCCGATGGGCTGCGGCGCCAGCACCCGGTCACCGGTGCATGCGGTGGGGTGGAAGGCGAGTTGATCAACAAATGCGGACATGGGTTCCCGTCACGAGGGGGCGCGGGTAGGGGCAGGTGCCGATTGCTGACAGGGGCGGACAGGTGCGGGGCGCCGGGGCGCGCTCTCTGACGCCGGTGTCCGCCGACGGCGCGGGCCGTGGCGGCGCCGAGGACAGATCTCCGGCACTTGCGGGCCGGATCTCTGTGTCCGCCGTGATCCGAGCGGCCCGTGGAACAATCTTTGCCGGGACCTCGGTGATCGAACACCCCCACCTTGGGCTAGAGTCGATCGGCTACACCACATGCCCGGTCGAATGCGCCTGTTGGACGTGCCGCTCCTCAGGAGAGCATCGACCGTACAGTTTTCGTCGGCCCCGGGCGTGCGCGGCAGCGGCGCCGGCCGGGGCAGCGATGGCGCAGCGCCATGGCAAGGAAGGTCCGGCAGCATGCCCGCAACAGGCGGGCGGCACGGGCCGCGCTGTACAACACCGGCGCGTGCAGGGCTGGTTGGCGCTCCGCCGAGGGACGGACGGTCTCAGGCTCGCAGACCTGACCGCCCCCTCGCGCGACGCTCATGCGCCCGACCGATTCCTCGGCGATCGTTCGTGCGCGGTCACCCCTCAGGTCAGGCCAAAGGCAGTTCGACCCCGTCCGCGGCAGCCGCCCCACGCGCCCGCCCCGCCGACTCCCCCGGCTCGGCATCCTCTGCGTAGTCGACGAGTGAGCGCTCGATGTCGTACAGGAAGCCGCGCACCTCGGACGGGGTGAGCGCCCGGTGGTCGGCGTCGAGCACCAGACGGAGCCGGCCGGGCTCCTCGTCGTCGATCACGAGGAAGAAGGTCTCGGCCTCCTCGAACTCGCCGGGTGCGACGACGGTTTCGACCATCGCGGCCCGCAGGGCGGCGCCCGGCACCCTGCCGTGGTCCTGCGCCGCGCCGGGCAGAGTCTGGTCCTCCCGGACGTCGTTGAAGCAGTACGAGAGGTCGACGGGTGCTTCGGGCCCGTGCGCGGAGGCGATCAGGTCCGCCACTCGGTCGGGGTCATGGAGTCCGTTGGCGTACGCGGCGGTGCAGGCGGCGAAGGCACGGCGCGCGACCTCCTCGATACGGTCACCCTCCAGGCCGATCGTCGCGATCACCTCCGAGTGCAGGTTGGCGACGGTGCCGTGCAGTTCAGGGTCCGACCGGTTGGCGGTGAGCAGGCGCAGGGCACACGACGGCAGCCCGGCCCGGCGGCCGAGGAGGCGGGCGACGACGGTGAGCAGCACGGCGGATGTGCTCACCCGCCAGCGCCGGGCCAGCACCGGCACCGCGAGGGCCACCGCACGGGAGTCCATGACCGCGCTGTAGTGAGCGGGGCCGGTTGACGGGTGGCCGTCGTCGGGGGCCGGGAACAAGGTCGCGGGCGCGCTCGCCAGCTGGCGGCTCCAGTAGGCGTGGGCCCGCTCCTGCAGGGCCAGACCGCGTGGCGTCCGCTCCCACCGGGCCTGCTCGACGGGCTGGCGTGACGGCGCCGGGGGCGGCAGGGGCCGCCCGGCCGCACGGGCGTCGAGCAGCCGGCCCATCTCGTCGGCCAGCAGGCGTACTGAGGTCAGGTCCACGGCGAGGTGGGACACGCAGAACGCGGCGCGCACGGGTGCGCCGTCGACGACGATCGCCATGAAGCGGATCAGCGGGGCCCGCGCGGGCTCGAAGGGGGTGTGCCGCATACGCTCCTGCCAGGAGTGCAGCACGCCGTCGGGCTCTTCGTCGGGTACGAGCGACCACACTTCGGTCTCGAACTCGGCACGGTCCACCACCTGTTGCAGCAGCGTGCCCTCAGCGTCCCGGTGGAATCCGGTGCGCAGCGACTCGTGGCGCCTGAGCAGCTCCGCGAAGACGCCGAGGAGGTCCGCTGCGGTGCCGCGGCCGGGCAGCTCCACCCGGTAGCACACGTCGTAGAAGGTGGCGTCGGGTTGTTGACGCTGCATCAGGTTCCAGATGTGCCGCTGCGCGCAGGTGGCCGGCGCGGTGGCGGCCCTTCGTCCTTCGAAGGCGGTACGGTGCCGGACGCATTCCGCCACGGCTCGCTCCTTTCCAGCACGGTGAGGCATGGGAGGGGAGGTGGGGCATGGCGCGTCGCCCTGCGGGGCCGGTGCGCCGGCGCCCGGGGGCGGCGCGGTGCCGCGCGGTGGGCCGCGGCCGGTTCGGGGCCCGGAGCGGACTCACCGTAACGCCGGGCTCGCGCGATCGTCACCCGCGCTTTGGAGGCTGCCCGTTCGGGCACGCCGAACGGGCGCCCACTGGACGCTTCCCTCATCACTCGGGCAGAACGAACATCGGGTCATGCGCGCTTCCCGCCGCCGCCCACCGCGTGGCGTACGGAAATCCGGCACCGCCGCGTCAGATGACGTGCCGGTTTCCGCGCCGGGCCCGCACGCCCGCCCGGCGCGACGAGCACCGCGGAGGCGGCGACCCGGGCACCGGACGGGCAGGAGGAGCGTCGCGGTCCGTGAACGGCGGCACCTGGTCAATCGGGTGCGATCAGGCCGTTCTGGATTGCGGTGACCACCGCCGCCGTCCGGTTGGGCGCGCCGAGCTTGAGCAGCAGGCTGGCGACGATGCGCTTGACGCCGTGGCTGGAGATGCCGAGGCGCCGGGCTATCTGCTTGTTGCTCAGCCCTTCCGCGAGCATCGGCAGTACGTCGTTCTCGCGGCCGGTCAGGGAGACCGCGCGGTGCCAGCGCTGCTGTTCAGGCTCCCGTGCGCGGTGCAGCAGCGCCCGGGCGACCGAGGTGGGCATGGGCACCTCCCCGGCCACGATGCGCTGGAGCGCGTCCTCGACCGCGGTGGCCGTCAACTCGCTCTCCACCAGAAATCCATCGGGGACCGAGGGGCCCGCGAGGATTTCCTCGGAAACGTCGGTTCCGCTGAGTACGAGCAGCACCTTCGGCCGGCCGTGCAGGGCCTCGGCGAGCACGCCCTGGCCGGGGTGATAGTCCTTCTCGTGCAGGAACAGAACATCGACCGCCTCGGCACCCAAGGCGTCCGCGACTTCGCTCCAGTCGTCACAGTGTCTGACCTCCCTCACCAAAGGGGTGGTCGACAGTACGGCGCGCAGCCCCAGCTGCAGGAATCCGTTGCGCACCAGGGTGGTCACCACGAGCTGCTCTCCTTGGAACGGGGGGTGGCACAGCGTCTGGGTCACTCTCACTCCTCTTTCCTGTCGCCACGCGCTTTGGCTTCGTTCGGCGCGGGAAGGTGAAGTCACCCCGCACCGCCCCCCGGCAGTCTCCGGCCAACTCGCCACGGCAAACGTGAAATAGCGGCTCATGGAACATCCGCTATCGCTCTGGATGCCCATCACAGTACCCAGACCATTCCAGCAACCTCAACCATTCAACTGGGCGCTGCCCGATCGGGCCGGGCGGCTCAAAAGGCGGGCGGCACACCCCCGTCGACCCCGTGATTTAATTTTCAATGACAAGGTATTCATGTGACCCGGGGCAGACTTTCGTTTTCGCGTGAAAACGCGTAGCTTCCTAGCCACGGCACGGATCGGGCCCGATTGCGCGCCGGGGAATACACGCTGCCGAGCCCTGACCCATACCCCTCAACCCCTCCCTGAGCAGCGGCGATCACCGCCCTGTCGCACCCGCGGATGACCGCACCGGACACTCCGCGGCACCGCGCGCCAGGTGACTGGCATGCACACCCCGGCCGCGCGCGCATCCTTTATCCGACCCATACTCCGGCGGCCCCGCACCCGAACTCTCGCGGGCGATGACCGATTCCGGGGCACTCCTCTTCCGGTCCACAGGTCACCCGACTTCCAGCCGACGTCGAATTTCACGCACGGCTGGAAATCCCTGTGCACCCCCCGTCCATGAATTCGTTGAAACGTGGCCTAAAACCGTGCGTCGATTGTCTTTTCCGGTCCTCTCGGGCCCGCGGACGCCACGGCCCCCGACACGGAGAAGGTGAGCCGATGACCGCCGAGACCATCCCTGACCGGGAGGACCCGGCAGGACCGAAAACCCTGCCCCCGCCCGAGCCGGAGCCTGGTCCCGCGGCGGGCGCCCCGGTCGGCGTGCCACGCTGGCTGCTCGCGCAGATGCGTCCCTTCAAGCCGTACATCGCGCTGTTCCTCGTGGGCAGCCTGACCTGGCAGTCACTCAACGCGGCGATCCCCCTGGTCACCGGTCTGGCCTTCGACGCCGTGCTCGACCAGGACGGCGGGTCACCCGACTTCGGCACCTTCCACGCCGTCGTGGCCGGACTCCTCGCGCTCGTCGTCGTGCGGGCGCTGGGTGGCATCATGTCCACGTACTGCCTGGAATCCTTCGCCAGCGGGCTGGAACGCAACGCGCGCGCCCAGGTCTTCGCCGGCCTGCTCCGCAAGAGCCAGGGCTACTTCAACCGGCGCAGGGTCGGTGACCTGTCCGCCCGGGCCACCGGCGACGCCGAGTCCCTGAACCTGATGGTGTCGCCCGGATTCGACCTCGCCGTCGATCTCGCGCTGAACATCCTGATGCCGATCGTCTTCATCGCCCTGGTGGATCCGCGGCTGCTGCTGTCCCCCGTCGTCTTCGTCCTGCTGTTCGCCGTGGCCCTCGCCGAGCACGGGCGGCGTCTCGAACCCGTCTCCGACCTGACCCGGGAGCGCTTCGGCGACATGACGGCCCAGGCCTCGGAGAGCGTCGCCGGGATCGAGGTGGTCGGCTCGACCGGCGGCGCCGAGCAGGAACGCGGCCGGTTCGCCGAACTGGCCGGGGCCTACCGGGACGCCTCGGTACGGCAGATCCGCACCCAGGCGCTGGCTCTCCCGCCGCTCCTGCTGACCCTCGCCACCGTGGGCGCCCTGGTGCACTCCGTGATCCTGCTGCACGCGGGTTCCCTGAGCATCGGTGAACTCGTCGCCGTACTGGGCCTGATGGGGACGCTCCGGGCCCCCACCCAGTTGGCGTCCTTCAGCCTCGGACTCATCTATCTGGGCATGTCGGGCGCGCAGCGCATCAAGGAGGTCGTCGACGACCCCGAGGGCGAGGACGAGCAGGGCGGCAGCCACGCCGCCGCCCTCACCGGGGACGTGGCCATGGAGCACGTCACCTTCGGATACGACCCCGACAGACCGGTGCTGCGCGACCTGACGTTCCGTGTACCCGCCGGCACCACCGTGGCCGTCGTCGGCGCCACGGGCAGCGGCAAGTCCACCCTGCTGCACCTGCTGAACCGCACCTACGCCCCGGACGCGGGGCACGTCCTGATCGACGGCGTCGCCACCACCGCCTGGGACACCGCGTCGCTGCGCTCACGCATCGCGGTCATCGAGCAGGACGTGGTGCTCTTCTCCCGCTCGATCGCGGAGAATCTCAGCCTCGGCTCGGACGACGGCACCGACCGGGCCCGCATCGAGGCCGCGGCCCGCGTCGCGCAGGCGCACGACTTCATCACGGCGACCGAGGACGGCTACGACACCGTCATCGGCGAACGCGGGGTCACCCTCTCCGGCGGGCAGCGCCAACGCCTCGCCATCGCCCGCGCGTTGGTCGCAGACCCCCGGATCCTCGCGGTGGACGACGCGACCAGCGCCGTCGACAGTGCCACCGAGTACGAGGTGCAGCGCGCGATGCGGCAGGCCGCGGACGGCCGCACCACGTTCCTGGTCACCCCCAGGCTGTCCCGGATCCGGGCGGCCGACCACATCCTCGTCCTGGACGCCGGTCGGCTGGTCGGCCAGGGCAGCCACGAACAGCTCCTGCGGGACTGTTCTCTCTACCGCCGGATCTTCGCGCCCTATCTGGACGTGCCGGCCCTCGCCGCCCCGGACACCGCGGGCGCCGAGCCGGACCCCGCGGGCGCCAAGGAGGAGAACCACTGATGGCCCATCTGCTGGAGGGCATCGAGCCGGACGCGTACGACCGCCGGTACAGCGACCGTGAACTGACCCGACGTATCACCCCGTACTTCCGCGGCAAGGGCCGGGCCGTCGCCTTTGTGACCACGGCCGTCATCGTCGCCGCGACGGCGGGCAGTGCCGTGCCCCTGCTGCTCGCCCAGACCGTCGACTCGGCCCTGGCGAACGACGACGACAGCCGGTTGCCGCTGCTGATCACGGCCATTCTCGTCGCGGGCATCACCGCCTGGCTGCTCACCCTGTGCCAGGAGCGGGTGAGCGGACGGCTGGCCGGCGACGTCGTGCTCGGGCTGAGGGAGCGGGCGTTCGCCTCCGCGATGCGCCAGGACATGGCGTTCCACGACGCCCATCCCACCGGTGTGGTGGTCAGCCGCGTCACCAACGACACCCAGGCGTTCGCGACGCTGATCAGCCTGGTGCTCAGTCTGCTCGGTCAGGTCCTGATGATCGCGATCCTGCTGACCGCCCTCTTCGTGATCAATGTGCCGCTGGCCCTGGTGACGGCTCTGGTGGCCGCGGTCATCGTCGCCGTCAGCCTCGCCTTCCGGCGAGCGGCGCGCAGCGCCTCGCTGCGCCAGCAGCAGACGCTGGCCGAGGTCAACGGATACGTCCAGGAGACGCTGCGCGGCATTGCCGTCGCCCGCAACCACAGCCACCAGGAGTCCGCCCAGGCCGGGCTCGACGAGGTCAACGGCCGGTGGTTCCTGGCCAGCGTGCGCCTCAACCGCTTGTTCAGCGGCATCTTTCCGCTGCTGATCTCGCTCACCGGACTCGGCACGGTCGCCGTGGTCCTGGTCGGCGGCCACGGCGTGGACGCGGGCTCCGTGTCGGCCGGCGAGTGGGTGCTGTTCCTGGAGGCGCTGGCGCTGTTCTGGTCGCCGCTCACCAGCATCGCCTCGTTCTGGAGCCAGCTCCAGCAGGGCCTGGCCGCCGGGGAACGGGTCTTCGCGCTCGTCGACCGCGAGCCGACGGTGCGTCAGCGCGACCGGATCCCGGTGCCGCGCCTGCGCGGCGAGATCGCCCTGCGTGACGTCCACTTCGGTTACGACGCCGAGCGTCCCGTGCTCGACGGCGTGAGCCTCACCGTTCCGGCGGGCCGCACCGTGGCGCTCGTGGGCCACACCGGGGCCGGCAAGTCCAGCGTGGTACGGCTGATCATGCGCGCCTACGAGTTCCAGCGGGGCAGCATCGAGGTGGACGGGCTCGACGTGCGCTCCTTGGACCTCGACCAGTACCGGCGCTGCCTCGGCGTGGTCACGCAGACTCCGTTCCTCTTCTCCGGGACGGTGGCGGACAACATCGCCCGTGGCCGCCCGGGAGCCGGGCGGGACGAAGTCGAGGCCGCGGCGCGCGCGGTGGCGGGCGGTGACTGGCTGGCGCAGCTCTCGCAGGGCCTGGACACGCCCACCGACGACGGCGGACGCAACCTCTCCACCGGCCAGCGGCAGATCGTCGCCCTCGCCCGGGTCTTCCTCCAGGACGCCCCGGTACTGATCCTCGACGAGGCCACGGCCAGTATCGACCCCCTGACGGAGGCGCAGATCCAGGAGGGTCTGGAGGCGCTCTCGGCAGACCGCACGACCCTCGTCGTCGCCCATCGTCTGCCCACCGTCCGCAAGGCGGACACGATCGTCGTCGTCGACGGCGGCCGGATCGTCGAGGAGGGCGACCACCCGACGCTGCTGGCCCGCGACGGCACCTACCGTCGCCTGTACGACCGCTACTTCCGGCATCAGCAGCCCGACGAGGACCCCGCGGACGGGCAGGGCGCCCCGAGCGGGCCGGACGTACGGAGCGGCACGAGCGTGTCGTACACCCGTGCGGGGGCGCCGGCCGACGGGCCTGCCACGAACGGAACCGCCCCGCAGGGAGCCGCCCCACAGGGAGCTGCCTCTGACGGACCTGCCTCGGACGGAAAGGAGAGCTTTGCCGATGGCCACCGCGTCTGACACGGGGGCGCGCCGCCCCGCCACCACGCTCGGGGAGCTGCTCGACGGCACCGCCCGGGCCCGCCCCGACGCCATCGCCGTACGCTGCGACGACGAGGTCATCACGTACGACGAACTGCGGACGAGAGTGCACGCCACCGCGCGCCGGTTCAGCGCCCTCGGCCTCCCGGAGCGCGGGGCGACGGGGCTGCTCCTGGAGAACACCCCGGACTGCGTCGTCGCCTTCCTCTCCGCCGCGCGCCTGGGTCTGCGCGTGGTCCCCCTCGAACCGGGCACCACCTCATCCCAACTGGCGTCCCTCCGGGCGACTTTGGGCTCCTTGGCCGTCGTGGGGGACGCGGCGAGGCTGGACACGCTGCGCGGCTCCGGGGAACACGGGCGGCCGGACTGCGCCTACGTACCCGTGTCCGAGCCGGCCGAAGCACCCGGCCCCCGGCCCGTCCTCCCAGAGCCGCCGGGAACACCCTCGCCCGAAGCCCCGTTCCTCTACCAGTACACCTCCGGCTCGACCGGGGAGCCCAAGGCCGCCGTCCACTCGCAGCGCAACCTCGTCAACGGCGGCGACATCTACGCACGCGCCTACGGCATCACCGAGCACGACCGCGTTCTGGCCGCCGTCCCGTTGCTGCACTCCTTCGGCATGGTCGCGGGACTGGTCACCGCGCTGCGCGCCGGCGCGCAGCTCGTCCTCCTCGGCCGCTTCACCCCCGCACGGCTCTTGCGGGCACTGGAGCGGCACGCCTGCACGGTGCTCGTCGCCGCCCCCATGGCGTACGACCTGGCGACGCGCGCGGCGGGCTCGGCTCCCCCGCGTCCGCCGGACGCCCTGCGACTGTGCCTCTCATCGGGTGCCGCGCTGCCGGCGTCCGTGGCAGAGCGCGCCCGGGCTCGGCTCGGGCTGGACATCCAGCAGGTCTACGGCTGCACGGAGACCGGAGTCATCGCCGCGCGACGCCCCGGCGACGGCGCCGGGCCGGACTTCGGGGTGGGCCGCCCCATGCCCGGCGTACAAGTGCGCGTCCTCGACGAGCGGGGGCAGGAGGTGCCACCCGGCGCGGAGGGAACACTGCTGGTACGGACACCCGCGATGTTCACGGAGTACCTCGGGCACCCCGAGGTCACCCGACGGGTCCTGGTCGAGGGCTGGTACCGGACCGGCGACCTGGCCCGCCTCGGCCCCGAGGGTCACCTGCACCTGGTCGGCCGCAAGGACTCCTTCATCAACGTGGGTGGCAAGAAGGTGAACCCCGTAGAGGTGGAACAGGTCCTGCTCGCCCACCCGTCGGTCGCCGAGGCCGTGGTGTGGGGCGAGACGGCCGACGACACCGGCGAGCGCGTAAGGGCCACCGTCGTCGCACGGACCCCGCTGCCCGCGACGGAACTGACGTCGCACTGCCGGGCCCGCCTCCTGCCGCACCAGGTCCCCGCCGCGGTCGACTTCGTCGCCGCGCTGCCGAGGAGCTCCATGGGCAAGATCAGCCGCGCCGCGGTGGCCACTGCGGCCGCGCCACCGGCGGGCCCATGACCGCGTAGCGCGGACGGCCGCTTCCTCGGCGGTGCGCGGACAGCGAGCGGGGCCGGGTCGTCTGGGACGGACCCGGCCCCGCGCCGATCCGCGGTGCTTCTCCCCGGAACCTATCGGCCCCTGGTCAGATCCTGCCGCCAGGACCGGTCGGACCGGTGCCCGGAGGGTGGTGGGAGGTGTAGTGCGTACCGACCTGGTCGTGATAGGCGGGGTCGCCCAGGTGCTTGTTCTTGTCGAACTCCGGCGCGTCCTTGATCTGTTCCTTGGTCCGCGCCACCCGGATGGTCTTCGCCTCGTGGTCGATTCCCGTGATGGTCCCCGCCGGCAGCAGAACCTCCTTGCCGAAGATCCACACGCCGGTGTCGACGACGATGTACTGCGAGCCGACGTCGTACGAGTGCTTGTCGACCTTGCCGATGTTCCCGTCCGTCGCCTCGACCTTGTAACCCGTCAGGTCGGTGTTGGGCGTGTGTCCTGCCGAGGTCGGGTAGTTCCAGATGTTCTCGGTCATGCTGCTTACCTCCGTGAGCTGGTGGCTCCGGTCAGGCGGTGCAGGGCTGCACCGTGCGTCCTTCCCGGCGACACCCCCCGAATGTCCGAGGAGTCCGCCCGCAAACACCCAATTCGCGCCCTTGCCCGCTCTGCGAGGTACCTCTTCGAGGTCGCCCGCGCCCCACCCCCCCGTGGCAGCACCGCTCGTGGGAACAGGGCCGATATCGGTGCGGCCGGGGGCAGGGCCCGAGGAACCGGCCGAGCCGTCGGTGCGCCGGTTCACGGCGCTGTTCGGCGACCAGGTGCGCTCGGTGGACCAGCGCGTGAGGCTGTCCGCCTGGCTGGAGCTGTTCGAGGAACGCGGCGGACGGACGGAGTACCGTTCCGTCGGTCCCGCCGAAGTGGCCGGCCTCGCCGACGCCCACGACCTCACCGTTCCTGCCACGGGACGCGGCGTGCTCTCCGCTTTGTTCGAGCACGATCCGTCCCGGCCCACCCACGAACGACCGCCGCGCAGCCCCGCCTGTCTCTACGTCGACGGCTCGCCCACGACGATTCCGATCCGGCCGCCGGGTACGTCCGCACCACCGGGGTGCCGCCCACCGGCGACATCATCATGATGCGCGCCCTCCCGGTTGGCAGGCCCTGCGACATCATCCTGTTCGAGGGCAGGTGGGGGTGGTGCGTACGACGGCCGGGGCGAGCGCCCCGACGCCGGACGGAACGACGGTGGCCGAGGTGATGGCCGAATTGGCCGGGCTGGAGGATCCGAAGGCGCGCGCGGTGAACGAGAAACACGGTGACGATCACGGTGTGAACCTCGGCAGGCTGCGCGCGCTGGCGAAGCGGCTCAAGACGCAGCAGGAACGCGCCCACGGGCTCTGGGAGACCGGTGACAGCGCGGCACGACTCCTCGCGACCCTGGTATGCCGCCCGAAGGCGTTCGGGCGTGACGAGCTGGACGGCATGCTGCGTCAGGCCCGTACGCCCAAGGTGCACGACTGGCTCGTGAACCACGTGGTGCGGAAGAACCCACACGCCGAAGAGCTGCGCGTGGCCTGGTCCGCCGACCCTGATCCGTTGGTCGCGAGCGCCGGCTGGGCGCTGACCACCGAGCGTGTGGCGAAGAGGCCCGCGGGCCTCGGCCTCGCGGCACTGCTCGATGTCGTCGAGGCGGAGATGCGGGACGCCCCGGCTCGGCTCCAGTGGGCGATGAACCACTGTCTGGCCCGGATCGGGATCGATCACGCGGAGTACCGCGCCCGTGCCATCGACATCGGTGAGCGCCTGGAGGTACTCAAGGACTATCCGACGCCGCCCGGCTGCACGTCTCCTTTCGCGCCCACGTGGATCACCGAGATGGTTAGCCGACAGGACGGCCGGCCCGGGGCTTGACATGCTGCGGCGGGAAAGGACCGGGGCGCGGTCGGCGGCGGACCACTACAGCCACGCCTGACCGAGTGCCTACGTGACCGGGCGACAGACCGTCGGTGAACGTCAACCTGGCGCACACTGTCCGGGTATCGGGCACCGAACGGTCGTCAACTGAGCGAAACTATCCAGATGTTAGGCAATGTTCCGGAGAACGCAGACCGTTTCGTGGGGCGCGCGGCCGAGCAGGACGAGCTGGTCTCCTCCCTCGCCGCCGGACGGTTGACGACCCTCACCGGGATCGGCGGGGTGGGCAAGACGCGGCTCGCCGCGCACACGCTGCGGTCCCTGCCGCAGTCCCGGGGCGCGGCTCTGGGGAAGGTCTGCTGGACCGATCTCGGTGCGTTGCCCGACGAACGACTGCTGATCGGGTCCGTCGCGGATGCCGTGGGGTTCGCCGACCACACTCCGGGCGGACCGTTCGACGCGCTGTGCGCCTGGCTGGCCGACCAGCACCTGTTGCTCGTCCTGGACTCCTGCGAACACCTGGTCACTCCCTGCCGCAACCTCGTCGCCGATCTGCTGACGGCCTGCCCACGGCTGACCGTCCTGGCCACCAGCAGGCAGCGGCTGGGGGTCGCAGGCGAGGCATTGGTGGCGGTGCCTCCGCTGCCGTACGACGGCGACGGGCTCGCTCTCTTCCTGGAACGCGCCGTGGCCGTGGCCCCGGCCCTGCGCGGCAGGCACCCCCAGCAGGAACAGGACGCCCAAGAGATCTGCCGACTGCTCGACGGCGTCCCGCTCGCCCTGGAACTGGCCTCGGCGCAGCTGATGCACCATCCCCTGGGCGAACTCCTGGACCGGCTGCGCTCGCACCGCGCGGGCCTGACGGCGTCGGCGCCGATCTGGCCCCGCCGCCACCGTTCGCTGCGTACGGCCATCGGCTGGAGTCACGAACTGTGTGCTCCCCTGGAGCGGTTGCTCTGGGCACGGCTTTCCGTCTTCCCGGGCACCTTCGACGGGGCCGACGCCCGCGGTGTCTGCGCGGGCGGGCCGCTGGCGCCCGAGACCGTCAGCGCCGTCCTCGCGGACCTGACGGCCAAGTCCGTGGTGGTCCAGGACGTGGACGGCCGCTACCGCCTGCACGCGCCGGTGCGGGAGTACGGGCGCATGTGGCTGGACGAGCTCGGCGCCCGGGGGGAGGTCGCCGACCGGCACGCCGACCACTTCCTGGACCTCGCCCGTTGCGCCGACGCGGGCTGGCTCGGGCCGGAGCAGGTCTCCTGGTACCGGCGGATCGACATGGCACACGCCGACCTGTGCGCCGCGCTGGAGCACCTGATCGAAACCCGGCGCCAGCGCGCGGTGGACCTCGCGGGACTGCTCGGCTTCTTCTGGAGCTGCTGCGGCCACCTGCGCGAGGCGCGGGCGTACTTGGAACAGGTGCTGCCGTTGGCCACACACCACGGTGCCGCCCGCGAGAAGGCGCAGTGGGCGCTGGGCGTGGCCGCTCTGCTGCAGGGCGAGCACGCCAAGGCGGCGGCGATCGGGAGGCGGTGCGCGCGGGACGCGGCGTACACCGGAAGCTCTGAAGGGCGGCTGTCGGCCGCCTACCTGCTCGGCATCACCCACCTGATGAACGGTGAGCCGGGCAAGGCCCACGACGACGTCGGCCGGGCCCTGCGGCGGATGACCGAGCCCGCACTGACCTCGCCGTCCGTGCTGCGCTGCCATTTGGTGCGGGTGTTCGCGCTCACCGGGCTCGGTCGCCTGGCGGAGGCGGCGCGAGAGGCGACCGCGCTGCGGGCGGGCTGTGCCGCGCAGGGCGAGTGGTGGGCGCGCTCGTACACCGACTATCAGCTCGCTCTGATCGCCCTGGCCCAGGGGGATCCGGCCCTGGCTGCCGAGCACGCCCGGGCCATGCTCGAGGGCAAACGCATGCTGGGGGACAGCTTCGGCATCGCGCTGGGCATGGACCTGCTGGCGGCAGCGGCGGCGGCCGACGGACAGGGGGAGACGGCCGCGCTGGTGTCCGGGATCGGTCAGACGTACTGGCTCTCCGTCGGGCACAGCCAGCGCGGCATGCCCGAACTGCGGGACGTGCGCGAGGCCTGCTGGCGCACTGCGCGCGCCGCCGTGGGCGACGGAGCCTTCGAGCGCGCGTTCCAACGGGGCACTCAGGAGGATCCGCGCTCGGTGCTGGACCTGGCGGTGGCGGGGCGATTGCTGGGCGGCACGTGATGCGGCGGGCGATGCGTGCCCGGGCTGTGTGTACCCCGAGGGCTGTGCGGGCCCCGGCCGTGTGTACTGCCGGCTGTGCTCGGCCAGGCCGGCACAGTGATCAACAGGACCCTGACCTGCGGCGACGAGACAGCGCCTCGTAGAATCCGGGGCGAGTACGCGGATATCCCGACCCCCCGGACCGCCGCCGGTGCCCACGTTCCCTGCCGACCGCGAGGGAAGTCGGGCCGACTCCTGCCCTGCTGTCCCCGCCGTCCGGGGTCTCCCGTCGGCCCTGCCCCGGAACACCACTGCCTTGAGCACCCTGAGCACATCGAGCGCGTCCAGCGCCTCCAGCGCGCCGGACGAATCGAGCGCCGACGAAGCCGTGGCGGAACCGCTCTCGCGCGCCCGCACCCGCATACGCACCCGCCTCATCGGCCGCGCGCCCGCCCCGCCGTCACCGGGCACCGCCCTGCACAACGTCAGCGCGGCGACAGCCGTACTGCTGGTCCTGGTGGCCATAGGTTCCGTCATCCACGAACCGGTGCTGATACCCCCGCTGGCCGCGTCCGCGGCGATCATCCACGGCGCCCCCGGGCTGCCCCTGGCGCAGCCGCGCAGTGTGATCGCGGGCCACCTGTTGTGTGCGGCCATCGGGTATGCGGTCGTCGCCGCCGCGGGCAGCTCGCCCTGGGCGGCGGCCCTCGCCGCGGGGATCAGCCTGGCTGCGATGACGGTGGCTCGTACCCCGCACTCCCCCGCGTGCGCGACCGCCGTGGTCATCGTCCTGAACACGCCACGGCCGACGACCTTCGTCCCCCTCCTGGTGGGTTCCACCGCTCTGCTCGTCCTCGCGGGCTGGGCCGCCTCGTGCGCCCGCCCCCGCGTACCGCGCTATCCCGCCTATTGGTGGTGAGCGATGGGCGCAGCGCACCGAACAGGTCGTGGCGCGTAAATCACGTGGCCCCGGGCGGACCGAGCGCGTTATCGTCCTTTCTATGAACGTCATCGGCCTACGCCTCACCGCAACCGCGCGAGCGACCAGCTCGCCGGTTGCCGCCGCCTGACGTATTCCCTCTTCCCATCGGCGACCGGAAACGGCCCGCCGATGACGCGTGACCTCGTGTCGCGATCCACAGTTCGTGCGGACCCGTTGTCCGGTGCCTCCCCGCTTCCCGCGAAGGAGCCACACCATGAACACCGACCGGCCGACCCCGGGCTTCATGGACACTGACCGCGTCGTGCGCACGTTCGTCGAGTACTTCGAGGAGCGCGGGCATCGGCGGATCACCGGTTCGACGCTGCTGCCGCCCGCCGGCGACTCCGTCCTGTTCACCACCTCGGGCATGCACCCCCTCACCCCGTACCTGGAAGGGCGCCCGCATCCGCTGGGCAACCGGCTCGTCAACGTGCAGCGCTGCCTGCGCACCACCGACCTGGAAGAGGTCGGCGACCCCACCCACCTGACCGTCTTCGAGATGCTCGGCAGCTGGTCGCTCGGCGACTACGAGGGGCCGCAGAGCCTGCGCTGGGGATACGAACTGCTCACCGAGGGCCTGGGCATCGATCCTCGGATCATGCACGCCACGGTCTTCGGCGGCGACGACCGCACCGGCCCGGACACCGCCTCCCAGCAGGTGTGGCAGGAACTCGGCGTGCCGGTGGAGCTGACCGTCGAGGACAACTGGTGGTCCAACGGGCCGACCGGCCCGTGCGGACCCGACTCCGAGATCTTCCTGTGGACCGGCGACACACCGCCGCGGTCGACGCCCACGCTCGACGACCGCTGGGTGGAGATCTGGAACCACGTGACGATGCGCTACCGCAGGCTCGACGACGGTTCGCTCGTCCCGCTCCCCCAGCGCAATGTCGACACCGGAATGGGTCTGGAACGCCTGGTCTCCCGCCTGCAGGGAAAGTCCTCGGTGTTCGAGAGCGATGTCTTCGGCCCTTGGCGCCGGCTCGTGCCGGGACTGTGGCGGCTGGACGAGCCGTCTCTGCGGCTCGTCAGTGATCACCTGCGCTCGGCCGTGGTGGTGATCGGTGATGGTGTGCGCCCCGGCAACACCGGCCGGGGCTACGTGCTGCGCCGGCTGATGCGGCGCCTGCTCACCGTCCTGTGGCGCGAAGATGCCACGCGCGGCCTCGGCGACCTGCCGGGCGACCTGATCCTGCACACGCTCGACCACTTCCGCCAGGACATGGACCCCGTCGGCGTACGGGGAATCCTGCTCGACGAGGAGCAGCGCTTCCGTCAGCTCCTCGAGCGAGGCCGCCGGGTGCTGGCCCAGCCCCGGTTCCGGGGCCCACTGGACGAGGAGCACCTGCACTACCTCCACGACACGCACGGCCTGCCGCGGGAGCTCGTGATGAGCCTTCGACAGGAGTGACGGGAGGGGCGTCGGGGGCGGGCCCACCTGCCGTAAGGAGGGGTGGGCCCGCTCCCCCGCCGCCCCCCTGCCCGGCGGGAGGCAGACCACCACGTCACCGCACACCATTGCGGCCTGCCGGAACTCGCCCCGGGCTGCTCACTCCGTGCAGCCACGCACTCCCGTTCCGCACCGTCATCACGTATCTCACACACCGACCTCGCGTTGAGTCCGTGCCGACGGGATAGGCGTTCGGGGTCCCCTTGATCAGCAGACCCACGAAACGGAGTGCTCGACCCTTGGCAACCATCGACCCCACGACATCCCCCGCGCTCGGCCTGGACAGCCCGACAGCTGCGTCCTCCGAGGTCTGGCGCGACCACCTCGGCACCCTCGTCGGCATCCCGCTGCGCATCGCGGTCATCGTCATCGGGGCCATGATCTTCCGGGCGATCGCCAAGAAGGCCATCACCCGTGTCGTGCAGCGCATCCTGGAGCCGGGCGAGGAGGAGAGCGCACCGCGCCGCACCAGCCGTGGTCCGGCCGTACTGCACCGTGATCGCGCACGGGCGAACGAGAGGCGTCAGCAGCGCGCCCGCACCATTGGCTCGGTGCTCAGCAGCATCGTCACCATCGTGATCGCCGTCGTCACCACGGGGATGATCCTCGACCAGGTCGGCATCGCACTCGGCCCGCTCCTCGCCAGTGCCGGCGTGGTCGGCCTGGCCATCGGCTTCGGCGCCCAGAGTCTCGTGGCCGACTACCTGGCCGGCATGTTGATCATGCTGGAGGACCAGTACGGCGTCGGCGACTCCGTCGACCTCGGAGAGGCTGTCGGCGAGGTCGAGCACGTCGGCCTGCGTCTCACCCAGGTCCGCGACCTCAACGGTGGCCTGTGGCACATCCGCAACGGCGAGATCCTGCGGGTCCGCAACGACAGCCAGGAGTGGGCGCGCGCCGTCCTGGACGTCTCCGTCGCGTACGAATCGAACCTGGACGCCGTGTACGACGTCCTGGAGCGCACCGGTCACGAGATGCGCCAGGACCCCAAGTTCAAGGGCGTCTTCCTCGAGGACCCGTCGGTCTGGGGAGTCCAGTCCCTCGACGCGGACGGCATGGTGGTCCGCATCGCGGTCAAGACCATCCCCCTCCAGCAGTGGAGCGTGACCCGCGAACTGCGCCGCCGTACGAAGGAGGCCCTCGACGCTGCGGGGATCGAGGTCCCCTACCCGCAGCGCACGGTCTGGCTGCGCACGGACGGCGAGCCGGACACGGGACCGGTCCCGGAGGGGGCGGTGCCGCGTACGCCGCGCTGATCCCTGGGTGCCCGGCTTCCCGCCCCCGGGAGTGGCCGAGATGCGCCTTGCCCGGGGCATGACGTCTGACGAAGGTCTTCGTTGAGCGTCAATGGCCTACGGGGGAAAGCCATGCTGCGCATCCACTTCACCGGCAGTGACCTGGAGAACGTGCGCCTTGCCCGCCGTCCGGACCCGCTGTGGGAGATCGTCTGCAGCCTGTGCCGATTACAGACGCGAGAAGGCGCCATCGCTTTCGGCCCATGGCGGCGTACGGCGAGCGGGCTGATCCGGCGGGGCGGACCGGCCCGCGGCACGACGTCCGCGCTGGCCAGTCTCGTGCCGCGCGCCGCCTACTTCCCCGACTTCCTCACCCCGCCGGTCGAGGACGCTCCGGATCCCTTCCGAGCGGGCATCGACCAGGTCCTCGCCACACCACGACGCCGCCTGCGCCACGAACTGAGCCTGCTGTCGGCAGGCGGCGGACGGCCGTGGGCGGGTGCGGAGCTGGCACGCGGTGACGTCGATGCGCTGACCGCGCTCGGCAAGAACCTGCGCACCTATCATCACCGGTTCATCGCCCCTCTGGGGAATCGCATCGGCGCGACCGTGGCCGCGGACGTGGCCCTGCGCACCCGCGCCCTGACGCACGGAGGGACACGGGCCCTGCTCGACAGCCTGCGGCCGATGGCGGTGTGGGACTCGCCCGTGCTGAGGGTCGACTATCCGGTCGAGCGCGACCTTCACCTGCAAGGCCGGGGTCTGCTGCTGATTCCCTCGTACTTCTGCTGGCGGCGCCCCATCGCCCTCGCGGACGGCCGGCTGCGTCCTGTGCTCGTCTACCCGGTGGACAAGGCGCTGGCTCCGCCGACCGCCTCCTCGGCGTCGCTGGTCCGTCTCCTCGGTTCCACGCGCGCCGCCCTCCTGAGCGAGGCCGCCTCGCCCACCTGCCCCACCACCTCCGAACTCGCCTGCTCGACAGGGATGTCCCTGCCGAGCGTGAGTCAGCAACTGGCCGTACTGCGGGAGGGTGGCCTCGTCATGTCCCGACGCGACGGCAGACACACACTGCACACCGCAACTCCTTTGGGGCGACGGCTCCTTGACGGCTGTTGACGTCATCTCTCCTCTCGCTCTCCGAGCCTGCGCGCAGCAGGCAGTGCCTCCGTTTTGGCTGGAGCCAAATCCGCGTGTGTTCCGATTCCCGGCCGCACAAGCTGTTCGTGAGAGGTACGCATCACGCCGAGCGTCATCGAGGAGTTCGCACACATGGGGATCAAGCATTCCGCACTCGTGACAGCCGCTGTCCTGGCAACCCTGACGGGAGCCCTGGCAACCACACAGGCCCAGGCCGCCGATGCCGGCGCCCGGGGCAGCACGGTGGCTGCGCAGGAGGCCCCTACCGTCTCTCCCAAAGCGGAGGACACGTACCACACGACCGCCGGGCTCAGCTCGTGCCGGCCGGGGCGCTACTGCACCGAGACGTGGGACCCGACCAAGAGCAGCTGGAAGATCCACGTGTTCTGGAAGTGCGGGCTCTACAAGCTGTACAACTGGGAAGGCATCGGAGCCTTCATCAACAACCAGGACGGCGCGACCGCCAAGGTGTACGACCAGAACAAGAGGGAACTGTGGTCGACGCCGCCGGACAACAAGAAGGGCTGGGGCGATTGGTCGAAGGCCTACTACATCCGCCCCTGCTGACGGACCGAGTCCGCGCCGGACGGCCTCCCGGGAACCACTCCGGCTGGTCGTCCGGGCCGCCGCAGTGCTTCGCCGAAACGATGAGCAATCCCGACATTTGCTCTTCAACCGGTGGCGCGACCGGGGGGTGAATGCAGGTGGAAGGCCGGGGCCATGACAGGATCCCCTTATGTCTTCCAACGTCTATTTCGACATCACCATCGACGGCGACGCCGCCGGCCGGATCGTCTTCAAGCTGCACGACGACGTCGTCCCCAAGACGACGCAGAACTTCCGTGAGCTGGCCACCGGCCAGCACGGATTCGGATACGAGGGCTCGGGCTTCCACCGCGTCATCCCGGACTTCATGCTCCAGGGCGGCGACTTCACCCGTGGCGACGGCACGGGTGGCAAGAGCATCTACGGCGCCAAGTTCCCCGACGAGAACTTCAAGCTCAAGCACGACAAGCCGTTCCTTCTGTCGATGGCCAACGCCGGCCCCGACAGCAACGGCTCGCAGTTCTTCGTCACCACGGTGCTCACGCCGTGGCTGGACGGCAAGCACGTCGTCTTCGGCGAGGTCGTCGAGGGCCAGGACCTGGTCACGAAGATCGAGTCCCTGGGCTCGCGCTCCGGCGCCACGAAGTCGAAGATCGTGATCGCCGCCTCGGGCACCGTGGGCGAGTAACACCTCCCCCGGGTGGCGGGGCCGCCTCGACACGACCTGTTTCGGCTCCGCCCCGCCGCCCGTCCACCCCTGCCCACCGGACTTCCCGCGTCCCCTGGCATGTCGTTTTGCCGGTCCGGCAAAAGAAATGGCCTGCCGAGACGCGATCGGTGACCGTGGGCACATGAGCGACCACATCACGGCAGACCCGCCCGCGTCCGACACTCCCCCGCCCGCCGCCGGATACGCCGGCGACCCCGCGGTGCGCGCGGAGTGGGACAGCCGCTACTCCGACCGGCAGCAGCTGTGGAGCGGTCGGCCCAACGGCGCACTCGTGGCCGAGACCGCGGCCCTCCCTCCCGGCACGGTGCTCGACGTCGGCTGCGGCGAGGGCGCGGACGCCGTCTGGCTCGCGCGCGGCGGCTGGGACGTGACCGCCCTCGAGGTCTCGGGCGTGGCGCTGGAGCGGGCGGCCGGCCACGCACGGGACGCCGGCGTCACCGTTCGCTGGGTGCATGCCGGCCTGACGGAGGCAGCTCTCCCGCCGGCCTCCTTCGACCTTGTCTCCGCGCAGTACCCCGCTCTGCCGCGCACCCCCGACGCCGCGGCCGAGCGAGCCCTGCTCGCGGCCGTCGCGCCCGGCGGCGTCCTGCTGATCGTGCACCACGCGGGCGTGGACACCCATGAGACGCACGAGAGCGGCTTCGACCCCGCCGTCTACGTCTGGCCCTCGATGGTCGCCGAGTTGCTCGACGACGACTGGAAGGTCGAGGTCGACGAGCAGCGGCCACGGGTGGCACCGGACGGCGGTGCCGGCGCGCACCACACCGACGACGTGGTGCTGCGCGCGCGTCGCTTGCGCTGAGGGGCCGCGCAAAGCGCGGCCCCGGACGCGGCAGAGTTCCGCGCCGCGAACCGGCGCGGAACTCTCCAGGCGGGCACGGATGTCGTGCGGACTACTCCACAGGCGTCAGGCCGGTGCGCAGCTTGGCGATGACCCTGCTGATCAGGCGGGAGACGTGCATCTGGGAGTAGCCGAGTTCGGCGGCGATGTCGCTCTGGGTGCGCTCCTCGACGAAACGCATGTGGATCAGA
>NZ_JBVIXD010000030.1:0-41803 GCF_055593965.1 Streptomyces sp. NPDC040622 | reverse complement strand
CCCCCCCCCCCCCCCCCCTCCCCCCCCCCCCCCCCCCCCCCCCCCCCCCCCCCCCCCCCCCCCCCCCCCCCCCCCCCCCCCCCCCCCCCCCCCCCGCGGCCGGAATCACGTCACGCCGCGGAGCGGCGGCCTCCCTGCGCACCGCCACCGGGGCGCCCGCGACGGGCACGACCGCCACCGCTGCCACCGGCCCCTGCGGAGCCGCTCCTGGCCTGGCCGCCCTGGGCCTGGCCGCCCTGGCCCTGCCGCGGGACCTTGCGCTGCCCCTGACCCTGGCCCTGCGCCTGGCCGCCCTGCCCGGTGGCGGAACCGCCGCCACGGGGCCGCCGGCGTCGCTGCTGCTGCGAGGGTCGCGCGGCGGGCTGCTGCGGCTGCGGCGTCTCGATGACCACCGGCACCCCCGACGGCTCGCGCGCGCCGGTGATCCGCGTCAGCTCCTCGTCGGAGGAGGAGACGCGCGCCATGTTCGGCCGGATCTCCGCGTCCGACATGAGGCGCGTCATCTCGCGCTTCTCCTCGGGGAGGACGAGGGTGACGACGCTGCCCGACTCGCCCGCCCGCGCGGTGCGCCCGCCACGGTGGAGGTAGTCCTTGTGGTCGGTGGGCGGGTCGACGTTCACGACCAGGTCGAGGTCGTCGACGTGGATGCCGCGCGCCGCGACGTTCGTCGCGATCAACGCGGTGACCTGGCCGTTCTTGAACTGGTCGAGCGTGCGGTTGCGCTGCGGCTGCGAGCGTCCGCCGTGCAGCCCGGAGGCGCGCACGCCGTTGGCGAGCAGCCGCTTGGTGAAGCGGTCCACCGCCCGCTTGGTGTCCAGGAACATGATCACGCGGCCCTCGCGGGCGGCGATCCGCATGGCCACGGCCTTCTTGTCCGTCTCGTCGGCGACGTAGAGCACGTGGTGCTCCATCGTCGTCACCGCGCCCGCCGACGGGTCCACGGAGTGCACGACGGGGTCGGTCAGGAACATCCGGACGAGCCGGTCGATGTTCTTGTCGAGCGTCGCCGAGAAGAGCATCGTCTGGCCGCCCTGCTCGACCTGCTTGAGCAGCGCCGTGACCTGCGGCATGAAGCCCATGTCGGCCATCTGGTCGGCCTCGTCGAGGACCGTCGTACGCACCCGCGACAGGTCGCACTCGCCGCGCTCGATCAGGTCCTTGAGGCGGCCGGGGGTGGCCACGATGACCTCGGCGCCGCGGCGCAGCGTGCCCGCCTGCCTGCTGATCGAGAGGCCGCCGACGACCGTGGCGAGGCGCAGGTTCACCGACGTCGCGTACGGCGTGAGGGCGTCCGTCACCTGCTGGGCCAGCTCGCGCGTGGGGACGAGGACCATGGCGAGCGGCGACTTCGACTCGGCGCGCTGCCCGGCCGTGCGGGCCAGGAGGGCGAGGCCGAAGGCGAGGGTCTTGCCGGAGCCGGTGCGTCCGCGGCCGAGGATGTCGCGGCCCGCGAGGGAGTTGGGGAGGGTGGCTGCCTGAATCGGGAAGGGGTCGGTGACGCCCTGGGCGGCCAGCGTCTTCAGGAGGGCCTCGGGCATGTCCAGATCGCCGAAGGCCTCGACGGCCGGCAGCGCCGGCGTGAGGCTCTCGGGCAGTGCGAACTCTCCGCCCTGGACCGGCCTCGGCTTACGGCCTCCGGATTTCCGCGCGGAATGCGGGGAATGCGCGGAGCCCTTCGCCTGGCCGTTCGGCCGGCCCTTTCCGGCTGCGTTGACGGGACGCTTGCGGGCGGGACGGGCCGGGCGTTCGGGGCGGTTCATTCAGTAATGCCTTCCTGGTCGCTGGACTTCCGGACCTCTGAGCCGGTGCGGCTTAGGGCCCGGTCGGGCCCGATGACAGCGCAAGCCGAGGCCCGCACCTTCCGGTGCGGGCCTCGGCTGTGAGGTTCGCGCGCTGCGACGATCAGGCAGGAACGATGTTCTCGGCCTGCAGGCCCTTCTGGCCCTGGGTCACCTCGAAGGAGACCTTCTGGCCCTCGAGGAGCTCACGGAAGCCGGAGGACGCGATGTTCGAGTAGTGGGCGAAGACGTCGGGGCCGCCGCCGTCCTGCTCGATGAAGCCGAAGCCCTTTTCCGAGTTGAACCACTTAACGGTGCCGGTTGCCATGTCAATCTCCTCAACAGGGGCAGAGTATGGAGAACCACCGAATTGTGAATCTCCAGCGCTGCAATGACCCCCATCCGGAGAGAACCGGAAAAACAATAATGCGCCCTCGGAGCATTCCCGTCAGGCGCACATAATGTTCATGGGTACCAAAACTGCAACACATAACCCTAACACGCTCGCGCCGACCCTTGTTCCCGCCCCCGGCGGCGACCACCCACCGCACCCACGCGCACACCCTCCGCCACGCGGCCCGCCCCCAGGCCCCCGCTCTACATATTTGACTAATCGTCAGCTTCTGGCGCGCACCCCTTCCTCCCGCGCGGGCGCGTCGCTACCTTCGACCAAACAATCGCTTGGTTGGGACCGAAGAGCGTCCAGCAGGCACCGCACCGCCACCGAAGCGACCACCTGGCACCGCTGCCGATGGGAAGGCGGACCGATGCGCACCTCTCGCACCCGTACCTGTACCCGGACTCGCACCCGTACCCGGACTCGCACCCGTACCCGTACCGCGACCGGACTCGTGATCTCCGCGCTCGCCCTGGGCACCCTGCCCGCCTGGGCCGCCCCCGCGGAACCCGTCGCACCCACCTCACCCACCGTGCTCACCGCGCCCCGGCACGCGTCGCACGCCCCCGCGTCCGACACCGTCCGCCAGATCCCGCTCCAGGGCGCGGTCAACGTACGCGATGTCGGCGGGTACCGGACCTACGACGGCGAGTACGTCCGGTACGGGCGGGTCTACCGCGCCGATGCCCTCAGCAAGCTCACCGACGCCGATCTGAGCGCGGTCTCGAAGCTCGGCCTGAAGAAGGTCATCGACTTCCGCGTGCCCGCCGAGGTGCAGTACGACGGCGCGGACCGGCTGCCCGACGGGCTCACCCCGGTCTCCAGGACCATCACCGACAACGGGCTCTTCACCCAGCTCCTCACCGCGATCGGCTCCAAGGACCCGGTCAAGCAGGAGGAGATGCTGGGCAACGGCAAGGCGGCCGCGTTCATGCGGGACGTCTACCGCACGTTCGTCACCGACACGGCCAACCGCGGGCAGTTCGCGGCCACCCTGCACGACATCGCCAACAGCCGCTCGCCGCTGCTGTACCACTGCACGTCCGGCAAGGACCGCACCGGCTGGACCACGTATCTGCTGCTGCGGCTCGTGGGCGTGCCGGAGCGGACCGCCGTCGGCGACTACCTGGCGTCCAACACCTACCGGGCCGCGTACGACGCGCGGCTGCGCGAGGCGCTCAAGCAGGGCGGGCTCATGCAGAACCCGGACCTGATCATCCCGCTCCAGGAGGTCCGCACCGACTACCTCGACACGGCGCTGGCCGAGGCCACGCAGCGGTACGGCGGTCTGCAGAGGTATCTGACCAAGGGGCTCGGCCTCGACGCGGGCACGGTCCTGAAGCTGCGCGAGCGCCTGGTCGGCTGAGCGGGACCTCCTCGACCAGGCGGCCGTCCACGGACGTCAGGCCACGATCCCCTGGCCCCGCGCCGCCGCGAGCCACGCGGGGAACTCCCCCACCAACCGGTCGTACAGCCGGTCGTCGGGTACGGCCAGGGGGTCGTTCCCCGCGTGGAAGAAGCCCGCGTTGTCGACCGCACGCTTGGCGGGGACGGCGAGTTCGTCGAGCTTCCTGAGGTAGTCGAACTGCTTGCTCCCCGGGTCGCCGAAGCCGATGAACTGCCAGAACATCGGCAGTTTCGCGGCCTTGCACAGATAGCGCTCGGCGGCGAGCTTGTTGATGGGGCCGCCGTCGGTCTGGAAGACGACGAGGGCGGGCGCGGTGGAGCCGCTGTCACGGCTGTCGAGATAGTGGTCGATGACGGCGTCCATCGCCAGGTGATAGCTGGTCCTGCCCATGTGCCCGAGCCCGGCGACGATCTCGTCGATCCGGCCGCGGTGGTTGTCCAGGGCGATGTCCGTCTCCGCGTCGATGTCCGTGGAGAAGAAGACGGTGGGCACGGTCCCGTCGTCGTCGAGGTGCGCGGAGAGTCCGAGCACGCGGTCGGCGAGGGCCTGCACGCTGCCGTCCTGGTAGTAGGGCCGCATGGAGCCGGAGTAGTCGACGACGAGGTAGACGGCCGCCCGCTCCCCGTCCAGGCCGTGTTTGCGCAGGGACACCCCGGCGCTCTTGTAGAGGCTGACCAGCGCGGGCGCCGAGTCCTCCACCTTGCGCAGACTGATGGCCGGTCCCATGCGCGACTCCGTTCCTCCGTGCCGGACCACCACCGTGCGGGCCCGTCAGCGGCCGAGGGTACGCGCCGCACCGCTCCTTCCACCCCGCCGAGGTCTTCTTCCTTGCACGTATGACTGCTAGAGATGTGCCGATCAGTCACAGGGCAGCGCGAAGCACGCACGGGAGGCACGGCATGGGTTCCCGGGAGATCTCCTACGGCCTGGACGGCAGGACCGTCCTGATCACCGGCGCGGGCCGCGGCCAGGGCGCGGCGGAGGCGCGGCTCTTCGCCGGGGCCGGGGCGCGGGTCGTGGTCACGGACGTGCGGGAGGAGGAGGGCCGGGAGGTCGCCGGTTCCCTGGGCGGGCAAGGGGTGTTCGTACGGCACGACGTCACCGACGCGGGCAGCTGGGCGTCGGCCGTGGCGGGCGCACTCGACGCCTTCGGGCGGCTCGACGTCCTGGTGAACAACGCCGCGCTGTGGCGCACGGCGTCCGTGGAGGACGAGACGTACGAGAATTTCGAGGCCCTGGTCCGGGTCAATCTCCTGGGGCCCTTCCTGGGCATCCAGGCGGTGCTGCCCGCGCTGAAGGAGGCGGGCGGCGGTTCGGTCGTGAACGTGTCGTCGACGGCGGGCCTGATCGGCATCCCGGGCCACGCGGCGTACGGCTCGACGAAGTTCGGCCTGCGGGGGCTGACCCGCTCCTCGGCGCTGGATCTGGCGAAGTACCGGGTGCGGGTCAACTCGGTGCACCCGGGGGCGGTGGACACCCCGATGATCTCCGCGGCCTCCGCCGGGCGGGACTGGTCGCACCTGCCGCTGGGCAGGATGGGCCGCCCGGAGGAGGTCGGCGAACTGGTGCTCTTCCTGGCATCCGACGCGTCGTCGTACATCACGGGAGCGGAGTTCACCGTGGACGGCGGGTCGACGACGGGATGACCGCCGCGGGGGTCAGTGGCGGTCGGTGAAGAACACCGAGCGGAGCTTGAGGCGGTCCGTGGCGGGGTGCCCGTGCGGGCGCAGCGTCCAGGAGTCGCCGGTGCAGTCCTCCTCGGTGAACACCATCACCCAGGTGTCCGTGTCGTTGTGCGGGGCGAACGCGGGCTCGGAGGCGTCCGGGTCGGCGACCTCGGGGAGCGTGACGCAGGCGGGGCTCTGCGGGTCGTGCAGCGTGGCCGACCGGGGCGTGCCGTCCAGGCCGACGAACTTGTAGGAGAAGTCGCCGGTGGCGGCGCTCGCGGAGGTCGGCAGGGTGACGACGAGGGCGAGCGCGCCGAGGGCGGCGGCGACGGTGTGGCGAAGGCGCATGGAGTCCTTTTCCTTCGGGTTCCTTCGGGCGCGCCGGACGTGGGTCGTCCGGCACACGGGCTGGGCGGACCCGTCCGGGAGTCGACGGGCCCTGCTGCGCCCTGCCCCGCCCGGGACCCGTGGATGCGCGGGGTCACCCGTGCGGGGCTGCCGCATCGATCCTGCATACGCCGTGTGGGCTACCCGCCTCCCCGCACCGGCCCGCTCCGGACACGCCCCAGGCTCCACCTCCGGGCGAGCCCCAGGCTCCACCTCCGGGCGCGCCCGCCACAGCCCCCTACCCCGCCTGGTCCTGGAACGCCGGCAGGGCGAAGATCCGGGTCTTCGCCTCGTCGTCCATCAACTCGACCAGCGGCATGACCGGTTCCCAGAGGTCCTGCTTGTCGACCGCACGGGCGAGCGCGTCCAGGTCGGGCTCGGGCAGCGATCCCGCGGTGTCGGCGACGACCTTGCGGGAGGCGTCCGGCAGGACGCCCACGAGCGGCAGGAACTCCGCCCACAGGCCGGTGGCCACGACCGCGCGCACCACGCCGCCGAGCACGTCGGCGCCGCGCAGCGAGGGCAGTTCGGCCACCGCCCGCCGTTCGTCCTCGCCCAGCAGGGCGACCAGGGGCAGCAGGGACTCCCAGAGGTCCTGCTCGGCCACGGTCACCACCAGCGTGTCGAGCCGGTCCTGGGGCTGCCCCGCGGTGAGCGAGGCGATGCGGCCGCGCTGTTCCCCGGTGACCATGCCGGCGACGGCCAGCGCCTCGGGCCACAGTCCGCAGGCGGAGGCCGACCCGATGACGGAGGCGAGCCGTTCGGGTCCCATCAACTCGATGAGGTGGCCGAGCCGTTCGGGCTCGTCGATCGCGAACCCCGTCCGCAGGACGGCGGCGTCGTCGACCTGGGGCAGGATGCGGCGCAGCGCGGCGTCGGGCAGGTGGCCCACGAAGCGGCCCATGGTGAGGTGGTCGCCCCGTTCGGCGAGGGCCACGGCGATGCGGACGACCAGGTTCTCGTCGAGGCGGTCGACGATGCCGCGGATGCGGCGCGGGTCGAGGTGGGCGCAGGACTCGGCGGTGAAGGGCACCGGGAGCTTTTCGATGATGTCGGCGGCGCGTGCGGGTTCGAGCCGTCCCGCGACGGCGGCGGCCAGGCGCGGGCCGAGGGCCTTCTGGGAGATGGCGGCGGCGACCCCGGCCGGCACCAGTCTGGTCGCGGACGCGATCCGGTCGAGCATGTCGGGGGCCCGGTCGAAGAGCGCCGCGACGCTCTGCGTACGGAAGCGGCGTACGTCCTCGACGGGCAGCGCCCCGAGGAAGGCGAGCGTGTCCGGTTCGACGTCGAGCAGGTGGGCGATCTTGAGGGTCTCGGCCCTGCCGCGCAGTTGGTCCATGCTGAACTCCTCGCTCGTCTCGGAAGGGCTGGGCTGGGCTGGGCTAGCGGAAGAGGATCCGGCGGACGGGGCCTCGGGCCAGTGCGGGGACGAGCTTGAGCGCTTCCTCGGCGGCCTCGTTGAGGCCCGCGGCCCGGCTCTCGCGCTGCCGCTCCAGGGCGTCGGCGAGCGTCGCGAGCTGCGGGGACGTCAGCCGGCCGAAGGACTCTGGCGGTTCGTCGCGCAGTTCCGTGGCGAGTCGTTCGCGCTGTCCGCGCGCTTCGGGTTCCCGTGCTTCGGTGGTCACGTCGCCTCCCGGGGCCGGTTCCACGGCTGGATACGGGTCCCGAGACTGGCGCCGAATTGACTTTTAGTCAATACAGGATGCAGAGGTGCCCGCATGACGGAAGGGAGGCGTTCGAGGAGCCGTGGCTCCCCGAACGCCTCCCTTCCGTGCGACCGGTGAACAGCCGCGTGCCGGCCGGTGACCGGTCCCGCGCTCAGCCCTTGACGGCGCCCGCCGCCAGGCCCGAGCCCAGCTTCCGGTGGACGATCACGAAGAAGATCATGACCGGCACGGTGACCAGCGTGGAGCTGGCCATGACCGGACCCCAGGCCGTGGAGTTCTCACCGAAGAACTGGTAGATGCCCACGGCCGCCGTGTACTTGTCGCTGCCCTTCATGAAGGTGTACGCGAAGACGAACTCGTTCCACGCCGTGATGAAGGCGAAGATCGACGTGGCGACCAGGCCGGGCGCGACCAGCGGGAGCAGCACCGACCAGAACATCCGCGGCCAGGACGCCCCGTCGATGTACGCGGCCTCCTCGACCTCCTTGGGGATGGTGGCGACGAAGCCGCGCAGCGTCCAGATGGCGAACGGCAGCGAGAGGGCGATGTAGACGATGCTCAGGCCCAGCAGGGAGTTGAGCATGTCGTAGTCCCGCATCTGGATGAAGAGCGGGATGACCAGCGCCTCCAGCGGCACCATCTGCACGATCAGGATCATGATCAGCACGGAGGTGCGGAAGCGGAACTTGAACCGTGCCACCGCGATGGCCGCGAAGAGCGAGAGCAGCGCGGCCGCCGCGATCGTGGCGAGGCCCACGATCGCCGAGTTCAGCAGGTACGTGCCGAAGTTGCCCTTGTCGAAGACGTACGTGAAGTGTTCGAAGGTGATTCCGCTCGGCAGCACGTCCGAGCCGCGCAGGGCGGCCTTCGGGTCGAGCGCCGTGGAGATCATCCAGTACACGGGGAAGAGCGTGAAGACGAGGAGCGCGACGACCGCGGCCGGCAGTCCGATGCGCGAGGCGAGAGTGGTGCGACGGGTGCTCACAGGTCCTCCTCCCCCTGGCGGAACAGCGTGCGGATGTAGACGACGGTGATGATGAGGAGCAGCACGGTCAGCAGCACCGCGGCCGCGGCGCCCGTGCCGTAGTCGTTCTTGGCGAAGGCCTGGATGTAGGAGAAGACGCCGAGGTTGTAGACCTCTTCGTTGGAGCCGTCGCCGCCGGGTTGCAGGTACACCTGGGTGAAGACCTTGAAGTCCCAGATGGTGGAGAGGATGGTCACCACGAGGAAGACGGGCTTGATCGTCGGCACGGTGATGTTCCAGAACCGCTGCCAGGCGTTGGCGCCGTCCAGTTCCCCCGCCTCGTACAGCTCCTTGGGGATCGTCATGAGTCCCGCGAGGACGGTGATGGCGACGAACGGGAAGCCGTGGTGGATGACGTTGAGCGTGGCGATCGCGTAGAACGGGCCCCGCTCGGTGAACCAGTTGGTGGTCTCGGGGTCGATCAGGCCGATCGAGCCCGCGATCTGGCTGACCATGCCGTCCTGCGGCTGGAAGAGCCAGATCCACACGTACGTGCCCGTCACCGCCGGCATGGCCCAGGCGGCGAGGATCGCGATGGAGCAGATCAGCCGCCAGGTGCCGCCGAGGCGGTTGAGCAGCAGCGCCACCAGGGTGCCGAGCGCGACGGTGAGGCCGACGCAGGCGAGGGCGAAGAAGACGGTGTTGGGCAGGACCGTCTTCCACAGCAGGCCGCTGGAGAGCAGGTCGCTGTAGTGGTCGAAGCCGGTGAACGTCCCTACGCCGCCGCCGAACTTCACCTCGTAGTCCTGCAGGGAGAGCTTGCCGACCTGGATCAGAGGCCAGAGCAGCAGTCCCGCCAGGACCACGAGGGAGGGCGCGAGCAGGAGCCAGGGACGGGTGAGGGTGATGAGTTTCTTCCGACGGCGGGCCGCCTCGGCGGCGCCGTCCGGCTGCCGGGGGCCGCGGCGGACCGGGGACTCCGGTCCGCCGCTGACGAGCGTGTCTTTCACGGTGTCGTGTCTTTCACGGAGTCGTGGCTTTCGGAGACGCGGCCCCCGGTCGCGGGGGTCGCGTCCTGCACAGTGCCGAACTCGCCCTCGGCTACTCGTCCTTGGCGAAGATCGCGTCCATGTCCTTGGCGGCCTTGTCCGCCGCCTCCTTCACGGACGACTTGCCGGTGAGGATCGACTGGACCATGCCGGGGATGACCTTGGAGGCCTGGATCTCGCCGTAGGACTTGGTCTTGGGAACCGTCGCACCGGCTTCCAGCATCTGCTTGGCGAAGGGCTCGACCAGCGGGTCCTTCTTCGCCTCGATCTTCTTCAGCTCGGAGTTCTGGCCGGGGAAGTAGTTGGTCTGCTCGGCCCACTCGGCGGCGAACTTACCGGTGGTCACCAGCTTCACGAACTCCCACGCGAGGTCCTTCTTGTCCGTGTTGAACGTGGACAGGTAGGACCCGCCGAGGAAGGACTTGCTCATGCCGCCCTTCTCCCCCGGGATCGGGATCGCGCCGAGCTTGCCCTTGAGGTCCGGGTTGTTGTCGACGATGGCCTTCGGGGTCCAGTTGCCGCCGACGGCCATGGCGATCTCGCCCTTGTTCCAGGCGTCGCCGACCTCCTTCTCCGTCCAGGTGTTGACCTTGGCCGGGGAGACCTTGTCCTTGGTGGCGAGGTCCGTGTAGAACTCGATGCCCTTGATGGCCTCGGGCGAGTTGACGCCGGACTTCCACTTGCCGCCGGACTCGGTGGCGAGTTCGCCGCCCGCGCCCCAGATGAAGGGGGCCGCGAACATCTCCGCGCCGCCCGCCACCGGGAAGGAGACCATCTTCGGCTCCTTCTCCTTGAGCTTCTTGGCGGTCGCCCGGAGCTCGTTCCACGTGGTCGGGGGCTTCAGGCCGTGCTTCTCGAAGACGTCCTTGCGGTAGACGATGGAGCGGACGCCCGCGTACCAGGGCATGCCGTACTGCTTGCCGTCCAGCGTCCCCGCGTCCTTGAGACCCTCGACCAGGTCGCCGCCGAGGCCCGACTCCTTGACCTTGTCGGTGACGTCGACGAGCGCGTCGGTCTCGGCGAACTGCGGCACCCAGGTGGTGCCGACCTCCGCCACGTCGGGCACCTGGTCCTCGCCGCCCTCGATGGCGGTCGTGAACTTCTTCTGGGCGGTGGCCCACTGCTGGTACTCGACGTGGATCTTGGCGCCGGTCTTCTTCTGGAAGGCCTTCTCGGCCTCCTTGAAGAAGGGACGGGCGTCGGGGTTGGTCCCCTCCATGATCCATACGGTCAGGGTCTTGCCCTTGCCGTCGGCGGCCTTGTCGCCCGAGTCGCCGTCATCCCCACCGCACGCCGTGGCGGTCAGTCCGATACTCATGGCGATACAACCAGCGGCGATGACACGTCGATTCATGCCGGCCCCCTCCAGGTTCCGATTGGTGGGAGCGATTGTGGTCACACCAGACCGAGGCGGTCTAGACCCATTGGGATAAGCGGCCGAACCGTAATGACGGTTGCGGGTGACGCAACATGCGCTCACGCCATTGCGCCCCATGCAACGCAGGCGTAACGGTGAGGGGCGCCGAAGGCCCCGGAACGCGACGACGCCCGCCTCCGTCCGGTCGGGGACAAAGCGGGCGCCGCGTCAGTTCCGTACTCCGTTGTACGGGACGTATGAGGGGTGGTACGAACCGGTGTGCGGACCGGGTCGTACCGGAATCAGACCGTGAGGGAGCGGTCGGTCGGGCGGATCGGGGACGGAAGATCACTCGCACCGGTGAGGAAACGGTCCACGCCGCGTGCCGCCGAACGGCCCTCGGCGATCGCCCACACGATGAGGGACTGACCGCGGCCCGCGTCGCCGGCCACGAAGACGCCGGGGACGTTGGTCTGGAACTCGGTGTCCCGCGCGACGTTGCCGCGCTCGTCGAGCTCCAGGGAGAACTGGTCCACCAGGCCGTTCTCGCGGTCCGTGCCCGTGAAGCCCATCGCCAGGGTGACGAGCTGGGCGGGGATCTTCCGCTCCGTGCCCGGCTTCTGGGTCAGCTTGCCGTCGACGAACTCCACCTCGATGAGGTGCAGGAACTGGACGTTGCCGGCCTCGTCGCCCTCGAAGTGCGTGGTCGAGACGGAGTAGACCCGCTCGCCGCCCTCCTCGTGCGCCGAGGTGACCTTGTACAGCATCGGGAAGGTCGGCCACGGCTGGCCCGGCGCGCGGTCCTCGCCCGGCTTCGGCATGATCTCCAGCTGCGTCACGGACGCGGCGCCCTGGCGGTGCGCGGTGCCGACGCAGTCCGCGCCGGTGTCGCCGCCGCCGATGACCACGACGTGCTTGCCCTCGGCGGAGACGGGCGTGGTGACGTAGTCACCCTCCTGGACCTTGTTGGCCAGGGGCAGGTACTCCATCGCCTGGTACACGCCCCCCAGTTCACGGCCGGGCACCGGAAGGTCACGGGCCATCGTGGCGCCCGCGGCGATGACCACCGCGTCGTAGCGCCTGCGCAGCTTCGCCGCGTCGATGTCGCGGCCGATCTCCACGCCCGTGCGGAACTTGGTGCCCTCCGCGCGCATCTGCTCGATGCGGCGGTTGATGTGCCGCTTCTCCATCTTGAACTCGGGGATGCCGTAGCGCAGCAGGCCGCCGATGCGGTCGGCGCGCTCGTAGACGGCGACCGTGTGGCCGGCCCGGGTCAGCTGCTGGGCGGCGGCCAGGCCCGCCGGGCCCGAGCCGATGACGGCGACGGTCTTGCCGGAGAGCCGCTCGGGCGCCTGCGGCTTGACGTCGTTGGCGTCCCACGCCTTGTCGATGATGGAGACTTCGACGTTCTTGATGGTGACGGCCGGCTGGTTGATGCCGAGCACGCACGCCGACTCGCACGGGGCCGGGCACAGGCGGCCCGTGAACTCCGGGAAGTTGTTCGTGGCGTGCAGGCGCTCGGAGGCCGCCGACCAGTCCTCGCGGTAGGCGAAGTCGTTCCACTCCGGGATCAGGTTCCCCAGCGGACAGCCCTGGTGGCAGAACGGGATGCCGCAGTCCATGCAGCGCGAGGCCTGCTTGGAGATGATCGGCAGCAGCGAACCGGGAACGTAGACCTCGTTCCAGTCCTGGACGCGCTCGCCGACCGGGCGGGTCTGCGCGACCTCACGGCCGTGGTTCAGAAAGCCCTTGGGATCAGCCATTGGTCGCCGCCTCCATCATCTTCTCGGTGATCTCGGTCTCGGAGAGACCGGCTCGCTCGGCGGCGTCCTTGGCGGCGAGCACTGCCTTGTACGTGCTGGGGATGATCCTGCTGAAGCGCTGCACGGACGTGTCCCACTCCGCAAGCAGCTTCTCGGCCACCGTCGAGGCGGTCTCCTCCTGGTGGCGGCGCACGACGTCGTGCAGCCACTGCTTGTCGGAGTCGTCCAGCGGCTCGACGGCCGCCAGGTTTCCGGCGTTGACGTTGTCGCGGTCGAGGTCGATCACGTACGCGATGCCACCCGACATGCCGGCCGCGAAGTTGCGGCCCGTCTCGCCGAGGATCACCGCGTGGCCGCCGGTCATGTACTCGCAGCCGTGGTCGCCCACGCCCTCGGACACCACCGTCGCGCCGGAGTTGCGGACGCAGAAGCGCTCGCCGGTGCGGCCGCGCAGGAACAGCTCGCCGCCGGTCGCGCCGTACGCGATGGTGTTGCCCGCGATCGTCGAGTACTCGGCGAGGTGGTCGGCGCCGCGGTCCGGGCGGACGACGATGCGGCCGCCGGAGAGGCCCTTGCCGACGTAGTCGTTGGCGTCGCCCTCCAGGCGCAGCGTCACGCCGCGCGGCACGAAGGCGCCGAAGGACTGGCCCGCCGAGCCGGTGAAGGTGATGTCGATGGTGTCGTCGGGCAGGCCCGCGCCGCCGAACTTCTTCGTCACCTCGTGGCCGAGCATGGTGCCGACCGTGCGGTTGATGTTGCGGATGGCGACCTGCGCGCGGACCGGGTGGGCGTCCGTGGCGCTGGGCGCGGCGAGGGCGTCGGCGGCGAGCTTGACCAGCTCGTTGTCGAGCGCCTTCTCCAGGCCGTGGTCCTGGATCGCGATCTGGTGCCGCACGGCGCCCGCGGGCAGCGCGGGCACGTGGAAGAGCGGCTCCAGGTCCAGGCCCTGCGCCTTCCAGTGGGTGACGGCCTTCTCGGTGTCGAGGAGCTCGGCGTGGCCGACGGCCTCCTCGATGGAGCGGAAGCCCAGCTCGGCGAGGAGCTCACGGACCTCCTCGGCGATGAACTCGAAGAAGTTCACCACGTACTCGGCCTTGCCGGAGAAGCGCTCGCGCAGCGCCGGGTTCTGGGTGGCGATGCCGACCGGGCAGGTGTCCAGGTGGCAGACGCGCATCATGACGCAGCCGGAGACGACGAGCGGCGCGGTCGCGAAACCGAACTCCTCGGCGCCGAGCAGCGCGGCGATGATGACGTCGCGGCCGGTCTTGAGCTGGCCGTCGGTCTGCACGACGATGCGGTCGCGCAGGCCGTTGAGCAGCAGGGTCTGCTGGGTCTCGGCGAGGCCGAGCTCCCAGGGGCCGCCCGCGTGCTTCAGGGACGTCAGCGGGGAGGCGCCGGTGCCGCCGTCGTGGCCGGAGATCAGGACGACGTCCGCGTGCGCCTTGGAGACGCCCGCGGCGACCGTGCCGACGCCGACCTCGGAGACCAGCTTCACGTGGATCCGCGCCTGCGGATTCGCGTTCTTCAGGTCGTGGATCAGCTGGGCGAGGTCCTCGATGGAGTAGATGTCGTGGTGCGGCGGCGGGGAGATCAGGCCCACGCCCGGCGTCGAGTGACGCGTCTTGGCGACCCACGGGTAGACCTTGTGGCCGGGCAGCTGGCCGCCCTCGCCGGGCTTGGCGCCCTGGGCCATCTTGATCTGGATGTCGTCGGCGTTGACCAGGTACTCGGAGGTCACACCGAAGCGGCCGGACGCGACCTGCTTGATGGCGGAGCGGCGCGCCGGGTCGTACAGGCGGTCCGCGTCCTCGCCGCCCTCACCGGTGTTGGACTTGCCGCCCAGCTGGTTCATGGCGATGGCGAGGGTCTCGTGCGCCTCGCGGGAGATCGAGCCGTACGACATCGCGCCGGTCGAGAACCGCTTGACGATGTCGGCGGCCGGCTCGACCTCGTCGACGGAGATCGCGGGGCGGTCGCTCTTGAAGCCGAAGAGTCCGCGCAGCGTCATCAGGCGCTCGGACTGCTCGTTCACGCGGTCCGTGTACTGCTTGAAGACGTCGTAGCGGCGGCTGCGCGTGGAGTGCTGGAGGCGGAAGACCGTCTCGGGGTCAAACAGGTGCGGCTCGCCCTCGCGGCGCCACTGGTACTCGCCGCCGATGTCCAGGGCGCGGTGCGCCGAGGGGATGCCGGTGGCCGGGTACGCCTTGGCGTGCCGGGCGGCGACCTCCTGGGCGATGACGTCGAGGCCGGCGCCGCCGATCTTCGTCGTCGTGCCGCTGAAGTACCGCTCCACGAAGGCCTGGTCGAGACCGACGGCCTCGAAGACCTGCGCGCCTCGGTAGGAGGCGACGGTCGAGATGCCCATCTTGGACATGACCTTCAGGACGCCCTTGCCGAGGGCGTAGATCAGGTTGCGGATGGCCTGCTCGGCCTCCATGCCGGGCAGGAACGTTCCCGCGCGGACGAGGTCCTCGACGGACTCCATCGCCAGGTAGGGGTTGACGGCCGCGGCGCCGAAGCCGATGAGGAGGGCCACGTGGTGGACCTCGCGCACGTCGCCCGCCTCGACCAGCAGGCCCACCTCGGTGCGCTGCTTGGTGCGGATGAGGTGGTGGTGGACGGCCGCGGTGAGCAGCAGCGAGGGGATCGGCGCGTGCTCGGCGTCGGAGTGCCGGTCGGAGAGCACGATCAGGCGGGCGCCGGCCTCGATGACGCCGTCGACCTCGGAGCAGATCTCCTCGATGCGGGCGGCGAGGGCGTCGCCGCCGTCGCTGACGCGGTAGAGGCCGGAGAGCGTGGCGGCCTTCATGCCGGGCATGTCGCCGTCGGCGTTGATGTGTATGAGCTTGGCCAGCTCGTCGTTGTCGATCACCGGGAAGGGCAGGGTGACCGAGCGACAGGAGGCCGCCGTCGGGTCGAGCAGGTTGCCCTGCGGGCCCAGCGAGCTGTGCAGCGAGGTGACGAGCTCTTCACGGATGGCGTCCAGCGGCGGGTTGGTGACCTGCGCGAACAGCTGCGTGAAGTAGTCGAAGATCAGCCGCGGGCGCTCGGAGAGGGCCGCGATCGGCGTGTCCGTGCCCATGGAGCCGAGCGGCTCGCCGCCGGTCTTGGCCATCGGCGCGAGGATGATGCGCAGCTCTTCCTCGGTGTAGCCGAAGGTCTGCTGGCGGCGCGTGACGGAGGCGTGCGTGTGCACGATGTGCTCGCGCTCGGGCAGGTCGGAGAGCTCGATCTCGCCGGCTTCCAGCCACTCCTGGTACGGCTTCTCGGCGGCGAGCCCGGCCTTGATCTCGTCGTCCTCGACGATGCGGTGCTCGGCGGTGTCGACGAGGAACATCCGGCCGGGCTGCAGGCGGCCCTTGCGGACGACCTTCGCGGGGTCGATGTCGAGGACGCCGACCTCGGAGCCGAGGACGACGAGGCCGTCGTCGGTGACCCAGTAGCGGCCGGGGCGCAGGCCGTTGCGGTCGAGAACGGCGCCGACCTGGGTGCCGTCGGTGAAGGTGACGCAGGCGGGGCCGTCCCAGGGCTCCATCATCGTGGAGTGGAACTGGTAGAAGGCGCGCCGGGCCGGCTCCATGGAGGCGTGGTTCTCCCAGGCCTCCGGGATCATCATCAGCACGGAGTGCGGCAGCGAACGCCCGCCGAGGTGCAGGAGCTCCAGGACCTCGTCGAAGGAGGCGGAGTCGGAGGCGTCCGGCGTGCAGATCGGGAAGATCCGCTCCAGCTGCTCGGAACCGAAGAGGTCGGAGGCGAGCTGCGATTCGCGGGCCCGCATCCAGTTGCGGTTGCCCTTGACCGTGTTGATCTCGCCGTTGTGCGCGACGAAGCGGTAGGGGTGCGCCAGCGGCCAGCTCGGGAACGTGTTCGTCGAGAAGCGGGAGTGCACGAGCGCGACGGCCGTGGCGAAGCGGCGGTCGGACAGGTCGGGGAAGAAGGGCTCCAGCTGGCCGGTGGTCAGCATGCCCTTGTAGACGATCGTGCGGGACGAGAGCGAGGGGAAGTACGTCCCGGCCTCGCGCTCGGCGCGCTTGCGCAGGACGAAGGCCTTGCGGTCCAGCTCCAGGCCCTCGGTGTCGCCGTCGGCGACGAAGATCTGCCGGAAGACGGGCATCGTCGAGCGGGCGGTGGCGCCGAGCAGCTCGGGGGCGACGGGCACGTCGCGCCAGCCGAGGACCGTCAGGCCCTCCTGGGAGGCGATCGTCTCGATCTGTGAGACGGCGGCGTCGGTCGTACCGGCGGTGTCCACGGGCAGGAAGGCGATGCCGACGGCGTAGGCGCCGGCCGCGGGCAGCTGGAATCCGGCCACCTCGCGCAGGAAGGCGTCCGGCACCTGGAGCAGGATGCCCGCACCGTCGCCCGAGTCCGGCTCGGAGCCGGTGGCGCCGCGGTGCTCGAGATTGCGCAGTACGGTCAGCGCCTGTTCGACCAGTTCATGGCTGGCTACACCGGTCAGGGTGGCAACGAAGCCGACACCGCAGGCGTCGTGCTCGTTACGGGGGTCGTACATCCCCTGGGGGGCGGGGCGGCCATCCATGGGCGACCAGGCGTGGGTACGCATCGGCACTCCCGTCGTCGTCGTGGCATATGCAGTGGGCGAGGGACGACGTTGGCCCTGGCAAAATTTCGTGCAGGTTACATGATGGAGCGCTTCTCGGAAAGCGGATAGCTCATTCCACCATGTGGACACCGCCCGCTGAGGTGAGGAGCGGCTCGGAGGGGACCTTTGCGGACAGATCGGTGACCGGAGGTCCGGCGCGACACAGGCCTCATTGCCCGCAGCGCTTACGGCTCATGCCCGGTGGTTAACGACTCGAAACCGCCGAGTAACGGCTACTTATGCAAGGTCCCGCATAGGCCTGCACCGCCCTATCCTACGGCGGTCCCGAACACGCTGCCCAGGGCGTACGTCACACCGGCCGCCGCGCCGCCGAGCGCGAGCTGCCGCAGACCGCTGAACCACCAGGAACGCGCGGTCACCTTCGCCACCACCGCACCGCAGGCGAAGAGCCCGACGAGCGCGAGCAGCAGGGCCGGCCAGAGCGCGGTGGCGCCGAGCAGGTAGGGCAGCAGGGGAAGCAGCGCGCCGAGCGCGAACGCACCGAAGGACGAGACCGCGGCGACGGCCGGCGAGGGCAGGTCGCCCGGGTCGATGCCGAGCTCCTCGCGGGCGTGGATCTCCAGGGCCTGCTCGGGGTCCTTCGAGAGCTGCCTGGCGACCTCGCGGGCCAGCCCGGGCTCGACGCCGCGCGACGCGTACAGCTCGGCGAGCTCCCGCTCCTCGTCGGCGGGGTGCTTGCGCAGCTCGTGGCGCTCGACGTCCAGTTCGGCCTGGACGAGCTCGCGCTGCGAGGCCACCGAGGTGTACTCGCCCGCCGCCATGGAGAAGGCACCGGCGGCAAGGCCGACCAGGCCGGTGATGACGATGGTCTCCCGCGAGACCGCGCCGCCCGCCACACCGGTCATCAGCGCGAGGTTGGAGACGAGGCCGTCCATCGCCCCGAAGACCGCGGGGCGCAGCCAGCCGCCGTTCACGTCGCGGTGGGTGTGGTTGTCGCGGTGCGCCTCGTGCAGTGTCGCTTCGGTCTCGATGATCGCCATGGTGGGCCCCCTCTTGCGTGGTTGGACGACGTCGAAAGTACGCGCGAAAAAAATCTCCCGCCAGCAAGGAAGGCCGTACTTACCTGCGAAAACGCGCCGGGCGAAGGGTCCTCGCGGCCCCGGATCCGCACCGCACGACGCGGGCGAAGGGGTGATCTGAGCCCCTGCATGCTCGATTGAGCGCTCCGGCGTGGCAGGGATGCACCAAGCACCGCATCCAGCGGTCCGCGCACCTTCGCGCACGAGGGAGGCCTGTCATGGCATCCACAGCATGCGTTCCCCCGGTCCCGGCGCCCGGCGACGCCGACGACCTCCGCGAGCGGGCGCGCGGCGCACTGCTCGGCCTCGCGGTCGGCGACGCGCTCGGCGCACCCGCCGAGAACATGAAACCGTCCGAGATCCGCCGCCGTTGGGGCCGGATCACCGGATACGTCGCCGAACACCCCGCCGGCACGGACGACACCGAGTACGCGATCTTCTCCGGCCTGCTGCTCGCCCGGCACGGTTCCGCGCTGACGATCGCGCACGTCGAGACGGCCTGGCACCAGTGGATCGCCGACCTGGACGAGGGCCCGTTCCGGGGCGCGGGCTTCAGCGAGCGCGGCACCCTGGAGAACCTCCGCAGGGGCCTCGCCGCGCCCATCTCCGCCCAGCACCGGCACGCGTGGAGCGACGGCCTGGCCATGCGGGCCGCGCCCTTCGGCGTCTTCGCCGCGGGCCGCCCCGCGGAGGCGGCCCGGCTCGTCGCCGTCGACGGCTCCGTCAGCCACGACGGCGAGGGCATCTACGGCGGCCAGGCGGTGGCGGCAGGCGTCGCGGCGGCGATGGCGGGCGCCCGGGTGGACGCCGTCGTGGCGGCGGCGCTCGCCGTCATCCCCGAGGACTGCTGGACCTCCCGCTCGCTGCGCCGCGCGGTGGCGGTCGCGCACCGCGGCGAACGCGCGGTGCGCTCCGCCGTGGTGATCGGCGGATACCCCTGGACGGACCTCGCGCCGGAGGCGGTGGGCCTCGCGTTCGGGGCGTACGCGGTGGCCCGCGGCACCTTCTCCGCGGCGGTGCTCACGGCCGTCAACATGGGCCGCGACGCGGACACGACGGCGGCGGTGGCGGGCGCGCTCTCGGGCGCCACCTGCGGCGCCTCGGCGATCCCCCCGCCCTGGTCGGCGGCGATCGGCCCGGCCCGGGGCAGCTGCCTGCCGTCGATGCGGGGCCACCACGTCCTGGACGTGGCCGACCTCCTGACCCCGGCCACCCCCGACGCGAAGGAGGCGCCATGACCGCGCGCATCGCAGAAGACCGGCAGCGACGCCCCGCACCGGACACCCAAGACACACCCCCGACCGAAGAACACCCGCCCCACCCCGCCGCCGAACAACCCGCCGCACGCCTCCCGACACCACACCCCGACACGCAGGAGGCGCCATGACCGCACGCATCGCGGAACGTGGGGGCCGGCGCCCCACGCCCGGCGCCCCACGCCCGGACTCCCGCCCACAGCAGGCGCCCCCGGCCGAAGAACTCCACCTCAGCCTCGCCGCGGAACGGTCCACCGGCCTCCTGACACCACACCCCGACGCGCAGGAGGCGTCATGACCACGAAGCGCACCGGAAGTGGCGCGGACCGCGGAGGAGGCCAACGGCGACACCCCGCGCCCGGCGGCCAGTACCCGGCCCCCCGCCCACCGCAGCCGCCCCCGGCCGAAGGGCTCCTGCTCGGGCTTGCCGCGGGGGACGCCGCGGGGTGGCCCGCGGCACGGCACCGGGCGGCCCGCATGCCCGAGTGGACGCGGCGGCTCACGCGTGAGCTCGACACCTTCGCCGAGCAGAACGCCACGACCACCCTGCCCGTCCCCATCGCCCTGAACCAGCCTCCCGAACCGCTGCTCCTCGGCCCTTCGGACGACGCCGAATGGGCGGCCTTTACCGCGGAGTCCGTGCTGCGCGCGGCGGACGGCACCCTCAGCGGCGCGCTGGGACGGGACCGCCGCGTGCGCGCCGCGCTGGATCTCGCCTGGAACGCCCTCGCCGCCGAGATCGCCGCCGCGTCGGACCGCGCCCCCGAGGTCGAGTCCGCGGTCCTCCCGCTGCGCGCCCGCATCTCCGTGCGCGCGGGCCTCGGCAACCTCGCTGCGGGCCTGCGCCCGCCCGCCACCGGCCACGACAACCCGCACTACTTCGACGACGCGGCCTGCGTACGCGCCTGCGTGCTCGCCCTGGTCCACCCGGGCGATCCCGAACGGGCCGCCGATCTCGCGGAGTTCGACGCCCGCTACACCCAGGACGGCGACGGCACGCACGGCGCCCGCGCGATGGCCGCGGCACTGGCGGCCGCCCTCGGCGGGGCCGACGTCGACACCGCGGTGGACCGCGCGCTGGACCAGCTCCCCGGGCACACGGAGATCGGCCGCAACGCCCGGCACGCCGTGAAGATGGCCCGTGCCGAACCGGACGACGGCGCCTTCGCCCTCGTACCCCTTCTCGAACACCAGATCGTCGACCACGTCTACAGCTACGGCATCGCCGCCGCGGAGACCGTGCCGGTCGCCCTCGCCCTGGCCACCGCCGCGCGCGGCCGCATCCGCGAGGCGGTGCCCGCCGCCGCGTGCCTGTCGCGCGTCGCGGACTCCGCCCCCGCCCTGGCCGGGGCGCTCACCGGCGTCCTCGGCACCTCGGCCGCGATCCCCACGTCCTGGCGCGACGCCTGCCGGACCCTGTCCGGCTGCGCGCTGCCCCGCCTCGCGGGCACCGACCTGGTGGAACTCGCCGGACACCTGGCAGCCACGGAACTCGACCCACCGGATGGACAATCCCGACATGACGACCATGACGCCCCCCAGTGAGCCGTCCCTGTCCGACCGCATCGCGGGCAGCCTCGTCGGAGCCGCGGTCGGCGACGCGCTCGGCGGTCCCGTCGAGGGATACGCGCCCGAGCAGATCGCCGAGCGGCACGGCGGCCGCGTCCGGGGCATCGTCGGCCCCTGGAACGGCGACCGCTGGCGCACCGCCCGCCCCATCGCGCCGTACCACAAGGGCGACGGGCACGTCACCGACGACACCTTGCTGACCCACGCGCTCATCCGCGTGTACGCCACCGTCCGCGACCACCTCGACGCCTACTCCGTAGCCGACCACCTGGTCCCCGACCTGATGACGGTCCCGCGCTGGATCCCGGAGCTGGAGGCCGAGGCGATCCCCCTGCACCGCGTCTTCCTCGCCGAGAAGTGGCTCGCCGCCCGGCTGCACTACGGGCACGTCGACCCGCGCGAGGCCGGCAACGGCAACATCGTCAACTGCGGGGCGGCGATGTACATGGCGCCCGTCGGCCTGGTCAACGCGGCCAACCCCGAGGGCGCCTACGCCGAGGCCCTCGACGTCGCGGGCGCCCACCAGTCCTCCTACGGCCGGGAGGCGGCGGGCGTGTTCGCGGCGGCGGTGGCGGCGGCCTGCACACCGGGCGCCACCGCGGACTCGGTGGTCCAGGTCTGCCTCTCGCTGGCCAAGGACGGCACGCGCGCGGCGATCGAGGCGGTCGCCGAAGTCGCCGCGCGCCACCGGGACTTCGAGACGGCCCTCGCCCCGCTCCGCGCCGCGGTCGCGCCCTTCGACACGGTCGGCCCCGACTACCGTGCCCCCTCCCTCGGCGCCCGCCGCCCCTCCCGCCTGCACGCGATCGAGGAGCTCCCCGTCGCCATCGGCATGCTCCTGACCGGTGAGGCCGACTACCGCCGCACGGTGCTCGGCTCGGTCAACTACGGCCGGGACTGCGACTCCATCGCCACGATGAGCGGCGCCATCGTGGGCGCGCTGCGCGGTACGGCGGCGGTGCCCGCCGAGTGGGCCAAGCAGGTCGCCGAGGCCAGCCGGCTCGACCTGGACGCCCCCGCACAGGTTCTGACGGAGGTGGCGCGGGAGATCTTCGCCCGTGACGTGCGGCGCCGCCGCGCCCACGAGTCAGCGTTCGCCTCCCTCGACTCCCTCGCCTCCCTCACTCCTCTCACGCCACTCGCGGCCGAGCGGTGACGCGCCTGACGTGGGTGCAACCGGAGGACCTGGTGGGCCACGAGCTGCGCCAGGCACGGGAGGAGGGCCGCGACGTCACCGCCGTACGCGCGCGCTGGCTCGCGGCGGGCGGCCACGAGGCCCCGCCCCGCGCGGGCGCGTCCCCCACCCCGGCACCGGCCCGCCTCCGCGCCCTGGCGGAGCTGCTCCTGGACGAACTGGCGCCCCCGCCGTGGCACGACAGGCCCGGCCCCCCGGCCCCTGACCCGCTCCGGGCCACCGCGCACGTGAGCCCGGACGCCCTGCGCCACCGTCTGCACGCCGCCTGGCTCGGCCGGGCCGCCGGCTGCCTGCTCGGCAAACCCGTGGAGAAGCTGCCCCTCGCCGGTATCCGCGCCCTCGCCCGGGCGACCGGAAACTGGCCGCTCACCACGTGGTTCACCCAGCGCGGCCTCTCCCCCGAGCTCACGGCGGCGTACCCCTGGAACAGGCGCTCCGCGACGACCTCCCTCGCCGAGAACATCGACGGCATGCCCGAGGACGACGACCTCAACTACCCGCTGCTCAACCTGCTCCTCCTCCAGCGCCACGGGAAGAGCTTCACCACCGCGGACGTGGCGGGGCTCTGGCTCGACGAGCTGCCCGCCGGCCGCACCTTCACCGCCGAACGCATCGCCTACCGCAACCTCCTCCAGGGCATCGAGCCCCCGCACACCGCCACCCACCGCAACCCGTTCCGCGAGTGGATCGGCGCCCTGATCCGCGCCGACGTGCACGGCTGGACCAACCCCGGCGCCCCGCGAGCGGCGGCCGGACAGGCCCACCGCGACGCCGCCCTGACGCACACGGCGAACGGCGTGTACGGGGCCATGTTCGCGGCGGCCACGATCGCCGAGGCGGCGGGCGGCGCCGCCGACGTGCACGGCTGTCTGCGCGCGGGCCTGGCCGCCGTCCCGCCCGACTCCCGGCTGGCCCGCGCCGTCCTGCACGGCATCCGACTCGCCTGCGACACCAGGGACTTCGACGTGGTCGTGGACACCCTCCACGCCACCTACGGGCACCACCACTGGGTCCACGCGGTCCCCAACACCGCGCTCCTCGCCGCCGCCCTCACCCACGCCGACGGCGACTTCACCGGCTCCATCACGCGGGCCGTCTCCGGCGGCTGGGACACCGACTCGAACGGCGCGAGCGCGGGATCGGTCGCGGGCCTGCTCGCCGCCCGCGCCGACGCGCTCCCCGCCCGCTGGACGGCGCCCCTGAAGAACCGGCTCGCCACCTCCGTCGGCGACTTCGACGGCATCGGCTTCGACACCCTCGCAGAACTCACCGCCCGGGAGGCATCCCCCTCATGACCGCACCGACCCGCACGCCCCACATCGCCGTGCTCGGCAGCGCGAACATGGACCTCGTCGCGTACGTCGCGGAGGCACCGCGGCGCGGCGAGACCGTCACGGGCCGCGACTTCCGCACCGTCCCCGGCGGCAAGGGCGCGAACCAAGCCGTCGCGGCGGCCCGCGCGGGCGCCACCGTCTCCATGATCGGCGCGGTCGGCACCGACACGTTCGGCAGCCGCCTGCGCTCCGCCCTGGAACACTCCGGCGTCGACACGGACCTGCTGCGCACCGTCGAGACACCCACCGGCACCGCGCACATCGTCGTCGACGACGACGGCGGCAACGCGATCGTCGTCGTCCCCGGCGCCAACGGCACCCTCACCGATCTCGCCCCCGGCGACGAGGGCCTGATCGCCTCCGCCGACGCCCTGCTGCTCCAGCTCGAGGTGCCGCTCCCCGCAGTGATCGCCGCCGCGGAGGCCGCCCGCAGGCACGGTGTGCGCACCGTCCTCACCCCGGCCCCCGCACAGCCGCTGCCGCCCGAACTCCTCGCCGCCACCGACCTGTTGCTGCCCAACGAGCACGAGGCTGCCACCCTCACCGGCATCGCCGACGACCCACCGGCCGCCGCCCGCTCGCTGCTCTGTCAGGTCCCCGAGGTCGTCATCACCCTCGGTTCGCGCGGCAGCCTGTACGCGACGCGCGGCGCCGAGCCGGTCACGGTACCGGCCCAGCCGGTCACGGCGGTCGACACGACGGGCGCGGGCGACACCTTCGCGGGCACCCTCGCCGTGGCCCTGGCCGAGGGCAGCTCCGTACCGGACGCCCTGACCTGGGCGTCGTCGGCGGCCGCGCTCTCCGTGCAACGGGTGGGGGCGTCGTCGTCCATGCCGTACCGCAAGGAGATCGACGAAGCGCGGCCGCAGTCATGACCGGCCGGCCCGCTCCGGACCCCCAGAGTCCCCCGGCGCCCCTGACCGGCCTGCGCGTCCTGGACCTCGCCACCCTCTTCGCGGGCCCCCTCGCCGCCACGATGCTCGGCGACTTCGGCGCGGAGGTCGTCAAGGTCGAGCACCCCACGCGCCCCGACCCCTCCCGCGGCCACGGCCCGTCGAAGAACGGCGTCGGCCTCTGGTGGAAGCTGCTGGGCCGCAACAAGCGCACCATGACCCTCGACCTGTCCACGCCGGGCGGCCGCGCCACCCTGCTGCGCCTGGCCGCGAGCGCCGACGTCGTCATCGAGAACTTCCGCCCCGGAACCCTGGAGAAGTGGGACCTGGGCTGGCCCGAGCTGAGCGCGGCCAACCCCCGCCTGGTCCTCGCCCGCGTCACCGGCTTCGGCCAGTTCGGCCCCTACTCCCGCCGCCCGGGATTCGGCACGCTCGCCGAGGCGATGAGCGGTTTCGCCGCGATCACCGGTGATCCGGACGGCCCTCCGACGCTGCCCCCGTTCGGCCTCGCCGACTCGATCGCGGGCCTGGCGACGGCGTACGCGGTGATGGCGGCGCTCGCGGGCCGCGACCGCACGGGCGAGGGCCAGGTGGTGGACATGGCGATCATCGAGCCGATCCTCACGGTCCTCGGCCCGCAGCCGCTCTGGTACGACCAGTTGGGCCATGTACAGCCCCGCACCGGCAACCGCTCCACGAACAACGCGCCCCGCAACACCTACCGCACCGCCGACGGCACCTGGGTCGCCGTCTCGACCTCCGCCCAGTCCGTCGCGGAGCGCCTGATGCGCCTGGTCGGCCGCCCCGACCTGATCGCCGAGCCGTGGTTCGCCACCGGCGCGGACCGGGCCCGCCACGCGGACGTCCTCGACGCGGCGGTCGGCGACTGGATCGCCCGGCACACCCGCGCCGAGGTGATCGCGTCCTTCGAGAAGGCGGAGGCGGCGGTGGCACCCGTCCAGGACGTACGGGACGTCATGACGGACCCGCAGTACGCGGCGCTCTCCACGCTCACCACGGTCGACGACCCGGAACTCGGCCCCCTGCGCATGCAGAACGTCCTCTTCCGGCTCTCCGGAACGCCCGGCGCGATCCACTGGGCGGGCCGCCCGCACGGCGCCGACACCGACACGGTCCTGGCCGAACTCGGCCTGACGGAAGCGGAGATCACCACCCTGCGCGAGGAGGGCGCACTGTGACCGCCCCCTCCCCCCTGACCTGGCTGTACGTCCCCGGGGACCGGCCAGAGGTGGTCACCAAGGCCCTCCACGCGGGCGCCGACGTGGTGATCGTCGACCTGGAGGACGCGGTCGCCCCCGACCGCAAGGAGTACGCGCGGGCGGCCACGGCGGAGCTCCTCTCGCAGCCCCAGCCGCTCCCCGTGCACGTCCGCGTGAACGCCCTGGACGGCCCGCTGGCCGAGGCCGACCTCCGTGCCCTCGCCGCGCTCCCCGGCGTGGCGGGCCTGCGCCTGCCCAAGGTCACCTCCCGCGCCGAGGTCATCCACGTCGCCGAGCGCGCGGCCCCCGCCGACGGCGGCGCCGTCGCCCTGCACGCCCTCGTCGAGTCGGCGCTCGGCCTGGAGCACGCCTTCGCCATCGCCACCGCGCACCCCGCCCTGCACGGCATCTCCCTCGGCGAGGCCGATCTCCGCGCGGACCTCGGGGTGCGTGAGGAGGCGGGCCTGGACTGGGCGCGCTCCCGCCTCGTGGTGGCGGCGCGGGCGGCCGGTCTGGCCCCGCCCGCCCAGTCGGTGCACCCGGACATCCGTGACCTGGCCGGCCTCACCGCGTCCTGCGCCCGGGGCCGCGCCCTCGGCTTCCTCGGCCGCGCCGCGATCCACCCCCGTCAGCTCCCGGTGATCGAGCGGGCCTACCTCCCCACGCCCGAGGAGGTCGAGGAGGCGGAGGAGATCACCAAGGCCGCCGCGACGGACGAGGGCGCGCTGGCCCTGCCGGACGGCCGCTTCGTGGACCGGGCGGTGGTGGAGGGGGCGCAGCGGACGCTGGCGCTGGCGGCGCGGAGGCGGTGAGACGGACGGCCCCGCCCACGGGGAAGGGGCCGCCGGATCGGTGATCCGGCGGCCCCTTCCCCGTACGGCCCGAGGGCCTCAGCTCTTCTTCGCCGACTCGGCCTCGTCGGCCACGTCCGCCTTGTCAGGCTTCTCGGCTCTGTCGGCCTTCTCGGACTTCTCGGCCTTCTCAGACTTCTCAGACTTCTCAGTCTTCTCGGTCTCGTCGGCCTTGTCCTTGGCGGGCTTCGCCTGCGCGGACTTCGCGTCGCCCGGTGACTTCGTGTCGCCCGCCTCCGCGGCGTCCTCGTCCGCGCCCGGCTCGACGATCTCCTCGCGCCCGGGGCGGATCCGCGCGGAGATCACGAGGTAGGCGACGGCGAGCAGGAAGACCACGATGGCCGTCCACACGTTCAGCCGCAGGCCGAGGACGTGGTGCGCGTCGTCGACCCGCATGTACTCGATCCAGCCGCGCCCTGCGCAGTACGAGGCGACGTACAGGGCGAACGCCCGGCCGTGTCCGAGCTTGAAGCGGCGGTCGGCCCAGATGACCAGGACGGCGACGCCGATGCACCACAGCGACTCGTAGAGGAAGGTCGGGTGGTAGGTGCCGGGGACCCGGCCGTCGTCGGCCGAGGTGATCTTCAGGGCCCAGGGCAGGTCCGTGGGCTTGCCGTACAGCTCCTGGTTGAACCAGTTGCCCCAGCGGCCGATGGCCTGGGCGAGCGCGATGCCGGGGGCCAGCGCGTCGGCCCAGGCGGGCAGCGGGATGCCGCGGCGGCGGCAGCCGATCCACGCGCCGACGGCACCGAGCGCGATCGCGCCCCAGATGCCGAGGCCGCCCTCCCAGATCTTGAAGGCGTCCACCCAGTCGCGGCCGTCGCTGAAGTACAGCTGGTAGTCCGTGATCACGTGGTAGAGACGCCCGCCGACGAGGCCGAACGGCACGGCCCACACAGCGATGTCCGCCACGGTGCCGGACCGGCCCCCGCGGTCGATCCACCGCTTGTTGCCGAGCCAGACGGCTACGAAGACGCCGATGATGATGCAGAACGCGTAGCCGCGCAACGGAATGGGTCCGAGTTCAACCACACCGCGCGACGGACTGGGAATGAAGGCGAGGTCCATGACACGACCGACGCTACCGTGCCGGGCATCGGGGGCGGCAACCGGTCCGGCTACGGGTCTATAACAGGAATGCCGCCCCCCGCCGCCTCAGCTCCGGTTGGCGTCTTGCACCATCTTCTTCAACTTCTGGGGCGTCAGCGGGTTCTGCTGGTCGCCGAAGATGTCCTTGCCGTCGAGCCGCACGGTGGGCGTGCCCTGCAGCTTCGCGTCCTGGAAGGCCTGGTTGGACTTGTCGACCCAGCTGTCGTGCTTGCCGTCCTCGACGCACTTCTTGAAGGAGTCGGTGACGAGGCCGTCGACCTCACCTGCGAGCTCGATCAGCTTGCCGTTCTTGCTGAAGGCGTCGTCCGTCTCGGCGGGCTGGTTCTTGTAGAGCACGTCGTGGTACGGCGGGAACTTGCCGGCGTCCTGGGCGCAGCCCGCCGCGTTCGCGGCGCGGAGCGAGCCGCTGCCGCCGAGGTTCCGGTCGATGAGCGTCGCCAGGTGGTACTCGACCTTGAGCTGACCCTTGTCGGTGAGCTCGTGGATCGTCGTGCGATAGGTGTCCTCGAACTGCTTGCAGGCCGGGCAGCGGAAGTCCTCCCAGATGGCGAGGGTCGCCTTGGCGCTCTCCTTGCCCGCAGGCAGAGCCAGTTGATCCTTGCCGTTCGCCCCCTTCGGAACGACCACCGGGCCCGATGTGTCGCTCTTGTCGTCGCCGGAATTGGCGGCGAGCAGCCCCACCACGGCGGCGAGGCCGAGGACCCCGACCACCGCGGCGCCCACGACCAGCGCCCTGCGCTGCTTGTCGCGGGCCTTCTGCCGCTCTCGCTCTTCCGCCAGCCGCTCGCGGGCCGATCGCTTTGCCTCACGGTTCTTCTCGCTCACACCGGGCCAACGAACCGGGGAGGCACGAGCATGCCTCCCCGGTCACATATCCACCCGTACGGGTTACGCCTTGCCGCGTACGCCGTTCGCGAGATCACCGGCGAGGGCACGCACGGCGGCCAGCCCCGCGGCCTCGTCCGGCGCGTCCAGCATGCGCTGCACGAAGGCGGAGCCGACGATCACGCCGTCGGCGAAGCCCGCGACCTCGACGGCCTGGGCGGCGTTGGAGACGCCGAGGCCGACGCAGACCGGCAGTTCGGTGGTGGCCTTGGTGCGCCGCACCAGGTCCTGCGCCTGCTCGCCGACGGACGCGCGGGTGCCGGTGACGCCCATGAGCGAGGCCGCGTAGACGAAGCCGGAGCCCGCCGCCGTGATGGTGGCGAGCCGCTCGTCCTTGCTGCTCGGCGCGACGACGAAGATCGTCGCCAGGTCGTGCTTGCCGGCGTGCTCCCTCCAGAGCGCGGACTCCTGGACGGGCAGGTCGGGCAGGATGCACCCGGCGCCGCCCGCCTCGGCGAGCTCGGCGGTGAAGCGCTCCACGCCGTAGCGGTCGATCGGGTTCCAGTACGTCATGACGAGCACCGGCTTGCCGGTCGCCTCGTAGGCCTCGCGGACCGTGCGCATGACGTCGGCGATCTTCAGTCCCGCCTTGAGCGCGATGTCGTCCGCGGTCTGGATGACCGGGCCGTCGAGCACCGGGTCGGAGTGCGGCAGGCCGACCTCGACCACGTCCGCGCCACCCTCGAAGACGGCCTTGACGGCCGCGATGCCGCCGTCGACGGTGGGGAAGCCCGCGGGCAGGTAGGCGATGAGGGCGGACCGGCCCTCGGCCTTCGCGCCGGCGAGGGTCTCGTCCAACAGCCTGATGTTGCCGCTCACTTGGCGTCCCCCTCGATCTCCGCACCGGTGGCGGACGCGTCCGCCTCGACGGTGGCGTCCGTGTCGTACAGGCCGAAGTAGCGCGCGGCCGTGTCCATGTCCTTGTCGCCGCGCCCGGAGAGGTTGACGACGATCAGTCCGTCCTTGCCGAGCTCCTTGCCGACCTCGAGCGCCCCGGCGAGCGCGTGGGCGCTCTCGATGGCCGGGATGATGCCCTCGGTGCGCGAGAGGAGGCGCAGGGCCTGCATCGCGGCGTCGTCGGTGACCGCGCGGTACTCGCCGCGGCCGCTGTCCTTGAGGTAGGCGTGCTCGGGGCCGATGCCCGGGTAGTCGAGTCCGGCGGAGATCGAGTAGGGCTCGGTGATCTGGCCCTCCTCGTCCTGCAGGACGTAGGAACGGGAGCCGTGCAGGATGCCCGGCTCGCCCTCGGTCAGCGTGGCCGCGTGCTCGCCGGTCTCGACGCCGTGCCCCGCGGGTTCGCAGCCGATGAGGCGCACGTCCGCGTCCGGGATGAAGGCGTGGAAGAGGCCGATGGCGTTGGAGCCGCCGCCCACACAGGCGATCGCGGCGTCGGGCAGGCGTCCGGCGCGCTCCAGGATCTGGCGGCGGGCCTCGACGCCGATGACGCGGTGGAAGTCGCGGACCATGGCGGGGAAGGGGTGCGGTCCCGCGACGGTGCCGAACAGGTAGTGCGTGCGGTCCACGTTGGCGACCCAGTCGCGGAACGCCTCGTTGATGGCGTCCTTCAGGGTGCGGCTGCCGGACTTCACGGCGACGACCTCGGCGCCCAGCATGCGCATCCGGGCCACGTTCAGGGCCTGGCGCTCGGTGTCGATCTCGCCCATGTAGATGGTGCATTCGAGGCCGAAGAGCGCGCAGGCGGTGGCCGTGGCGACGCCGTGCTGGCCCGCGCCGGTCTCGGCGATGACGCGGGTCTTGCCCATGCGCTGGGTGAGCAGGGCCTGGCCGAGCACGTTGTTGATCTTGTGCGAGCCGGTGTGATTCAGGTCCTCGCGCTTGAGGAAGACGCGGGCGCCGCCCGCGTGTTCGGCGAAGCGGGGCACCTCGGTGAGGCTGCTGGGGCGGCCGGTGTAGTGGACGAGCAGGTCGTCCAGCTGGGCGGCGAAGGCCGGGTCGCTCTTGGCCTTGTCGTACTCGACGGCGACCTCGTCCACGGCGGCGACGAGCGCCTCCGGGATGAACTTGCCGCCGAACGCGCCGAAGTAGCCTTCGGCGCTGGGAATGTGACCCTCGGGGTCGGGGATGAAGTACTCGCTGGGCATGCGGGATCCTCGCGTCGGCATGGCATGGGCTCGGGCGGTGTTCGCCTTGGCGCCGTCGCTGGTCGGGTCCTGTGCGCGGCTGCGGCACGTGGTGGCTCGCTCGCGCGGTTCCCCGCGCCCCCTTTGCGGGGGCGTCTCAGCTCTCGGCGGCGCTCAGGCGCCGCCCTGCCATCGCATCCCGGGGATCTGGCCCGGCTCCGCACCGATGTGGTACCGCACCCGCCTGCCCCGGACGCGCCGTGCGGGCGCGCGGCAGCCGCGAGGGCGGCAGCCGGGGGCGAGGCGGGCGAAGGCGGTCATCGGGAAGGGTCAGCTCCGTCCGTGGCGCAGGGCCGGGTGGGCGCCGGCGGCGACCAGGTCGGAGACGGCGGACTTCGGGTCGCGCCCGGTGACCAGGGACTCGCCGACGAGCACCGCGTCGGCGCCCGCGTTGGCGAAGGCGATCAGGTCGTGCGGGCCGCGCACACCGGACTCGGCGATCTTGACGACGCTGTCCGGCAGCTCGGGCGCGATGCGCTCGAAGGTGGAGCGGTCGACCTTGAGGGTCTTCAGGTCACGGTTGTTGACGCCGATGACCCGGGCGCCCGCGTCGAGGGCGCGCTCGGCCTCGTCCTCGTCGTGCACCTCGACGATCGGCGTGAGGCCGATCGACTCGGCGCGCTCGATGAGCGATTCGAGGGCGGACTGCTCCAGGGCGGCCACGATCAGCAGCGCGAGGTCGGCGCCGTACGCCCTGGCCTCCCACAGCTGGTACGAGGTGACGATGAAGTCCTTGCGGAGCACCGGGATGTCGACCTTGGCGCGGACGGCCTCCAGGTCGGCGAGCGAGCCGCCGAAGCGGCGCTCCTCGGTCAGCACGGAGATGACGGCGGCGCCGCCCGCCTCGTAGTCGGCGGCGAGGCCTGCCGGGTCGGCGATGGCGGCGAGCGCGCCCTTGGAGGGGCTGGAGCGCTTCACCTCGCAGATGACCTGCACGCCGTCGCCGCGCAGGGCCGCCGCGCCGTCCTTGGCCGCGGGAGCGTTGGCGGCGCGCTCCTTGAGCTCGTCGAGGCTGACGCGCGCCTGCCGCTCCGCGAGGTCGGCACGGACTCCGTCGATGATCTCGTCGAGCACACTCACGCGAGCGGCCCCCTTCCCTGACGGTTGAGCTGACGTTCAAGCTGGTCACTGCGATGGTATCCGCAGGAGGGCGAAGGCCCCGCATCCGGTTGACGCCCGTCCCACGAACTGGACATCCATCCGGCCTGCCGCCTGCGCTTTCAGGGGTGCAGCCAGGACCCGAACGGCAGATTGCGTACGACGGTGAAGACCGCCACAAGAGCCCCGAAACCCCACAGCTGCGCCGGGCCCAACTCGATCCGCACGGACCGCCCCCGCACTGTCCTGACCACCCAGACGGCCCACAGGAGAGCGAAGAGGCCGTACCCGACGACGGCGAGCGCGTTGGCGCCGAGGGCGGCCGTGAAGTCGCCGTGGACGACGGCGTGGGCGCTGCGCAGGCCGCCGCAGCCGGGGCAGTAGATGCCGGTGAGGCGCAGCAGCGGGCAGGCGGGGTAGTGGCCGGGTTCGTTCGGGTCGACGGCGCCGACGTACGCGAAGGCGCCGGCGACCGCGGCGAGCAGGCCGGCCGGTACCAGCAGACGGGTCAGGACGGCGGGCGCGGCGCTCTCGGGTTCGGCGGTCACCCGTGCATTCTGCCGCGTGCCCGGGCGCGTCGCCCGGTGACCGGGCCAGGAAAGGTCCGGATACGCGAAGAGGCGGCCCCGGCTGCTGCCGGACCGCCTCCCGTCGTACGGCGAAGATCAGCCCTCGGAGCGGGCGACCTGGTGCTGCGGGCGCCTGGCCTGGCCCATGCCCGCCATGCGCATCGCGCCGCCCACGAGGCCGCCGATGGCGATGACGGCCATGCCGGCCCAGAAGCCGGGGACGTTGGCCATCACCATGAAGGCACCCGCGACGCAGAAGCCGATGAAGGCGATGATGGAACCGGTCCAGGCAGCCGGGGTGTGTCCGTGTCCCGCCATTGTTGTGCTCCTCGTTGCTGTTGCTCTGTGCGTGGTGGTGGGTGGGGAGCCCGCCACGCGTCGGACGCTCGCCGACATTGTCCCGTACTCGCGCGTATGGCGTGAGCGCGGGGTCACGTTTCGCGCGTCGGGTCCTCGCCGTTCTCGCGCGTCGGGTCCTCACCGCGGTCGAGGGCCTTCCACAGCTCCTCGGGGCGGTCCGGGTCCGGGGCGCGGCGGGCCTTGCGGGGGGTCGGCGTGCCGTCGCGTTCGTAGCGTCCCGACATCGCGGGCCACGAACGGCCGTAGGTGAGCGCGAGCAGGCCCGCGAGCAGGATCAGCACGCCCGCGCCGGCCGCCGCGTAGGGCCAGCCGGTGTGGGTCAGGTCGCCGATGGTGGCGGCCTTGTCGCCGGCGGCCGTCGCGGCCTTCTCGTCGAGGGCGCCGCTGTCGTCGGCGCCGAGCAGGGCTGCGGCCACGATGCCCGCGCCGCTGAGCGTGAGCAGCAGGGAGACCAGGACGCGGCCGGCGCGGCGGACGGCGAAGACGGCGACGAGGGAGGCGAGGCCCACGATCGCCAGCGCCGCGGGCACACCGGTGACGTCGCCGCCCTTGGCGGTCAGCGGCAGCTCGCCGCCGGCCACCGACGCGGTGCCGTGGGCCCAGGCCTGGCGGGACGCGAGCAGGGCGAGGGCCGCGCCGACGGCACCCAGCAGCAGCGCGACGGCGATGCTGCGTCTGCTGCTGCGCTGGGCCCGGCTCTCGGTCGGTGCCTCGGTTCGGGGCGGAGGTACGGCAGAAGTCACCCGTCCACTATCCCTCACGATCCGAACGCCCGTGCAGCCGGTTCGCCGTGTGGATGGCGCGCAGCACCGCGGCGGCCTTGTTGCGGCACTCGGTGTCCTCGGCGACGGGGTCCGAGTCGGCGACGACTCCGGCCCCGGCCTGCACGTACGCGGTGCCCTCGCGCAGCAGGGCGGTGCGGATGGCGATGGCGGTGTCGGAGTCGCCCGCGAAGTCGAGATAGCCGACGCAGCCGCCGTACAGGCCGCGCCGGGACGGCTCGAGCTCGTCGATGATCTGCATCGCCCGGGGCTTGGGGGCGCCGGAGAGGGTGCCCGCGGGGAAGCAGGCGGTGAGCACGTCGAAGGCGGTGCGACCGCCCGCGACCTGTCCGGTGACGGTCGAGACGATGTGCATCACGTGGGAGTACTTCTCGATGGACATGAAGTCGACGACCTCGACGGAGCCGGGCCTGCAGACCCGGCCCAGGTCGTTGCGGCCCAGGTCGACGAGCATCAGGTGCTCGGCCCGCTCCTTGGGGTCGGCGAGGAGTTCCTCGGCGAGCGCCTGGTCCTCCTGCGGGGTGGCGCCGCGGTGCCGGGTCCCGGCGATCGGGTGGACCATGGCGCGCCCGTCCTCGACCTTGACCAGGGCCTCGGGCGAGGAGCCGACGACGTCGAACCCGTCGAAGCGGAAGAGGTACATGTACGGCGACGGGTTGGTGGCCCGCAGCACGCGGTAGACGTCCAGCGCGCTCGCCGTGCACGGCGTCTCGAAGCGCTGCGAGGGCACGACCTGGAAGGCCTCGCCGGCCCGGATGCGCTCCTTGATGTCCTCGACGGCCTCCTGGTACTGGGGGCCGCCCCACAGGGCGGTGTACTCGGGGAGCTCGGAGGGCGGCAGGGCGGCAGGGGGCTGGGAGACGGGCCGGGAGAGGTCGGTCTCCATGGCGTCGAGGCGGGCGACCGCGTCGTGGTAGGCCTCGTCGACGCCGGTGTCGAGGTCGTTGTGGTTGATCGCGTTGGCGATCAGCAGGACCGAGCCGTCCCAGTGGTCCAGGACGGCGAGGTCGCTGGTGAGCAGCATGGTCAGCTCGGGCAGCCGCAGGTCGTCGCGCTCGCCGGGGCCGATCTTCTCCAGGCGGCGCACGATGTCGTAGCCGAGGTAGCCGACCATGCCGCCGGTGAACGGCGGCAGTCCGTCGGCGCTGACCACGTCCCGGGGGGTGTGCAGGAGCTCGATGGTGGCGCGCAGCGTGGCGAGCGGGTCGCCGGAGGTGGGCACGCCGACGGGCGGGGTGCCCAGCCAGTGGGTCTCGCCGTCGCGGACGGTGAGGGCGGCCTCGCTGCGGACGCCCACGAAGGAGTAGCGGGACCAGGATCGGCCGTTCTCCGCGGACTCCAGGAGGAAGGTGCCCGGGCGTTCGGCGGCCAGTTTGCGGTAGAGGCCGACGGGGGTGTCCCCGTCCGCGAGGAGCCTGCGGCTGACGGGGAGCACGCGGCGGTCGGCCGCCAGCTTGCGGAAGGTCTCGAGGTCCATGGCAGCAGACCCTACTGACCGGGCGCGGGGGTGCCGGGCACGGGCTGGACGGGCAGCACGTCGGTGTCGAAGCAGGTGCGGGTGCCGGTGTGGCAGGCCGGGCCGATCTGGTCGACCTGGACGAGGACGGTGTCCGCGTCGCAGTCCAGGGCCACCTCCTTGACGTACTGGAAGTGCCCGGACGTGTCGCCCTTGACCCAGTACTCCTGGCGGCTGCGCGACCAGTAGGTGCAGCGGCCCGTGGTGAGGGTGCGGTGCAGCGCCTCGTCGTCCATCCAGCCGAGCATCAGCACCTCACCGGTGTCGTACTGCTGGGCGATGGCGGGGACGAGGCCGTCGGCGCTGCGCCTGAGGCGCGCGGCGATGTCCGGGGCGAGGCTGCTGCTGGGCGGGGGCACGCGGGTCATGGGCCCATTGTGCCGCCCCGGGAAAGCCCTCCCGGCGGGCGTCCAGGGGATGAGAAGGCGGCGAGGAGGGGCGGCGCGGACCGGTGCGGTGCGATATGGGGGCCGGGAGACGGGTGGGCGGACCGGGCGTCCGGTCGTAGGCTGGGGGCATGTCGACCCATGCGAAGCGTGAACGACTTCTCCTCGCCGATCTGTTGGAGGCGGAGGGGCCCGAGGCGCCCACTCTGTGCGACGGCTGGAGGACCCGTGACCTCGCGGCCCACGTGGTGGTGCGCGAGCGGCGCGCGGACGCCGCGGGCGGGCTCCTGATCAAGCAGCTCGCGGGGCGCCTGGAGCGGGTGCAGGCCGAGTTCGCCGCGAAGCCGTACGAGGAACTGGTCCAGCTGATCAGGACGGGGCCGCCGCGTTTCTCGCCCTTCTCACTGAAGCAGATCGACGAGGCGTCGAACGCCGTCGAGTTCTACATCCACACCGAGGACGTGCGCCGTGCGCGGCCCGGCTGGACGCCGCGCGATCTCGACCCGGTCTTCTCGGACGCCCTCTGGTCCCGCCTGGAACGCTCGGCCCGCCTGGTGGGCCGCAAGGCGCCGGTGGGCCTGGTGCTGCGCCGTCCGGACGGCCAGACGGCGGTGGCGCACCGGGGCACGCCGGTGGTGACGGCGACCGGTGAGCCCGCCGAGCTGCTGATGTTCGTGTACGGCAGGCAGGAGGTCGCCGACGTCTCGCTGGACGGCGACAAGGAAGCGATCGCCACGCTGCACGAGACGAAGCAGCTGGGGCTGTAGCGCGCCGGGGCGCCGCGCCCTTCCGGGCGTTCGGGTCAGCCCGGGAGTTCGGCGCGGCGCAGGGGGCGTGAGCAGAGGCCGATGACGCCCCCTGCGGCCGTCAGCGCCCCGCAGGCCGCGAAGACCGGCTCGCTGCCCCACGCGCCGATGGCGGCGCCGACGACGGGGTAGCTGAGCGGGGCCACGCCCAGGCTGAAGAGGCTGGACACCGCGGTGACGCGGCCCAGGTAGGCGGCGGCGGTGACGGTCTGGACCAGCGCTCCGCACAGCGCGCCGCACATGCCGAGCAGCAGCCCCAGCAGGCACGCGGCCACGACCGCGCCCGCCACCGAGGGCACGAAGCCGAGTGCCGCGAGGGCCACCGTGCCCGGAAAGGCCACCCAGGACAGCACCGCCCCGGCGCGCGGCACCCGCCCGCGCACGGCCAGCAGCAGCGAGGCGAGGCCGGCGCCCACGCCGAACCCGGCGAGGATCCAGCCCTGCCCCGACGCGCCCCAGCCGCGCTCGTCGGCGAGCAGCACGAGGCCGATGTTGGCGGGCCCGGTGAAGCCGAGCTCGCCGACGGCGATCACGGTCATCAGCGGCAGCAGGACACGGTGGCCTCGGATGTACCGCAGGCCGTCGGCCAGATCGCGCAGGACGGAGGAGGGCTCCCCCGCCGGGCCCTTGGCCGCCACCGGGTCGTCGCCGGGCGGCTCCCGCAGCCGTACGGCGATCAGCAGCGCGAGCGATCCGGCGAACAGCACCCCGGCCACCCCGAAGGCGGCGGGCGAGCCGCCGGTCGCGACCGCGATGCCGCCCAGCGGGCCGCCGGCGACGGTGGCGATCCGGGCCGCGACCCCGCGCATCCCCTGGACGCGCGCGAGCTGGCCCTGGGTGGTGATGCGCGGCGGCAGGGCACCCACGCTGGGCAGGAAGAGCGCGTCGACCGCGCCGAAGACGAGGGCGACGGCGGCGAGGAACCAGATGCCCGGGGTGGCGAGGAGGAGCAGCGCGGCCACGGCGAGGATCACCAGGCACCGCACGGCGTCGCTGCCGATGACGACGCGGCGCGGCCCGAAGCGGTCGGCGACGACACCGCCGCCGAGCATGAGCACCGCCCGGGGCACGGCTCCCACGGCGAGCACGAGCCCGGCCTGGGCCGCGCTTCCGCTGCGGGCCGCGGCCCAGGAGAGCGCCACGAAGTAGACGCTGTCGCCGATCATCGAGGCGGTGTAGGCGCTGAGCCAGCGCAGGACGTTGCCGTCGCGGTGGGCGGGGCGCTCGACGGCGGCGGCCGGGGGTATGCCGGTGGTGGCCACGGCGGTCGGCCTCACAGCGACCGGAACGGGAACGAGTGCATGTACAGCATGACGCTCTCGCGCCCCTCCGTGTCGCCGGCGTCCTGTGCGGCCTGGGCGCGCTGCTCGTACGTGCGGATCACGGCGTGCAACTCCTTGGTCAGCGAGGCGAGTTCGGCGGCGGTGTAGCGGGTGAGGAAGTCCGAGCTGTCGGCCGCCGCGCGCCACTCGGGCCCCCAGACGGCGCGCTGGTCGAGCCAGACGCCGTAGAGGTCGGTCTGCTTCTCGTGCAGGGCGCGGGTCACGGCGGCGAGGGCGGCGGCCCGCTCCGGGGTGTCCTCGAAGTCCGCGGTGCGGAACGACAGCGTCTCCTGCGCCGTCGTCCACCACCGCTCGCGCCCGTCCCCGCGCTGCGCCTGCGGCGCCTCCTCGATCAGCCCGTGCTCGGCGAGCTTGCGCAGGTGGTAACTGACGAGCGAGACGGCCTCGTCGACCTCGTCGGCCAGCTGGGACGCGGTGGCGGTGCGGGCGATCTTCAGGGCGCCGTAGAGCCGCAGGCGCAAGGGGTGCCCGAAGGCCTTCAGGGTGCCGAGGTCGGTCACTTGGCGGCGTTGTTGTCTGGCCATGACCCCACCGTAGATACAAAAGAAGAGTTGCACAATTATTGTTGCGCAACTTTTCTTGTGCACTTCTGCTCGTGCTCCCGCGGGGAGCTGCCGGGCCCTGCGCCGCTCGGCCGCTCCTTCCCGGACCGCTCAGTCGCGGCGGAGGCGGTGCGCCTTCAGGGCGAGGACGAGCTCGACGAGGTCGGCGGGGCGCGTCAGGCCGCGGCCGGTGAGCTGCTCGCAGCGGCGGAGGCGGTTGAGGACCGTGTTGCGGTGGCAGTAGAGGCGGGCGGCGGCCCGCTGCGCCGACCCTTCGCACTCCAGCCACACCGTCAGCGTGTCGAGGAGCAGCGCCCGGTCGACGGGCGGCAGGGCGAGCAGCGGCCCCAGGACCCGGTCGGCGAGCAGGCCGCCGAGCGCGGGGGCGGCCGCCACCAGGGCCGTCGGCAGCTCCTCCTCCAGAAGTACGGTGCCGCCGTGCGCGGGGCAGATGCGCAGGGCGGTCTCGGCGAGGCGCCGGGCACCGCCCACCGCGGCGAGGCCGTCGACGGCGGGGCTGATGCCGACCCGCAGGGCCGCCGTACGCTCCGTCATCGCCCGGAACGCGCCCCCGACCCGGGCGATGTCGTGGTCGCCGAGCGCGACGATGCCGTGCTCGGCGTCGGAGCCGGTGTGCCACACGCCCCGCAGGCCGTCCGGCAGGTCCCGCACGGCTCCGCGCCCGCCCGCGACGAGCACCACGGCGTACCGGCCGCGTTCGGGCAGTCCGAGCGCGGCGGCGACGTCGGGCAGGTCGGCGATGCGGGTCGCGCCGTCCAGGAGCGTGGCGGCGAGCAGGCGGCGCCGGTTCTCGCGGCGCCAGGTCAGTTCGCGCTCGGCCCGCCGGTAGGCCTCGCTCACGCAGAGGCAGTGCTCGTCGACGAAGTCCCAGACGTCCGCGGCGAGATGGACGAGCAGGTGCGCGTCCTCGGGGTGCCGGCGGGTCACCTCGTCGACGAGGGCCTGCCAGACCAGGGAGCCGCCGAGCCGGAAGGCGTGCAGCAGGGCGTCGAGGGGAAGGCCGCGGGCGGCACGCTCCGCGCCGATCCGCGCCGAGCAGGCGCGGGCGGCCTCGCGGGAACGTGCGGGATCCAGGAGGGAGGCGACGCTGTGCCCCAGCGACCGCTGGACCTCCCGCCGCACATCGGCCGCGTCCGCCTCGATCGCGGCCCGGTAGGCGGGTTCCTGGTCCCGCAGGTCCGTCATCAGCCGGTCCGCGAGCGCGGGGAGCCGGTCCATGAGCGGCAGCGCGGCGCGGCGCAGCACGGCCACCGCGTCGGGCCCGACGAGGGTGCCGCCCGTCCGGGAGCGGGCTCGGGGACGTACCAGGTGCGCGGACATCACGGTCCTCCACGGGTCGGCTCACGCCGGGACGCGGCCACCCCGTCCCGGCGCCCGAAGAATGGCATACCGTCCGGTCGGTCTCCAGCCTTCGGGCGGAAACGGGGGTGAGGCGGGGGCGGAACGGGGTGCCGCCGGGCCCGAAACCGTCGAGGCGGAGCAGAGGCGGAAACGACGCGGAACCGACGTGGAGCAGGCGCGGAACACCTCACCGAAGGCTCTGCCGGGCGCCGCCCGCCTCACGTACGCGCCGCCGCCCCCTCCGCGCGGTCGACGAGGCGGGCCAGCTCCAGTCGGGAGCGGACTCCCAGGTGGGCGAAGACGTTGCGCAGGTGGTGGTCGACGGTGCGCGGACTCACCGAGAGGCGGCGCGCGACCTCGCGGTTGGTCGCGCCCTCCGCGACGCAGCGGGCGATGCGCAGCTGCTGCGGCGTCAGCCCGCCGAGCCTGCCCGGCGGTTCGCCCGACCCGGGCGCCTCCCCCGTGGCGCGCAGCTCGGCGGCCGTCTGGGCGGCCCAGACGGCCGCGCCGCACCGCTCGAAGGCGACCAGGGCGTCCCGCAACAGCACGCGGGCGCGGGCCGTCCTGCGGGCGCGGCGCAGCCACTTGCCGTACAGGGCGGCGGTGCGGGCCCGCTCGAAGTCACCCTCGGAACCGTCGTGGCGGGCCAGCGCCTCGGCGTAGCGTGCCTCCGCGCGAGGCGGGTCGTGGGCGGCCAGCAGGGCTTGGCAGCGGGCGAGTTGAGCGGGGGCCTGCGGGTCGTGACCGCGCCCCGCCCACGCCTCGAACTCCGTGACGGCGGCCCGGGCCGCCCCCGCCTCGCCCGCGCAGACGGCCGCCTCCACGAAGCAGGGCACGGCGAGCATGCGGACCGCGAAGTGCCCGCGCCGCGGCCCGGGGGCGACGAGCGGCCCGAGCCGGGCCGCCGCCTCCACCGCCCTGCCCCGCGCCACGTCCGCGCGGGCCAGCGCCCACTGGGCGAGCGTCGCCGCCTGGAGGAGGCCGTGCCGGGCGGCGATCTCCTGTGCGGCCCCGGCGTGGCGGGCGACGGTGGCCGCGTCGCTGTCGAGGGAGGCGACCAGGGCGAGGACGGCGTGCTGAGGGGCCAGGACGTTGCGCTGCCCCGTGGCGAGCGCGGCCCGCACACCCTCCTCGGCGTGGGCCCTGGCCCGCGCGTGCCGTCCGGCCCGCAGTTCGCCGTACGCGAGGAGTTCCAGGGCGCGCGGCAGCTCGGCCTCCGCGTCATGGGCCCGGGCGGCGGCGATGGCCCTGCTGCCCAGGCGGCAGGCGGCCGGCAGGTCCCCGGCGACCAGCGCGGCGGCACCGGCCCGCGACAGCGCGTCCGGCTCCCGCACCCCGGCCGCACCCAGCCCACGGGACCCGTCGTCGCCGGACCCGACCCCGCCGGACCCGACCCCGCCGGACCCGTCATCGCCGGCCCCGACCCCCCCGACCCCGCCGACCCCGTCCCCACCGGCGCCCGCGACCACCCGCAGCAGCGCCTCCCGCCCGGCCGCGAACCGGTCGCCGAGCGCGGCGGACATCCCGACGCCGTAGTCACGGACCGCGTCGGGGACAGCTCCCGCCCCCTCTCCCCCGCCGGGCAACCGCGCCCCCACCGCCTCCCGGTACGCCTCCGCGTCCCCCAGCGCCCACGACGCCTCCGCGGCGGCCAGGCGGGCGTGGAGCGCGTCGGCGGGTCCGCACCGCCGGGCCGCCAGGAGGAGTGACTCCCGGGCGTCGGCGACCGGGCCGTCGCGCAGCGCGAGCAGGCCGTGCACGAGGTCGGCGCGGCCCCCGACCGGATCGGGGGACGGCAACCGCCGGGCGCGGTCGAGGAGTTCGCGGGCCCGCAGCGAGCGCCCCGCGAGACGGGCGTGGTCCGCGGCCGCCACGAGCCGCCCGGCGCGCACGGCCGGGTCCGCGGCGAGCGCCGCCGCGTACGCGAGCGCCGTGGCCCGCTCGCCCCGGGTCGGCCCTGGCTCCCCCGCCGCGTCGGCGAGCTCGCGCCCGGCCCGCTCGTCCGGGTAGGCCGTCGCGAGTGCCCGATGCAGCCGACGGGTGAGCCGCTGCCGCTCGCCGGTGGCGGACCCGGCGAGCAGCCGGTGGGCCGCCCTGCGCTCGGCGGGCGACGCCGACCCGTACACCGCGTCCCGGTCCGGCAGCCGCAGGTGGCCGCCGGGGCCGCGCCGCAGGCCCGCGCGCTCGGCGGCGTCCAAGGCCTCGGCGCCGAGCCGGGCCGAGGCGGCTGCCCGCAGCACGAGTCCGGCGTCCGCGCCGGGCCCCTCGGGGTCGCTCTCGCAGGCGGCGGCGGTCAGCAGCAGGACGGTTCTCCCGGTCACCCCCGTCACGGTACGGAGGAACCGCCACGCAGGTGGTGGGGGGGGGGGGGGGGGAAAAAAAAAAAAAAAAAAAAAAAAAAAAAAAAAAAAAAACCACAGTCCCCTTAAAACCCCCCCACCAGAGACCAACACCGAGCGTCGTGATTCCCCCAAACCACCACAGAAGGAAAAAAAAAAAAACCCCTGA
>NZ_JBVIXD010000029.1:0-42602 GCF_055593965.1 Streptomyces sp. NPDC040622 | reverse complement strand
CGGGCGCCGATGAACACCTGGTGGCCCTGGCCGGCCAGGAGGCGGGCGACGGCGAGGCCGATCCCGCTGGTGGCACCCGTGACGAGCGCCACGCGCGTGTCCTGTTGCATGATCAGTTCTCCCTGGGGGTCGCGGGGGCGCCGGGTCAGACCGCGGCGGAGGCGGACAGTCGGCCGTTGACGGCCGCGATCAGGTCGCGCGGGGTGCGGTTCTCGGAGAAGACGTCGTCGTCCAGGGCGATGCCGTACTCGCGCTCGATGCGGCTGCCGGTCTCCAGCAGGGCCAGCGACTCGTAGCCGAGGTCGTCGAAGTCCCGGTCGAGGATGTCGCCGTCCAGGTCGGCGCCGTCGTCGGCGCCGGCGCCCTCCAGGAGGATGCGCTTGAGGTCGGCCAGGGAGAACTGCGGGCTGCTCATGACAGGGGTCCCTTCGGTTGGGCGGATCGGTGTACTCGCGGACAGCACGAAGGCCGCACGGGGCGGGCCCGTACGGCCGTGAAAGCGCACCCCGGCAGGCCCCGCCCACAACGCCGACGCCCCTGCCGGCGGCGGGGGAATCACACCGGCAGGGGCGCGCTGTGGGGCGGGGCCCACCAGGGGCCGCTCGCGGACCGGCCGGTCAGGGCCGGCCGGTGGATCGGGATACGCGGATCGGGATGCGCGGATCGGGATGCGCGGGTCGGGGGAGCGGGCGGGGCGGAGGCCGGCTCAGACGGAGAACAGCCTGCGCTTTTGGTAACTCGACTCCCAGAAAAGCTTGTTGAGGACCTTCACCGGCGCGGGCATGCAGTCCAGGAACCGCTTGCGCTCGGCGACGTCCCGGCCGTCCATCACCCAGGGGATGTAGACGGCCGCGCCCTTGGGGCCCTGCTTCTTGGCCATGGCACTGCGGAAGGCGTCCCAGTCCTTGTGGGTGAGCACGTCCTGGATGAGCGGCAGCGCCGCGTCCTCCTCGTGCCGCATGTGGGAGCCCAGCGCCTGGGCCAGCCGGTCCACGCGCTCGCCCAGGTCCGCGGCGCCCTGGGACATGCCCGCGTCGACCGCGCCGAGCACCGCGTCCAACTGCCCGTGCTCCGCCTCCATCTCGGCCAGCAGCTTCTGGTCCTCGGGCCGCTCGGTGACCTGCTGGGCGATGCGCGGCCAGAGCACGGCGTCCTCCACGGTGTGGTGGACGTGCAGCTGGCGCTTGAAGTTCTCCCAGCCGGCCCGCACCTGGGGGGTGCCGGCCCGGCCGGCCGCCACGGCCGCCGCGAACTTCTCCAGGTCACGCCGGAACGCGTCGTGCGTCGCATACATGACGGCGAAGTTGATCGGGGCCTGCTGTGCAACTGCCATGGTGTGCCGTTCCTTTCGTCGGCGACCGGTCCCGGCCGGTCAACAGGTTCAGATGCTGCGCGGCCGCGGGCGGCGGGGCCGGATCGCTCCGGCGGGACCGGCCGCATCCCGCGGCCGGGATGCTCTCGCGAACGAGAGGGCGGCGCCCCGGTCGTCTGTGACACCGGACGCCCCTTCTGTGAGGTGAAACACATTCGCCGGAGGGGATGTCACACTCCAGATGGCTGCCCGCCTCTCCACTACGAGCGCGTCACACGGGAGGTGCACCATGTCCGACAGTGCGGAAGAGGACTTCACCGACGAAGACCTCACCGACGAAGACTTCAGCGGCCGGGACGTCACGGACGAAGCCGTCGTGACCCAGGGGCCCGCGGACCAGGGGTTCGCGGGCGATGTCGTCGAAGCCTCCACCGAGGTCTTCGTCGGCTATCGGGAGCTGCTCTTCTCCATCGTCTACAACCTCCTCGGCTCCGTCGCCGACACCGAGGACGTCCTGCAGGAGACCTGGCTGTCCTGGTCGGGCAAGAAGAGCCGCTCACCGCACCACGAGATCGAGAACCCGCGCGCCTACCTGGTGCGCATCGCGGTCAACCACGCCCTGGCCCGCAAGGACGCGATCACCCGCAGGCGCGAGACGTACGTGGGCCCCTGGCTGCCCGAGCCGCTGATCACCAAGGCGGCCGAGGAGCCCACCCCGGACGTCGCCGAACACGCCCTGCGCACCGAGTCGGTGTCGATGGCCATGATGGTGGTCCTGGAGACGCTGACCCCGCTGGAGCGGGCCGTGTTCGTGCTGCACGAGGTGTTCGGCTACGCGCACACCGAGATCGCCGGCATCCTGGACCGCAGCCCCTCGGCGGTGCGCCAGCTCGCGCACCGGGCCCGCGCCCACGTCCAGGCGCGCCGCCCCCGCTACGAGACCACCCCGCAGGTCCAGCAGGAGGTCACCGAACGCTTCGTCGCCGCGGCGCTCGGCGGCGACCTGGACGCGCTGATGGAGATGCTGGCACCCGAGGTGACCATGTGGACCGACGGCGGCGGCAAGGTGCGCACCGCGGGCCTGCGGCCCGTCGTGGGCCGCGACAAGGTCTGCCGCATGCTCGCCGGGTACGCGGAGCGCGCGCCCAAGGACATCGACGTGCACTACCGGCACGTCAACGGCGATGCCTCGGCGGTGGTGTTCTCCGAGGAGTCGCCCTACGCGGTCATCGTCATGGACCTCACGCCCGGCGGCGACCAGGTGCGTGGCATCTACGCCGTCACCAACCCCGACAAGCTGGCGCGGGTGCGCACCGGCTCCGACGGCGAGGAGTGAGCACAGCCGTTCAGGCCGGGCGCGGTCCTGGCCGGGGCTCGGCGCCCTCACCGGGCCCGCCCGCGGCCAGCGCCACCGGCGCCTCGCCGGCCGGCGTGCTCTCGGGCGCCGGCCGCTGCGGGCCCGGGGCGGCCGGCTGCGCTCCCATGCCGAGAAGCCGCAGCAGCGGCCCCGCCATGGCGGTGGTGACCAGCGCCATCACCACCATCATGGTGAACATCTGCGCCGAGATCAGGCCGAGTTCACGGCCGATGCCCAGGATGACCAGTTCGGTCAGGCCCCGGGTGTTCATCAGCGCCCCGAACGCGGTGGCCTCCCGCCAGCCCAGGCCCGCCACCTTGGCGGGCAGCGCCGCCCCGGCGAACTTGCCCACCACGGCGCACACCACGATCAGCGCCAGAGCCGGCAGGCCGTCCCAGCCGAGCGCGCCGACGTCCACGGAGAGCCCGGTGACCACGAAGAAGACCGGCAGGAGCAGCCCGGAGACCTTCTCGACGGGAGCCTCGACCTGGTGGTGCAGCTCGGGAGCGCGCCGGCGCGGCATGACGAGACCGAAGGCGAACGCGCCGAAGATGGCGTGGATCCCGATCCACGAGGTGAGGAACGAGGAGACGAAGACACCCGAGACGATCAGGACGAACAGGGTGCCCTTCTCCGTGCGGCCCGGCCCCCGCAGCAGCACGCGGGCCAGCAGCGGCCGCACGATGAGGGCCATGGCCGCCGCGTAGGCCACCGTCAGGGCGATCACGGTGAAGAACTCGCCGGTGCCGCCGGCTCCGGCCACGGCGACCACCAGGACCAGCACGCACCAGGCGACCACGTCACCGATCGCCGCGCAGGCCATGGCCAGGGTGCCGACCCGGGAGGTGGACAGGCCGCTGTCGCGGATGATGCGCGCCAGCACCGGGAAGGCGGTGATGGAGAACGCCGTGCCGACGTAGAAGACGAAGGTTCCCGAGCCGACCCCGTCGGTGCTCTGCGAGGAGTACAGCAGGGCCGCCGCGCCCGCGCCGAGCGCGAAGGGCACCGCCATGGCCAGGGCGGCCATCGAGCCGACCGAGCGCCCCCGGCCGCGCAGCCGGGTCAGGTCGAGTTCCCAGCCGGCCAGGAACATGAACAGCACCAGGCCCACCTGGGAGATGGCGCCCAGCAGCGGCCGGGCGTCGTCCGGGAAGATCCGGGCGGGCAGGTCGCCCGGCAGCAGGCCCAGCAGGCTGGGGCCCAGCAGGATGCCCACGGCGATCTCCGCGATGACGGGCGGTTGGTGCAGCCTGCGCGCGAAGCGGGCCATGGCGGCCCCCGCGAGCAGGACGATCGCAACATCGATCAGGACTATCGCTTCCAGTGGCAGGGCCTCGCCCGTCGCCATCTCGCCTCCACACACAGCAAAGGCGGTGCACGCCCGGCCCGTTCACGGCCGTACGGTCACCGCCGGCCCCCGGCAGGGGCTCTCGGACAACGGTCAGGCGCGCTCGCGCTCCGCGGGCCGCTCCCCGCGGGCGTCCAGGGGGCGCAGTTCGATGAAGTCGAAGGCCTTGAAGCGGCGCAGCAGGGGCCGCAGCGGGGCCGGGACGACGGCCTGGGTGCGGTCCACGAACACCCGGGGCCCGGTCAGGTGCACGCGCCGGCCCAGGGTGCGCAGCTCGCAGCCGTTATGGGCCAGGGTGTTGCGCACCCAGTCCGACTGCGGTCCGTACGGGAGGGACATCACGTAGTACGGGCCGTCGCGGAACACTTTGACGGGGGTGCGGTAGGTGCGGCCCGACCTGCGGCCGCGGTGCACGACGGCGCCGAAGCCCGGCATGCGGGTGAGGACCGGGCCGACGAAACGGTTGGCGAACCTGCGGTTGAAGCGGGCCAGGCGCCTTTGCACAGATGCACCGGAGGCTTTGGTGGTGCCGGACATCCACGACTCCCTTGGCTGGTCGGGGCGTTGGGCGGGGCAGGGGCGTCAGGCCCCTAGCTGTCGAACATGGGGTGCGGGCCGTGCGGCTCGTCCTCGAGGGAGCCCATCGAGCCGCGGAAGAAGATCAGCGGTTCGGTGTCGGCGCGCGGCACACCCAGCTCGGCTACCTCGCCGACGAAGATGGTGTGGTCGCCGCCCTCGAAGGCGTTGACCAGGCGGCAGGACAAGAACGCCATGGCCTGGCTGAGCACCGGCACGCCGACGCTCGAGTAGCGGTGCTCCACGTCCTGCAGCGCCGCGGTGTGCCGGCCCGCGAACGCCCAGGCCAGAGGCTCCTGCCGGCCGGCCAGGAAGTTCACGGTGAAGGCCCCGGACTCCTCCACCAGCGTGCGCAGCCGGGAGGCCTGGTGCAGGCAGAACAGCACCAGGGGCGGGTCGAGGGAGACGGAGGTGAAGGAGTTGACGGTGGTGCCGGCCGCCTGTGCGCCGCTGCCGCTGGTGATCACGGTCACGCCGGTCACGAACAGGCCGCACACGCTGCGCAGCGTCTTGCCGTCGATGGGGCCGGCCTGCTGCTGTCGTTGGGTGTCTGTCGGCGTCGCGGTCATGCGCGCCTCCTGAGGGGGCGGGTCGGGAGCCGGTGGCTCGGCGGATGCTCAGCGGATGCTCTGCGCGAAGGTGAAGACCCGGTGCGGGTCGTAGGCCTTCTTCACGGCCACCAGGCGCGGGTGGTTCTCCGCGTAGTAGGCGCGCTGGAAGTCGTGCAGGGCCGGGTCGATGAAGTTCTGGTACGTCTCGCCCGAGGAGTGCGGGTCGAGGGCGGCGAAGCCCCGGTCCACCCAGGCCTGTCCGGCGGCCTTGTCGGCGTCGGTGGGGGAGGCCGACCCCGGTATCGCGACCAGGTAGTTGGCGGTGAAGACGCTGTCGCGGTGCACGTAGGCGGTCGCGGTGCGGCTCAGGTCGGCCGCGGCCCCGCCCACGGGCAGCACCTGCATCTGGTGCATCTGGCCCGCCCGGCGGTCGGCGTCGAAGACGGCTAGCGCGCCGGCCCAGCCGGTGCGGGACATGGGGGAGGTGAACATGCGGCTGCGTTCCAGGCTGAACGCGGGCCGGGACAGCTGGCCCTCGGCGGTGGCCTCGGCGCGGTGGCACTGGGCGACGGTCTTGGTGGCGCAGCCGTAGACGCCCATCATCACGTCGCGGTAGGGCAGGGTGGCGCCGCTGCGGTTGACGGGCTGGCCGGTGAGCGAGAGCAGCCGGGCCGTCTCGTCGTCGAGCTGGGCCTGGGTGCCGGTGGACACCAGGCGGATCGCGGGCACCGGGGTGGTGCCGGGCGCCGCGTCGGGCAGCGTGATCACGCAGGCGCCGCCGATGGCGCGCGGGGCGTCAAGCAGCCAGCGGGCGTAGCCGTCGACCATGTCCAGTGCCTTGTCCCAGGCGAAGACGAGGGTCGCGGTGGCCACGTCGCTGACCGCGGCGGGCTTGAGCGTGTAGGAGGTGACGACACCGAAGTTGCCGCCGCCCCCGCCGCGCAGCGCCCAGAACAGGTCGGGGTGGCTGGTGGCCGAGGCGGTCACGTACCGGCCGTCGGCCAGCACCACCCGGGCGGAGGTCAGCGCGTCGCACGCCACCCCCAGCGGCCGGGTCAGGAAGCCGACGCCGCCGCCCTGGATGAACCCGCCGGCCGCGACGGTGGCGCAGGCGCCGCCGGTCACCGCGAGGCCCGCGGGCGCCAGCCCGTTCAGGACGTCCACGTTCTGGGCGCCGGCGCCCAGGGTGGCCCGGCCACCGGAGAGGGCCACCGAGTTCAGCCGCGAGACGTCGACGACCAGGCCGGTGGTGGTGGAGTAGCCGCCCAGGCTGTGGCCGCCGCTGCGCACGGACAGGGCCAGGGCGTGGTCCTGTGCGAAGGCCAGGCACAGCGCGACGTCGCCGGGGCTCTCGCAGTAGGCGACGGCCTTGGGGCTGATGGTGTCGTACTGGCGGGAGTCCAGCTGCTTGGCCACCGCGTAGGCGCTGTCGCCGGGCAGCACCAGGTCGCCGCGCAGATGACCGCGCAGCTGGTCCCAGGGGAGCTTGCCGCCCAGCGCGTGCCCGGTGAGGGGCCGCGCGGCGACCAGGCCCAGGGCGGCGCCGGAGGCGCCCAGGAGTGTTCTTCGACTGATCATTGGGATGTCCAACCACGAGCGCCCCCGGCCCTGTTGGGGGCCGGGGGCGGTTTCGGTCCGGGAATGTGCCGTGGTGCGCTACGAGTGGATCGGGCGGATCAGGTGGATCGGGTGGATCGGGTGACGCGGGGCCGGTGCCGGTCAGCCGGCGACCGGGGCGTCCTCGTCCGAGGGGGTGCTCTTGGGGCCGGCGTGCGCCTGGTGGCCCATGCCGGAGGGCGTGGGCCCGCCCTTGAGGGCCAGGCAGAGCGCGGCGCCGGCGAACATCGTCAGGGCGGGCACCAGCATGGTGGGCTGGAGCGCGTCCACGAAGCCGTGCGAGAAGACCTTCCCGGCCAGCTCCTGGACGGTGTCGGCGACATCGCCCGGCAGGTTGCCGGGAGCCGATCCGCCGCCCTGCTCGGTGCCCACACCCACGGTCTTGGCGCCCTCGGCGAAGGAGGACGTGAAGCCCTCGCGGTACTGCTCGGGCAGCTGCCGGGCGCTGGTGGCGGCCTCCTCGCGCAGCGCGGAGACCAGCTGGGCCTGCAGGACCGCACCGATGACGGCACCGGCCATCACCGAACCGACCTGCCGCAGCGCGTTGTTGACGCCGGAGGCGGCGCCGGTCAGGTGCGGCGGCACGTTGCGCATGACCTCCGAGCCCATCGGGGCGAAGGTGCAGCCCGCGCCGAGACCGGCGACGAACAGCGGGCCGATGAACGTGGTCCAGCTGCTGTCGGTGTCGGCGACCAGCAGGATCCAGGTGATGCCGATGCCGAACATCGACAGGCCGGCCGTCAGGATGTACTTGCCGCCGAACTTCTCCGAGAGGATGCCGGCGGGACCGGCGGTGAACAGCGAGCCCAGGGCCAGCGGCACCAGCACCAGGCCCGTCTTCATGGCGCTGAAGCCCAGCACCGACTGCAGATAGATCGTCGTCGGCAGCAGGATGCCCAGCACACCGAAGGAGACCGCGATGCCGACGAGGTTGACCACGGAGAAGTTGCGGTCCTTGAACAGGGAGAACGGCAGCAGCGGTTCGTTGTCCTGCTGGCCGCGTTCGTAGAGCAGGAACAGCCCGATCAGGGCGACCGAGGCGCCGATCAGCGTCCAGATCCAGCTGTTCCACTCATAGCGCTCGCCCTCGGTCAGGCCGAAGGCCAGGCAGAACAGCGCGGCCGAGGCGAGCAGGACGCCCGGCAGGTCGTAGCGGTGCTTGATGACCCGGGTGTGCTTGGGCATCACCCGCAGGCCCAGGATCAGCACCAGGGCGCCGATGGGGATGTTGATGAAGAACACCCAGCGCCAGTCCATGTGCGTGACCAGCAGGCCGCCGAGCGTCGGGCCGATGGCCCCCGAGACACCGGCGACCGCGCCCCAGACGCCGTAGGCCGCGCCGCGCTTCTCCGGCGGGAACACGTCGGTGATGATCGACAGCGTCTGCGGGATCAGCATCGCGGCACCCACGCCCTGCACCGCGCGGAACGCGATGAGCTGGGTGGGATCCTGCGCCAGCCCGCAGGCCAGGCTGGAGAGGGTGAACAGCGCCACGCCGGACAGGAACAGATTGCCCTTGCCGTGGATGTCACCCAGCCGTCCGGCGGTGATGATCAGGGTGGCCAGTACGAGGGTGTATGCGTTGACGACCCACAGCACCTGGTCGAGCGAGGCGCCCAGGTCGTCGGTCATGTCCGGGATGGCGATGTTCACGATCGTCAGGTCCACCAGGGTCATCACGAACCCCAGGCACAAGACGCTCAGAACCGCCCACGGATTTGTCTGCCGTACTTGAGTCATGTTCCTCTCCTAGCGGGCGTCCATGCCGCGCACTGCGTGTGGTGGTGCAACCAAGAGGGCCGGGCACGCGCGCGGTGTGACATGCGGGCCGCCGGTGAGACGCACGCCACACCCCGGCCGGGCGCCGGCGACCCGACTCCTCCTGGAACGCCGCTCTTTGACCGACCGTCAGTGCCGGTTCAGGCGACGCAGATCCCCTCCACGGCGACCTTCTCGTACGCGTGCGGATAGGCGGTGATCCCCTCCGGATACTTGGCCGCCGCCTGCTGGAACTCCGGCGTGCCGAACGCCGCGAACAGCGCCTGGGTGGACTCCCACACCGCGATGTTGATCACCAGGCGGCTGCCGGCCGTGCCCTTGTGCAGCTGGGTCTTGATGCAGCCGGGGCTGCCCTTCATGTAAGCGGCGTCCTGCTGCCAGACGGCCAGGAACTCCTCGTAGTGCTCCGGCGGCACGTCGAAGACGTTGACCAGGGTGATCGGCCCGGTGCTCTCCTGGAACTGCTTCATCAGCGGGGTGTCCGGGTCCAGCGATTCGATCTTCATGTGCTTCCTCTCCGGGAGAAACGGGGCGCGGTTTCAGAGGTGCTGCGGGTCCAGGTCGTCGGGGGTCAGCACGACGATGGGCAGCAGCCGGTCGGTCTTGTCCTGGAACTTCACGAAGGTGGGGAAGACGTCCGTCAGCTTCTTCCAGAGCCGGTCCCGCTCGGCCCCGCTCTCCTGCGTCGCGGCCGTGCACGCGATCGTCTCCGCGCCGATCTCGACCCGCACCGTCGCCCGCGCGCGCAGGTTGTGGTACCAGGCCGGATGCACCGCGTTGCCGCCGTAGGCCGCCAGGATCACGAAGCGCCCGTTGTCGTAGAGGTAGCCGACCGGGTTGGTGCGGCGCTTGCCGCTCTTGCGGCCCTGAGTGGTCAGCAGCAGCGCGTCCAGGCTGCCGAACCTGCCCAGCACCCGGCCCCTGCTCCTGCGGTAGATCCAGACGTTGGCCGCCACGATGGCCTTGTTGATGCGGATGACCACCCGAGGCGGCCGCTTCGCGCGGGCGGGAGGCGCCGGCCGCACGGGCCGCACGGGCCGGTGCTCGGCCGGTGATGATGCCGCTGTCTCCGGCATGGGGTGTCCTTTCTCGGTGGCGTGCCCGGCACCGGCCGGGTCACGCCGCGCGTCCTAGAGCGGCTTCTTGCCCTTGAGGGCCGAGCGCACGGAACTGGTCAGCAGCGAGCGGGCCATGTCGCGCAGTTCGCCGGCCGGTGCCTTGCGCAGCGACCAGTGCATGAACTTCGCGACCGCCGCCGTGCTCGGGTACACGAACCGCCGCGACTCCTCGTCCTTCCACCCGAACACCGGGTTGAGGCCCTCGCAGTCGCGCAGCGCCGCGAAGATGATGTCCGCGGCCGTGTCCCCGTCGACCTCGCCGACCTCGTACTTCTCGCAGGTCTCCGCGGTCAGTTCGAGGATGTGCCGGAAGTCGTCGTGCGGCCACCACAGGCCCGGGTAGGCGCTGTTCTCCAGCTCCTTGAGGTGGCGCTCGTCGCCGTCCAACTCGTACTGGACCCGGGCGCGGTGCAGCCGCATCACCCCGGGCGTCAGGAAACCGCCCCACACCCGGAACACCGCGTTCCACAGCCGGAAGTGGGAGAAGGCGATGTAGGAGCTGTTGACGAGGTCGTCGTTGTACCGCAGCAGCCCGCGCTCGACCTGCTCGACGTACTCGAAGCGCTCCACCGACCAGTCGTCGTCCTCGATCGACTCCAGGATGCGGGTGCACAGCGAGTACACCACCTCGAAGGTGTTGGACAGGCCGCGCGAGTACAGCGGGTCCAGGAACCCGGCGGCGTGCGACATCAGGCACCAGCGGTGCCCGATCGACTTGTTCGAGGAGTACTGCAGCCGGTCCGTGGAGATCCACTCGCGGACCCGTTTGGCACCCACGAACTGCCGCTTGACGGCCGGGTACTTGTCCAGGAAGGAACGGAACTCCTCCTCGGGGGTCATGTCCCGAGGCTTGGGGTAGGTGCGCTCGTCCATGGTCAGGCCGACGCTGACCATCGGGTTCCTGGAGCCCTTGACGTTGTCGAACGGGATGATCCAGAACCAGCCGCGCTCGATGAGGTGGTGCAGGGTGCCGCCGTGCCACTTGGCGGGCGGGCGCTGGCTGACCGGGTGGTGCGAGACGTCGTCGAAGGGCTTCACGCCGATGTAGTGGGTGAACAGGGAACGGGCGTGGTGCTTGAAGCGGGCCGGGCTCTCGCGCAGCGCGAACTTCTCGGCCAGCGGCGAGCGGAAACCGCTCGCGTCGATGAGGTACTTGGCCCGGAAGACCTCACCGTTCCTGCCGCTGACGCTCACCCCGTCCTCGTCGAAGTCGAGGTCGGTGGCGAACCAGTTCTGCCGGGTCACGCACCCGTACTTCGCCGCGACGTTGAAGTAGTACTGGTCGCTGTCCTGCCGGAAGAGATGACTGGCGTCGGTCAGGGCCTTGGGGATGACGAACATCGTCGCCTCCTCGGGATCGGGCTCCCGGCCGGCCTCGTGCTTGATGAACCCGAAGGACTGCTTCTTGCCGTGGTGGGGGCCCAGGTGGTCGGCGACCGCCTTGACGTTCAGCAGATGGCCGATCTCGGGCACGTCGAAGCGCGACTTGAGAATGTGCAGCCACTCGATCAGCTGCGGCGTCATCGACTCGCCGACCGCGAACCGCGGGTGCTGGCCCGCGTCCACGAGCACCACCCGGGCGCCCTGGCGGGCCAGCACCGCCCCGGCGATCGAGCCCGCGAGCCCGGACCCCAGGATGAACACGTCACAGTGCTGGACCTTGTCGGACTTCTTGGCCTGCCCGCTGGCCATGACCTTGCTGGGCATACGCGCCACCCTCTCTCGGGACGGATTGCTTGCTGTGCCTGTCGGGGCGTGGCCGGCGTTCACGAGGCGGTGCGCGAGACGACCAGCGCGGAGTTGAAACCGCCGTACCCCCGGGCGATCACCAGCGCGGTGTCCAGGCGGGCCCGGCGCGCCTGACCGGTGACCAGGTCGAGCTGGTGCGCGGGATCGGGCGTGACATGGACGGTGGGCGGCACGAGACCGTCGCGCAGCGCGAGCAGCGCGGCGGCCACGTCCAGCGACGCGGCCCCCGAAAGCAGCCGCCCCACCATCGTCTTGGGCGCGGTCACCGCCACCCCACGCGGCCCGAAGACCGCGGCCAGGGCCTCGGCCTCGACACGGTCGAGCGCGGGCACCGCGGCGGCGTCCGCGAAGACCACGTCCACCTCCCGCGCGCTCACCCCCGCGTCCGCCAGGGCCAGTTCGATGGCCCGGCGCAGCCCCGGCGGCCGCCCGCTGCCCGGCCGGGGATCGAACGTGGCGGCGTACCCGCGCAGCTCCCCGTAGACCCGCGCGCCGCGCTCGCGCGCCGCGCCGGCCTCCTCCAGGACCAGCAGCGCCCCGCCCTCGCCGGGCACGTGCCCGCAGGCCGCCGCGTCGAAGGGCAGATACGCGCGCTCCGGGTCCCGGCTGGTACTCATCCGCCCGCCCGCCCACTGGGCGACGTGCCCCCAGGGGCAGATCGAGCCGTCGACCCCGCCGGACACGATCAGCCGGCTGCCCTTGCGGATCTGCCGGCGGGCCTGCGCCAGCGCGTCCAGGCCGCCTGCCTGGTCGGAGACGATGACCCCGCTGGGGCCGCGCATCCCGTTGCGGATGGAGATCTGGCCGGTGTTCACGGCGTAGAACCAGGCGAAGGACTGGTACGCCGAGACGTAACTGCCGCCCTTGGACCACAGGTTCTGCAGTTCGCGCTGGCCGAACTCGAAGCCGCCCGCCGACGCAGCGGTGACCACACCCATGTCGAAGGGCTCCCAGGCCGCCGGATCCACGCCGGCGTCCGCCAGCGCCCAGTCGGCGGCCACCAGCGCCAGCCGCGTCATGTGGTCGGTCTGCGCGATCAGCCGGCCCGGCAGATGGTCCTGGGCGACGAAGTCGGGCACCTCGCCGGCCAGGCCCGCCGGATAACCGGCGGCGTCGAAACGCTTGATGTCCTCGATGGCGCTCTTGCCGGCGAGCGTGGCGTCCCAGTAGGCCTGCAGGCCCATCCCGTTGGGGGCGGTCACGCCGATCCCGGTGACGACAGTGGCCTTCATGCCGCCCTCCGCAACACCATCGCGCTCTGGAACCCGCCGAAGCCGCTGCCCACGCTCAGCACCGTGTCGGTGCGCTGCTCGCGGGCCACCAGCGGCACGTAGTCCAGGTCGCACTCCGGATCGGCCTCGTGCAGGTTCGCCGTCGGCGGCACCACGTTGTGTTCGATGGCCAGCACCGAGGCGGCGATCTCCAGGGATCCGATCGCACCCAGTGAGTGCCCCACCATCGACTTGATGGAGCTGACCGGGGTGCGGTAGGCGTGTGCGCCCAGGCTGTGCTTGAACGCCGCGGTCTCGTGCCGGTCGTTCTGCTTGGTGCCCGAGCCGTGCGCGTTGATGTAGTCGACCTGTTCCGCGTTGATGCGGGCCTCGGCCAGCGCCAGCCGGATCGCCTCGGCCATCTCCCGCCCGTCCGGCCGCAGCCCCGTCATGTGGAAGGCGTTGCAGCGCGTGGCGAAACCGGAGATCTCCGCATAGATGTGGGCCCCGCGCCGCTGGGCCCGCTCCCGCTCCTCCAGCACGAACGTGGCCGAACCCTCGCCCAGCACGAACCCGTTGCGGGTCCGGTCGAAGGGCCGCGAGGCACGCCCGGGCTCCTCGTCGCGCGGCGTGGTCGCCTTGATGGCATCGAAGCAGGCCACCGTGATCGGGGAGATGGGGGCCGCCGCCGCCCCGGCGAGCATCACGTCCGCGCTGCCCTCCCGAATCAGCTCGGTCGCATACCCCACCGAGTCCAGGCCCGAGGTGCAGCCGGTGGACACCACCGCGGCCGGCCCCTCGGCGCCCACGCGCCAGGCGACCTCCGAGGCGAAGGAACTGGGCACGAAGTAGTCGTACAGGTGCGGCACCGCATAGCGGTGGTCGACCAGGTCCAGCCGGCCGCCGTCACTGACGATGTTGTACTCGCGGTCCAGGGCCATCGTCGCGCCCACCCCGCTGCCGATGGTGACGCCGGTGCGGTGCGGCTCGATCGTCTGCGGCGTCAGACCGCTGTCGGCCATCGCCTCCGCGGTGGTGACCACCGCGAACTGCGCGGCCCGGTCCATGCGCCGGATCTCCTGCGGCGTCAGCCCGTGCTGCTCGGCGTCGAAGTCGACCTCGGCGGCCACCCGCGAGCGGAACGGCGCCGGGTCGAAGAGGGTGATGCGCCGGGTGGCGGTCCTGCCGTTGCTCAGCAGGTTCCAGAACTCCTTGGCACCCACCCCACCGGGCGCCACCACCCCGATGCCTGTAATCACTACGTCGCGTCCCATGCGGACGGTGCTCCCTTCCCGGGGGAAAAGCGTCACGAAGACCGGGTCCAGTGGTAGAAACGCTCGGCCATCGCATCCGCGGGCGAGCGCCAGGTCGCCGGGTCGAAGGCCCCGATGTGCGGCTTGAGGTCCTCGCTGACCCGCACGAACAGCGGATGCGTCTTGGCCTCCTCGATGGCCCGGCCGCCCTGGTCGGAGTCGAAGTCCTGCAGGTGGAAGTAGAGGCCGCGGTAGGAGAAGAGCTGGCGGCGCCGGGTCCCCATCAGGCCGGGCATCTCGGTGGCGTCGAACTCCTTGAAGATCCGCGCCACGTCACCGCCGGCGCCCGGGTCCATCCGCGCCACGATCAAAGTGCTGTGCATCGGCTGTCTCCCGTTGGTGGAAGGGTCTGCGCACCGCCGGGCACCGCCCGCACCGCGGCAGGGCGGCACGGGCGGCGCGGGCGGTGGAGGCGAGTGCGCGGCGGGCCCGTCAACGGCCCGCCGCGGAAGAAGAACGTCACGGCGGCCGGCGGCCCACCGCATACGAAGAGGCCCGGGAACAGTTCACCGGACTCTGCTCCATACCTTCTTCGGTCGGCGCCCCGATTTCAATGGCAAGAAATGCAGGACCGCGTCATGAATTCTTCAGAGAATGTCAGATCCGGCTCACCCGCCCTGCCGCGGCGCCGGAACGCCTCCCCCCGGCACCGGGACGCCGCCCGTCCCAGCCGAGCCGCGGCGACGCGCGAAACACGCGTGCACGTCGGACTCCGCGTACGCGGTGCGCCCGGCCCGGCTGCGCCGCCGCCAGTGCTGCTCGCTGGCCAGCCGGTAGACCGTGCCGGTACTCACCGACCACAGCCGCGCCACGTCCCCGGCCGACAGCCACCGCTCACCCTGCCCGCGCAGGGCACGGCGCAGCTCGGTCCACCGCTCGCCCGGCCAGGCGTGCTCCGCATCCGCCTCGCAGCGGATCGCCGTGCACGAACCGGCGCCCGCCCCGCGGAAGTCGGCGACCAGCGTCCCCGCGCAGCCCTGCGCCACACACGGGCCGACCCGCACCCGGCGCGGCGGCCGCTCCCGGCCCACCCGGCGCGCGGCCGCCGTCAGCCGGGCGATCTCGCCGGCCGCGTCGCCCGCCGCCGGATGCGCGGCCAGCCAGTGGCCGTGCCCGAGCAGGAACACGGTGAGCGGCCCGACACCGCGCTCGGGCGCGGGCACCCGGCGCTGCGCGCTGACCAGGCCCGCCCACGAGCCGAGCGTGGTCACGATCGCCGCGCGCACATCGGCGGCCGCCTCGTTGAACGGCATCCCCGGCATTCCCGGGCCGCCGCTGACCCGCTCGCGCACACCCGTGCCGCCGCCCCCGCCGAGCAGGTGCGCCAACTCCTCGTACAGGGCGGGCAGTTCCCGCAGCTGCCGGGCCAGCAGCCGCAGGCAGCCCGGGCACAGGCGCAGCCCCGGGACTGCTTCGGCGCGCGCCTCCTGCCCGGCGCAGTCCGCCCCCCGGCACCCGGCGCGGGTGGTCGTGGACACGTGCTCACGCTGATTCAGCTGGTTCATCTGTATTCCCCCGTAAACGCCGTACACGCAAACGACATACGCAAAGGCCCGTGCGCACCACATCGGCCGGAACAGCCCACGGGCCGGAAAGAGAAGCCGACAGAAGAGAAGTCAAGACAAGCCAAGACAAGCCAAGAGATGGGAAGAGGTGCGAAGAGAGGCAACACCGGAGGGCACCGAATTCCGCCCGGCAAAACCCGGCCCCCGAAATCTCAGCCCCCCGTACGGCATCCCGCCCCACCCGGCCCCCACCCCACCCCGCACCGTGCGGGTGCTGTCCCGCGAAGCAACCACCTGCCGGGGGGCGGGATTTCGGCCACCGTAAGGAATCCCGTGCCAGCGCCATGTCAGAACCGTGCCAAGAGAGCCACCGAACTGCCCGCGCCCGCCACCGCTCCCGCCCGGCACGCCGCCCCCCGACTGCCCGCGGCCCGCACAGTGTTGCCGCGCAGGTGCCCCCCGGCTGGCCTGGCCCTGCCACTGCGCTGGCCCGCCCTCACCCATGCTTTGGGAACCGCTCCGGGCCCACCGGAAGCCGGTCCGGGCCCGGGACAGGGCCCCTCGGGTGAGGGCCTACGGAAACACAGACGACGGGGTGGAAGCGATGAACGTCAGTACCGCAGCAGTCGGCAGACCGTCGCCCGGACCGGCCACCGGCACCCGGCCCGGCGGCACGCCCCGCCGCACCCCCGGGTGGGCCCCCGCGGCCGCCCACCCGCGCCGGCCCTCCGCCATCGCGCCGGACCGGAGCGTGCTCGTCGTCGACGGCCGGGACACCGGCCGCGCCTGGGCACCCCTGGGCGTGCGCACCGCCCGGGTGGGCCGCGACGTCCTGGGCAGCGCCTCGTCCTGGACGACGTACCTGACCGGCCTGCGCGAGGCCGGACACGACCCGCGCGCCCTCGTCTTCGACCTGCCCGCCGCCACCACGACCCCCGAACGGGCCGCCGAGCTGACCCTGCCGGTGCTGCGCGCCCTGTGCTCCTCCACCAGCCGCGCCGCCCCGCTGCACCTGGCCTTCCTCGTCACCGGCCGCGCCCGCCCCGAACTGGCCGCGGCCCTCGGCGCGGTGGCCCAGACTGCCGGTGTCGAGGACGGCCGCCTGCACGCCCTCTCGCTCGGCGTGCAGATCCTGCCGCCCTGGGCCCTAGACCCCTTCCACCTCGCCCTCACCGAACTCGCCCTGCCCCGCCCCGGACTGGCCCAGGTCCGCTACACCGAGGCAGGACGCGAGGTCCGCGTCCTGCGCACCGCCCCCGGCCCCCGCCCCGGCACGCCCGGCGCCCGGCTGCGGACCGGCGGCCGCTACCTGGTCACCGACGCGGGCGGCGGCAGCGGCATCCGCCTGGCCCTGGCACTGGCCCGCAGCCACCGGGCACGGATCGTGCTGCTGGGAGCGGCCGACCAGCCGCTGCCCGCCGGCACCTCCCTCGTCCGCGCCCCCGGCAGGCTCTCCTCCTACGACGACACGCGCGCCGCCGTGCGCACGGCCCAGCACCACTTCGGCGGCCTGGACGGCGTCGTGCACTGCGCCGACCACGGCGAGGGCCGCCCGCTGTCCAGACTCTCCGCCGCCACCGCCCGCCAGGTCCTGGCCGACGCGGTCACCGGCGCCGCACACCTGGACCGCGCCACGGCCGCGCTGGCGCTGGACTTCTTCGCGCTGACCACCTCGACGCCCGCCTACCGGCCGGCCATCGGCGCCGCGCTGCCGGCCGCGGTGGGCCGCGCCCTGGGCGCGCTCGCCACCGACCGCACGCGCCGCGCCGCCCAGGGCCTGCGCCACGGCGTCTCGGTCGCGGCCTGCGGGAGCGCCGCCGACCGGCCGGGCGCCCTGGCCCAGGCGCTCGCCCACGGCCACGGCGAAAGCGAAGGGCCGGCGTGAACATCGGGGCCGCGCGCGGAGCCTGAGCCCCGCGCGCACCCGAGCGGCGCCCGGAGCCCCGGTGACGGGGGAGCCGGGGCCCGCGCGACTGCCAGTCGTATGACAAGGTCTGCTCCTTGCACCGCCTGCCCCGTGACAGGTCGCCCTGCCGCCGGCACCCGCCATGACAGGACGCGGGCAGGAATCCCCGCTTCCCGCCCCCGGCTCGACACCCGGGGCCCGGACACGTTGACGCTGTGCGCGCCGCCTGGCGAGGCTCACTCCGTTCCCACCCACGGACTCCTCGGGAAGGCGTGCGAGATTGATGAACGTACTGATCGTCGAGGACGACGACGGCATGACCGAGGCACTCCAGCAGATGCTGGGCCTGCACGGCTACGCCACCCGCCATGCCCGCACCGGAGCCGACGCCCTTGCCCAACTGGCCCGCGCCGACCTGATCCTGCTCGACCTGGTCCTGCCCGACCTGGCCGGACACGAGGTGTGCCGGCGCGTCCGGGAGCAGTCCTGCGTACCGATCATCGTGCTCAGTGGGAGCCACCACGAACTGGACCAGGTCCTGGCCCTGCACTCCGGCGCCGACGACTTCGTGCCCAAGCCCTTCGGCCGCTACGAACTCCTGGCCCGCATCGGGGCGGTGCTGCGCCGTGGCGCGGGCTGCCTGCGCCACGGCGAGGCCCCGGCGGACGGCTCCGCGCCCACACCCCTCCTGCCCGCGCAGCGGCGTCCGCAGCAGCCGTGGCAGTCCCCGCCCGGGCCCGCCGCCGAGCCGCAGCCCGGCGCCGCTCTCGCACCGGCCAGGGCCGAGGAGTGCCACCTGCGGGCCGGGCCGCTCCGGCTCGACGCGCGCACCCGCAAGGTCCATCTGCACGACGCCGAAGTGGGCGTCACCCGCAAGGAGTTCGACCTCCTCGCGATGCTGCTGGAGGAGCCAGGAACGGTACTGCGGCGCGAGGAGATCATGGCGCGCGTGTGGGACGAGAACTGGTTCGGCTCGACCCGCACCCTGGACGTGCACGTCGGCTCCCTGCGCGGCAAGCTCGGCTCGCCCCACTGGATCGAGACGGTACGGGGGGTGGGCTACCGCCTCACGGTCCCGGCCGACACCACCGCACTGTGCCCCGCCGCGAACGGCTGACTCGCGCCCCGGCCGCGGGCGGGGGAGCGGCATCGGGCCTACGGGCAGCCGGGCAGCCGGGCCGTCGGTACAAGGGGTGCGTCCTCGGAGGTCACAGACAGGTCCGCGGTGCGAGACGCGTCCTGCGGCCTCGTTCCCGGACGGCCAGGGGACGCCCCGCCGCCGCGGCCTTCCCCCTACTCCGTGACGGTGGTCCAGGGGCGGCAGGTGACCTTGTCGCCGTTGTCCCAGGCGCAGGCCTTGAACTTGGCCTTCTCACCCTTGTGGAAGCCGGGGATGCGGATGTTGTCGGAGCCGCCGCCGGAGGCGCGGACGGTGTCCTTGAAGGAGCCGTGGACGACCTTCATGCTCACCGAGTAGCCGGCCGGGATGAGGTCGTCATTCAGGTAGAGGCGGTCCGAGTCCCCGCTGGAGTTCGAGTCCTGCCACACGACCTCGCCGTAGGCGTTGCCGGTGCCGATGTACCAGTGCGCCCCGTCGGGAGTGCCGCTGCGCTGGTCGGCGGAGGCGGGAGCGGACACGGCGCCCAGGGCCAGGGCGGTCGCCGAGACGGCCAGCAGGGCGTGCATGCGGTTGTTCATGGTGGTTCCCCCGTATCTGTGTGTGGTGTCTCTGCGAGGCCCGCAGGGCGCCCGGAGCGTGGACAAGAAGTTTCGGCCGGCTCCGAAAGTCCGCGGAACCGGCACGCCGTCAGCCCGCCGCACGGGGCCGGCCGCCGTACTCCGGCCGTCACACACGCGCGTGCGCAAGAGCCCTTCCCGGAACTGAAGTTGACAGGTCGCTACTGAAGTTGATGGGCCGCTAGAGGATCTCCCCGTCGAGTTCGGTCCCGTCGGCCACACCGTGGCCGCGGCCGGTCAGCGCTCCTCCTGCGCGCCTGCGCGCCTGCGCGCCTGCGCGCCTGCGCGGTTGGCGGGACTGCGGGCGCTGGAGTCGGCACGCGTCGAGGACGTGCGGTCGCTCCTGAACGAAACCACCGTCATCCGTAGCGCTTACCGCGAAGGTTTACCCCGGCTCAGCTCCTCGGTGGACGAAGTGATGTACCCCTGGTGGGAATCTCCTGAGGGCGCCGCGAAGGGCGGCGGCTTCAGCGGGGAACCGCGAGGAAACAGGGGGAAAGACATGGCAGTCACGAAGGGGCGCGTCGCCGTCGCGGCGGCAGGCGGAGTGCTCATGCTCGTCGCGGGCGTGGGCACGGCCGAGGCGGGAGCGGGGCCGGCCGGGCCGGCCGCGCGCTTCGCCGGGCAGGCCGAGTCCGCGCACCTGACCAGTGCGCAGACCACGGCGCTGCAGGCGGAGGTGGACGGCTACCTGAAGAAGATGGGCGGGACCCAGGTCGCGCTCAACAAGATCGACCTCCAGGGCAAGGGCGAGGTCCTGGTCGCTCTGCCGGGCGAGGCCCGCCCGCGCGACTTCGCATCGGGTGACGGGACGCGGATCGCCGCCGACCCGTGCCTGGACGTTCCGGGGGTGTCCGGGAACTTCTGTGCCTACCAGAAGGACAGCTTCCAGGGCTCGATCATCAAGATGTGGCAGTGCAACACGAAGTACTACGTGTCCACCTGGGGCAGGGGCGGTTCCTGGGTCAACGACCAGACCCGCAACACGGAGAGCCGCCGGGCCCGGATGTACAACCCCAGCGGCAGCATGATCTACAAGACGCCGCGTGCGTACAGCTCGGACGCGCACGGCGACTGGATGCCCGTCCGCTACGTCATCCCCTGCGGCTGACAGCCCCTGCGCACAGCGGCGCCCCCGGTCCGGCCTGGGACCGGGGGCGCCGTGCGCCCTCGAGCACCTGAAGCGGATCTGACCGGTCGGCAGCGTCGACTCAAGCGGCTGGGGGGGGCATGGGACGGCCGACGAGGCGGCTCCCCGCCCCCTGCCCCCGGCCGTCGACGCGGCTTCCCGCCCCCGCCCCGGCCGTCGACGCGGGGCGCTCACCCTGGGCGGTAGTACCCCAGGAACATGTCCACGCCGCGGTCCACCAGGCGTTCGGCGAGGCCGGGGAGAGGCGCTCGCCGTACGCGCCCAGGGGCCCGCCTCCAGCGGAAGCGTCGGCAGCGCACGCGGCCTGTCGGCCCTCTACGCCACGGCGATCTCGGAGGTCCGGGGCCGCGCCCCGCTCCTTGCCCCGGACACCCTCACGCAGTTCACCACCCCGCACACCCCCGGCACCGACCTCGTCACGGGGGAGTGGGACCACTTCCTGCTGGGCTTCGAGGCCCAGGGGGCGCGCTACCCGGTGCTGGGCGCACGGGCGCTCGGGCACAGCGCGGCGGTGGGCGCGGACGCGTTCGCCGACCCCGACAGCGGCATCGCCTACCGCTACACCCGCCGCCCCCTGCGGCAGGCGCAGGTGAGGCGCCGCGGCCCCGCCCGGCGGCGGTGACCGGGCGGCGGGGGAGGGGAGTCAGGGCAGCTGCGGCACCCGGAACCTGCGCCGGTACTCCCCGGGCGTCGTGTTCAGGCGGCGCCGGAACGCCCGTACCAGCGTGTCCACCGTGCCGAAACCGCAGGCAGACGCGACCCGTTCGAGCGTGGCGTCCGAGGACTCCAGATCGTGGCGTGCCTTCTCCACCCGCACCGACTCGATGTACGCGTGCGGGGTGACGCCCAGTTCGGTCTTGAACAGCCGCGTCAGGTGCCGGTCGCTGACATGTGCGTACTCGGCGAGTTCGGTGACGGTCAGCGGTTCGGCGATGCGGCGCAGGATGTGATGGCGCAGGTCCTCGATGCGCCGTGTCGTGGAGACCTGGGACAGCGGCACACTGAACTGGCTCTGCCCGCTGGGGCGTTTGAGGTACATCACCAGCTGGCGGGCCACCCGCAGCGCGACGGCCTCGCCGAGGTCGTCGGCGATCAGGGCCAGGGAGAGATCGAGGCAGGCGCTGATGCCGGCCCCGGTCCACACGTTGTCCTCACGGATGAAGATCGGGTCGGCGTCGACCTCCACCGCCGGGTGGTCGGCCGCCAGTTGCTGCGCGGTCGACCAGTGCGTGGTCGCCCGCTTGCCGTCCAGCAACCCCGCGGCGGCCAGCAGGTGCGCGCCCACGCACACGGAGGTGATCCGGTGCGAGCGGCCGGCGAGCAGCTTCACCCAGCCGACGAGATCGGGGTCCACGAGCGGGTGCACGCGGCGCTCCTCGTCCACCTCCACGGCGCCGGGCACCAGCAGGGTGTCGATGCTGCGGCGCGCGGCCTCCTCGAAGGTGAGGTCGGGCAGGATGCGTACGCCCGCCCCCGTGGTGACCGGGTCCATGCTCGCCGCGGCGAGCACGACCTGGTAGCCCGCCGCCTCGTCCGTCTCGCGCAGGGCGAGGGAGAATACCTCGGGGGGCCCGGTGACATCGAGCAGGTCGACACCCCCGAAGAGCACGATGACGATGAGCCGTCGGGCGGCGGTGTCCGGCACGGATCTCTCCCCGGTCAGATGGGTGACGCTGGCGGGCATGTCTGGATCTGCAGATTACATGTCATTGCCGACGTCCCGGTCCGGTCCTAGCGTTAGGGACGCAGCTCGGCGGAACACCGCGGACTGCACCTCTCCCACGCATCACCGAAGGCGGTACACCCATGTCCAGAACGACGTTGCGCGAGCTCAACGGCTTTGACCAGGAGCCCGCGAAGCTGGCCGGCTCGACGCTGATCCTGATCGACTTCCAGAACACCTACACCCAGGGCGTCATGGAACTCGACGGCTGGGAGAAGTCCCTGGACGCCGCCGCGCAGCTGCTGGCACGGGCCCGCGAGGCCAGCACCAACATCGTGCACGTCATCAACGACGGCGGCGAGGGCACCCCGTACGACATCCGCGCCGAGATCGGCAGCATCCACCCCAAGGTCGCCCCCCTGGAGGGCGAACCGGTCGTCGTCAAGCAGGCCCCCAACGCCTTCGTGGGCACCGACCTGGCCACCCATCTCACCGAGGGCCAGGACGTCGTCATCGCGGGCTGGATGACCCACATGTGCGTGGCGTTCACCGCACAGGGCGCCTTCCTCAACGGCAACCGCCCCACCGTCGTCGCCGAGGCCACCGCGACCCGCTCGCTGCCGGTCGCGGGCACCGACGTCGACGCCTGCCAGGTGCACTACAGCGCGCTGGCCACCATCGCCGACCTGTACGGGGTCGTGGTTCCCACCCACAAGGAGATCGTCTGATGAAGACCACGCTGCTCCGTTCGGCTGCCGCCCTGGGCGCCGCCGCCGTACTCGCCGCCACCCTGACCGCCTGCGGCGGAAGCTCCGAGGCCGCCACGCGCACCGACAGCCGCGACCAGCGCCACGAGAAGAACCACGCCAAGGACACCACGACGCTGCGCCAGCTGATGAAGCTGGACGAGACGCCCGCGAAGCTGTCCGACGCGACGCTGGTCCTGGTCGACTACCAGAACGTCTACACCGGCGGCGCGATGGAGCTCACCGGCTGGCGCGACGCGGTCAAGAACACCAAGACCCTCCTGGAGCGGGCCCGCAAGGCACACACGCCCGTCATCCACATCGTGGAGAAGGGCTACGACCTCAAGTCGAAGGCCGGCCAGATCATCCCGGAACTCAAGCCGGCCATGGGGGAGACCGTCGTCGAGAAGGCCGTCCCCAACGGCTTCCACGACACCGACCTCGACGCCGAACTCAAGAAGACCGGCCGCAAGAACGTCATCATCTCCGGCTTCATGACCCACATGTGCACCCTGTTCACCGCCGAGGGCGCCGTCTACAACGGCTACAACCCGACCGTGATCGGCGACGCCTCGGCGACCCGCCCGCTCCCGGTCAACGGCAACCCCCGCGGCATCCCCGCCCAGCAGGTCCACGAGTCCGCCCTCGCCACGATCCAGGACCGCTTCGGCGTCGTGGTCCCCAAGCAGCGCGACCTCAAGTAGCGCTCGCGGGGCTCACGTCACGCCCGCAGGACTCACGCAGTGCCCGCGTGCCCTCGTAGCGCTCGCGGGCCCCACCTGGCGCAACGGACCTCACGCGGCGCCCGCGCACTTCGGCAGGGAAGCGGCCGGCCCCGGCTCTTCCCTGCCCTGCTGCGCGCCCCCATCTCACCCCCACCCCATCCCCCCAACAGGGAGATCCCCCCATGCACGCAATCCCCCCCAAGCACCAGAGACCGATCTCGACAGCACTACGGAGAAAACGAAGATGGCCACGCGTAGAAGATTCATAGGCAGTGCCACCGGCGTCAGCACCGCCGCCCTGCTCGGCTACTCGGCGACCCCGAGCGCCGCCGACACCCTCACCGCGGACGGCGTGAGCGCCGCCGCGGTCACCCAGGAGCAGGCACGCGAGTCGATGTTCGCCGTGAACGCGGGCATGCGCGCCAACTATGCCACTCTCAAAGCCGAGTTGATCAAGCACCTGGCCCCGGTGGTCGTCGTGCAGAACGACGCCAAGGGCGGCCGGTTCACCCTCGTCACCAGCAGCGGGCAGGTGTCCGTCAACCCCGTCTCCCAGACGTTCGAGCTGGCGAAGTCCATCGCCCACACCCCGCTCGGCATCTTCTCCGTGATCGCCTCCTACCTCTCGGACAAGATCCCGAACCTGCCGAACGCGGACCGCATGGACCCGCACGACCTGGTGATGGTCGCCTACAACGACGACACCTCCACCGCCTGGATCGAGCCCCTGAAGGCCTACGCCGCCAAGCTCACCACCGCCCGCCAGAACCTGGCCGCCGCCGGGCTGCCGGCCACGCTGCAGACGTCCTGCGCCACGATCCTCGACGGCGCCCTGACGTTCATCAAGACCTCCGTCGCCGCCAAGCACTTCGACATGGCGTCCTTCGAGCAGTTCTCCGGCAGCGTCTACCCGGCCATCCGCACCAACATGGAACATGCCTCGCAGGCCCAGATCAAGGGCGTGCAGGACATCATGAAGACCTGGCGCGCCAAGGTCGGCGAGACGGCGTGGAGCGACCTCTACTGCGTGGTCATCTCCCAGTGGACCACCAGCGTGCTCAACCAGAACACCATCATCATCAAGGACTGCATGAACGCGGCGAAGGTCGCCACCCACCTGATCGACCTGCCCGGCCTCGAACCGCCGGCCGACCCGGTCTTCACCGCCCTGGACAACCTCGCGCGCATCGTGCAGGACAACATCGCCGCGGAGATGGTCTTCCCCAAGGCCGCCGTGGTCGCCGACGCCCTCAAGGGCCAGCAGGACCTGCTCTCCGACGAGATCCTCCACCAGCTCGGCAGCACCACGGTGACACCGCAGGCCGCCCCCCTGTACAACACGGTCGCCGCCCCGGGAGCGTGCCCGGTCCGCAAGTAGCCGCACGTCGTGGTGGCTCACCGAAAACGGGGGAGGGGAGCCACCACGACGGACCCCCTGAGGCGGCGCGCGCCGCACGGCTTGAACCGAGCAGGGCCGCGGACGAGAGTCGCCGCATGCGACGAAGCACAGGACTGGTGATGACCGGGGCCGCGATTCTGGCTTGGGGCGAGTGGGTGAACTGGCGCTGGTCCCGGTCCCTCGTGGGAACCGGAGCAGGGGCGCCGGGAGCCGGAGTCGAATCCGTGGTCGTGCTGGGCTACCGGAACCCGCGGCCGACGGCGAACTTCATCAACCGCTGGCGCGTCCGCGCCGGAATCCGCTCCGCCGCCGACGGCGCACCGGACACTCGCCTGATCTTCAGCGGCGGCGCGACCGGCGAGGGACTGACCGAGGCCCAGGTGATGGCCGACTACGCGAAGTCGGTGCTCCGGTACGACGGCACGGTCCTGCTCGAGGACCAGAGTGCGACGACGTGGCAGAACATCGCGAACGTGATCCCGCTGCTGGAGGACGCCGACCGCATCAAGATCGCCTCCCAGCCGGCGCACGCTCTCAAGGCCCGCGCGTACTTGCACCGGCAGCGCCCCGACCTCGCGGAGCGGCTCGTGCGGGCGGACGACTACCGCCCCGGCGAGTGGATGGCGGGCAAGCCGCTGCTGGCCCTGTACGGGCTGTGGACGCTGCGCGTCCTCGACGCGGGGGAACGCAGGGTCTCGCTGCAGAAGCGTGTGCGACCAAGGGCACGGCAGGCTCACTGACCGGCCCGAACATCTGGAGCGCAGGCCACGCCGCCGGGACGCCGGCGCAACGGAGTGCTCTGGACCGCCGTTTCCTGCCCACGCCGTGGTCCCGCCGACGGCCGCGAACAACGATCTGACGGGAGGGTCCCGGGCCATGCCGGTGTCGGGGATGCCTGCGCGCCGGCGGTCCACAGGAGGGAACCGCGCCCGGACAAGGGCTGCTCCGGACGCGTTCACGTCGAGGAGCCCGCCGGCTTCGCCGGGCCGGAAGAGCTGACACCACGGCCCGCGCCGTGGCCGGCCGCGCCTCAGCCGACCACGGTGACCCGTACCCCGAGGTCTCCCATGGCCGACAACTCACCTGCGGGCGCCTGGGAGTCGGTGATCAGCGTGTGCACGTCGCCCGTCGGGCAGATCTTGGCGAAGGTGGTCCTGCCGATCTTGGAGTGGTCGGCGACCACGACGGTCCGGCTGCCGTGGAAGGCGAACGCGCGGTCGGTGGCCGCCTCCAGCTGGTCGTGCGTGGTGCAGCCGTGGGCGGCGCTGATGCCGTCCACGCCGAGGAAGGCGATGTCCGTGTGGTGGTCGGCGAGGGTCTTCTCGGCGATGGGGCCCACCAGTTCGTAGCTCTGGCTGCGGGCGGTGCCGCCGATCACGATGAGGGTGACGGTGGGGCGGAGCACCAGGTTCGCCGCGATGTTGACGGCGTTGGTGACGATCGTGACCGGACCCCGGTCGGCGAGGATGCGGGCCACTTCCGTGGTGGTGGTGCCGCCGGTCAGCCCGACCACGGCTCCCTCGGGCACGAGAGCGGCCGCCGCTCTGGCGATGGCCCGTTTCTGCGGGGAGCGCTGGTCCGCGCGGTGCTGGAGCGGCACTTCGATGCTCAGCCCGCCGGCGAGCGCACCGCCGTGCGTACGGTCCAGCAGCCGTTGCTCGCTCAGGTGCCGCAGATCGCGCCGCACGGTGGCCTGGGAGACACCGAGCAGCCGCGCGAGCTGTGTCACGTCGGCGCTGCCGTGCACGGCGACGTGGTCGAGTATCCGCGCGTGGCGGTCGCTTCTGAGCACGCGGTGAGCATAGCCCTGACGAGCACGTTCGCTCACGGTCGCGCACACAATCAGCGCGGTGATGCGCGGATCGACGGAAGTTCAGTCAAAACCGATCTCTTGACATGGCTGAACACGCTCGATTTACTCCCTGGCAACGCCGGTGTCGAGCACTCGGCGCAGAGGTACGCCCAGCCGGTAGTTGGCCCCCGCCACAAGCCCGGACTGAGTCGCCAGGACCCTTCACGGGTTCCGAGGCGGGGACGTGCCCTCCACAGCTGGAGCTCACCGATGAGCCTCAATCATGTTGTGCGCAGGTGTATGACGGCGGCCGCGGTCCTCTCGGCCACCGCGGCGGCCTGCCTGCTCGCCCCCTCCACCGCCTCGGCAGGACCGCCCGCCGCCGAACTGCCGTCGCCGCACGCCGGGTTCGACTACCAGATAGGCGGCGCCTACACCCCGCCCGCCGGAGTGCGGACCGTCAGCCGTGACCGCGCCGCCACCCCCGCCCGCGGCCTGTACAACCTCTGCTACGTCAACGCCTTCCAGGCGCAGCCGGGCGCGGAGAAGGAGTGGGACTCCGACCTGCTGCTGCGGGACGCGAACGGTGACGTCGTGTACGACGGCGACTGGGGCGAGGCCGTCCTCGACATCCGTACCGCGGGCAAGCGCGAGCGGATCGCCGCCAAGGTCAACGGATGGATCGACTCCTGCGCCGACAAGGGCTTCCAGGCCGTCGAGCCCGACAACTACGACACCTACACCCGCTTCCCCGACCAGCTGAAGGCGAGCCAGGCCAAGGCCTTCGTCTCGCTCCTGTCCGCGCACGCCCACGACAAGGGGCTGGCCATCGCGCAGAAGAACACGCCGGAGCTGGCCGCCGACCGCAAGGAGACCGGACTGGACTTCGCCGTCGCCGAGGAGTGCGGACAGTGGGACGAGTGCGGGAAGTACACGGCGGCGTTCGGCGACCGTGTCCTGGTCGTCGAGTACTCGGCGGACGGCCTGCGCAAGGCCTGTGCCGGCTGGGGCGACCGGCTGAGCATCGTCCGGCGTGACGTCGGGGTCTCGCCCGCCGGCAGCAGCGGATACCTCCGCCGGACCTGCTGAGCGGGACGCCGGGTTCCGCACGCCCGGAACCCGGCGCTCCACGCCCGCGACCCCTCATCCCGCTCCCGCCCGACCTCACCCGTTTTCCGCCGCGGGCCCGACGCAGCGCGCCCCACCCTGGAGGTAGTGATGACAGCAGTCCCCCGAGCGCCGGGCCCACCGTCGCGGCGCGGTGTGCTGCGCGCCGGTGGTGCCGGTGCCCTCGCGGTGGCCGGTGGCACCCTGACCGGCTGCGGTACGGGCACCGCCGGCGGGGCCGGCTCCGACGGCCGCGTCACGATCCAGATGTGGCACGGCCAGAACGACACCGCCGCGAAGGTCATCAAGAGCCTGGCCGCCGAGTTCGAGCGCACCCACCCAGACATCCGCGTGGACATGGGCGGCGGCGTGCTCTCCGACGCCATGCTGCAGAAGGTCACCGCCGCGCTCGCCTCCGGCGCCTACCCCGACATCGCCTACATCTTCGGCTCCGACCTCGCCAGTGTGGCCCGCAGCCCGCAGGTGGTCGACCTGACCGAGCACGTGCGACAGGGCCCGACGCCGTGGCGCAACTACCACGCGCCGGCCCGCGAGGCCGTCACCGTCAACGGCCGGGTCCGCGCGATGCCCGCCCTCCTGGACGCCCTCGCCGTGGTCTGCAACAAGAAGGTGTTCGCCGAGGCCGGGGTCGACCTGCCCGAGCCCGGCTGGACCTGGCGGGAGTTCACCGACACCGCGCGCCGCCTCACCGACCCGGCCGAGGGACGGTTCGGCACCGGCTGGCCCGGCACCGGCGACGAGGACACCGTGTGGCGGCTGTGGCCGCTGATCTGGGACCTGGGCGGCGACGTCATCGCCGCGGACGGGCGCAGCATCGGCTTCGAGAAGCAGGGCGTGCGCGCCCTGGAGGTCGTCCAGGACCTGGTGCACGACAAGAGCGTCTACATCGACCCCAAGCCGGGCAGCGAGCAGATGTACCAGGTCTTCCTCTCCGGCCGGATGGGCATGGTGGCGACCGCCCCCTGGCAGCTCCCGGACATCAGACAGGCGAAGGTCGACTACCACGTCGTGCCCCTGCCGAGCTTCAGCCGCCGGCCCATCACCATCTCAGGCCCCGACACCTGGACGCTGTTCGACAACGGCGAGGCCCGCGTACGGGCCGCGCGCACCTTCGTCACGTGGCTGGCCCAGCCCGCCCAGGACAGCAGGTGGGACGTGGAGGCGGGCAGCCTGCCGCTCAGCCGCCGCAGCGAGGACCGCCCGGCCTGGCGCCGGCACGCCACCCGTACCCGCGGCCTGTCCGTGTTCACCGAGGCGGTCACCTCCGCGCGCGTACGCCCCGTGCACCCGGCCTACCCCCGCGTCTCGCGCGCCCTGGGACAAGCCATCGTCGCCGTGCTGCTCGGCCGCAAGAGCCCCGCCGACGCGGTGCGCTCCTGTGCCGAGGAGTCCAACGCCGCCCTGCTGATACCGCGTTGAGGACCTGACATGCCCCGACTTCCCACCCCGCTGACCCTGCCGCAGAACCCGCCGGAGCCGCGCGCCCTGCGCCGCCGGCGCCGCAGGGAGGCAGCCACCGCCTGGGCGTTCGTCTCGCCCGCCGTACTCGTCATCCTCGGCCTGAGCGTGCTGCCGGTGATCTGGTCGCTGCTGCTGTCCTTCCAGGCCAACGACCTCGTCACACCCAGCCGTTGGGTGGGACTCGACAACTACCACGCGCTGCGCCAGGACCCGAACTTCCACCAGGCCGTGCGCAACACCGTCCTCTACACGGCCCTGTACGTGCCGTTGAGCATCGCCATCGGGCTCGCCCTGGCCCTCGTGCTCAACCGGCGCATCCGCTTCGTCGGGCTCTACCGGACGCTGTTCTTCATCCCCTTCGTCATCTCCGCCACCGCGCAGGGCGTGCTGTTCTCCTTCATCCTCGACCCGGAGTTCGGCGCGGCCAACTCCCTCCTGCACCGCCTGGGCATCTCGCCGCAGGGATTCCTCACCGACCCCTCGCAGGCCCTGGGCGTCCTGATCGTCATCACCCTGTGGAGCGGCACGGGGCTGTGCACCGTCATCTACCTCGCGGCACTGCAGGACGTCGACCACTCCCTGGTGGAGGCGGCGCGCCTGGACGGCGCGGGCCGGACACAGATCCTGCGCCACGTGACGCTGCCCGCGCTCACACCGGTCAGCGTGTTCCTGCTGCTCTGGCAGACCATCCAGTCCCTGCAGGTCTTCGACCTCGTCTACGTGACCACCAAGGGCGGGCCCCTCGGCTCGACCACCGTGATCGTCTACTTCATCTGGGAGCAGGCCTTCAAGGAGTTCACCGCCGGGTACGGAGCGGCCGCCGCCTACGTCCTCGCCCTGGCGCTGATGGTCGTGGCCGTGCTGCTGCGCGTGGTCCGCCGCGAGCGCACCCCTCGTACGAAAGCAGCCGCCTGATGACCACGACCACGACCGAGCCGCCCCGGGTCACCTCCCGTGCGACGGCGGTGCCGGCCGCCCGGCGCCACGTCCGGCTCCCGTTCAGCGCCTGGCACCTGCTGCTGGCGCCGCTGGCCGCGCTGTTCGCGGTGCCACTGGCGTGGCTGGTGCTCAGCTCGCTGATGAGCAACGCCGAGATCAACCGCTTCCCGCCGGCGCTCTGGCCCTCCAGGATCGACCTCGGCGGGTACGGCTACGTCCTGGGCAACGCCATGTTCCCCCGCTGGCTGCTGAACTCGGTGATCGTCTCCGCGGTCGCCGTCACCTCCAACCTGGTGTTCGGCGTGCTCGGCGGCTACGCGTTCGCCCGGATGCGGTTCGCCGGGTCGCGGCTGCTGCTCGTGCTGATGCTGGCGACGATGGCGATCCCGTTCCAGCTCACGATGATCCCGACCTTCCTGGTCATGAAGAAGCTCGGCCTCATCGACACACTCGGCGCGCTCATCGTGCCCGCGCTCGTCACGCCGTTCGCGGTGTTCCTGCTGCGGCAGTTCTTCCTGTCCCTGCCCAGGGAACTGGAGGAGGCCGCCTGGATCGACGGCTGCTCCCGGCTGCGGGTCATCGTCTCCGTCATCCTGCCCCTCGCACGGCCCGCGCTCGCCACGGTCGCCGTGCTGACCTTCCTGACCACGTGGAACGACCTGACCTGGCCGCTGATCGCCATCAACCACGACACCCAGTACACGCTGCAACTCGGCCTGACCACCTTCCAGGGCCAGCACCACACCCGCTGGTCCGCGGTGATGGCGGGCAACGTCCTCACCGTCCTTCCGGTGCTTGTCGCGTTCCTCTTCGCCCAGAAGGCCTTCATCCGCTCCGTCACCTCCAGCGGCCTCAAGGGCTGACCACCCGCCGCCCGCACCCGTTCAAAGGACCGCGATGCCCACCGCGTACGACCTGCTCGTCATCGGGGACGCCAACCCCGATGTCGTCCTCGGCCCGCTCACCGAACCCCTCGCCTTCGGCCAGCGCGAACAGCTCACCGAATCCGGCACCCTCGTCATCGGCGGCTCCGCCGCCATCATGGCCTGCGGCGCCGCGCGCCTGGGCCTGCGCGTGGCCTTCGCCGGACGCGTCGGCGACGACGACGCCGGCCGCTACATACGCGACGCCCTCACCGCCCACGGCGTCGACACCCGCGCCCTGTCCCTCGACCCCGACCGCGCGACGCCGCTGACCGTCGTCCTGACCCGGGGCGAGGACCGGGCCATCCTCACCGCGCCCGGCACCCTCACCACGACCTGCGGACGTGACGTCCCCGCCGACCTGCTGGCCACCAGCCGGCACGTCCACGCGGCCTCGTACTTCCTGCAGCCCAGGCTCGCCGAGGACCTGCCGCAACTGCTGCGCACCGCCCGCGCGCACGGCGCCACGACCTCCCTGGACACCCAGGACGACCCGTCGGGACGCTGGGAGGGGGCCGCCCTCGACGCGGTCCTCGCGCAGAGCGACATCCTGCTTCCCAACGCCCAGGAAGCGATGCACCTCGCCGGGTGCGACTCCCCAGAGGCGGCCGCCGCGCGCCTCGCCGAACGCGTCCCCCTCGTGGTCGTCAAGAACGGCGCCCAGGGCGCCCTGTGCCACGACGGCCGCACGCCGACGAGCACGGACAGCATCGCGGTGACGCCCCTCGACACGGTCGGCGCCGGGGACAGCTTCGACGCCGGATTCATCGCCGCCACGCTCCGGCACCAACCCCCGCACCAGGCACTGCGGTTCGCGGCCGTGTGCGGAGCCCTGTCCACGCGGGCCCACGGAGGCACCGCCGCCCAGCCCACCTGGGACGAAGCCCTCACCTACACCCTCTCTCGCACCGGAGCGCACGCATCATGACCCAGCCCAAGATCGTCTTCATCGGCGCCGGAAGCGTCGTCTTCACCCAGGGGCTGCTCGCCGACCTCTTCGCCTTCCCCGAGCTGAAGAACGCGCACATCGCCCTGCACGACATCGACGCCGAGCGGCTGGCCACCGCCGAGGCCGCGGCCCGCTACATCGCGCGCGAGCGGGGCGCCGACGCGCGCATCACCGCCCACGCCGACCGCCGCGCATCCCTGGCGGGCGCCGACTTCGTCATCAACATCGTGCAGATCGGCATGGGCGAAGCCACCCGTACCGACTTCGACGTCCCGGCCCGCCACGGGCTGCGCCAGACCATCGGCGACACCCTCGGCATCGGCGGCATCTTCCGCGCCCTGCGCACCTTCCCGTTCCTCAAGCGGCTCGGCGAGGACATCACGGAACTCTGCCCCGACGCCTGGCTGCTCAACTACACCAACCCGATGGCCATGAACGTCCAGTACCTCACCGAGGCCACCGGCCTGACCAAGGTGGTCGGCCTGTGCCACTCGGTGTACTGGACCATGCAGGACCTGGCCAAGCTCGTGGGCGTCCCCTACGAGGAGATCACCTACCGGGCCGCCGGAGTCAACCACCAGGCCTGGGTACTGCGCTTCGAGCACCGGGGCACCGACCTCTACCCCCGCCTCGACGAACTCATCGCACGCGACGAGCAGTTGCGGCGCCGGGTACGGGTGGACATGTACCGGCGGCTCGGCTTCTACCCGACCGAGACCAGCGAGCACTCCTCGGAGTACGTGCCCTGGTACCTGCACCACGACAGCGAGATCGACCGGCTGCGCCTCCCGGTCGGCGCCTACCTCGGCATCGTCGACGACAACGTCGCCGAGTACCGCCACACCCGCGACGCCCTCGCCGCCGAAGAACCGCTCACCGTCGAGGGCACCATGGAGTACGCCCCGCAGATCATCCACAGCATGGTCACCGGCACCCCGCGCACGGTCTACGGCAACGTCCCCAACCGCGGCCTGATCGACAACCTCCCGGCCCACGGCGTGGTCGAGGTGCCCTGCCTGGTCGACGCGGCGGGCGTCCAGCCCACCCGCGCCGGAGCCCTGCCGCCGCAGCTGGCGGCCCTCAACCGCACGTACCTGAGCATGAACGACCTCGTCGTACGCGCCGCCGTCGACGACGAGCCGCGGCACATCCGGCACGCGGCCATGACCGACCCGGCCACCGCCGCCGCCCTGACCGTGGATCAGATCTGGCGCCTGTGCGACGACATGGTCCGCGCCCACGCCGACCTCCTGCAGCCGTCGCTGCGCACCGCGCTCGCCGACGGCTGATCCTCCGATCCCTCCCCGGGCACCCGCCGCACCGCACCCAGACCGAGAACAGGAACCCACGCACATGTCCCTCACCAGCCAAGAGATCGCAACGCAGCCGCAGTGCTGGGAGAGCGTCCTCGGCCTGCTCCCCGACGTCGGCGCGGCGCTGCCCGCGAAGGGCGAACACGTCGCCGTGATCGGCTGCGGCACCTCGCTCTTCATGGCCCAGGCCTACGCCCACCTGCGCGAGGAGACCGGGCACGGGCCCACCGACGCCTTCCCCGCGTCGGCGGCCCGGCTGCACCGCCGCTACGACCGGATCATCGCCCTGACCCGCTCCGGCACCACCACCGAGATCCTCACCGCGCTGGCCGCCGCCGACCCGGCCGCCCGCGTCACCACCATCACCGCGGTGCCCGGCTCTCCGGCCGCCCGCGCCGCCCACGACGTGATCGCGCTGGCGCAGGCCGACGAGCGTTCCGTCGTCCAGACCCGCTACCCGACCACGCAACTGATCCTGCTCCTGGCCCACTTGGGCCACTCCGTCGAGCGGGCACGGACCGACGTCGTCACCGCGCTCGAAGCCCCGCTCGATCCGGGAATACTCGCCGCCGAGCAGATCACGTTCCTCGGCGAGGGCTGGCACGCGGGCCTCGCGCACGAGGCCGCCCTCAAGGTGCGCGAGGCCGCCGCCCACTGGACGGAGTCCTACCCGGTCCCGGAGTACCGGCACGGGCCCATCGCCGTGGCAGGCCCCGGGCGGGCCGTGTGGAGCCTCTCCCCGCTGCCCGAGGAGCTGGCCGGGCGGATCGAGGCCACGGGCGCCCATCTGCGCCGGCCGAGCCTCGACCCGCTCGTGGAACTCGTGCTCGCCCAGCGCGTGGCCGTGCGGCTCGCCCAGGACGCGGGGCGCGACCCCGACAGCCCCGCCCACCTGACCCGGTCCGTCGTCCTCGCCTGAGGCGGACCCCTCGACGGGCGGGGACCGCCCTCTCTCCCCCGACTCGGCGGTCCCCGCCCCTTCCCCGTCCCGGCCCCGCCCTCCGCCCCGGCCGACCCATCCGCCCGGCCGGCCACCGATCCTGGAACTCACGCCATGCCTCTGGTCACCCCGTACGACATGCTCCACACCACCTCCGCGGCGGTGGGCGCCTTCAACGTCGCCCTCATCGAGCAGCTGGAGGCCATCCTCATCGGAGCCGAGCGCGCGCGGCTTCCGGTGATCGTGCAGATCAGCGAGAACGCCGTCGCCCACCACGGCTCCCTGGCCCCTCTCGCGGCAGCGGCCCGTACCGCTCTGGCGGCCTCGTGCGTCCCCGCCGCCCTCCACCTGGACCACGCCACCCGCCCCGAGCTGATCGAGGAGGCGGTCGCCCTCGGCTTCACGTCCGTGATGTACGACGGCGCCGCCCTGCCCTGGCAGGAGAACGTCGCCCACACCCGCCGGATCGCGGGGCACTGCCGGGAGCACGGCGTGTTCCTGGAGGCGGAGCTCGGCGAGATCGGCGGCAAGGACGGCGCGCACGCGCCCGGGGTGCGCACGGACCCCGCCGAGGCCGCCCGGTTCGTGACGGACACCGGCGTGGACGCCCTCGCGGTGGCGGTCGGCACCTCGCACCACATGACGCGACGCACCGCCCGCCTCGACCTCGAACTCGTCAGGGAGCTGCGTGCCGCGGTGCCGGTGCCGCTCGTCCTGCACGGTTCGTCGGGCGCCGACGACGCGAGCCTGGCCGCGGCGGCGGCCACCGGCATCCGCAAGATCAACATCTCGACGCATCTCAACGCGGTCTTCACCCAGGCCGTGCGCGGCGTCCTCGACGCCGGTCCCGTCGTCGACCCCCGGCGCTATGTGAGCCGGGGCCGCGACGCGATGGCCGCCGAGGTCGCCCGGCTGCTGGCGCTCTTCGCCTCCGCGGTCCCGGCGGCCGTGCCGTCCTAGCCGGGCTCGTGGTGCCGTGCGCAGGACGGCGAACCACTTCCGCAACGGCTGCGGTCATCGCCCGCCTTGACGGCCCGGGTCCAGGACGGCGTTCAAAAGGAGGACCACCGTCAAAAGGAGGACCACCGGCACCCGGCCGCTCGCCCCAGCGTGACCGAATGCCGCACCTGCGTTCGGTCCTGCCCGACTCGGCGTCCACCGCACGGGTGGCACTACGCGTGTACGCGACGGACGAGGGCAGCGGGGCATCACAGCAGGAGGCACCACAGCCTCGCGGCGACGTCGCTCGGTGCCTCGGACATCGCGCCGGTGCAGGAAGGGAAACGCGCATGCCTCTGGAAGATCAGTACCGACCGTCGGCCGCGCTGGAAGCCATGACGCTGTTGCGCGGCGCCCTGCACAACGGATACGCCCCCGCCTCCGATGCCCAACTCGGCCAGGCCGTCCACCGCCTGGGACGACAGCTCGGCGATGACACCGCGGCCCACGGTGCGTTGCTGTGGGCCATGACGCATACCGCGGAACTGAGCGTGGGCGTAGCGGCGAAGGCCTACGACCTCAACCCCGGGGCGGTGCTGGACCACTTGACCCTCGGGCTGCAGCGTGTCGACCGCATGGAATAAAGGCGAGGGCAGGGGACGTGCCAATGGCCGCAGGCCGGGTACGTTCCTGATCATGCCAGCCCCGAACCAGCCCCACTCCGCGCCCGGCCCGGCCGAGATAGCCGCAGCCATGACCGCCCTCGGCCTCCACGCCCCGCCGCCGACCCCCGAGGAACTCGAGGAACAGGCCCGCGCCGTCGGCGGTGACCACGTCCTTGCCGCGGTCCTCGCCAACGCCCTGTACGGCGCCTGCATCGGCACCGGGATGGTGGCCGAGGGGAACATGCTCGCAGCGGGCGCGGGGCCGCAGGAGATGGCGCTGGCCCGCGAGCAGGTGTTCAAGGCGCCGGGGGCCGACTGGACCGGCGTGATGGGCCTGCTGCACTGGCAGACCGGACACGTCTGGAACTTCCTGAAGAACGTGGACGAGCAGGAGCACGGCCCGCTCGGCACAGCCGGCACCCACACCTCCAACGCCCTGCTGAACCTGCTGTCCTGCATGTCGGTGACAGGCCCCGACGACCCGCGCGCCGCAGACGTCCCCGCCGACCTCGAACGCGTGCGCGCGGACCTCATCGCCGCGGTGCAGGCCCTGGACACCCTCCCCGCGACTCCCGCGCCGACGCCCCCCGACCCGGCACCGGCCGGGTGAGAGCCGACGGGTCCCGGCGGAACCCGGGCCGGGCGGCTGCCCGGCCGCCAGGATGTTCCTCAGCCGCCGACGGCCGCCTGTCACGGCGGCCACCTGCCACGGCGGCCACCGTGGCCACCGTGGCACCGAACGGATGAACTCCGGCGGAGCCCGGGCAGCCGCCCGCCGTCGTGCGCGCGAACGGCGGGCAGGGTGGCAGGCGACCGCGCCGCCCGCCACCACCGGAGGACCCCATGCTCGGCACCGAATTCCACACCGGATCACCCAACTGGCTCGACCTCGGAAGCCCGGACACCGCCGCGGCCGCCGCCTTCTACGAGAGGGTCTTCGGCTGGGAGTTCGTCTCCGCCGGACCCGAGGCCGGCGGGTACGGCTTCTTCCGGCTCGGCGGCAAGACCGTGGCCGCGCTCGGCCCCCTCACCGAGGAGGGCGCACGCTCGGCATGGATGGTGCACTTCCAGAGCCCCGACACGCAGGCCACCGCCGACGCCGTGCGGGCCGGGGGCGGAACCGTGCGGACGGCGCCCATGGACGTCATGGGCGAGGGCCGGCTCGCACAGTTCACCGACCCGCAGGGCGCACAGTTCGCCTCCTGGCAGCCCGCCAGGACCGGCGGCCTGGAACTGGCCTCCGCGGAGAACTCCCTGGTGTGGGTGGAGCTCCACGTCCCCGACCCGGTCGCCGCGATCGGCTTCTACACCGGGGTGTTCGGCTGGCGCTCCGCCCAGATGCAGGCACCGGGGATGACCTACCGCGTGCTGAGCATCGGCGAGGGGGACCAGGAGGACGGCTCGTTCGGCGGGGCGGCGGCGCAGGGCGGGGCAGCGGGCGACGGGCCGTCGACGGGGCCGTGCTGGGTGCCGTACTTCCACGTGAGGGACGTCGACGCCACCGTCTCCACCGTCGAGGGCAACGGCGGCACGGCCTTGATGCCGTCCGCGGACGTCCCCTCCGTCGGCCGCATCGCCTGGGTCTGCGACCCGGCCGGGGCAGTCTTCGCCCTGCTCAAGCCGGACCCCCGGATGTAACCACCGGCCGGCGGCCATGCGCCCAGCAGCGGTCCGCCGCCGTGCGACGAGCTCGGATGGCGACGCCCCCCTTCTTCCGTCGGCTGCCCGCCCAGGCGCGTCAGCGGACGCGGTAGATGCCGCTGCCGGCGGGCTTCTCGATGGAGAGTGCCTTCAACGCGGTTCACGAACCCGGCGGGCCGCCCGCCTTCTTGAAGAAGGAGCTCAGCCCGTCCACCGCCTTGTTGCGCCGCCTCGCGCGCGCCGCCCGGTCCACGGGCACCAGGCGTTCGGCGGCCTGTACGGCATAGGCGTCCGGGTCGCCGAAAGCGGTCCGGGGATCCGTTGCGGCCTCCTCGCAGTGCACCGTGACCTCTTCGACCGCCTGGAGCACCACGTCCCGGTCCACGCCCGGCTGCATGGCCAGGCGTACCTGAAAACGCGCCATCCACTTCTCGCGGTCCTTCTCCCGCGCCGCGTCCGTGGTGTCGGCCTTCTTCGCCACGTGCTCTCCCTGCTGATCAATTACGGTCTGCCATAAAGCGGGACGCCGGGACACTGAGGCAAGTGGCGCACGGTGCTGCTCACCTGCCTGCTGCCCACTGGCCCTCCTGCCCCGGCCCACCGTCATGGACACCCCGCCGGACCACGCGTCGCCCGCAGCACGCCGTGCCGCGCCCGCCCTGGTGTCAGGGTGGCGTGGTTGGTCAGGCGATCACGGGGACGGTCTCGGAGCGGTTGGTCGACCAGTTGGTGACGATGGGCTTGTCGACGTCGGCGGGCTCGGGGAGCTTGAGTTCGGCGGGGTTGGGGTCGTCGTCGGTGAGACCCAGGATGACGCTCTCGAACTGGGTGCCGCCGTCGGTGTTGGTGGTCTTGGGGCTGATGCCGGTGTAGGCGACGGCGGAGCCGGTGAGCTTGATGGGGTCTTCGCCACCCTGGCCGACGGGGGAGGCGGCGCCGTCGGCGCCGGAGCCGAAGGACACGCTGGGCGTGTTGACGTCGAGGTAGCAGCTGATGCCGGACTTGGCCTTGGCGGCGACGAGGTAGTAGCCGCCGGCCTGGGACTCCGAAGTGAGCGTGAACGTCAGATCGTTGGTGCCGCAGGCCTGCCCGTAGCCGTCCTTCTTGCCGTCGTCGGTCCCCGAGCCCGAGTTCGTCTTGCCGGTGGAGTCACCGGAGTTGGAGCCGGCGCCGGAGCCGCTGGAAGATCCGTCCTTGGCGGAGCCCTCGCTCTTGCCGTTGTCAGCCGTGGAGGGCGAGGAGGTGTCGGCGCTGGTGGTGTCCTCGGGACCGCACGCGGTCGCGGTGGCGGCGAGGGCCGTTACCGCCACCGCGGCCAGGACGAGGCGGGTGGGACGGGCGGCACGACGCGAGCGCATGAGGATCTCCAGGGTGGTCGGTAGCGGTGTGTCCTGCTGACACCTCCGACACTAGGGCCGTCATGATCTCCGAGTGATCCTGGGAATGTCCGCGTTCTGTCTCAGCGACCACGCTTCCGCGAAGCGGCGTTCGGTGCCCGACCTCAGCCGCCGAAGCCCCGCACGCGCGGTCGGGGCCCGGCATGCCGGCGCCGGGAGACGGCTCGGTGCTTCCCGCTGCGCCTGGAAGCGACGCCTTGCGCGGACCGGTCCGGCTGCCGCGGCTGCCGCGAGGAGTGACGGCCGTAGCCGCGAGCGCTGAGCCCTGCCCTGCCCTGCCTTGCCTCGCCGCGCCGTGCAAGGCGCCGACCGTCCCCAGGGTCAGGAGGAGTTGGGCCCGGCCCACTCGGCAGCCGCACGCCGGCTGCCCCGGCCAAGGCCGCGGGGCGTACGCGGTGGGCTCAGCCGGTGCCGGTTCAGGCCTGGGTCGGGTGCTCGGGGATCGGGTGTACTTCGACCGGGTCGTTGCTGGGCTTCCCGCCGGCTCCCGGGCACGCCGATGCCCGTGCGGCGATCTCCAGGGCGCGGTCCTCGCTCGTGACGTCGACCACCCAGTACCCGGCCAGGATGGAGCCCGCATGGGCCGGCCCCTCGGTCACCTGAGGTGGCCCGTCGTTTCCGGCCCGCACGGTTTTTACCAGGGAGGGGCCGCCGAGGCCCTGCCCCTCCACCCACTCCCCGGCAGCGCTGAGGTCTTCGTTGAGAGCGTTCATGTGGGCGAACATGGCCTCCATGTCGTCCTGGGAATACCCCGACATGACCGCGTCCCACTGATCGGCGGGCACGTTCATCTGGATCATGTACTTCATTTTCCTCACCCTTCCCGGGCGGCTGATGGGGTCTTGGGCCTGTACTGGGTCAGACACCTGTACTGGGTCAGACAGCCGCACGCCGCGGAAATCATCGGCGTGCCGACACCGCGTTGCCGCCGGCCGGAGTGCGCGCCCGAGAGCCTGCGGCGCAGCCCGGCCGCACTGCGCCCGGCCCTGCGGACCGCGTACGCGAAAGTCCCAGGTGTTCCAGGGCGCTTCCCGGAGCCGACGGGGCCGGGCTGAGCCAGAACCGGTGCACGCGGCCCGGGGCTCAGGTGCATCAGGGCGTCGAGGAGTTCACGGATGCCGTCGAGGCGGGTGGTGAGGGCCGCACGCTCCAGTGGCCGGCCCGGTGACGAATGCGAGCAGGTCAGCGATGGGGGTGCCCGTGCTCCGGGTCATCGTCGGGGGTCTGCCATCCCACGCCGTGCTGGGCCTGCTCGCCGCCCTGGCCGGGAGTGGGCGGGGGAGTGCTGGAGGCCGCGTGCCGGGCTGAGCGTCGCCGGCCGGCGACGAACATCGCGAGAAGGCCGAGTACTACCGCGACGCCGATGATGATGAGCAGCAGCGAGGTGGTGCTCGAGGCGGCCAGGACGACCATGGTGCTGTGAGTCTGCATGCCGGTTCCAGTACCCCCTGACGGCCAGGCCATCGGTACCGCCCAAGGAACATCACCCGAGCGCTACGTGAAGCACCGCGCGTTCCCGGACGCGCGGTGCCGCTGCGGTGTCCCTTCGCCGGCCGGCGGCGTAGGCACACGTGAAGGGGCGGCCCCACCAGGTGGGGCCGCCCCTTCACACGCCGCGTTGTGCGCGTCAGTGTTTGCCGATGTCCTTGGTCTTTTCCTTGGCCTGGCGGGCGTCGCCCTGCATCTGCTGGGCGCGGCCTTCGGCGGTGAGGCGTTCGTTGCCCACGGTGCGTCCGGCGGCTTCCTTGGTGGCGCCGACAGTCTGCTCGGTCTTGGCCTTGGCCTTCTCGCTGGCGGTCATGTCCGCTCACGCTCCCTTGGCATCGACATCATGTGCTCACCCTCCGCATGACCGCCGTGAAAGGCGGTAAACACGATCAGGCCGTGCAGATCACGGCGCCCTCAGCTGCATGAACGGGGCGGACGGGGGCACTCCGGGGTGCGGTCGAATGCCCTGCACTTAGCGAAAGAAACGCGCCTTTTGTTTGTTTGTAGGCGTGGGTTAAGAGCACATGGTGGCCAGGAGGTAATAACGATGGTTCCCCTGCTGGTAGTTCTTCTTCTCGCTCTGCTTCTCTTCGGCGCGGGCTTCGCCCTCAAGGCGCTGTGGTGGATCGCGGTCATTGTGCTGGTGGTGTGGCTGCTCGGCTTCGTGATCCGGCCCGCTGCGAGTGGCGGCCGCAAGGGCCGCTGGTACCGATGGTGATCGCCACCTGACCACCGTCTGACCGCCCAACCCAACGGGCGAAACGCGCAGCCGCCGTCGAGAGCGGCTGCGGCACAAGGGGTGGGCCCGGCCTGGGACGGCCGGGCCCACCCCTTTTTCTGCCCGCGTGCGGTACGTACGGCGCATGACGCTGTACGAGTGGGGCGTAGGGGACGCCGTGTCGGGTAGGCACGGGGTACCGGCCCCCGCGGGCCACTGCAGTGGGAAACCTGCGCCTCCACCCCGCGGGGGCCGCTTCGCGTTGCCCGGCCGCCGCCCCGCCGCGCAGTCCCCCCGCCGCCACGGACCGTGATCAGCTCAGGGAGGCGCGGAGCGTGTGGATACGCCGGACGGCGTCCTGGTGGGTGTCGGCCAGGTCCAGGACGCCGGTGACGCCGGTGACCTCGAGGAGCCGTGAAATGCCGCTCTGGTAGGGGCCGGAGAGGACGAAGGGCCGCGAGGCGTCCTGGTGCTCCGCGTGGGCGCGCAGGATCACGTTGAGCAGGGTGCTGTCGGCGAAGGTGAGGCCGGCCAGGTCGAGCAGTGTTCCGGCGGTGTCGGGGTCCGTGCGGGCACGGGACAGCGCGAGCGTTGCCTCGGGCGTGTCCTCGAGGTCGAGCTCGTTGCGGAAGGAGACGACGGTCACCTGCTCGTGCCGGGTGACGCCGATGCTCTGTCTGTCGGAAATCATGCCCTGACCCTCCCACACACCTCTGCGGGCCTGTGACCGGAGGATCTGCCGGCCCTCCGGGGCAAGGCCGGTGGTGGCGCGGCCAGTTCGGGGAGGAGGGCGAGGCCCGGTGCGGGGCCGGGCAGGGCCGGTACATCCGGGAGGGTGTGGGGCGGGCCGTGGCGGGCAGGTGGGAAGGTGCCGCGACGACACGGGAGCGGTGTCCGGGTGAATGCGGAAAGGACCAACGCTACGATGCGCGTTGCCGAGGCAGTGGAAACAGTGAAGCCAGTGGGCACGGAGGACATCAGCTGTGCGGACGTTCGGTCCGCGGTCCGCGAGGTGCTGGCGGAGCTGTCCTGCGGTCTGCCGCTGTCTTCGGCACAGCGCCTGCGTGACGACGCGCTGCTCGTGGTCAGCGAGCTGGCGGCGAACGCGCTCCTGCACGCGGGAGGCGTCACCCACTTCAGCGCGCGCCTGAACGGCGAAGAGATCGAGCTGCGTGTGAGTGATGCCAGCACCGATGTGCCGCGGCGCCAGCCGACGGGTCGGGGCATGCCGGGCGGGCACGGCTGGATGGTGGTCCAGCGCCTGTGCTCGCGCCTGGACGTCGCGGTGGAGCCGGACGGCAAGACGATCACCGCGGTCCTGACGATTGCCTGATCAGCGGTGTGATCGAGCAAGTCTGCCGGGCCGGTGAGAACATCTCACGCCATCATGCATATGCCCTCGGTCCAGGGGTACCAGCAGGCACGCAGGCAGGACAGTGACCTGGAACGAACAGATAGGGGCGGGACATCATGCGTACCGTGGCAGTCGATGAGCAGACGCACACCACGACCCGGGCGGTTGAGGAGTCTCTGATCGAGCGTGCCTA
>NZ_JBVIXD010000028.1:0-45540 GCF_055593965.1 Streptomyces sp. NPDC040622 | reverse complement strand
TGCATGCCGCCGGTGTTCAGGACGGCGCGGGTCATGCGGAAGACGCTGTTGAGGTTGGTGTCGATCACGTCGTGCCACAGGTCGTCGGTGAGGTCTGCGGTCACGCCGCCGCCGGAGCGTCCTGCGTTGTTGACCAGGATGTCGATGCGGCCGTAGCGCGCGACGGCGGCTGTCACGAAGGTGTGGGTGGCGGGTGTGGAGCGGACGTCGACGGCGGCGCCGTCGACGTCCAGGCCTTCCTCGCGCAGTTGCTTGACGGTCGAGGCGACGTTTTCCGCGGTGCGGGCGCCGATGAACACCTGGTGGCCCTGGCCGGCCAGGAGGCGGGCGACGGCGAGGCCGATCCCGCTGGTGGCACCCGTGACGAGCGCCACGCGGGAGCTGGACTCTGTCGTGTCAGGCGCCGTGTCAGGTGTCTGGTCGGGTGTGTTGTCGGGTGTCATGTCGGGTGTCCTTTCAGGCCGCGCGGGCGGCGGCCAGCCGCTCGTTGACGGTGTGGATCAGCTCCCGGGGCGTCAGGGCGTCGGTCAGCGTGTCGTCGTCGAGCGAGATGCCGTACTCGCGCTCGATGCAGCCGCCGGTCTCCAGCAGGGCCAGCGACTCGTAGCCCAGCAGGGCGAACGAGGTGTCCAGGAGGTCGCCGTCGGGGTGGGTGGCCTCGTCGGCGCCCGCGGCCTCCCGCAGGATGCGCTTGAGGTCGGCGAGGGTGAAACGTCGGTCCGTCATGTCGGTCTGCTTCCTTCGTGTGGGGCTCGGCCGGCGCCGCGGTGCTCCGGCGCCGGTGCGCGGCGGGCGGCTCACCGGCCGCCGCGCACGACCATCGCGGAGTTGAACCCCCCATGGCCCCGGGCCAGCACCAGCGCGGTGCGCAGGGTGGCCGGGCGCACCTGGTGGAGCACCAGGTCCAGGTCGTACTCGGGGCAGGGGTCGATGTGCACGGTGGGCGGGATGACGCCGGCCCGCATCGCGAGCAGCGCGCAGGCCACGTCCAGTGGTGCGGCGCCGGAGTGCAGGCGGCCGGTCATCGTCTTGGGCACGGTGACCGGGACCCGCCCCGAGCCGAAGACCTCACTGATCGCCTCCGCCTCGGCGCGGTCCAGGTCGGGCACGCCCGCGCCGTCGGCGAAGACCACGTCGACGTCGCCGGGGGCGGCGCCCGCGTCGTCCAAGGCGATGCGGATGGCGGTGCGCAGGGTGGCGGGGCGGCCGCTGCCGGGCGGCGGGTCGAAGGTCGCCCCGTACCCGGAGATCTCGCCGTACACCCGGGCGCCGCGGGCGCGGGCCGAGGCGGCGGACTCCATGATGAACAGGGCGCCGCCCTCGCCGGGCACGTAGCCGCGGGCGTCCCGGTCGAAGGGCAGGTAGGCGCGGGTGGGTTCGTCGCTGTCGCTCATCCGCCCGCCCGCGAGCTGGGCCACCCAGCCCCAGGGGCAGACCGAGGCGTCCACGGCGCCGCACACCATCAGCGAGGTGCCCCTGCGCACCAGGCGCCGGGCCTGCGCCAGCGCGTCCAGGCCGCCTGCCTGGTCGCTGACGACGACGCCGCTGGGCCCCTTCATGCCGTGCCGGATGGAGATCTGGCCGCTGTTGACCGCGTAGAACCAGGCGAAGGACTGGTAGGCGGAGACGAACTGGCTGCCCTTGGACCACAGTTTCCGCAGCTCGTCCTGGCCGAACTCGAAGCCTCCCGCGTGGCTTGCGGTGACGACGCCCATGTCCAGCGCGTCGAAGGAGCGCGGGTCGACGCCGGCGTCGGCCAGCGCCCAGTCCGCCGCGGCCAGCGAGAGCCGGGTGACGCGGTCGGTCTGGGCCAGGAGCCGGCCGGGCAGGTGCTCGGCGGCCTCGAAGCCGGGTATCTCGCCCGCCAGTTGGGCGGGGTAGCCGGAGGGGTCGAAGCGGGTGATGCGGCCGATGCCGCTCTTGGCGCCCAGGGTGGAGGCCCAGTAGTCGGCGGCGCCCAGGCCGTTGGGGGCGGCGATGCCCATTCCGGTGACCGCGACCGCCGTCATTCGGTGCTCCTTTGCGCGCAGGTGAGCACCATGGCGCTCTGGAATCCGCCGAAGCCGCTGCCGACCGTCAGCACGGTGTCGACCCGCTGGTCGCGGGCCGTCAGCGGGACGTAGTCCAGGTCGCATTCGGGGTCCGGCGTGTGGAGGTTGGCGGTGGGCGGCACGACGTCGTACTCCATCGCCAGCGCGGAGGCGGCGATCTCGATGGAGCCGATGGCGCCCAGCGAGTGGCCCACCATCGACTTGATGGAGCTGACCGGGGTGCGGTAGGCGTGCTCGCCCAGGGCCCTTTTGAACGCGGCCGTCTCGTGCCGGTCGTTCTGCTTGGTGCCCGAGCCGTGCGCGTTGATGTAGTCGATCGCCGTGGGGTTCAGCCGGGCCTCGTCCAGGGCCAGGCGGATGGCCTCGGCCATCTCCGCGCCGTCCGTGCGCAGTCCGGTCATGTGGTAGGCGTTGGAGCGCGTGGCGTAGCCGGCGATCTCGGCGTAGATGTGCGCGCCCCGGCGCCGGGCGCTCTCCAGCTCCTCCAGGACGAAGAAGGCGGCGCCCTCGCCGAGCACGAAGCCGTTGCGGGTGGCGTCGAAGGGCCGCGAGGCCTGTTCGGGCGCGTCGTGGCGGGGCGTGGTCGCCTTGATCGCGTCGAAGCACGCCATGGTGATCGGCGAGATCGGCGCGTCCGAGGCCCCGGCGACCATGACGTCGACGGTGCCCTCGCGCACCAGCTCGACGGCGTAGCCGACCGCGTCGATGCCCGAGGTGCAGCCGGTGGAGACGACCGTGGAGGGTCCCTCGGCGCCCACCGCCCAGGCCACCTCCGCCGCGAACGAGCTGGGCACCAGGTAGTTGTACAGGTGTGGCACGGCGTAGCGGTGGTCGACCAGGTCCAGGCGGCCGCCGTCGCTGACGACGCGGTACTCGGTGTCCAGGCCCATGGTGGCGCCCACCGCGCTGCCCACGGCCACGCCGATGCGGTGGCGTTCGAGCGCGTCCAGTTCGGCGCCGCTGTCCTGGACCGCGCTGCGCGCGGTGACCACGGCGAACTGCGCGGCCCGGTCCATGCGCCGCACCTCCTGCGGGCTGAGGCCGTGTTCGAGGCCGCAGAAGTCGGCCTCGGCCGCCACCCGGGAGCGGAACGGCGCGGGGTCGAAGAAGGTGATGCCGCGGGTCGCGGTGCGTCCCTCGCTGATGAGCTGCCAGAACTCCTTGCGGCCAAGACCGCCGGGGGCCAGGACCTCCAGGCCGGTGATGACGACGCGGCGCTGTGTCATGCGCCGGCCTCCCAGGAGTAGAAGCGCCGGGCCATGGCGTCGGCCGGGGAGCGCCAGGTCGCCGGGTCGTAGGCCTCGATGTGGGGCTTGAGGTCGTCACTGATCCTGACGAAGCGCGGGTCGTCCTTGGCCAGCTCGATCCGGGCGCCCCCGTCGTCGTTGTCGAAGTCCTGGAGGTGGAAGTAGAGGCCGCGGTAGGCGAAGAGTTGACGGCGCCGGGTCCCCATCCGGTGGGGCATGTCCGTGGCGTCGAAGTCGGTGAACAGGTCGGCGACGCTGCGGCTGGAGTCGATCGCCATCCGGGCCACGATCAGCGTGCTGTGCATACCTCGCTCCTTGCGGTGGACGCCGGGCAGGACGCCGGGCACTGGACACGACAGGGACAGGGCCGGCGGGCCGGCGCGCAGCGGCCCGGGGCCGGGCGCCGGGCGGGCTTGGGGGCCGGCCCGGCGCGGCCGGGACGGGCAGGGCTCACTCGGCCGCGCGGCTGTGGATCACCCGGTAGGAGTTCCAGTCGCTCTCGGTCTTCAGGGCGTCCACCCGCGCCTGGGACTTCTGGCGGGTCTCGGACTGCTGCGCCGGCGCCTGGTTGCGGTGGGCGTCGTACTGCTCCTTGCCGGCCCACTGCGAGTAGACGACGACGAAGGGGCCCTCCAGGAAGCGGGCGCGCAGTCCCTTGAAGACGCTGTGCGAGCGGTAGCCGGGGACGTCGAGGAGCCAGGACTGGCCCTCGCCCAGTTCCGCGATCAGTTCGTCCTGGTGGCCCGGGGAGACCTTGAAGATCTCGATGACGGTGTGGTCGTCGCGTTCGGGCGAGACCTCGGTCGCCTCGCCCTGGGAGGGGTGGCGCTGGGTGTACACGATCTCGCTCTGCAGCAGCCGGATCGAGGTGGTGATGTCCTGGAAGACCGGCAGCGTGCGGTGCTTGAACTCCTCGCCCGCGTAGCGCTTCTCCAGGTCCTCGCCGCTGCGCCACTGGATGAAGTTGGCGGTGCCGGGGCTGTCCTGGCCGGCGTGCACGGTGGAGGAGATCCACCCGTCGAAGGCGGCGGTGTCGACGATCTTCCGCATCTCCTGGATCAGCTTGTCCTGCTTCTCCGGCCGGTCGGTGGTGAACAGGTTGAGGACGGTCAGGTGCTTGTCCTGGGTGGAGATGTAGGGCATGGCGTGGTGTCACTTCCTGTCAGGAGTGGATGCGCACGGCAAGGGGTGCGCACGGCGCGGGGGGTGTCAGGCGGCGGGGCCGAACCAGCGCTCCAGTGCCTGGGTGAGGGGGCCGGCGCCCTGGTCGGGCGAGATCCAGGCGATGTAGCCGTCGGGGCGCAGCAGGATCGCGTCGGCCGCGGGCAGGTCCGTGCCGCGGTCGGCCTCGACGATGTCGATACGGTCGGACCAGGCCTTGGCGGTGCCCGACAGGGGGCTCTCGCCGCCGAAGTCGAGCAGGACGCCCCGGCCGGCGTGCAGCAGGCTGTAGAGGCTCGTGCGCCGCCCCTGGCAGGTCAGTTCGCCGTCCTGGAGGCGCCGGCCGAGCAGGGGGTGCTCCCCCGGGCCGACGTCGTGGCGGATGTCGAGTCCGGTGACCATGCCGACGAGGTGGCGCTGCACCGACTCGTACCGGGTGAGTTCGGTGAACACGTCGAGCAGCGGGGTGATCTCCTGGCCGCCGAGGTAGAGGATGCGCTGGGCCAGGGTGTTGGTGAGGATGCGGGCGCCGACCGGGTGGCGCTCCGCGTGGTAGGTGTCCAGGAGTTCCTGGGGGGCCAGGCCCTTGAGGACGAGCGCCAGTTTCCATCCGAGGTTGACCGCGTCCTGCACGCCGGCGCTCATGCCCTGGGCGCCGATGGGCAGGTGGATGTGGGCGGCGTCGCCCGCCAGGAACACGCGGCCGCTGCGGTACTGGCCGGCCTGCCGGCTCACGTCGGTGGTCGAGCTCACCCACAGCGGGGTGGCCTGGTGGATGTCCTCGCCCGACAGCTTCTGGAAGGTGTCGGCGACCTCTTCGAAGGTGATGGGGTCCGCGCTCTCGCGCAGCGGCTCGTCGCGGTCGTAGTAGATGATGCGGCAGCGGTCGGGGCCCAGCGGCAGCACCATGATCATGCCGCCGGGCACCCGTTCCCCGGCGAAGCGGGGCCGCAGCCGCACCCCGGCGACATCGGCGAAGCGCAGCTCGATGGCCGGCTCGGTGCCGGGGAAGTCGATGCCGGCGGCCGTGCGCACCGCGCTGCGGGCGCCGTCGCACCCGATGACGTAGCGTCCGCGCAGCTGGGCGCCCTCGGCGCCGGCGCCGGACACCCGCAGCGTCACCCCGTCCTGGTCCTGGACCAGGCCGGTGACCTCGACGGAGCGGCGGATGCGGGCGCCCTGCTCGGTGGCCCAGCCGGCCAGCATCGCCTCGGTGCGGGACTGGGGTATGCCCCGCGCGCCGTAGGAACCGCCGCTGAGCACCTGGTAGTCGAGCGGCACCCCGCCGAAGTGCCCGGCGGGGATGACGCCGACCTCGCCGAGGCGGGACAGCAGGCCCCGCTGCCCGAATTCCTCGATGGTGCGCGCGGAGAATCCAAGAGCGCGTGACTGCTGCATCGGCTCGGCGAGCCTGTCGACCACGAGAACGGAAATTCCGTGCAGGCCGAACTCGCCGGCGAGCATAAGTCCTGTGGGGCCCGAACCTACGATGATCACGTCCGCGTCATAATTATCCATCGTCGCCCGTCCGCCCTCTTCCGGTTGATGTTCCACGAGTATGGACAGCACCGGACGGGGCGGTAAAGAGACGCCGTTACAGGGCTTCTACAGCCCACTACAGAAACGTGCGGTGAATGTCAGATCTTCTACAGGAAGGGTTGGTCGGGGCACTGTTGTGGGCCCATTCTCAAGCATGACCTCGACTGAATCCGAATCATTCACTCCGGACACGGACATGGTGGACGCGTTGACCGTGCGCGGGCTGCTGGACCGCTATCTCCTGGCGTTGGACACCGAAAAGCTGGACGACGCGTGGGCGCACACCCTGTTCACCGAGGATGCCCTCGTCGCGTTTCCCCTGAGCCAGTACGAGGGAATAGACGGGCTCGCGGAATGGCACAGCAGCGCGCTGGCGCATTTCGCACGCACCCAGCACCTGAATTCTTCGGCGGTGGTGGACTGCGCGGGCGACGTGGCGACGCTGCGCGCCAACCTCGTCTCCACGCACGTCCACCATCCCGGCGGCGAGGGACCGGAGTTGTTCACCACCGGCACCTCGGTGAGCGGCGCGGCCCGGCGCACCCCGGACGGCTGGCGGCTCACCCGGCTCTCGTTCGGGCTGATCTGGGTGGACGGGGTGCCGCCCGGCGCGCGCGGCTGATGTCCCGCAGGACCGCCGCCGGCGCGGCGGTGCCGGCGGGCCGTGCGGGCTCAGCAGTTGAGGGTCGTCGCCCGGTCGACCACGATCTCCACGACCACGCGTCCGGGCGGGTTCGGCGGCCCGGAGAAGTAGCGTTCGCTGTAGCGGCGGACCCCTTCGGCGACGCGTTCGGGGTCATCGACGACGCGGGCGGTGCCCTCCAGACAGACCCAGGCGAAGCCGTCCACCTGGCAGAGCGCGACGCGTGCCCGCGGCGCGGCCAGCACGTTCTTGACCTTGCGCGTCGTGTTGAGCGTCAGGACGCGGACCAGGCCGGCCCGCGGGTCCCAGGTGAACCGCACGGGCGTCAGGTGGGGCGAGCCGTCGGGGCGCAGCGTGGTCAGCACGGCGGTGTGCGGTGCCGCCAGGAACGCCTGGGCCGAGGGGGACATCGCCGTCGTGCTGCCGCGCTGCGGGGAGAGCGTCATCGTCTGGGGCTCCTCATTCCGTCACCGGCGCACCGCGCCCTGGCACATCACCGTCGCGGCTCGCGGGCCGTGCCGGGAAGGGCCCGGTCAGTCGATCCCGCGCACCACGTTCGGCTCCGCGGGGGCGTCCTCGTCGTCGTCCACCCCGGCGAGCCGGAGCAGGGGCGCGCCGGCCCCTTCCGCGCCGCGTACCTGCCGCTCACGTTCGGCCTCGTCCATGGACTTCTCCTTACGCGAGCGTGCGCCCTGCGGGGCTGCGGAGCCCGATTGCTCCACCCGCCCACGTTGGCAAGGCGTTCTCGAGGCCGGGCGGAGGGGTGGCTCGAGTCCGCCTCGACACCTCGCCGACGGCCCGGGCGCTTGAGTCAGCTTCGAATCCGGTTCGACCCGGGGCCTACACAGTGACGGCTCTCGGCGCACCGGAGCCGCCGCAGTCACCGCGGCCACGCCCCTCGGAGGGATCCCCCATGGCCAGCTTGATCAGGCGTTTCTGGCGCGAGGTGTACGCGGCCCTGCAGGCCTACGGCGCCATCTACATGTCCGGGCCCTGCCCCGCCCCCGCCCCGGCAAAGACGGAGCCGGCGGGCCACGAGCCTGCGGGCAAGGTCCCGCCCAGGCTGACGGGGCCGCCCACGGCCCATCCGGAGCGGCTGTGCCCGGAGGTCGCCCTGAGCCCGGTGGAGCAGGCACTGAACCGGCAGCTGCGGGCCGGGTCCTGACCCCGGCAGCGCGCCCGGCAGGCCCCGGCGCCCCGGCAGGTCCCGGCAGCGCGGCGGGGGTTCGCTCCCGGGCGGGGCCTCACACTTCGTGCCGGCCGCGCAGCCGCTCGGCGAACAGGCTCCACTCCTTGCTGAGGCTCTCCGCGATGGGGGCGATGACGCCGACCCAGTGCGCGGGGACGGCGCTGACGAGGTCCTGCCAGCCGTCCGGGTCGCCCGCGTGCAGGGCCATCCACTGGAGGAACTTCTTGCCGCCCTCGGTGTAGCGCAGGCACGGGTCGTTGGCGACCTTGGCCGCGACCGTCTCCCAGGCGGGGGGCTCGTCGGCGGGGCCGGCGGGCCGCGGGGACGGGGTCGGGGGCGGGCCGTGGGTGTCCGGCTCCCGGGTGTGGCCGGCCGCCGGGGTGTCCGCGGGCCGGTCGGCGGGGTGCAGGGTCAGCCGCGGCCCGGGCCCCCGCAGGCCGTTGCACTCGGGGCTGACCCCGCGGCGCAGCCGGGCGCTGACGTCGTGGACGGTGCCCAGGGACACCTCGGTCTCCCGGGCGACTTCCCTGAGCGTGGCGTCGGGGTGGGCGTTGATGTACGCGGCGGCGCGGCGCCGGCCGTCGCCGGCGCTCACCGAGCGCAGTTTCCCGTCCAGGCCCAGGCGTTGGCCGCCCGGCGGTGTGGGGCACGCGGAGCGGTCGCGCAGGGACGCGATGGTTTTCGCGCTCAGTCCCGTGACGCTCGCGATGGCGCGGTCGGACCATTCGGGATGGGACAGGAGCACGCGTTCTGCTCCGGATACGCGGTCGGCCTTCGACAGCGGAAGTCCGTGCGAACTGTTGGCCCTCATGGCGAGGACGAGTGCTTCGGCGTCCGTGCAGTCGACGAGGCGTGCTCTGATGCTGTGGTCGCCGCAGAGTTTCGCCGCCTCCAGCCTGTGCAGCCCGTCGATAATCCGCCAGCCGTCTTTCCGGACGAGAATGGGCGGCAACGGGGAATGACCCGACGCGTCGACGAGGATTTGAAGGTATGCGGCGTTGATACCGCCCTGGCGCAGGCGCAGTCCGGGTGACAGTGCGTGGACCGGGAGTTCCTGTACCGGTGTGTTCTCGATGGTTTCGGGGCCGTTTACTTCACCGGCCGCCGATTCTTCGCACCTTAATCTGGTGGAACTCAATCCGTCTGCGATCACCGTAGCCCGCCCGTCGTTGAAAGCCATCCGGTGTGCCCTTTTTTGCTGCCATTCCGGGTGAGCGTCGCAGCGGAATCTCTAGCCTCGGTCGAGGGTGGGTTGACGTTCGTCGGACCGTGGCGGGGCGGGCGTGGCGGGGTGGTTTCAGCTCCGCGTCAGCAGGCCGCGGCTGCGCAGGACCCAGCGTTCCAGGGGGCTGAAGAGGAGCAGGTCGATGGCGACGCCGACCAGGAGGATGAGCAGGATCGCCTCGAAGACCATGGCCATGTCGCTGGCGTTGCGGCCGTTCTCCAGGAGCTGGCCGAGTCCCAGGCCCAGGTCGGGGAAGGAGGCGATGATCTCGGCGGCCATGAGCGAGCGCCAGGAGAACGCCCAGCCCTGTTTGAGTCCGGCGACGTAGCCGGGCAGGGCGGCGGGGAGCAGGACGTGCCAGGTTCCTCGCAGGCCGGTGGCGCCCATGGTGCGCCCGGCCCGCAGGAACAGCGGTGACACCTGGTCGACGCCGGAGACCAGGCCGTTGGCGATGGAGGGGACCGCGCCGAGCAGGATCACGGTGTACATCATCGAGTTGTTCAGGCCCAGCCAGATCACCGCGGGCGGCACCCAGGCCACCGAGGGCAGGGACTGCAGGCCGGACAGGATCGGGCCGATCGCGGCGCGCAGGAACTTCAGCCGGGCCACGAGCAGGCCCAGCGGGGTGCCGATGAGCAGGGCGAGGCAGAAGCCGAGCAGGCCGCGCGAGACGCTGGTCCAGATGTAGCCGAGGAGTTCGCCCTCCCGCCACGCCTGGCGCACCACCTCCAGCACCGCGCCCGGAGAGGGAAGTCTGCTGGGGTCGTCGACGATGCGGAAGGAGATCAGCGCCTGCCACACGGCCAGGACGAGGGCGAGGGCGATCAGCGGCGGCAGGACCTTTTCGCGCAGGGTCAGCGTGAAGGGCCTGCGGATCTGCTGGGGTGTCTCCAGGGCGTCCAGGCCGGCGAGGTCGTTGCCCTCCTTGGCGGCGGTGGTCTCAGTACTGGCCATGTCGGCGGATCTCCCCCCGCAGTTGTTCGGTGATCTCCAGGGACAGCTCCGCGACGGCGGCGTCCTCGATGCGGCGCGGCTGGGGGATGTCCACGCTCCACTGGCGGGCGATGCGCCCGGGGCGGGAGGACAGCAGGATGACGCGCTGGGCCAGCCGCGCGGCCTCGCGCACGTTGTGGGTGACGAACAGCACCGACAGCTGTGTCTGGCGCCAGATGCGGGTCAGCTCGTCGTGCAGCACGTCGCGGGTGATGGCGTCCAGGGCGGCGAAGGGTTCGTCCATCAGCAGCAGCCGGCTCTCCTGGGCCAGCGCGCGGGCCAGCGCGACCCGCTGGCGCATCCCGCCGGACAGCTCGTGCACCCGCTTGCCGTGGGCGTCCTTGAGGCGTACGAGCGCCAGGAGTTCCTCGGCGCGTTCGCGGCGCTGCGGGCGGGCCACGCCGCGCAGTTTCAGGGCGAGTTCGATGTTCTTGCCGGCGGTCAGCCAGGGGAACAGGGCGTGTTCCTGGAACATCAGCGCGGGCCGGCCGTCGGTGGTGATCTCTCCGGTCGTGGGCCGGTCCAGGCCCGCGACGAGGTTGAGCAGGGTGGATTTGCCGCAGCCCGAGGCCCCCAGGAGGGTGACGAACTCGCCGGGTGCGACATCCAGGCTGATGTCGTCCAGCACGAGCTGCTGCCCGGCGGGGCCCGGGAAGGACTTCGAGACGTGCTCGATGCGGGCGGCGTGGCGGGTTGTCGCGGTGCCGTCACCGGCCTGGGCGAGGGTCGTGGCCATGGTGGTCACCTCCTGGGACGTCATCGGGGCGGCTCACCGGGCGCCCAGGCCCGCGTCGTCGACGGGGCTGCGGCCCGCGGCCTTGAGGACCTTGTTGAGCGGGCCGAGGTCGTAGATGCCCTTCAGGTCGGGCTTGTCGAGCAGGCCGGCCTTGACGGCGTGCGCCGCTTCGGTGTCCAGGGTGTCGGCCAGCGGGTCGTCGGTGAAGTCGATCGATTTCCATGCCGGGTCCAGCACCTCGTCGGGCAGGGCCTTGCCGGCGTCGGCCGCCAGCTGCTGGTTGGCCGATGCCTTGGCCCGGCCGGGGTGGGCGTCGATCCACCGGTTGGTGTCCACCGACACCTTCAGGACCGCCTCGACGACCTTGGGGTGCTCGGTGAGGAACTTCTGCGACACGATGATGTTCGTGATGACGAACGTGCCGCCGGGCCACAGCGTCTTCTCGTCCAGCAGGACCTTGCCGCCCTGGGCGACGAGCTTGGAGGCGGTCGGCTCGGGCACCCATGCGCCGTCGACGGCCCCGGCCCGGTAGGCGTCCGGGGTGACCTTGTTGTCGCTGCGCACCACGGTCACCTCGCCCTTGCCGCTCTGCGGGTCGACGTGCCAGCCCTGCTCGGCGGCCCAGTTGAGGAAGGCCACGTCCTGGGTGTTGCCGAGCTGCGGGGTGGCGATCCTCTTGCCGCGGACGTCCTTGAGGGAGGTGACCTTCTTGGGGTTGACGACCAGTTTCACGCCGCCGGAGGCCGCACCGCCGATGATCCGCAGGTTCTTGCCGCGTGACTTGGTGAACCCGTTGACGGCCGGGGACGGGCCGATCCAGCCGATGTCCAGGGAGCCGGAGTTCAGCGCCTCGATCTCGGAGGGGCCTGCGTTGAACACCGCGTACTTCGCCTTCGTGGCGCCCAGCGCCTTCTGGAAGAAGCCCTGCCGGCGGCCCACCAGCGCGGTCGCGTGGGTCAGGTTGGGGAAGTAGCCGATCCGTACGGAGTCCAGGCCGTCGATCTTCTCCGCGCCGGCGGCGACCTTCGCGGTGTCGTCCTCTTTGGCGTCGGAGCCGTAGCCGCACGCGGTGGTGACGGCGGCGAGCAGGCACAGCACGGCGAGGACCGGCACGTGGCGGCGCGGCACGGTGGGGCGGTGGTCGGGCACGGGGAATCTTCCTCTCGTCAAGTGGGTGCCGGCGGGCGGCGGGGGACGTGGTCAGAAGTCCCATCCCTCGTCCTGGGCGCCGGCCGGGTCCGGGGAGGCGAACGACTCGCCGACCATGCCCGCGGTGAGCGTGGCGCCGTCGCCGGGGTCGATCAGGATGAACGAGCCGGTGCGCCGGGACTGGGCGTAGGAGTCCAGGGGCAGCGGCTCGGCGGTGCGGATCGTGACCCGGCCGATGTCGTTGGCGACGAGCTGCCCGGGGTGCGGGTACCGGGACAGGTCGTCCAGGGTGAGCCGGGAGGCGATGTCCTTGACGATCGCCTTGACCGTGCGGGTGCCGTGTTTGAGGAGCACCCGGTGGCCGGCGCACAGCGGCTGGTCGCCGACGTGGCACACGGTCGCCTCCACCTCGCGGGTGGTGGCCGGCGCGTCCTTGCTCGGCACGATCAGGTCGCCGCGCGCGACGTCGAGGTCGTCGGCCAGCAGCACGGTCACCGACTGCAGGGCGCCCGCGGACCCGACGGGCCGGCCCAGGCGTTCGATGCCGGCGATCCTGGTGGTGCGGCCCGAGGGCAGCACGCTCACCTCCTGCCCGACGTGCAGGGTGCCCTCCGCGATCCGCCCGGCGTAGCCGCGGTAGTCGGGGTGCCGGGGGCTCTGCGGGCGGATCACGTACTGCACGGGCAGCCGGGCGGCGCAGGTCGCCAGGTGGTGGCTGACCGGCACGCTCTCCAGGTGTTCCAGGACGGTCGGGCCGCCGTACCAGTCCATGTGCGCGGAGGGTTCCACGACGTTGTCGCCGGCCAGTGCGGAGATCGGGACGACGGTGACCTCCGGGCCGCCCAACTCCTTGACGTAGGCGGTGTATTCCTCGGTGATCGCGGTGAACACGGACTCCTGGTGGGAGACGAGGTCCATCTTGTTGACGGCCAGCACGACGTGCGGGACGCGCAGGAGGGCGGCGATGGCGGTGTGGCGGCGGGTCTGCTCGACGACGCCGTTGCGGGCGTCGACCAGGATGACGGTGAGGTCGGCGGTGGAGGCGCCGGTGACCATGTTGCGGGTGTACTGCACGTGTCCGGGGGTGTCGGCGAGGATGAACCGGCGCCGGGGGGTGGCGAAGTAGCGGTAGGCCACGTCGATGGTGATGCCCTGTTCGCGCTCGGCGCGCAGGCCGTCGGTGAGCAGCGCCAGGTCGGGGGTGTTCCGGCCGCGGCTGCGGGAGGCGTGGGCGACGGCCTCCAGCTGGTCGGCGAGCACCGACTTGGAGTCGTGCAGCAGGCGCCCCACCAGGGTGGACTTGCCGTCGTCGACGGAGCCGGCGGTGGCGAAGCGCAGTGTGCCGACGGTTGTGTCGTTCAGAGCGGTCATCAGAAGTACCCCTCGCGCTTGCGGTCTTCCATCGCGGCCTCGGAGAGCTTGTCGTCGGCCCGGGTCGCGCCGCGCTCGGTCAGGCGGGACGCGGCGATCTCGGTGATGACCTTCTCGATGGTGTCGGCGTCGGAGTCGACCGCGCCGGTGCAGGACATGTCGCCCACCGTGCGGTAGCGCACCCGGCGCTTCTCGGTCCGCTCGCCGCCGGTGGGGCCGCCCCACGGGCCTGCGGTCAGCCACATGTGGTGGCGGCGGAACACCTCGCGTTCGTGGGCGAAGTAGATCTCGGGCAGTTCGATGCGTTCGCGGGCGATGTACAGCCAGATGTCCAGCTCGGTCCAGTTGGAGAGCGGGAAGACGCGGACGTGCTCGCGGGGCAGGTGCCGGCCGTTGTACAGGTTCCACAGTTCGGGGCGCTGGCGGCGCGGGTCCCACTGGGAGAACTCATCGCGCAGCGAGAACACCCGCTCCTTGGCGCGGGCCTTCTCCTCGTCGCGTCGTCCGCCGCCGAACACGGCGTCGAAGCCCTGCTGTTGGATGGTGTCGGTCAGTGGCCGGGTCTGCAGCGGGTTGCGGGTGCCGTCCGGGCGTTCCTTCAGGATCCCCTGGTCGATGTAGTCCTGCACCGAGGCGACGTGCAGCCGCAGTCCGTGCCGGGCCACCGTGCGGTCGCGGTAGGCGAGGACCTCGGGGAAGTTGTGCCCGGTGTCCACGTGCAGCAGCGCGAAGGGCACCGGCGCGGGTGTGAACGCCTTGCGCGCCAGGTGCAGCATGACGATGGAGTCCTTGCCGCCGGAGAAGAGGAGCACCGGCTTGTCGAACTCGCCCGCCACTTCACGCAGGATGTGCACCGCCTCCGACTCCAGCGCGTCCGGGTGCGAGAGGGCGCAGGGGGTGTCGCTGCCCCCGTCGCCTCCCGTGACCGGGTCGAGGGTCGGCGTCATAACAGTCCCCTTTCGGTGAGCACGGCGTACACCGCGGCGGCGGACTCCTGAACACTCTGGTGCTGCGGCTCGATGCGCAGGTCGGGTGCCGCGGGCTCCTGGTAGGGGTCGTCCACCCCGGTCAGGCCGCGCAGTTCGCCGGCGGCCTGCTTGGCGTAGAGGCCCTTCACGTCGCGGGCGCTGCACACCTCGAGGGGGGTGGCGACGTGCACCTCGAGGTAGGGGGTGCGGTTGCTGTCGTGGCGCTTGCGCACCGCCTCGCGGCTGTCGGTGTACGGGGCGATCACCGGGACCAGCGCCAGGATGCCGTTGCGGGCCAGGAGTTCGGCGACGAAGCCGATGCGCTGCACGTTGGTGTCCCGGTCGGTGCGGGAGAAGCCGAGGCCGGCCGAGAGTGCCTCGCGGATCTCGTCGCCGTCCAGGACCTCCACGCGGTGGCCGTCCGCGCGGAGCCGGTCTGCCAGCTCGTAGGCGATGGTGGTCTTGCCGGCGCTCGGCAGGCCGGTGAGCCAGACGGTGACTCCGCTCATCACGTGTCTCTCCTGGGGGTCGGGGGCGTCCGTGCGGGTCAGGCGGTGGCGGCGGGGGTGCCGAACCAGTGGTCCAGGACGTCGGTCAGGTCGCGGTCGGTGCCCGGGGATGTCCAGGCGACGTAGCCGTCGGGGCGGATGAGGACCGCGTCCAGTGCGGGGTCCTGGGGGGCGGCCCAGGTGCCGGTGACGATGTCGATGTGCGGCGCCCGGTCCTCGGCGAGCCGGGCGGCCTTGCCCGCGTGCTCCGTGGCGATGAGGATGCCGCGCGCGGGGTGCAGCAGCTGCGCGATGCGGGCCCTCGTGCCGTCGGGGCGCAGCAGTTCTCGGTCGGGTGGCATGCGCAGGCCCAGCAGCGGGTGTGCGCCGGGCCCCATGTCGTAGCGGATGCCCAGGCCGCTCAGGAGGCCGGCCAGGTGGGCGGCCGCGTCCTTGTGTGTCATCAGTTCGCCCAGGACGTCGCGCAGCGGGGCCATCTCCTGTCCGCTCAGGCGCAGTTCGATGGCGGCGCGGGCGTTGCGCGACAGCTGTGCCCCGATCGGGTGGCGTTCGGCGTGGTAGGTGTCCAGCAGGTCCTGGCCGCACCGGCCCGCCAGTACGGCGGCCAGTTTCCAGCCGAGGTTGACCGCGTCCTGCACGCCCACGCTCAGCCCCTGGGCCATCGCCGGCGGCTGGACGTGCGTGGCGTCGCCCGCCAGGAACACCCGGCCGCGCCGGTAGTGGGCGGCGACCCGGGAGGCGTCGGTGAAGCAGCTGATCCACCGGCACTGGCCGTGGTGGATGGACTCGCCGGTCAGGCGCTGCCAGGCGTCGGCGAGTTCGGTGTACGACAGGGCGTCGCGGTCCTTGGGGCGCGCGCCCCGCTCGTAGGCGACGATGCGGGTGACGCCGTTCTCCAGGTCCATCGCCATGACCATGCTGCCGTCGGGGAGGTTCTCGCCGATGCGCCGGCGGCGGGTCTCGATGCCGGTCACGTCGGCCGTGTAGAAGCCGCGGGTGGGTTCGGGTCCGGGGAAGTCGATGCCGGCCAGCTTGCGCACGGTGCTGCGTCCGCCGTCGCAGCCGATGACGTAGCGGGCGCTGTCCTGCCCGGCGCCCTGGGGCCCCTCGAAGCGCACGGTGACGGCGTCGGACTCCTCGCGTACGTCGGTCACTCGGCAGCCGCGGCGCACCGGCACGCCGAGTTCGCCCGCCCAGTCCTCCAGCATGCGCTCGGTGCGGAACTGGGAGACTCCCCTGGCGCCGCTGTGGTTCTCCGCCAGCATGCCCAGGTCGATGGGTACGCCGCCGAAGTGGCTGTCGGCGGGCTCCGTCGCGCCGAGCCGGCCGAGGAGTCCGCGCTGGTCGAAGCTCTCGACCGCGCGCCGGGTGAGGCTGGCGCCGCGGGACTCCCGGGCCGGGGCGGGCAGTTGCTCGTAGACGACGACGTCGGCGCCGCCCAGGCGCAGTTCGCCGGCCGCCATCAGCCCGACCGGGCCCGCGCCGACGACGATCACGTCCGTGGTCATGCTCGCGCTCCTGTCCGGTGGGGGGCGGTGGGGGTGCCGAACCAGTGGCCCAGGACGTCGCCCAGGTCGCGGTCGGTGCCCGGAGAGGTCCAGGCGACGTAGCCGTCGGGCCGGATGAGGACCGCTTCGGGCACGCCGTCGGGGTGCGGGCCGTCGGCCCAGGTGCCGGTGACGATGTCGATGCGCCGGGCCCAGTCCTCGGCGAGCCGGGCGGCCTTGCCCGCGCCGCCCGCGCCGCCGGTGTCGATCAGTACGCCGCGCGCGGGGTGCAGCAGCTGGGCGACGCGGGTCGTGGTGCCGTCGGGGCGGGCCAGTTCGCGGTCGGGCGGCATGCGCCGGCCCAGCAGCGGGTGCGCGCCGGGGCCCAGGTCGTAGCGGATGCCCAGGCCGCTGACGATGCCGGCCAGGTGCCCGGCCGCGTCCCGGTGTTCCGTCAGCTCGCCCAGCACGCCGCGCAGCGGGTCCATGGCGGCGTCGCCGAGGTAGAGCAGGGAGGCCGCCTGGGCGTTGCGGATCAGTTCCCGGCCGATCGGGTGGCGTTCGGCGTGGTAGGTGTCCAGCAGGTCCTGGCCGCACCGGCCCGCCAGTACGGCGGCCAGTTTCCAGCCGAGGTTCGCCGCGTCCTGCAGGCCGGCGCTGAGTCCCCAGGCGGCCAGCGGCGGCATCGCGTGTGCGGCGTCGCCGGCGAGCAGGATGCGGCCGCGCCGGTAGTCCTGGGCCAGGGCGGCCGCGTTGTCGCAGGCCCACATCCACTGGGCGCGGGCCTGGTGGAGGGATTCGCCGGTGAGCCGCTGCCAGGCGTCGGCGATCTGAGGGAACGTCAGGGCGGCGGGGTCCTGGTGGGCGGGCAGGCTCTTGTCGTGGACGACGATGCGCTGGCGGCCCTCGCCCAGCGGGGTGCACACCACCATGTGGCCGCCGGGCAGGCGTTCTCCGATGGGCCGCGGGCGCAGCGTCACCCCGGTGATCTCCGCGGTGTACATGCCGCGGGTGGCCTGCCACTGCCGGGCGGGGATGCCGGCCGCGGTGCGCACGGTGCTGTGCGGGCCGTCGCAGCCCACCACGTAGGGGGCGGTGTGCCGGCCGGGGCCCTGCGGCCCGTCGTAGGTGACGGTGACGCCGTCGCTCCGCTCGTGCACGCCGGTGACCTCGCAGCCGCGGCGCACCGGCACGCCGAGGTCGGCCAGCCAGCCGTTCAGCATGTCCTCGGTGCGGGCCTGGGACAGTCCCAGGACGCCGCTGTGGTCCTCCTCCAGCATGCCGAGGTCGAACCGGACGCCGCCGAAGTGTCCCATCGGGCCCCACCGGAATGTGCCGAGCCGGGGCAGCAGTCCGCGCTGGTCGAATGTCTCGGCGGCCCGCCGGTTGAAGCCGAGGGCGCGGGATTCCCCGGACGGTGCGGGGAGCCTGTCGAAGACGGTGACATTCACACCGCCCAGGTGGAGTTCGCCGGCCAGCATCAATCCGACGGGTCCGGCACCGACAATTATGACGCCAGTTTCCATTGTTGACCTTCCACGCGGGGCGGCTGAGGAATCGTCGACGTAAAACTACACATCACCCTGTTCGGCTGCAATGAAGGTGATGAATTCATAAACGGGGCCTGTTGTTTGGGCGTTCAACCGCGGATTTCACGCGGCTGAACGCGGCGGGTGGCTGTCACGGGGTCGGTTCGGGTGCCGGGTTGGCCCGGCAGGTGGCGTCGGCGTGTGTGCCGGGGGCGGGCCGGGTGCCGTCCTTCAGGTAGGCGCCGACATGGTCGTTGATGCAGGTGTTGGCGTTGCGGGACAGGGACGTCTCGTGTTCGTAGCCGTCGCGTTCCAGCAGCAGCCGGGAGTCGGGGAAGCGCCGGTGCAGGTCGTAGGCGCCCGCCAGCGGGGATCCGGCGACGTGCTGGCCCTGCACCAGCAGGACGTTCACGTTCTTGGCGCCGATCTTCTGGGGTGTTCCCGCGGGGGCCGGCCAGGAGGCGCACGGCGCGTTGTACCAGGCGTTGTACCAGGTCAGGAAGGTGGTGCCGGCGCGGTACTGGCGTGTGTAGTCCTCGTGCCAGCGCTGCCAGTCGCGGGGCCAGGGCGTGTCGGTGCACTGGACCGCGTTGTACATGGCCTGCTTGTTCTGGGTGGGGTAGCCCGGGTCGTTGAAGTTGGCCTGCAGGCCTGCCGGGTCGCCGCGCAGCACCCAGTCGGCCAGGGCTTTGGTGTGGCCGGCCCAGGAGGAGCGGCGGTAGAGGTTGACCAGGAAGATCTCGGTGTACTCGGCCGGGCCGATGCGTCCCTGGACCGGCTGCTCGCGGAGCTTTGCCATGCCCGCGTAGTACTGCGCCTCGACCGCGGCCCGGGTGGTGCCCAGGTGGTAGGCCGCGTCGTGGCGGGCGATCCAGGAGAAGTAGTTCTGCGCGCTCTTCTCGAAGGTCACGTTCTGTTCGAGGACGTCCTGGTACCAGCCCCGGGCGGGCTGGACCACGGTGTCCAGGACCATCCGGCGCACCCGGTGGGGGTACATCGAGGCGTAGACCGAGCCGAGGTAGGTGCCGTAGTCCCAGCCGAAGTAGGTGAGTTGGTCCTGGCCGAGTGCCCGGCGGATCAGGTCCAGGTCGCGGGCGGTGTCCTTGGTGCTCAGAAAGTTCAGCATGTCGCCGTGGGCGCGGCCGCAGCTGGCGGCGAAGTCGCGGGCCTTGGTGCGCCAGGCCCGTTCCTCGGCGGCGGTCGCGGGCACCAGGTCGGCGCGGGCCTTGCCGGGCCAGACGTAGCCGGGGTCGCAGGTCAGCGCCGGCCGGCTGGCGCCGGTGCCGCGCGGGTCGAAGCCGATCCAGTCGTAGGTGGCGCCGACGGCCGGGGACAGCCCGGAGGTGCCCTTGGCGAACCGGGTGGGCAGGTCGCGGCCGAACTGGCCGGGCCACTGGCCGCGGTTGAGCAGCACGATGCCCTGGTACTGCTCCTGGGGTGCGGTGTGCCGGGCGCGGGTCAGCGCCAGTTCGACCGTCCGGCCCCGGGGGCGGCGGTGGTCCAGGGGGACGTCGAGCGAGCCGCACTCCAGGCCTTTGAGCAGGCCCCCGACGACGGGGTCGTTGTCCGGGCAGGGCGACCAGGAGATGCCGGCCGCCGGCCGGTGGTCGGGGCCCTTCGCCGGTGCCGCGGCGACCGTTCCGGCCAGGGCGGTGGCGGCCGCCGCCGTAATTGCTAGGAACTTCCTCACGTAATCCCCTTCTTGAGGCAGGTACGGCGCCGGGCCCATTCACGGGCAGGGCGGCGGAGCCGGTTTTCACGGGCAGGTCCGGGGAGCGGCGAGAGACTATCTGCTGCGGGAAGTGGCGTGAAAACAACTACGGTTGAACAATGGCCGCCGGTCGAGCGGGGGTGGAATGGCGGTATCGGCGCCGGCGCATCGGTACAAAAAAATCCCGCGGAGCAGCCGTGAATTCGGCGCTCCGCGGGGGAATTGCAGAAGAAAGGGAGGGTGGTGTCAGTGCGCTCCGTCGGGTGTGAGCGGCGTGCCGGGTGCGGGCGGGCCGCCGGCGGCCATCTGCTGCATCCGCTCGCGCATGTTCGCGGTGGTGTTGGCGTGCGGGAACTCCCTGTCCGGCGCGTCGGCGCCCAGGAACGCGCACAGCGGCCCCCAGCCCTCCTTCACGTCGTAGACCAGGAGGTTGTCCGCGGGCACCGCGTCGATGATCTCGCGGTTGCGCCGGTGGTAGACCTCGATGGCCCGGTCCTTGTCGGAGAAGCGCCCCTCGAACAGCCCCTCCCAGGTCATGACGGTGGTCATGCGGTAGACCCGGGCCTGCCTGCTGCCGGGCTCGGGAGGGTTCTCCCGGTTCTTCAGGACGAACTGGTACAGCGTGTTGTAGGTGCTCTCGTACCAGCCCTCCGCGTCGCGCACCGTCAGGACGACCTTGGCGTCGGGGAACGCCTTGGTGATCTGCTGGTAGTAGAAGGAGGGCGGGCCGTCCACCGCGGAGGTGTACCCCTCGAACACCGCGTCCCAGTCGGCTTGTTGCCCGTCGCAGATGATGCGTTCCCACTGCTCCAGACGCTTCTCATCACCGACGATGTCGAACATGTGGTAGCAGGGGCCGTAACCGAGCTGTTCCAGTGCCACCTGCAGTGACGTGGTCCCGGTCCTGCCTAAACCGGCGTTGATGAGCTGCAACACGTGAGGTTCCTTCCCTCCGGCTGGGTGGTCGGCTGGGTGCGTGCGCTTTCGCAGGGGGCGCGGTGCCCTGTGCGGGGTGCGGCTGTCGCATCCCTCCCACGCGGGTGGTCCCGTTCGTCACTGCTATGACGCCCGGCGGCGCGGAGATGTGACAGGAGCTGGTCACCACAGCGCTCTGCGGTACGGCAGTTGGTGCCGCACCGGGTGTGCGGGGGCGGTTCAGCGCCAGGCCGCGGGCACCTGCCGGGTGGAGACGTTGATGCGGTTCCAGAGGTTGACCAGGCCGATGTGGATGACCAGGGAGGCGAGTTCCTCCTCGGTGTAGTGGGCGGCCGCCTCCTGCCAGACCTCGTCGGGCACCGCGTCCTCGCGGCCGGTGAGTTCGGTGACGTCCTCGGCCAGCGCCAGTGCGGCGCGCTCGGCGGGGCTGAAGCCGGCCGCCTCGCGCCATTCGGCGACCAGGGGCAGGCGTTCGTCCGCGGCCGCCTGCCCGAGGTCGTCGGGGATCGTGTAGATCCGGCCGTTGAGCTGGCTCACCCGCAGCCGGATGAGGTCGAGCGTCTGCTGCGGGACGCCGACCTTGCCGATGACCTGGGTCAGGTCGAGCAGGGGCTGCAGGGCGTCGGGGACGACCAGCGAAGGGTTGTTCATCCGGGGTGGCATCGGGGCGTCTCCTGTGGGTCGGGCCCGCGCCGTCGCCGCTTCGCCGCCTCCCGGCACGGGGCACGGGGGCGCGAAGGAGAGGCGGGGCGGGCAGCGGCGAGTGCCGGTGCACCAGGCTGCCGCCGCGCCCCGCGTCCTGCAAGTGGCCGCCGAACGGCCCGGGCCTGTCGTCGCACTCCTGCCTGCCCCGCGGCGCCCGGCACGCACCGGATGCCGCGGGCCCGTGCTCCGGGCGAGGGCAGGAGCGTGACGACAGGGCCGCGGCCCGCCGGGCGTGTTCGGCCCAAAGGCCCGCGGGTGCCCGGCCAGAAGGGTGCCGCGCGTGTTCGACCGCGAAGTTCGCGCAGTTGAACATCGCGTTCACGAGGGGCCCGCCGGGTGTGCTGCCCGATCTGTGTGAGTCTTCGATGCGCTGCGCCGCGCGTGCCCCACCCACCACCCACCACCTTCCCCTCCCCCGACGGCGGGGATGCCAGGGGAGCCAGGGATGCCAGGGACGACAGAAGGGACCACCGACGTGCCGGTCGAGAAGATCGCGCTCATCACGGGCGCCAACAAGGGCATCGGGCAGGAGACGGCCCGGCAGTTGGGCGAGCGGGGCGCCGTCGTCCTGATCGGCGCCCGGGACGAGGTGCGCGGCAAGCAGGCGAGCGCCCTGCTGGCCGAGCGCGGCATCACCGCGGTGCCGCTGCGCGTCGACGTGCGCGATGCGGACTGCGTGGCCCGGGCCGCGGCGTTCGTCGAGCAGCGCTACGGGCGGCTGGACATCCTGGTCAACAACGCCGGCATCGCCGGAGGGTTCACCGGGGCGCCCAGTCAGGCGACCGCCGGCGATCTGCGGGAGGTGTACGAGACCAACGTCTTCGGCGTGGTCACCGTGACCAACGCGATGCTGCCGCTGCTGCGCCGCGCCGAGGCCGGACGCATCGTCAACATGTCCAGCCATCTGGCGTCGCTGACCCTCAACGCCGATCCCGCCTCCCCGATGGCGCACGTCAACATGCTCGCCTACCAGTCCTCCAAGACGGCGCTCAACGCGATCACGCTCGCCTACGCCAAGGAGCTGCGGGACACCCCGGTCAAGGTGAACGCGGCCCATCCCGGCGTGGTGGCCACGGACATCAACGGCCACCGCGGGCAGCGCACCGCGGCCCAGGGTGCCGTGATCGCGGTCCGTCTCGCACTGCTGGACGCCGCCGGCCCCTCGGGGGCCTCGCTGTCGCAGGACGGCCCGGTGCCCTGGTAGCGGCCCGCGCCGGCGGGCGTGCGGCGGGCGTCCGGCCGGCCGGGCGCTCCGATGAACCTCGTCCTCTGCTCGGCTCATCCTCGAGAGCCGGGCCCGAGCGTGAGGCCCGGCGCGTGAGATCCGGCGCGTGCAATCCGGGAGATACCGGACCCGATGCGGGAGGAGAGCGGGAGCGATGAGCTTCATCAAGGTGTGTCCGGTGGACAAGATCCCGGCGCAGGGTGCGCTCGCGGTGGAGGTCGGCGACGAGCCGGTCGCCCTGGTGCGCAGGGACGAGGCGGTGTACGCGGTCAGTGACCTGTGCTCGCACGCCGAGGTCTCGCTGGCCGAGGGGGAGGTCTACGGCACGACGATCGAGTGCTGGCTGCACGGGTCGTGCTTCGACCTGCGCACCGGCCGGCCCGTCAACCCGCCGGCGACCCGGCCGATCGCCACCTACCGGGTGAAGGTCGAGGACGGCTTCGTCTTCGTGGCGCCGGAGCCCGTCGAGCACGGACCAGGGACCAACGACTAGGGGCAGGTAGTCATGACGTCAGCGCAGTCAGCCGGGCCGGCGGCCGGGCGGCCGGCCCCGCCGGTCATCGGGATCACGGCCCGCACGGTGCCGGTCACCATCCAGGGCACCGACATGGTGGTGAGCCTCTCGCTCCAGTCGCACGTGGACTTCCTGGCCGCCGCGGGCTGCATCCCGGTGGTGATCCCGCTGCGGCCCGGCAACGAGGAGATCCTCGGCGGCCTCCAGGGCCTGCTGGTCCCGGGCGGCCCGGACATCGACCCGGAGCTGTACGGGCAGCACCGCCACCCCACGACCCGAGGCGGCAGCCCCGGGACGGACCGCGCCGAACTCTCCCTGATCGGCGCCGCGCTGGAGAGCGGGCTGCCGCTGCTCGCCATCTGCCGCGGCATGCAGCTGCTCAACGTGCGCTGCGGGGGCACCCTGCACCAGCATCTGCCGGAGGTCACCGGCAACGACGCCCACCGCCCGCAGTCCGACACCTTCGAGTTCGGCCGGCACCCCCTGGACGTGCGCGCCGGCAGCCACATCGCGCGGATCTTCGGCGGCGACACCGCCAAGACGGCCTGCCACCACCACCAGGCCCTGGACCGCATCGGCGCCGGCCTGACCGTCACCGCCCGCACGCCGGACCGTGTCGTCGAGGCCGTCGAGGCACCCGGCCACCCCTTCGCCGTCGGCGTGCAGTGGGAGGCCGGCCAGACCGAGGACGACCGTCTGCACCGGGCGCTGGCCGACGCGGCCCGGCGCCGCTGAACCGTCCGGCGGGATCCACCCGTCATCGACCGGGACTAAAGAGCCCCTGGTCACGCTTCGCAGCATCTCGGATCAGAACGCTCGGATCGCAAGTGCACGGACGCACACGACACATTCCGTGTCGCCTTTCATCCCCGGCACATTCGGCAGTCCCCATGAGCGTGTGACTGTCACCTTCCGGAAGGACAACAATGGGAGCAGTCGAGGTTCCGGTTCTTATCGTGGGCGGTGGCGGATGCGGTCTTGCCGCCTCCAACTTCCTGTCCGACCACGGTGTGGGCCATCTGCTCGTCGAACGGCACGCGGAGACCGCGCACGTGCCGAAGGCGCACTACCTCAATCAGCGCACGATGGAGATATTCCGTCAGCACGGTCTCGACGGGCCGATGGTGGAGCAGGGGGCGCCCCTGGAACTGTTCGGGAAGCTTCGCTGGGTGACCTCGCTCGCCGGGGACCGGCCGATGGACGCGCAACAGATCCATGAGATCGACGCCTTCGGCGGCGGCTCGCTGCGCGAGCGGTACGCGGCGGCCGGCCCCGTCCTGCCGGTCAAGCTGCCGCAGGTGCGCCTGGAGCCGCTGCTGCGCGCCACCGCCGAGGAACGCAATCCCGGGCGCGTCCTGTTCGGCCACGAGATGGTCTCCTTCACCGACGAGGGCGACCGGGTGGTCGCCGAGATCCGCGAGCGCGCCACCGGGGAGACGACCACGGTCAGCGCGCGCTACCTGATCGGGGCCGACGGCGGGCGCACCGTCGGTGACGCCCTGGGCATCGAGATGCAGGGCGTGCACGGCCTGCTCGACGTGACGACCGCGTACTTCACCGCCGACCTGTCGCAGTGGTGGGGCGAGGGCACCCTGCTGACCCACCTGCTCAACCCCTACGACCCGGACCTGTGCAGCAACCTCATCGAGATGGGGCCCAGCTGGGGCAAGGCCTGCGAGGAGTGGGTCCTGCACTTCCCCCCGATGGACCCCGACCGGATGGATGCCGAGGCGGTCACCGCCCGGGTGCGTGAACTGCTGGGCCTGCCCGGCCTGGAGCTGGACCTGCACCACGTGACGAACTGGACCGTGCAGGCGCTGGTCGCCGAGCACTACCGCAAGGGGCGGGTGCTGCTGGCCGGCGACTCCGCGCACCGCCAGCCGCCCACCGTGGGCCTGGGCCTGAACTCCGGCATCCAGGACGCCCACAACCTGGCGTGGAAACTGGCCGCGGTGCTCGGCGGCCACGCCGACGACTCCTTCCTTGACACCTACGAGGCCGAGCGGCGTCCCGTGTGCCAGCTCAACGTCGACTGGGCGGTGTCCGCGGCCTCCCACCACCAGGCCGTCCTGAACACCGTGGGCCTTGGCCCCAACGCCCCCGCCCAGCGCAGGCAGCGGATGTTCGCCGCCTACTTCGAGCAGTCCCCCATCGGCGAGGTGGTGCGGGCCAGGACCGCGGAGATCCTGGACACCCACCGCGCGGGCTGCCAGGCGCACGACTTCGAGATCGGCTTCAACTACGAACAGGGGGCGCTGGTCCCCGACGGCAGCAGTCCCCCGGCGCGGGTGCCCCTGCGCGACGTGTACCGGCCCACGACCCGGCCCGGGCACCGGCTGCCGCACGCGTGGCTCGAGCAGGACGGCCGGCGCCTGTCGACCCACGACCTGACCGGCTCCCCGGCCCGGTTCGTGCTGCTCACCGGAGCCGACGGGCACGCGTGGGCGGAGGCGGCCGCGCAGGTGGCCGAGAAGCTGTCCCTGGCCATCCACGCGGTCCGTATCGGCCCGGGCGCGCCGTACACCGACGTCGACGGCGGCTGGGAGCGCGTGCGCGAGGTCGCCGGGGACGGCGCCGTCCTGGTGCGCCCCGACAACCACGTGGCGTGGCGCAGCACGGGCGCCGCGGAGAATCCGGCGGACCTCCTGGCGAACGCGTTCTCCCGCATTCTCGATCACCGTTCCGGCGGCGGTTCCGCTTCCTGATCTCGAAGAAAGGTGAAAGGGGCGGGGGTTGAAAAGCCCCTCCCCTTTCACGGCACCCCCGGGCAGGCCGGGACAACCTATCGGCGAGGCAATGGACTTCGGAGGAATACGGTGGCGGTAGACGGAGCAGTCCTGGTGCTGGGCGGAACCGGCCGGCAGGGCGGCGCGACGGCCCGCGAGCTGCTGGCCCGGGGGCAGGTCGTGCACGCCCTGGTACGTGATCCGCAGGCCCCCGCGGCGCTCGCCCTCCAGGCGGCCGGTGCGGTGCTCGTGCGCGGCGACCTGGAGGACCGGGCCTCGCTGCGCGCGGCGATGCGGCCGGTCCAGGGCGTGTTCAGCGTCCAGACGTTCCGGGGCCCGGGCGGTGTCGACGCGGAGGAGCGGCAGGGCAAGGCGGTGGCCGATGCCGCCGCCGAGGCGGGCGTGTCCCACTTCGTGTACAGCTCGGTGGGCGGCGCGGAACGCTGCGAGAGCATCCCGCACTTCCGCAGCAAGTGGAACATCGAGCAGCACATCCACAAGCTCGGTCTGCCGGCGACGGTGCTGCGGCCGACCATGTTCTACGACGTCCTCCTGGATCTCGGCCCCCGGCTGGCCGGGGGCGAGCTGGTCCTTGGCCTGTGGCTGCGGCCCGAGGTCCCGGTGCAGATCATCGCGACCGGCGACATCGGCGCGTTCGCCGCGGACGCCTTGACCGACCGGGCCGGCTGGCTGGGCCGGCAGGTCGAGATCGCCGGTGCCGAGCTGACCGGCCCGCAGATCGCCGAGGCGTTCGGGCGGGTGGCCGGTGTCCCGGCCCGCTACGAGCAGCGCTCCTTCGGGCCGCTGCGCGCGAGCCGCGGGGACCTGGCCGCCATGTTCGACTGGCTCGACAACGAGGGCTACCGCGCCGACCTGGCCGCGCTGCGCCGCACGCGGCCCGCTCTCATCAGCCTGGAGAGCTGGCTGCGGAGCAACTGGACCGTCCCCGTGGCCTAGGGCGGACGCCTGGGGCAGAGCGCGTGAGGTGTGCGCGGGTGCGACCGGGTCGCCGGCCGGGGCCGGGGTCCGGTCGCACCCGCGCGGGCCCTCTTTTCAGGTGGTGGTGAACCCGGCCAGGACCCGGCCCAGGATGTCGGTGTCGATGCGGTGCCACGATCCGGGCAGTTGCATCCCCCAGCCGCTGGGCAGGGCGGCCGCGGTGGCCCGGGCCGCGTCCCGCAGCCAGTCGCCGGTCGCGTCGCTGTTGAGGACCAGCGCCGGGGTCGACAGGGTGGCCAGGCGCTCGGCGGGCACCTCGAAGTCGCCCAGGATGGCCGTGTCGTAGAGCAGGGTGTGGGCGTGGGCCTCGTTCGCCGCCCACAGGGGGGCCTTGCGCCAGTCGGCGATGGTCTCGGGGCTCAGTCCCAGCAGTTCGCGCAGCCAGTACTCGGCGCTCTCGCCGCGCCGGTCCTGGGCGAGCAGCGCCCGCAGGGTGTCCATGCAGTCGGCCGGGGGCTTGGGGTGCGGGGCGGGGCGGAAGTACGGCTCGTGCAGCGCGAGTCTGCTGATCGGCACGCCGGCCAGGGCCGCTTCCAGGGCCAGGTTCGCGCCGGTGGAGCCGGCGAAGACGACCGCCTGCCCGCCGGCGTCGTCGATGACGGCCGCGAGGTCCTCGATCTCGCGCTCGACGGCGTACTGGGGAGAGTCGCCGCTCTGTCCCCTGCCCCGGCGGTCGTAGACGTGGACGGTGCAGTGCGGCGCCAGCTCCGGGACCAGCGCGTCGAAGATGGTGTGATCACGGAACGCGCCGTTCAGCAGCACGATCGGCGGGCCCTCGCCGGTGCTGCGACAGGCGATCGTCGTGCCGTCCCGGGAAACGACCTTCCGCATGCCGACCACTCTCCTCAGGCTCTGTGGGTGTGTTGTCGCAGCGGTAACGTCCAGCGCTCCGGTCGACAGCGGGTCGAGGATGAATCGGATACGGCACCGGGGCCACGCATCCTCGTATGACAGAACGTCAAGAACCCTTGACCCGGGGGAAGTTGGCGCCCTGGAGGCCTGTTGTCCGGGCCGGATCCCGGGTCGACCCTCGCTCGACCGGGACTATCGGCGCCTCTTCACAATTGGTGCGACACCGTATCCATGAAGGAGCAGGTCAATGGCGGACAACGAAGTGGCTCAGGCGGGTACGGCCCCGCATGTGGTCGTCGTCGGGGGCGGCGTGGCGGGTCTGGCAGCGGCGTTCTTCCTGCGCGAGGAGGCGGTGCGGGTGACCGTCCTGGAGGGCTCCTCCCGGCTGGGCGGGCAGCTGGCCGTCTCGGAACTGGCGGGCGTCGTCATCGACGAGGGTGCGGAGTCGACCTACGCCCGGCGCCCCAAGACCGCCCGGCTGCTCCGGGCGGCCGGCCTGGAGGACCAGGTCGTGGCCGCGGGCACCAAGTCGATGGCGCTCTGGAGCGGGGGCCGGCTGCGCCCGCCGCTGGACCGCCAGTTCATGGGCGTGCCCTGCGACATGGACGAGCTCGCCACCTCCGGCATCCTGTCCCGGGCCGGGGTGGCCCGGGCGCGCGAAGACCTGACACGGGCGCGGAGCGGGCCGGAGCAGGACGTCTCGGTCGCGGACATGGTCGGCGGACGGATGGGCCGTGAGGTCGTGGAGCGCCTGGTGGACCCGTTCCTGTCCGACGCCTACTTCGGCCGGGCCGGCGAACTGTCCTTCCAGGCCACACTCACCCCGCTGGTCGGTGCGGCCCGCCGGCGCGCCTCGCTCGCCGAGGCGGCCGGAGCACTGCTCCCGGACCCTCCGGCGCCGGGACAGCAGCCCACCACCGGCATCTCCACCCTGGCCCGGGGGCTCGGCTCGCTGCCCCAGGTCCTCGCGGACGGCCTGCTCGCCGCGTCCCCGCACTCGGCGGTGCGCACCGGGACCACGGTGGAGCGCCTGGAGCGCCGTGAGCACGGCTGGCGGGTCACCGCCGGCGCCGGCGCCGGCCAGGAGCACCTCGACGCGGACGCCGTCATCCTGGCCGTGCCCGCCGGCCCGGCCGGCCGGCTGCTCGCCGAGCTGCCCGGCAGCGCCCCGGCCACCACGGCGCTCGCCGAGATCCCCTACGCCGGGTCCGTGATCATCACGCTCGCCTTCCCCCGGCAGGCACTTGACGCGGTACGCGCCCTGGGCCACAGCGGCTACCGGGTGCCCGCGGTGGACGGGCGGGCCCTGAAGGTCGTCACGTTCTCCACCGTGAAGTGGCCGCACCTGGCGGGCGAGGTGGACATCGTGCGCTGCCAGGCGGGAGGCAGCGGCGGCCAGGACCTGCTGCGGCGCGAGGACGCCGACCTCGTCGCGCTCGCCGCCCGTGAGGTCGCCGGGGCCACCGGGGTGAGCGGGACGCCGCTGGCCGCACGGGTGAGCCGGTGGGAGGAGGCGGTGCCGCAGTACACGGTCGGGCACCTGGAGCGGGTGCGGCGCATCCGTGCGGGGGTCGCCGGCCAGGCGGGCCTCGCGGTGTGCGGCGCCGCCTACGACGGCGTCGGCGTCGGCCAGTGCGTGGCCAGTGCCCTCACGGCCGTCCAAGAGGTGCTCGGCGCGCTGCCCGCCCACGCCAGTGCCGCCTCGGCATGACGGGGCCGCGCCCCGCCGCAAGGACAGCGATCCCGGCAGAGGAGACTGATGTGCCCCAGGGCGAAGTGACCCCCGTCGACTTCTGGTTCGACCCGCAGTGCCCGTGGGCGTGGATCGCCTCGCGGTGGATCCACGAGGTGGCCCGCCGGCGGCCCCTGGACATCCGCTGGCACGTGATGAGCCTGGCGGTCCTCAACCAGGGACGCGACATGCCGCACAAGTACCGCCAGGGGCTGGGACTTGGCCCGGTGCGGGTCTGCGTGGCCGCCGGGCAGAAGTACGGCCCCCAGGTCCTTGGCCGGCTCTACACCGAACTGGGCACCCGCTACCACCACCACAAGGCGCCCAAGGACCAAGCCACCCTGGAGGCCGCCCTGGAGGCGGCGGGACTGGACCGCGCCCTGGCCGCGGCGATGGACTCCACCGAGTACGACGGCGCGCTGCACGCCTCCCACCACGCCGGCATGGACCAGGTCGGCCAGGACGTCGGCACTCCCGTGATCGCCGTGGACGGCAACGCGTTCTTCGGCCCGGTGGTCACTCCCGTCCCCCGCGGCGAGGCCGCGGCCAGGCTCTGGGACGGCGTGCTCCTGGTCACCGCGACGGACGGGTTCTTCGAGCTCAAGCGCACCCGCGACCGCAAGCCGTCCTTCGACTGACGCGCCCCGGCCCGCGGCCGTGCCACACCGATGGTGGCGAATCCCCGCCCCCCGGGCGCCCGCCCCCGTCAGGATGTGACCGACACGGTCACCCGCGAGCCGGCAGGAGCCGGCGCACGCCGACAGGAGCAGCTGATGAAGTTCCGAACCCACGTCGAGCCCCCGGAGCCCATGCGGGGCCTGGAAGTTCCCGCGGAGGTCGTGGAGAAGCTCGGCGGAGGCAAACGGCCGGCGGTGACCATCACGGTGGGCGGGCACTCCTGGAACAGCCGGCTCGCGATCATGCGGGGCCGCCACCTGATCGGCTTCAGCAAGGCCAACCGGGAGGCCGCCGGCGTGGAGACCGGCGAGGAGGTCGAGGTCGACCTGGTCCTGGACACCGAACCCCGTGTCCTGGTCGAACCGCCCGACTTCGTCGAGGCCCTGGACGCCGACCCGATCGCCCGCAAGGTCTACGACCGGCTCTCGCCCAGCCGCAAGCGGGCGCACGTGCACGCCATCGAGAGCGCGAAGAAGCCCGAGACGCGCCTGAAGCGGATCGAGAAGGCGGTGGCGGCGCTGCGCGAGGAGGCATTCGCCTGAGGCGCGGCGGGAGGGCGTCCCGCCGCGCGGTTCAGCGGCCCTTGCGCGACTTCATGTACCAGGCGGCTGCGACGGCGAGGACGACGAGGACGAGGAGGATCTTCATGCTTCTCGGCTCCCCCCGATCCCGGCGGACATGCCTGCCCGCCGGGCACCGCGTTCTCAGACCCTCCGCCCGGGCGGCCGCCACTCGATCATGAGGATGGTGGCGTCGTCGCGGAGCCGGTCGCTCTGCGCGTCCAGGACCGAGTGGATGAGCCGGCGCAGGGTCTCCGGCGCCACCTCCCCCGCCGAGGTGGCGCGGATGACGGAGTCGGCGAACCGTTCCAGGCCGAACTCGGTGCCGTCGCCCAGCCGCGCCTCGGTCAGGCCGTCGGTGTAGAGCAGGACGCGGTCGCCGGGCTCCAGCGTCGTCTCGTGCAGCTGGCGCTCCCCGCTGCGAAAGTCCGCGGAGAAGCCCAGCGGCGGGTCGGGTTCGCGTTCCAGGGCGCCCTCGACGAGCCGGCCGTCGCGGATCAGCAGCGGCGGCGGATGCCCGCAGTTGCTCCAGCGCAGCACCCCGCCGACCAGGTCGAGGCGGGTGAGCACGCCCGTGCAGAACTGGTCGGGCAGCCACTGCCCCAGCGCCGCGTCCACCGAATCCAGCAGCTCGGGCAGGTCGGCTCCGGTGCGCCGGCCGTTGCGGCAGGCGGCCAGCGCGACCGCCGTGGTCAGGCCGGAGAGCAGGTTGTGGCCCATCGCGTCGACGATCGTGGCGTGCAGGTCCGTCCGGGTGAGGCAGTGGTCGAAGGCGTCGCCGCCGATCTCGTAGGCGGGCTCCAGCACCGCGGTCGAGACGACGTGGGCGTTGCCGATGGTGCGCGGCGGCAGGAAGGCGCGGAGCATCTCCGCCGGCAGCTGCATGGGCTCGACGCGGGTGCGCTGGACGACGGTGTCCTTGTACGCGCGCTTGGAGGTGATCGTCATCGCGAGCAGTGCGGCCAGCGCCCGGCCGCGGCGCAGCAGCGGGGCGTCCAGGCACGGTGCGTGCACGGCGAGCACGCCCAGGCGTTCGGCGCCGTCCAGCAGGGGCAGCCAGGCCGTCATGCCGGCCGGCGGGGACTCCTCCACGTGCAGGGCCAGGGTGCGGTAGGCCCAGCCGGCCAGCGAGCCGTCCACGGCCAGGGCGGTGCCGTCGTCGTTCAGGGGGACCAGCCGGCGCTGCTGGAGGTCGGCGAGGTAGACCGCCACCTGGGGCAGTCCCAGGGCCGACGCGCTGCGGGCGACGGCGGTGGACAGGTCCAGTACGGCGCTGTCCGGGTCCGCGAGGAATTCCTCGAGTCCGCCCGACGGCTCCGGTGCCGGCACGTCGTCTCCCTTCCCCGCGGGGCTGCTGTGCGACACGAGCAGTCTCACACCGCCTCGCCGGGCACGCCCGGCACGGCGGTGCCCCCCCGCTCGCCGATCCGGCGCGGGTGGTCCACGGTGATCAGTACGAGTTGTCCGGCCCTGCGCGGGTACCTGCACACCGGCTCCGCAAGGGCCGGCGCCCATGGCCGGGCACCCGCTTTCGGAGCCGACGCTCGAGAGGAGACATCGTGAGTGAACAGGTACCGGCGTCCCCCGGCGCGGACGGCAGCACGCCGATCCCCAGGGACCCGCCCGACCAGCAGGCCGACGGGTCCCAGGACCCCTGGGAGCTGGCGGAGAACGCGGGCAGCGCGAAGAACACAGACGCCAAGGACGGCGGCACGGACGGCAGTACGGGTGAGAGGGCCTCGGACGACGTGCCCGACACCGACGAGGCCGGCACCGGCCGGCGCGGCGAGGGCCCGGACGCCGACGCCCTCTCCGAGGACCCCCGGCCCGAGGAGCCCTCGGGCTGAGGGCACGGCGGTACGGCCCAGCACAGCAGCACGGCACAGCGGTTGCGGAAGGAAGGGAACGACGGTGAGTGGTGCGCACGAACCCCCGGCGCGGGTCACGGTGGAGCTGAGCGGCGAGGCGGACGACGCCGGGAGCGTCTTCGCCGTCCTGGGGGCGGCCTTCGCCTCGGACCGCACCGGCGGCCCGGCGCCGGAAGGGGCGGGGCACGCCGCGCCCACCGTGTGGAGCGGCGTGTTCGACACCGCGCGCCCGGCGGGCGGCGGTCCGGGCTCCGCGCCGAAGCTGAGCGGGCCGGTGAGCGCCGATGTGCAGGGCGGCTACGTCGCGGTCGACCAGATCGTCACGGTCCTCTCGGCGGCGTTCGCCGTCACCGAGGAGGGCTCGGCCCCGGGCGACCAGGAGAAGGACGTGCACCTGCGCCTGGAGAGCCGCTGACGGCGGCCGGGCGCCGGCGGGCGGCCCCGGCGGTCACGGCGCACCGTGCCGCCGGGGCGGCCGCCGCCGGGGGCGCTCACGCCTTGCGGTCGCCCGGGATGCGCTCCAGCAGGCCGCGCAGGTCGTCGGCGTGCTCCTCCTCCTGGGCCAGGAGTTCCTCGAAGACGCGCCGGGTGGTGGGGTCGCCCTCGCCCAGCCACTGGGCGATCTCGGTGTAGGCGGCCACCGCGACGCGTTCGGCGACCAGGTCCTCCCTGATCATCTCGATCAGGTCGGTGCTGGCGTCGTACTCCGCGTGGGCCCGGGAGGTGAGGGTGTCGGGGTTGAAGTCCGGCTCGCCGCCCAGCTGCACGATCCGCTGCGCCAGCTTGTCGGCGTGCTCCTGCTCCTCCTGGGCGTGCTCCAGGAACTCCGCGGCCACCGGCTCGGAGTAGAGCCCGGAGGCGGTGTAGTAGTGCCGCTTGTAGCGCAGCGTGCAGACGATCTCCGTGGCGAGGGCCTCGTTGAGCACGACCAGGACGCGCTCCAGGTCCGCCCCGTAGGCGTCGGTCACCGGGCCCTTCTCGATCTGCTGGCGGGCCCGCTCGCGGATGGTCTTGATGTCGGTCAGGAACTCGGCCATGGCAACTGTTCTCCTCGGTGAACGACACGGCGGTCCGTACGGCGGGCCGCCGATCTTGACCGTACCCATTTATCCCGTTTCGTCCCGCAGGTGTGTCACGGCACGCGGCGCGCGGCGGCCGCGGGGAGGGCCGGGTGGCCACCGTGCGACCGCGCCCGGACCGGTCCGGGCAGCCGGCCCGGACCACCGGTAGGGGCCGGGGCGCGGCGGGGGGGGCCGGGGCGGCTGTCCGGATTCGCACTGCGCAGCAGCCGGCGGCGCCCCCGGACCGACGACTGGCTGATTCCGTCCTACCGTCAGGTTCGCTTCGCTGCGGACGGCCTCACGGGCCTGCGGAGCGGACCCGCCGGTCCTCGGAGAGGGGCGGCGCGAAGGCGGTGGCGGTGGCGGTGGCGGCCGAGCGGAAGGCCCTGCGGTAGGCGGACGGGGTGATGTCCAGGGCGGTGCGCATGTGCTGCCGCAGGTTGGTGCCGCTGCCCAGGCCGGCCCTGGCGGCGATGTCGTCGACAGGCAGTTCCGTCGACTCCAGCAGATGGCGTACGTGTGCCAGGCGGGCCGAGGCGAGCCATTCGGCCGGGGAGAGTCCGGTCTCCTGCCGGAAGCGCCTGGTGAAGGTCCGCACGCTCATGTGGCAGTGGGCCGCGAGGTCGTTGAGGGACAGCCGCCGGTCCAGGTGTTGCGTCATCAGCGTCCGCGCCCCGGCCGTCGAGGTGCCCGCGTCCTCCCGGACCGGGTGCTCGACGTACTGTGCCTGCCCTCCGTCTCTCATGGGCGCGACGACGTTGTACCGCGCCACCCGGTTCGCCACGGAACTGCCGTGGTCCTCCCGGACCAGGTGCAGGCACAGGTCGATGGCGGCCGCGCCGCCGGCTGACGTCAGGATCCCGCGGTCGGCGATGTAGAGCGGGTCGGTGTCGAGGTCGACTGCGGGAAAGAGCCGCCTGAACTGCTGCGCATAGCGCCAGTGGGTCGCGGCCCGGCGGTCTTCCAGCAGGCCGGCGGCCGCCAGTACGAACGAGCCGGTGCACAGGGACACCACCCGGGCGCGGCGCCGGGCCGCACGGCGCAGCGCTTCGGCGACGGAGGCGTCCACCACGCCGGCGTCCAGCACCTCCGGGCAGCGGGTGCCGGCGACGATCACCGTGTCGGCGTGCTCCAGCAGGGACAGGTCGCCCTGCGGCGTGACGCCGTACCCGTTCACCGTCGGTACCGGGGAGCCGTCCGGGGTGAGGGTGCGCACCTCGTAGGCCGCGGCACCCGCGCGGGTCTCGACCGCGGCGAGCATCTGGGCCGGGATGCTCAGGTCGAAGGCCACCACCGGCGCGAGGGCCAGGACGGCCACATGATGCGGTGCCGCAACAGTCATGGCCCAATAGTTGCACATAGTGGCTCCCGGGCCACTTCTGTGCCGCTGGTGATCGGCAGAGACTGAGATCAGTTCCGCACAGCAGACCGGGCAGCACCCGGTCGAACACCCGGAAGGTGCCCGTCAGCCATGACTGCTCCCGCTGTCGATCCCGAGATCCAGACCCTGCTCGACACCGCCGACACCGGTGTCTTCCCCGTCCAGGGCCTGGACGCCGTCCTGGCCGACCCCCAGCGCTACGCGCTGCTGCGCGCCCGCCCCGACACCCCCGTCGACGACCAGGTCACGGTGCGAGACCTGTACATCCCCGGCCCCGCGGGACAACTGCGGCTGCGCGTCTACCGCCCCGACACCACCGAAGACCTGCCGATGATCCTCTACGTGCACGGCGGCGCCTTCACCTACGGATCCCCCGAGGCCGAAGAGGGACGCTCCCTGCGCTACGCCCGCGACGCCCACGCCGTCGTCGTCTCCGTCGACTACCGCCTGGCCCCCGAACACCCCTTCCCGGCCGCAGCCGACGACGCCTACGCCGCCCTGACCTGGATCGCCGACAACCCGGCCGAACTCGGCGGAGACCCGACACGCATCGCGGTGGCCGGCGGCAGCGCCGGCGGGAACATCGCCGCCTCCACCGTGCTGCGCGCCCGCGACCAGGCGGGCCCGCACCTGCTCTTCCAGTCCCTGACCTACCCCAGCCTCGACGGCAGTCTCACCAGCGCCTCGGCACGGGAGTTCACCGATACCCCGGTCTTCAACCGGGGCGCGCTGGAACTGGCCGTGCAGTACTACGCCAAGGACGGCCGCACCGACCCGTACGCCTTCCCGATCCGTGCCGGCGATCTCAGCGGCCTGCCGCCCGCCTACATCGCCGTGGCCGAGATCGACCCGCTGCGCGACGAGGGCCGCGACTACGCCGCACGCCTGTCCGCCGCCGGCGTCACCACCGAACTCGTCCAGGTCCCCGGCGCCGTCCACGGCTTCGACCTCCTCTTCCCCCAGGCCCGCATCAGCGAACGCAACCTCACCGACCAGGTACGCACGCTGCGCGACGCCCTCCACCCCTGAGAGGGCGTTCCGGCCGGCCCGGCCGGAAGGCATGCAAGCAGCGCAGCGCCGTCGAGCGGTGCGTCAACCGCTCGCGCCTCTTCTCCGCGCGCGGCTCCCGACGCAACCGGCTAGTGCCCCATGGCCGCGCCGCCGTCGACCGGCAGGACGGCGCCGGTGATGTAGCCGGCCTGGGGCGAGGCGAGGAAGGCGATGGCGGCGGCCGTCTCCTCGGGGGCGCCCAGGCGGCCCAGCGGGATCTGGCCGAGCATGTGCTCGCGCTGCTCGTCGCCGAGCGTTCTGATCATGTCGGTGTCGGTCAGGCCGGGGGCCACGACGTTGAAGGTGATGTTGCGCGGGCCCAGTTCGCGGGCCATGGAGCGGGCGAATCCGACCAGTGCGGCCTTGGAGGCGGCGTAGTTGGCCTGGCCGCTCTCGCCGCGCAGGCCCACCGCGGAGGAGACCAGGACCACGCGGCCCGACCGGGCGCGGAGCATGGCCCGGCTGGCGCGTTTGACGGCCCGGAAGGTGCCGGTGAGGTTGGTGTCCAGGACGGCGGTGAAGTCGTCCTCGCTCATCCGCATCAGGAGCCGGTCGCGGGTGATGCCGGCGCAGCACACCAGGACCTCGACGGGTCCGTGGGCCTGTTCGGCGGTGGTGAAGGCGGCCTCGACCTGGGCGGTGTCGGTGACGTCGCAGCGGATGGCGAGCAGTCCCTCGGGGGCCCGGGTGCTGTGGTGGGTGACGGCGACGCGGTCGCCGGCCGCCGCGAGGGCGCGGGCGGCGGCCAGGCCGATGCCGCGGCTGCCGCCGGTGATGAGAACGGAACGGGGCACGGGTGGGCCTCTCTGCCGGGAGCGGGGAGACGGGCGCGCCGGGACCGGCGTGCCCAGGGCGATGGGACCGGTGCGCTCAGGGCGCCGGGCGGTGCTCGCCGGGGCAGGCCAGCCGGCGGCCGATGCGGGCCGCGCTGTCCCGCACGGCGGCGGCCAGGCTCTCCTGGGCGGGCCGGCCGCGCAGTTCGGCGTGGCGCACCAGCAGGCTCACCGCCCCGGCCACCACCGCGCCCCGCCACACGGGGGCGGCCACCACGTCGTGGCCGGGCAGCGGGCTGGCGCTGACGGCGTGGCCCGTCTCACGGATGCGGGCCGTGCGCGGGTGGGCGGGGGCGGCACCGTCCAGGGCGGCCTGGATGACCCACCCGGAGGCGTCCGTGGTCAGGGGCGCGCGCCACAGCGCCTCCAGTGCCGCTCGAGGAGCGGACAGCAGGCTGGGGGCGTGCGGGCCCAGCGCCCGCTGCGCCTGCACGCGCAGCGCGGGGCCCATCAGCAGCGGCACGTAGGCCACCGCGCTGTGCCCGGTGCGCGCCTGCAGGCCGGTCAGTTCGGTTCGCAGGGCGGTGGCTCCCGGGCCGGACGGGGTGTCGGCGCCGCCCCGGGGGAATTCGGAGAAGAGATGCGGTGGCTGGGCGAGGGCGTAGCGGCCGCGCGGTCCCTGGCGGGTCAGCGCCCGCGCGTCGACCAGCGCTTGGACGTAGCGGTGGGTGGTGGGTGCGGGCAGGTCCGCCCGGGCGGCGATCGCGCCCAGGGAGTGGGCGCCGGGGCCCAGTTGGCGTACCGCCCGCAGGACGGCGAGGGTGCGGCGCACCGCCCCTTCGGGGTGCTCGGGCGCCGGCGTGCCAAGAGCGTTGCGCGGCACGGTGCACACCCCCTGACGGCCAGGAAGGACCGCGGCGTTCGCGCCGTGGCCGGATTCGGTCCGTCATTGTCGGCGTGCACCGCGGCCGAGTACCAGGAACGGTTTCTTCCTGTCCGTGAGTTTCAGGAAATCCCGCTTCCGGTAAGCGGCGCGGGTGCGGGGGTGTGCGGTGGACAATAAGGCGGCGCTGCGGCGGTTGCTGCGGTGGAAGCGGGGCCAGCTGGACCCGGCGGCGCTGGGCCTGCGTCCGGCCAGCGGCCGGGGCCGCCGGGCGCCTGGCCTCTCCCAGGCCCAGGTCGCCCAGCTCCTGTACGTGTCCGAGCGCACCTACGCCCAGCTGGAGCGCGGCGAGATGCCCTCCCCCGCCGCCGACTTCCTGGACCGGGTCTGCGGGGTCCTGCGCCTGGAGGAGGCCGAGCGGACGGCGGTGTACGTCTATGCCCTGGGCCACGAGCCGCCGCGCCCGCAGGACCCGCTGGCCGGGCAGCACATCCACGCGGCCTGGCAGGAGGCGGTGCGGGGCGTGACCAGCGGGCCCTGCTACATCAACGACGTCGCCTGGAACCTGCTGGCCTGCAACGACGCCTTCGTGCGGATGTTTCCGCGCGCCCCGGGCGCCGACCCGGCCGTCCCCGAGCGCAACCTGATGCGCTACATGCTGCTCCAGGAGGCGGCGCGCGAGCACCACTTGGTGGACTGGGCGGAGCGCTGGGCCCGGCCGCTGAGCGCCCAGCTGCGCAATGCCGTGGCCCAGTACCCGGACAACGAGGACCTGCAGGACCTGGACAAGGACGTCGACGCCGACCCGGTGGCGGGGCCCATCTACCGCAGCCACCCGGTGACCTACGTCCAGACCAGCGGCGCCACCCGCCCGATCCGCTCCCCCCTGCCCGCCGGACAGGACCGGGAGGACGGACAGGACAGACAGGACGGGGAGGACGGGTACGGGCGGTGCTGCGAGGGGCACGTGCCCTCCAGGACCGGCGACGTGACGATGTGCGTGGCGACGCCGCTGGGCTCGCCCGGCGCCCGGTTCTTCATCCTGCTCTTCGAACCCCACCGGCCCGCCGGCCCCGCCTGAGCCGCGCCCTCCCGCCGTCCGGGCAGGGGCGGAGTGGGTCAGGGGGCGGTCAGGAAGTCCTGCACGCCGCGGGAGACGCCGTCGTCGCCCAGCAGGTCGTTGTGGGCCAGACAGCCGGCCGCGTGGTTGGCGGCGCCGGTCAGCGGGACGCTGTTGTCGGGGTTGATGACCTCGTCGCAGTTCGACCACCACGTCGCGTAGGCCACCGGGCCCGGCGTCTCGTCGCCCTGGGCGAGCCGGTCGGCGACGTAGGAACCCGGGGTCATGTCCCGGCAGGCCTGGGACCACAGGGCGCAGGCCCAGGCGGTGCTGGTGCCGTGGTTGGGCCCGGCCAGGGAGACCCAGCGGGCGACCGTGGAGGTGCCGCCGGCGAACTTGACGTACCAGCGGGTGACCAGGCTGCCGAAGGAGTGGGCCACCAGGTCGACGCGGTCGGCGCCGGTGCGGGCGCGCACCTGGGCGACGTAGTCGGCCAGCTGGCCCGCGAGGTCCTCGTTGACCGAGAGGCTGGTGTCGTAGCCGAAGGAGAACAGTTCGTCCGCGCCGTAGCCGGCGGCCGTCAGGTCCTGGCGCAGGGCGCCCCACACGCCGGGGTCGGCGTTGTAGCCGTGCACGAACACGACCGGGCGGTGGGCGGCTGCCGGGGCCCGGCCGGGCGCGGCGTGCGCGGCGGGCGCCAGTACGGCGAGCACGCACAGACAGCCGAGCAGGCGCCCCAGGGTGCGCACCGTCTTCACCATCGACACAGGGTTCTCCTCACCGGGCGCGGCAGGGCTCTCACCCAGGCGTCCGCGCGGGCGCGGGGACGCCCGGGTGATTGTGGGGGCCGGTGGCGCAGATGAGAAGAGTCCGGCCGGCGGCGCCTTCTCTCTCCCCCCGGGGCACGGCCGGCCGGGTGCGGTCAGCCGGGTGCGGTCAGCGGCGTCCCGCAGCGGGCGCAGTAGCGGTCCTCCCGGCCCCCGGCCAGGTACCCGCAGCCGGCACAGACCCGCTCCAGCAGACAGGCCGGTTCGCCGGGGCTCTCGCCGCGGGGCGGGCGGCGGCGGGCGCCGGTGCTGGTGTAGGTCAGTCCCTGCGGGCCCGCGCGCAGCGAGCGCGGGGTGGGTGCGGGCAGCCAGGCCAGTGCGCCGGGCGCCAACTGCCGTACCTCCGGGGGCAGGTGGAGCTCGCCGCTGCCGGCCAGTACGGTCAGCAGCACCCCGTGGACGCTGCCGGTGCGCTCGTCGACCTCCGCGCCGGGGGCCAGCCGGACGACGACGGCGTCCAGGTCGCGCCCCGGGCCGCCCAGCGTCCACACGACGCTGATCCGTCCGGGTCCGGCGGCCACCGTCTGCTCGGGGCCGGCGAAGAGCGGGCCGTCGGGGCTCTCGTTCATGGGGGTTCCTCCGGCGCGGTCGGGGGTGGGGGCGGTGTGCCGCATCCGCCGTGCCCGGCGCGGCCATGGCCGCGCCACCTGGGCGACAGCCTGCCGCAACGCGGGGCCCGCGGCCCCGAGCAGACCCGAGCGTGCCTCGAGCCGTCCCTGATCAACTACTGCTGGCACCAGACGGCTTGACGCTGGAGCGCCCCCTTTTGACCGGAGGGGGCGCCGTCGTCGTGTGGCTGCCCCACTTTCTTTTTCCCTTACTTAGGAGGGCAACCATGGTCACCCGACGCCGTCTGCTCGGCACAGGGCTCGCCGCCGCGGGCGTAGGGCTCACCGGGGCGTCATTCACCCCCCTGCTCGCCGTGGACCCCGCCCAGGCAAGCCCGCCCGCCGAGGCGGCCGCGCCCGAGCTGTTCGCCGTTCCCATGCCCAAGATGTCGGTGCTCAAGCCCGCGTTCACCACCGCGGTGGCCGATCACTACGAAGTCACCATGCGCCGGGTCCGCAAGGAGATCCTGCCCGGCATCCAGACCGAGCTGCTGACCTACGACGGGAACTTCCCCGGCGCGACCATCCGGGCCCGCGCAGGACGCCCCGTGATCGTGCGTCAGCGCAACCAGCTGGACGTGGCCACCTCGGTGCACCTGCACGGCGCCTCGGTCAGCCAGGCCAACGACGGCGACCCGATGGACACCCTGGCCCCCGGCGGCGAGCGCCTGTACACCTATCCCAACAAGCAGTCGCACGCCTCGCTCTGGTACCACGACCACGCCCACCACATGGAGTCGGAGAACGTCTACCGCGGGCTGCACGGCAGTTACCTGCTGACCGACGGCGTCGAGGAGAAGCTGCCGCTGCCCAAGGGCGAGTACGACGTGGTGGTCGGGATCCGCGACGCGCGGTTCGACGCGGCCGGGCAGCTGGCGTACACGATGGACGACCAGCAGCGCTCCACACTGCTGGTCAACGGCGCGCCCTACCCGTATTTCCAGGTCGCGGCCCGCAAGTACCGGCTGCGGTTCGCCAACATGTCCAACCAGCGCTTCTTCGGCCTGCGGCTGGCCGACGGCGGCGAGATGGTCCAGATCGGCTCGGACGGCGGTCTGCTGCCGCGTCCGCACCCCACCGACATGCTCACCCTCTCGCCGGGCGAACGCATCGACGTCGTCGTGGACTTCTCCCGCTACGCGGTGGGCCAGAAGGTGGTGCTGGAGAACACCATCATCTTCGCCGGCACCCCCGAGCAGGTCGGCCAGGTGATGCGTTTCGACGTGGTGCGCACGGCCGCGGACTCCAGTTCGGTGCCCGCGGTGCTGCGCTCCCTGCCGGCGCTGCCCACGCCGACCAACCAGCGCACCATCACGATGCTCATGGACGAGGGCGTCGCGCACCCCAAGGGGTACATGGACGGCAAGGTCTACGACCCCGCGCGGGTGGACTCCCACATCCGCTTCGGTGCCAGCGAGGTCTGGACGGTCACCAACGCCAACCCGCGCGTGCCGCACAACTTCCACATGCACCTGGTGCAGTTCCGGGTGCTCGAGCGGGGCGGGAAGCCGCCGGCGCCCGGTGAGTCCGGCCTGAAGGACACGGTGATCGTCGCGCCGGGCGAGACGGTCAAGCTCCAGGCGACCTTCGACACCTTCAAGGGCTCCTACGTGTACCACTGCCACATGCTCGACCACTCGGCCATGGGCATGATGGCCACCATGAAGATCAGCTGAGGCGGGGCTGCCCGCGGCCCTCCGGCCGCGGGCAGCGCTCCCCTCCCCTTGCGGGGGGGGAGGGCTGGTGGCGGCTAGCCGAACTGGCCGACCCGGTAGTCGCCGGCGGGCTTTTGGACCAGGACGTTCACGCGGTTGAAGGCGTTGATGAGGGCGATCTGGGAGACCAGGACCGCCAGCTGGTCCTGGTCGTAGTGGCGGGCGGCGTTCTGCCAGACCTCGTCCGTGACCCCGCCGGCCGCGTCGGCGATCCGGGTGCCCTGCTCGGTCAGCTCCAGCGCCGCGCGCTCGGCCTCGGTGAAGACGGTGGCCTCGCGCCAGGCGGCGACCAGGTTGAGGCGCACCGCGCTCTCCCCGGCGTGCGCGGCCTCCTTGGTGTGGATGTCGATGCAGAAGCCGCAGCCGTTGATCTGGCTCGCGCGCAGCCTCACCAGTTCCAGGGTCGCCGCCGGCACCGTCGCGTCCGCGGCCGCTTTCCCCGCCGCGGTCAGGTGCTTGAGGAACGTGGCCGAGACCGGGTTGTCGAAGAGGTTCAGGCGGGCGTCCATGTCGGGCTCCTCTGTCGTGCTGGTGCGTACACAGCTCTGACGAAATAGCCCCGCAAAATGTGACACGAACCCATGTGACCTGCGGTGTCGCACCCGGCCCGGCCGCCCCGGCCCGGCCGCGCGCGGGCGGGCCGGGGCGGGGCGGGGGTCAGGCCGCGGTCGTCCAGGGGCGGAGCTTTTCGGGGTTGCGCACCGCCCACAGGTGCTTGATGCGGTCGCCGGCGAAGTCGAAGGCCAGGACCGAGACGGTGACGCCGTCCTGCTGGACCACCAGGCCGGGCTCGCCGTTGACGGTGCGCTCCAGGATGGTCAGGTCGGGGACCTTGCCGGTGATGGTGACCAGGTAGTGCGCGATCTGCTCGCTGCCTCCGGTGGGGGGTGCGGCGTTGACCAGGCCGCCGCCGTCGGCAAGGCCCGTGGCGTCGGGGTCCAGGAGGCTGATGAGGGCGCCGATGTCCTTGGCCTCCCAGGCCTGCTTGAAGTCCCGCACGATGCCGGCCCGCTGGGCGGTGGCGGTGGCGGGGGCCTGCTGGGCGCCGCGCAGGCGGCGCCGGGCGGAGGAGGCCAGCTGGCGGCAGGCGGCCGGGCTGCGGCCCACGCTCTCGGCGACCTCGGCGAAGGAGTAGCGAAAGACGTCGTGCAGGATGAACGCGACCCGCTCGGCGGGGGTCATGGACTCCAGGACGACCAGGAAGGCCATGTTGACCGACTCGTCCAGGGTGATGCGGTCGGCCGGGTCGGCCACCGCGCCGGTGCGCCCGCTGATCCACTCCGTGTGGTCGGGCAGCGGCTCGGGGATCCACTCCCCCACGTAGCGCTCGCGCCGGGCGCGGGCCGAGCCGAGCAGGTCCAGGCAGATGCGGCTGGCGACGGTGGTCAGCCAGCCGCCAGGGGAGGCCACCGCCTCGCGCTGCGGGCGGGACATCGCGTACCAGCGGGCGTAGGCCTCCTGCACGACGTCCTCGGCATCGGCCAGGGAGCCCAGGAAGCGGTACGCGAGGTTGATCAGCTGACGCCGCTCGCTCAGGACCGTGCTCAGGCCCGCCTCGAGCTGTCCGTCTTCCGGCTCGGTCTGCGTCCTCATCGTCTCGCGTGCTCCTTTGGCCGAAAATGCCGTCGTGACTACGACGAGACAGCTGCCGTGAATGTGAGGCGGCCCTGCCCGTTTCGCCGTCCTTGCGGGGTACGGGTGCGGACTTCTGGCGGTATTCCAGTGCTCTCCTAGGCGTATCCCATAGTCATGTGACATGAGCAAACACAAAGCCATCGTTGAGCGGTACCGCGACGGGGTCCTCAGCGGCGACCACGAGCAGGTCCTGGCCCTGGTGACCGACGACGTCGTGTGGGAGAGCCTGGGGCAGCTCAGTGTCCGGGGCAAGGACGCGCTGCGCGGGGTCATCCAGAACAAGGACGGGGTGGTCGACAAGGACATCGTCCAGCGTCCGACGCTGACCGTGGACCGGCTGATCGAGGAGGGCGACACCGTGGTCGCCACCGGCCGTGCCGGCCTGCCCCTGCCGGGCGGTGCGACGGCGGAGTTCCTCTTCTGCGACGTGTTCACCTTCGTCGGCGACGCGATCAGTCACCTGGAGAGTTACAAGGTCAGCCTCGGCGGCCCGCCGAAGGGCTGAGTCCCCCGCCCGCCACCGGAGTCCGGCGCGGCCCAGGCCGTGCCGGGCTCAGTGGCGTCCGCGACAGGCCGCCCCGGGGCGGGAGTTGCCCCCCCGGGGGCGGGTGCGGGTCAGTCGGCCGTCCAGGGGCGCAGCTTCTCGGGGTTGCGCACGGCCCAGATGTGCGTGATCCGGTCACCGGCGAAGTCGAAGGCCAGGACCGAGACGGTGACGCCGTCCTGCTGGGCGACCAGGCCGGGCTGGCCGTTGACGGTGCGCTCCAGGATGGTGAGGTCCGGGGCCCGCCCGGCGACGTCGGCGAAGACGTGGGCGATCTCCTGGCCGCCGGTGACGGGGCGCAGTTGGGCGCTGACCAGGCCGCCGCCGTCGGCGATCGTGGTGGCGTCGGGGTCGAGCAGGCCGATCAGGGCCTCGATGTCCTTGGCCTCCCAGGCCTGTTTGAAGTCCCGTACGAGGTCGGCGCGTCGGGCGGTGGCGGTGGGGGCCTGCGCGGTGGCGATGCGGCGGCGGGCGGAGGAGGCCAGCTGGCGGCAGGCGGCCGGGCTGCGGCCGACGATCTCGGCGACCTCGGTGAAGGCGTAGTGGAAGACGTCGTGCAGGATGAACGCGACCCGCTCGGCGGGGGTCATGGAGTCCAGGACGACCAGGAAGGCCATGTTGACCGACTCGTCCAGGGTGATGCGGTCGGCCGGGTCCGTGGTCACGGCGGTGCGTCCGCTGATCCACTCCATGCGGTCGGGCAGCGGCTCGGGGATCCACTCCCCCACGTAGCGCTCGCGCCGGGCGCGGGCCGAGCCGAGCAGGTCCAGGCAGATGCGGCTGGCCACCCGGGTCAGCCAGCCGCCGGGCGCGGCGACGGCGTCCCGCTGCTCCTCGGACATGGCGTACCAGCGGGCGTAGGTCTCCTGCACGACGTCCTCGGCATCGGCCAGGGAGCCCAGGAAGCGGTACGCGAGGTTGATCAGCTGGCGCCGCTCGCTCAGCACGGCGCTCAGGCCCGGTTCGAGCCGGCTGTCCTCCGGCCCGGAATGCATGCTCATGGTGTCGCCAACTCCCTCGGCTGCGGCCTGGCTTCACCAGTTGGTGTCGCCAACTCCCTTGGCTGCGCCGTGGCTTCGCCAGTTCGATGAGGCATCGCACTGAAGGTGGCGCGCGTCACCTCACATTACAACGGGCTGTGTCGTCGTACTGGTGGAGATCGAATTCCCGCCGGGCTCCATCCCCCGGTCGTCCGGGGGGAAATCGGCGCTCCCTGTCCCGGCTCCGTCCTGGAGCCCCGTTCGTCATCTGTGAGGAGAATGCGCGTGAACCCCACCACGATTCGCGGATCACCAGCCGGCCGGCCGGGCGCGGCTTCGGGGACCGGCCGCAGGGTGCAACCGGACCGGTCCCCCACGTCCGGCGCCCGCGGCCGGTGAGGGCCGCGCGGGCGCCGGTCCGCGGGGGTGCCGTGCGGGCCGACCGGGCCTGCGGCGCCCCGCGGAAGGGACCTTCGGGACTGCCCGCACGGCATTTTTTGTCTTTCTTTACCGAATGTGTTGTCCAGGGTGCCCGGCCGTTCTGCCGCGGCCGGCCGCATCCGCTGTACCACCCGATAGAGCACGCAAAGAAAAGGACACAGCTGTGGAATCTGTGAACGTTGCAATCATCTATTACAGTGCGACCGGCAACGTGCACACGCTGGCTCAGGCGGTGGCCGAGGGCGCGGAGAAGGCCGGTGCGAACGTGCGGCTGCGCAC
>NZ_JBVIXD010000027.1:0-52123 GCF_055593965.1 Streptomyces sp. NPDC040622 | reverse complement strand
CGCTGATGCAGATTCTCCAACGACAGCTTCGCGTCCTTCAGGAAGATCTGCCGATCCGCCCAGTACCGCACCCGCGTACCCGTACGAGCCTTGGGCGTCCTGGCGGTCTTGCGCAGGCCGCTGGCCGGCGTGAAGTCCGCCGTGGGGCCCTCGCCGGCGAAGACACCGGGGGTGCCCCGGCGAAAGCTGACGGCGTGTGTGTGGCCGTGTCGGTCGACTTCCACGTCCAGCCGGTGGGCCAGGGCGTTGACCACGGAGGCGCCGACGCCGTGCAGACCGCCGGAGGCCGCGTATGAACCACCGCCGAACTTTCCGCCCGCGTGCAGCTTGGTGTAGGCGACCTCGACGCCCGAAAGACCCGAGCGCGGCTCGGTGTCGACGGGAATGCCGCGGCCGTTGTCCCGGACCTCCACGGACGCGTCGCCGTGCAGGATGACCTCGATGTGGTCGCAGTACCCGCCCAGGGCCTCGTCGACGGAGTTGTCGATGATCTCCCAGAGGCAGTGCATCAGGCCCCGGCTGTCCGTCGACCCGATGTACATGCCCGGACGCTTGCGGACGGCCTCCAAGCCCTCAAGGACCATCAAGTGGCGTGCCGTGTAGTTGGATCCGCCGGTGTCGGGCCCGGCCAGGGCGGCTGCGGACGGGGAGTGGCGGGACGCGCTCATGCGGGTGTTCCTCCGATGCGGCGACGGCGGATTTCGACGAACAGGAGATTCGTCGGAGGGGAGATTCGACGGACGGGGGTCTCGTCGGACAGAGGCTTCCGCGGAGGAAGCTTCGGCGGGCAGAAGCGATATGAGTGGTGTTCCGAATACGGCAGACCAAACCTCGCACGACTCCGGGGTCAGATGTCCAGGAAACGAACGTCCTTGGCGTTGCGCTGGATGAACGAGCGGCGGGCCTCGACGTCCTCGCCCATGAGAACGGAGAAGAGGTCGTCGGCGACGGCCGCGTCGTCCAGGCTCACTTGCCCGAGGACGCGGTGGTCGACGTCCATGGTGGTGACGCGCAGTTCCTCGGCGTTCATTTCGCCCAGGCCCTTGAATCGCTGGATGGAGTCGTCCTTGATGCGCCGCCCCTGGCTGCGGCCCTGTTCGACGAGGGCGTCGCGTTCCCGGTCGGAGAAGGCGTACTCGGCGTGCTCCCGGCTCCACTTGACCTTGTAGAGGGGCGGCCGGGAGAGATAGACGTGACCGTGCTCGATCAGGGGACGCATGAAGCGGAACAGGAACGTCAGGAGCAGCGTGTTGATGTGCTGCCCGTCGACGTCGGCGTCCGCCATCAGGATGATCTTGTGATAGCGGAGCTTGGTGAGGTCGAAGTCCTCGTGCACTCCGGTACCGAAGGCCGAGATCAGGGCCTGGATCTCCTGGTTGTGCAGGATCTTGTCGATGCGCGCCTTCTCGACGTTCAGGATCTTGCCGCGGATCGGGAGGATCGCCTGGAATGCGGGATTGCGGCCCGCCTTGGCCGAGCCACCGGCCGAATCGCCCTCGACGATGAAGATCTCGGACCTGCCCGGGTCCTTGGACTGGCAGTCGGAGAGCTTGCCCGGCAGGGCCGTCGACTCCAGCAGACCCTTGCGGCGGGTCAGGTCCCGGGCCTTGCGCGCGGCCACCCGCGCCGTGGCCGCCTGAATGCCCTTGCGGATGACGTCCGCGGCCTCGTTCGGGTTCCGGTCGAACCAGTCCGACAGCTGTTCGTGCACGATCTTCTGCACGAACGTGCGCGCCTCGGTGTTGCCGAGCTTGGTCTTGGTCTGGCCCTCGAACTGGGGCTCACCCAGCTTCACCGAGATGATCGCCGTCAGGCCCTCGCGGATGTCCTCGCCGGAGAGGTTGTCGTCCTTGTCCCGCAGGAGCCTGCGTTCGCGGGCGTACCGGTTGACGGTCGTCGTCAGCGCGGTACGGAAACCCTCTTCGTGCGTGCCGCCCTCGTGGGTGTGGATGGTGTTGGCATAGGAGTAGACGCTGTCGGTGAACTGGCTGTTCCACTGCATGGCCACCTCGACCGACAGCAGGCGCTCGGCATCCTCGACGGCGAAGTCGATGACGGTGGGATGGACCGGTTCGCCCTTGCGGGCGTTGAGATGCGTGACGAAGTCGCTGATACCGCCGTCGTAGCGGTAGGACACGGTCTTCGCTCGCTGCTCCTCGGCGGTGTCCGAGCCGGCCTCGTCCGCGGTCGCGGTGGCCCGCGCCCCGGGCCGCTCGTCGGTGAGGGTGAGCGTCAGTCCCCTGTTGAGGAACGCCATCTCCCGCAGGCGGCGGGACAGGGTCTCGAACGAGTAGTCGGTGGTTTCGAAGATGGACCCGTCGGCCCAGAAAGTGATCGACGTACCCGTTCGCGCGGTGACATCGTGCCGGGAGAGTGGAGCCACCGGCACGCCGGCCTCGTACTCCTGGGTCCAGCGGTGCCCATCCGTCCAGATCTCCACCGACAACCGCGTGGCCAGGGCGTTCACCACCGAAAGGCCCACACCGTGCAGTCCGCCGGAGACGGCGTAACCGCCGCCGCCGAACTTGCCGCCCGCGTGCAGGACGGTGAGCACCAGTTCCACCGCGGGCTTCTTCTCCACGGGGTGCATGCCCACCGGGATGCCACGGCCGTTGTCGACGACCCGCACCCCGCCGTCCACGAGGATCGTCACGTCGATCCGGTCCGCCACCCCGGCCAGGGCCTCGTCCACCGAGTTGTCGACGATTTCCTGCACCAGATGGTGCAGCCCCTTCTCCCCTGTGGACCCGATGTACATGCCCGGGCGCTTGCGGACCGCGTCGAGACCGTCCAGGACGGTGATGGCGGTCGCGTCGTACGACGGTTCGCCACCGGAACCCGGCACGGTGGACAGTGCGATGGAGATACCAGCCTCGGTCACGGAAGCTCCTTTTTCGGGCATGACGAGCAGCGCCCTCGGCACGGCAGCCGAAAACGCCAGATCACTGACGGGGAGGTCGCCTCGCGGGCACGACGAAGTCACCCCACGCGGGCGGAACCGGCCTCGGGACTCCGGGCCGGAACATCTCCAAGAGTACCGTCCGCGCCATCGCACACCAGGGCGCCAAGAGCCCTGAGTGGCCCTCTGGCGCCCGCGCACGGGCACTTGCTACTCCCCCTACCGCTATGCAGGCATCAGGCCGCCAGGAGGGCACCTAGGGGGCTTGGGGTGGGCGAACAGATCGATCAGGGACACAGAACTTCACCGGCCGTCCGGGCCGGTGTCGACCGCGCCAGGTCAGTGGGCGCCGGCGCCGTACTCGGCATGTGCGACGACGCGGGCGTCGCCCCGTCCCTCCGGAGGAGGTGGTGCGGGAAAGGTGCCCCGGCGCGCCTCCGCCCGGAGCCGGTCCATCAGCTCGCTGAATTCCTCGTCCGTCATCGCGACCACCTCGCATCGGCTTCACAGGTGATTCGTCGCCGACGGGTCCGGGGATGGGGCGTGACCGCGTCGTATGCGACGCGGATTGAGGGGTACTCGATGAGCAGGAGCCGAAAGGGGGAGCAACGACGCGTCGTGGACCCCGGAAATGAGAAGGGGGCGAGGACAACGGGATCGTATTACGACACCGAGCCCTGCCCCGTCTGCGGGTGCCACACCGACGGCCTCTCCAATCGATTCATCTGTACATCCTGTGACGCCGTGTGGACTTCCGGGAACCCCGATTCCATCGTCTTCGCCGGACCTGTCGCACTGCTGAATGGCTTTCCTCTCTCCACCACATTGCCCCGGAGCACCTGACGGGCCCATCCGGCGACGCGTCATGGGACGACGGTGCCCCCAGGAGCGATGAGGCCCCGCCTTGCGCCGCAGGTCGGCATCACAACGCGTTGCGGGAAAGACCACCTACCCGGCCTCCGCTTCTGGCACTGTTGATTCATGGCGGCACGTCGTTCCGGCGACACCGTCCGCAGGTGACAGGCACGCGGGCGTCCGCCACCCCGAACCGCGACGGCTGTGCTGGTCATCACTGGCTGAACAGGCATGGACAGCAGGGGCAGCAGTACTAAAAAGGGGCGTCGTGCGATGCGTTCGGAAGGTGGCCACCGCGAGCCGTCGGCGCGAGCCGGGACCGATGTGTTCGCCGCCGACGTCGAGGTCGGGCGGGATCTCGCGTCGGTGGACTGGGCCGCGACACCGCTCGGCCCGCCCGAGAGCTGGTCGCAGAGCCTGCGGGCCGCGGTCAACATCATGCTGTCGTCCCGGTTCCCCATGTGGATGGCGTGGGGCGAGGAGCTGACGTTCTTCTGCAACGCGGCGTACCGGCGCGACACCCTCGGCGGCAAGTACCCCTGGGCGCTGGGCAGACCGGCCCGGGAGGTGTGGGCGGAGATCTGGGGTGACATCGGCCCCCGGATCGACACCGTCCTGACCACCGGCCGGGCGACGTGGGACGAGGGCCTGCTGCTCTTCCTGGAGCGCTCCGGATTCCCCGAGGAGACGTACCACACCTTCTCCTACAGCCCGTTGCGCGACGACGAAGGCGCGGTCGTCGGCATGCTGTGCGTCGTCAGCGAGGACACCGACCGCGTCATCGGAGAGCGCCGGATGGCGACGCTGCGGGACCTCGGCTCCGATCCGAGCGTGGTCCGCACCGAGCAGGAGATGCTGACGTTCACGGACCGTCAGCTGAGCCGGAACCTCAAGGACCTCCCCTTCACGCTCACTTACCTCTTCGCGGGCGACGGCACCGCCCGACTGGCCGGCGTCTCCGGCCTCCCCGAGGGCCATCCGGCCGCACCGGCCACGGTCGACGGCGCCGACCCCGGGGCGCTGTGGCCCGTCGCACCCCTGGCGCGGGGCGAACAGACCCGCGTCAACCTGGAGGCCGTGCCCGAGCCGCCCCCAGGGGACTGGACGGAACCGCCCCGTGAGGCACTGGTCGTGCCGCTGCTGCGGCAGGGCAGCGCGCCGTACGGCTTCCTGGTCGCGTGCATGAACCGCTACCGGCCGCTCGACGAGAGCTACCGCGGATTCATCGAACTGACGGCAGGGCACATCGCGGCCGGCATCTCCAGCGCCCGCAGCTACGAGACCCAGCAGCGCAGGGCGGAGGCGCTCGCCGAACTGGACCGGGCCAAGACCGCCTTCTTCTCCAACATCAGCCACGAGTTCCGCACGCCCCTCACCCTGATCATGGGCCCCCTGGACGAGCTGCGCGGCCGGGCGGCGGACAGCGACCCGCGGATGCGCGAGGAGCTCGAGGTCGTCCACCGCAACGCGCTGCGGCTCAGCAAGCTGGTCAACACCCTGCTGGACTTCTCCCGCATCGAGGCGGGCCGTATGCAGGCCGTATTCGAACCCGTCGACCTGGCCACCGTCACCGCGCAGCTGGCCAGCGTGTTCCGTTCGGCCGTGGACAGGGCGGGCCTCACCTTCGACGTCGACTGCGCGCCGCTCCCCGAGCCGGTCCTCCTCGACCGCGACATGTGGGAGAAGGTGATCCTCAACCTGCTCAGCAACGCGCTGAAGTTCACCTTCACCGGCTCCATCCGTGTCGCCGTGCGCGTCGACGGGACGCACGCGCTGGTCACGGTCGAGGACACCGGCGTCGGCGTCCCCGCCGACGAGATACCGCGACTGTTCGAGCGCTTCCACCGCATCCCGAACACCCGCGCGCGGTCCAACGAGGGCAGCGGCATCGGCCTGGCCCTCGTGCAGGAGCTGGTCACCCTGCACAGCGGCACGATCACCGCGCACAGCACCGAGGGCGACGGCACGCGCTTCACGATCCGGCTGCCCTTCGGCAGTGGCCACCTGCCCACGACGGCGATCGCTCCCGGGGGCGACAACCGTACGGGAGTGACCTCGGCCGATCCGTACGTACAAGAGGCGCTGCGCTGGCTGCCCTCCGAGCCCGCCGACTTCACCACGGGCCTCGCCGCGGCCACGGCCGAGGGGATGTTCCAGGCGCCGGGAGCCACCGCGCCCCCCTCGGCGCGGGTACTGATCGCCGACGACAACGCCGACATGCGGGAGTACATGAGCCGTCTCCTGACGGGCGCCGGATACCGGGTCGACGCCGTCAGCGACGGACGGGCGGCGCTGGACGCCGTTCGCACCGACGCCCCCGACCTCGTCATCAGCGACGTCATGATGCCCCGCCTGGACGGCCTCTCACTGGTCCGCGTGTTGCGGGAGGACTCCCGCACGGCCTCGGTGCCGGTCCTGCTGCTGTCGGCGCGGGCCGGGCAGGAGGCGTCCATCGAGGGCCTGCAGGCCGGCGCGGACGACTACCTGGTCAAGCCGTTCGCCGCCGCCGAGCTGCTCGCCAGGGCCCGGGCGAACGTCGAGCTGGCGCGGCTGCGCGGCCATCACGCGCGGTGGCGGACCGCGCTGGTGGACTCGTTGCAGGAGGCGTTCTTCGTCTGCGACCAGGACGGGGCGGTCATCGAGATCAACGCCGCCTTCGCGGACCTGCTCGGCTACGGACCCGAAGGCCTGCCGTACGCGCCGGTCCACCCCTGGTGGGCGGCGGACACCACCCCCGACTCCGACGGGCCGGCCGGCGACCCGTTCAGATCGATGCGCGGCGGCGGCAAGGGGTCCCGCACCGTGCCCGTCACCCACCGGGACGGGCACCGGCTGTGGGCGACCGTCACCTACGCCCAGGCCCAGGACCCCGACACCGGACGCAGGGTCACCGTCGGCACCCTGCGCGACGTCACCGCCGAGCACTACGCCATCCAGCGGGAGAGCGCCCTCGCCTCGCTCAGCACCCGCCTCTCCCGGGCCACGAGCCTGTCCGAAACGCTGGCGGGCGCGCTCGACGAACTGCGGGCCCTGTGGCAGGCGCGCGGTGTCCTCGCGGCCGTCTTCGACCGGCCTGAGGAGCCCACCCTCACCGCCACCGAAGCGGTGACCTGGCACGAGCTGCCCGAGCAACGCCGGGACGCGATCCACGCCCTGCGCCGACGCCCCGCCCTCATCCCGGTTCCCGGGGACGCCGGAGCCGGCGTCGTCCTGGAGCACCCCCAGGGGCCGATGGTCGTCTGGATCGACCTCGGCGACCGCCCCTTCACCGAGGAGGACCAGCTGCTGCTCTCCCTGCTCGCGGGACATCTGGCCCAGGGGCTGACCCGGGCCCATCAGATCGATCAGCAGCGCGAGACCGCGATCGCCCTGCAGCGCGCGATCCTCGGCCCGTCCCGGCTGCCGGAGGGGTTCGCCGTCCGCTACGAGCCCGCCACCCGTCCCCTGGAGGTCGGCGGCGACTGGTACGACACGCTCACCCTGCCCGACGGCCGCATCGGCATCGTCGTCGGCGACTGCGTGGGGCACGGCCTCACCGCGGCCACCGTCATGGGGCAGCTGCGCAGTGCCTGCCGGGCCCTGCTGCTGCAGGACGCGAGCCCCGCGGGCACGTTGATGGCGCTCGACCACTTCGCCGCCGACCTGCCCGGCGCCATGTGCACCACCGTTTTCTGCGGGGTACTCGATCCCGACACAGGGCGGCTCGTGTACTCGACCGCAGGGCATCCACCGGGCATCCTCGCGGATCCCGACGGCACCTCGCGCCAGCTGGACGGGGCGCGCTCGCTGCCGCTCGCCGTCCGGCCCGGCAGGAGCCGCCCCGAGGCGGAGTGCACCCTGCCCGCGCGAGCGACCCTGATGCTGTACACCGACGGGCTCGTCGAACGGCGCGGCGTAAGGCTGAGCGACGGCATCGACGAGGCGGGCGAGGTCGTACGGAGCCGACGGCACCTCCCGGTCGAAGAGCTCGCCACACAAGTCCTTGGCCGACTGACACCGGCGGACGGCTACGACGACGACGTCGCGCTGCTGCTCTACCGCCACCCCAGTCCGCTGACCCTGGCCTTCCCCGCGGAGTCCTCCCAGCTCGCGCCCGTGCGACACGCCCTGCGCACCTGGCTGCACCGGTGCGAGATCCCCATGACCACCAGCCAGAACATCCTGATCGCCGCCGGGGAGGCGTGCGCGAACGCCATCGAGCACGGCCACCGCAACGCCCCGGGCGACGTCATCCGTCTGCGGGCCGAGGTCTTTCTGGAGGACATGCGCCTGACCGTCATCGACTCCGGTCAGTGGCGCACACCGCAGCCCGAGGCCAGCATGCACCGCGGCCGAGGGATCATGCTGATGCGCGCACTCATGCAGCAAGTCACCATCACCCCCGGCGTTTCCGGAACCGTCGTCGACATGCGCGCGAGGATTTCGCTATGACCACCCATCTGCTCCTCTCCGCGAGCCGCCTCCCGGACGGCACCCACCGGCTGACGGCGGCGGGTGAGATCGACATGACCAATGCCGGCACCCTCGACGAAGCGATCGTGGCCGTGTCCGGCCGTGTCGTCGTCGACCTCACGTCCGTCGGCTATCTCGACAGCGCGGGCCTGAACGTCCTGTTCGCGCACGCCGAGCGCCTGGACCTGATCGTCCCCGACCTCCTCACCTCGCTGATCCAGGTCTCCGGGCTGGGCGAACTGGCCACGGTGCGCGGCCCCGACGGGGCCTCCTCACCATTGGACTGACCGCCGGGACGGCGTCCCCACCACGCTCCGTGGCGCTCCGTTTCGAAGCCGCCGGCGAAGGTCCGTACCTGATGACGAAGATCATCCACGAGTCAACGGGCCGTTATGGGGGCCGCGTTCGGAAGGCCTGCGGCCCGGTGGGCGGGCGTGCCAGTATGGCGGGGCGTGGGGGTGAATCGCCGGTGGGTCCGGTCGGCACACCCGGCGCCGTGCTGGGTGGCGACAGTATGGAGTGCGGGTGAGCACAGCGAGGTTCCGGGAGCGGCCGATCCAGGAGGTGGGCCACGGCCACCACTTGTGTCTGCTGTTCGACGACGACGTCGTGCGACAGCGGCTCATCGGTGCGTATCTCTCGGCGGGTCTCGACCGCGGCGAGCAGGTGACGTACTTCGCGGAGCGGCGGCCCGTGCCGGAGGTGCTCGCCTGGCTCGAGAGGGCCGGCGTACCGGCGAACGCGGCCGCGGAGCGCGGTCAGTTGACCGTGGCCAACACCAGGGACGGCTATCTGACGGCCGGCCGGTTCGACCCGGACGCCACGGTGGAGCGGCTGCACCACGAGGTGCGCACCGCGCTGGCGACCGGCTTCTCCGGGCTGCGGGTCAGCGGCGAGATGGGGTGGGCGCTGGGTGACGAGACGGGCGTGGCGCACCTGGAGGAGTACGAGACGAAGGTGAACGCGGTGTTCGCCGGGCAGCGGGCCTCGGCCGTCTGTCAGTACGACGCCCGCCGGTTCACCCCCGAGCAGATGAAGCGGCTCGACCACCACCACCCCAACGTGGTGGGGCTCGAGCCGTTCCACACCACACCGACCCTGAGTCTCGTACCGGAGTTCCGTGCCGGGCAGCCCTGTCTGCGTGTCGAGGGCGAGATCGACTACCACACCACGGATGCCCTCGCGCTGGCCCTGGAGTCCGTCGCACGGCGGTCCGGGGACGTGTGGGTGGACATGAGCCGGCTGGAGTTCATCGACCTCGCCGGCATGCGCACGCTGGCGCGGGCGGCCGAGAACCTCGCGCCGGGCCGGCGCCTGCACGTCGTGGAGCTGGCGCCGACGCTGTGCGAGGTGATCCGGGTGATCGGCTGGGAGGTCGGCACGGCCCTGACGGTGCGTCCGCCGGGTGCGGACGTGTGACGCGTCGACCGGATACGAGCCGTGCCTGCGGTCAGCCGGGTTCGGCGAGCCGGAACAGGTCTCACAGGCGGATGCTGGGAGGCAGACCGCGCCGACGGGCGGGGTCGCCACGAGCCACGAGCACGAGGAGGCGGGCGCCATGAGCGGACACGCGGGCAAGGTGATCTGCGACATCACGGTCTCGGCCGACGGGTACGCGGCCGGGCTCGACCAGAGCGAGGAACGCCCCTTCGGGGACGACGGCGGCGACGGCTCGGGCGGCAGGCTGCACGCCTGGATGTTCGACACGCCCGAGGAGAACCGGGCCGAGATCGACCGGCTGGCCGCCGCCGGGGCCTTCATCATGGGGCGCAACATGTTCGGCCCGGTGCGCGGCGCGTGGGATCGCGAGTGGAACGGCTGGTGGGGCGACGATCCGCCGTTCCACGCCCCGGTCTTCGTCCTCACCCACCACGCGCGCGAGCCACAGCCGATGGACGGCGGCACCACGTACCACTTCGTCACCGACGGAATCGCCTCGGCGCTGGACCGGGCACGTGCGGCGGCCGGTGCCGGCGATGTCGCGGTGCACGGCGGCGCGAGCACCGTCAACCAGTACCTCGCCGCCGGCCTGGTCGACGAGCTGCGGCTGCACATCGTGCCGTTCACGCTCGGCGCGGGGACGCGGCTGTTCGAGGGCGTTCCGCCACTGGGGCTTGAGCAGGTGTCGTCGCGGGGCGCGAGCCTGGTCACGCACGTGACCTACCGCGTGACGGCCTGAGCGGTGGCCGTCGGCCGTGTCCCTGGCCTGCGGTGTCCCGAGCACCCGGCGCCGGATGAAATCATCGGGGCATGTCTGACCTGATCATTGCCGCCTGCGACGGAGCGGCCAAGAAGAACCCTGGGCCCGCGGCCTGGGCCTGGGTGGTCGCCGACGCCGACGGCACCCCGCAGCGCTGGGAGGCCGGTCCCCTCGGCCACTCCACGAACAACGTGGCCGAGTTGTCCGCGCTGGCCGAGCTGCTGGAGTCGACCGACCCCGCGGTGCCGCTCGAGGTGCGGATGGACAGTCAGTACGCGATGAACGCGGTCACCAAGTGGATCGCCTCCTGGAAGCGCAACGGGTGGCAGACCGCGGCGAAGAAGCCGGTCGCCAACAAGGAGCTCGTCGTACGCATCGACGCGCTGCTGCAGGGCCGTGCGGTGACGTTCCGGCACGTGGCCGCACACCAGGTGGACGGCGATCACCTCAACGCGATCGCCGATGTCGCGGCCAGCGACGCGGCGACGAGCCAGCAGCCCGCGGGCACGGCCCACGGCGCGCGGGACATCCCCGAACCGCGTGCGGAGCGTATGACCGGCTCCGCCACGAGCCGCGCCCCCAAGAAGGCCGCGGGCCGCGCGAAGGGCTCCGCCTCGGGCGCCGTCATCAAGGCCAAGTTCCCCGGCCGGTGCCACTGCCAGAAGCCGTACGCCGCCGGGGAGAAGATCGCCAAGAACGCGAACGGCTGGGGCCACCCCGACTGTCGGGACACTGCCGGCGCGTGACGCCGCGGGAGCTCGCGGGTGCGTCTATGCGTCTCCGCGAGCTTTTGGCCGGTTGCCGCTACGCGGGCGTGGAGGGCGATCCGGTGCCCGGCCAGTCGGCGCAGGGCATCACCTGGAAACCCCGGCTGGGGAAGACGGTGTCCATGAAGAAGTCGTGCATGGCTTCGTCGCTGTCGGCGCAGCCGTCGCGCAGCACGGTCACGCCGTAGTCGCGGTCTGCCGCGTCGTAGCAGGTCGCGGCCACCATGGCGCTGGTCGCGACGCCGGCGACGACGAGGTCGCCGACGCCGTGCGCGCGGAGCACGAGGTCGAGGTCGGTGCCGGCGAACGCGCTGGCGCGCCGCTTCAGCACCACCACGTCCTCGTCGGCGACCGGCAGGGCGACCTCGGTTCCGGCTGATCCCTCGTGAAAGGTGTCCCCGGATTCGTAGAACGTCTTCATCATCGCGTTGCCCGGCGGCACGTCGGTCCCGTTGGCCCGGAAGGCGAAGCGCACGAACACGACCAGGGCGCCGGCCGTGCGGGCGCGCGGAATCAGTTCGGTGAGCGGCGGCACCACGCGCCTGGTGAACGGATAGGTGCCCGTTATCCCGTGCTGGATGTCGCCGACGATCAGTGCGGTGGTCATACGAGGCTCCCGTCCGGCATTGCCGTCCCGCACCCCGTGATCAGCGGGGCGGCCACTCCGGTGGCCTCGATCATACGATGGTCAACAGGGCCCCGGTGGAGCTCAGTCGACCAGCAGGACGAGCTTCCCGCGCACACGGCCGTGCTCGCTCACGTCGTGGGCCTCGGCGACATCGGCGAGCGGGAAGGCCCGCGCGACCGGCAGCGCGAAGCCTCCGGACTCGACGAGCCCGCCGATCTCGCCGAGCACGTGGACCGCGCGCCCGGCGTCCCCGCGGCTGAAGCGCACCCCGTGTTCCTCCGCTCCGGCGAAGTCGGCGACCGTGATGACGTGGTCGGCGCCGCCGGAGAGTTCGATGAGCTCGGGCAGTACACCGCTGCCCGCGACGTCGAGCGCCAGGTCCACGCCGTCGGGAGCGAGGGCGCGGACCCGGCCCGCGAGACCCTTGCCGTAGGCGACGGGGGCCGCTCCCAGCGAGCGGAGGTAGTCGTGGTTCACGGGGCTGGCCGTGCCGATCACGTGGGCGCCACGCGCCACGGCGAGCTGGGCCGCCGCGCTGCCGACGCTCCCGGAGGCTCCGTTGACCAGGAGCGTGCTGCCGCGTGTGACGCCGAGTTGGTCGAGGGCGCGCGTGGCCGTCTCGATGGCCGCAGGCAGGGCGGCGGCGCCCGCGAAGTCGAGCGACCTCGGGATCGGCGCGTAGTGGGCGAGCACGGCCAGCTCGGCCTGGGCTCCCTCCTCGGCGGTGAAGCCGAACACGCGGTCGCCGACGGCCACGTCCCTGACGTCCTCGCCGAGCTCGTCGACGATGCCCGCCGCCTCGTGACCCAGCGACTGCGGGAGCCCCTCCTCCATCAAGCCCTGGCGCTTTTTCCAGTCGCTCGGGTTGACGCCGGCCGCGCGTACCGCGATCCGGACCTGCCCCGGCCCCGGATGCGGGTCGGGGACATCCGCGAGCCGCAGGACCTCCGGGCCGCCGAACCGGTCGAAACGGACTGCCTTCATCTCTGTCTCCACTCGGGGCTCGGGGCCTCGCGCGTGCTCCGCGCACGCCCGCACGTGATGTCTACGTCCGCGACTGTGCCACACCATGATCCACCGGTGCGGAACCTCCGATGTCCGTCCCGGTGGCTCAGGAGAGCTCCTCTCCCGCGGTGAACGCCGTGATCAGGCCGTGGGGCGCGTCGTCGCCGTAGAGGAGTTCGTGGAGTTCGTTGCCGTCGGTGGCGGCTTCGGCGCCGCGCGGGAACATGGCTGCCTCGTACTCGGCGAGGGCGCCCTCGACGTCGTCGGGGTGCGCGGCGAGCGCCTTGCCGAGTTCGGCGCCGTCGAGCATGGCCAGGTTGGCGCCCTCGCCGTTCGGGGCCGCGAGGTGGGCGGCGTCACCGACCAGCGTGACCCCGGGCACGCGTTCCCACCGGTGTCCGGTCGGCAGGGTGTGCAGGGGGCGCAGCACCGGCGCGGTGTCGGTGGCGGTGATCAGCGCGGTGATCTCCGGGGCCCAGCCGTCGAATTCCCGCGCCACCCGGGCGGTGGCTCCCTCGGCGTCGGTGAAGTCGATGGCGGCGAACCACTCCTGCGTCTCGCCGAGCGCCACGTAGGTGTGCAGGGTGCCGTCCTTCTCGCGATGGGCCTGGATCCCCTTGCCCGGAGCGAGCGCGAAGAACGAGCCTCCGCCGACCGCCTTCGCGGTGGCCGGGTACCGGGCGTCGCTGTCGTACAGGAAGGTCTCGACGAACGACCTGCCGGTGTACGTGGGTGTGGCGCCGGAGAGCAGCGGCCTGACCCGCGACCAGGCGCCGTCCGCACCCACCAGCAGGCCGGTGACGACGGTGGCGCCGTCGGCGAACGTCACCTCGTGGCGGCCCTCGCCCAGCGGGCGGACGGCGCTGACCTTGTGCCCCCATCGAACGGTGCCCGCGGGGAGCGAGTCGAGGAGGATCTGTCGCAGTTCGCCGCGCTGCACCTCGGGGCGCCGGCCCGTGCCGTCGTCGTCCTTCTCAAAGAGGACGGTTCCGTCCGTGTCGAGGATCCGTATCGCTTCGCGGCCCTCCAGGATCAGGCTGCGGAACTCCTCCATCAGGCCGGCCGCCTCCAGGGCGGGCTGGCCGTTGTAGTCGTGGATGTCGAGCATTCCGCCCTGCGAGCGCGCCGTCGGCGAAGCCTCCGCCTCGTAGACGGTGGAAGGAACGCCGTGGACGTGCAGGACGCGGGCGAGCGTGAGGCCGCCGAGGCCGGCTCCGATGATCGTTACGTGGGTGGTCATGGTGGATCCCCTTTCGTGGTGCACATCTGTTCCGTGATGCCTGCCTGCGGGTGAGGGCGGCGCGGGTTCCGCCGCGGAACATCTCTGGAACGTCGTTCCACTCAGACTGGAACGGTGTTCCATGATTGTCAAGCTGGAACAGCGTTCCAGGCGTGTGTCAGGATGACCGCATGGCAACCAGAACGCGTCGGCCCGAGCGCCGGGAGGAACCCCTCTCCCGCGAGCGCATCGTCGAGGCCGCGATCGAGCTGCTCGACGCGGCGGGCGAAGGCAAACTGACGTTCCGGGCACTGGCCGAGCGCCTGGCCACCGGGCCCGGGGCGATCTACTGGCACGTGGCGAACAAGGACGAGCTGCTGGGCGCCGCGGCCGAAGCCGTCATCGCCGGCGCGCTGGCCATCGGTACGGCGTCGCCGTCGGACGCCCCGCGGGAGAGGATCCACGCTGTCGCGCTCGGCCTCTTCGACGCCGTCGAGAAGCACCCGTGGCTCGCCGCCCAACTCGCCACGCAGCTCTCCCGAAGCCCGGCACGGACCGTGGCACCTCGGATCTTCGAGAGCGTCGGGCGCCAGGTCCGTGCGCTGGGAGTGCCCAAGAACGGCTGGTTCACGGCGACTTCGGCGCTGGTGCACTACATCCTCGGCGCCGCGGGCCAGAACGCGGCCAACTCCGCGGCCGGCCGCGCTCTGGGATCCGACGCCGACCGCGGCGAGTTCCTCGACACCGTCTCCGGCGCGTGGGAAGAACTCGACCCCGACGACTATCCCTTCGTCCGGGAGGTCGCGGACCAGATGCGCGACCACGACGACCACGAGCAGTTCCTCGCGGGGATCACGCTCATCCTCGCCGGCATCACCGCACTCCACCCGCCCGTCACGCGGTGAGAGCGGCGGCGAGCTGGGTCCGGGAGCGAATGCCGAGCTTGCGGTAGATGCGGCTCAGTACGGTCTCCACCGTCTTGACCGAGATGAACATCTGCTGGGCCGCCTCCTGATTGGTGGCGCCCGCCCGCACGAGCTCGGCCAGGCGCAGCTCGTGCCCGGTCAGACGCTGCGCGGCCGGGGGCAGCACACCGCTCGGCGCGGACACGTGGCCCGTCAGATGGGACAGGTGGTCGTCCGCGAGCGCGACCCAGGGGCGGGCCTCGGCGTCCTCGAAGAGCACGCGGGCCGTTTCCCATGCGGCGCGGGCCGCGGCGGCACGTCGGCGGCGCCGCTCGACACGGCCGCGCAGCAGGTGCGTGCGCCCCTCCTCCACCGGCAGGCCCAGCCCGCCGAAGACGCACGCGGCGTCCTCCAAGAGCTCCGCGGCCTCTTCGACGGCGCCTTCGAGGTGCCGGCAGAGCCCGCGCGACCGGGTCAGCGAGGCGCGCAGGGCGGCGTGCGCGGGATGTGGACCCACCTGCTCCTGCATGCGCTCCAGCAGGTCGCGGGCCTCTCCCGTGCGCCCGGAGAGGGCGTACGCCTCCACCGTGTCGCCCTGCCAGCGCAGCACGGCGGGATCGGCGGCCCCCGAGCGGGACTCCAGTTCCGCGACCTCCGTCAGCGTCGAGGCGGCCTCTTCGACACGGCCGGTGTGCAACAACGCGGCTCCCAGGATCCACAGGCCGCGCGCCGTGTGGAGCGCGTCCCGCTCCTCGCGGGAGGCCCTAACACCGTGGGCGGCGAGGCGCAGTGCGTGGGTGAAGCTGCCGCCGCACGTCTCGGCGAGTGCCGCGGTGTACCAGGCGGGTCCTGGTGACAGTCCGGCCGCCGCCGTGAGGTCGACGGCGCGGGCCGACCAGTGCAGGGCCTGGCCGCAGGCCCCGCGTCCCGCGTCGACCTCGGCGAGGCTGCGCCACAGGTCCACCAGGTCTTCCGCCTCCCCCGACTCCTCGGCGGCGGGCACCAGTTGGAGCAGGAGGGAGCGGGCCTCGCCCAGCCGGGCGTCGAACACCGCGTGGCGGGCGGCGAGGTACTGCGGACTGTTGCGTATCCCCAGTCGCGTCGGCGGCACGGCAAGGGACAGGGCGCGGTCGAGGGCGGCCGCTGCCTCGTCGAGACAGCCGAGGACGCGCTGCATCCGGGCGGTCATCGTCAGCGCGGCGGCCGCCAGGGGAATGGCGCGGCACCGCTCGGCCAGGACCGTGGCGGCCTGTGCGTGGCGCAGGGCGCGGGCGAGGTCGTCGCCGCAGATGTTCTCCTGCACCGCGCTGCGCAGTTCGACGGCGGCGAGCAGCGCCGGGTCGTCAGCGGCGGTCCTGCGGGCGGTGGCGAGCAGGGGCCGGGTGCCTGCCGTGTCCTGGCCGTGCGCGTCGACGACCGCCAGGAGGGCGTGCACCTGCTGTGCGGAGGTGCCGTGCTCCGCCACGATCCGGTCCGCCGCGAGGCGGGTCAGGGTGGCGGATCCGGCGGCCGTCGCTTCCCGCGCCGCCTCCGCGAGGCGGTCGAGACGCAGGTGGGGGCGGTCGGCGGGGGTGAGGCGGGCGGCCAGGAACAACAGCTCGGCCGCGCGCGGGCGTTCACCGGCGGCCCGTGCCGCGCCCGCCGCGTGCGCGGTGTCCTCGGCCACGGCGCGGTCGGGGGACTCCTGGGCGAGGGCGGTGTGCAGGGCGCGCGCGACGGGGTCGTGGGAGCAGGCGGCCAGGGCCCGGTGGATCGCGGTGCGCCGCTCCCGGGTCACCGTGGCGGCCGCGGCGTCGGCCAGGGCGGTCGCCGCGAAACGGTGGGCCGGGGCGGCCCCCGCCGGGACGTGTCCCGTGCCGACCGTGGCCGTTTCCGCCGTGAGCAGTCCGGCGTCGAGCGCGTGGGTGAGGTGGTCCTCGGCCTCGCGCCGCCCGCTGTGCCGCAGCAGATCCGCGTCGCAGGTGCCCGCCAGCGCCGCGACCTGGAGCGTGGCGCGGACGCCGGCGGGTACGGAGGCGAGCCAGGCGGCGGCGAGATCGCGCACCTGCCTCGGTGGCTCGGGCGGCCCGGGGCGGCCGTCCGCGTCGCCGGTCCTTGCGGGAGCGGGCCGGCACCGGACCCATGCGTCCAGCAGGGCCCGGTGCCCGCCGCAGTAGCGGTGGACGGGCGCCGCCCAGCGCGCGGGCAGCCCGAGGCGCGCACAGGCCGCGGCCGTCTCCGCGAGGTCCGCGGGCGCCACGGGCAGCACCGTCGGATGTCCGCCGAGCAGGGCGGCCGCGGCTGCCGGGTGGCCGCTGGTGCGTTCGGCTGCCACGGCGGTCAGGCGCGCCGGGGGAAGCGTGCGGACGGCGTAGCCGATGAGGTGGGCGCTTGCGGGGTCCAGCCACTGCGCGCCATCGATCAGGAGCAGCACCGGAGGGCCTTCGTCGAGCAGACGCGTCAGAGCCACGCGCAGCCGCAGGGGATCGTCGACGCCCACGGAGGGCCGGGTGAGGCGGCGCGTGCCGTCCCGGTTTCTGTCGGGTGCCCGTGCGGCGGACGGCGCCGCTGAGGTCCGCGCGGATGCCGTGTCGCGGTGGAGGAGCGCGGTGGTGGCGCCCTCCGGGAGCGGGAGGGCGGCCGCCGCGCGATCGGTCGTACGGCTGGAGCTCTGCGGGTCGCAGCAGGGGGAGCCGTGATCCGTGCCGTGCGGGTCGCGGAGGTCGGGGCCAGGTCCTCCGTCGTACGGGGCGGAACGGTCCGAGCCGCGCTCGGAGGGATCCGAGGCAGAGCGCCCCGGCCCGCTGGCCGCTCCCGGATGCCCCGCCCGCACCGCGTCATCCGTACCGCCACCCCCCGCCTCGGCCGCGCTGAGCAGTTGGACCAGCGCGCCGTACGGCACCTCCGCGTCGCCTTCCTGCGTACGCACCCGCAGGCAGCGTCGCGCCGACGACGTGCCCGGCGCCGTCGTCGCCCGCTCGGCCAGCGCGTCCAGCAACGTGCTCTTGCCCGCGCCCCACGGACCGCTCACCGCAAGCCGCCCGTGGCGCTCCAACAGCGCGGCGGCGCCGCGGACCACGGCGGCCCAGCCGTCGTCGTCCGCACCCGCCGCGCTGTCCGCGCTCGCCCGTCCTCGCACACCGGGCACCGTAGGCGCAGGTCCGCCCCGCCACAACGCCCGTGCGCCGCCCACGTACAGGGCAGGGGACGGACAAGGGATCTCCCTGACATGCCCGCCCTTCCGCCAGGGTCGCCGAGCTCGACGTACGGCGCCGGCGGAACGGTGCGGTGCGTCGGCTTCGCCCCGGCCCGGAAAGCGCCGGCGCCGTGCATCACGTCGCACGGCGTCCGTTCACCGATCCGGCCCGTCCGCGTACCGGAGCGCCCATGACAGGGGCCTTCCCGGATACCGCCGCCGTCCCGCCGCCAGGACGCTGTGGCCGTCCCGGGCAGCACCCCTCGTGTCCTGGGCGGTACGCCCACCGACTTCCCCACTCCGCCCGGACGGCACCACACCTCCGCTGATGCCCGTCACCAGCGGTCCCCTGAACGCCGAAAGGAACACACCCCCATGCGCTCTCACTCCCCCCGGCCGATCCTGACCGGCCTCGTGGCCGCGGCGGCCCTCGCCGGACTGGCCGCCGTGCCCGTCCCGGCCGCACACGCCGCCGCCCCCACGCCGTCACCAGGCACGACGGCCCAGCCACCGCTGCCGGCCGGACTCCGCGCCGCCCTGGCCCGTGACCTCGGCCTTGATGCCGAGGGCGTGCAGGAGCGCCTGGCCGAGGAGACCCGGGCCCAGCGCGCCGCGACCGCCGTGCGCGCCACGGTCGGCGACCGCGCCACGGCTCTCTGGTTCGACGCCTCCGACGGCCGGCTGCACGCCGCCGTCACCACGGACCGGGCCGCGAAGGCGGTGCGGGCCGCCGGAGCCGTCCCGCACCAAGTGAACAGCACCCGGGCCGAGTCGGAGTCGGCGGCGCGGACCGTCGGCGCATGGAGCCGAGGGGTGCCCGGCGTCCGGTCGTGGGGCCCTGACGCCCGAACAGGACGGGTCGAGGTGGTCGTCGATCCCGCCGCGTCGACCGCGGCCACCAAGAAGCTGCGGACGCAACTCGCCTCTCTCGGCGGTCTCATACGGGTCGTCGAGTCGCACGACACACCCCGCCAGCAGGGCGGCGACGTCGTGGGCGGCGAGAAGTGGACGCCCGGCAGCGAATCACCCTGCTCGATCGGTTTTCCCGTGACGCGGACCGGCGGTGACGGCAAGGCGTTCCTCACCGCCGGGCACTGCACCAACGACGTCAACCAGGCCGCGTACGGCAAGGACGGCTCCCGCGTCGGCACGTCGAACAAGAACGGCTCGGGTTCGGTCAACGCCCGCGAGGGCGACATGGGCATCGTCGACGTCGACCAGTCCGGCTGGTCGCTGGCGCCCAAGGTCGCCGGCTGGGGCCAGGGCGACATCACCGTGACGGGCTCCGCCGAAGCGGTCGTCGGCACGGCGATCTGTCACTCCGGCCAGACGACCGGCTACCAGTGCGGCGAGGTCACCAAGGTCAACCAGAGCGTGGACTACGGCAACGTGGTGATCGACGGGCTGTCCTACTCCAGCGCCTGTTCCGCGGGCGGTGACTCGGGCGGCAGTTACGTCACGGCGGCCGGGGGGCGGGCCGTGGGCCTGCACTCGGGCGGCGGCAGCGCTACGTGCAGCGGTGGCAGCGGCGAGAAGTACACCATCTTCCAGCCGGTCAACGAGGCCCTCTCCAAGTTCGGCGCCCAGCTGGCGACTTCGGACCCGCAGCCCGGCGGGGTGACGGTCTCCGCGGTGTCCGCGCAGAACAGCTCCACCGGCACCCCCGTGGAACTGCGGAACAGCGCCGAGGGCGGCACGGCCCCGTACACGTGGACCGCGACCGGCCTGCCCGCGGGGCTGTCCGTCGACGCGTCCACCGGCACCGTCTCGGGCACGCCGACGACCGCCGGCACCAGCCAGGTGACGCTGACCGCGACGGACGCGGCCGGCAAGAAGGGGTCCACGTCCTTCTCGTGGAAGGTGACCGCGCCCGGCACGGGCTCTCCGCAGCTCGCCAACCCCGGGAGTCAGAACGCGTACGTGGGGAAGCCGGTGAACGTGGCGCTCAAGGCCACCGGCGGCACGGCCCCGTACACCTTCAGCGCCACGAACCTGCCGGCCGGGCTCGCCGTCCACCCGACCACGGGCGTGATCTCGGGCACCCCCACGAGCTGGGGCTTCCGCAACGCGACACTGACGGTCACGGACGCGGCGGGCAAGAAGGCCTCCGTCTCCGCGACCTTCACGGTCTGGTCCTGACCCCGTGAAAATCGCCGCCGTCTCCGGTCCGCGGGGTCCGGGGGCGGCGGCCCGCCGTCCTGACGTGGACGCTGGCGACCGGGGCACTGAGTCGGCGCCCCCTGCAGCACGCACATGCCCGCGCCGACGCCGAACGCTGCCCGCAGGGCGCCATCGACCGCCCGCGGAGCGCGCAACACGCGCGGGCGCTCTCTGGTCCGGGGCGCCGGTGAAGGATGCCCTGAGCGGGTTCGAGCAGCCCATGGGCGGCCTCACCCTGCGCCTGCCCGGCGTCCGGGCCGACTTGGACCCGCTCCCGCAACCGCAACCGAACGCCGGCGATCCGCCGCCGGAATCGCCCGCACTCCCCCTCCCCCGGGCAGGGGGTGCCGACGACACCGGCCTGTGAACGCGCTACTCGGGCCGCGGAGCCTCCCGTGTCCTGGCCTGGTGCCGACGGGCCTTGAGCCGGTTCCCGCAGGTCTTCATCGAGCACCACCGCGCGGTGTTGGCTCGGCTGCGGTCCAGCAGGAAAAGGTGACACTCGGGGTTCTCGCACGGCCGCAGACGGCCCGGCATGCGCTCTGTGACGTCCGCCCACGCGAGGACGAGTTCCACGGCGAGCCCGCGCTCCGGCGGCGACTCCAGGTGCCACTCGACACCGGCCGCACTGGGCCGCGGCACCTTGCGAACTCCGGTGAGGATCCGGCGCAGGACGGGCTCCGCCGACGTGTCCGAGTCCACGACCTGGAGCGCGTCCCGGGCCGTGCGCAGCCACCGGCACTCCTCCTCGCCGCCGCGCCCTCCGTGCTCCCTGGCCCACCTGTCCACCGCGTGGTCGTCATGCCACAGGTCCTGGCGTACGCCCTCCACGACAGGAGTGCTGTTCAGGGCCTCCAACAGGGCCTGGTCGTCCAGCACGGACCTCACCTGCACCTTCTCGGCTAACTCCATCAAGACGTTTGACAGGTTACCTCAGGAGCGGTCTACTGGACACCGAGAGGTAACCAGCTCAATCACTCGAAGGGGTTAGCCATGGTTGAGATCCGCCACCAGTACGCGACCGCGCGGGGACACCGCGTCTTCTACCGCGAGGCAGGAAACCCCGAGTCACCCACGCTCGTCCTCCTGCACGGCTTCCCCACGAGCTCGCGCATGTTCCGCCACCTCATTCCGGCGCTGGCCGACCGATTCCACGTCATCGCCCCCGACCACCTCGGCTTCGGCAACTCCGACGCACCCTCCGTGGACGCGTTCACCTACACCTTCGACGCCCTGACCGACGTCACCGAGGCCCTACTGGCCCAACTCGGCGTCACCCGCTACGCCCTGTACGTCCAGGATTACGGCGCACCCATCGGCTGGCGGCTGGCCCTGCGCGCCCCGGACGCGGTCACCGCGGTGATCACGCAGAACGGAAACGCCTACGAGGAGGGCTTCGTGGCGGAGTTCTGGAGGCCCGTGCGGGAGTACTGGGACAACCCGGGCCCCGGGACCGAGCCCGCGGTCCGCGGCGCCCTCTCGCTCGACGCCATCCGCTGGCAGTACCTGCACGGAGTGGGCCGCCCCGAGCTGGTCGATCCCGACACCTGGGCGGCCGACCACCGCGAGGTCAACCGGCCGGGCAACGACCTCGTACAGCTCGCCCTGTTCCTCGACTACGCGAGCAACCCGCCGCTCTACCCCCAGGTGCACTCCTACTTCCGGGAACGCCAGGTTCCGCTCCTCGCGGTCTGGGGCGCCGGCGACGGGATCTTCGGGCCGGACGGTGCGCGCGCCTTCGCGAAGGACCTCCCGGACGCGGAGATCCACCTGATACCCGAAGGCGGACACTTCCTGCTCGAAAGCCACCTGGACACCGTGGCCGGGTACATCCGCGGGTTCCTGACCTCCGCACCCCTCCAACGGGACGAGCACGGCTCAGCAGCGCTGCCCCAGTCCGGTCAGCCCGCCCAACGCACCACCAGCAAGCAGGAGTGACCCGCCGCGCCACCGTCCACCCGCCAGTGCGGTCGCCAGCAGTAGTGCCGGCCCGCGCTCTCGTGCGGCGCGATCCCGCCCGGGGTGAGCTCGTACATGGCCTCGTCGCGGAGCATCCATGTCGGCAGCGGATGTGCGCCCCGATAGGTCTGCCCGTCGGAGGGCCCGCCCTCGATCCGCAGCATGTTCGTCACGCGAGGGTCAACGCCGGGCCGGAGGTGCGAGTTACGCGGTCGCTCCAAGTTGCCGGGCGGGAAGGCCACCGCCGCACCCGGTGGGTAATCTGCCCCCATGCCCGAGCTGCCCCCCTTCAGTCCGACCGTCACACTGCTCACGGTGGGGCGGGTGTGGGAGGCCGCCTTCACCGAGGGCCTCAAACCGCTCGGGCTGACCACCCGAAAGTACGGGCTGCTGGGGCACGTGCGCAGAACCCCGGGCATCTCGTTCAGCGAGCTGGCCCGACGCTCCCGCATCACCGTGCAGAGCGCGCACAGCGCGGTCGCGGGGCTTGTCGCGGCGGGACTTGTCGACGACGGGACCGCGCACGCCGGATCCGCGTCGAGCCTGCGGGTCACGGCCGAGGGTGAATCGCTGCTCGCCCGCGCCGCCGAGGTGGTGGCGCGACTGGACGCGGAGTTCGCCGGGCAGCACCCCGAGCTGACCGAGGCGCTGCGCACCCACATGAGGCGCGCGGCGTCCTGCAGCGGATGACCTCCGGGAGCGGGCGGCAACCGGCGACGGCGGTATCCGCCGGCCGGCGGCATTCCCGAGCGATCCACCTTCAGCTAGGCTGAAGGTTATGAGCTTCCGCCACTACCTGCGCCGACCGCCCGCCGTCAGTGCGGCGGAAGCGGTCCGCCTCGTCGCCGACGGCGCGCTCGTCGTGGACGTGCGCCGCGAGTTCGAGTGGAACCGGGCGCACATCCCCGGCGCCGTGCACATGCCCCTCGAAGTGCTGCCCGACCGCTGCGTGGACCTGCCCGACGACCGTCTGCTCATCACGTTCTGCACGGGCGGCCTCCGCTCCGCCGGCGCGGCGAACCTGCTCGTGGAGAACGGCTTCGACGCCGTCAACATGAGCCGCGGCCTCGTCGACTGGCGGGCCGCCGGCGGCCCGCTCTCCACACGGTGAACAGCTGACGGCCTACGGGGCCTCACCGATCGTGAAGGTGAGACCGGGATCGGCATGGGAGACAGGACCGCCGAAGCGGGCCGAGGCGCGAGCCACCGCCTGCCGCGGCGAGAGGCCGCGTCCGACATGCGTGACGATCAGCCGGTCGGCACGGGCCGCGCGAGCGGTGTCACCCGCCTCCTCCGGCGTGTGGTGCACCCGCTCTCCCCCGCCCCGCGCCTCCGCGCTCTCGGCCTCGCACAGCAGTACGTCGCAGCCCGCGGCCAGCTGTGTGAGGCCCGGGCACGGCGCGGTGTCCCCCGAGTACACCAGCGACCTGCCTGCCGCCTCGACGCGCAGGGCGAACGCCGGCATGCCGTGTGCCACCGCCCGGCTGGTCAGGCGCAGCGAGCCGACGTCGGCTCGCTGCCCGTCGTGCAACTCGGTGACGGCGAAGGCGGATTCGACGGGACTGCGCTCCGGTCCGTTGGTGAGGAACCCGGCCAGCCGGTCGGCGATACCGGGCGGCCCGTGGAGGGGGATCGGCGCTGCCAGGCGGATGTCCGCGTACAGGGCGCCGTAGTACGCGGTGAGCAGGTCCGCGCTGTGGTCGGCGTGCAGGTGAGAGATCCAGATCGCGTCGAGCTCGTCCAGCCGTACGTGCCGCTGGAGCGGGCCGAGCGTTCCGCTCCCCGCATCGACCCAGATCCGGGTGTCGCCGCTCGACACCAGATAGCCCGAGCACGGGTTGTCGACATCCGGGTACGGCGTTGCGCTCCCCAGGACCGTGAGGCGAAGCGCTTCATCATTCATCCGGGGATCTTAGTACTCCAGCCGTAGACCGTGATCTTCATGCTGGAGCGGCTTGTCGTCGGTAGTGGCTGGTCGTCGGTAGTGGCTGGTCCGGGATCGGTCCTGGTGGCGGTGGCGGTGGCGGTGGCGGTGGCCCAGCTGTTCTTGTGCGGCAGGTCTCACAGAGGTCCGAGTACCAACTTCCGGGCCCGGGGCCTAGATTCGACCCGCGTCTCTGCCGTCCAGTGTCTGGAGGACATGTGCAACGTGGCGAAGTCTGGTGGGTCCAGTTCGACGAGCGGAGGTTGGTCGTACTGCTGTCGGGGGACGACGCGTCCGGGATCCGGGTGATGCAGATCGTCGCTCCGGCGGGCGTTGACATCAGCGGTCTGGGCCTCGAAGTGATGGTGGGCACCGGTGAAGGAGTGCCGTTCGAAGGCGTGCTGCGGCTCGCGTTCCCGCGTCCAGGCTTCACCCCTTGCACGTGGCTGACCACTGTGTCACGTGACGACCTGATAGAGCGGGCGGCCGTCCTGTCCTCGGCGAAGCTCAGCGAGATTGACGATGCCCTCCGACTCGCTGAACAAGCGCAGGAGCAGACCCCGGCGACGACCGCGAAGCTCAGCGAGAAGCTCAGCGAGACAAGGGACGCCCTCCGTCTCGGTGAACTCGGGCAGAGGGAGAAGGAGCCGAAGGAGCCGACGGCGTAGGCGGTCCCGGCCAGATGGTCGACGCTGTCCGACCGCTGCCTCGGCGCCCCTCACCATCGAGATCACGATCTACGGCTGGAGTATCAGCGCGCCGCTCCCCCGGCGCATCCGACCCCGACGCGATGATCGCGGCTCCCGCCGTTCCCTGAGACGATCGATGGTGTGACGTACACCAGTTTCCGCATACCCGCGCTCCCCGCCCGTACCGCCCCCGTCGAGGCACCGTGACGCCGCCCACGCCACCCGCCGCGTTCCCCGGCGGTGCCGACCTGTTCCCGCTCGGCACCGACGTGGTCCATCTCAACCACGGGTCCTTCGGCGCCGTGCCGGTGCCCGTCGCCCGCGTCCACCGCCGTCTGACGGAGGAGGCCGCCACGGACCCGGACCGCTTCTTCCTCGGCGTCCCGGACCGGCTCGCCGAGGCCCGCGGCCGCATCGCGGCACGCCTCGGCACCGACCCCGACGGCACGGCCCTCGTCACCAACGCCACCGAGGCCGCGGGCCTGGCCCTCGACGCCCTGGGGCTGGCAGCCGACGACGAGGTGCTGGTCACCGACCACGGCTACGGCACGGTCGTCGCGGCCGCCGCCCGAAGGGCCCGAGTCACCACCGTCGCCCTCGACCCGGCACTGCCCGACGAAGAGGCCGTACGCAAAGCCGTCCTGGCCGCCGTGACGCCACGGACCCGCGTCGCGCTGCTCGATCACATCAGCTCGCCCACCGCCCGGTTCATCGCCACGCCCGCGCTCCTCTCCGACCTCGCGGAACGGGGCGTGACCACCGTGGTCGACGGCGCGCACGCCCCGGGCATGCTCGCCGAGCCCCTCGCCGGATCCCCCGACTTCTGGTTCGGCAACCTGCACAAGTGGGGGTACGCCCCGCCGGGCAGCGCGGTCCTCGTGGTCTCGCCCGAGCACCGGCACCGGGTGCCCGCGCCCGTCCCCTCGTGGGAGGACGACCGGGGATTTCCCCGCTCGGTCGAGTACCGGGCCACCGCCGACTACACCGGCCTGCTCGCCGCCCCCGAGGGCCTCGACCTCATCGCCTCCCTCGGCCCCGACCGCGTACGCGCCCACAACAGTGCACTGGCGCGCTACGGCGCCGAGCTCCTGGCCGACCTGCCGGGGTTGAGCCCGCTGCCCGCCGACGGACGTCTGGCGATGCGGGCGCTGCGCCTGCCGCCCGGCCTGGCCCGCACCCCCGCCGAGGCCGCCGCCCTGCGCGAGGAGATCGCGGCCCGGCTGGGTTTCCGCGTGCTGATCTGGGCCTGGCCCGACGGTGGCGGCATCCGCGTCTGCGGGCAGATCTACAACGCGCCCGACGAGTACGAACGCCTCGCGGTGGCCCTGCGGCCGCTCCTGGACGGACGCTGAGGAGGTACTGGGGAGCTCAGCGCACTCAACTCCGCTCGGCCGACTGTGCCAAGGTCCACAGTTCCGAGTAGGCGCGCTGGATGAAGGTTCCGGTCAGCGCGGGGCCGGTGTTGGCCAGTGCCGCGAGGGCGACGCCGGTTTGCGGGCTGAAGCCCGCGAAGGTGGTGAAGCCCCGCGTCCCTCCGGAGTGGTGGTAGAGGTCGCGGCCCGGGCGGGGTCTGATGTTCCAGATCAGCGCGATCCGCCTGCCGGTGCGCGGCAGGGCGATCCGGGCCCGGGTGACCTCCGCCAGTGCGGTGCGCAGCGAGCGGGGGGCGGCCGGCACGCGGCTGGGGTCGAGCAGGGCGTCGAGCGTGGTCAGCAGGTCGCGGGCGGTGGAGCGGCCGGTTCCTGCCGCGGGCAAAGCGGGCATCTGCCAGAGCGGCCGTGGCCTGCCGTGCCAGTAGCCGGTGGCCTGCGGCAGCTCCGTGGTGCAGCTGGTGCGGTCCAGGCCCAGCGGCGCCAGGACGCGGTCGGTGAGCAGTGCGGCGAAGTCCGTGCTGGCGTGAGTGGGGCCGTGGGCCGCGCGGGTGAGGAGTTCACCGAGCAGGCCGACGCCGAGATTGGAGTAGCGCACCCGGGTGCCCGGGGCGGCTCGCGGACGGGTGCGGGCCAGGGCCTCGTGCAGGTCCGTGGGGGTGTAGTCGGCGTAGGGGTTGCTGAACCAGGCCGGTGCGCCGCTGCGCAGGAAGCCGGGCGGGAGGCGGGGCAGGCCCGAGGTGTGGGTGGCCAGGTGGAGGAGGGTGATGCCGGCGCCGTGCAGGTGGGGTACGGCGTGGCGGGGCAGAAAACGCGTGACCGGGTCGTCGTACGCGACCTCTCCGCTTGCCGTCATCTCGGCCAGGAGGAGCGCGGTGAACGTCTTGGTCAGGGAGCCGATCTCGAACCGTGTGTCGGGGTCGGCCGGAGTGCCGCCGCGCAGCGCGGTGTCGCCGTCGGCGAGCAGGGCGTGTTCGGCGCCGCGCCGCACCGCGAGGGCCACCGTGCTCGCGCCCGGGGCGGCACTCCGCAGGGCGGCGAGGATGCCGGCCGCCCACGAGGACCCGGCCACCGATCCGGCCGCCGCCTCTGTCACCGTCACCGGGCCCGTCCGTCGCGTGGCCGCCGTGTCCTCACCCCCGCCCGGGAGACCGCGGCGGCTCATCGCGCCGCCGCTCCCCCGCCCAGCGTCCTGGACACCGCGAGGGTCCCGGCGATCGCGGCGACCACGGCGGTGTGCTGGTGGTCGGAGAACCGCTCTCCGGGGTCGTCGGAGACCGGATCGCCGTCACGGGGCACCAGGCCGTCCGGGTGCTGAACCCGGGCCAGGCGGTCCCAGTCGGCTTGCTCACAGTAGGGCTCCGCCAGGCAGCATCCGACGATCATCAGCTCGGCGACCAGGTCCCACTGCTCGACCTCGGCCCAGATGTCGATCCACACGGGCAGCCAGGCGGTCACGTACGCGGTGAGGTCGGCGGGCAGGCCGGTGGGGGCGGCGCCCCAGTCGGTGAGGTGGAAGACGGTGTGGGTGACGCAGTAGCCGGTCATCCAGTCGATGAGCCAGGGCTCCGGCGTCGCGCCGAGCCAGGTGGCGCTGGTCAGCGCGGCCCAGTCGTAGGCTCGCGGGCCGTGGTCCAAGCCGACGACGCGGGCCGCGTTGGCGACGGCGAGCCTGCGGTTGGGGACCACCTCGCCGCCCCGCACCGAGCGCAGCGCGCTCGTGTGGCCCAGCAGACGCTCCAGCGACTCGTGGCGCAGGCCGCTGCGGGCGAAGGGGCTGTAGGTCTCCAGCGGGTCGGTCATCAGCGTGTACCGCAGCAGCCGTTCGTAGAGCATGTCGCCCTCGCCGAACTGCTCCCAGCAGAAGCCGAGCAGCTCACGGGCCAGGCGCTGCTCGGTGGCGCCCGCGACCGACTCGCGCAGCACCAGCGAGGCGGCCAGGGCACTCTCACCGAGCGGTTTGTAGACGCTGTCGGGGTCGCCGAGATCGGCGGTGGTGTCGGCGGGCAGCCCGCCGAGCTCACGGTGTGCGTGGAGCCAGCCCAGGGCCTGGGCGCTCACCTCGTACGCGGTCTGTGTCACGGGCGAGGTCATGCGCTCTCCTGTCCGAGCAGCCGCCGGGCGATCGCGACGTCCAGGGCGAGTCGTGAACCGCCGCCGTGCAGGCGCAGGTGTTCGACGAGGGGCAGGGGGTCGAGCGGCAGCGGCACGCCTTCGGCGCCGAGCAGGGCGAGCCAGCGCACGATGCGTGCGGCGGTGGGGAAATCTCGGCGCAGTACGGCTCGGGTGGCTCCGCGTGCCAGGGCCAGCGGGGCGGCGCGGGCCGCGGCGTGCACGGGGCCGTCGAGGCCGGGGAGGGCGAGTGGGGAGAGCTGGCCCATGCTCACGGACCAGCGCTGCCAGTCGGAGCCGGTGGCGGTAGCGGTGGCGGTGGTTTCGCCACGTGGGGCCGGTTCGCGGGACGGTTCCGTGAGCACGGGGGCTCCCGCGGGCCGGGGCGCGAGCTCCACGCCCGCCCCACTCGTCCCGGCCGCCCCGCTGTCCCCGGGAACCACGGCTGTCGCGGTGTCGGCGAACCGTGCGTACAACGACGCCGTGGCCCAGTCACGCCACGCCACGAGCCATGGCTCGGCCGCGCCCGAAGGCGGCGGGGCGGGTGCGTTCGCCGGTGTCGGGAACACGGCGAAGGACTGGGCGACGGCCTCCGCGTCCTGGGGATGGAAGGCCGCGCCGGCCAGCAGGTACGGGGCAAAACCGTCGGCGCCGACGACACGGATGGCGGCCAGCGCCGCCTTGGGATCGTCCGCGCGTTCCACATGCTCGGCGATCATGGCCGTGCCCCCGACGCCGCGGAGGGCGTCGAGGGCACGGAGAGCCAGGTCAGCCGCCGATGCGGCGTACGCGGTCTGCGACCGATCAGGACTCACTAGCCCTTCGGCTCCTTCGGTTCCTTCGGCGAAACGAGCGCCAGCAGCAGGAGGAAGCCCCCTGCCTCAGGTGCGTACGTCGGCGCGTCGCTCAGGACCGCCTCCGGCTCCACCATGGCCGTACCGAGCGCCGTGGCGTCCGTCGGAGTAACGAGAAGCGGTGTGTGCTGAGCAAGCATTGGTGCCTCCTTGAAGAGACTTCGCCACTATGTCCAGTGACGCCCACCCTCGACCAGTTTAGGGCAATTCGCCAGTAATGCCTGTTGAGTTCGGGGTGCCTGCACGACAGTCCGGCCATCGCCGCAGCTCAGCGCACGACAGGCCGACAACAAATCAACTGCGGACCGACAGCAGAAGCCGGAAACCCGCGGACCAGGGGCCGGCACTCTCAGTGCGGTGCGAGCCGGGCGACCGCTCCGATCTCCAGGGCCGACCAGAGCGCGCCGTCCGGCCCCAGTGCGATGCCGTGCGGCTCGGAGGACGGACTGGGGAGGTCGTGTACGTCGATGCGGCCGTCCGGGGTGATCCGGCCGATGCGATTGGCTCCCCATTCGGTGAACCAGCAGTTTCCGTCGGCCCCCGCCGCGATGGCGTGCGGGCGGGACTCACGGTCGGGCAGGGGAAATTCCTCGATGCCTCCGTCCGGCGTGATCCGCCCGATCTGCCCCGCGCCGATCTCGACGAACCACAGGGCACCGTCGGCGCCGACGGTGATGCCGACGGGACCGGCTGCCGCCGTGGGCAGCGCGTGGACGGCGATCTTGCCGTCGGCCCCGATGGAGCCGATCGCGTTGGCCCGGTTCATCGTGAACCACAGCCGGCCGTCCGGTCCGGCGGCGATGGCCGACGGGAAGGCACCCGAGAGCGGGAGGGGGAACTCGGTGACATGGCCGTCGGGCGTGATGCGGCCGATGCGGTCGGCGCTCGCTTCGGTGAACCACAGCGCAGCGTCGGGGCCGACGGCGATACCGAACGGTCCGGCTTCCGGCGTCGGCAGCGGGAACGACGTGATGTCTCCGGCCGTGGTGATGCGCCCGATCCGGTGACCGCGGAATTCGGTGAACCACAGGGCGTTGTCGGGTCCTGTGGTGATGATCGAGGGTCCGCCGGACGCGGATCCGAGCCGATACGAGGTGACGTCGCCGTCGGGGGTGACGCGGCCGATCGCCCCCTGGTGGACCAGGGTGAACCACAAGGCGCCGTCCGGGCCGCAGGTGATTCCGTACGGTCCGGCCTCCGCGCCGGACACGGGGAATTCTGTGATCGGAGCGGTCGTACGGCGTTGCATGGGGCGGGCTCCTACATCGTTGGGCGGTGAAGTGCGGCGACTGAGGATGCTATGCGGAGCGTTCCGCGAACGCCTCCGGTTAATCCCGCTGCGCGATGCGGAGTTGGCGCCGCACGATGCGCACGTGATGCCGCCCGATGCAGAGTTGGCGCCGCACGATGCGGAGTTGTCCCAGACGTGGGAGGGCCCGGCGCGAGGCTGCGGCGAGTGGGCCCGGATCACGACCGACGGGCCGCCACTCAGGCAGGCACCGGAGGGTCGACCTCACCGCCGACCCCGGACCGCCCGGCCGGCACACCGACCAGTTGCACACCGACCAGGTGCAAGATCGTTCGAGCGTGTACGGGTGCCCCTCGGCCCGATGCCCTCCTGGGTACACACCCACCTGCGGGTCGTCGGCGACCGCATCCGTCTGGCACGCAAGGCTACTGGCCTTTCGCAGGCCCAACTCGGTGAGGGCATCGGCCGCGACCACAAGACGATTCACCGGTGGGAGTCCGCCACGACGCCGCCAGACCTGGTCGACCTGCTGCTCCTCGCCGACGCATTCGGGCGTCCCGCTCCGCGACCTCGTGTAATAGGCGGCCCGGCCTCGTACTGCTCGCCGTCGAGCGGACCGCCCGACCGCCGTGCCCCTCGCCCGACGGGCACGACGGGCACGACGGCGACTATGAGGACCACTCCGTTTTCGCGTACGGGTCCTTGTGCCCCAGCTCCGGAAGGTGACCGGGAGGCCACGTGCATCTGCCGGGCCCACTCGGGTTGCGCGCCCAGCAGTACCCGGCCGCGCGCCCGGCAGCCAAGGTCGTATCAACCGGCGGCGGGCCGCCGTTCTTCGGCCTGTCACTCATTGGGCACCTCGCCTCTCGCCTCGGCGCGCGCCACCCGTAGCGCCTCGCTCTCCTCCAATCGGGGGCAGCGGCACGGGCAGTCCAGCTCGGGCCCGACGGCATGCCGGGTGCCGTCGACGGTGACCGCGGTCGTCAGCCGGCAGTTGTGTGGCCCGTCGTGTGCCGTGAGGAGTGCCTGGAGGCACGGTGGACACGGCACGGACACCGGCGTACTCATGACTCACCGATGGGCTGGTAGGGGGCCAAGTCGCGCAGGTGTCGGCCGAGCTCGGAGGAGCGCATGGCCAGAGCCAGAGGGCTGGGATCGTCACCAGCCGCGTCGGCCAGCGCGTCGGTAGCGGCGTCCACAATGCGCTGATGCGCGTGCCAGCTTAGGGTGCCGCGGCCAGCAATGGCAGCTTCCTGCTCTGCGGCCGGGAGGCGGCGGCGTACCTCATGCCGCAGACGGAGGTAGAGGTCGAACAGGTACTCAGGCGGCGGCAGGTCTCTGCAGGCGGAGAACGCCGCCTGCAGGAGGTGGCCAAGGTATCCGCCAGCTGCACAGGAACGGCAGGCGCGGGGGAACCAGTGGACGACCACGTCGAGGCGGTGGACGTCGTGGGTACCTAGATCGACAGCGGTGGTGGCGGATAAGGCGATGACGCAGAACACGCACTTCTGGCCCCGCACTTGCCCATCAGACAGCATCCCGACCGAGGGCAGGAGCGGCGTCGAGAGGTGGTCGGTGGCGGTCATCGGCCGTACCTCGGGCGCGGCTGCAGGCCGAGGGTTGTGAGCGCGGCTACGGCCGGTACAGGGCACAGGGCGCCCGCGGTGCCCGGTCGCACTGCCCAGTACAGACCGGTCGGACCGATGAGGTCGGCGGCGGGGATGCCGAGGAACTGGCCAGCTCCCAGCATGGGGGCGTGGCTGTGGTGCTCCCACAGCGCGGTCGACTGCGGCACCGTGAGAGCGTGGTAGAACCCGCCGGGCCGGTTGTGGATCACGGGGCCGTTGAGGAGCTCGGCCAGCGTCCGGGCCACGATGTCCGGATCCTCCGTCCCGGCACCCGCGTGCACGATTCTGCTCGGCAGACACACGGCATTGAACTGCGTGCCAAGCGGGAGCAGCGCGATACCGCGCTCCTGCCACTCTCGGTGGGCCTGGTCCGGCTCGGCCTGAGCGCGCGCCAGCCAGTCGAAGGCGGCGCTTGTTTGGCCGGTCACTGATCTGCCACCGGCCCTCGCTTGGTCTTCGCCAGCAGGCGGCCCACCAAGAGCTCGGCCTCGGAGCGGGACATCACGAAGTCCATGTCGCCACGGTGCTCGTCGACCTCGTACAACGCGAGCGGCACCCGGACTTCACCAGTCACCTCGTCAACGGACGGCGGCTCGCTGCGGCGTGTGGACGCGTGCAACCTCACGGGAACCCCCTTGGTTCGGCAGAGCCAGAACCGTAAGGGCTCAGACAGCAGAGAAGGGGGACAGGGTGTCCCCCTGTCCCAGACTGTCCCCCTTGCTCAGCCGGTGGTGATCCCCACCGAGGCGGCGAGTTCGCTCGTTTCCTTCCGCATCGCGCGCGGCGCGTTGCGCCACAGTTCAGCCACGGCCTGCCGAGCTGAGGGCGTGTAGGAGACCGTCTCGGCCGCGATCTTCCGAGCCATCTTCATCACGTGCAGCGCGGCAGTCCGGTCGCCACGTTGCAGGTGCCCACGGGCGACCTCCACCCACAGACGGGCCCGGCGCTCTCGGGACGGCATGACGTCCGGGTCGATGTCCTCGGCCAACCCGATCGCCTTCTGCGCCTTGCGGAGGTCGGTGGCCACACTCACCGCGTGGAAGTCGACATTCGCGCGGCCGAACACCGTGCTCGGATGCACGTAGCTTGCGGGCAGGCTCTTCGCGACCTGGTCGCCCTTATCCCAGTATCGCCAGGCGTCGCCCTCGCGGCCCTCACGCGCGACGGTCACAGCAGCGTGCAGTTGCAGCGCGCCGTAGATCCCACGCCAGTCCTCAGGAGCTTCGTCTAGGTGCGGGCGGATGAGGTCGGAGGCCTCGTTGACGACGCGCAACGCCTCGTCCGGGTAAGACGTCTCGCGGAGAATGTTGCCCATGTTCCAGGCCGCGGCTGCGATGGCGGCAGGCTGGTCGGCGTCCTGCGCCGCAGCGAGCGCGCGGTCTGCCACCACCCACGCGAGTTCGGCCGGCGCGATGTACGCGGTGGCCTGTCCCGTCAGCCGGTAGATGTCCGACAGGGCAACGAGCGCCGAGCGGCGCTGCTTGCCGTCGAGAGCTCGGACCGCTGCCTCTCCGTCGCGGATGAGCGCGGGCAGCAACGCGCCGACTTCGGAGCGGTTGTAGCCGCTCGCGTGCCACAGCGTCCAGGATTGATCGGCGCGGCCTTGCAGCAGCGCAGGATCCGGGGGCGCGGTTGAGCGCTGCACGCGGGCAAGGGAGCGGTTCATCACGGCGGCCCACACCTCCGGCATACCGGGGTGTGCGAGCCGACCGAGCGGGACGGGCTGCGAGGGGCCCTCCCTCGTGCCGGTGAGAGCGGAGAGGTCGGCGATCTGCAGCGCAGCAGCGAGGCGGAGTAGCAGGGTGTAGCTGTCGAGATCGCGTTCGCCGGTCTCGATCTTCTTCAGCCAGTCGGGGCCGCGGCCGCAGAGCTGTGCGAGTTGAGGGCGCGACAGGCCGCGCGACTCGCGTATGACCTTGATGCGTTCGCCGAGGCTGAGTTCGTCGTGGCTGTCCATACCTGCTCCCTCGTAAGAGGCGGTGGTGCGTGCCGTTCTGTCAGCCTACGGCGCACGTCAATACGCGTCGCGGCACGACGAAGGGGCCCCTCCCGACCGAAGGCGGAAGGGGGCGGAAACCTGTTCCAAATCAGCTACTGGCTTTCGAACTGCCGCCTCAGCGCGAAAATCAGCGGTAGTCGTCCTCATCCAGGCCCTCCACTTCTTCCTCGAAGGTCTCCGGGTCGGTCGGGTCAACCATGTCTGCCTCCTCCTTGAAACGACAAGGGGTATCGCTCCCAACCCGACGACCGTCGTAGATGTGTGCGGGGCATGTGCTGCCACTCGGCGTGGCCGATGGCAGAGGTGTAGCCGCTCTTCCCCCAGCCGTGCGCCCAGCACAGCGCGGCGCCCGCGCGGACGATCGCCTCGACCTGCCCTGCCGGCCACGGGTCGCGGCCGTCGCCGAGGTTCTCGCACTCGAAGCCGTAGAAGTGCCGGTTGCCGTCGGGGCTCGCGTCGTTGTCCGGCGGCAGGCGCTTCTCCGCGATGACGGCGCGGAGCACGTCGTCGTCGCCGAGGCCCGCGTGGTTCGCGCGGCCCCGGCCGACGAGGTGGACCTGTCCGTCCTTCGTGATGACGCCGTGGCACAGCGGGCCCGGCAGGGTGGTGTGACCGTCGCGGCAGATGTACACGGTGGCGAAGGATCCCCTGGTGACGGTGTGACGGATCAGCACGCCGTTCACAGGGCCCACGCGCCCTTGCCGTTGCGGTTGTGGGTGCGCCGTCCGGCGACCTCGACGACGTGCACGCCCTCGGCGCGCAGGGCTTCGGTGCTGCTGCAGCGGACAGAGGCGGGGCCATGGGTTCTCCAGACGTGACGAAGCCCCGTCGCATCGTGCACGCGACGGGGCGGTGAGCCGTTCAGCAGTGAACCGAGACGGCCTGTATGAGGGGCGTAGTGGCGATCTGTATGCGGGTCAGTGGTTCACGGCATCGTTGGCGAACGTGGGGTTGAGGGCTCCAATGACGGAGGCTGAGTTGCCGGTCGCATTGACGGGAACGTCGATCGGGGCCTGCGTCATGTCGCCGCTGCCGACGCCGGGTGAGTCGAATCCCGCGCCCATCGCGTCGGCGCCGGGGCCGTCGTCTGCGGTGGCGGTGCCGGCGCCGCCGATGATGGTGGCGGTAGCGAAGGCAGCTGTGGCGAGGATCGTGCGAATCCGCATGGGGTACCTCCCGGTGGGGGAACGGGCCTGTCGGGTGCCAGGTTCACCGGTTCGACATGCCGATAAAACGATCATGGCCCATTCGTAGGTACGCAGTCGTTCGTCCGTGGGACGTTGACTGCCTCATCGGGGCGAACGCCTGCTCACTGCAGCTCCCACGCTTTCGCATGGCGGCTTGATGCCAGGCAAGAAGAAGGCCCCGGCCAGATGGCGCGGGGTGTGCAGGGCGTGGGGGCGGCTTTTGGATGTCGGCCGCGGTGGTGTTCGGCGAGGTCGAGGCGCCCTCGATCCCGTTGCCACCGGCGCCGCCGGGCCGACGCGGCCGAGGTCTTCCAGGTGGCCATCACCGTGCACGCATAGGAGACGGGTCAGCCGCGGCATGCGGTGGAGACGGCCGCGAAAAAGGCGGTGCGGCACGCAGACGAGGACCCCGTCGAGTGGCCCGAACGCACTGTCCGCGGGGGCGGATGCGGCACGAGGTGTCCACTGAGGGGACAGCCACGCGGCAGGTAAGCGGCGTCGGCCGGTCAGTGAGGTCGAGGCACGGCGAGCGCTCGCGGACGGGGTCCGGGTGTGCGCGCACTGCCGGTCGGACACGGGGCTCGGGGTGCTGGAGTGACCGGTCCGGCGCACCCTGGGGGCATGGCTCTGACCGTTGTGATTTACCCGCTCGACGAGGAGGGCGGCCGCCGCGTGCGCGTGGACGGGGCGGTCCTCGGCCGGGCCTACTCGATCGGGGACGTCGCGGCGTTCATGCAGGAGGCCGGGTTGCAGGGGTGGGACGAGATGGATGTGGTCCGCTCGTCGATGATCGAGTGGCGGGGCGGCGGCCCGGAGGCCTGGACGCAGTGAGGACGGCCGGAGCACGGCGGCGCGGACGTTGCGTGGACCGTCTCGATGCAGTCGTAGTCGATCTCTGCGGTGGTTGGCCTTGCATCGACTGCCGCAGTGGCCGCATCCCGCATAGCGTCGGCGGAGCAGTGACGCGAGTGAGGGGAGAGGTCACGTGGCGTTGGTCCGTCGCGAGGAGTTCGCGGTCCTGATTGAGCGGTACCTGCTCTGGCTGCAGGATGCCGGCGAGGACATCATGGACGCCTGGCCCGAGGGTGAGCAGGGGCTGGTTACGGCAGAGCATGGGCGGGTGGACATCAGGTCGGGTGGTCACACGCATACGGCCGCGTTCGCGGTCGAAATCTGGGACTCCCCGCCCAAGCCTGATCAGAGCGCACCGTGGGAGGCGACGGGGGAAGCGGAGCTGGACTGCGCCTCGGGGCACTTGCAGTTTCACACGGCCGGCGGTCCGGACAAGAACGAGATTGATCTTGGTGTTACAGGCCTGAGCTGGCGGCTGCGCGCTCACGCGCTGGGGCAGGAAGAGGTCACGCCCCTCGCCCAACAGGGCGTGCCGGAGGGGGTGGAACGGTTCCTGCTCCAGTTCTGGCCGGCCTGATTCTCCTGGGCGGCTCCTGCACGAAGAACCGCATTATCGACAGGACCGACGACGGATTCATGATCAAGGTGTCCTGAACCTGACCCTCCTGTGGGCGGGCGGCACCCGCCCAGTTACGCCGCGACGGGTCCACCCTCCGTCCAGACCTGTCCGCGTCCCGTGCGGTGCGGTGCGGTGCGCGAGAGGGATGCGCCTTCGCCGCCGTGGATGTCGATCTTCCCGCCGCATCTCCCGCACGGTCGCTCCAACGTCCGTCGCCGCGCGGCGATGTGAAGGGCCCGCTCGGTCCGCTCGGCGGCGCCGGCCGCGGCGGTCCCGATGTGCTCGCGCTCCAGTACGGTCAGCCGCCGGAATGGCCCCAGCCGGTCCTTGACCCGGGCCAACAGCCACAGTGCCGTGTACGGGACGGGGTGGTGGTGGCCGGTACACCCCCAGTGGCGCGGGCCCATCGCGTCGGCGCGAACGAGGCGGTTGCGAAGCTCGCGGTCGGCGGCCGGCCAAGTGCGTGGGGCGAAGCCCATGGGCGGGTGCTGGGTGGAGCCGCGATCTGGCCGGCGGTGTCGTGGAGTGCGGCCTCGATGGCGTGCGTGTGTCGAGGATCGACAGCCGGACGCGGAGATGGGTGGCGATGAGGGCCATCGCTGCGCCTGCGGCGTCTGGGGCGGTACGGTGATCAGCACCTGAGGGGCGTCCTGGTCTGGGGAGACTGAGCGGGTTTCCCTTAGTCATGTGCATTCAAAACGGGGGTAGTTGAAGGCTTATGAGTCTTCCGAAACCCGTGAAGTACCTCTTGTTGTTCATCGTGCTCTACGCGGCCGGAGTGGCCTACTTGCACTATCGGCCGCGGAATCCAGCAGGTTGGGGAGAGGCTTGCCTGATCTCGCTCGCCGCCACTCCTGTGGTGCTGGTGTGGTGGCGGATTCGAGACTGGATGATGAATCGCGCGCAGGAGGCCGGCGAGGGCATGCGGGAAGCACGTCGGGAGCGAAAGCGAGCACGAGGTGTCTGAGGGTTGCCTCGGCCCGCTCGGCGCGCTCGGTACGTTCGGCCCGCTCGGTACGTTCGGCCCGCTCGTACAAGGCGTCGAGTTGGTCACTGGTCAGGTTGTCGAGCGGGATTCGGTCGGTCATGCTGCGCTCCGGTGGTCGCGCTTCGGGCAGGCGGGTTCGTGGTCGGCGCCGGCGGATGTCCACCAGAGCTCGCAGCACGCGGCGGCGAGCTCGACTCGGGCGACTCCTTCGACGGCGTCGTACGACCCGACGATCTGCTCGACGAGGCGGGCGGCGGCGCGGAGCCGGCCGGTGACGTCGGCCTCGCGTTCTGTGGCGAGCCGGCACGCGGTGGACGTGACGATGAAGAACGCGCAGGTCCATGGGGCGCCGTTGCGGGCGGACCAGACGGTCGGTGCGGCGGTTGGTGGCGGTGACGGCAGCGGCGGCGGGTGCCACGCGGGGTGCTCCTCCCACACGGGAGACGGCTTCTCGGAGCGGCGGGCGGTCGCCTTCAGGTGGTCGGCGGCGGCGCTCCAGCTCTGCCACGGTGTCATGACCAGCGTGCAGAGGGTGGGCTTCCCGCGGCGGCGTTCGCCCTTCACGCCGACCACTCCGGTGAGGACGGCGGCATCGAGGTGGCGACGGACGTCCTGGGTGTCCGCAGGCGCCGGGAGTGGGCCGAAGGGCTGAGGGCTCACGCCGCCGCACTGGTCACATGGGGTGAAAGCGTCCCGCGGCTCGTGTCCCGTTGCAGGTCACAAGCCGTTGAGAGGGATGTGAGTAGACCGAGCACCGCCCCAATACTGCCCGTCGCCCCAGCGCCCACCGCCGTGCACGAAGTGGGCGCTGACGCCGCCCCCGCCGTACGGGACGTGGGCGCGGACACCGCCCGCGCCACAGCGCACGAGTTGGGGGCGGACACCGCGCCCGGCGTCATAGTCGTCCGCTCCTGCACCTCCCTCGGCGCCACCTTGCTGATCCACCTGGCCGGAGAGATCGATCACGCCAGTGCGGCCCCGCTCCGGGCCCTGCTGGTCTCAGCCGCCGCCGACGGCTACACCGGACTCGTCCTGGACACGGAACACGTCACGTTCTGCGACTCCGGCTTCCTCGGCGTCCTCAGCTGGTGGCCGAGTCGTGGACGCCGCCTGCGGCTCACCAACCGCTCCCGCGCCGTACGGCACCTCCAGCGCGTGGCCGGAGTCCGGCAGCCGCACGTGCCGGGATGCTTGAGGACGGCGTCCGCGTCATGACGTTCATAGTCCTGACCTGCGCTCCCCTGCTCGCGGCTGTCGCGCTGCTGCACTGGGAACCTCGTGCGCCACGGCGTCGCCGCCCCGCGCCGATGACGCGGTCCGCAGCTCGCCGCACCGTGCCTCACCGCCGCCCGACGGGTCCGCCGCTGCGCTCCACGGCGTAGCCCGTCAGGGGTGGGCCCGCCGTGGAACCGGTCCAGGCGGAGCCGACCTGCGGTCGTGCATCCGTCGGTCACCGCTCATCGAGGAGGGGCTGAACCTGCCCTCCTCGATGAGCGGCATCCTGGTTCACCGCCGACTACCGACCGCCGACCGCCGACCGCCAATCGACGACGCCTAACGTCCGCTGTCAGCCTGACGGCGGCCCGGCCTCACTTCAGGTGCCGGTCGTAGAACCGGCACCCGTCCTCGACCTCGAACCACGGAGTGCCGGTGTGGCCGCCCAGATTGGCGTGCAGCGTCTTCTCCTTGGTGCCGAAGGCGTCGAACAGGTCCAGGGCCCGCTGCCGGGGGTTCCCCTCGTCGTCCCACTGCAGCAGGAACAGCAGCGGAACGGTGACCTGTCGGGCCTCGTCGCGCTGGGCCAGGGGCACGTAACCCCCGGCGAAGAATCCGGCGGCCTCGATGCGCGGGTCGACCGCCGCGAGGTGGATGCCCAGCGCGGTCCATCCCGAGTACCCGACGGGGCCGCCGATCCCGGGCAGCGTCAGGAGGGCGTCCAGGGTGGTGCGCCATTCCGGGACCGCCTTCTCGACCAGCGGGCCGATGAGCGACTCGAAGATCTCGTCGACCGGCTCGCCGGCCTGCATCGCCCGGCGCAGGTCGGCGCGGATCTGCTCGTCGGCGGCGGAACGGGGCCGGTCGCCGCACCCGGCGGCATCGATGGTGGCCACCGCGTAACCGTGCGCCGCGGTGTGCCTGGCCCGGGCCACCAGCCGGGGCTGCGCCTTGGGCAGGCCGTTGTTGTGGGCCATCAGGATCAGCGGGACCGAGGCGGCGGATTCAGGGGTCCAGAGGGTGCCGGGGATCTCGCCGAGGGTGAATTCGCGCTCGACGACACCGTCGTCCAGGCGTTGTTCGGAAGTGAAGTGCATGGTCGTGTCCTTCGGGAGTGCTCAGAAACGGCGCTCCCGGGCGACCTGTCGCCCGACCGTGACCCCGGAGGAGAGCACCCATGTCGATACTGCGTTCACGGGTACCACCTCCTCGTCGTTCTCTCGCACGGCCTCCGGAAACGTAGCAGGGGCCGCCGTGGTCCACCAACGGGTTTTTCGTGGAGGCGCGCGAACCTTCCAAGCCGCTGTCCCCGTGTCACCGCACGGGTCGGAAAGACGAGTTGTCTGCACATCTACCACTAGGGGATGGCCTGCGTGCGCTCGCCCCCACGCACTGCCGAGCATCCCGGTCGGACACACTTCGTCCATGAATCTTCCTACGCAGCTCCCCGCGTTGCCGGGCACCGACGAACTCTTCCTTTGGGCGCCCGATGCCGCAGGCCGCTGGGGTTACGCGAACTGCCTGTGGATCGTCTCGGGACCCGATGCCGCAGTGATCGACACCCCGTACGACAGGGAGATGACCGAGGCGATGATTGCCGCGGCCCGGCCCCGGCTCGGCAGCCGTACGGTGGGGACCGTGGTCAACACCCACGCCAACGGCGACCACACCTTCGGCAATCACCTGTTTCCCGGAGCGGAGATCATCGCCACTCGGGCGACGCACGACCATCTGCACCGTGAGCCGACCCCGCAGGACATGCATGCTCTGGTGCACCAGTTGCCCGACGACGCCCCGCTGGGCCGGTATCTGCGCGACCATTTCGGCGCCTTCGACTTCCTGTCGGCCCAGGTGACCCCGCCCACCCTGACCTTCTCCGGCCGGCACACCTTCACCGTGGGTGACACGGAAGTGGAACTGCACGAAGTGGGGCCGGCGCATCACGACGGCGATCTGGTGGTCCGTATAGGGGACGTGGTGTGCACCGGCGACATCTTCTTCCACGGCGACCACCCGTCGCACTGGGCGGGCCCGCTGCAGAACGTCATCAACGCCTGCGAGCTCGTCCTCGGCTTCGGTCCCCGGGTCGTCATACCCGGCCACGGACGACCGACGGATGCGGCCGGGCTCGAAGAGCACCTGGTCTACCTCCGCACGCTGCAGCGCGAGGTGCGTCTGCGCTTCGAGGCCGGGCTGAGCTCGGAGAAGGCGATGGAAGACCTGCTCCAGCAGGGCTTCTACCCTCAGTTGGGGCTGCCCGAGCGCCTCATGATCCTGATCGCGGTGGAGTACAGCCATCTCAATGGCGACTCGTCCGCACCGACCGTCCCTGAACTCGCCGCCCGGGCAGCCGCCTGGGCATACCGGTAGGCCGCTGCCGCTCCCGGGGCGTCGGAGGCGGCCGAACCGCCACTTCCGCACATCTGGCACCTCACGTACCGCACCGGAAGAGCCGGAAGCAGACCCTCCGTGTTGGTTAGGCTGGGCGCACGAACGGAGATCGCTCTCCGACCAAGGGCGACGACACGCGAGGGAGCGCACAAGTGCAGCTGCGTGCGCGGTACTTAGGAGGGGGGACGCCCATGCATCAGGTCTGGCAGACGGTCGTCAAGGGGATCACGGGCTCGATGTCCTACATAGCCGACAGACACTGGAACGTGGTGGCGTGCAACGCCGAGTTCGAGGCCCTCTTCCCCGGCGGCCGGGCGCCCTCCAACATCATGCGGTGGATGCTCCTCGACGATCAGGCCCGCGAGGGCACCCTGCTGAACTGGGCCGACGACTGGGCACGAGGGGCCTGTCCGGCCATCAGGCACGCGGTCACGAACAACCCGGGCGACCCCGAACTCGTCAACCTGGCCAGCGACGTGCGGATGGACCCCGTCGCGGGACCCATCTACCTGGCGACCGCGGCCTCGCGAGTCATCCACCCCGACGGCGCCCTGCTCCAGGTCAACCACGCGCTGGAGGGGCCGGGTTGGGTGAGCGCGACCGCCGCCAGCACCCTTCCCGACATCGACGCCCGCTTCGTGATGATGCAGTACCGACGCGGCGCGAACCGCCCCCAGCCGCCCCCGCCCCTGAGCAAGCGCGGCGCCTGACGCTCAAGGGCGGATCGAGGGCTGATCGAGGGCGACTTGAGGGCGACTTGAGTGGGGCGATTCCAGCAGTACGCCGACAGAGCTCGCTCTGCCACCGAAGTCCTGTTCAACCCCGCGAACCCCGACCGGGCCCCGCAGGGCCCGGTCGGCGCGAGGCGTCCATGCCGCGTGGAGGGCGAGGGTCGGGGAGAGTCCGGCCGCGCGGGCCGCGGGGCAGAGGCCGGCGATGATGCCGATGACCGGGGTCGCCCAGAAGCCGCCCGCGACGGCCCAGGACGGTACGACCCACGGCATGCCGCACGAGGTGGCGTAGATGAACTGAACGGACTGGCCGACACGTTCGACGCCATGCTGGGACGCAAGGAACACCTCGTCGCCGCACAACAGCGGTCCGGCGCGACCGCCGTACACGAGCTGCGCACCCCCTCACCGTCCAGCGCACCGCGGCCGGGATCGGGCTCCTCGACCCCGGTCCCGCCATGGTGGCGCGTGTGCGCAGCAAACTGATCACCACGGCCGAGGACAGCGAGCGGCTGCTCGACGGACTGCTCCTGCCGGCATCCGTCGAGCAAGGGCTGGAGCACCGCGAGCCGGTCACGCTCGACCGGACGGCCGCCACCGCGGTCGCCGAACTCGCCGACGAGGCGGAGCAGCACGTGGTGACGGTGGAGACGCACCGGGCCGCGTGCGGCCTTGGCCTGTCCATCGTCAAGACCATCGCCGACGCCCACGGCTGGACGGTGTACCCGTCGGCCGATCCGGGCGGTGGCCCGGCGGTGCGGGTGCGGCCAGGGTCGGCCGGGTGACCGGAGCGGTCCACGGATGAGACGGTATGCGGGCGGCCGGTCAGTCCTTCGCGGCCCGTACCGCCACCGCGCGCGCCCACATCACCAGCGGAACCTGGAGCGGAAGTCGAGCCAGGGCAGCGACCTTCAAGGGAGCGGGACGGTCGCGCCAGTCGATCGCCATCTGCACATTGCCGGGGAAGACGCCCACGAAGTAGGCGGCCGCCGCGCGCGCGGCCGGACGGCGTGTACGGGGCAGGGCGACGCCGGCCGCGAGCGCGAACTCCACCACTGCGCTTGCCTGCGTCCAGGCACGCGGGGACCCGGGCAGAACGCGTGGAACCATGGCCTCGAACGGTTTCGAAGCAACGAAGTGCAGCACACCCGCACCGGCCAGCAGTCCGGCGAGCAGCAGCGACGAGCGGTCGGAGCGGGGCATGGGGCCTCCAGAGAGAGCGCACGGACGAGGGCACAACCGTGTTGTCGCAGGGCGATGTTACTCAAGAGTCAGTACGAGAGGCCGCCCTGGTCGATGGCCGGCCACGGCAGAACGCTCAGTCGGTGGCGGCAGCCGCCCTGCGGCTGCGGAACGCCGCCACACGCGTGCGGTTCTGACACGTCACCGAGCAGAAGCGGCGTCGGCCTCCGGGTGACTGATCGATGTAGACGTCGGCGCAGTGGGCCCCGGTGCAGATACCGATGCGTGCGAAGCCGTGATCGGCAAGGTATTCGCGCAAGGCGATCGCTGCCGCCGCAACCAGGGCGTGTTCCGTGTCGTCGACGCACCACGCGGCGCGCAGTGAGCCATCACCGGCGACAACGTGCACGACGGGGTGAACGCCGGTGTCGGACAGCAGGCACGTCAGCTTGCGTGCGCAACCCTCTCCGTCCGGCGCGGAGAAGACCTCGTGGAGACGGTCCGCGGCATCGGCGAGGGCCAGTGGAGTCAGTGCGGCGCTCACGCGCGCGGGCAGGCCGAGCCCCTGCGCGATCCGGGTGGCGGGCCAATGCGGCTCGTCCGCCCGGCCGTCGTCCTGCCGCGGCAGCGCCCCCCACCCGTTGACCAGTTCCGTCAGGGCTTCGAGGGGCATCCCGGTGAGCATGACAGCCATAGCCTCACGGTAACGCATTGACAGCCCTTTACGCGTTGCCTTACGCCTACCGGATGAGTAACGTACTTATTCAGTTCAATGCGTTACAGCACCCGGAGCCGGGAGGCCGCCATGCTGGACTTGACTCTGTTGCCGGCCTATCTGGCAGCGGTCGCGATCATCACCGTCGCGCCGGGGCCGGACGCCGCGTACATCGTCGCTGTGGCCCTGGAGCGGGGTCCGCGTGCCGGTCTGGTGTCCGCCGCGGGAATGGCCCTGGGCATGCTCGTGCACGTGACGGCCGCCGCGCTCGGCCTGGCCGTCCTGCTGCGCTCCACCCCCGCGGTGCTCGTGCTGGTGGAACTGATAGGCGGGCTCTATCTGGGGTGGCTTGCGGTGGCCACGGTCCGCACCGCCAGGAAGACAACGCCCACGGCTCCCAGGACGCCGGCCGGGCGTCAGCTCCTGCGGCGGGCCGTCCTCACCAATCTCCTCAATCCGAAGACCGTGTTGTTCTTCGCCGCGTTCCTGCCTCGTTTCACCCATGCCGGACACGGGCCGCTCTGGCTCCAGCTGCTCACCCTCGGGATGATCTTCCTGGTGATGGGGCTCGCCTGGGACAGCGCGATCGGCCTGTGCGCGGGGCGGCTGGGGCAGGGCCTGGTGCGGGGCCGCCACACCACCCTGACGGTGAACCTCGTCTCCGGAGCCACCTTCGCCGCCCTCGCGGCCATCCTGCTCAAGGACGTGGTGACCGACCTCGTACCGTGACGGCGCCCCGGGACTCAGCCGGCCACTCGCTCCGCCACCAGCCCGTCGAAATCAGGGAACTTCAGGGCGATGTCGCTGCCGGTGAAGTTGCCGACCCATCCGTCCTCGTCGTGGAAGAAGCGAATGACCGTGAAGGAAGGTGCGGCCCCCATGTCGAACCAGTGCCTGGTCCCACGGGGCACCCCCAACAGATCTCCCGCCTCACACAGCACGGCATGCACTTCGTGATCGACGTGCAGGTAGAAGGCCCCGGCGCCGGCGACGAAGAACCGCACCTCATCGTCGTCGTCATGCGTGTGCTCGTTGCGGAACTTCTTCCGTTCCGCCTTGGCGGTCAGCCGCCACCCCAGGTCCTTGCGCGGGCGCAGCCCCACGACGTCGATGGTGGCGAACTCCTCGGCGGCGGCCAGACGGTCCACGTCATCCCGATAGGCGTTCAGCACGGTCGCGGGGTCCGGGTCCTCGGGCAGGTCCGGGCGGAGTGCCCACTGCTCGTAGCGGACGCCCGCGGGTGCCAGCGCGGCGGCGATCTCACCGGGATCGACGGTACGGCGGACGGCCGCGCCGGGGCCGGAATCCGGCCACGTGATCAGCAGGGTCATGGCGCACTCCTCAGCACGTGTCCCATGTGCGTGTCCAATGTGGGGCCCATGTGTCTCAGCCGGTGGCGTCGGGCAGCGACAGGGCAAGGTAGTCGGGATAGGTGTGCGGCAGGCCGGGGGCCATCTCCAGCACCCGCACGGGCTCCTCGACGGAGGTCTTCTTGAAGCCCGCCAGACGGTAGACCGTGTACATCGCCTTGTTGACGTCGGTGGGCTTGAAGTCCGCTGTCAGACGCACCTGTTCGGCCTCGGCGGTCTGTGCCAGATAGCGCAGGATGGCGCCTCCGACGTTGCGGCCCATGACACGGCACGACATCAGGAACAGGCGGATCCGCCATTCCTCCGCCGTCTTGCCGACCAGGGTGAGGCCGATGGTCCCGTACGTACCGAAGCGGTCCGCGAGCCGGGCGACCAGGAGCGTCTGGTCCGGCCGGTCCATCAGTTCGCGCAGGTCCGCCTTGGAGAAGGTCAGGCCGGTGGTGTTGAGCTGGTGGGTGCGCTCGGTGAGTTCGGCGGCGCGTTCCAGGTCCTCAGGGGTGGCCACCTCGACCGTGAGGCGCATGTCAAGGGACCTGAGGAATTCGACCTGTGGGCCGGCGAACGACGTCTCGTAGGCGTTGCGCTCCTCCGCCTGCAGATACAGCGTGCGGCGTGCCCGCCCGTCCTCGGTCACCGGCCGCGTCAGCTCGGGGCGGTCGAGCAGGTCCGCGGTCTCGGCGGAGTCCACACACCGTACCTGCGGGTGCACGAACTCGACCTCGGCCCGCTCGAAGGCAGAGTCGTCCACGAACATCACGGTGTCGAGGCCGATGTTGAGCCGCTGCGCGATGCTCTGGACCAGCCCCGACTTCGGCTGCCACGAGACGTGCGGGACGAGGAAGTAGTGGCGGACGCCCAGTCGTTCGAGTTCGTCGAGGGCGGCCTTCTCGTCGTTCTTGCTGGCGATCGACTGCAGGATGCCGCGCTGGTCGAGCGTTTCGATCAGCTCACGGACGCCGGGGCGCAACTTCACTCCCGGACCTTCGGAGAGTATGCCCTCCCACACGGTGTCATCCAGGTCCCAGACGACACACTTGACCAGCTCACTCGACACGGTCAGCTCCTGCCTGCTTCGAACGGATATTGCGGGTGGCGCCTGCGGACCCGGAAGCGCTGCAGGCTCTCCTCGGCCAGAAGGTCTTGCAGCAGTTGCGTGCTGCCCTCGATGATCTGCATCACCCGTGCGTCCCGTACCCAACGGTCGACGGGGCCGCCCTCCACCAGGCCAGCGGCGCCGTGCAGTTGGGCTGCCGCGGCGGATGCCCGGTCCGCCGCACGGGACGCCGCCAGTTTGGCGGTGAGCACGTGCTGGATCTGCCAGTCGTCCTGGGTGTCCATGGCCCGCGCCGCCTGTTCGCACAGGAGCCGCGCCGCCTCGGTGTCGAGCACGGCGTCGCTGACCAGCCCACGGACGAGCTGGAGGTCGATCAACCGCCCGCCGAACTGCTTCCGGCTGCTGGTGTGGCCCAGGATCGCGTCGCAGCACGCCTCGGCGAGGCCGAGGGAACCGTACGCCACGCAGAGGCGCCCCAACGACAGCGCGCTGCCCGCCACTTGGGACACGCCGAAGCCGGGACGGCCCACCATGCGGTCGCCCGGGACACGGCAGCCGTCCAGGTGCAGGTCGGCCAGCATGGCACTGCGGAAGCCGCTGGTCGGCCGGCTGGGGACCACCGTGACGCCGGGGTCGTCGCGCTGGACGAGGAAGGCCACGCTGCGCCCGTCGTGCTGGGCGAAGACCAGGAAGCAATGGGCGAGCTGTCCGAAGGACAGCCAGCGTTTCGTGCCGTCCAGGCGCCACACGTCGTCCGCCGCACCGGCGCCTTCCGGGGATTCCTCCGGCGTCGCCGTCGTCTCGACGGCCCGTGCGTCACTGCCCGCGCTGTCCTCCGTGAGGCCGAACGCCCCGACGAGCTCACCGGTGGCGAGGCGCGGCAACAGCCGCCGCCGCACGGCCTCCGACCCCCAGCGGCTCAGGCTCGCGCACACCATTCCGTGTACGGTCAGCAGGCTCTGCAGCGACGCCGAGGTACGGGCCACGGCTTGGTTCAGCTCGCCGTACTCCTGGTGGCTCAGCGGCTGTCCCCCGTACTCCGCGGGCACCATCGCGGCCATCGCACCGGATCGGGCGATCGCCTCGAAGACGTGCGAGGGCACCGTCTTGGCCGCCTCGATCTCGTCGGCCAGCGGCAGCAGCAGTCGCCCCAGCCCGTCCGCGGTCGGCGGCTGCCGGCTCATGGCTGTTTCCCCTGCACGAACCGGACGATGCTGTCCAGCGTGTCGAAGTTCTCGATCTCCAGGTCGTCGTCATCGATGTCGATGCCGAACTCCTTCTCGAGGTGGCTCACGAGCGCGACGGTCGCCAGCGAGCTGAGCACCCCACCCGTGATCAGTTGTATGCCTTCCAGTTCGGCGGGGTCGTCCACGTATCGCGCGAGGAAGTCGAGCACACGGGATCGGACGGCTGCGTCCTCGTAGACGGCAGTCACTGCAACATCACACTCCAACTCACATGATCAACAGGGCGGTGGCGATGACGTTCAGGGCGTCATCGTCTGCCACGCCACTTCTTCTCAAGTCGGCTGATCTGGCTCTGGCTCAGGTTGACGAGGGAGAGGTCCGAGGGCGTCCGGCCGGCCGCTTCGGGCCCGTCGGCGTGTGCGGCCAGCGCCTTGAGGTGCGTGACCCAGCCCTCGCCGAGCTGCTCCACGTCCCCGGGCGTCAGCACGTCACGCGGCCACGACCACGTCGCGGACAGCTCCGGTCCCGACGGCCCCTCCGTTGCCGCCGCGTTCACCATCAGCGCATGCGTCAGACGCATCCGGGGGTCGAGACCACCCGTGGGCGTACCGCCGGTCACCTGCTGCCAGTCGTCCTCGGCGCGGGAACCGCCCGGGCCGACCCGCCCGAAGTAGTTGAACGCCACCTGCGCTCCGGGAAGCGCGGCGAGTTCCGGTGCGGTCTCCGGGTTGAGGTAGCGCAACAGGCCGTAGGCGATCCGCCGCTCCGACGCGGCGCGAAGCTGCTCCTTGACGCGCTGCAGAACCCGCCCGACGGCAGGACCGCCATGCCGGACCTCACCCCAGGACACCCTGCCGGCATCGAGCCGCACGGGAGCCACGGCCGTGAACCAGCCCACCGTCCGCGACGTGTCGGCGCCCGCGAACAGATCCTCCCGTCCGTGCCCTTCGACATCGACGAGGAGGGACGTCGCACCGGAGGCACCTGGTACACCGCGTGCGGTACGCCATTGGTTCACCGCGAGCAGGAACGCCGTCACGAGTACGTCTTCGACGCCTGCGTGCAGCGTGCTGGGCACCCGCGTGAGCAGCGCCTGGGACAACTCCGCCGGAACTGTCACGCGCAGCGTGTCGAGACGTGCCGCCGTGTCCTCACCCGACCGCAACATCCGCTGACCAAGCGGTGGTTCGGGGTCGGACAGGGCATCGGTCCAGTGCGGCAGGGCGTCCGTGCTCCGCGGTTCACCGGCGAGCGCGTGCAGTTGCTCCGCCCAGCGCTTGAAGGAGGTGGGGACGGCGGCAAGCTCCGGTGTGCGGCCGTCCGATACGGCGGCGCCCGCGGCGGCGAGGTCGGGCAGCAGGATGCGCCAGGAGACGCCGTCGACTACCAGGTGGTGGACCGTCAGGAGCAGTCGGCCCGGCTCGTCGGGACCGTGATCGAACCAGACGGCCTGCAGCATCACTCCGTCGCGCGGCGCCAGCCGTCCCTGCGCGTGCGTGGCGTGCTCGGCGCGCAGTTGTGCACGCTCGACCGTCGTCGCGCCGGTGCAGTCCACCCGGGTCAGCGCCGCGTCGGCCGTGAGGGCCTGCGGGCTGCCCGCCGGGGGGATGGACAGGGCCCAGTCGCCCTGTGCGCCGTCCCTCGTCAGATGGGCCCGCAGCACATCGTGACGGTCGACGAGTGCCTGCAGCACGTCGACCAGTCGCTCGCGCCCGACGCCTGCGGGGACCTGGACGAGTCGCGCCTGGAAGAATGCCTCATATGTGTGCTCGGGCTCGACGAGCCAGCGCATGATGGGCGTCAGCGGCACCGAGCCGGTACCGTCGTCGCCCTCCGCCGCGTCTCCACCGTCCGCCAACCTGCCTGTCGTGCGGGCTAGTTGCCGAGCCGTGTGATGGCGGAAGACGTCACGGGGTGACAGGTCGAGGCCGTGTTCACGGGCGCGGCTGACCAGGACGATGGAGCTGATGCTGTCGCCGCCTAGGCTGAAGAAGCCGTCGTCGACGCCGACGCGGTCGGGGTCGAGGCCGAGGACGTCCGCGAAGAGGCCGGTGAAGGCCTTCTCTTGGGGGGTGCTCGGGGCGCGGGTCCGGGTGGTCGGCGCGTAGTCGGGGGCGGGCAGGGCTTTGCGGTCCAGCTTGCCGTTGGGCATCAGGGGCAGCGCGTCGAGGACCATCACGGCGGACGGAACCATGTAGTCGGGCAGCCGGTCGGCCACCTGGGCGCGCACGGCGGCCGGGTCGGCTCCACTGGTGCTGTCGCTCACGATGTAGCCGACGAGGCGTCGGTCACCGGGCCGGTCCTCGCGGATGACTGCCGTGGCGGCCCGAACCCCGGCGCAGGCTGTCAACACGGCCTCGACCTCGCCGAGTTCGATGCGGAAGCCGCGCAGCTTGACCTGGTCGTCCGCACGGCCCAGGAAGCGCAGGCTGCCGTCACTGTTCCAGGACACGAGGTCACCCGTGCGGTACATGCGCGACCCGGCAGGCCCGTAGGGGTCCGAGACGAAGCGTTCGGAGGTCAGTCCGGGGCGGTTCAGGTAGCCGCGCGCAACACCCGCCCCGGCGACGTAGAGCTCACCTGGTACGCCGGGCGGCACCGGAGAAAGGCCGGCATCCAGCACGTACGTCCGTACGTTCGCGATCGGCCCACCGATCGGCGGCGCAACCGCCCCCGACACCGGCTCGCTCACCGTCGCACACACCGTCGCCTCCGACGGCCCGTACGCATTGAACATCCGCCGGCCCTCGGACCAGCGCCCCACCATCTCCGGGTCACAGGCCTCACCCGCCACGATCAGCGTCATCGCGGCCGGCACCCTCGCCGCATCCGTGACGCTCAGTGCGGACGGCGGGAGCGTGCAGTGCGTCACCCCGGCGTCCACCAAGACGGACGAAAGCGCCTCTCCGGGCGTGAGCCGATCCGGGTCTGCCACCACCAGCGCAGCGCCCGTCAGCAGCGCCGTGAAGACCTCCGACGCGGCGGCGTCGAAGCTCGGCGACGCGAACTGCAGTACGCGGCTTCCCGCGCCGATGCCCCACTGACCGCTCTGCGCGAGAGCGAGATTCACCAAGCCCGCGTGATGGGCCACCACGCCCTTGGGCGTGCCGGTCGAACCCGACGTATAGACGACGTACGCGGGGTGGGCGGAATCCAGTGGCGTCAGACGGTCGGTGTCGGTCGGGTCGGTGTCCTGCCATGTGGTCAACCGGGCCTGGACCGTGGGGTCGTCGAGGAGGACGGTGGGCGTGCCCTCGGGCCACGGCGCGCTGGTGGCGGTGTGGGTCAGGACGAGCGCGGGACGGGAGTCCTCCAGCATGAAGCGGATGCGGTCGGCCGGGTAGGTGGTGTCCAGCGGCAGGTAGGCGGCACCTGTCTTCAACACCGCGAGCAGGGCGATGATCAGTTCCGGCGAGCGGGGCAGGGCCAGGGCGACGATGCGCTCGGGGCCGACGCCCTGCTCGATCAGGTGATGCGCCAACCGGTTGGCGCGGACGTTGAGTTCGGCGTACGTGAGGTGAGTTCCGTGCACGCCGTCGGCGATCAGCGCGGTGGCGCCCGATGCGGCCTGTGCCTGTGCCTGGACGAGTTCGGGCACAGTGGCACGGGGAACCGGCACCGCGGTGTCGTTCCGACCCTCCAGGAGCCGGTGCCGTTCGCCGTCGGACAGCAGCTCGATCGATCCCACGTGCCGCTCCGCGTCGGTGGCGACACTCTTGAGTACGCGGATGAGCCGTTCGGCCATCGTGGTGACCGTGCCGTGGTCGAACAGGTCGGTGCGGTAGGAGATCACCCCGGTGATCCCGGCGTGACCGCCGTCGGCGTCACGCTGCTCGGTGAGGCTGACGGACAGGTCCATCCGGGCGGCATCGACCCGGACAGTGCTCTGCGTGGCCGTGACGCCGACGAAGTCCGGTGCGGTGCGGGGAATGTTGTTGAAGGCCAGCATCACCTGGAACAGCGGGTGGTGGGCCAGGGACCGCGTCGGGTTGAGCGCCTCGACCAGCGTCTCGAAGGGGATGTCCTGATGCGAGTAGGCGCTCAGATTCGTCGTGCAGACCCGGTCGAGGAGTTCCGTGAAGGTGGGGTCGCCGGACAGGTCGGTGCGCAGCACGAGGGTGTTGACGAAGAAGCCGACCAGATCGTCGAGTTCCTCCTCGCCGCGACCCGCCACGGGCGTACCCAGAGGGATGTCCGTGCCCGCGCCGAGCCGGTGCAACAGCACGGCGAGTGCCGACTGCAGCACCATGAACACGGTCGTCTGCCGCGAGCGCGCGAGACCGACCAGACCCTGGTGCACCTCGGCGTCCACCGACACCGGCACGGTCGCACCCTCGTATCCGGCCTGCTCGGGATACGGGTGGTCGGTCGGCAGCTCCAGGCGTTCCGGCAGCCCGGCCAGAGCCTCCTTCCAGTGGCCCAGCTGAGTGGCCAGCACACTGTCCGGGTCGCTCTCGTCCCCCAGGGCCCGGCGCTGCCACAAGGTGTAGTCGGCGTACTGGACCGGCAACGGCTCCCAGGCCGGCGGGTTCCCCGCGCACCGGGCGGCGTAGGCGGTGCTCAGGTCGCGGGTCAGCGGGCCC
>NZ_JBVIXD010000026.1:0-54591 GCF_055593965.1 Streptomyces sp. NPDC040622 | reverse complement strand
TTTCTGTTCAGCGGGATAAAAGAAGGAAAGCGGGGCGTGACAGGGGGGGACCTTTGTTGTTTTGTGTTCTGTGGTCCGGGGCCTCCCCCCCCCCCCCCCCCCCCCCCCCCCCTTTCTCTCCTCCCCCCCCCCCCCCCCCCCCCCCCCCCCCACGACGGCAGGGCACCGCTCAGGCGGCGACGCCGAGTTCCGTGCGGGTGCGGTGGATGAACTCGCGGACGGTCGGCTCGCGCCGCCAGGGGGCCAGGGCCGTGTTGAACTCGCGGACGTAGTCCAGGGCCCGGGCGGACTGGACCCGGGCGAGGATGTCGACGGATCGGTGGCCGAGTTCGAGACCGTGGTCGAGGTCGCGGGCCTGGAGATGGGCGGTCCCGACGATCGCGAGCCGCATGCCGACGGAGCGGGTGAACGCCCCGGTCGGCATCGCGGCGGCCTGCTTGTTCCAGGCCAGGGCGGCCTTGGGGTTCTTCAGGTCGCGGAAGACCTCGGCGGCATCCGCCGAGAGGCGGGCGTGGTGATAGAAGTCGATCCAGCCGGGCTCGTCGCCGCTGTCCGCCTTGGCCTGGCTCAGCAGGTCCTCGGAGGCGGCCAGGGCCCGGGAGGCGGCGCGGGCGTTGTTCTCGCGGGCGTGAGCGCGGGCCTCGATCAGCTTGGTGAACGCCAGCACTCTGGGGGCGGCCTGGCCCTTGGCCCGCTCGAAAGCTCCCTGGGCCATGTCGAGGGCTTCGGAGGCGAAGCCCCGCATCAGGGACTGCATGGCCATGGTGGTCAGGACATAGCAGCCGAGCTGCACGTCGCCGCCCGCGCGGGCCAGGCGGAGGGCCTGGATGAAGTGCCGTTGGGCGGCGTCGTGCTGACTGACGTCGAAGGCGGTCCAGCCTGCGAGCCGCGACAATTCGGCGGTCACGGAGAACAGTTCACGGCCGACGTCGTCGGAGAAGGTGCCCTCCAGCAGCGGGGCGGCCCGGTGTTCGAGGCAGTCGGTGACGGAGTTCGCCTTCCAGTTCCCGCCGCCGTATTTGGAGTCCCAATGTCGCGCGTGGTCGGCGGCTTCCCGCAGTTCGTCCAGGTCGGCACGGCCGACCTGCCCGCCGCCTTGGTGGTCGGCGGTCTCGTCGGCCGGGCTGACCAGCCAGCGGGTGACGGGGACGGCGAACGCGGACACGGCGAAGCCGGTGCCGGCCTGGTTGAGGAAGTCGCGGCGGTTCACGGAGCTCCAGAACATCGTGGCGACGCGGACGGCGTCGGCGGGATCCCTGGGGAAATCCAAGCCCACCGACGCGTCGATTGTCTCCGCCTCGCCCATACCGATTTCGACGAGGTTGACGGGCCGCCCCAGCCGTTCGCCGATCGCCTGGGCCAGCAGCCGGGGCACCGGCGGTTTCGGCGTCATGCCCCGGCGGCACCAGTTCGCCACGGAGGTGTGTGAGTAGTCGGTCTTTATCCCGGCCTGGTGGGCGAGCTGGTTGACGCGGTGGGCCAGGGACTTGTGGCTCGCACCGCAGGCTTCGATGAGCCGGGCCAGGTCCGCGTTGGGCGGACGGGTCCGGCGGACGGTCGATGCCACGACGTCCCCCCTGACCAGTTGCTGGAGTGTTGCGCACGCGCACTCACCCGGCTCCAGAAGTGGTACGCGAACGGCTGGGGACGTTCAGTCGTACGCGAACGCCGCTGGTGCACGAAGAGTCGTACGCGTTCCGCGTGTTGGGCCACCGAGGGTATTCCTCTGCGGGCCCGGGGTGAACCGCGTCTGCGAGTTGTGAGCCCCCCTGCGAGCCCTCCCCGGTCATCTCCCCGGCCGGTGTGATGAAGGCCCAGGCCACCGCCGGAACTGGCCAGGCTCCTTCCGGCGGTGGCCGCCGACAGGGCATCACCACTCACTCTCGGGGGTGAACCAGATGTGCGGAATCGCAGGACTGGCCGGACCGGACGCCCAGTGGCACCAGACGACCGTGAAGGCCATGGGCATCGCCCAGCACTACCGGGGCCCGGACGGCACCATGCACGAGGCCAGCGCGGACGGGCGGGCGGTGCTGGCCATGAACACCCTGCTGATCGTCGACCCGCTCGCTCACCCCGGCCCCTACCTGGACCGCGAGAGCGGGCTGCTGCTGGCCTTCAACGGCGAGATCTACAACTGGCGGACCCAGGCGAGGGCCTGGGGCATCGAGCTGGGCGAGAAGGAGACCGACGCCCACCTGGTCCTCAAGGCATGGGCGAAGCTCGGGCCTTCCTGCCTGGACGGGCTGGACGGCATGTTCGCCCTCGCGGTCTATGACCCGCGCGTCGGGCGGCTGTTCCTGGCCCGCGACCGGCTGGGGGAGAAGCCCCTCTACTGGCGCCTGGACGGCGGCCGGCTCGCGTTCGCCTCCGAGGTCACCACCCTGACCGGCTATGGCCAGGCCCCGCTGATCGTCCGCCCGGAGATGCTGGCCATCGAGACGCCGGTCGGCGTCGACACCCCCTTCCAGGGCATCCAGCTGCTGGCCCCGGCAAGCGTTCTGTCCTTCGACGTGGTGACCGGCTCGATCGAGCAGAGCATCTGGTGGCATCTGGAGGACCGGCTGCCGTTCGCGGGCGACTACCGCCAGGCCCTGGCCGCGTTCTCCGTCGCCCTGGCCGAGCAGATCCCGCTGAGGGCTCCGGGCTGCGACTTCGCGCTGCTGCTGTCCGGCGGCCTGGACTCTGCGGTCCTGGCCTACCTGATGCGGCCCCCGGTCTGCGTCACCGTCTCCTACCCCGGCCAGGACCGCCTGGACGAGTCCCAGGCGGCAGCGAGGATCGCGCGGGACATCGGGGCCGAACTGGTGGTCGTCGAGCCGGACCACATCGACTTCACCGACCTCCTGCCGCACATGATGTCCGCGCTGGACTACCCGATGGGCAACGCGTCCAGCTTCTCCGAGCACATGGCCTACCGGAAGATCTCCGACCTCGGGCTGAAGGTGGTGGTCGGCGGGCTCGGCCCGGACGAGTTCCTGATGGGCTACGTCCGCCATGCCCTGGTCCTGTTCGGCCCGGAGAAGGTCCTGAAGGCCGGGCTGGACGCCTACCGGCCGCTGGCCGCCAAACTGATGCACACTGCGGAGAAGGCCCTCGACCCCGTCGAGGCGGTCACCCGGCTGATCCTGCGCGGCCCGGACCCCGAGGACCGCATCCACGGCCTGGTCGCCGACGCGATTCAGCGGTCCGGGGGCGACCTGGCCAGGGGCCTGACGCTGGCGGACCTGGCGACGGCCTGGCGGCCCCTGGTGATGACGAGCGACAAGCTTGCCTCCGCCTACGCGTTAGAACGCAGGTCCCCTTACCTGGCCCGGAACCTGGTGGAGCTGTCCTACCGGCTCCCGGCCGACCACAAGATCGCTGACCCGGCGGCGGGCAAGCGGATCCTGCGGGACGCCGCGAAGGCCCTCGGGCTGCCCCGCGAGGTCTGGGCGAGCCGCGACAAGATCGGCTTCGCCTCCCCGGTCCCCACCTGGATCAACGGCCCCCTGGCCGCCTGGGCGGACGCTCAGATCCACACCGCCCTCGCTGAGGCCCCGCCCGCGCTCCGGCCGCTGCTGACGGGCGGGCTCAAGCCGGGCGGCCGCTTCGACCGCACCCGGATGCAGGCCCTCATGGCCGCCGCCTGGTTTCAGGACCAGACGGTGAGGGCTGCCGCATGATCGCCAACTCCCTTACTACCGTGGGCGGATGCACTCTGACACCACCCGCCCCACGGGCCCGGCCACCGCCCGCGGCGCGGTCGCCATCATCACCAACCGGCACGGCGACCTTCTGATGCACCTTCGCGATGACATCGACGGCATCGCCTGGCCCGCCCACTGGAGTCTGCTCGGGGGCGGCACCGACGACGGCGAGACCCCCGCCGGGACGATCGTCCGCGAGCTCGACGAGGAAGCCGGCCTCACCGCCCAGAACCTGACCGAGCTCTTCGAGATCCGCGATGAACACGGCTCCGGCCAGCTGATCACCTTCTTCGCCGCCGACTGGGACGGAGACGAGACCAGCCTCCCGCTCAGCGAGGGCGTCAAACTCCAGTTCTTCGCCCCCGAACACCTCGACATCCTCACGATCCCGCCGTTCATCCGCACCGGGATCCACCGCTGCCTGGCCGCCCGGCCCGCCTGATCCGTCCCCGGAAAGGGGCCGCCGGGCGGCGGCCCCTTCTGGAAGGACACCCCCGTCATGAAGCTCACCGTCGTCGGCTGCGGCTACCTCGGCGCCACCCACGCGGCCTGCATGGCCGAACTCGGCCACGAAGTCCTTGGCATGGACTCCGACATGGACAAGGTCGCCACCCTCAACTCCGGCAAGGCCCCGTTCTTCGAGCGCGACCTCGACGAGCTGCTGGCCAAGCACACTGCGAGTGGCCGCCTGAAGTTCACCGCCTCCTACGCGGAGGCCGCCCACTTCGCCGACCTGCACTTCATCGGCGTCGGCACCCCGCAGACCCCCGGCGCGGACGCCTACGACCTCACCCACCTCTTCTCCGCCGTCCGCCAGCTCGCACCTCGCCTCACCGGCCCGGCCGTCATCGCGGTCAAGTCGACCGTCCCGGTCGGCACCGCGCCCCGCGTCCGCGACCTGCTGCACGAGTTCGCCCCGGCCAGCGACCAGGTCGAGGTCGCCTGGAACCCCGAGTTCCTGCGCGAGTCGTTCGCCATCGAGGACACCCTCCGCCCCGACCGGCTCGTCCTCGGCTTCGAAGCCGAGCACACCTGGGCCGAGACCATGCTGCGGAAGTGCTTCGAGAAGATCATCGAGTCCGGGACCCCGACGATCGTCACCGACTGGGCGACGGCTGAACTCGCCAAGGGCGCCGCGAACTCCTTCGTCGCCACCAAGATCTCGTTCATCAACGCGATGGCCGAGATCTGCGAGAAGACCGATGCCGACGTCCACCAGCTCGCCGAGATCCTTGGCCACGATGCCCGCATCGGACGGGGCGGCATGCGGCCTGGCCTCGGCTTCGGCGGCGGCTGTCTGCCCAAGGACATCCGCGGCTTCATCGCCCGCGCCGGACAGCTCGGGGCCGGAGCGGCCACCGGCATCCTCCGCGAGGCCGCCGCCGTCAACACCCGCCGCCGCGAGGCCCTGGTCCACCTCACCCGCGAACAGCTCGACGGCGACCTCGCAGGCAAGCGGATCACCATCTGGGGCGCCGCCTTCAAGCCCAACACCGACGACATCCGCGACTCGCCCGCCCTCGCCGTCGCCCAGAAGCTGCATGAGCTGGGCGCCCAGGTCACCGTCACCGACCCCAAGGCCCTCGACAACGCCCGCAAAATGCACCCCGAACTTGACTTCATCGAGGACCCGATCGCCGCCGTCCAGGACGCCGACCTTCTCCTGCACCTGACCGAGTGGGCCGAGTTCGGCCACATCGACCCGCACCGCCTCGCCCGCCGCCCCACCCAGACCCTGGTCATCGACGGACGCGGCACCCTCAACCCCGACACCTGGCGCCAGGCAGGCTGGACCTACCGGGCCCTTGGCCGTCCCTGATCCCCAGGCCCACACTCACCCAGGGACTGACAGGGACAGACTTCCCGACAACCGACAGAAGAACGACATCACCGCAGACGGCCAGCACCCGGGCAGGGGCTGGCCGTCTGCGGTTGATGCTGACTCTCTTCCTCTACATAGAGTCACCAAGGCACCAGAAGAGCCAGAAGGTTAGAGAGGCTGACGCAACACGCACAGACTTGACAGGGAAGATGTGGGGCAGGGCGATGCCATGGTGCTGGCGGCGGGCGACGGCGCGGGGGTGGTGGTCGACGCGGGGCCCGACCCGGTGGCGGTCGACCGTTGCCTGCGCTCGCTGGGGATCACCCGGGTGCCGCTCGTCCTGCTCACGCACTTCCATGCCGATCATGTGGCGGGGCTGTCCGGGGTGTTGCGTGGGCGTGCGGTGGGGGAGATCCAGACGACGGGGTTCCAGGAGCCGCGGGAGCAGGTCGAGTCCGTACGGGACCGGGCGTCGGCCGCGCGTGTCCCCGTGACCGAGGCCGTGGCGGGGGAGCGGCGCCGCGCGGGCGCCGTGGAGTGGCAGGTGCTGTGGCCGTCGGCGGGGTCGGCGGGACCTGCCGCACCGGTGGGTTCGGCGGCCCGGCCGGGTTCGGTGGCCCCGTCCGGATCGGCGGGGCCGTCCAGGTCGGCGGGAGCGTCCGGGCCGGCGGGGTTCACCCTGCGTCCCGAGGGGCCGAACGACGCGAGCGTCAGCCTGCTCGTGCGGACGGGAGGGCTGAGCCTGTTGCTCCTCGGGGACCTCGAACCGCCCGCCCAGCGTGCTCTGCTGCGTACCCCGGCCGCCGCGTCGCTCGCCTCCGTGGACGTGTTGAAAGTCGCCCATCACGGCTCGGCCCACCAGCATCCGGATCTCCTGCGCAGAGTGGCGCCGCGCCTCGCGCTGATCTCGTGCGGTGCCGACAACTCGTACGGTCATCCCGCGCCCGTGACGCTGGAGGCGTTGCGGGCCGTGGGAGCGCAGGTGCTGCGCACGGACAGGAACGGTGCGATCGCGGTGGTGGCCTCGGGGTCGAGGACGGCACCACGGCTCGAAGCGGCCACCCGGCCGCCCTAGGGCCGCCCGCCGCCCTCACAGGCCAAGAGTGCGGCGACCCCAGGCACCCCACGTACCCAAGGCACCCCACACATCCCACGTACCCCACACATCCCACGCACCCAAGGCACCCCACGCACTCACCCGCTCCGGACGCAGGGAGGACTACCGCCGGGAACCGCGCCGTGAGCTTGCCCAACGTGGACGAGGCACAGACAAGATGCAGGCAGGACGCAGGCAAGACACAGAGGTGGGAGACCAATTCGGGCTACACGTGACAGTTCCCGGCGCATCGTCAGCATTCCCTTGATCTGGGTCCGTGTTGCGTCGAAAGCCGCAACGGTGATCGAATGCCCTTTCGTTGCAGTTTGCAGGTGTTGTCAAGTAGCGCGGGGGTGTGTCGCACGTGTTCGGCCGTTGGCTGGGAAACCGTACGAATCGGGCTGGACGGGTGGGGCCGTTGTCGGCGCTCACGGTTCCGTCGAGCGCGGGGGTGCTCAGCTGCCGGGTGCTCGACCCGGTCAATGAACCGGTGCGGAACGCGGAGTTCGCCGTCAGTGATGCCATGGGGCGCAAGGTGGTGAGCGGGGGCACGGACCCCTTCGGTTCGTTCGTCACGGCTGTTCCGGCCGGGGACTACCGGCTCGCGGTGTCGGCGGAGGGCTTCACCCCGTACCGGGCGAGCGCCACGGTCGCGGAGAACGCGCACGCCTCGCTCGGTGACGTCATGCTCCAGGTCGCCCAGCCGCCGACGCTGCCCGAGCCCGGCGACTGGGAGATCGACCCGCTGCACTCGTCGGTCGGCTTCACCGCGCGGCACATCGGACTCGCCCGCATCCGGGGCCGGTTCAACAGCTTCGCGGGTGCGATACGGCTGGGCGAGCGCGTGGAGGACTCGGCGATGCACGTCGTCATCGACGCGGCCTCCATCGACACCGCGGTCCAGATGCGCGACGACCACCTGCGTTCCGGTGACTTCCTCGATGTGGGGCGTTTCCCGACGATGGAGTTCTACAGCGACCGCTTCGTGCACAAGGGCGGCAGCCGCTGGGCGATATCGGGCGGCCTGACGCTGCACGGCGTGACGCGCACGGTCACGCTCGACACCGAGTACCTCGGGGTCGGCACGGGCCTGGAGGGCGAGACCCGCGTCGCCTGCCGCGCCTCCACCGAACTGCACCGCGACGACTTCACGATCACCTGGCAGACGATGCTCGCGCGCGGCATCGCGGCCGTCGGACACAGCATCACGATCGACCTGGACATCCAGATCATCCCGAAGAGCTGACCGACCGGCTCGAAGGGCTGGCCGACCGGCTCGACGAGCTGGACGGCCGTACCGATGAGCTGGCCGGCTGTCCCGAAGAACTGACCGACCGCGGCCTCCCCGGAGAGCCGACGCGCTAAGGCGTTTCCAGCCAGCCCTCGTGCTCGGCGGCCAGTTCGTCGAGCGCGGCCGGGTCGAGGCGGGAGTCGGGGTCCTCGACCACGACCAGCCACTGGGCGTCCTCGGCGTCGTCCTCGCCGGCCAGGGCGTCGCGGACGAGCTGGGGTTCCTCGGCCACGCCGAAACGGTCGGGGAGCTCTTCGGCCACCACCTCCGCGGCATCGCGGTCGGGCAGCACCAGGACATGTCGTACGTCGGTCACGGGCCCATTCTCCGACACGGCACGGAGGTGGCACCGGCAGGGCACGAGCCGGGCCGGACCAGGGCGGGAACCGCAAGCTGGGAGCGGGAGCGGGAGCGGGAGCCGGGAGCCGGCCGAGCGGGGCGGGCGTCAGCGCCGTGTGTCAGTGGTGCATGGGATGCTTGTCCGCGATGGCCAGGAAAGCAGCTAACGACGATCCGCTCGCTCCTCTCACGCTCGCCGTGGGGCAGGAGGACCTGCTCCTCGACCGTGCCGTGCAGCAGGTGGTCGCGGCCGCCCGCGCCGCCGACGCGGACACGGACGTGCGCGACCTCACCTCCGACCAGCTGCAGCCCGGCACGCTCGCCGAGCTGACAAGCCCGTCGCTCTTCGCCGAGCGCAAGGTCGTCGTCGTGCGGAACGCGCAGGATCTGTCGGCGGACACGATCAAGGACGTCAAGGCGTATCTCGGGGCGCCCGTCGAGGAGATCACGCTCGTCCTGCTGCACGCGGGCGGCGCCAAGGGCAAGGGCCTGCTCGACGCCGCGCGCAAGGCGGGGGCGCGCGAGGTCGCCTGCCCCAAGATGACCAAGCCGGCGGACCGGCTGTCATTCGTGCGGAGCGAATTCCGGACCCTGGGGCGTTCGGCGACGCCGGAGGCCTGCCAGGCGCTGGTCGACGCGATCGGCAGCGATCTGCGCGAGCTCGCCTCCGCGGTCTCCCAGCTGGTGGCGGACGTCGAGGGCACGATCGACGACGCGATCGTCGGGCGGTACTACACGGGCCGGGCCGAGGCCTCCAGCTTCACGGTGGCCGACCGGGCCGTCGAGGGCCGGACCGCCGAGGCGCTCGAGGCGCTGCGCTGGTCCCTGTCGACCGGTGTCGCCCCCGTCATGATCACCAGTGCGCTCGCGCAGGGCGTCCGGGCGATCGGCAAGCTCTCCTCCGCGCGCGGCGGACGTCCCGCCGATCTCGCCCGTGAGCTGGGCATGCCGCCCTGGAAGATCGACCGGGTGCGCCAGCAGATGCGCGGCTGGACCCCGGACGGCGTGGCCGCCGCGCTCACCGCGATCGCGGCCGCCGACGCCGGCGTCAAGGGTGGCGGTGACGACCCGGAGTACGCGCTGGAGAAGGCCGTGGTCGCCATCGCGAGGTCGCGTCGCTGAGATTGAGCCGATGCACCGGCCGGGCCCCGGCCCTCCGGCCCCCGGCCCTTCGGCCCCCGGGCCTCAGCCCCCCGGGGCCTCAGCGCCCCGGCCTCAGCCCTCCCCGGCTTCACGCCCCCCCCCGGGCCTCAGGCCCCCGGCCCGTTCGGAGCTGCGGGTAGATCGTGGCTGGTCGCGCAGTTCCCCGCGCCCCTGAACACAGCACCCCCAGGCACGCCGCGCCCTCTGAACACAGTGCCCCGGCACCCCGCGCCCCTGAACACAGCGCCCCAGGCACACAGCGCCGCCAGGCACACAGCGCCGCCAGGCACACAGCGCCGCCAGGCACACAGCGCCCCAGGCACACAGCGCCCCCAGGCACGCCGCCCCCTGGTGGGCGCCCCCGACGCGCCACCGCGCCCCAGCCGCACCGCGCCCCAGCCACACCGCGCCCCAGCCACACCCAGCCACGCCGCACCCCAGCCACGCCGCACCCCAGCCACACCCAGCCACGTCGCGCCCCAGCCACACCGCACCCCAGACACAGCAATGCCCAGCCACAGCAATGCCCAGACACAGCAATGCCCCCGGAGTGGGCCGGGGGCATCGTCGCAGCGTGGCGTACTGCGTGGTCTGTCCGCGATTCGAGGTAGAGGGCTCGAATTACCCTCGCGGGAGGATTGATCAGCGCCCCGGCGAACCGGGGTCAGGGCTTCAGGCCTTGACGGACGCAGCCTTCGAAGCAAGCGCCGACTTCTTGTTGGCGGCCTGGTTCTTGTGGATGACACCCTTCGAGACGGCCTTGTCGAGCTGGCGCGTGGCCTCACGCGTGAGCTCGGCAGCCTTCTGGGCGTCGCCGGCGGCAACGGCCTCGCGGGCCTTGCGGATCGCGGTCTTCAGGGAAGACTTGACCGCCTTGTTGCGCTGACGCGCCTTCTCGTTGGTCTTGATCCGCTTGATCTGGGACTTGATGTTCGCCACGAAAGAGCCTTTTCAGGTTCAGGTACTGCAGAGGTACTGCAGATGAGTGTTATGACACGCGCCTCGACGCTTGAGAGGGCTACGAGACACAGCTGTCCACGGTACCAGTCGCCCTCTCACCGGCCCAAACCGAGCCCCCGCCCCTCGTCGCACCGGCCCGGACCGGGTCCCGCACCCCTCTCACCGGCCCACACCGAGCGCAGTGCCCCACCCATGGGACGATGGAAGCTACGTATAGATCCGACCCGAGGCGACAGGCGCCTCAAGAGACAGGACCCTGCGTGCCCGCGACCCCTAAAAATGTGCCCGAGCCGAGCCGTACCGACCCGGCGTTGATCCGCAATTTCTGCATCATCGCGCACATCGACCACGGCAAGTCCACGCTCGCCGACCGCATGCTCCAGCTCACCGGTGTGGTGGAGCAGCGGCAGATGCGTGCTCAGTACCTCGACCGCATGGACATCGAGCGCGAGCGCGGCATCACGATCAAGTCCCAGGCCGTGCGTCTTCCCTGGGCCCCGAGCGAGGGCCCGGGCCAGAGCAAGACGCACATCCTCAACATGATCGACACCCCGGGCCACGTGGACTTCACGTATGAAGTCTCGCGTTCGCTCGCGGCCTGCGAGGGCACGGTCCTCCTGGTCGACGCGGCCCAGGGCATCGAGGCGCAGACTCTCGCCAACCTCTACCTGGCGATGGAGAACGACCTCAAGATCGTCCCCGTACTGAACAAGATCGACCTGCCGGCCGCGCAGCCCGAGAAGTTCTCCGAGGAGCTCGCGAACCTCATCGGCTGCGAGCCCGAGGACGTCCTGAAGGTCTCCGCGAAGACCGGCATGGGCGTCGAGGCGCTGCTCGACAAGGTCGTCGCCGACGTCCCGCCGCCGGTCGGCGTCAAGGACGCCCCGGCCCGCGCGATGATCTTCGACTCGGTCTACGACTCCTACCGCGGTGTCGTGACGTACGTACGAGTCGTCGACGGCCAGCTCAACAAGCGCGAGCGGATCCGGATGATGTCCACCGGAGCCACCCACGAGCTCCTGGAGATCGGTGTCTCCTCGCCGGAGATGACCCCGGCCGACGGCATCGGTGTCGGCGAGGTGGGCTACATCATCACCGGCGTGAAGGACGTCCGGCAGTCCAAGGTCGGTGACACGATCACCTCCCTGCACAAGGGTGCGACCGAGGCGCTGGGCGGCTACAAGGACCCCAAGCCGATGGTGTTCTCGGGCCTGTATCCCCTGGACGGCTCGGAGTACCCGGACCTGCGCGAGGCCCTGGACAAGCTGCAGCTCAACGACGCCGCGCTCGTCTACGAGCCCGAGACGTCGGCCGCGCTCGGCTTCGGCTTCCGCGTCGGCTTCCTCGGGCTGCTGCACCTCGACGTGATCCGCGAGCGCCTGGAGCGCGAGTTCGGTCTCGACCTGATCGCCACCGCTCCGAACGTGGTCTACCGCGTGATCATGGAGGACGGCACCGAGCACACGGTCACCAACCCGAGTGAATTCCCCGAGGGCAAGATCGACGAGGTCTACGAGCCCGTCGTGCGCGCCACGATCCTCGCGCCCAGCGAGTTCATCGGTTCGATCATGGAGCTCTGCCAGAACCGGCGCGGCGTGATGCTCGGCATGGACTACCTCTCCGAGGACCGCGTCGAGATCCGCTACACGCTGCCGCTCGCCGAGATCGTCTTCGACTTCTTCGACCAGCTGAAGTCAAAGACCCGCGGTTACGCCTCGCTGGACTACGAGCCCACGGGCGAGCAGGCCGCGCAGCTCGTCAAGGTCGACATCCTGCTGCACGGCGACAAGGTCGACGCCTTCTCGGCGGTCACGCACAAGGACCAGGCGTACGCGTACGGGGTCCGGCTCGTCGCCAAGCTCCGCGAGCTCATCCCGCGGCAGGCCTTCGAGGTGCCCGTGCAGGCCGCGATCGGCTCCCGGGTCATCGCCCGCGAGACCATCCGCGCCATCCGCAAGGACGTCCTCGCCAAGTGCTACGGCGGTGACATCTCCCGTAAGCGGAAGCTGCTGGAGAAGCAGAAGGAAGGCAAGAAGCGGATGAAGATGGTCGGCTCCGTCGAGGTCCCGCAGGAGGCCTTCATCGCGGTGCTGTCCAGCGACGACAGCGGACCGGGCAAGGCCGCCAAGAAGTAGAGCGGTACAGCCGCAGGCTCCGCCCCGCGGCGACGCACGAGGCGCCCGTCCACACTCCGGACGGGCGCCTTTCGCGTACAGCGGATCCGGCGCGTTCCACCCGTCCCGCCCGGCCCGCCGTCCGGCACGGAACGTGCCTCATGTCACCCGCGGCGCCGCATGCGCAACGGGGCCCGCGGCACTCCTGGGCAGCGGGCCCGTTCCGTATGGGTGTCTGTAGGAAGTGACAGGCAGCAGCCCCTTACGCGTCGGGCGTCGGCGCTCTACTCTGATCACCACTCGTAGGTTACTCGCAAGTTAAACAAGTAGCCGACAGGGATGTAAGAAGCAGCCGCCAGCCAGTTCGCCGCACTGACGTGGGCCCGGAGGATGTCGTGAGCGACACACAGACCTTGATCGAGAACCGTCCGCCCTCCGTGGCGCACCTCTTCCTGGAGCGCGTGGCGGCCACGCCGGACGCAGAGGCCTATCGCTACCCGGTCCCGGCGCCCTCCGGCGAGGGCCCCGACGACTGGAAGTCGCTCAGCTGGTCGCAGGCCGCCGACCGCGTGCACGCCATCGCCGCGGGTCTGATCCAGCTCGGCCTGCAGGCCGAGGACCGCGTCGCCCTCGCCTCCTCCACGCGCGTCGAGTGGATCCTCTGCGACCTCGGCATCATGTGCGCGGGCGCGGCCACCACGACCGTCTACCCGCAGACGAACGCCGAGGAGTCGGCGTACATCCTGGCCGACTCCGGCAGCCGGGTGCTGATCGCCGAGGACGCCGCGCAGCTCGCCAAGGCGCGCGAGAAGCGCGCCGACCTGCCCGAACTGCGGCACGTCGTGGTCCTGGACGCGGCGGGCGCCGAGCCCGCCGCGGGCGACCCCGAGGGCTGGCTGCTCACGCTCGCCGACCTGGAGGCCCGCGGCGCGGCGTACCTGGAGAAGAACCCGGGGCTCATCAAGGAGCGGATCGCGGCGATCACCGCCGACCAGCTCGCCACCATCATCTACACCTCCGGCACCACGGGCCGCCCCAAGGGCGTGCGCCTGCCGCAGGACAACTGGTCGTACATGGCCAAGGCCATCGCGGCGACCGGGCTGCTCGGCCCGGACGACGTGCAGTACCTGTGGCTGCCGCTCGCGCACGTCTTCGGCAAGGTGCTGACCTCCGGGCAGATCGAGCTCGGGCACGTCACCGCCGTCGACGGCCGCGTGGACAAGATCATCGAGAATCTGCCGGTGGTGCAGCCGACGTACATGGCCGCCGTCCCCCGCATCTTCGAGAAGGTCTACAACGGCGTCGCGGCCAAGGCGCGGGCCGGTGGCGGGGCCAAGTACAAGATCTTCCAGTGGGCCGCCGAGGTCTCCCGCGAGTACGCGAAGGTCAGCCAGGACAATTTCCGCAGGACCGGCAGCCCGTCGGTGCCCTTCGCGCTCGGCGCCAAGCACAAGGTCGCCGACACGCTCGTCTACTCCAAGCTGCGCGAGGCCTTCGGCGGACGGCTGCGCGCCGCCGTCTCCGGCTCCGCCGCGCTCGCCCCCGAGATCGGCTACTTCTTCGCGGGCGCAGGCATCCACATCCTGGAGGGGTACGGCCTGACCGAGTCCTCCGCGGCCTCCTTCGTGAACCCGGGCGAGGCCTACCGCACGGGCACCGTCGGCAAGCCGCTGCCCGGCACCGAGGTGCGGATCGCGGACGACGGCGAGATCCTGCTGCGCGGCCCCGGCATCATGGAGGGCTACCACGGGCTGCCGGAGAAGACGGCCGAGGTCCTGGAGTCCGACGGGTGGTTCCACACCGGCGACATAGGCGAGCTCTCCGTCGACGGCTACCTGCGGATCACCGACCGCAAGAAGGACCTGATCAAGACGTCCGGCGGCAAGTACATCGCGCCCGCCGAGGTCGAGGGCCAGTTCAAGGCGGTCTGTCCGTACGTCTCCAACATCCTCGTGCACGGCGCCGACCGGAACTTCTGCACCGCGCTGATCTCCCTGGACGAGCCCGCCATCCTGGACTGGGCCAAGGAGAACGGCCAGGAGGGCACGTCGTACGCGGAGGTGTGCGCGGCCCCCGCGACGGTCGAACTCGTCGAGGGATATGTGCGGGAGCTCAACGAGGGCCTGCAGCGCTGGCAGACGATCAAGAAGTTCCGGCTGCTGCCGCGCGACCTGGACGTCGAGCACGGCGAGCTGACCCCCAGCCTGAAGCTGAAGCGACCGGTCGTCGAGCGGGAGTACAAGCACCTGATCGACGAGATGTACGCGGGGTCGCGCGAGGCCTGAGCCCGGCGGACCCGCCCGTGCGTACGGGGGACGGGGCGTCGTCCGGCTAGACGCCCCGTCCGCGGCGCATTTCCTGCACCAGTTCCTCCATGTGGGTCACGTGGCGGCGCAGTTCGAGGACGTCCTTCAGGCTGCTCGCTGCCATGTGGGTCTCGATCGCCGAGAGGCGGGCGGCCAGTTCGTCGAACTGACGCTGCTCGCGGGCCAGTATCCGCTCCAACTGGCGGTTCTTCCTGTGCAGTTCGAGGAAGACGGTGACCTTGGCGCGCAGTACCCACGGGTCGAACGGCTTGGTGAGGTAGTCGGCGGCGCCCGTCGCGTAACCGCGGAAGGCGTAGCCCGCGTCGTTGTCGGTGCCCGTCAGGAAGATGATGGGCACGTCCTTGGTCTGGTCGAGCCGTTTGATGTTCGACGCGGTCTCGAAGCCGTCCATGCCGGGCATGCGGACGTCCAGCAGGATCACGGCGAACCGCTGCCGCAGGATCGCCTTCATCGCCTCTTCGCCCGAACGGGCGCGGACCAGCGGCTCGTTCAGGGACCCGAGGACAGCCTCGAGCGCCATCAGGTTGTCCTCCATGTCGTCGACCAGGAGGATGCTCGCGCGGTTGTCGGTCGTGCCCTCTGCACTCATGGTGATGTTGCCTCACTCGGTTGCCGGCGGAACATCTGTCTCCCCTTGTTCGGCGGGCTGTTCCGGAGCGACGGATTCTGATTCGGGGGACGGGGCCTCTTCGTCGGAGGAGCCCTCGGGGTCCAGGAGGGCACAGACGACGCCGAGCAGCTGGTCCACGTCCACGGGTTTCGGTACGTAGTCGGTGGCGCCCTGTGAGATGGCCTTCTCGCGGTCGCCCGGCATGGCCTTGGCGGTGAGGGCGACGATCGGCAGGCCCTGCCAGCGGGGGCTGCGGCGGATCGCGGCCATCGTCTCGTAGCCGTCCATCTCCGGCATCATGATGTCCATCAGGACGATGTCGATGTCGGGGTTGCGCTCCAGGGTCTCGATGCCCTCGCGGCCGTTCTCCGCGTACAGGACGGGCATCCCGACGCGGCTCAGCACGTGCGTGAGCGCGAAGACGTTGCGGATGTCGTCGTCGACGATGAGGACTCTGCGGCCCGGGAGTATGCGGCCCGCACGCCCTTCCTTCCACTCCTCCAGCTTGGTGGGAGTGGGCCAGCTGTCGTCGGGTTCCAGGGCCGTGTGCGGGCGTAGGGCGGCCTGCTCCAGCGGCTCCGGCAGGTGCTGGGTGTGCGCGGCCGCGTACGCGATGGCGGCCGCGCCGTGGCCCGGATGCACCACGGGCACGTACAGCGCGAAGGTCGAACCCTGGCCGGGGCGGCTCTCCGCGGTGATGCGCCCGCCCAGCAGCCCCGCGATCTCCCGGCTGATGGAGAGGCCGAGGCCGGTGCCGCCGTACTTGCGGTTGGTCGTGCCGTCGGCCTGCTGGAAGGCCTCGAAGATCACCGGGAGCTGCTCGGACGGGATGCCGATGCCGGTGTCGCTGACGGCGAAGCAGAGCAGGTCGTCGTTGTCGAGGAGCAGCCGGTCGACGGCGGTGTCCTTGACCCGGCTGACCCGCAGCTCGATGCTGCCCGACGAGGTGAACTTGACCGCGTTCGAGAGCAGGTTGCGCAGGATCTGCTGGAGGCGCTGCTCGTCGGAGAACATCTCGCGCGGCACGTCCTCGCCCACCGACACGTCGAAGGCGAGACCTCGGTCGAGTGTGAGTGGACGGAACGTGGCGTGGACGTAGTCGAGGACCTTGATCAGCGGGAGCTTCTTGGGGCGTACGTCCATCCGGCCGGCCTCGATCTTCGACAGGTCCAGGATGTCGTTGATGAGCTGGAGCAGGTCCGAGCCCGAGCGGTGGATCGTCGTCGCGAACTGCACCTCCTGGTCGGAGAGGTGGTCGTCGGGGTTGTCGGAGAGCAGGCGGGCCAGGATCAGCAGGGAGTTGAGCGGGGTGCGCAGCTCGTGCGACATGTTCGCCAGGAACTCCGACTTGTACTGGGAGCTCGTGGCGAGCAGCGCCGCCTTCTCCTCCAGCTCGGCGTTGGAGCGCCGCAGCTCGGCCTGCTGGCGCTGGAGTTCGTCCGAGCGCTCCTGGAGCTGGATGGCGAGCCGCTGCGACTCGCCGAGCAGGGACTCCGTGCGGGAGTTCGCGATGATGGTGTTGATCGCCACGCCGATGGTGTTCACGAACTGGTCGAAGAAGGCCAGGTGGACATCGGAGAAGCGGGAGAACGTGGCCAGCTCGATGACGCCGAGCAGCTTGTCCTCGAAGAGGATCGGGATGATGACGACCGTGGCGGGAGCCGCGTCGCCGAGCCCCGAATGGATCTTGATGTAGTCGGGCGGGACCTCCTCGACGAGGATGCGCTTCTTCTCCAGCGCCGCCTGGCGCACCAGCCCCTGCGCGGGCATCCCGCCGGTGTCGACGACCGAGCCCTGCGCGGCGCCGTACCCGGCGATGAAGGCGAGGCCCTTGGCGGTCACCTGGGTGGGCGCCGGGGTCTCCGCGGTGTCCGGGTCGGCCAGGAAGAAGGCGCCGTACTGGGCGTTCACCAGCGGGGTCAGCTCGCGCAGGATCAGGTCGGCGACCTCCATCAGGTCGCGGTGGCCCTGCATCAGACCGGCCAGGCGGGCGAGGTTGGACTCCAGCCAGTCCTTGGCGCGGGTGGTCTCGCGGAGGTTGGAGACCATGAGGTTGATGTTGTCCTTGAGGTCGGTGACCTCGCCGCGCGTCTCGACCGTGATGGCGCGGGTCATGTCGCCCTGCGCCACCGCGGAGGCGACCTCGGCGATGGCGCGGACCTGCGTGGTGAGGTTCAGCGCCAGCTCGTTCACGTTCGTCGTCAGGCGCTTCCAGGTGCCGTACACGCCCTCGACCCGGGCCTGGCCGCCGAGCTGGCCCTCCGAGCCGACCTCGCGCGCCACCCGGGTCACCTCGGAGGAGAACGAGGACAGCGTGTCCACCATGGTGTTGATGGTGGTCTTCAGCTCCAGGATCTCGCCGCGCGCGTCCACGTCGATCTTCTTGGAGAGGTCGCCCTGCGCCACCGCGGTCGCGACCTGCGCGATGTTGCGGACCTGTCCGGTGAGGTTGTCCGCCATGTAGTTGACGTTGTCGGTGAGGTCCTTCCACACCCCGGACACCCCGAGGACCTGCGCGCGGCCGCCGAGCCTGCCGTCCGTGCCGACCTCGCGGGCCACGCGGGTCACCTCGTCGGCGAAGGCGCGCAGCTGCTCCACCATCGTGTTGACGGTGTCCTTCAGCTCCAGGATCTCGCCGCGCGCCGTGACCGTGATCATCTTGGACAGGTCGCCGTTGGCGACGGCGGTGGTGACCTGGGCGATGTTGCGGACCTGGGAGGTGAGGTTCGACGCCATGAAGTTGACGTTGTCGGTCAGGTCCTTCCACACGCCCGACACGCCCCGGACCTGGGCCTGGCCGCCGAGGTTGCCCTCGGTGCCGACCTCGCGGGCCACGCGGGTGACCTCGTCGGCGAAGGCGGACAGCTGGTCGACCATCGTGTTGATCGTCGACTTCAGCTCCAGGATCTCGCCCTTCGCCTCGACCGTGATCTTCTTGCCGAGGTCGCCCTGGGCGACCGCCGTCGACACCAGCGCGATGTTGCGCACCTGGGAGGTGAGGTTGTCCGCCATGAAGTTGACGTTGTCGGTGAGGTCCTTCCACACGCCCGACACACCCCGCACCTGAGCACGGCCGCCGAGGTTGCCCTCGGTGCCGACCTCGCGGGCCACGCGGGTGACCTCGTCGGCGAAGGCGGACAGCTGGTCGACCATCGTGTTCACCGTCGACTTCAGCTCCAGGATCTCGCCCCGGGCGTCGACCGTGATCTTCTGGCTCAGGTCGCCGTTGGCGACGGCGGTGGTGACCTGGGCGATGTTGCGGACCTGGGAGGTGAGGTTCGACGCCATGAAGTTGACGTTGTCGGTCAGGTCCTTCCACACGCCCGACACCCCGCGGGCCTGGGCGCGGCCGCCCAACTGGCCCTCCGTGCCGACCTCGCGCGCCACACGGGTCACCTCGGCGGCGAACGCGGAGAGCTGCTCCACCATCGTGTTCACGGTGAGCTTCAGTTCCAGGAGCTCGCCCGTGGCCTCGACGGTGACCGTGCGGGTCAGGTCGCCCTGCGCCACCGCCGTGGTCACCAGGGCGATGTCGCGCACCTGGGCGGTGAGCCGCGCCGCCATCGTGTTGACGGCCTCGGTCACGTCCCGCCAGCTGCCCGAGAGACCGCGCACCTTCGCGCGGCCGCCGAGCCGCCCCTCGGTGCCGACCTCGCGGGCGACGCGGGTGACCTCGCCGGTGAAGAGGGAGAGCTGGTCGACCATCGTGTTGACGGCACGGCCGAGCCGGCGCAGGTCGCCCCGCAGCTCACGGGTGCCGTCGTGCAGGTCGACGCGCTGCGTCAAGTCGCCGCCCGCCACCGCGTTCAGCACCCGGGTGGCGTTCGCCGCCGGGGCGACCACCGCGTCGAGCAGCGTGTTGACCTCCGTCACGCGCGCCGCCCACCGGCCCTGCCCCGGGCTGGCGGAGAACCGCTCGTCCAGGCGGCCGTGCCGGATGATCTCCCGGCGCACGCGGATGAGTTCGCCGTCGAAATGAATCGAACGGTCGAGCATCTCGTTGAAGACCGCGTACAGATCGGCGATGACGCCGTCGCCCACCGGAGGGACCTTGGTGAAGTCACCGTCCCGCGCGGCGCGCATGGCGGCGAGAAGCGGGCGCAGCTGACAGTTGGCCGGATCCGTACCGGTGGTGACGGGGTCGGCCTTCTGCGTCGGCACCGGAATCCGGTCGCGTCCGAGCGCAGGCATAGCACTGTTCTCACTCATAACGGCCCACTTCAGTAACTCGGTGCTTATGGGCGAGGTCAGTCTGTCACTCTGTCGGTGTCGCCTGAGGCGTATTCGCCCGAACTGCTCAGGAGCCGCACCGTGGGGTCCATTCCGCTGCAACGGGAGACCGATTTCCGCTCCTCCGCCACGGCCCCGGAACGCCCCGGGCCAGCGGTGGTGGTGCGTACGTCGCTGCCCGGAAATCCGCTGGCGCCCGCCGCTGCACGAAGGTTTGTGCGCGCGGCGCTCGCCGACTGGACCGAGCTGGGAGTCTCCGCCGCCACGGGCTTCACCGAACGCCTGACCGACGACTCCGTGCTGCTCGTCAGCGAGTTGGTGACGAACGCCGTCGTGCACGCGGGCACCGCCGTCGAGCTGCTGTGCCGCCTCGACGAGAAGCCGCCCGGCGAGAGCACGGACTTCCTCGTCATCGAGGTCTCCGACCACCACCCCTCCCGCGCCGTCCGCAGCGAACAGGGCCCGCCGCCGGCCGGCACCCCCGAGTACGGCCGCGGCCTGCACCTCGTCGCGACCCTCTCCGAGTCCTGGGGCATCACCTACCGCACCGGCACCAAGACCGTCTGGGCCCGGCTGCCCGTCGAGGGCGTCCAGGCCGTCCACGAGATCGAGTCGTACGCGAGCGACCAGGCGACGCAGCGCGGACTGCGCGCCGCCGAGATCCTCGCGCCCCTGCCCAAGCGGGCCTCGCACGACACGGAGTGGGTCAACCGCGGCGCGCTCACCTTCCTCGCCGAGGCCTCCGACCTGCTCGCGGGCCAGTTCGACGAGGACCTGGTCGCCGCCCTCGCGGGACAGCTGCTCGTGCCGCGCCTCGCCGACTGGTGCGCGGTCTGGCTCGACGACGTCTCGGAGGGATCGGCGCGCGGGGCCGGCGGGGCGCCGGGGGCGCGCCTGGCCCGCGTGTGGCACACCAGCGAGCACCGGATAGAGGAACTCCGCCGCGTCCTGGAGAAGGAGCCGCCCCGGCTCCCCGACACGGCAGGCTCCGGTGCCTTCCCCGTGCCCTGGCCCGGGGACGCGATCGCGGGCGGCACGACCGGCGCGGCCCTCGCCTACCGGCTGGCCGCGGGCGGGCGCGCGCTCGGCACCCTGGTCATCGGCCGCGCGGGCCTCATGCGGTTCGCCGACGAGATCACCGGCCTCGTCGAGGACTTCAGCCGCCGCGTGGCCCTCGCGATCAGCACCGCCCGCCGCTACCAGCGCCAGGCCAACATCAGCCAGGTCCTCCAGCGCGGCCTGCTGCCCAGCAAGGTCGCGGAGATCCCCGGCGTGGAGAGCGGCCTGGTGTACGAGCCGCGCGACAAGGGCGGACCCGGCGGCGACTTCTACGACGTCTTCCACGCGGGCGACGGGCGCTGGTGCTTCGCGCTCGGCGACGTCCAGGGCAAGGGCCCCGAGGCGGCCGTCGTCATCGGTCTCGCCCGGCCCTGGCTGCGGCTGCTCGCCCGCGAGGGCTACCAGGTCGCCGAGGTCATGGACCGTCTCAACCAGCTCCTGCTCGACGACGCGACCGAGGCGGCCGACGCGGCGGCCGCGGTCGTCGCCGTCGCGGGCGGTCAGGGCGTGCCGCCCGACGGCCCCACCTCCCGCTTCCTCTCCCTCCTGTACGGCGAGCTCGTCCCGTACGAAGGGGGAGTGCGCTGCACCATCGCCTGCGCCGGGCACCCGCTGCCGCTCCTCATGTCGCCCGAGGGCGAGGTCCGGGAGGCGGCGAGCCCGCAGATGCTGCTCGGGGTCGTCGACGACGAGACGTACACGAGCGAGAGCTTCGACCTGCGGGCCGGCGAGACGCTCCTGTGCGTCACGGACGGCGTCACCGAGCGCCGCTCCGGGCGGCTCCTGTTCGACGACGGGAACGGCCTCGCGGAGGCGCTGGCCGGCTGCGCGGGGCTCGACGCGGGGCTGGTGGCGGAGCGGATCCGCCGCCTCGTGCACGAGTTCTCGGAGCGGCCGCTGGACGACGACATGGCGTTGCTGGTGCTGCGGGCACGGTGAGGGGCCGCGCCGCGCCCGCCGTGCGGGACAATCGAAGGTATGCCTTCCGCACTGCCCGACGGTGAGCCCATGCCCGAGGACGGCGCGCTGCCCGCGTCCGCCCTGGCCGGCGCGGCCTCCCGCCCCCTCGGCTTCTACCTGCACGTTCCGTACTGCGCCACGCGCTGCGGCTACTGCGACTTCAACACCTACACGGCGACCGAGCTGCGCGGCTCCGGCGGTGTCCTCGCCTCTCGCGACAACTACGCGGACACCCTGATCGACGAGGTACGGCTCGCGCGGAAGGTCCTCGGCGACGATCCGCGGCCGGTGCGGACCGTCTTCGTCGGGGGCGGTACGCCGACGCTCCTCGCCGCGGGCGATCTCGTACGCATGCTCGGCGCCGTACGGGACGAGTTCGGGCTCGCGGACGACGCGGAGATCACGACCGAGGCGAACCCGGAGTCGGTCGACGCGGCGTATCTGGGCGAGCTGCGGGAGGGCGGCTTCAACCGGATCTCCTTCGGCATGCAGAGCGCCAGGCAGCACGTCCTGAAGATCCTCGACCGTACGCACACGCCGGGGCGGCCCGAGGCGTGTGTCGCGGAGGCGCGGGCGGCCGGCTTCGACCACGTCAACCTCGACCTGATCTACGGCACCCCCGGCGAGAGTGACGACGACTGGCGGGCCTCGCTGGACGCGGCCATCGGCGCCGGACCCGACCACGTCAGCGCCTACGCGCTGATCGTCGAGGAGGGGACGCAGCTCGCACGGCGGATCCGGCGCGGGGAGGTGCCGATGACCGACGACGACGTGCACGCGGACCGGTACCTGATCGCCGACGAGGTGCTGGGGGCCGCGGGCTTCGACTGGTACGAGGTGTCCAACTGGGCCACGTCCGATGCGGGGCGGTGCCTGCACAACGAGCTGTACTGGCGGGGAGCGGACTGGTGGGGCGCGGGGCCCGGGGCGCACAGTCACGTGGGGGGAGTGCGGTGGTGGAACGTCAAGCATCCCGGCGCGTACGCGGGGGCGCTGGCCGGTGGGGGGTCGCCCGGGGCCGGGCGTGAGGTGCTGTCCGCGGAGGACCGGCGGGTGGAGCGGATCCTGCTGGAGCTTCGGCTGCGGGAGGGCTGTGTGCTGTCCCTCCTCAAGGAGGCCGGCCTCGCGGCGTCGCGCCGGGCGCTCGCGGACGGGCTCCTCGAGGCGGGGCCCTATGCGGAGGGGCGGGCGGTGTTGACGCTGCGGGGGCGTCTCCTGGCGGACGCGGTGGTCCGCGACCTGGTGGACTAGTCCCGCAGGGAGGGGCCTGTGCTGTGCTGGTCCCTGGCCCCTGGGCCTTGGACGGTTTGGGTGGGTGGGGGCTGTCCTGTGGGGGTGGGTGCGGGTGTGTTGTGGCTTGTCGCGCAGTTCCTCGCGCCCCTGAAGGCCTACCCGTCGTTGGGGGCCCGGGTGGTTTGTGGGTGCGGGTGTGTTGTGGCTGGTCGCGCAGTTCCTCGCGCCCCTGAAGGCCTATCCGCCGTTGGGGGCCGGGTGGTTTGTGGGTGCGGGTGTGTTGTGGCTTGTCGCGCAGTTCCTCGCGCCCCTGAACGCCCACCCGCCGTTGCGGGCCCGGGTGGTTGTGGGTGCGGGTGCGTCGTGGCTTGTTGCGCTGTTCCTCGCGTCCCTGAAGGTCCACCCGTCGTTGGGGGCCCGGGTGGTTTGTGGGTGTGGGTGTGTTGTGGCTTGTCGGGTTGTTTCCCGTGTTCCTTGAAGCAACAGCAGCCGCGCGCGAGCCCGGCCCCACGGAGCGGCCCGGGGCGATACGAGCCCGAGGCCCAGGGGGGTGGGTCACGTGACGAAGTCGATCAGTTCCTCCACTCGCCCCAACAGCGCCGGCTCAAGGTCCTTGTAGCTGCGCACCGAGCCCAGGATCCGCTGCCACGCCGCCCCCGTGTTCGCGGGCCACCCCAGCGCCTCGCACACTCCCGTCTTCCAGTCCTGCCCCCGCGGCACCCGCGGCCACGCCTCGATGCCGACCGAGGACGGCTTCACGGCCTCCCACACGTCGATGTAGGGGTGCCCGACCACCAGCGCGTGCGCGCTGGTGACCTCCGCCGCGATGCGGGACTCCTTGGAGCCGGGGACCAGGTGGTCCACCAGGACGCCCAGGCGCGCGTCGGGTCCTGGCGCGAACTCGGCGACGATCGCGGGGAGGTCGTCGATGCCTTCCAGGTACTCGACGACGACGCCCTCGATGCGCAGGTCGTCGCCCCAGACGCGTTCGACGAGCTCGGCGTCGTGGCGGCCCTCGACGTAGATGCGCCCGGCGCGCGCGGTCCTGGCCCGTGCGCCGGGAACGGCCACCGAGCCGGACGCGGTGCGTGAGGGACGGGTGGGGGCCGAGGCCGAGGCGGGGCGTACGAGAGTGACGGTGCGGCCCTCGAGGAGGAAGCCGCGCGGCTCCATCGGGAAGACCCGGTGCTTGCCGAAGCGGTCCTCCAGCGTCACCGTCGGGCCCTGCGCCGTCTTCTCGCACCGGATCACCGCCCCGCAGAATCCCGTGCTCAGCTCCTCGACCACGAGGCCGGCGTCCGCCGCCACCTCGGGGACGGGCTTCGGCTTCTTCCAAGGGGGCGTGAGATCGGCGGAGTACTGGCGCATTCTGCCGACGATAGGAAGAACGGACGCGTGCGTGGTTACGACACGCCGAAGCGGGCGGCCAGTGTGTCGCGCTGCGCGCGGACAAAAGCCGCATCGACGGCGGCACCGTGCCCCGGTACGTACACCGCGTCCTCGCCGCCCAGCTCCAGGAGGCGGTCCAGGGCCGAGGGCCAGCGTCCGGGTACCGCGTCCGGGCCCGCCTGCGGTTCGCCCGACTCCTCGACGAGGTCACCGCAGAAGACGGTCTCCCGGCCCCCGTCGACGCCCGGCACCAGCACCGCCAGGTCGTGTCCCGAGTGCGCGGGGCCGACGTTCGCCAGCAGCACCTGGAGGCCGCCGCCCAGGTCGAGCGTCCACTCGCCGGACACCAGGTGGTGCGGGCGGACCAGGAGGTCGGCCGCCTCCGCCGCCGCGTCCTCGGGCACGCCCTGGCGCACCGCGTCCGCGCGCAGCTCGTCGCCGCCCCCGGCGAAGACCGCGTCGATGCCCACCGCTCCGTACACCTCCACGCCCGCGAAGGCCGCAGCGCCGAGCACGTGGTCGAAGTGCGGGTGCGTGAGGGCGAGATGCGTGACCCTGCGGGCGCCGCCGAGGATCTGCCGGGCCCGGATCCGCAGGGCCGCGCCCTCGGCCAGACTCGACCCCGCATCGATCATGAGCGCCGCGTCGTCCCCGGCGACGAGCCCCGCCGTGCAGTCCCAGACGGGCAGCCGGCACCGTCCCACGTGCGGCCCGAGCCGCTCCCAGCCCGCCGCTTCCCATGCCAGTGCCACGTTCATACGGTGACGCTATCCGTACGGGCGGTGTTCGGCAGCCGCTCCCGGGCGCATCGGCACGACGGGGCGGGGTCGGCCCTTGCCGGGGCCGTACCCGACGGCCGTACACTGACCCATTGAAAGGCTGGCACTCGCCCGCGGTGAGTGCCAGGCGGGGGCTCGGGGGATGCCGGGGCCCGTCGTGAACGACGGAGACAGCTGGAGGTGTGCGCGATGCTCAATGAACGCAGGCTCGAGGTGCTGCGCGCCATCGTCCATGACTACGTGGGGACGGAGGAGCCCGTCGGCTCCAAGGCGCTCACCGAGCGGCACCGTCTGGGGGTCTCCCCGGCCACCGTCCGCAACGACATGGCGGCGCTGGAGGAGGAGGGCTTCATCGCCCAGCCCCACACCAGCGCGGGGCGCATCCCGACGGACAAGGGCTACCGCCTGTTCGTCGACAAACTGGCCGGCGTCAAGCCGATGACCGGTCCCGAGCGCCGGGCCATCCAGAACTTCCTCGACGGCGCCGTCGACCTCGACGACGTCGTGGGGCGCACGGTGCGGCTGCTCGCGCAGCTGACGCGGCAGGTCGCCGTCGTGCAGTACCCGTCGCTCACGAGGTCGACGGTGCGGCACGTGGAGCTGCTCTCGCTGGCCCCGGCGCGGCTGATGCTCGTACTGATCACGGACACCGGCCGGGTCGAGCAGCGCATGATCGACTGCCCGGCGCCGTTCGGCGAGAGCGCGCTCGCGGACCTGCGGGCGCGGCTCAACAGCCGGGTCGCGGGCCGGCGCTTCGCCGATGTGCCGCAGCTCGTGCAGGACCTCCCCGAGGCCTTCGAGGCGGAGGACAGGGGCACGGTCGCGACCGTCCTGTCCACCCTCCTCGAGACGCTCGTGGAGGAGACCGAAGAGCGGCTGATGATCGGCGGCACCGCCAATCTCACCCGCTTCGGGCATGACTTTCCCCTCACCATCCGTCCCGTCCTCGAGGCGCTGGAGGAGCAGGTCGTGCTCCTCAAGTTGCTGGGGGAGGTACAGGATTCGGGCATGGCCGTACGGATCGGTCACGAGAACGCCCATGAGGGACTCAGCTCCACGTCCGTGGTCTCGGTCGGCTACGGTTCGGGAAGCGAGGCAGTCGCCAAGCTCGGCGTGGTCGGACCGACCCGCATGGACTATCCGGGAACGATGGGAGCAGTACGCGCAGTGGCACGTTACGTCGGACAGATCCTGGCGGAGTCGTAAGTGGCCACGGACTACTACGCCGTACTCGGCGTGCGCCGCGACGCTTCCCAGGACGAGATCAAGAAGGCCTTCCGGAGGCTGGCGCGTGAGCTTCACCCGGATGTGAATCCGGATCCGAAGACTCAGGAGCGCTTCAAGGAGATCAACGCCGCCTACGAGGTGTTGTCGGACCCGCAGAAGAAGCAGGTCTACGACCTCGGTGGCGACCCGCTGTCCCAGGCGGGCGGCGGCGGTGGCGCGGGCGGTTTCGGGGCCGGTGGCTTCGGGAACTTCTCGGACATCATGGACGCGTTCTTCGGGACGGCGTCGCAGCGCGGGCCGCGCTCGCGCACGCGTCGCGGCCAGGACGCCATGATCCGTCTGGAGATCGACCTCGACGAGGCCGCCTTCGGGACCACCAAGGACATCCAGGTCGACACCGCGGTGGTGTGCACGACCTGCAGCGGTGAGGGTGCCGCGCCGGGGACGTCCGCCCAGACGTGTGACATGTGCCGCGGTCGCGGCGAGGTGTCGCAGGTCACGCGGTCCTTCCTCGGCCAGGTCATGACCTCGCGCCCCTGCCCGCAGTGCCAGGGCTTCGGCACGGTCGTGCCCACCCCGTGCCCCGAGTGCGCCGGCGACGGCCGCATCCGGTCGCGGCGCACGCTCACCGTGAAGATCCCGGCCGGTGTCGACAACGGCACCCGCATCCAGCTCGCGGGCGAGGGCGAGGTCGGCCCCGGCGGCGGCCCCGCCGGCGACCTGTACGTCGAGATCCACGAGCTGCCGCACGAGGTCTTCCAGCGGCGCGGCGACGACCTGCACTGCACCGTCACCATCCCGATGACGGCGGCGGCGCTCGGTACGAAGGTGCCGCTGAAGACGCTGGACGGCATGGAGGAGATCGACATCCGGCCCGGCACGCAGTCGGGGCAGTCCGTCCCGCTGCACGGGCGCGGCATCACGCACCTGCGGGGCGGCGGCCGGGGCGACCTCATCGTGCACGTCGAGGTCCTCACGCCGACCAAGCTCGACGCGGAGCAGGAGCGGGTGCTGCGGGAGCTGTCGCAGCTGCGCGGCGAGGAGCGGCCCACCGGGCAGTTCCAGCCCGGGCAGCAGGGGCTGTTCTCGCGGCTCAAGGACGCGTTCAACGGGCGGTAGTGCCCGGAGCGGTTTTTCCCGGCCCCCCGGCGACGGTTTTCCGTGCCGGGGGGTCCTGCCGTTCGTCCGCGGGGCCATGGGGGTCGTGCGCCGGTACCGACCCCCGCCCCTTGCCGCCCCTTACGGGGCGCGATTCGGTCGGTCGCGCGGGGCATGGCACGATGCGTTCATGCCCTCCGCACTGACCGATCTCTGCCGCCTTCCGATCGTGCAGGCCCCCATGGCCGGCGGCGCCTCGTGCCCCCAGCTCGCCGCCGCCGTCTCCGAGGCCGGGGGGCTCGGATTCCTCGCCGCCGGGTACAAGACCGCCGACGGCATGTACCAGGAGATCAAACAGTTGCGGGGGCTCACCTCGCGGCCCTTCGGCGTCAACCTCTTCATGCCGCAGCCCGACACCGCCGACGCCGCGGCCGTCGAGGTCTACCGCAGCCAGCTGACGGGCGAGGCGAGCTGGTACGAGACGCAGCTCGGCGACCCGGACAGCGGCCGTGACGACGGCTACGACGCCAAGCTCGCGATCCTCCTCGACGACCCGGTGCCGCTCGTCTCCTTCACCTTCGGCTGCCCCACCCGCGACGTCCTCGACGCCTTCGCGCGCGTCGGCACGCTGACCGTCGTCACCGTCACCACGGCCGAGGAGGCCCAGACCGCCCAGTGGTCCGGCGCCGACGCCGTGTGCGTGCAGGGCATCGAGGCGGGCGGCCACCAGGGCACCCACCGGGACAACCCCGAGGCCGACGGCGCCGGGATCGGTCTGCTCGCCCTCGTCACGCAGGTCCGCGAGACCGTGCAGATCCCGCTCGTCGCGGCCGGCGGCCTGATGCGCGGCGCGCAGATCGCCGCGGTGCTCGCGGCGGGCGCGGACGCGGCGCAGCTCGGCACGGCGTTCCTGGTCGCGCCCGAGTCGGGCGCCAACGCCCTGCACAAGCAGGCCATGACCAACCCGCTCTTCGTACGGACCGAGCTGACCCGCGCGTTCTCCGGGCGCCCCGCGCGCGGCCTCGTCAACCGCTTCATGCGCGAGCACGGCCCGTACGCCCCCGCCGCCTACCCCCAGGTCCACCACCTCACCAGCGGTCTGCGCAAGGCCGCGGCGAAGGCCGGCGACGCGCAGGCCATGGCGCTCTGGGCCGGGCAGGGCCACCGGCTCTCCCGGGAGCTGCCTGCCGGACAGCTCGTGGAGGTGCTCGCGGCCGAACTGGCCGAGGCGAAGGCGTCGTTGGCGTCCGGGACCGACGAGCAGGGAGCCCAGGGAACGCCGGGCGGCGCCGCGTGACCGCCCCCGTCTTCGTCGTCGACGACCTCACCGCGGGCGCCGGCGGACGCTACGTACTGGAGGGGCCCGAAGGGCGGCACGCCGTCTCCGTGAAGCGGCTGCACGCCGGTGAGGACGTCGTCCTGACCGACGGTGCCGGACGGTGGGCACCGTGCGTGGTCCTCGACACCGAGGGCAAGGACCGGCTGATCCTCACGATGGACACGGTCACCGAGGAGCCCGCGGACGCCCCGCGGATCACCGTCGTGCAGGCGCTGCCCAAGGGCGACCGCGGTGAACTCGCCGTGGAGACGATGACGGAGACCGGCGTCGACGCCGTCGTCCCGTGGACCGCCTCGCGCTGCATCACGCAGTGGAAGGGCGACCGGGGTCTCAAGGCCCTCGCCAAGTGGCGGGCCACCGCGCGCGAGGCGGGCAAGCAGTCGCGACGGGTCCGCTTCCCCGAGATCGCCGACGCCGCGTCGACCAAGCAGGTCGCCGCGCTCCTCGCGGACGCCGACCTCGCCGCCGTCCTGCACGAGGAGGGCAGCGAGCCGCTGGCCACCGCGCAACTCCCCGCGAGCGGACACATCGTGCTGGTGGTGGGCCCCGAAGGGGGCGTGTCCCCGGACGAGTTGGCGGCGTTCGCGGACGCGGGCGCGAAGCCGTACCGGCTCGGCCGCAGCGTGCTGCGCACGTCGACGGCGGGGACGGCGGCGACGGCACTGCTGCTGGGGCGTACGGGACGCTGGTCCTGAGCTGAGACGGGCCGGGCGACCGGTTCCCTCCCGCGGGTGACAGATGGCCGCAAGCGCCCTACCGCCCCGCCGCCTCCGGTGGCACTCTGCCGCCCATGGGGGCATCGCGGCGGTCACGTGGAAACGGTCGGGTCCGGTGGAGGAGGTGTGCGTCGGTTCTGTGTGCCGTGGGGGTGGCCGGCGTTGCCGTGTCGGGCGTCACCGCGTGCGATCCCGTGAACGGGTCCGTCAATACCGCCGCCGTCGCGCTCACCACCGACGAGATGGGCACCAAGGAGCTGGAGCGGCAGCACGCCGACGTGGCGTGGCTCAGCTGTACCGCCCGGTTCGAGGACAAGGTCACCCCGCGCGACAGGTCCGCGTCGTCCGAGGCCGTGGTCACCGTGGACTGCCGGGGCGAGACCGACGACGGCAAGGACATCACCATCAGGGGCAAGGTGCGCTCCGTCGTCGACGGCCACTGCGTACGCGGCAACCTCACCGCCGAGGTGGACGGCAAGGAGTGGTTCGGCGTCGGCGTCCTCGGCAACTGCGCGCAGGGCGACGGGAACGGGGGCGGGGGCGGGAACGGGGGTGGAGGCGGGGGCGGCCAGACCTCCGGGCCGCCCGGCACCCACCGCCCTTCGCCCTCCCACGACGAGCCCGGTCCCGCGCCCACCACCACCGTCACCGTGACCGCGACCCCGGACCCGCCGCCGCGGCCGACCTGCGACTGCGTTCCCGGCAAGTGAGCGGGGAAGCAGACCGGGCGGCCCCGGCCAAGTGATCCAAACCGCTTCCGGGGCGCGCGGAGCCTGCCTAGGCTGGACGGCGTGACAGAGGCAGCGCACTCCGCGTATCTCCGGTTCCCGCACATCCACGGCGAGTTGACCACCTTCACGGCCGAGGACGACGTCTGGGTCGCACCCCTCGACGGGGGCCGCGCCTGGCGGGTCAGTGCCGACAACATGCCCGTGAACCACCCCCGGATCTCCCCGGACGGGACGACCGTCGCCTGGACCTCCACCCGCGACGGCGCCCCCGAGGTGCACATCGCGCCCCTCGACGGCGGGCCCGCCAAGCGCCTGACGTACTGGGGGAGTTGGAAGACCGCCGTGCGCGGCTGGACCCCCGGGGGACAGGTCCTCGCGGTCACCGCGGCGGGCCAGGCCTCGCTGCGCCGCACCTGGGCGCGGGCCGTGCCGCTCGACGGCGGGCCCGCGGCCACGCTGCCGTACGGTCACGTCGGCGATGTCGCGCACGGGCCGGACGGGCAACTCCTGCTGCTCTCCGTGCCGATGGGCCGCGAGGCGGCCTGGTGGAAGCGGTACCGGGGCGGCACCGCGGGCAAGTTGTGGATCCGGACGGCGCCCGACGGGGACGGCGCGGGCGGCGCGGGCGCGGCGGACGGCGCCGATGGAGGCGAGCGTTTCGTACGCGTTCACGAAGAGCTCGACGGGAACATCGAGTACCCGCTCTGGGTGGGCGAGCGCATCGCCTTCCTCTGCGACCACGAGGGCGTCGGCTCGCTCTACTCCTCGCTGCCCGACGGCTCGGACCTGCGCCGGCACACCGACGGCGGCCAGGGGTTCTACGCACGGCACGCGGCCACCGACGGCACCCGCGTCATCTACTCGTCGGCCGGTGAACTCTGGCTCCTGGACGACCTGTCGGGCGTGGCGCCGCGCCGTCTGGACATCCGCCTCGGCGGGCAGCGCACCGATCTGCAGCCGCACCCCGTCTCCGCCGCCCGCTGGTTCGGGGCCGCCGCGCCCGACCACACCGGACGCGGCAGCGCGGTCTCCGTGCGCGGCTCCGTGCACTGGGTCACGCACCGCGAGGGACCCGCCCGCGCGCTCGCCGCCGAGCACGGGGTCCGCGCCAGGCTGCCCCGCACCTTCCGCGTGCAGGGCGAGGAACACGTCGTGTGGGTCACGGACGCGGAGGGCGACGAGGCCCTGGAGTTCGCCCCGGCCACCGGGCCCGCCCCCGGCGCCACCCCCCGCAGGCTCGCCGCAGGACAGCTCGGCCGGGTCCTCTCGCTCGCCATGGCGCCGGACGGCTCCCGCGCCGCCGTCGCCTCGCACGACGGCCGCGTCCTGCTCGTCGAGCGGGAGAGCGGCGAGGTCCGCGAGGTCGACCGGGGCGAGGACGGCGAGGCCACCGGGCTCGTCTTCTCGCCCGACTCCGCCTGGCTCGCCTGGTCGCATCCCGGGCCGCGCCCGCTGCGACAGCTCAAGCTGGCCAACACCGCCGACCTGTCGGTGTCCGAGGCGACCCCGCTGCGCTTCCGCGACTACGCCCCCGCGTTCACCCTCGACGGCAAGCACCTCGCGTTCCTGTCCGCGCGCGCCTTCGACCCGGTCTACGACGAGCACGTCTTCGACCTCGCGTTCGTCGGCGGCTCCCGGCCGTACCTGATCACCCTCGCCGCGACCACACCGTCCCCCTTCGGACCGCAGCGGCACGGCAGGCCCTTCGAGGCGCAGGACGGCGCCGAGACGCCCGACAGCGAGGGCGCGCCCGTCACCCGCATCGACTTCGACGGGCTCGCCGACCGCATCGTGCCGTTCCCCGTCGAGGCCGCCCGCTACACCACCCTGCGGGCCGCCAAGGACGGGCTGCTCTGGCTGCGCCACCCGGTGCGCGGCGTGCTCGGCGCCTCCCGTGCCACCCCGCACGACCCGGACCCCAAGACCGAGCTGGAGCGGTACGACTTCGCGCAGCACCGCGTCGAGGAACTGTCGGGCGACGCCGACCACTTCGCCGTCACCGGCGACGGCAAGCGCGTCCTGCTGTGGACCGACGGCAAACTGAAGGTCGTGCCCAGCGACCGGCGCGCCTCCGGCGACGAGGACAGCGACACGAACATCACCGTCGACCTCACCCGCGTCCGCCACACCGTCGACCCGGCCGCCGAGTGGCGCCAGATGTACGACGAGACGGGCCGCCTCATGCGGGACAACTTCTGGCGGCCCGACATGGGCGGCGTCGACTGGGACGCCGTCCTGGAGCGCTACCGCCCGGTCCTGTCCCGCGTCGCCACCCACGACGACCTCGTCGACCTGCTGTGGGAGGTGCACGGCGAGCTCGGCACCTCGCACGCCTACGTCGTCCCGGGCGGCGGCGGGGGCGGCGCGCAGCGCCAGGGGCTGCTCGGCGCGGACCTCTCGCGCGGCGCGGACGGCCTGTGGCGCGTCGACCGGGTGCTGCCCTCGGAGACCTCCGACCCGGCCGCGCGGTCGCCGCTCGCCGCGCCCGGCGTCGCGATCCGCCCCGGTGACGCGGTCATCGAGGTCAACGGCCGTCCCGTCGACCCGGTCACGGGCCCGGGACCGCTGCTCGTGGGCACCGCGGACAAGCCCGTCGAGCTGACCGTCTCGCCGTCCGGCGGCGGCGATCCGCGGCACGCCGTGGTGATCCCCGTCGACGACGAGGAGCCGCTGCGCTACCACGCCTGGGTCGCCGACCGGCGGGCCTGTGTCCACGAGCGTTCCGGCGGCCGCCTCGGCTACCTCCACGTCCCCGACATGCAGGCGCCCGGCTGGGCCCAGATCCACCGCGACCTGCGCGTGGAGGTGGCCCGCGAGGGGCTGGTCGTCGACATCAGGGAGAACCGCGGCGGGCACACCTCGCAGCTCGTCGTGGAGAAGCTGGCCCGCCGCATCGTCGGCTGGGACCTGCCCCGCGGCTCGCGCCCCTTCAGCTACCCCGCGGACGCGCCGCGCGGACCCGTCGTCGCCGTCGCCAACGAGTTCTCCGGCTCCGACGGCGACATCGTGAACGCGGCGATCAGGGCGCTCGGCATCGGCCCGGTGGTGGGCACCCGCACCTGGGGCGGTGTCATCGGCATCGACAGCCGCTACCACCTGGTCGACGGGACGCTGGTGACGCAGCCGAAGTACGCGTTCTGGCTGGAGGGCCAGGAGTGGGGCGTCGAGAACCACGGCGTCGACCCGGACGTGGAGGTCGTCACCACCCCCGACGACCACGCGGCGGGCCGTGACCCGCAGTTGGACGAGGCGGTCCGCATCGCGCTGGCCGCGCTGGCGGAGAACCCGGCGAAGACCGCGCCGGCCGTCCCGGGCACCGGCTGACCTTGCCGGGGCCGCCGGCGCTCGGGCCGATAGCATGCCGGACGTACTGATCGTTCGGATCGTGCCCAAGCTCAGCTAGGAGGCGGCCCATGGCGGGCGAAGCGCAAAGCGACTGCCTGTTCTGCAAGATCGTCGCGGGTGAGGTGCCGGCGACGGTCGTCCGGGAGACCGAGACGACCGTCGCCTTCCGCGACATCAACCCGCAGGCGCCCACCCACGTCCTGGTGATCCCCAAGGTGCACCACCCGGACGCGGCCTCGCTGGCCGCCGCCGAGCCGGAGACCGCCGCGGACGTGCTGCGGGAGGCCGGTGAGGTCGCCGCCCAGGAGGGCGCGGACAGCTACCGCATCGTCTTCAACACCGGCTCCGGCGCCGGCCAGACCGTCTTCCACGCGCACGCGCACGTCCTGGGCGGCCGCGGCCTCCAGTGGCCGCCCGGATAGCGGGGCCGCTCTCCTTGTCCGTACGAGAACTGGTGGTGCTCGGCACCGCCAGCCAGGTCCCCACCCGGCACCGCAACCACAACGGCTACGTCCTGCTCTGGGATGGCCAGGGCATCATGTTCGACCCCGGCGAGGGCACGCAGCGCCAGATGCTGCGCGCCGGGGTCGCCGCCCACGACCTGCACCGGATCTGCGTGACGCACTTCCACGGCGACCACTCCCTGGGCCTGGCCGGGGTGATCCAGCGCATCAACCTCGACCGGGTCCCGCACCCGGTCACCGCCCATTACCCGGCGTCGGGGCAGCACTTCTTCGACCGCCTGCGGTACGCGACGGCCTACCGCGAGACCGTGCGGCTCACCGAGGCGCCGGTCGCCGAGGACGGGCCGCTCGCCACCACGCCCTCGTACACCCTGGACGCGATGAAGCTGTCGCACCCCGTCGAGTCGTACGGCTACCGCGTGACCGAGCCCGACGGGCGCCGGATGCTGCCCCGCCTGCTGGCCGGGCACGGCATCGCGGGGCCCGACGTCGGGCGGCTCCAGAAGGAGGGCAGCCTCGGCGGCGTCACCCTCGACGAGGTCAGCGAGGTGCGGCGCGGGCAGCGGTTCGCCTTCGTGATGGACACCCGGCTCTGCGACGGCGTGCACGCGCTCGCCGAGGGCTGCGACATGCTCGTCATCGAGTCGACGTTCCTCGACGAGGACGAGCGACTCGCCACCGACCACGGCCACTTGACCGCGGGACAGGCCGCCCGCGTGGCCGTCGAAGCGGGCGTGCGCCACCTCGTCCTCACGCACTTCAGCCAGCGCTACCCCGACCCGGGCGCCTACGAGCACCAGGCCCGCGCCGCCGGGTTCGACGGTGAACTCACCGTCGCCCGCGACCTGTCGAGGATCCCGCTGCCCCGACGCCCCTGAGCACCCCCACCCGGAACAACCCGAGCGAGACCGCACCATGCCGATCCCCAAGGCCGAACTCCACCTCCACATCGAAGGTACCCTCGAACCCGAGCTCGCCTTCGCCCTCGCCGCGCGCAACGGCGTCGAACTCCCCTACGCCGACACCGAAGAGCTCCGCAAGGCCTACCTCTTCGACGACCTCCAGAGCTTCCTGAACCTCTACTACCGCCTGATGGCCGTACTGCGCACCGAGGCCGACTTCGAGGAGCTCGCGGACGCCTACCTCGCCCGCGCCGCCCGACAGGGCGTGCGGCACGCGGAGATCTTCTTCGACCCGCAGGCGCACACCGCACGCGGCATCCCCATCGCCACGGTCGTCGAGGGCCTGTGCCGCGCCCTGGACCGCAGCGAGGAGCGGCACGGCATCTCCACGCGCCTCATCATGTGCTTCCTGCGCGACCAGTCCGCCGACTCCGCGCTGGAGACCCTGACGGCCGCCGAGCCCCACCTCCACCGGATCATCGGCATCGGCCTGGACTCGGCCGAGGTCGGCCACCCGCCGGCCAAGTTCCAGAAGGTGTACGAGGCCGCCGCCGCACGCGGTCTGCGGCGCGTCGCCCACGCGGGCGAGGAAGGGCCGCCCGCGTACATCACGGAGGCCCTGGACGTGCTGGGCGTCGAGCGCATCGACCACGGGCTGCGCTGCATGGAGGACCCACAGCTGGTGGAGCGCCTGGTCCGCGACCGCGTGCCGCTCACGCTCTGCCCGCTCTCCAACGTCCGGCTGCGCGCCATCGACGTACTGGAGGAGCACCCGCTGCCCAAGATGCTCGACGCGGGCCTGGTGTGCACGGTCAACTCCGACGACCCGGCCTACTTCGGCGGGTACGCCGACGACAACTTCCGGGCCGTGGGCGAGGCGCTCGGGCTCGACGGGGAACGGCTGCGCACGCTCGCACGCAACTCCTTCGAGGCGGCCTTCCTCGACCGGGACGAGGCGGACGAGGCGCTGCGGGCGCGCTACCTCGCCGAGGTCGAGGCCTATTCGTTCGACTGATCAACTGATCGACTGATCAACTGATCGACTGATCGCCTGACCGACTGATCGCCTGCGCCGGATACGGCCGGCGCACGGATTCCTTCGTGCGGATCCACGGCTGACACGGCCCTCCGGCTCTCCGGCCCACCGCCCGCCCCCGCGAGCTCACTGCCCGCCGCAGGGGCCGAGGCGGTGGGCCGCCGTGTGACGTACGCCAACGGCCCGCGACCGGCGGCCTGATCGAGCCGACCGGGGCCGAACTCGTCCCGTGCGTCTCGACGTTCCCGCAGCTCCACGCGGCGTACGACGACGCCCCCCCCGCAGACCTGTACCTGTACCTGTACGACATCGGCGCCTGCGTCGCCCGTGCCGTCCTCGCGCAACTGCCGGGCTCCGAGCCGGGGGCGCCGGCCTCGACGTGTGCGGACGTGCGGACGTACGGACGCGCCATTGACGACCTCGTGTTCGCGTACCTAGTCTCCGTTCTCATGTATGGACAGCGCTCCGGAAGTCTCGTCATCGAAGAGGTCCGTCTCACGCCCGTCCTCGTGGCCGACCCGCCCCTCCTCAACACCCAGGGCGTGCACCAGCCCTACACCCCGCGCCTGATCATCGAGGTGGTCACCGCCGGTGGGGTGACGGGCGTCGGGGAGACGTACGGGGACGGCAAGTACCTGGAGCTCGCCCGGCCCTTCGCCGAGCGGCTGGCCGGGCACCGGGTCGACGACCTGAACGGCCTGTTCACACTGGCGGACGACGTGTCCGTGGACGCGGCCCGGGTCGACGCCTCCGTGGACGTCGGCGGGCTGCGCGGCGTGCAGACCGCCGACAAGCTGCGCCTCTCCGTCGTCTCCGGGTTCGAGGTGGCGTGCCTGGACGCGCTCGGCAAGGCCCTCGGCCTGCCGGTCCACGCGCTGCTCGGCGGCAAGGTGCGCGACGCGGTGGAGTACAGCGCCTACCTCTTCTACAAGTGGGCCGAGCACCCCGAGGGCGTCGCCTGCGAGCCGGACGCGGGGTGGGGCGCCGCGCTCGACCCCGCCGGGATCGTCGCCCAGGCCCGCCTGTTCACCGAGCGGTACGGCTTCACCTCCTTCAAGCTCAAGGGCGGCGTCTTCCCGCCGGACGAGGAGGCCGCCGCGATCCGCGCCCTGGCCGAGGCGTTCCCCGGCAGGCCCCTGCGGCTCGACCCCAACGGCGCCTGGTCCGTGGAGACGTCCCTGAAGGTCGCCCAGGAGCTCGGTGACGTGCTCGAGTACCTGGAGGACCCCGCGCTCGGCACGCCCGCGATGGCCGAGGTCGCCGCCGGCACCCGGGTGCCGCTCGCCACGAACATGTGCGTGACGACCTTCGAGGAGATACCGGAGGCCTTCACGAAGGGGGCCGTGCAGGTGGTGCTCTCCGACCACCACTACTGGGGCGGGCTGCGGCGCACCCGCGAACTGGCCGCGGTGTGCCGGACGTTCGGGGTGAGTGTGTCGATGCACTCCAACACGCACCTGGGGATCAGCCTGGCCGCGATGACCCACGTGGCGGCGACCGTGCCCGGACTCCACCACGCCTGCGACTCGCACTACCCGTGGCAGGCCGAGGACGTGCTCACCGAACGGCTGCGGTTCACGGACGGCACGGTGGCCGTCACCGACGCGCCGGGGCTCGGCGTCGCACTCGACAGGGACAGGCTCGCCGCCCTGCACGCGCGCTGGCTCGACGAGGAGTTCCGGGCGCTGCGGGAGCGGGACGACGCGGCGGCGATGCGGGTGGCGGACCCGGCGTGGACGACCCCGGCCGTGCCCCGCTGGTAGCCCACGAGGCCCGGTCGCGGGGCCGCCGCGGGTGCCACTCGCGCCGTGCCGTGCCGGGTATCCCCGGGCCTCTTGGGGGCTCGTCCGTTACGTTGCCTGCATGGTCGTACCCCTACAGCCCAGCGTCGACCCGCTGAAGGCAGCCCGCAGAGCCGGTGATCCGGACTGCGACGTCTACCTCACCGGCACGGTCTTCCTCGACATCATCTTCACCGGGCTCGACTCCGCGCCCGTGCGCGGGACCGAGTCCTGGGCCCGCGGCATGGGGTCCAGTCCCGGCGGCGTCGCCAACATGGCGACCGCCCTCGCCCGGCTCGGCCTGCACACGTCGCTGGCCGCGGCCTTCGGCGACGATCACTACGGGGAGTACTGCTGGGACGCCCTCGAACAAGGGGAGGGCATTGACCTCACCCCCTCACGGACCGTGGCCGGCTGGCACTCCCCGGTGACCGTCTCCATGGCGTACGAGGGCGAACGGACCATGGTCAGCCACGGCCACGAGCCGCCGCCGGACGCCGACGCGCCGGACGGCGGCGCCCCGTCGTGCCCCCCGCGGGCCCGGGCCGCCGTCGCCTCCCTGACGCCCGGCGCCCGCGCCCCCTGGATCGCGCAGGCCGCCCGCAGCGGCACACGGATCTTCGCCGACGTCGGGTGGGACGACACCGGGCGCTGGGACCTGGCGGGCCTCGCCGACCTGGCGCACTGCGAGGCGTTCCTGCCGAACGCGGAGGAGGCGATGCGCTACACCCGCACCTCCTGCCCGCGGGCCGCGGCCAGGGCGCTGACCGAGCACGTGCCGCTCGCGGTGGTGACGCTGGGTGCCGAGGGCGCGTACGCGGTGGACGGGCGGACCGGCGAGACGGCCGAGGTGCCCGCCATCGAGGTCGCGGCGCTCGACCCCACCGGCGCGGGCGACGTCTTCGTCGCCGGCTTCGTCACGGGGACGCTGGCGGGCTGGCCGCTGGCCGACCGCCTCGCCTTCGCGGGCCTGACGGCGGCGCTCTCCGTCCAGGAGTTCGGCGGGTCCCTGTCCGCGCCCGGGTGGGCGGAGGTGGGGGCGTGGTGGCGCCGGGTGCGGGAGCTCGACGGGCAGGACCCGGTGGCGCTGCGGCGCTACCGCTTCCTGCAGGACCTGCTCCCGGCGGCGAGCCGCCCCTGGCCCCTGCGCCGTGCCGTCCCCACGATCGGGTTCCGCTCGGCCTGAGGGACGCCGCGTAAAAGTCCTACGGCACTGACAGTGCCGCGACGTACTCTTGGCAGTGCAAGGCTGTCGAGCGGCCACCAAGCCCCGCACGAGGAGGATGAGCAGGCCTTCAGAGCCGGCCCATGACTCAGACACCCACCACTCACACCGACGCGCAGGACCAGGCCCGAGCCCACTTCGCCGTCCCGGCGAACCACCCGATGGTGACTGTCCTCGGCTCCGGCGACGCTCTGCTGCGGGTGATCGAGAAGGCCTTCCCGGCGGCCGACATCCACGTCCGGGGCAATGAGATCAGCGCCGTGGGCGATGCCGACGAAGTCGTCCTGATCCAGCGCTTGTTCGATCAGATGATGCTGGTGCTCCGCACCGGTCAGCCGATGACGGAGGACGCAGTGGAACGCTCGATCGCCATGCTCAGGGCGGACGAGAACGGCACCGGCGCGGAGGAGACCCCCGCCGAGGTCCTCACACAGAACATCCTCTCGTCCCGCGGCCGCACCATCCGCCCCAAGACCCTCAACCAGAAGCGGTACGTCGACGCGATCGACAAGCACACCATCGTCTTCGGGATCGGCCCCGCGGGCACGGGCAAGACCTACCTCGCCATGGCCAAGGCCGTGCAGGCCCTGCAGTCCAAGCAGGTCAACCGCATCATCCTGACCCGGCCGGCGGTCGAGGCGGGCGAGCGCCTGGGCTTCCTGCCCGGCACGCTCTACGAGAAGATCGACCCGTACCTGCGCCCGCTGTACGACGCGCTGCACGACATGCTCGACCCCGACTCGATCCCGCGCCTCATGGCGGCCGGGACCATCGAGGTCGCCCCGCTCGCGTACATGCGCGGCCGCACGCTGAACGACGCGTTCATCATCCTCGACGAGGCGCAGAACACCAGCGCCGAGCAGATGAAGATGTTCCTCACCCGCCTCGGCTTCGACTCGAAGATCGTCATCACCGGTGACGTCACCCAGGTCGACCTGCCGGGCGGTACGAAGAGCGGCCTGCGCGAGGTCCAGCAGATCCTCGACGGCGTGGAGGACATCCACTTCTCACGTCTCACGTCCGGCGATGTCGTCCGGCACAAGCTGGTCGGCCGTATCGTCGACGCGTACGAGCAGCACGACAGCCGCGACGGGAAGTAGACCAGCACCACCATGTCGATCGACGTCAACAACGAATCCGGAACAAGGGTCGACGAGCAGGCGATCCTCGACATCGCCCGCTACGCACTCGCGCGGATGCGCATCCACCCGCTCTCCGAGCTCTCGGTGATCGTCGTGGACGCCGACGCCATGGAGCAGCTGCACATCCAGTGGATGGACCTGCCCGGGCCCACCGACGTCATGTCGTTCCCCATGGACGAGCTGCGGCCGCCCATGAAGGACGACGACGAGCCCCCGCAGGGCCTCCTCGGCGACATCGTGCTCTGCCCCGAGGTCGCCACCAAGCAGGGCGAGGACGCCCCGACGCAGCACTCCATGGACGAGGAGCTCCAGCTCCTCACCGTCCACGGGGTGCTGCACCTGCTCGGGTACGACCACGAGGAGCCCGACGAGAAGGCCGAGATGTTCGGCCTGCAGGCCGCCATCGTCGACGGCTGGCGCGCGGAGAAGGGCCTGACCGGCCCGTCCCCGGCGCCCACGGTCTCCTAGCGCCATGAGTCTTCAACTGATCGCGGGCGCGGTCGCCCTGGTCGTCGTGGCCTGGCTCGCGGCGTGCGCGGAGGCGGGCATCGCCCGGGTCTCCAGCTTCCGCGCGGACGAGGCGGTCCGCTCCGGGCGGCGCGGCAGCGCGAAGCTCGCGCAGGTCGCCGCCGACCCGACCCGCTACCTCAACGTGGCGCTGCTCGTGCGGGTGGCGTGCGAGATGGCCGCGGCGGCCCTGGTGACCTACGCCTGCCTGCAGGAGTTCGACGAGACCTGGCAGGCCCTCGCGGTCGCCATCGGCGTGATGGTCCTCGTCAGTTACGTCGCCGTGGGGGTCTCCCCGCGCACCATCGGCCGCCAGCACCCGCTGAACACGGCGACCGCCTCGGCGTACGTGCTGCTCCCGCTGGCCCGCGTGATGGGCCCGATCCCGCCGCTGCTGATCCTCATCGGCAACGCGCTCACGCCCGGCAAGGGCTTCCGGCGCGGCCCGTTCGCCTCCGAGGCGGAGCTGCGCGCGATGGTCGACCTCGCCGAGAAGGAGTCGCTGATCGAGGACGAGGAGCGGCGCATGGTCCACTCCGTCTTCGAGCTCGGTGACACCCTCGTCCGCGAAGTCATGGTGCCCCGCACGGACTTGGTGGCGATCGAGCGTTTCAAGACGATCCGGCAGGCCCTCACCCTCGCGCTGCGCTCCGGCTTCTCGCGGATCCCCGTGACGGGGGAGAGCGAGGACGACGTCGTCGGCATGGTGTACCTGAAGGACCTGGCGCGCAAGACGCACATCAACCGCGACAGCGAGTCCGAGCTGGTGTCGACGGCGATGCGTCCCGCCACCTTCGTCCCGGACACGAAGAACGCGGGCGACCTGCTCAGGGAGATGCAGCAGGAGCGCAACCACGTGGCCGTCGTGATCGACGAGTACGGCGGCACGGCGGGCATCGTCACCATCGAGGACATCCTCGAGGAGATCGTCGGCGAGATCACCGACGAGTACGACCGCGAGCTGCCGCCCGTGGAGGAGCTCGCCGACGGCTGCTACCGCGTGACGGCGCGGCTCGACATCGGTGACCTCGGGGAGCTCTTCGGCCTCGACGAGTTCGACGACGAGGACGTCGAGACCGTCGGCGGACTGCTCGCCAAGCAGCTGGGCCGCGTGCCGATCGCGGGCGCCTCCGCGGTGGTGCCGCTGCCGGACGGGCGGGAGCTGAAGCTCACCGCGGAGTCCGCGGCCGGCCGTCGCAACCGGATCATGACCGTGCTGGTGGAGCCCGTCGGGGTCGTCGCGGGCGACGCGAAGAAGCCGGGGGAGTCCGGGTGACGCCCGAGGACCTGCGCGCGTTCTGCCTGTCCTTCAACGACGCCGTGGAGGACTTCCCCTTCACGCCGGAGACGTCGGTCTTCAAGGTGGCGGGGAAGATGTTCGCGCTCACGGCCCTCGACCGGCACCCGCTCACCGTCAACCTCAAGTGTGAGCCGGACATCGCCGACCGGCTGCGGGCCGCGCACCCGGAGATCGTGCCGGGCTGGCACATGAACAAGCGCCACTGGAACACCGTCTCGGTCGACGGCGCCCTGCCGGAGCGGCAGATCAGGGAGCTCGTCGAGGACTCGTACGACCTGGTGGTCGCGGGACTGCCACGGGCGGAGCGGCTGCGGCTCGACCGGCCCTGAGGGGCGTACGCGGCCCGGGGCGCGCCCCGCGAGAGTGTCCCAACAGCCCCTCGCCATCGAGGTGGTGGGGCGGCAGAATGGAGGGGTGGGCGGACCCGAAACGCTCCCACTCCGGGCTGCCGGCCAAGGAACTCGGAGTGGAAACGTCGTGCGATGGCGTTCGCCGCGGCTGGCCCCGGCCTTCAGGCCGGGGCCAGTTCCCTTGTCACACGTGGAGCACCCACCTGTCGATGATCTGCTGGATCACGAAGACGAGGCTGGCCCCCTGAGCCGACAGTGCGACCCAGTCGGTCCACGTGCGGATGGTGCGGCGCCCGTCCGGCTTCTCGGCCATCGGGCTGTTCTCCTTCCTGGTTCCACGCGAGTCGTGGATACCGCGGCGAGCCACGAACGGGTGGCGCCAGGAAGAGGGAACTGACGGATGACGGCACTCGATGGAGTGGGTCAGTGCCGTCCTGGTTCCGATCTCAACCTCCTTGCGGCGATGGTCAGTTGAGCAGGCTACCCTCTGCCATATCGTAGCCCGCACGTTGCGACATGGGTAGTACTGTCGGATACCTCGCCGAAAGAAGGCTCGCCAAGTGCGATATAGCTATCCGTGAACTGTCGGCCCGTCCGGCCCTGTGCGGTTGCCGCGTCGCGGGATCTCGGGTCTTCTGGCAGTGGCGTGAACTGTCGTCCCGGAAGGTCTCGATGAGTAAGCTGCTAGTCTGCTATGTTGCACCTCGCACGGTCCGGTTGGGGGTGAAGCCATCATGAGCGCGCCAAGTGCGGCACTTCAGCGGCTGCGGCTGCGCACAGAGCTCCGCAAGGCGCGCACCGCCGCCGGGCTCACCCAGCGACAGGTCGCCGCCAAGATGGAGTGGAGCCCCTCCAAGCTGATCCGGATCGAGGCCGGCGAGGTCGGCGTCTCCGTCAACGACCTGAGGCCCCTGCTCGACGCGTACGGCATCCGGGACCGCCGCAAGATCGAGGAGCTGCTCGATCTCGCGCGGGGCAGCCGCAAGATGCCCTACACCGAGTACCGCGACCTGTACAGCAAGGAGTTCCTGAACTTCCTCGCCCTGGAGTCGTCCTCGTCGATCGTCCGGACGTACAACTCCCTGCAGGTGCCCGGTCCGTTGCAGACCGAGGAGTACGGCCGGGCCATCATGCGGGCGTACGACAAGGGTCTCGCCGACGAGGTGATCGAGCGGGCCGTCGAGGTCCGGCTCTCCCGTCAGGAGACGCTCACCTCCGGCGAGCGCGAGGTGTTCTACATCCTCGACGAGTCGGTGGTGCGCCGCCACGTCGGCGGACGCGGTGTCATGCGGGCCCAGCTGGAGCGGCTCGCCGAGCTGGCGGCGCTGCCCAAGGTGACCATCCAGATCCTCCCGTTCAGTGTCGGCGCGCACCCCGGGATCCAGGGGCCCTTCACCCTCTTCGAGTTCGAGGCCGACGAGATGCCGGACTCGCTCTATCTGGAGAACCCGCGCGGCGACTCCTACAGCAGTAACGCCCCGGAGGAGAGCGGGCGTTACCTGGAGCGGTTCTGGGAGCTGGAGGACCTCGCCATCAAGGAGCGCACGGCCGAACTGCTGCGGATCCTCGCGACCCGTGTCGAGGAGGGTGCCGACGATCTCGCACGGCTGCTCCCCCTCGCGGAAACGGAGTGACGCTCCCTCAAATACCCCTGGTCGGCGGGACCTTGGCGTGAAACCGGTCGTTCAGATCTGTATGACACGCCGTTATCCTGGAAGAGGTGCTACGTGCCTCTGCACCAGCCGTGTCGGCTGGCCTTCCGCACCCGGGGTGGAGGAAGAAGCGTGGGCAGCACATGGGCATGGCGCAAGAGCAGTGCGAGCGGTGCTTCCGGTGACGACTGCGTGGAATTCGCCTGGACCGGCGACGCCGTCCTGGTCCGTGACTCCGCACGGAGCGGGGGCGCCGTCCTGGAGGTCGGCCCCGACGCCTGGGCCGCCTTCCTCCCCTCGGTCGTCCGCCGCCCGGCTCAAGACGTGAGGCCGGCCCGCCCCTGACAGGGACGGGCCGGCGCCCGGCGAGATGTCACACCCGGCGGCGCCCGCCGAGCCCCACCGCGATCGCGGCCGCCGCCACGAGCACCACCGCCGCGTCGATCAGGAGGACCGTCCGCGTGCCCGCGAGGAGGTCGGTGCCCGTGGTCGCGAGGACACCGAGCAGCGGGATCCCGATGGTGATGCCGACCTGCTGCGTGGAGGTGACGAGGCCCGTCGCCAGACCCTGCTCCTCGTCGGGGACGCCCGAGGTGACCGTCACGCCGTACGAGACGATCGCGCCCAGGTGGAACATGCTCGCCACCGACACCCCGGCCGCGGCCAGCCACACCGACCCGCCGCCCTCCCCGATGCCGAGCAGCGAGGCCACGAACAGGCCCTGGCCGAGCAGCGAGCCGACCAGCGTGCGGCGGGCGCCGAAGCGGCCGATGACCTTCGGCGCGTACATCCCCGCGACCACCGACAGAACGCCCTGCACGCCGAAGACCAGACCCGTGCGGAACGCCGAGAGGTGCAGGATCTCCTGGAGGTAGAGGGTCAGCACGAAGACGACCGTCGACATCATCGAGAAGGTGACGAGACCGCCGAGGTTGCCCCACGCCACCGTGCCGCGGCGCAGCATGGGCAGCGAGACGAGCGGCGCCGCCGCACGCGACTCGACGTACCCGAAGGCCGCGAGCAGGAGCGCGCCCGCCACCAGCGTGACGATGACGTCCGCGCCGCCGAAGCCGCGCTCGGCCGCCGTGGAGAGGGCGTAGATCAGGGCGAGCAGACCGCCGGTCACCGTCACGGCGCCGGGGATGTCCAGGCGCGGGCGGTCCGGGTTGCGGGACTCGGGCAGCAGGCCGGGCGCCAGCGGCAGCACGATCAGGACGAAGAGGGTCAGCAGGCCCATCGTGGAGCGCCAGCCGAGCGTGTCCGTCAGGACCCCGCCGAGCACCATGCCGACCGTGAAGCCGAGCGAGAGCAGCGTGCCGGAGATGCCCAGCGCCCGGTCGCGCTGCGGGCCCTCGGGGAACGTCGTCGTCAGGAGCGACATGCCCGTCGGCACGATGGCCGCCGCGCCCACGCCCTGCAGCGCCCGCCCGGCGAGGAACGACGCCGGGTCCCACGCGAACGTGGCGAGGAGCGAGGCCAGGCCGAAGAGCGCGAGGCCCGCCAGGAACAGCTTGCGGCGCCCGAAGAGGTCGCCGGTCCTGCCGAAGAGCAGCAGGAATCCGCCCGAGGGCAGGGCGAAGGCGGTCACCGCCCACTGCAGCGCGGACTGGCTCATGCCGAGGTCGGCGCCGAGCACGGGCAGCGCCACGTTCAGCACCGAGAAGTCCAGCGCGACCATGAACTGTGCGGCGCACAGCACGAAGAGGACGAGCTTGTCGCGGGGGGAGAGCTTGGGGTTGTGCGGTCGCGGCGCCGGTGGGGCGGCCTGGGGGGAGGGGGCAGTGGTGGTGTCGATCGCCATGGTCAAGAGCTTGTCCCGGGCGGAATATCCGTGGGGAGCGGGAACTTATGCTGGTGGTCGGAACACCAGTCAGGGCTTGGGGGAGCGCCACATGACAACAGCGTCGTCGGTCTCTGCGCAGGGCGCGGACGCCTCGAAGGCGCATCGCCTCGGGGAGCTGCGGGAGTTCCTGATGAGCCGGCGCGCACGGATCAGCCCCGCGGAAGCGGGACTTCCGGACGGCGGGGCGCGTCGGCGTACGCCAGGACTGCGCCGTGAGGAGGTCGCCGTGCTCGCCGGCGTCGGGGCCTCCTGGTACCAGTGGCTGGAGCAGGGCCGCGACATCTCCGTATCCCCGCAGGTACTGGACTCCGTGGCGCGCGTACTGAAGCTGAGCGGCGCCGAGCGGCGTCATCTGTACGTCCTGTCCGGGCTCAACCCGCCGCCGCCCGAGGTCGCCAGGGACGACCAGGCCATGTGCGAGGGGCTGCACCGGCTCATCGACGCCTGGCTGCCGTATCCGGCGCACATCATGGACGCCTACTGGAACTGCGTCATGTACAACGACGCGGCCGCGTCGGTGCTCGGCATGCGCTCGGAGACCTCCGACAACTGCCTGCTCACCTTCTTCACCGACTCCATCTACCGCTCCCGCGCCACCAGTTGGCAGCGCAACGCCCCGCAGGTCGTGGCGATGTACCGGGCCGCGTGCTCGGAGCACCCCGACGACGGCGGGTTCGCCGCGGTGATCGCCGAGGCGAAGTCGGTGAGCGGGGACTTCGCCGAGCTGTGGGAGCGGCGGGACATCCTGCCCGGCGGGCAGATCGCCAAGGAGATCGAGCACCCCGTGGTCGGGGCGCTGTTCCTGGAGTCCACGCAGCTGAAGGTGCCGGCCAGGCCCGATCTCACGATCGTGCTGCACACGCCGATGCCGAACGCGGAGGCGGACACGGCGGGGAAGCTGGCGTGGCTCGCCTCGCCCGAGGGGCGCCGCGGGTCGATCCATCCGGTGGCGGGGTAGCGGGGCGTGCTCCGTATGCTCGGGGCATGACTGAGAGCGCCGCGCTGGATCCCGAGGACCGCAAGATCGTCACCCTGGCCCGTTCCGCCCGCGCCCGCAACGGGGTGCCCGAGGGGGCGGCCGTGCGGGACGAGACGGGACGCACGTACGTCGCCGGGACGGTCGCGCTCGACTCGCTCCGGCTGTCCGCGCTGCGGACCGCGGTGGCGATGGCGGTGGCGTCCGGGGCGGAGTCCTTGGAGGCGGCGGCGGTCGTCTCCGACGCCTCGGAGGTCGACGGGCAGGATCTGGCCGCCGTACGGGACCTCGGCGGGGCCGGGACGCCGGTCTTCCTGGCCGGGGCCGACGGGGAGGTCCGGGAGCGGGTCGAGGCGGGCCGAGGCCGGGCCTGAGGCGCTCTCTTCCCCGATCGCGGGACCGTTCGGCGCGTCCGGCGATCGCGGACGAACCCGGCGGAGCCGGTGATCGGCCGAGCCCCGTGCCCGCCGTTCGCCCGAGCGGAGGTCACACCGCGTCGGGGCCCCGTTCGCCCGTGCGGACGCGGATCACCGTTTCCACCGGGACCGACCACACCTTCCCGTCGCCGATCTTGCCGGTGTGCGCCGCGCGAACGATCGCGTCGAGGACCGGGTCCGCGTCCGCGTCGTCGACCACTACCTCGACGCGGACCTTCGGGACCAGGTCCACCTGGTACTCCGCGCCCCGGTAGACCTCCGTGTGGCCGCGCTGGCGGCCGTAGCCGCTGGCCTCGGTGACGGTGAGTCCGTGCACACCGAGTTCCTGGAGGGCCGTCTTCACCTCGTCCAGACGGAACGGCTTGATGACCGCGGTGATCAGCTTCATGCGGTGGGGTTCCCCTTCTTGACCGAGGTCTTGACCGAGGCGGAGCCCACGGGGCTCACCAGGACGCCGTGATCGTAGGCGCTCTCCGCGTGCTGTGTCTGGTCCAGGCCCGTCAGCTCGTCCTCGGCCGACGCCCGGAAGCCGACGAGCTTGTCGATCGCCGTGCCGATGCCGTACGTGAGGGTGAACGTGTACGCCGCCACCGCGACGACCGCCACCGCCTGCTTGCCGAGTTGGCCGGGGCCACCGCCGTGGAACAGGCCCTCCTGGCCGCCCGCCGTCATCGTGGCCGTCGCGAACAGGCCGATCAGGAGCGTGCCGACCACCCCGCCCACCAGGTGCACGCCGACGACGTCGAGGGAGTCGTCATAGCCGAGGCGGAACTTCCACGCGACCGCGTACGAGCAGACGACGCCCGCCGCGAGACCGATCACCGCCGCCCCCACGATGTCGACGACCCCGCACGACGGGGTGATCGCGACCAGCCCCGCCACCGCGCCCGACGCCGCGCCGAACGTGGTGGGGTGGCCGTCGCGCCGCTGTTCCACGAAGAGCCAGCCGAGCAGGCCCGTGCAGCCCGCGACCAGCGTGTTCAGGAGCGAGGCGGCCGCCAGGCCGTTCGCGCCGAGCGCCGAGCCGCCGTTGAAGCCGAGCCAGCCGAACCAGAGCAGGCCCGCGCCCATCAGGACCATGGGGAGGCTGTGCGGGCGCATCGCCTCCTTCCTGAACCCGATGCGCGGGCCGAGCACCAGGCACAGGGCCAGGCCCGACGCTCCGGAGGCGATCTCCACGACCAGGCCGCCGGCGAAGTCCAGGGCGCCGAGGGAGTTCGCGATCCAGCCGTCGGGACCCCACACCCAGTGCGCCACGGGAACGTATACGAGCAGCGTCCAGACCGGTACGAAGACCAGCCAGGCCGCGAACCTGGTGCGGTCCGCGACCGCGCCGCTGATCAGCGCCGCCGTGATGACCGCGAAGGTGAGCTGGAAGGTGGTGAAGAGGAGGGTGGGGACCGTGCCGGTGAGGCTGTCCGGGCCGATGCCCGCCATGCCGACGTGGTCGAGGCCGCCGATCAGGCCGGCGAACGAGTCGTCCCCGAAGGCCAGCGAGTAGCCCGCGACCAGCCAGACCACGGTGACCAGGGCGATCGCCACGAAGGACATGAGCAGCATGTTCAGGACGCTCTTCGTGCGGACCATGCCGCCGTAGAACAGGGCGAGGCCCGGCGTCATCAGGAGGACGAGCGCGGTGGCCGCGAGCAGCCAGGCGGTGTCGCCCGTGTCGAGGTGGGGGGCGGCGGAGGTCGTCATGGGGGGAGAGCGTCACGCGCGCGCGTTTCGTATCGGGCACCCGCGGGTTTCCGCCGTGTTTCGTGTTGCGCGGGGGTTTCCGCGGACGCACGGGACGGGTCCCGGGGCGCGGCGGCGAGGACCCGCGGGCCGGGCGGTGCGGCGGGGCTCCCGGGATCAGGGACAATGGGCGCCATGAGCGTTCGTACCCCGTCATCAGCCGAGCCGTCCGAGGCCGCCCACCGGGCCGGCTTCGCCTGCTTCGTCGGCCGCCCCAACGCGGGCAAGTCCACCCTCACGAACGCTCTGGTCGGCAAGAAGGTCGCGATCACCGCGAACCAGCCGCAGACCACGCGGCACACCGTGCGCGGCATCGTGCACCGGCCGGACGCCCAGATGATCCTGGTGGACACCCCCGGCCTGCACAAGCCGCGCACGCTCCTCGGCGAGCGGCTCAACGACGTCGTGCGCACGACGTGGGCCGAGGTCGACGTCATCGGCTTCTGCCTGCCCGCGAACGAGAAGCTCGGCCCCGGCGACCGGTTCATCGCCAAGGAGCTCGCCTCCATCAAGAAGACGCCGAAGATCGCGATCGTCACCAAGACGGACCTGGTCGACAGCAAGACCCTCGCCGAGCAGCTCATCGCCATCGACCAGCTCGGCGCGGAGCTCGGCTTCGAGTGGGCCGAGATCGTGCCCGTGTCGGCCGTCGGCGACCAGCAGGTCGGCCTGCTCGCCGACCTCATCGTGCCGCTGCTGCCCGAGGGCCCCCCGCTCTACCCCGAGGGCGACCTCACCGACGAGCCCGAGCAGGTCATGGTCGCCGAGCTGATCCGCGAGGCCGCGCTGGAGGGCGTGCGGGACGAGCTGCCGCACTCCATCGCCGTCGTGGTCGAGGAGATGCTGCCGCGCGAGGACCGGCCGGCCGACAAGCCGCTGCTCGACATCCACGCGTTCGTCTACATCGAGCGGCCCAGCCAGAAGGGCATCATCATCGGCCCGAAGGGCAAGCGCCTGAAGGACGTCGGCATCAAGTCCCGCAAGCAGATCGAGGCGCTGCTCGGCACGCCCGTCTTCCTCGACCTCCACGTGAAGGTCGCCAAGGACTGGCAGCGGGACCCCCGCCAGCTCCGCAAGCTCGGTTTCTGAGGGATCACCGCAAGGGGCTGGCCCGCTGCGCGGCGCCGCCTCAGTCCACCCCTCTGATCCGCGTCACCAGGACCGCCCCCGCAAGCCCGATCACCGCCGCCGCCAGGTACAGCGTCCGGTAGCCGCCCAGGTACGTCACGATCGGGGCCGCCAGCGCGGGGGCCGCGACCTGGGGGAGCGAGTTGGCGATGTTGATGACGCCGAGGTCCTTGCCGCGGTCCATGGCCTGCGGCAGGACGTCCGTCATCAGGGCGAAGTCCACCGACGTGAAGACGCCGAAACCGATGCCGAGGACCGCGGCGGCGACGATCGCGCCGGGCCAGGTCTGCCAGAGGGCGAGCAGTCCCGTCGCCACCGCCATCAGCACCCCCGACCAGATCACGAAGGGCTTGCGGCGGCCCACCCGGTCCGACCAGGCGCCGCCCACCACGACGGTGGCGAGCATCGTCACGCCGTTCACGGCCGTCAGGATCAGTACGCCCTCCTCGGGGTCCGCGTACCGCAGGCGGTCGCGCAGGAAGTACAGCAGGTAGAGCAGCACCACCGAGTTGCTGACGTTGATCAGGAAGCGGGTCAGCCAGGCCCAGGCCAGGTCGGGGTGGCGGCGCGGGCTCAGCCAGAAGCCGGCCAGGAACTCCCGCCGGTTCCACGGCGGCCGGTCGGCGGCGGACAGGCGCAGGTCCCGGTGGCGTACGACGTGGGGCAGCACGCCCGCCACGGTGAAGAGCGCGCAGGCCGCGTACCCGGTGACCGTGCCGCCGCCCACCGTGGCCAGGCCCGTGCCGACGACCACGCCGAGCAGCTGCGCCGCGCCGAGCCAGCCGCCCACCGAGCCCCGCTGGCCGCGCGGCACGCGGTCGGGGACGGCGGCGGTGACCGCGGCGAAGGCGGCGTTCAGGGTGAGCTGGACCAGGCACCAGCCCGCCGCCATCCACCACACCGAGCCCGCCGCGGAGAGCAGCAGCAGTGCGGCCGCACCGCCCGCCGTGCCCGCCACGATCCACGGGGTGCGCCGGCCCAGGCGGGAGACGGTGCGGTCCGAGAGCGCGCCGAAGAGGGGGTTCGCGGCGAGGGAGACGACCGCGCCGACGCCCGTCACCCAGGCGAGCACGGTCTCCTTCGACGTGCCGGCCGGGGCCAGTTCCTCCGCCTGCAGGGCGAGCAGGATCTGCAGCGGGCCGTACCAGCCCACCCAGATCGCGCCGTTGGCGACCGACAGCGACGCCGTCCAGCCGCGGCCGACGCGTTCGGTCGGCTCCCGCAGCGCGGTGGCGGTCATGGGCGCCGCGCCCGCAGGGCCTCGCGCAGCCAGTGGTACGACGCCTTCGGGGTGCGCCTGAGGGTGTCGTAGTCGACGTGGACCAGGCCGAAGCGCTGCCGGTGGCCCTCCGCCCACTCGAAGTTGTCGAGCAGCGACCAGACGAAGTAGCCGCGCACGTCGACGCCCGCGTCCAACGCCCGGTGCAGCGCCCGCAGATGACCGTCCAGATAGGTGATCCGCTCCTGGTCGTCCAGGCCGTCGTAGCTGCAGCCGTTCTCGGTGACGACCAGCGGCGGGAGGCGGTCGCCGTAGCGGTCGCGGAAGGCGGTGAGGAGTTCGGTGAGGGATTCGGGGACGACCGGCCAGCCGAAGTCGGTGACCGGATAGCCCTCGATCTCCCGCGGGGAGAAGGGGAGTTCGGGCGGGAGCGTGACGCCGGAGAACTCGGCGGCCGTGCCCTCGGGCGGCGGGGCGCCCACCTTCGTCGGCTGGTAGAAGTTGATGCCGTACCAGTCGAGCGGCTCCGCGATGACCTTCAGGTCGGCTTCGAGGCCGGGCGAGGGCATCAGCTCGCCGAAGCCCTCCGGGTAGCGGCCGAGCAGCAGCGGGTCCGCGAAGAGGCGGTTGAGGAGTACGTCGTAGAGGTCCGCGGCGGCCAGGTCCTGTGCCGTGTCGGAGGCGGGCCAGGTCGGGCCGTGCGAGTTGGCGATGCCGATGTCGCGGGCGCCCGCGGCGCGCAGCGCCTGTACGGCGAGGCCGTGCGCGAGGAGCTGGTGGTGGGCGGCGGGCAGTGCGTCGAAGAGGAGCCGCTGACCGGGGGCGTGCTGGCCGAGCGCGTGGCCGAGCAGGGTGTGTTCGGCCGGTTCGTTGAGGGTGATCCACTTCGTGACGCGGTCGCCGATGCGGGCCGCCACCACGGCCGTGTACTCGGCGAAGCGTTCGGCGGTCCGCCGGTCGAGCCAGCCGCCCGCCTCCTGTACGACCAAGGGGGTGTCCCAGTGGAACAGGGTGGGGACGGGGCGTACGCCCGCCGCGCACAGCTCGTCCACGAGGCGGTCGTAGAAGTCCAGGCCGGCCGGGTTCACCGCGCCCGCGCCGGCGGGCAGCACGCGGGGCCAGGAGACGGAGAAGCGGTAGGCGTCCACCCCGAGGTCGCGGACGAGCGCCACGTCCTCGCGGTAGCGGTGGTAGTGGTCGCAGGCGACCTCGGCCGTCGTGCCGTCCTTCACGTTCCCCGGCACGGCCGTGAATGCGTCCCAGACCGAGGCGCCGCGCTCGTCGACGGCGCCCTCGATCTGGTGGGCCGACGTGGAGACGCCCCACAGGAAGTCGCGGGGGAACGGGGGGATGGGCTCTCTCGCCGGTGACGCCGCACTCGCTGCCATGGGCGGGATCCTCCGTACCGGCCGGTACGGAAGTCAATGGGCGTGCGGAAAGAAGATGAACAAAGCTCAGGTTTTTACGAGCCCTGCCTCTACGAGCACCTCTTCACGGACCCTGCGCTACGAGCCCTCCTTGAGTACGCGCGTGATCAGCTTCCGCTGCGGCTCCGTCAGCCGCGGGTCCGAGCAGTACACCGTCCGCCCGTCCACCGTCAGCCGGTAGTTGAAGCCGTCCGGCACCCCGATGGCCGGGGCGCTCCCTCCCTCCTTCAGGGCCTCATCGGCCAGTGCGTGCCACTCCGGGGCATCGGCCAGCTGCGAGGTGTCCACCTCGGCATGCCGGTCGATGCCCGCGAATCCTCCGGTCCGCTCCACCTGGATACGCATGGGTCCTGTCTACTCCACCGGATGGGCGGCCGAAAGCACGGCGTCAGCCGTCGGTGGCCGGCACCTTCACCGTGGACCACGCGTCGATGACGGCCTTGAGCTCGTCGCCGTCGCCGTACTTGGCGCGCGCGGCGGCGACCGTCAGCTTCGCGAAGTCCGTGAAGGACGCGTCCTGCGCCAGCTCGCCGCCGGTCAGGACGGCGTACCAGATCTGCCCGGCCCGCTCCCACGAGTGGCCGCCGAGCGCGTCGGCGGTGAGGTAGAACGCGCGGTTGGGGATGCCGGAGTTGATGTGCACGCCGCCGTTGTCGCGGCCGGTCTTCACGAAGTGGTCCATGTCGGCGGGCTGCGGGTCCTTGCCGAGCACGTCGTCGTCGTACGCGGTGCCGGGCTCCTTCATGGAGCGCAGCGCCTTGCCCGTGACGCGCGGGGCCAGCAGGCCCGCACCGATCAGCCAGTCGGCGTCGGCGACGGTCTGGCCGAGCGTGTACTGCTTGATCATCGAACCGAAGACGTCCGCGAGCGACTCGTTCAGGGCGCCCGGCTGGCCGAAGTACGTCAGGTTGGCCGTGTACTGCACGACGCCGTGGGTGAGCTCGTGGCCGATGACGTCCACGGGGATGGTGAAGTCGAGGAAGATCTCGCCGTCACCGTCGCCGAACACCATCTGCTCGCCGTTCCAGAAGGCGTTGTTGTACTCCTCGGAGTAGTGCACGGTCGCGCTCAGCGGCAGACCGTTGCCGTCGATGGAGTTGCGCTCGTACGACTTCTGGTAGAGCTCGAAGGTGGCGCCGAGGCCCGCATACGCGCGGTTGACGGTGGCGTCCTTGCCGGGCTTGTCGCCCTCGCCGCGCACCTTGCGGCCAGGGAGCTCCGTGCGGTGCTTGGCGTCGTGGATCGTGCGGTGCGGCTTGCCCTCGGTGGCTTCCTTGGGCGCCGAGACGGAAGGGGCGCCGACGACGGTGGTCAGGCGGCGCTGGGTGCGCTCGAAGGCGTCCCGCTGGAGGGTGCGGCGGGCGGGCGCGGCGAGCGTGGGGTCCTGGCTCTGGGCGAGGGTGTCCAGGACGTGCGGCGGAATGATCGTGCAGAAGACGGGCTCGAAGCCCGCTCGGTTGGCGGTCATGGCGGCAATGTGGCACTGGGTCATGCCATTGTCACTACCTGCAACCATGATTAGTGAAATAGAGGTATTGATCACCTCTTGGCCGTTACCTGGGCGCGATCCCGCATACTGATACGGGCCCGCGCGTCACGGGCGTCTCGGCTAGGCTGCGGTACATCATGCGATTCGGGCTGCTTCTCCTTAGCTGCCGCGGCGAGGGCCTGTAGTCGAGGCCGACCCCCTCCCCGCGGAGTTTGGTGTTGCGCCAAGACCGTCGGCCGTCCCTCTGCCCAGGACCACCTTCGCAGAGGATCCAGCGGACACCCTCCGAGGAGCCCACGCATCATGCCGAACTTTCAGCGCCCCACATCCCTGCCCGTTCACAAGTACGGGCGGTACGAGCAGGTGGACATTCCCGACCGGACCTGGCCGGACCGGCGGATCACGGTGGCGCCGCGCTGGCTGTCCACGGATCTGCGGGACGGCAATCAGGCGCTGATCGATCCGATGTCGCCGGCCCG
>NZ_JBVIXD010000025.1:0-57231 GCF_055593965.1 Streptomyces sp. NPDC040622 | reverse complement strand
TCGCCCGTCTCAAGCAGTTCCGTGCGATCGCGATGAGGTTCGACAAGCTCGCCGATCGCTATCGGGCTGGAATCGTTGTGGCAGCTCTGGTCCTGTGGCTCCGCGAGCCCGCCGGGTGATCATTTGTCAGACAGGTCCTAGCGCGCCGCCTTTCGTGACGGGGCAGCGACAAGGCGGACGCGGTGCTTGAAGCGGCGGGTGCGTGCGGCAGGCATGCGGAACAGTCCGCCCGGTTCGGCGCTGCTCGCGCTGCGTGCCCGGGTCGACGGCGTGAGCAGCGCCGAACCGCTGCGACGACCTCGCCGGCGAGGAGAGGAGTCTGCCGCAGACCTGGTGCATGCGCGGAGCGCCGTTCTGCTTCCCCACCGCCGACGTGCCTGTCTTCACCGCCGGTGTCCTGCCTCCCAGCCGGTGTCCTGCCTCCCCCCGAGACGACCCGACTGCGTCTGATCGTGGGTGTCGAGCGGGCGCTGGAGAAGCTGGGGAGGGGCGTCGACGTGGTGGTCGACCGCGCCGCCGAGGACATCGGGGCCGTGCTGTCGGGACGGCGGTTGGCGGTGAACGAGCTCGGTGAGGAACTGGCCGAGCGCCTGGCACGCGGACTGTCGCCCGCTCAGCGCGAGGCCTGGCGGGCGAAGGGGCCCTACGGGGCGAACCAGCCGCTGGGCGAGGCCGTCGTGCACTTCTTCCTCCGGATGCTGACGCTGCGCGGCATCGTCTGCATCGTGCCGCGCAGCGGGAACAAGGGGCCGTTCGTCCTCCTCGATGAATGGCTCGGCCACCCCCTGCCGCGAAGGGACCCGGACAGTGCCCGCGCCGGCCTGCTCCGTCGCTGCCCAGGGTGCTACGGCCGGTCCACCCGCGCGGACTTCGCCGCCTGGACCGGCGTCAACGCCGGTGACGTGGACGCGGGGTGGACCAGGCTGGACGCGAGCTCGCGCCGGTCGAGTACGAAGACGGTGGCAGCCGCGCGTGGCTCCTCGCCGAGGACCTGGACGCCCTACGGTCGCCGCCCGAGGCACACGGGGTGCGGCTGCTGCCGCCGGGCGACCCCTGCACGCAGATGTATGACCGGGACACCCTCGTCGACCCGGCGCACCGGAGCGAGGGGTGAAAGCCGGTCGGCGCGCCCGGCGCGGTGCTGGCCGACGGCACGATCGCCGGGATCTGGCAGCCCCGCAAGAGCGGTCGCACGCTGAGGCTGGCGGTCACGGAGTTCTGCTCTTTCGCTCCGACCCGGTCGGTCCGCCCCAGTCGGTCGGCGATGTCGAGAAGCCGTGTCCGGCTCCGTCCCCGGGGTGGACGCGACCACAACGGGTCGCACCAGCGCCGAGGAGAGCGTCATGGCCAAGTACCTGCTCCTGAAGCACTACCGGGGCGCCCCGCCCGCCGTCAACGACGTACCCATGGACCGATGGACGCCCGAGGAGATCTCCGCCCATGTGCGGTACATGAACGACTTCGCGGCCCGCCTCGAGCGGACCGGCGAGTACGTCGAGAGCCAGGCACTCGCTCCCGAGGGAGCGTGGGTGCGCCACGACGGCGCGGGGCGTCCGCCGGTCGTCGACAGCCGGTTCGCCGAGACCAAGGATCTGATCGCCGGATGGATGGTGATCGACGTCGACAGCTACGAGCGCGCCGTCGAGCTGGCCGGGGAGCTGTCGGCCGAGCCGGGGGCGGGCGGGAGGCCGATCCACGAGTGGCTCGAAGTACGCCCGTTCCTGACCGAGCCGCCCACCATCACGGACTGACCTCGCCGACGGGCGACCCCGAGGACAGACAGGTGAGCCTTCCGAAGAGCCTCCCCTGGAATCCCCCGGGCCACCTGTTCGGCCCACACCTGCTGCACCGCTGAGGGGGTGCGGCAAGGGTGAGTGGAGCGGCGGTCGGCTCACGGCTGTCGGACATCGAGGTCGGCGCGAGGCACAGGGAGCAGACTCATGGCGAAGGCGTACCTGGTGGGAAGCGGTATCGCGGCCCTGTCGGCAGCCGCGTTCCTGATCCGCGAGGGCAAGTTCGCGGGCTCGGACATCGTGATCCTGGAGGAGCAGGACCGCGAGGGCGGCAGCCTGGACGCCGCGGGGTCGCCGGAGACCGGGTACACCATGCGCGGCGGACGCATGTTCGAGATCCACTTCGAGTGCACCTACGACTTGCTCGGTTCGATCCCCTCCCTGGACGATCCGTCGAAGTCGGTCACCGAGGACACCTTCGCCTTCCACGAGGACTTCGCCTGGGACGACCACGCCCGTCTCGTCGACGCGGCGGGCAAGGTCGTCGACGCACACTCGATGGGCTTCTCCGAGCGGGACCGGCTGGAGCTGGTCAAGTGCGTGGGCACTCCGGAGCGGCTGCTCGACGGCAAGCGCATCGTGGACTGCTTCAGCCAGGAGTTCTTCCGCACCAACTTCTGGTGGATGTGGTGCACCACGTTCGCGTTCGAGCCGTGGCACAGCGCGATCGAGTTCCGCCGCTACCTCAATCGCTTCATCCACCTGTTCAAGACGTTCGACTCCATGTCCGGGATCTACCGGACGCGCTTCAACCAGTACGACTCGATCGTGCGACCGCTGCTGGCATGGCTCACCGAGCAGGGCGTGACCGTACAGCTGGGCACGGAGGTCACCGATCTGACGCTCGCCGACGGTGACGCGCTCACCGTCGAGGCCCTCACGTGGACGCGCGGCGGACGGAGCGAGCAGGTGAGCCTCGATCCCGGCGACCTCGTCCTGGTGACCAACGGATCGATGACGGCCAACTCCACGCTCGGGTCCACCGACACGGCCCCCGTCCTGGACACGTCCGGCTCCGGCGGCGCCTGGCACCTGTGGGAGACCCTCGCGGCCAAGCGTCCCGGCCTCGGCGACCCGTCGGTCTTCAACACCTCGACCGACGACTCCACCTGGGAGTCGTTCACCGTGACGACGAAGGACCCCACGTTCTTCCGGCTCATGGAGAAGTTCTCCGGCAGCGAGGCCGGCAAGGGCGGCCTGATCACCTTCAAGGACTCCGGCTGGCTGCTGACCATCGTCCTCAACCACCAGCCGCACTTCCACGACCAGCCCGAGGACACCTACGTCTGGTGGGGCTACGCCCTGTTCCCCGACAAGAAGGGCGACTTCGTACCCAAGACGATGCGCGAGTGCACCGGCCGGGAGATCCTCGACGAGGTCCTGCGGCACCTGCGCTTCGAGGAAGGCCCCCGCCTCCTCGACAACTCGATCGTCATCCCCGCCCTCATGCCGTACATCACCAGCCAGTTCCTGGTACGCAGCCACGGCGACCGGCCCCCGGTGGTGCCCGAGCACTCCACCAACCTGGCCTTCATCGGTCAGTACGCGGAGGTCCCCGACGACGTCGTCTTCACCGTCGAGTACTCGGTGCGCACCGCCTGGACGGCCGTCGCGAAACTCCTGCACCTGGACCGGCAGCCCCCGCCCGTCTACAAGGGCGGGCACGACCCCAAGGTCCTGGTCGAGGCGCTCGCGACGATGCACCGCCGCTGACGCCCGCGTGGAACTGACCCTCGTCGCGGTCCTCGGCGTCATGAGCATCGTCGCCGTCGCCGCGTTCTCCGAACGCCTGGGACTCGCCGCGCCGTTGAGTCTCGTGGTGGTCGGCATCGGCCTGAGCTTCCTGCCCGGGGTCCCGCACCCCGAGGTCGAGCCCGACCTGATTCTCGCCGGGGTGCTGCCACCGCTGCTGTACTCGGCGGCCGTGAACATGCCCATCGTCGACTTCCGCCGCAACATCCGGCCGATCGCGGGACTCGCGGTGGTGCTCGTCGTGGTGTCGACGCTGAGCGCGGGCTGGCTCTTCCACTGGCTGCTGCCGGAGATCGGCTGGCCCGCGGCGTTCGCGCTCGGCGCGGTCATCAGCCCCACCGACGCCGTCGCGGCCACCTCTGTGGGACGGCGGCTCGGCCTCCCCAGCCGGCTCCTGACCGTGCTGGAGGGCGAAGGGCTCGTCAACGACGCCTCCGCCCTGGTCCTGCTGCGGTCCGCCGTGGCCGCGATCGCCGGATCGGTGTCTCTCTGGGGCGTCGCAGGGGAGTTCTGCTACGCGGTCGCCGTGGCCGTCGGGACCGGGGTCCTGGTCGGCATCGTCAATGTCCGGCTGCGCGCCCTGCTCAATGACGCCGTGCTGAACACGGCGATCTCCTTCGTGGTGCCGTTCGTCGCCTTCCTGCCCGCGGAAGCGCTCGATGCCTCCGGTGTTCTCTCCGTGGTCGTCGCCGGGCTGGTGACGGGCCACCTCGGCCCGCGCCGGCTGCGCGCGGCGGACCGGCTCGCCGAGGCCACCAACTGGCGCACCCTGGCCTTCCTCCTGGAGAGCGGGATGTTCCTGCTCATGGGCCTCGGCGTGAAGACGCTCGTCGACCAGGTGCACGACGACGGCACGGGTGTCCCACGAGCGCTGCTCATCGGCCTGGCGGCCTCGGCGCTGGTGATCGTCGTCCGCATGGTCTTCGTGGCGCCGCTCGTCGCCGGCCTGCGCCGCGAGCAGCAACGCGCCGAGGAGTTCAAGCCGCGCCTGGAGTCCGTGCAGGCCGCCCTGCAGGGCGACACGTCGGATCCGGCCGTCGAGGAACGGATGCGCCGCGTCTCGGAGAAGCGCGCGAAGAACTTCACGCGGCGGCTCGAACGGGCCTCCGCGGACGTCGAGTTCCGCCTCAACCAGACGCTGGGCTGGCGCGGCGGAGTGGTTCTCGCGTGGGCGGGCATGCGCGGCGCCATCACGGTCGCCGCCGCGCAGACCTTGCCTGCGGACACCCCGGACCGTGCCCAACTCGTGCTGATCGCCTATGTGGTGGCGACGACGACGTTGCTTCTGCAGGGCCTGACGCTGCCCGCGGTCATTCGCGCCGTACGAGTGCCGAAGGACGATCCGGACCGGCTGCGCGAGGAGTACGCACAGCTCAGGTCCGAGCTCTCCGACGCGGCGAACACCGTCCTGGACGATCCCGGCCTCACCGACCGCGACGGCGCCCCGTTCGCCGAGCAGGTCGTGGACAAGGTGCGCACCGACGCGCGGACGCGCCCCGACAACCGCGACACGGCCGGCACACGTTCCTCGGATCAGGCCGAGAGCCGCGACCAGTACTTGCGGCTCAGGTTGCGCGTCCTGTCCGAGCAGGCCGACCGGCTGCTGCGGGCCCGGGCGAAGGGCACGTACAGCTCGGTCGCCCTGAACCACGCCCAGACCGCGCTGGACGTCGACGCGGCCCGCTTCCAGCAGCTCGCCGACGCGGCGGCCGAGAGCTGAGCACGGCGCGGCCTCCCTTCCACGACAAGCCACGACAAGCCACGACAAGGGCTCCCTCCTCCAGATCTCGCGCGCGCGGCCCTCGCCCTCACCGGCCGCGGAATCCGCGTCGACGCCACACGCTTCGGGCCTTCCCCCTCCGCGTGTGAGACTGACGGCGTGACCGACATGATCGTGGTGGGCGACCACACCCCGTGCTGGGAAGCGCAGTTCCAAGAGCTGCGTGCGCGCCTCGGGCCGCACGTCACGGACATCGCGGTGGCCATCGAGCACGTCGGCAGCACCGCCGTGCCGGGGTGCGCGGCCAAGCCCATCATCGACCTGGACATCGTGGTGGCGGACGCCTCCGCCATGACGACCCTGGTCGCGCGGCTGACCGGTCAGGGCTATCGCCACGAAGGGGACCTGGGCATCACCGGCCGCAAAGCGTTCCGCGCTCCCGACGCACCCGTCCCCCGTCATCCGTACGGCGTGGTCGAGGGATCGAAGCCGTACCTGGATCACGTGCTGCTCCGTGACCACCTGCGAGCGCACCCCGACGAGGTGCTGCGCTACAGCGAGTTGAAGAGAACGTTGGCCCGCCGATTCACGGGCGACCGCACGGGACGGGCGGGCTACGCGCAGGCCAAAAGTCCTCTGGTCGAGGAGATGCTCCGGAAGGCCTACCTCGCCGGCCACCGCGCGTCGCCGGGTTCCCCGCGGTGAAGGTGCGACGGACGCAGGGCCGTGCGTCGATGAGCGACGGGGCGCAGCTGCACTGGACGGCGCTGGGGGACACGACTCGGCGGCCGCCCGTGGTCATGCTCCACGGCGGGCCCGGGCTGCCGGACTACCTGGGCGAGACCGCCGCCATGGTCACCGGCCTCGCCCCGGTGTACCGGTACGACCAGCGCGGCACGGGCCGGTCCCCGTGGCACGGGCGCCACACGCTCGCCCGGCATGCGGACGACCTCGCCGAGCTCCTCGACGCGTGGGACGTGCCCGAGGCCGTGCTGGTCGGGCACTCCTACGGCACCGATCTGGCGGCCCGGTTCTGCATGGCCCGTCCGGACCGGGTGGCGGCGATGCTGCTGATGTGCGGGCCGTTCCTCGGCGACTGGCGTGCGGAGTACCGGGCGGAACGCGACCGGCGCATGTCGCCGGCGCAGAGAGACCGGCTCCACGCGCTGCAGCAGGTGCCGCATCGCACGGAGGACGAGGAAGTCGAGTTACTCACCTTGTCCTGGTTCACCGACCACACCGATGCCGGACGCGGCCTGCTCCGGGCCGCGCGGGACGCCCGGCGACGCCGCCCGGTCAACTGGGCCATGAACCGCGAACTCGGCGAGGAAGGACGCGCGGACCCGCTCGCCCGGCACCTCGACGAGCTGCGCGAATCCCTGCCCGCACGGGTGGAGATGCTGGGGGGCGCCGATGACCCGCGCCCTTTCTCGGCGCTCTCCTCGCTCGCCCTCCGGCTCGATGTGCCGCTGACACGGGTCGACGACGCGGGACACGAACCCTGGCTCGAGCAGCCGGGTGTCACGCGCGCGCACCTTCGGAGGTTCGTCAATGCGTGCGGCACGGCGGCCTGACGCGGTTCCTCCCCCGCCCCGACACGGATTCTTCCCCGCCCACGGCTGGACGACCGTCTCAGGGGAAGTACAGGGCCGCCTTCTCCAGGACGTGGCGCGTGAACATCCCGCCGTACGCGACCCCGCCCCGGTACATCGTGACCCGGGTGACCCCCCGTGCCGTCTCCACCGTGAGCGGGCGGCCGATCACGGTGGCGCCGAGGATGCGGGCGTCCTTGGCCGCCCAGTCCCTCGCGGACGGCTCGACGCCGGCGCTGACCAGGGCGGGCAGGACCATCACCGCGTTGCGGGCACCGGGAAGACCACTGCGGAGGCTCCTCGCGTAGGACAGGGCCCATCCGGTGAACTCGGCCAACGAGGCGTTGTCGACTCCGGGGACCGCGGCGGCGAGCACGAACAGCTCGGTCTTGGTGCCGAACCACCGTGCCTTGCGGTCCGATCGGCTGCCGATCGTCACCCGGTGCTCGCGCCAGGTCGTCGCGGTCACCACGCAGCCGTCGGCCGCCAACCGCCCACGGAGGGCCTCGAGGTAGGTGTGGGCCGCGTCGGCCGGCGGCGCTCCGTCGGTTCTCTGCTCAGTCATGCGGGGATCATCCAGCACCGGCGGGGCGCGGGGAAGACCGCTCCGTCGGCCAATCGCCGTCCGGTCCCGAATCCGCCCGTCCACTTCAACTACCAACTCCAGGAGCATAGTTGACTTTCCTACCGCGCCACGCCGTCGCGGCTGCGGCGGTACGGTCAGCCGGTGCTCTTCTGCCTGATCACCACGGACCGGGGCACACGGCAGACAGCGGTGCGGCCGGAGGGGTCACCTGCGGTTCGCCGTCCACCGACAGGAGAAGACAGATGCTCGCATTCGTGGCAGCCGTGCTCTTCGTCATCGCCTTCCTCATCCACGCCACCGAGACGTCGACCGACGCCGTCTTCAGCCCGACCAGTCTCATGCTCGTCGGACTGGCCCTGCTGGCCCTGCACTCCGGCGGCGCGGGGGCCGGATGGTCGCCGCGAGGCCGCGGACGCAGGCGCTGAGCGCGGCCGGGCGGGACCGGACGACAGGCAGGAGGAGCACTGCGAGAGATTGGTCCGCTTCCGGCCGCCTTCCGGTGGCCGGTTGGGGCCTACCCTGAAGTGCGGGCGCCCTCGACCCCGACGGACCCGTTGTCGCCCAGCACGACGGCTTGTTGCCCAGCACGATGGCCGCGGGGAGCGGACACCATTCGTCCGGTCACCCCACGCGCCCCTGGAGGGAACAAGGCGGCCCCTCCGTCCCTGCGCACTGGCCCGCGGACGGCTCGCCGGACCGCCCGCTCACGACCTCCGCCGAACGTTCGACCCTGCCGGATGTGCCCTCGATGGGCATGCCCTCGATGAGCCGGGAGTACGGCCCTGCCGGCCACGCCCGCGCTCCGCCCGGCAGGTCTCCGAAACGAGGCGTCATGCCCCTACCTCAGTTGAGCGTCTACCGGCACGACAGAAGCACACGGTCCTTGATCACGCTCGTCGGCGAGATCGACCTGGAGACGGCTCCGCTGGTCCGTACGGCTCTCGAACGGTGTCTGCGCGACGGCGCGCACGCCATCGACGTCGACCTCACCACTGTCACGTTCTGCGACTGCTGCGGTCTCAACGCGTTCATCGAGACGTTCCTGCACACCACCACCGCCGGCGCGACGCTGCGGCTGCACCACCCCTCCCCCATGCTGACGTGGATGATCGAACTCACCGGTGCCGGGTTCCTGCTCACCGGCCTGCCGGCCGCTCCCGGTCAGGCTCGCCCGGCGGACGGACACCCTGCCACGTCTCCGTCGCCGCCTCCCGTGGCGTGCTTCCAGACGTTGCACCGACTCGTGGCGGCCGCCCCGTGCGCCTCGGACGCCGGCCCGTGACGTCCCCAGCACCTCGCGAACGGGCAGAACCGGCCTCGCCATGTATTCCCTGACATATATGGCGACTCGACATCTGGTCAGGAAATGTGGCGAGGGCTAGCGTGCGCCTTGCCGCCCCGGTCCCCGGCAGCGCCGAACCACCACCGCACCCCTCAGGGGGCGCACTGTGCGCATCGCTGCCGGAACCCGCCGTGCCACGAGCGTGGCCGATCCGCAGCCGGCCCTCGCCCGGCACCCCGGCGCGGCCTCCGATGCGCTCCATGCGGGCAACGCTCGCCTGCCCGCCGCGTCGCACGCATCCGACTCCAGGCGGTACCCATGTACGCGCTGATCGTTCCGGTCTCGGCCCCCTTCGTCCTGCTCGCCACCGTCATGGGTCTCTCCTGGTGGGAGGACCACGTCCTGCCTCCGGCCGAGCCCGCCGAACCGCGCACGGAGGCACCGCCCGCCCCGACAGCCGTGGCCGCGCTCCTCACGCCGCCCACCAGCGAGAGCCGTTGAGCGCGGACCGGCCGTTCGGCGCCGCGCGGGCCGACGACCCGCACGGGGCGGGGCGTTCAGGCGCGGCCCTCCGCGACGCTCGCCAGCAGCGTCTCCGCCGCTTCCGCGGTCGCGTCCGCAGGCACGACCAGCAGGTCCCAGCGCCCCCGGCCGGGAGTGAGCAGGACCACGGTGTGCGGGAGGGGCCCGGTGAGGCTCCTGTGCAGTCGTACGACCTGGTTGGCGACGAGCATCCGGCCGGGCGGCGCGGACCACATCGCCCCGTTGACCGTGACACTGCCGATGGTGCCCCACGCACGGGGCAACCCGGCGAGCAGGCCCGGGATCTCGGTGAGCACGTCGTACGAGCGGGGCCACCACGCGCCGTCGATGGCCTGGGGCACCGCGCCGAGCGGAGCCAGGCGCAACCGGAGGAGGGGATGCGAGGGAGGCGGGGGTTCCAGAGCGATGACCATGAGACTCCTGTCAACTGGCTTCTACGGCTGCGTCACGGGTGTGCGATCGGCCTCAGGGCCGACGGCGGGCGGCCACACGCCCCGCGGTCGGCCAGCGCACGTCGTACACCCAGCCCAGCCGTTCGAAGAGACGGATGACGGCGGCCGACGGGTCGATCTGCCCTCGGTCGACGCCATGACGGGCGCTGGTGGGGTCGGCGTGGTGGAGGTTGTGCCAGCTCTCGCCGAAGGAGAGCAGCGCCAACGGCCACAGGTTGGTGGCGCGGTCGTGCCGCCGGGTCCGGAACGGCCGGTCGCCGATCATGTGGCACAGCGAGTTGACGCTCCAGGTCACGTGGTGGAGCAGGGCGATGCGGACGAGGCCCGCCCACAGCAGCGCTGTCGTGCCGTGGAGCCAGGACCCGCCGATCGCCCAGCCCAGCCCGAACGGGAGCGCGAGCGTGAGGACACACAGCCAGGGAAAGGCCCGGGAGACGGCCCTGATGTCGCGGTCGTCGAGGAGGTCGGGGGCGAAACGCTCGGCCGACGTGGGCTCGTTGCGGAACAGCCAGCCGACGTGGGCGTGCACCAGCCCGCGCAACTGACCGCGCAGGTGCGTGCCGTAGCGGTACGGGGAGTGCGGGTCGCCCGGCCGGTCGGTGAACGCGTGATGGCGGCGGTGCGTGGCGACCCAGCCGACGACGTCCCCCTGGAAGCTCATCGACCCGGCCACCGCGAGCGCGACGCGCAGGGGGCGCACGGCCCGGTAGGAACCGTGGGTCAGTCCACGGTGGAAGCCGACGGTGACCCCGAGGCACGTGAGCGTGTAGAAGACGACGAAGAGCAGGATGTCGACGGGGTGGATGAAACGGCCCCAGAGCAGCCAGCCGGCCAGGCCGAGCGCCAGGAAGGGCAGGACGACGATGATCGCCGTCACCGTGACGTACGTCCGCTCGCCGCCGCTTCGCGCGCCCGGCGGGCCGTCCACGGGGAAGGGGGACGCCCCGTCGTAGCCATCGGGCGGGGCGGCGGTACCTGGCGGGACGGCAGCCGTGGGTGGTGTGCCGGAAACGAGCGACATGCGGGGCTCCTCGGCCTCGGTGCGAATGGCGCGGCCGGGGTCACGGGCTGCCCCTGTGATGGGAACAGCGAGGAGTGCGCCGGCTCGGGACTCGCCGCCGGGCGTCCTCGCTTCCTTCACCGTACTCCCGCAGGCAAGCCCCGGACCGGAGCTGTCCGGTTGGCCCGGCCACCGGGGTGATTCACCCGGCCGCCACGTTGACACGGGCCACCCCCGGACGTTGACTGGCAACACGGCGCGGTGGCATGCCAGTTGGGAACGTCCAGAGGCGGCCCCGACGACCTCGGCGCGGTCACCCGGCACCGGCGCCCAGCGCCTCCACTCGGAACGGACACGGCACCCGATGATGTACGACCAGACACGCGCCCAGCAGCCCCCCGACCAGCCCCGGGACGGCCGCACCGAACGGGCCGCGACCGGCCCGGAGCCGCTGCTCCCCGCCGACGAACGGGACCGGATCTCCCGGCGCCTGGGCCAGGCGGTCAACGCCTTCGCCGACACGCCACGCGAGTCACTGGAAGAGGCCGAGGCGGCCCTGGACGAGGCCTCCGCCCAGCTGGCGACGGCCCTCACGGAACGACGTCGGGCCCTGCACACGAGCTGGCAGGAGCAGGACCCCGAGACACAGTCCACCGAACTCCGCCTCGCCCTGCGTCAGTACCGCGAGCTCACCCAGCGGCTGCTGAGGCTCTAGACGGGCGTATCCGTGTGGGCCACCCGAGGGACACCCGGCGTGTTCGCGATAGCGACACGCCGTGAGGCGGGAGGGCTTTCGGTAGAGGCGCGGTCAACGCCAGGACACATGTTTCGGAGCATCAGGGCTTCGGGGGGCCGCGTCGGTGCTGGAGGTACACATGCGTTCCATACGAGTGCTGACGGGGCTGGCCGTCGCGGGGGCCGCGCTGGCGATCACCGCCCCGACCGCACAGGCCGTGTCGCCCAGCTGCCAGAAGGCACTGGACGACGCGGAGATCACCCAGAAGAACGCCGACGAGGTCAGGAACGACCCGAACACGTCCGAGGCGGACAAGAAGGCAGCTGAGGACGAGGCCAACATGGCCGCGTCGACCGCGCAGCGCTTCTGCGACTCGACCGATCCGGCCGTGCGGGGCGGGATGAAGACGGGTTCGGGTGGTACCCAGAGCAGCAGCACCGATCCGACCGAGCCGGCCGCCGGGGCGGCCGTGCTCGCCGCCGGGGCCGCGGGTGCGGTGTTCCTCGCCCGCCGCAAGACCGCGGGACAGCGCTGACCTGCACGCTGTTGTCCGACCGGCCCCGCCGGGCGGAGCTCAGGCTCGCCCGACGGGGCCGGGGCGGTTCCACCCCTACGGTTTTTCGGGACTACGGTTCCTCGGGGCTTCGGGCCTGCGGGTCCGCAGGGTCCGCGGGGTCTACGGGGTCTGCGGAGACATCCGGGCAAGGACGGCGACACCATGGCGTACTCCTCCTCATCGACGCACCGTTCCGCGCGCAGCCGGACGTGGTCGTGGGTGCTCTTCCTCATCGTGGTCGTGGGGCTGGCTAACTGGATGACCGGGCAGGAGGAGATGAAGCCGCCGCCCCGGCCCACCGCGGCCCAGGGCCAGGCGGCCCACTCCGACCCGGTGCTGGAGACACCCCCGCTGATCACGTCGCTCCCCGAGGCCTCCCCCGTCCGCATCGCCATCCCGAGCATCGACGTCGACGCCCCGCTCACCGACCTGACCAGGAACGCCGGCGGCGGCCTCGACCCGCCACCGCCCGACGACCCCAACCTGGCCGGCTGGGACGCCGCCGGGATCATGCCCGGGAGCACCGGGACCGCGGTGATCGCGGGACATGTCGACACGCGGCAGGGGCCGGCCGTGTTCTACGGTCTGGGGTCCCTGGAGAAGGGCGCCCTGATCGAGGTGGCCCGAGCGGACGGCCTCACCGCGCACTTCACCGTCGACGGCATCGAGGAATACGAGCGGAGCGACTTCCCTGACGCGAAGGTCTACGGGCAGCGGGCCCGCCCCGAACTGCGCCTGATCACCTGCGGCGGCAACTACACCAAGACCGAGGGCTACTCCGGCAACGTCGTCGTCTACGCCCATCTCACCGGCGCGACGTAGCCCCCCCGGGGGCGCGGACGGCCGGGTTTCGGCGATCAATGACGCGAACACGCGCTTCGGCGCGGCGAGTCCAGGGCAGAGCAGAGCAGCGATACGGTCGTCATGCACATGGTTCAGACGCGGGCCGCGGGGGCGGTTCCGCCGGAGACGGGGGGCACATGAGTTTCTTCATCGTTTTCACGGCAGTCATGTTCGCGGTTCTCATCGGGGGATGCCTGTTCATCCTGCGCCGCAGGGGCGGTTCGGGTGAGCGGGGCGCGGTGGAGCGCGCGGCGGCACAGCACGGCCTCGCCCACGGCATGAGCGAGGCGGCGTCCAGGGGAAACAACGCGGGAACCGGGGCTCCCTGAGCCCTCGGGGGCGCTCGCCATACTCGTCGCCGAGGCTCGTACGACCGCTGAACGGGCGGCCTGCCCGGAGTGCGGAAACGCGCTCCTTTGCCCACATGCTCACTCACCTGCAAGGCGACCGGCTTCCCGGGCTGTTGGTGATCTTCGTCTGAGTCCGGGGAGTGTGTGGGCAGGGCGGGGCTCACAGGCGCGGCATCAGGTCGGTCAGCGGACATACCGTCGTGTCTTCGAAGGGGCGCGACAAGTGCAGCATCGTGTGGAAGTAGCCGTCGGTCTCTATCCCGTACGGGTCATCGCCGGCCGCCGTCACTGCTTGAACGGCGTATCGCTGTTCGGCCGCGTCCGTGAAGCGTCGTTGCCGGAACGTGTGCGTGGTGGCCTTCTCGGTGACCAGGCCGTTCGAAGCCAGGCATGCGGCGATGGACTTGTACGAGGTGGTGCGCAGCACGAACGCCGCGACCCACACCGGGTCTTGGGCACAGGCCAGGATCGTCTGGAAGGTGCGGGGGGACAGGAAGATGGCCCCTCCGGTGATCGTGATCAGACGGGTGTGCCGCGCGGCGCGGAGCAGGGACGGAGAGGGAGGCGCGGTTTCGAGGTTCTCAGCGAACCCTCGTTCCAGCAGGCCGACCTCGCATGCATAGGAGATGGCGTTCGTGGCCGGGTCCAGTCCGATCACCCGGGCCGCATCGTGGCGGCGGCGAGCGGCGTAGTAGCTGCGATCCCGTTCGACAAGTTCCGCTGTGGTGAGCGTGGTGGCCTGCGGCGAGGTGTAGTGGGCGTAGAGGTCCTCCAGTGTCACCTCATGGTTGAGGAGAGCGGCGTTGATGCCGTACGAGCAGCAGATGTCGAGCACGGTCACCGGTCGTTCCGCCGCGCGGGCTGTCCGCGTGAGGGCCGCGACCGCCCGCCGGAAGACGCTCTGCCCGTGATGGGGTGCCTGGTATTCCAGAGGGCCCAATGCCCGGAAATAGGCCCGAGGATCCGGCTGATCGTAGATGTCGTCGAACGCCGTCATCCCCTCCGGGGCGGGGATCTCCGATGCCTGCGAGCCGTCGGCAGCGACGTTCCCAGGTCTCCTGCTCCGCATCCCGCTCATGCCGGTCTCCTCACCCAGCTCAGGTCCGCTTTCCCGGGTCAGAGTCGGTGCCCCAGGGCGGTACGGGAAGAAGGCAGGGAAGAAACCAGCCACGCGGCTACCGGTCGTCACCAGTGGTGACCGACCCCGCACCTCACCGTCCCGGCCGTGTCATTCCCTGCGCGAGTCGTTCCGTGGCGCCGGCCAAGGCCGTGGGAATGAGGTGACCCAGTACGTCAGGGCTCGGAGCTGGGGAGGCGGGTGCGCTCCCGCGTCAGGGCAGTGAAAGACGAGCCTCAGGCACGGTTGTGCTGGGAAAGGCTTCTTCGTACCAGTTTCTGCAAAATGGATATGGTCTTTCCGCGATTGCCCTATGTTCAGATGACAGCCTCTCCGCACCAGTCTGGTGCTGTCGTACAGAGGTTCTCTCCCGCAGCAGAGCGAGCCTGCGGAGCATGAGCGCCGAGCCCCAGCATCCATTCACGCGGATGCCGCCGTGGCCCGGCCCGTCCCCCGGAGCAGATCAACGCCGGACCCCATACCCGGCAGCTCGGGAGGAGTGCTCCGCGGCATCAAGCGGGGCCGCGACACATGGCACGAGGTCACCGCACCCGAAGCGGTGGCCTCCGCCACGACACCCGACGTGCGGTCCCTCATCTCTTCGCGTTGTTCGTGCCTGTGGTGCAACACGCAAGGAGTGGAACCCGATCAACAACTCATGGCCCGTCCCCAGAGCCGCCTGCCGCGTGGTGCGTCTGCGCGGAGACCTCGACATCGCCAACAGTTTCCAGCTCCCCACACTGCTGCGCGGCCCCTGGCAGCAGACGCAGGACGCCTGGCTCATCGTCGACCTGCGACCGGTCACCTTCATGGACACCAGCACCATCCGCGAACTGCGCACCGCGCAGCAGCACTGCGAACGGGCGGGCACCGGACTGCGCCTGGTCTACGACCAGCCCTTCATCATCCGGCTCCTGGCCCTCCACCGCGCGACAGCACATTTCCCGCGATACACCAGCATCGACGATGCGTGTGCAGGGCGCGAAGCGCCCCCGGAGCGATGAAGGACCACCGCCTCGGCGGCCGTGCCCGCACGTACCAGCCACCATCCCGGGCCGGTCGCGCAGGGGGCAGCGGGCGGCGGGCACCGTGGTGAACGGCGACCGCGAGCCCGGCCCCACGGGCACGGCCGGCGGTCCCACGTTCGTGACTCGACAAGCTGCAGAGTTCAGACGGCCTTGGCCGGCTCCTCGGCCCGTGCCCGGATGCCGGCCGGTAGGAGTCGGTACCGGTCTCGGTGATCGGGGCACCGGTCTGACTGAGCACTGGCCTGCTGGCGCGGTTCCTGACCCGGGGTGTCATGCGTCCCGTCGGCGGAACACCGTGCCGGCGAGCAGGAGCAGGAGCACGGTGTATCCGGTGACGAGGGCGAGTGATGGCCAGGGACCGAGGCTGCCGACCGTCTCCGCGCTCGCGTCCGAAGTCTGGGTCAGTTTCTCCAGCGCGGCCGTCGGCGACAGGCCGGCGATCCATCGCTGAGCGTCCTCGAACAGCGGGCCGAACAGGGAGGGCAGCAACAGCACTCCGATCACCGTGGTGACGGCGCCCGCCGAGTGCCTCACCAGGGTGCCGAGCGCCAGCCCGAGCAGCGCCGCCACCGAGAACGATGCGGCGATGCCGAACAGCGCGGGCCACGGCTCCCCGGCGGGGTACTTGCCGGAGGGCAGCAGCGCGTCGCCGACGACGTAGGCGAGGGTGCAGGACAGCAGAGCGAGGCCGTACGTGAGAGCCGCGAGGACCGTCGCCTTGGCGGCCAGGACCGTGACGCGCCGCGGGTTGGCGGCCAGCGTGGTGCGGATGGTGCCGCTGCTGTACTCGCCGGTGACGAGGAGCGCGCCGGTCACGGCGGCGAGCATCTGTGCGACGACGGTGAGGGTGAGACTGCCGCCGAGCACCGTGTCGTCATCCTGGAGGCTGCCGCTCGCCGCCACGAACACAGCGCCCAGGACGGGCACCACGGCTGTGGCGACCATTGTCCAGACAGTGGAGCGGACACTGCGGAACTTGATCCATTCGTAGGCGAGTTGCTCCGGCAGGGCCGCGCGTGGAGTGCGTGGCGCCGGCTCCTTGAACAAACGGTCCGTCGTGCTCATCGTGGGACCTCCGTGGCCGTGGCGGTGGTGTATTCGGCGGTGTCCTTGGCGAGGGCCGTGTAGACCTCCTCCAGCGAGGAGTGAGCGGGGGTGAGTTCATGGACGGCGAGGCCGTGGTCGCGGGCCAGGTCACCGATCGCGGCGGCGTCCGGACCTGCCACCCGCCATCCGCCGCGCGGGTCGAGGCTCACCCGGGCCCCCTTGGCCTGCAGCAGGGCCCGTAGCTTCTCGGTTTCCGGGGCGCGGACGTAGGTGTGCGCACGGGAGTGGGAAGCGATGAAGTCGCGGACCGTGGTGTCGGCGAGGAGCCGGCCCCTGCCGATCACGATGAGGTGGTCGGCGGTCAGCTCCATCTCGCTCATCAGGTGACTGGAGAGGAAGACCGTACGGCCTTGCGCGGCAAGGGACTTCATCAGGTCGCGGATCCAGCGGATGCCCTCGGTGTCGAGACCGTTGACCGGCTCGTCGAGGATGAGGATCTCCGGGTCGCCGATCAAGGCGGCTGCGATGCCCAGACGTTGGCCCATGCCGAGAGAGAAACCCTTGGTGCGCTTGCGGGCTGTGGCGGGTGGCAGCCCGACCAGCTCCAGGACCTCCTCGACACGGCGGCGCGGCAGGCCGTTGCTCGCAGCGAGCCCGGTCAGGTGCTGGTAGGCGGTGCGCCCGCCGTGCACGCCCTTCGCGTCCAGCAGGGAGCCGACGGTGCGCAGCGGCGCGCGCAGCTGACCGTAGGGGCGGCCGGCCACCGTCACGCGGCCCCGGGTCGGGGCGTCCAGGCCCAGGATGAGCCGCATGGTGGTGGACTTGCCCGCTCCGTTCGGGCCCAGGAAGCCTGTCACGCGCCCGGGCCGCACGGTGAAGGACAGGGTGTCCACGGCGGCTCTGTCGCCGTATCGCTTGGTCAGTTCCGTTGCCTCGATCATGTCTGCGACGCTACGGACGGCGTGTGCCTCGGACATCCGCCGTGTGGAGTCGGCCGCTACTCCCCCGGGAGTAGCCCTGACGTCCGCCGGGCCGCACGAGTCCCGTCTCGTACGCGAGGACGACGAGCTGTGCCCGGTCCCGGGCACCCAGCTTGATCATGGCGCGGCTGACATGGGTCTTCGCGGTCAGCGGGCTCATGATCAGCTCCTTGCCGATCTCCTCGTTGGTCAGGCCCGCCGCGACCAGAGCCATGACCTCGCGCTCCCGTTCCGTCAGCGGCGCCAGCCGCTCGGCGCCGGCCGCCTCGGGGGCCTTGAGGCGGGCGAACTCCTCCACCACCGAGCGGGTGACCGCCGGCGCCAGCAGGCTCTGCCCGGCCGCGACCGTGCGGAGCGCATCGCGCAGCTCGTCCGGTTCCACGTCCTTGATGAGGAACCCCGCCGCTCCGTGCCGCAGCGCCTCGAAGACGTACTCGTCCACCTGGTACGTGGTCAGCATGACAACTCTGACCTGGTCGAGCGTATGGTCGGCGGCGATGCGGCGGGTGGCCTCGATGCCGTCGATTCCGGGCATGCGGATGTCCATGAGGACCACGTCCGGGCGGGTGGTGCGGACCGCTTCGACGGCTTGCATGCCGTCCGCTGCCTCGGCGACCACGACCAGATCGTCGGTGAGGTCGAGCAGTGCGCGGAAACCCGCCCGTACGACGGTCTGGTCGTCGGCGAGCACCACCCGCACGGTCATGATCCGCTCCCCTCACCGGGTGTCGTGTCCACCGGCAGCTCGGCCCGCACGCGGAAACCGCCTTCGGCCAGCGGCCCGTACTCGATGCTCCCACCGACCGCGGACGCCCGCTCCGCCATGCCGATCAGTCCGAACCCGGCCGCGGACTCCTGGCCGCCGTTCCCCGTGCCGTCGTCCACGATCTCGACGTACAGCCATCGCTCCCATCGGCCGACCGAGACGGCCGTGTGCCGAGCGTCGGCGTGCTTCACCACGTTGGTGAGGGCTTCCTGCACGATGCGGTAGGCGGCGAGATCGACCATGCGCGGGACGGCGGCCGGATCCTGGACGTCCTGCTGCAGCGTGATCTCGGTTCCGCTGCCCGTGAAGGTCCTCACCAGGTCCGGGATCCGGTCGAGCCCCGGCGCCGGGGCGGTGCTCTCGCCGCCCGGCTCGCGCAGCACGGTGACCGTCGCGCGCAGTTCCCGTACGGCCTCCTTGCCCGCGTCACGCACTGTGCGCATGGCTGATCGTGCCACTTCGGGTTTCCGGTCGAAGGCGTCCAGGGCGACCCCGGCCTGCACCGTCATGGCCGCCACGGTGTGCGCCACCACGTCGTGCAGGTCCCGGGCGATGCGGGTCCGCTCTTCGTGCACGCGGCGCGCCGCCTCGCGCTCCCGGTCGGCCTCGGCGCGGACAGCGCGCTCCGCGTACTCGGCCAGCAACTGCCGCCGCATACGCACCACTTCACCCAGCAGCAGAGGCACGAGCGGCCACACCATCTCCAGAACCGGCAGTCCCTGCGGATTGACCACATCCTTGCCCACGGCCAAGGCGGTCGCACCGGAGGCACCCGCCGCGAACAACGCCACCCAAGCGGTACGACGCCGACTGCCCCGGACCGCGACGGTGTACAGCGCGACGATCACCGGCAGGTTCAGCAGCTCCCCGATGTGCCCGTACAGCGCCCAGCCCGCGCACGCGGCTCCCGTCACCGAGGCCACGGCGGTCGGCCACGTCCTGCGCCACATCAGCGCGGGCAGGGACAGAGCGAGCAGCGCCCAGGAGAACCAGTCGGCCTGCCGGTACCCGGGCTCGTTCACCGCCAGGTCCGCCCCGGTGAGCACCCCGACGACAACCATGACCAGAAGGTCCGCCCACGGCGGCGGCAGCGCCCGGACACGGGCCTGCAAGCGGTCGAAGGTCATCACGGGATCACGGTAGGTGCCGCGCGTCAGCCCCGCATACGCCGCCGGGAGTAGTCCGAGCCGAGCAGCAGCCTTTTGGGCGGCGGTATGCCCGTCAGCAGACCGGCGGTCGCTCGTTCCCGGCCGCCGGACCCCAGCCTTTCGGAGCCTGCCGAAGACGGCCGCGGCCCGGACCTCGTCTGTTCCGCCCGCACCGCCTGAACACCAATCCGCACACCACCGCGACGGCGTCACCCGCAGTGAGCGCCAGGCCCGACCGGTCAGAGATCGAGGTGGAGTTCCGGCGTGAGGGCACGTGACACGCAGGCGTACATGCGTCCCTCCGGGGCGCCGATGTCGTCGCGGTGTTCCGGACTGCCGGCGAGCACGGTGACCTCGCAACTGCCGCAGACGCCCTCGCGGCAGCCCGAGGGCACCACGTGTCCGGCGCGCGCCAGGGCGTCCAGGAGCGACTGCGCGGCGGCGACCGGGACGGTCCGTCCCGAGCGCGCGCACACGGCCTCGAACGGAGTGTTCGGGGCGAAGGTCCGGACGGCCGGGCGGAAGCGTTCCGTGTGCAGGCGCTCGGCGGGGAAGGCCTCTTGAGCCGCGGCGAGCATCGGCGCGGGACCGCAGCAGTAGACCAGGGTGTCGGGTGCCAGTTCGGCGGCCAGGGCGGTGAAGTCCGGGCGGCCGTCCTGCTCGGTCTCGACGAACCGCACTCTCTCGCCGTGGCGCGAACGCAGTTCCTCGGCGAAGGCCATGGTCTGCAGAGTGCGGCCCACGTGGACGAGGGTGGCGGGGATGTCCGCGCGGACGGCCGCGGACAGCATGGGCAGCAGCGGGGTGACGCCGATCCCGCCGGCCAGGAACAGGTACCGCGACGCGGGCAGGAGCGGGAAGTGGTTGCGGGGCTCCGACACCTCGAGGGCGCGGCCAGGACGGAGGTAGTGGTGGATGTACTCCGAACCGCCCCGGCTGAGCGGATCGTGGCGCACGGCGACGCGGTAGTACTCCTGGTCGGCGGGGTCGCCGCACAGCGAGTACGAGCGGACGAGCCAGTTCGGCAGCGTCAGGTCGATGTGCGCGCCCGGTTCCCAGGGCGCCAGCGGGTCGGTGGCGCCGCGCAGGACGAGCGCGACGACGTCCTCGGCGACCCGGTCGACGCGGTCGATGACGGTGTGCTGCGTCTGCATCGCTGATTCACCTCGGGGTGGGGCACGGAACATGCGGGGGCCGGTGGGATGTCGGGGATCAATAGAGCATGTGGTAGGCGTCTTCGAGGTCGTCGTCGACGATCTTGGGGTCGATGGCCAGGCCCATCTGGGCGGTGACGATCTCGCCCGCGGAGGGCATCTCGTCGGCCAGTGCCTGGCTCGCGGGATCCCACAGACGGGAGCGGACCAGGGCGCGGCCGCAGTGGAAGTAGACCTGTGCCACCTCGATGACCAGCGCCAGGACGGGCTCCCTGCCCTCGGTGTGCATGCGGGCGAGGACATCGGGTTCGTCGGTGGCGTACGCGTGTCCGTTGACCCGCAGCGTCTCGCGCATGCCCGGGATCAGGAAGCACAGGCCGACTCCGTCGTTCTCCGCCAGGTTGCGGAAGGAGTCGGCGATCTTGTTGCCGGGGCGGTCCGGCATCGCGAGCGTGTGCTCGTCGAGCACCTTCACGAAGCCCGGGTAGTCGCCGCGCGGCGAACAGTCGGCGCGGCCCGCCGCGTCCGCCGTCGCCAGCGAGAGGAAGGGAGAGTGCGCGATGAACCGCCGGGAGTGGTCGTCGATCCGGTCGAGGATCTTGGCCTCGACCGAGGCGTCGACAGGTCCGAGCCGCTCCCGGACTTCCTCCGGCGAAAGTCGCCGGGGGCGGACGCTGATGTTCGTCACGAGGGCTCCTTGGGATGGGGCGTGGGGGTCGGACCCGGGCCGGGCCGTGAGACCGCGGCTCGGGGCGAAAACGGCAGGCGCTCACTGCCCCCGTCGGACGAGGACCGCTCCCCCGCAGGTCATGGCACCATTGTGAGCAATTACTCGCATCAAGCGCTACTCGCATTCGTGGCGCATCCAGGAGAGCGGCATGGGGTCGGACCGTCACTCGCTTCGAGCACGTAAACAGCCACTTCAGGCACGCGCCGAGCTCACCCGGCAGCGCATCCTCACCGCGGCTGCTCACGTTTTCGCCGAACAGGGGTACGCGGCGGGGACCACGAACCGGATCGCGGAACAGGCGCGGATCTCGATCGGATCGCTGTACCAGTACTACCCGAACAAGGACGCGATCCTGCTCGAGCTGATCACCCGGCATCTCGATGCCGGGGTGGTCGCGATCGAGAAGCACCAGGGCGACGAGCGGTCCGACTCCCTCGAAGCGATCATGCGCGGATTCGTACGCGCGGTCATCGACAACCACCTCGACGACCCGAAGCTGCTGCAGGTCATGATGGAGCAGGCGCCACGTGCCCCCGAACTCCTCGAGCGGATGGCCCGCGAAGAGCACGAACGCGTCTCCACCATGCAGGAGTTGCTCGCACGCCATCCCGAGGTCCACGTCACCGACACCGAAGTCGCCGCCCACCTCGTCGTGTCCACGGTCGAGCTCAACGTCCACCAGCTCGTCGCCGCGCCGCGTTCCCTCGACGCCCGTCGCCTCGAGGACGAGCTCGTCGCCATGCTCACCCGGTACCTGACGGCCGCCCCCACGCCCGGCTGACGCTCCGCTGCCCTCTTCCCCGGGGGATCGGATGGCCTCAAGTCCCCACGGCCCGAACCGCCCTGAGCGCGGATCCTTCCTCCTCATCGGCAAGACTGGGCGGCGACGGATCACCGACGCGGTCCGGCACACCCCTTGAGGAGGCTCTGGTGCTCAGCAGAGGTACGCGGTGGCTGGCGGGTGTCATGACCGTGGCCACCCTGGTGCTCGTCGGTCCCAGCGCGGCGGGCGATGCCCTCATCGCCAGGCCCCTGCCCGTCGACGGCGTCGAGGAGGTCGTACCGAACCGGGTCATGACGTGGAACATCTGCAACCCCTGTGATGCCAGTGACATCGGCCGCGCGACGGAGATCGCCACGTACGGGCCTCAAGTCATCGGCCTGCAAGAGGCGTGCGTGCGGGACGTGGAGAGGATCCGGGACTACCTGGAGATCCTCTACGGGCTGGAGTACCACGTCGAGTACGGGACGGTCCTGCGCAATCGCAGCCGCTGCGGCGGGTGGCCGTGGAGCCCGGGAGCCTTCGGCCAGGCGATCCTCTCGGCGGCGCCGATGACGGACCACACGGTCGTGGAGTATCCCGACGGCGGCTCGGAGGACCGCGGGTACATGGCGGTCACGACCACGGTGGACGGCCGGTCCGTCCGGGTCTTCAACACGCACTTCGCCCAACGGCGCCAGGAATCGGTCCGGGCGGGCCAGGCCCGCGTACTCGCCGCGGAGGTCGCCCGGCACGACCGCGCGATCGTTCTCGGCGACTTCAACGCCGTGCCGCAGGCCCCGGAACTCGCCCCCATGTGGAAGCTGGCCTCGGACACGGACCCCCGGTGCCGCCCCTCGGACACCGGGGCCTGCGAGCCGACCACCGACTGGCGCAGCAAGTTCGACTACGTCTTCCTGCGGGGCATCTCCGCACGCGGGCACCGCGTGCACCTCACCCCGTACTCGGACCACGACCTGCTGCAGAGCGACTTGGACCTGAAGGAGCGCACCGGGCGATAGCCCTCAGGCCAACGCGGGTCGCGGCTCCGGCTTCGGGGTCGCCAGCGCGGTCGACTCCCACCGTCTGGTGGTGCGTACGTAGCCGTAGATCACGGAGATCATGGCCGCGAGGAGAAGCGGCCCGAACAGCCACGGGTGCCTGGCCATGTCCATCGGCAAATAGCGGTACGACACCAGGAGCGCGGTGAACACCGCCGTGCCGTAGGCGACCAGCTGAATGCCCGATCGCTCCCAGCCGCGGTCGTACACGCGAATGGCCGCCTCGATCGTGAGGGCGAACACCACTCCGGCAAGGAGATCCACGCCGTAGTGATAGCCGAATCCCAACGTCGCGCCGAGCGTGGCGAGCAGCCAGAAGGCACCGGCGTACCGCAGGAACCACGGGCCCTTGCGGGAGTGGATGAAGATGGCGGTGGCCCAGGCCGTGTGCAGGCTCGGCACGCAGTTGCGCGGGGTGATCCCGTCGTAGAGAACCGGGTGCGGGGCGCTGAGCGGCGGCGGGGTGTTCGGCCACAGGTCGGCGATCGCCCACTGCAGGCCGCCGGTTCCTGAGGTGCCGGGGCCGTAGGCGAAGATCGGTCCGACCACGGGGAAGATCATGTAGATGCCGGGCCCGACCAGGCCGATGACCAGGAACGTGCGCACCAGGTGGTGGGTCGGGAAGCGGCGCTCGGTGGCCACGTTGCGCAGTTGGTAGAGCGCGACGACGATCGCGGCCACCGCCAGCTGGGCGTAGACCAGGTCGAGCACATGGGTGCCGATCGGTTCGGTGGCCCTGAGGATCCGGCCGGCCAGCCACGACGGATTGCCGAGCGCGTGGTCGGCGGTCGCCACGTAGGGGTCGAGCACCGTCGGGTGCGTCTTCGCGGTGATGAGCAGCCAGGTGTCGCCGGTCTTGCGTCCTGCCACCAACAGCAGGCCGAGACCGACGCCCTTCAGCAGCAGGACGCGGTCCGCGCCGGTGCGGCGCGTGAGGGCGATCACCGCGCAGCCGAGGATCACCCACAACGCGCCGTTGCCGAAGAACTGGCCCTCGGGCACCTCGGCGTCCACCGCCCACCGCACCAGTACGAAGACGATGTCGATGCCGATCGCGGCGCCGGCGGCGATAAACCGCTGTCGCCAGGTGAGCACCATCATCGTCAGCGCCAGGCCGCCGTACAGCGGCCCCGGCTTGGGGGCGAAGATCACCTCTCGCGCCTGGTTGGTGATCGGGCCCGGCACGCCGCCGTAATGACGCGCGGCGACTTCCAGCGCGACGAGGAACCCGATCGCCACCACACCCGCCGCGGCCCACAGGATCGCCCGCGGGCGACGGAGCGCGGCGAAGTCAATGGTGCGGCTTATTCGGGAAAACACCCGCTTTGTCATGGATATCAATTGTTTGACCGATTTGTTAGATGCTAGCTACATAAGTCGTCCTCACCCTGTTTGGCGCGGTTCTCCGGTGGCGGCTGGGCGATGAGGGCGCTCGTCAAGACCAGATCATGCCATCGCGGCGGTGCGGGGGGCTGCGCCGGTCGTCCGACGCTTGCCGTCGGAGATTGCCGGCCCGCGGGTGCATGGGTGACGGATGGCGGGGCACTCGGCCATCGGATGCAGCAGCGGACCGGTCACGGTCGGCTGGGATCCCACCCGGCCCGGGTATCCAGGGGCGGGATCAGGGTGATGCGGACCCGTTCGGGGCCCGCACACACCGAAGAGCCTCGAGATCGGAACCAACCCATGATTGTCCTTGGTGCCATCTTGCTCATCATCGGCCTGCTGGTCGGTATTTCGCTGCTCACGATCGTCGGCGGTGTGCTCGTCGTGGTCGGCGCGGCCCTGTGGATTCTCGGTGCGGCCGGGCGCAAGGTCGGCGGTCGCAAGCACTACTTCTGACGGCCGAAGTCCATGCGAAGCCTCAGTGGTACACGTACGTCCCTCGTGCGGTTCGGGGCCCTGCGGAGATCCTTCCGCCGGGCCCCTTCGCGGCTCTCGCGGCGTCCGCCCGTCCTGGGTGAAGAACGTCATCATGTCCTCGAGTGAAGGGTTTTCCGGGGCTGCGGCCTCGGCGATCGCCGCACTGCGCTCCTGGGACTCCGCGAGCCCTGCCTAGGCGCGCCGGGGTGGCGTCCTTCTCCCGGTGGGCGCAGATCTCCCGGCCCGGCGTGAGCGCGATCATCGCTCACCGGGAGCAGGGGCCTGACCCGTGACCAGGCGTCGGCCCCGCCGATGAGCAGGCCGGCGGCGATGGTCCTGTCGTCGGTGAACGTCACCTCGTGGCGACCCTCGACCAGGGAACGCACGCCACTGCCCCTGCGCCCCCCCACCCCACCCCCCACCGGACCGTTCCGGCGGGGAGCGCGTCCAACAGGGCCTGTCGCAACTCGCCGCGCCGCGCCTCGGGACGGCCGCCGGTGCCGTCGTCGCCCGTCGCGAACAGGACGTTTCCGCCCGTGTCGAGGAACCGCATCACCTGGCGGCCCAGGCCCGGCTCGACAGGCCACGCCGCGCCCGGCCGGATCGAGGACGGCCTCATCACCGGGTTCCACGTCGTGCGCAGTCCCGCGAAGCTGTCGCGCATGGAGCGGGAAACCCCGCTGACCCGCGGGTGAGAGCCGCGCCTTCCGCACTGCGGAAGGGTGATGGGGCGAGACCCGAGTGACGCGTGGTGTTCAGGGGTAGAGCGCCGTAGACCGGCTCACCGATGAGAAACCTTCCTGACACGCAGTCACCGCACGCGACGTCTTGCGGCGAATGTCTGTCATGAACGGGACATGCGCGCATCCTCGGCGATGCGCCCGACGAGAGGCGACGACGCCATGAACAGATCCGTTTCCAGGGGCTCGGCCCGCACGAGCCTCGCGCTCGGCCTGGCCCTGGCGTCGGCCGTGCTGTGCGGCGCGACGACGAGTGCGGCCGCGGCAGCGCCCCGGGACGTGAGTGGCGGCGCGGCAACGACCTCCCCCACGCGTGCCGGCACCGAACGCGGCTGCCCCGTCGTGTACTTCGACCTCGGCGAGACCCTGGTGCACACCGCCGACGACGGCAGCACCGCCTACCGGCCCGGCGCTGCCTCCTATCTCCGTGCCCTGCGCGAACGCCACATCAGGATCGGTCTGATCACCAACGTGCCGTCGGCCTGGGGAGCGACCGATGCCGAGCGCGCGGCCAGGCTGAAGAAGGAGGTCGACACCACGTGGCAGGGCTCCGCGCCCTTCGCCTGGAAGGACTTCGGCGACCGGATCCTCACGCCCCGCACCGAGGCGGAGCGCAAACCGGCTCCCGTGCTCTGGCAGCGCGCGAAGGCCGCCTCGGGGGCGTGCCGCCTCGTCTACCAGGCGGAGACGGCCGAGGAGGTCGATGTCGCCGCCTCGCTCGGCTATGTGCCGTACCAGGTCGCACGGCCGCACCGGCCCGCGTACCTCCCGGTCCGGCTGATCGAGCTCCTCGGCCGCCGGTCCCGCTGAGCGAGGTCGGCGCCCTCCCGCTGACGTACCCCTCCCCCGAGGGCCACGTCAGCGGGAACCAGCCCGTCAGGCGCTCACCGGTCGGCCCGCGTCTCGGCGTCCTCCGTCTCCCGCGCCCCGGGCCCGGCGTCCGGAGGCGCTCCCGGTGTCGCCGGCGCCTGCCCCCGTTGCACCACCCCACTGCGCAGCAGCAGTTGGAACGCCCCGAGCAGGACCACCGTCGCGAGCGCGCTGTGCCACAGCAGGGCGTCCAGGTGCCCGGCCGAGAGGTAGGCGCCCGCGGCGACCGCCACCAGGGCGCAGACCGCGCGGTCGACGATGCTCTCGACCGACAGCAGCGTGGCGCGCGGGGCGTGCGCGGGCACCGCGTCGTTCACCAGCTTGCGCTGCACCGGGTACGCGAAGCCGGTCGCGGCGGCGAACAGGCAGAGCAGCGCGACCACCGCCCACGGTCCGCCGAACGTCATGGCCGCCAGGGTGCCCGCCAGCGCGAGGCTGAGCAGCGAGACCCAGGCGACCGGCGGCAGGCGGCGGCTGAGCCACTGGGGGCGGGCCGAGGCCACCGCCTCCGCCACCGTCATCGCGGCCAGCACCCCGCCGTGCGAGGCCTCCCCGATGCCGTGGTCCAGCAGGATCGGCTGGAAGAGATTGACCTGACAGATGCGGGACAGCGTGAAGACGGCCACGCCCTGCACCATCACCAGGGCGAGCCACCGCGAGGAGGCGACGCAGCGCAGCGCGGCCCCCGCGTCCCGCAGGAAGGCGCCGCCCCTGCGCCCCCCGTTCCCTCGGTCGGGCGCCCTGTCCGCGGCAGCGCCCGTGCCCCCGGCGAGCCGGGGCAGCGCGACGGCGCAGGCCAGGGAGCCCGCCGCGCTGGCCGCGCTGAGCACGTACGGAGCCGAGTGCGCGACGGACATCAAGGGCCCGACCAGCGGCCAGCACACGACCTTCGCCGCGAGCCCCAGGGCCCGCGCCGTGCCCTCCGCCTTCAGATAGTGCTCGTCACACTTCTCGGCCCGCAGCCCGTCGTACAGATAGGCACTGGCCGCCCCCGAGGTGAGCGAACGGCCCGCTGCGATGGCGAGGAAGTGGACGAGGAAGCCCGTGTACGAGGCGCTCAGGACCGGCGCCAGGTTGGCCGCCGTCATGACCACCGCCCCGGCCCGCAGGCAGTTGCGGGTGCCGATGCGGTCGGCGATCAGTCCGGTCGGGATCTCGAACAGGCAGAAGGCCACGTAGTAGATGCTCTGGATGCCGAAGATCTGCGCGTCCGTCAGGCCCGCGGTCTTCTGGTAGGCGTAGAAGACCGGCATCCACCACAGCAGGTTGAACAGCAGCTGGAAGCCGTAGTTGAGCCGGATGATCCGGCGGGCGGTGTCGGTCACGCCAAGGCTCGCCCCGGCGCCCGGCCCCGGCCGCCCGAGTCGGGGGCTCACAGCGCGTACGGGCGGATCTGGACCAGCCGGAAGTCGCCCCGCTCGGTCATCAGCCACTCGATGTCCAGCGGCTTGTCCACCTCGGCCCCGCCGAGGTCCGATCCGCTGAAGTGGGACTGCAGGAGCCGTCCGGTCAGGGACAGGTCGGCGAGACGGGCACGCGTCGTCGGGGACAGCGCCTCGCCCCAGGAGCCGAGGGCGACGGTCCTGCCACCGCCCTCCACCGTGTTGTACAGGTACTGCTGCGGCAGGACCGTGCCGTCGACGACCTGCTCCGGGGAGCCGGGCGAGCAGTTGAGGTAGACGTTGCGGAAGTCCTCGCGGCGCGTGGGATTGCAGGTCACCAGGACGCCGCCGAGGGAGGCGGACACGTACTCCTGGATGATCACGCCCATGTAGGTGTCGTCCAGGGAGATGCCGACCTGGTGGCGCAGCCGCACGCTGCGGGGTGACACCAGGGAGGCCCACACCTGGCGTACGGCGTCCAGGAGTTCACCGGCGCCGTGGACGGTGGTGACGGAGTCGTAGACGCCCGCGGCGGAGAAGCCCGGCAGGTCCTCGGCGTTGGACGAGGAGCGCACCACCAGCCGTCCGCGCGAGGCCGCGGCGCTCGGGAAGGCCTGGGTGATCTGCCGGGTCACGGACTCGGGGACGGGGGTCTGCCGGATCAGGTGCTGGAGTTGCAGGCAGAGCGAGTCCAGGACGTCGGTGGCGTCGAGCTCGAGGGCCATCTTGAGCTTGCCGATGCCCTGTTGGAGGGCGGGCGAGGAGGCGAGGAAGTGCTGCTGGAGGGCGAAGGGCAGCGCGACGCCTTCCGGGGCCCCGACGGTCGTCGCCACGAAATCGGCGGCGGCCGGGCGCAGTTCGGCCGCGGAGGGCGCGCTCAGCCCGAGCCGTGCCGCGAGGTGCCCGTAGAGGTCCGCGCGCGGTGGGCGGGGCCGCCCGTAGAACGCGGTGAGGTCGGCCGTACGGCTGTCGAGCACGTGGTGCAGCTCGCCGAGGTTCGCCGCCTTGGTGCCGTACCGGTCGCGGTCGGTGCTGCGCAGCCGGTGCAGGGCCAGGACGGGGGTGTCCGCCAGCAGGGGCGGCTCCAGGCGGATGCGCTGCTGGTGCCAGGCCGGAGCCCGCAGGGCCGGTGCCCGGTCCAGCCGCTCCAGGGAGATCTCGTCCTCCCGCACCCGGTAGCGGACCCACGCGCCGTCAAGGCCGCCGCTCTCGACGAGCTGGTCGAGGTCGCGCACGATCGCGTTGGGTATCCCCCACCCCGAGGCGAGCACGTTGGTGTGCGAAAGCGGGGTGATCGGCGCCGTGTTGAGGAATCCGGCCACCCGGGGCACGTCGTCCGGCAGGCAGGGCATGGCGACGATGTCCGCCCAGCCGAGCTCGGCCTCCGCCGCCTCGTACTCCTCGTGCGTACGGAAGTACCGCAGCCGGCCGGTCGCCTCGCCGGGGTTCAGCGGGGTGCGGGTCCTGGAACCGAACAGCTCGTGGCTCAGGATGCGCGGCACGCGCAGTTCGCTGACCGCCGCCAGCTCCTCCTCCTGCCCGTGGTTGGCGGGCTTGAGCAGGACCGGCAGCCTGCCGTCGACGCGCACCCGTACGAACTCGTAGAAGAGCTCGAGGAGTCCGCCGTGCATGGTGTCGGCCTCGGTCGTCTCCAGGACGAGGAAGGTGCGCTCGCGCCCCTCCGCGTCCTCGTCGGTGTGCAGGGAGAGCACACCGAGCAGGAAGCGGCGTCCGGGGTCCATGTACACGGAGGCGTTGAAGGCGTCCAGATCCGCGTCCAGCTCGGCTATCTCCATGCCCAGGACGCGCGTGGCGATGTAGTTGACGTGGAAGGGGTGCGCGGCGGTGTCGAGCAGGTGCCAGGTGTTCGCGGCGCGGTCGACGACGACCTTGAGGTAGGGGTGCCCGGCCAGGACCCCGGAGAGGGTGCGGAAGAGCGGCAGCGAGAGGTTCTCGCCGACGACCGTGCGGTCGGTGGCCGGTTCGGCGGCACCGGTGAACAGTTGGGCGGTCATCGGGACGCCTCCTCGGGCAGCGCGGCGGGCAGGATCTGGGGCAGGGCGTCGACCAGGGTCTCGAAGTCGCGGAGCACGGTCCGCGGGTCGCCGGCGGAGAGCAGGCACAGGGCCGCCATGGTGTTGGCGCCCGCCGCCGGGTCGTAGACGGGCACGACGCTGCCGTCGGCGAGTGAGCTCTCCGCGACCACCGAAAGGTCGCTGCCCCGGCTGAGGGAGACGTCCGCCAGCACCGCGGGGAAGTCCCAGACCCTGCGGTCCGGCCAGGCCACGCCCTTGCCGTCGACCGCGAGGACCACCAGGGAGCCGGCCGCGCCGCGCCCCTGCGCGGGGGTGAGGGCCTGTTCGGGCCAGTCGACCGGGCGGCCCAGGAGGTGGTCGACGAGCATCCCGACGAGGTCGAGCCCGAAGACCTCCTCGCTCTGCGGTACCGTCATCGCGCCGCCGAACCGGGCGGCCGTCTCGATCAGCCACATGGCGCCGCCGGCGCCGAGCTTGATCTCGGTGTGGGTCCCGCAGTCGCGCAGGCCGAGGGCGTCGACGGACTGCCGGGCGAGAGCCACGACGCGGTCCTGGGCGTCCTGGGCCAGCAGGGCCGGGGTGATGCCGGCCCGCTCGGTGAACGGCTCGACGGTGGGCATCCGGCCGCTGAGGCACACGGGGTGGAAGACGCCGTCCGCCACGACGCCCTCGACGCTGACGTAGTCGCCCCAGCCGGGCTCGTCGAACCATTCCGACGCGGTGCCGGTCACGATCTGCTCGACCACGAAGTCGGCGTTGGCCTCCGCGACATGCAGCTCCGCGTATCCCAACTCGGCGGACTCGTCCATCACTTCGCGCGAGCGGCGCCAGGCGGCGGACACCTCGTGCGGGTGGCGGATGATCTGGTGCGCGGTGGACCCCGCGCTCCAGGCCGCCTTGAGCAGCAGCGGGAAGGGCAGCTGCTCGGCCGCCTCGCGCAGGTCCGCCTCCGTGGCGACGGGTCGGAACTCGGGCTGCGGCAGGCCGTGTTCCTGCCAGGTGCGTCGCATCAGCCGCTTGTCGCGGGCGAGCTCGGCGGCACGGCCCGCCCCCGCGAGGCCGAGCACCTCGCACGCCTCGGCGACGGCGACGACCGCGTACTCGGAGAAGGTGAGCACCGCGTCCGCGCCCACGGCCCGCGCCTGCTCGACGATCAGGGCGACCAGGTCGGCGCGCTGCGCGTCGGTGGGTGTCAGGACCGTGGCGCACAGCCGACGGGCGGCGCCGGTCGCGGTGGGAGGAAGAGCGCTGAGCGCCAGCAGGTGCACTTCCGCCTTCGCGGCCGTCCTGGACAGGACGTGACCGAGCGGCGGACCACCCTTGGCATGCACTAACAGCACCTTGCTCACTGAAGTTCGTCTCCATTCGTCCGGTTGGCGCGCGTCACCGCAGGGGGCGTGACGCGCGTAGAGCATGAGGGGATCACCGGGTGTACGTAGCGGGGCGTGTTCACCCGCACACTCAAGGGGACCAGTCGGCAGGTGCCCCCAGCGCCACCGGGGACGCCTGCCGTTCAGGCAAATGCCTGAGTCGCATGGTGCGTTGGTCCGTCCGGAAGATCCCGAAAGGGGCGCGGGCCGGCCACCACTTCGGCCGAGAACCGAGCATGTGCGGCATCCGGACGGGATACCCATCGCGAGGTGACTGTGCGTCAGCCAGTCGCATACGGACGGAGATCACGCTGTGGACGATTCCAGCCTCAAGGCACTTCTCGAGGACCTTCCGGTGTTCTGGTGGGAGGTCGACGAGCCGTGGCAGGTGCTGGAGAGGGGCGGCGGCGCCTTCACCGACACCGGCACGGCGCAGCGCTTCCTTGAGCGGATGCACCAGGAACTCTCGCAGCCGGGGCACTCGCCGCAGAAGGGCCGCTGGCAGGCCACGTTCGACGGCCGCACCTTCGACGTGAGCTGGCCCCTGGACGGGAACCGCGCCCACGGCCGTACGCGCGGACTCGCCGTCGAGGTCGACTCGCGTCCCGAGGCCCCGCGCCGGTACGCCGCCTTCGCGGACCTCGTCGACCTCGCCCCGGCCGCCGCCTTCATCCGGGACCGCGACGGACGCTACCTCTGGGCCAACCACGCCTACGCGCACCTCTACGGCACCGTCCCGCGGGAGCTCGTCGGCAAGTGCATCGAGGACTTCGACGCCCCCGCCGAAGCCGTCCGGTTCCGCGCCCTGGACCAGGAGATCCTCACCCGGGGCACGCCGGTGCGCCACACCCTCGGCTACCGGCGCCCGGACGGCAGCACCGGCCAGGCGGTCGGCCACCGCTTCGCCGTGCGGGAGAACACGCAGACCTGCGTCGCCGGTATCTACGTCGACATCACCGATCACCTGCGCGCCATGGTCCAGCGGCAGGAGGCCGAGGAGAACCTGCGGGCGCTGCGCGACCACAGCGGTCTGCCCTGCGCGCTCCTCTCGGCCAACGGACGGGTGGTCGAGGCGAGCGCCGCGGCCGCCGAACTCTTCCGGCTCAGAGCGTCCGACCTGGTCGGCCGTCGCGCGCACACCCTGCTCGCCCCCGACTCCGGCCTCGACCGGCTGCACCGCAGATGGAACGGGCTGATAGCGCGCCGCACCAGACGGGTGGAGACCTCCGCGGTGCTCGTCGACAGCCTGGGGCGCCAGCGCCGCGCGCAGCTCCATCTGACGACGGTCGGCCACTCCGCCGCGCGCGCCCGTCACGTGTGGGCGCTCGTCACGCACCAGAGCCTCGCCCACGATGCCCATCCGTCGCTCACCGCCGCGCAGATCCGCATCCTGTCCCTCCTGGCGGAGGGCAACAGCAACAGCGACATCGCCACCTCGCTGAAGCTGTCCCGGCAGACGGTCGACTACCACCTCAGCCGCCTGCGCCAGCTCCTGGGCGCCGCGACCCGCCCAGCCCTCGTCGCCCGCGCCTACGTCCTCGGCATCCTCGCGCCCCGCGCGTGGCCCCCGCGTTCGGCGACGGCGGCGCATCCGCTCAGCACGGCCTGACCTCTGGACCGGGCGCCCGACCGCCTCGGCGGCACGGGAGTTCGCACCGGCGAGCGGACGGGTGCCGCTCTCCCCTGCGGCCAGGGCGAGCGCCAGGCACCCGCGTGCCGCGCGTGCCCGTCCGGTCTCCCCTGCGGCCAGGGCGAGCGCCAGGCACCCGCGTGCCGCGCGTGCCCGTCCGGGCGCCTGTTCTCCGCACCCGGACGGCACACAGGACAGACCGGGGCGCGGCGTCCGGCGGCCTCGTGACGATGCCGGGCGGGCGCGGTGTGTCCCTAAAGGGCAGTCGGTACGGGTACGGCGTGGCGAGCGTCCCGCTCTCCTGCGGCGGACGGCGAGAGAAGCGCACTGAACTCCCCTTGCGTAGTGATCATTTTCGGACGTTCACGCCACAGGGCCCGGGATGCGGCGCGGAGCCACCCTGCCGACCTTATGCTTCTACATGCTTGTAGAGAACGCGAGGGCGTTCACCGGCGCCGGCCGGTTCACACGCGCACAAAAAGGAGAGAACGCCTCGATGGTGTTCAAACGACTGCTCGGCTCGCTCGGCGTGGGAGGACCCACGCTCGACACGGTCCTGGATCCCGGGGCCGTGCTGCCCGGCGGCCCGCTCTCCGGGCAGGTCCATCTCGGCGGCGGCAGCGCCGACTTCGACATCGAACACATCTCCCTGGAGCTGGTCGCCAGGGTCGAGGCGGAGCACGCGGACGGAGAGAGCGAAGGCGCCGTCGCCTTCGACCGGTTCACCGTCGGAGGCGGCTTCCGTCTGGGCAAGGACCAACGGCGCACGGTCCCGTTCAGCGTGAATCTGCCGTGGGAGACCCCGGTCACCGAGCTCTACGGCCAAGGTCTTGGCATCGTGCTCGGCGTGCGCACCGAGCTCTCGGTCGCGGGCGCGAAGGACAAGGGCGACCTGGACCCGCTCGCCGTGTGCCCGCTTCCGGCGCAGGAGGCCATTCTGGAGGCGCTGGGGCAGCAGGGCTTCGGCTTCAAGTCCGCCGATCTGGAGTACGGCCGTATTGGCGGTACCGGCCAGCAACTCCCCTTCTACCAGGAGATCGAGCTCACCCCGTCCGCACGGTACGCCCAGGCGGTCAACGAGATCGAGCTGACGTTCCTCGCCTACCCGGGCGGCATGGAGGTCGTCCTGGAGGCGGACAAGCGCGGCGGGCTCCTCTCCGACGGCCACGACGCGGTCACCCGCTTCACCGTCGGCCACGACGGGGTCGAGCACCACGACTGGAACACGCTCGTCGACGGATGGATCCGTCAACTGGTGGAGCACCGCGCGGCGTACGGCTCGCACGACGCATACGGCTCGCACGACGCGTACGGTCAGGGTCACGAGGGGCGCCACCGTTCCGGGCCCGGGATGGGCACCGCCGTCGCGGCGGGTGCCGCCGGGCTCGCGGTCGGGGTCGTCGGCGGCATCGTCGCGGCCGAGGTCGTCGACGAGGTGGGCGACTTCTTCGAGGACGAGGAGGAGGAAGAGGACGACGAGGGCTGAGGCCGTCCAAGTCCAGGACTCTCAACTCCCCGCAGAGTGACGGAATCTGCCCGTCCCTCACCCGCACCGCCCCCACCTACCGCCAGGCGCGTACCAGACCCCCGGCGCGCGCCAAGCCGCAGACAGGACAGGACCCAAGTGTTCGGACTGAGCGAGATCGCCGTCATCCTCATCGTCGTCATACTCGTCTTCGGCGCCAAGAAGCTCCCGGAACTGGCCCGGTCCGCGGGCAAGTCGGCCCGCATCCTCAAGGCCGAGTCCAGGGCGATGAAGCACGAGAAGGACGAGAAGGCCGGCGGCCGGGAAGCGCAGACGCCCCAGGTGGTCCATGGGGAAGTCATCACGCCGACCAGCCCCGAGAAGCCCTGAGGCCCTCCCCCGTCCGCGCACGCCCACGCCCGCGCCGAGTCAGCCGCTGCGCAGGACCCGGAAGCGGGCGAGATGCGCCGGATCGCGCTCGACGACCTGGACGGGCGCCCACGTCCACTGCCACACGCTGATGCCCGGCGTGCGGGAGAACGTGATCCGGCCGCGGGTGCCCTCCACCGCGACGCTCGGCCAGGCCGCGGCGATGCGCTCCCGTTCTGTGCCGTGCGCACGCAGCAGCTCGGCGAGGACAGTGACGGTGTCGTAGCCCTCGAAGGCGACGAAGGAGGGGGCTGCGGCCAGCCGTTCGCGCAGGGCCGCCCCGACTCGTGCGCCGAGCGGGCCGAAGGACTCGGGCAGGTAGCGCAGGAACGGAACCCCCGCGCCGTCGTCACCCGACAACGCCTCCCAAGCGGCGAACTCCGGCTGCCCGGCCGGAGCGCCGATCCTGATGTCGGCGAGGCGCCGGTCACGGCGCACGGCCCGGACGATCGGCACGGCAGGATCCGGATGGCCGACCAGGAGCAGCAGAGCTGTCGCCTCGTGGCCGACGAGTTCGTCGCACACGGCCGCGGGAGTGAGCTCGCGCATGTCGAGCTCGATGAGGCTGCCGCCGCGCGGGGCGAGATGGTCCCGCAGAATGCGGGCGCCGGCTGCCCAGTAGAGGCTCGGCTGGGCCGCCACGGCGATACGGCGGTGACCTGCGCCGAGCAGCACGTCCGCGTACATCTGCCAGCCGCGGGACTGCGGCGGCGCGAGGCGCGCGACCCAATCCGTCGGCTGTTCGGTGAGGGCGTCGAGAACCCCCGACGAGCACAGGAACGGCAGGCCGAGGGCGTCGGCCCTGGTGGCGGCGGCGCGGGCGACGACGCTGTGGTACTCCCCCGCCAAGGCGGCCACGCCCAGGCCCGCCAGTTCGTCCACAGCCGCCTCGGCCCGCCGCGGGTCGGCCGCGGTGTCCCGGACCACCAGCTCAAGAGACCGTCCGCCGATTCCGCCACCGGCGTTGACTTCGTCGGCGGCCAGCTTGAGCCCAGCGAGCAGGTGCAGGCCCGCCTCGGTCCAGCCGGGCCGGGTGAGCGGGACGAGAGCGCCGATCCGGACCGGCGAACCGTCCGGTCGCCCGGCCCCCTCGGAGCGCTGGGCCCGTTCGGTTCCGGGGCGCGAGAGTGACGTACTCATGGGTGGGCGTCTCCGTTGTGCTGCTCGGCCGTGGTTCGGCCGACATTGCATCCGTCTCCGTCGCCGCCGGGCAAGTAATTATTCGTGCGCCGGTTCGGTCCAGGTGACCGGCAGTTCGTGGACGCCGTAGATGTTCATGTCGTCCCGCACCCTCACCTCGTCGGCGGGAACGGCGAGTTCGAGGGTCGGGAAGCGACGCAGCAGACCCGCGAAGCCGGCGCGCATCTCGATGCGGGCCAGCTGCTGGCCCAGGCACTGGTGGACACCGTGACCGAAGGCCAGTTGGCCGCGGGCGTTGCGTCGGACGTCCAGGGCGTCGGGATCGTCGAAGCGCTGCGGGTCACGGTTGGCGGCCAGCAGGGAGATGACGACGGTCGATCCCTTGGTGATCGTCTCGCCGCCGAGTTCGATGTCCTCCGTGGCGTAGCGGTAGAAGATGTCGGCGACGGACAGATAGCGCATGAGTTCCTCGACCGCACCGGGCATCAGGTCCGGTTCCGCGCGCAGCGCGGCGAGCTGTTCGGGGTGCTCCAGGAGCGCGAAGGTGCCGAGACCCAGCATGTTGGCAGTGGTCTCGTGGCCCGCGAGCAGCAGCAGGAACGCCATGCCGGTCAGCTCTTCGACGGTGAGGTCGTCGTGGCGGGCCAGGTCGGACAGGATGTCGTCGCCGGGCTCGGCACGCTTGCGCGTGACCAGTTCGGCGAGGTACGCGGTGAGGGCGGTGTAGGCCGCCATCTTCTCGTCGAGCACCACGTCCTTCTCCATGAACTTGGCGGAGTTGACCTGGAAGGTCGTCCGGTCGTCGTAGGGGACGCCGAGGAGCTCGCAGATCACCAGGGACGGCACCGGCAGCGCGAACTCCGCGACCAGGTCGACCGGTGGGGTCAGCCGCGCCATCTCGTCCAGCCGGCGCTCGGCGATGTCGACGATGCTCTCCTCGAGCTGCTTCATGCGTCGCACGGTGAACGCGCCGGTGAGCTTGCGCCGCAACCGGGTCTGGTCCGGCGGGTCCATGGCGATGAAGACACCGGGTATCTGTGGGGACGGCTCGGTCACGGCGGGCATGCCCGGGACGTCGTACGGGACATGGAGAGGCCCGATGTCCTGGCGGGAGCTGAACCGCGTGTCGGCAAGGAGCCCGCGGAGCGCCTCGTAGCCGGTGACGAGCCAGCCCTCGTGGCCGTCGGGGAAGACCAGGGGGCTGACGGGTCGGGCCCCGCGCAGCCGGGTGATCTCCCTGGGCGGGTCGAAGGGACCCGCGTTGCGCTCCATGGGGAGGCCGTGCGGGACCGGAACCGTCTGGCTCATCGGATGTCCTTTCGTGGCGGCTTTCGTGCCGGTGTCGGGGGGGGCGGCGTTCGTGCCGGTTTCAGGACGGCTTTCGTGCCGGATCTTGCGACCACAGTGACTACCGCACCTGACATACCTCTGTCACGACGCTGACACCGCGCGAGAACCGTCCCTGCTACCCCTCCCTGCTGCCCCTCCCTGCTGCCCCTGCCGGCCGTCGCCCCCTGCGTGCATGTCACCTCCAGGCCCGTAGCTCCTCTTCCCGGGGGTCGTCGACCTCGGCCCATCCGGTGTCGATGCGCATCGTGGCGCGGCGCTCGGTGTCGTAGGGCGTCCAGCCGGGGTCGCCGGTGGTGGCGAAGCGGATCCAGGTCTCGTGCATGCGGGCGGCGAGCCCGGCGGGGGGCTTTACCGGGCCGAGCAGGCCGTTCGTCCCCTGCAACGCGGGCAGACGCGTGAGGTCGAAGACGTACGGGAGTTCCACGGCATGCGTGGCGCCGAGAGTGCCGTTCAGGGCCGTCGAGCGCCAGGCGAACTCGTACGCGTAGGTGGCGGATCCGGCGTGGGCGGCGTGCGCGTCGGCCAGGGCGCGGGTGCCCGCGCCGAACAGCGCGTCGCCCAGGATGGCGGACCGCAGTTCCCCGGCGGACGCCTCGGGACGGGCCGCCCGGTACGCGCCGACGAGGTGCGGCGGGTTCGGGTGGGTGCGGGTCGCCGCCGCGTCGACGTCCTCGGCGGTAGAGGTGGCGTAGGTGCCCACGGGCACCAGGTAGAGGTTGCCCTCCTCGGTGTTGGTCCCGAGGAGCAGGTCCACGCCGGCGCCGAGTCCGGCGGCGACGGATGCGGCGGGCTGGGTGTCGAGGACCAGACTGAAGGGGCTGAGGCCGGCCAACGGGTCGCGGTGCGTGGCGGTCCGCAGGTCGATTCCCGCGAGCCGGGTGGCGGCCTCGACCAAACGTTCGTCGGGGATCTCCGTGAAGGCCTCGGCAGTGGGCTCGACTCCCAGCTCCGCGGCTGCCGCCCTCGTGACGCGCGCGGCCTGCTCGGTCGTGAACGCCCCCAGGCCGCTGCCGCTCTGGACGATCGCCCTGCGGATGAGCCCCTGGGCTTCCGGGGCGGCGAGCACGCCGCCGACGATGGTCGCCCCGGCCGACTGGCCGAAGAGGGTGACGCTGTGCGGATCACCGCCGAAGGCGGCGATGTTCTCCCGGACCCAGCGGAGCGCGGCGATGACGTCGAGCAGGCCGCGGTGGGCGGGAACTCCGGGAAGGTCGAGGAACCCGGCGATGCCGAGGCGGTAGTTGAGAGTGACCAGGACGACCCCGTCGCGGGCGAAGGCGCCGCCGTCGTACAGCGCGGACCGCGTCGATCCGGCGACGAATCCCCCGCCGTGGACGAACACCATCACCGGCCGGCCGCCCGCCTCGGGTGCGGGCACGGGCACGGGCACGGGCGCGAAGACGTTGACCGTGAGGTAGTCCTCACCGCGGCTCCAGCCCGTGCCGAAGTAGGGGGACATGTCCACGCTGCCGAGTTTCCGCTCGGACTGGGGCGCGTTGGGACCGGGAACGGTCGCGTCGCGTACGCCGTCCCACGGCTCGTGCGGCCGCGGCGGGGCGAACCGGCCCGCTCCTCGGGGCGGAGCGGCGTAGGGAATGTTCAGGAAGGCGGCGACGCCGTCGTCCGGGCGCGGACGGCCGCGTACAGCGCCCTGCGCGGTGGTGACGACGGGGTCGGGACGGTGCTTCACAGTTGGTGGTGCCTCTCCGTGGACGTTGCGTGGAAGTCAGCCCTGCTCCGTGTACGGCGTGAAGGGCGCCCAGCCCTTGACAGCGAACTTCGCGCCGTCGCGCACCACTTCGGCCGCGCCGTGGCCGCCGAAGTGCGCGGGGATCACCAGAGCGTTGTGGTCGGCCGCCCAGCCCAGCACCCTGCGACGGGTGGCGCGGGCGCCCGCCGGGTCCTCGCAGAAGCAGCTGTTGGCATCCGGCTCGAGGATCTGCGTGGGGCTGTGCAGCATGTCGCCGACGAACACGGCACGGTCCGTCCCGGAGGTGAGGGTCAGTACGGACGAGCCGGGAGTGTGTCCGGGGGCCGCGTCGAGGCGGAGGTCGGTGTCGATGCGGTGGCTTCCCTCCCACAGGTGTGTCCGGCCCGCCCGGTGCACCGGGGCCACGCTGTCCTCGAAGACGTTCTGATTGCCTCGGCCGAGCAGCGGCTCGTGACCGTTTTCGGGATTCCAGAATTCGAAGTCGTCCTTTGGCATCAGATACGTGGCGTTGGGGAACGTGGGCACCCAGTTCCGCCCGTCGAGGTACGTGTTCCAGCCGACATGGTCGATGTGGAGATGCGTGTTGATGACGATGTCCACGTCCTCCGGTGCCACCCCGGCCCGGGCGAGGCGGGACAGGAAGTCTGTGTCGAAGTGGCTCCAGACCGGGGCGTACGGGCGTTCCTTGTGGTTTCCCACACCGGTGTCGACGAGTATCGTCTTCCCCTCGCTGCGCAGCAGCCAGGTCTGGATCGCCGAATTCACCACCCGGGTTTCGGCGTTCAGGAAATGAGGGGAAAGCGAAGGAGTGGTGTCGTCCCACACCTCCTTCGAAAGGTCGGGGAAGAAGGTTTCGGGCGTCATGTCGACGGGGCCGAAATACTCCTCCACGCGGGTGATGGTGACGTTTCCGAGCGTGATCTGATCCATGAGCTGTCCTGAAGAGTGCGCAGAGTGGGCAGAGTTCGAAGAGTTCGTCGAATTTCCAGAACCGTACGAGCGATCTCGGCCCCCGCGGTATCCGTCAGGTGACTGCACCTGCGCGCACCGCCCGGAAGCGGGCGCCACGGCCGCTTGTAGCCTGGCCGGGCCGAGCGACGGCAAGAGCAGTGGTCCCGAGCCCCACCGTGTTCCTGGAGACTTTGTGCGCGAACTGACGGGCGGCCCCCGTACGGCCCCGAGGCGGGAGCCTTCTCCGGCCTCGGACCCGCTCGTCGGCCGGGGCGCGGAACTGGAGCGCCTGTTTCGCGCGGTCGACTCGGCGCCGACCGACCCGGTGGTGGTGCTGGTCGGTGACCCGGGCACCGGGAAGAGCGCGCTGGTGGACCGTGCGGTGCGGCGGGCAGAGGCGGGCGGCGCACTCGTCCTGCGCGCCGAGGGGAGCGAGTCGGAGGCACGGCTCGCGTACTCCACGCTGCACCAGCTGCTGCGGCCGGTGCCGGACGCGGTGGAAGGGCTGCCCGAGCGGCAACGCACGGCGGTACGGGCCGCGTTCGGCACCGGTCCGGCCGCGCCCCGGCGGACGAGCCCACCCGACCCCATGCTGCTGGGCGTCGCCGTCCTGAACCTCCTGTCGGCCCTGGGCGAGCGCCGTCCCGTCCTCGTGGCCCTGGACGACGCCCAGTGGTGCGACCGGGCCTCCCTGGACGCCCTGTCCTTCGCCGCCCGACGCCTTGCGGGTGAGCCGGTCACGGTGCTGGTGGCCGCCCGTACCGACGCCCGCCTCGGCGGATTCACCTCTCCCCCGCCGACGCTGACCCTGGGCCCGCTCACCAGGGCCGAGGCCCACCAGGTGCTGGACCTCCAGCCGAAGAGCCCCACCGGCCGCGCCAGGGCGGCCGTCCTGGACCAGGCGGAGGGCAACCCCTTGGCGCTGGTGGAGCTGACTAGAGCCGTCACCGCGCCCCTCTCGGCGGCCTCGGCTCACGGCGGCACGGCCGACCGGCCGACCTCTTCCGGGCCGCTCCCCCTCACCGAGCGCCTCGAGCGGATCTTCGCCGACCGCCTGGCCGGCCTCCCCCGCTCCACCACCCGGGCCCTGCTGCTCCTGGCCGCGATGGACGGCGCCGACTCCCCGCTCCTGGACCCCTCACTTCTCGCCCCGCCCGGGCTGCCGCAGTCCGGCGACGAGGCCTGGGTCCCCGCCGAGCGCGCCGGTCTGGTCCGGCACGGTGGCCGGGGCGTGCGCTTCCGCCACCCCCTGGCCCGGTCGGCCGTTTACCACGCGGCACCCGTGAGGGACCGGCGGGAAGCGCACCTCGCGCTCGCGGCGCTCCTGCGGGACGAACCCGACCGGCGTGCCTGGCACCTGGCCGCCGCCTGCCAGGGCCCGGATCCGGCCGTGTCGGCGGAGCTGGAGCGCACCGCCGAGCGGGCCCGCGCCCGTGGCGGCCACGCGGCGGCGGCCAGAGCCCTCCAGCGCGCCTCGGAACTGGCACCCCGGCGCGAGGACAGCGCGCGGCTGCTCGTCGACGCCGCCGCAGCAGCCGTGTTCACCGGCGACATCACCTGGGTCGAGGAGCTGACCGCCGCGGCGCGGGACCGCACGGACGACGTGGCGCTGCTGGCATCCGCCTCCGTGCAGGCCGGGCGGCTCGCGGCCCTGACCGTGCGCCACACCGCCGCCTTCCCCCGACTGGCCGACTCCGCCGAGCAGTTGGCGCCCCACAGGCCTCAAGACGCGCTGGACCTCCTCGCCGTCGCCGCGGTCGTCCGCTTCTACTCCGGCGACGACGGACAGCGCCGCCGCATCCACGACATCCTCCGGAACCTTCCGGCGGATGCCGCGTCCGCGGGCCTGCGCGGCTGGGTGAAGGCCGCCACGGACCCCTACGCCGTCCGGAACGAACTGGCGCCCCTGCTCCCCCGGTCGGCCGCTGAGGCCGCAGCCCGCCCCGAGCGACTCGTGGCCGTCGGGATCGCGGCCTGGCTGCTCGACGAGACCCCGCACGCCGTCCGCGCCTTCGACGAGGCCTTCGAGCGCATGCAGTCGCAGGGATCGCTGCCGGAGGGACTCGGGGGCGCGATCGCCTGGGCCTACGTGGACCGGGGCAGGTGGCAGGAGGCCCGCGAGGCCTGCGCCCGCACCCTGGCGGTCGCCGGAGCGGTCGGCCTCGGCCACGCAGCGGCCTGCGCGGCGACGGTGGACGCCACCGTCCTCGCCCACCAGGGCGACGTGGGCGCGGCGCGCGCCGGGGCCGAGCGGGCACTAGACCTGATCGACCCGCTGGAGAGCCGCTCGGTAGCCGTCTATGCCCGGCGGGCGCTCGGCGCCGCGGCTCTCGCGGAAGGCGCTCACGAGGAGGCGTACGACCAACTGCGCAGGGTTTTCACCGCCGATGGCGCGCCCGTGCACTATCACGCCTCATATCCGGCTCTCGCCGACCTGGCCGCCACGGCGGTACGCGGCGGCCGCCGCGCGGAGGCCGCGACCATCGTGGAGCGCTGCGCCCGCGAGCTCGCCGGCAACGCGTCGCCCCGGCTGCGCGCGCTGATCGAGCGGGCCCGTGGGCTGCTGGCCGATCCTGAGGAGGCCGAGCCGCGCCTCCGGGCGGCCCTTGCCGATCCCGTACTGGAGATGTGGCCCTTCGAGCACGCCCAGGCCCTGCTGGATCTCGCCGAATGGCTGCGCCGTCGGCGTCGCGTCACCGAGGCCCGGTCGCCGCTCACCGAGGCCCTGGCGACCTTCCGGCGGCTCGGCGCCCAGCCGTGGGCCGAGCGCGCCCGGGGCGAGGCACGCGCCGCCGGCCTCGACGTCACGGACACCGCACCGGACGCGCTCGCCGCACTCTCCCCGCAGCAGCGGCACATCATCCGGCTCGCCGCCCACGGGCTCACCAACCGCGAGATCGGCGAGCGGCTCTTCCTCTCGCCGCGCACGGTCGGCTCGCACCTCTACCGCAGCTTCCCCAAGCTGGGCGTCACCGCCCGTTCCCAGCTGCGCGACGTCGTCGACGGCACCGTCGCGGCCGCGGACCGTCTGCCCTGGTCCTGAGGCCGTACCGGTCCTCCGCCGCTACTTCGGCGGGTGGAGCTTGCGGAAGTACGTCCAGCTGGTCTCGTTCGGCTCGCTCCACTTCTCGGGGGCCCGGGCGAACTCGGGGTGCCGGTCGGCGATGTAGTCGCGGGTGCGCCCGGGGACCTCGTCGTACGAGCCGAGCTTGCGGCCCCGACAGTGATAGGTGAGACCGCCGGGCCGCTGCCCCCGCTCCATCCACGGGAGCCACGGCGACATGCGCGTCCACGACATGGTGGCCGGGACGCTCGGCGCCTGACCGGCCAGATCGGCGCGGTCGGCGAAGAACTGGAAGAGCTCCAGGGCCTTGTACGTGTCGTCGGCCGAGTTCAGGGGGTACTGGGCCACCGGCAGCGGCGAGGGGTAGGCGAGCGGGATCTCCAGGCTGAAGCAGACCTGCCCGCCGAGCTCGGTCGTCGGAATGGGGAAGGGGCGCCACTTCTGGTTCGCGGGGTCATTCCATATGTGCACCACCGGCAGGTCCTGCCAGGTCTCCAGGATCTCGCGGGTGACGGGGTCCAGGTAGAAGGCGGCCTCACGGGTGAGGAGTTGGTAGGCGTCCTTGCCGCCCTCGGGGTCCTCGACCAGGCGCGCGACGTTGAGTCCCTCGAAGCCGAAGAGCCGCTGGTACGGCTCGTCGGGGGCCCAGGAGTACACGTCTCCCGACCACCAGTACGTGACCTCCTCGCCGTCGAGCGAGGCCCGGGTCCGGGCAAAGGAACGGAGCAGCTCTGCGGGTGTCGTCATAGGGAGTACTCTGCGCGACCTTCGCCCCGGCCGCACGGGCGCCCCCTTCGGCCGGACTCCGGATCGGCCGGAAGGGCCGGGGTGGAGCGTCGCGTGCATGCCCACAGCAGCAGTCCGAGGCAGCTGAACGCGGCACCGAGTACGCAGACGGCGCCCCAGCCTGCCGCCGCGTACAGGGAGGTCGCGGCGATGGCTCCGGTGGCGCTGCCGATCGAGTAGAAGACCATGTATCCGCCGATCAGCCGGCTGCCCGCGTCCGGGTGCAGCGCGTAGATCAGGGTCTGGTTGGTGACGTGGACCGCCTGCACGGCGAGGTCGAGCAGGATCACCCCGACGATGAGGGCCCAGAGCGAGCTGCGGGTGAAGGCCAACGGCAGCCACGAGACGGCGAGCAGCGCCAGTGCCGTGCCGGTGGTCCGCCCGGCGAGTCCGCGGTCGGTCAGGCGGCCCGCCACGGTCGCGGCCAGGGCGCCGGCGGCACCGACCAGGCCCAGCGCTCCGATCTCACTGTGGGACAGGAAGTACGGGGCTTCGCTGAGCGGCAGCGCGACGCTGCTCCACAGGGTGCTGAAGGCGGCGAAGACCAGCAGCCCGAACAGCGCCCTCAGTCGCAGCAGTCGCTCTCGCGCGAACAGCGTGACCGTGGAGCGCAGGAGTTGGCCGTAATGCGAGGTTGTCGCCGGAGTCCCGCTGTTGCGGGGCAGCACGCGGTGCAGGACCAGCGCGAGCAGCGCGGTGAGCGAGGCCGAGGCGAGGTAGACGGAGCGCCAGCCCGCGAGATCGGCCAGGAGGCCGGACACGGTGCGGGCGAGCAGGATTCCGACGACCACGCCGCTGGTGACCAGGCCGACGACGCGGCCGCGCCCGGCCGAGGGGGCAAGCGACGCCGCGAAGGCGACCAGCGTCTGTGTGACGACCGCGAGAAGGCCGGTGGCGGTCACGGCGGCGAGCAGCATCGCCGGGGTTCGCGCGGTGGCGACGGCGGCCAGCGCCGCCACGAGGAACAGCAGTTGGACGACGATGATCCGCCTGCGGTCGGCCATGTCGCCCAAGGGCACGAGGAAGAAGAGTCCGAGGCCGTACCCGACGTGCGTGAGGGTGACCACGCTGCCGACGAGCGCCGGGCTCATGCCGAGGTCGTGCCCCATGGTCACCAGGAGCGGCTGGGCGAAGTAGACGTTGGCCACCGCGGCTCCGCAGGCGACGGCGAACAGGGCGACGACGCCTCGGGAGAGGACGGACGCGGAACTCTCCCCGGTTCGGGTCTCGGCCCACCGGGTCTCGGCCCTTCGGGTCTCGGCCGCACAGTTGCCGGGCATCAGCACTCCTCCGCACATCTGGTTTCAATTTGCCACCACTGGGCGAGGTGGACGCTAGCCCGTTTGGTAGCATGTTGCAACCAGATGAGAGTGAGGAACGCCGTGGTGACCAGAACGCGCTTCGACGACAGCGAATGCCCCGTGGCCCGCTCGGTGGACGCGATCGGCGACTGGTGGTCGCTGCTGATCGTGCGCGACGCCTTCGACGGGAGCCGGCGCTTCGGGGAGTTCCAGCGCGGCCTCGGCGTGGCGAAGAACATCCTCACCGCACGCCTGCGCAGCCTGGTCGCCGGCGGCGTCCTCGAATCCGTGCCCGCATCGGACGGCAGCGCCTACCGCGAGTACGTACTGACCCCGAAGGGCCGGGCGCTCTTCCCCGTCGTCGTGGCGCTGCGTCAGTGGGGCGAACAGAACTTCTTCTCCCCCGGCGAGGCGCACTCGGAGCTGGTCGACCGCCGCCAGGGCCGTCGCCTGCGCCCGCTGGAAGTGCTCTCCGACGACGGACGGCAGCTGAACCCCGACGACACGGCCGTCCGCAAGGTGTCCGCCCGCTGACGGAGCCTCAGGAGGACCGCGGCGGGGACGAGCCCGGCGCGACCGGGCCGCTCTGGTAGGCCGCGGCGACCGCCTGGGGCCTGCCCCGCACGCCGAGCTTCAGAAGGATCGGCCCGCGGTGGGTCTTGGCCGTCGCCTCGCCGATGAAGAGATGCAAGGCGATCTCGGCATTCGCAAGCCCGTGGGCGACCAGGACGGGGACTTCGCGCTCCCGCCCGGTGAACGCCGCGAGCTCCTCCGGGGCCGGTCGGAGCCTCTCCGGCCTGGCGGCGAACTCCGCCGACAGACCGGCCGTCACCGTGGGATCCAGCCGGCCGTCGCCTGCGGCCAACGCCCGCACCTCGCCGCCCAGTTCGCCGGGCGCCGCGTCCTGGAGCGGGAGGCCGGAGGCATCCGCGCGCAGCGCCTGGTAGACGGCCTCACTAACGTCGTACGTCGTCCACATCAGCCCGGCGGCTGCGGGCCGCGGCGAACAGGTCGCCGTGTTCCGCAACAGCGGTGCCCACCGCGCCCTCACCCACGAGGTGCGGCCGGACCATGGGCAGGCCGTTCCCGCGCGCACGGCGCGACGAGCGTCCGGGGCCGCCACGGCGGCCCCGGACGCCGCGGACGGCAGGTCGGACACGCGTCAGACGGCCATGCCGTAGACGATCGTGAAGACGGTGCCGAGCGAGCCGATGATGAAGACGCCGGTCAGGCCCGCGACGATGAGTCCCTTGCCCTGTTCGGCGCTGAACGTGTCGCGCAGGGCCGTGGCGCCGATGCGCTGCTTGGCCGCTCCCCAGATGGCGAGCGCCAGGCAGAGCAGAATGGCCACGGCCATCACGACCTGGATCATCGTCTTCGCCTCGGTGCCCAGCGCACCGAAGGGCCCCCAGTCGGGAGCGATGCCGCCGATGATTGTGGTGATGTCGCCCTTCTCGGCTGCCATCAACATGTTGCTGCCTCCCTGGAGTTACCCCTCGACACGAGCTGATCCCACCGTAGCGGCGTGTCCGGGGCCGCGGGACCTGCCCCAGGACGCGTCTTCGAACCTTCTGCGGCGCTGACGTGGTGCTGGTGTGGCGTTGAGATGGCGTCGCCGTGGGCTCGTGGGGCCGGCGCGGATCACCCGGCGGGCGAGCCGTTGCGGTTGACCCCCCTGGTCCCACGCTGCTGCCGGCCCCGTTGCACCGCCGACCCCACTGCGGTGCGGCGGCGCCGGGATGCGAAGATCGGCGCGTGAACAGTGACGCCACCGTGCTCGACAACCCCGTGGCCGAGTCCCTGCTCGGGCAGCATGCGGAGCTGGCCCGCAGGATCGGGAACGCGGCGACCTACCTGCCGGATGTCTCGACCTTCTGTGCGCTGCCGACCGAGCCGGACGCGGCGGACTGGTCCGATCTCGCGCGGCTGCTCGGCAGCGGCGGCTTCGCCGACATGTTCAGCAACACGGCGCCGCCGCCCGCGGGCTGGGAGCCGGTCTTCGAACTCGCGGGCCGGCAGATGCTCTGGCCCGGCGAGCCCTTGCCCTCAGTGCCGCGTCCGGCCGCCGACGCCTGTGTCGTGGAGCTCGGTCCCGACGACGTGCCGGAAATGCTCGACCTCGTCGCGCGGGCCGCGCCCGGGCCGTTCGGGCCCCGCACCCGCGAACTCGGCACCTATCTCGGGATCCGCGACCAGGGCGCCCTGGTCGCCATGGCGGGCGAGCGGCTGCGGCCCCCGGGATGGACCGAGATCAGTGCCGTGTGCACGTCGCCCGAGGCTCGCGGGCGGGGCCACGCCGCCCGTCTCCTGAACGCTCTGGTCGAGCGCATCCTGTCCCGGGGCGAGCGGCCCTTCCTGCACGTGGCCGAGGCCAACTCCGGTGCCATCGCCCTCTACGAACGACTCGGCTTCAAGACCCGCAAGCCCGTGACCTTCCAGGGCTTCCGCACCCCGTGACCGCCGGACCCGCCCCGCACGGCGCTACAGTCGGGACGCATGATCGTATGGCTCAACGGCACGCACGGCGCGGGCAAGACGACGACCAGTGCGCTCGTACAGCAACTGCTCCCTGATTCCCGGGTGTTCGACGCCGAGAAGGTCGGCGAGACACTCATGGACATCACGCCTGCACTGCCCTGGACGGGCAACTTCCAGCACTGGCCGCCGTGGCGGCCGTTGGTCGTCGAGACCGCCCGCCGGGTACTCGACTACACCGGCGGCACTCTGGTGATGCCCATGACCGTCCTGGTCGAGGAGTATTGGCGCGAGATCAGCACGGGACTCGCCCAGCACGCCATTCCCGTACGGCACTTCGTCCTCCACGCCGACCAGGAGACCCTGCGCGGGCGCATCCAGGGGGACACGGTGATGGGCCCCTCCGCCTTCCGCTTCGAGTACCTCGAGCCCTACGCCGAGGCAGCCCGCACCTGGCTGCACGACGAGGCCGAGGTCGTCGACACGACGCGTCTCACGCCCGCCCAGGCCGCTCGGCGGATCGTCGAGTCCGTCAAGGACTGAGGCCCCGTACCAAGGTGTACGCCCGACGCCCCGGGCGCATGCGCACAGAGCGCGTTCCACTCCACTTAGCTTTCGCCCGGCGCAGTAGCTTGCCGATGCCACCTGAATTCGCCGGCTGCCGCACCGTGAAGCAACCGGAGGACCACGCGTGCCCCGAAAGGCGCCCTACCTCGCAGTGGCCGACGCGCTCGGCGCGCGGATCCTCGCGGGCGAGTGGGCGATCGGGGACCGCCTGCCGTCCCAAGCTGAGGGCAACGTGAAGCTGTCGGCGATCCGCTCGGTGACCAGTATCGGCGGCCCCAGGATGGCTGGGCCTCTGGTCGGCCGGCTCGGAGCCCCCGCGACGCTCCTGGTGAGCTCGGCCGGACTGGCGATGTCCGGTCTGCTCGGCGTCCTGATGCCGTCGGCAGGCACGGGCTGGGCCGACACGGACTGGAGCGTGTGCGTGGCCGCGTTCGGACTCGCCTCCCTTTCGCTGGGCGGGACCCACAACGCGCCGTTGCCGAAGATCTGGCCCTCGGGCACCTCGGCGTCCACCGCCCACCGCACCATCCTGTCACCCCTGCGGGGCATGCGGTCGCTGGCGGGACGAAAACCCGCGCGATCCCGAGCCCGGATCCCGGAGCCCGGGCGAGGGCTCGGTGCGCGTATCCGGGCACGCGTGGCGCCTTCTGCGCCCCGGCCGCCTCTACGACCCGGCCGCCCGTACGCCGCGGTCCACCGGCCTGATCAGGCGTCGTCGACGCCCAGCACTCGCTGCACCGCCTGCTGGGCGGCGTAGAAGTCGGCGTCGGACACTCCCGGATCGTCCTCGACCTGGTCGAGCCACTCGGAGATCTCCTCGGCCGTCCAGAGGTCGAAACCCTTCGGAATTTCCAGCGTCGTGGTGTTCGCGCGCATCTGCTCGGCAGCAGCCGCTTCCTTGACGCTGCGTGTGCTCACTTCGATCATCACGCCTCTCCCTTCGGAACTTGTGGGCGGACGGTCCGGCGACCCTGCCAGAGGTCTCCCGGGGATGTCCAACCCGTCGCTCCCGCGTTCGCCGATCGCCGTGTCGGCCGATTGCCGCGCGCGAGCCGACTCCGACGTTTCCCGAGCCGGGCAGCCTCGTTTCCTCAGCCCCGCCGCCTCGTTGGACGAACATGACAACCACTCATACGATCAACAGCCCGGCAGCGAACGGGCCACAGCACCCGGCAGACCCGCGCCCCGGAGAGGGCGACACCCGGACGGCAGCGCGCGGCGCCGAACGGCCGACCGCGGATGACGGCGCGGGGCGCACAGGGCCCGCCCCGGGCGACGCGACGGCGCCCGGCGAGGACCCGACGGCCTGGTGCAATCGGTGGTCCACCGTGATCTATTGACGCGCCTCCCCCACCGGACCGGCTTTAACCATCCCCACCACGCGCACGGGTCCGGATCAGAGACCGACCCGCGCCACGACGTCGGTCAGCGCGGGCCCCAGCGGGAGGTCGATACGGCCCGCGGCCCAGCGATCACCGCGGGTGAGCCCCTGGTTCACGATCAGGACGGTGGCGCCGGACTGCGCCGCCTGCCGCACGAAGCGCAGCCCGGACATGACCGTCAGGGAAGAGCCCAGCACGAGCAGGGTGGCCGCCTCGTCGACCATGGCCCGGCACGTCGCCACCCGCTCGGGCGGGACGTTCTCGCCGAAGAACACGACGTCCGGCTTGAGCACCCCGGTGCCGCAGACCGTGCACGCCACCAGCCGGAACTCATGGACCGCCGCGTCGGGCAGGTCGACGTCACCGTCCGGATTCACCCGTGCCGCCCGGTGCCGCACGGCGACGGCCTCGAACCCCGGGTTGGCCTCCCGCAGCCGGCCGTCGAGCTCCGATCGGGCGCTGGCCGCACCGCAGTCGAGGCAGACGACGCGGCTCAGGCTGCCGTGGAGTTCCACGACGTCCCGCGCCCCCGCGGCCTGCTGCAGCCCGTCGACGTTCTGCGTGATCACACCCGTGACGAGACCCGCATCGGCCAGCGCCGCGACCGCCCGGTGACCGTCGTTCGGACCCGCCTGGGTCAGCGCCCGCCGGCCGAGCTGACTGCGGGCCCAGTACCGCCGGCGCGCGTGCGTGCTGCCGGTGAACTCCTGAAAGGTCATGGGCACGTGATTCCGCCGGAAGGAGCCGTGTTCCCCGCGGTAGTCCGGGATGCCCGACTCCGTCGACAGACCCGCCCCGCTGAGCACGACGACGCCCCCCGCCCGCACGGCGGTCACCACCGCCGACAGATCGGTCGAGGCGGGAGGCGGGTCGCCCTGAGGCTCCCAGGTCAACGTGGGTCGCGTCCTCATGAACGCCAGTTTATGTACTCACCGGACGATCACGTCTCCAGCAGCCGCGCCACGTCCTGCGGCTCCAAGCCGGTGAGCTGGGCGATCCTCGGGGCCGGGACCCCTGCGGAGAGGGCCCGGTGGACCAGGGCCTGCCAGTCCTGGGTGGTGTCACGGAACGTGAGCAGCTCGGATTCCATCTCCGTCACGGAGCGGGGTGCGCACACCTGGTCCACGCGCAGCGTTTCCTCCTCGCTGAGGGGCACCGGCAGGCGCTCCGCCTCGTCGGGGATGAGGACCTCCGCTCCGGCGGGCACGATCCGTACGCGCTCGGAGGCGATGGGCACGCCGTGCGCCTGGAGCCAGCCCAGGACGGCCGGGGTGCCCGCGCATTCGAGCTCCCCCACTGCCGCAAGAGCCGCACCCAGGCGGGGATGATCATCGGGGAGTACGAACAGCAGGGCGTCGTCGGCCATCGTGATGCGACCACTCTCAGTAGGCATGAGCAGGTCTGCATGCTAACGCCTGCGGCACCCGCGCCGGTCCCTTCCGCCGCCCGGCTCGCGACCCTGTTCGAGCAGGGCCGATGCGTCCGGCTGCCGAGCGTCACCCTTCCTCGGTACGCGCCCCCGGTACGCCCGGAATCCGCCTGCGCACGTCCTCGTACAGGTTGCGCATCGCCATGCGGTAGAGCTCGGCCTGGTGGACGCCGAGGAATCCGGTGTGCCCGAAGACCTCGAGGACGACCATGCCGTGCACATAGCCCCAGACGCTCAGCATGAGGGCGCTCGCGGGCGCCGGCACGTCCTCGTCGCCACCGAGTGACGGCATCTGCCGCAGCAGGCCCAGGAACTCCGGCGAGAGCGATCGGGTGTCGGCGGCGGCCAGTTGCGCCGGTGTGAACCCGCGGAAGAGTTCCCGCTCGAACACGGCGCCCATCCGCCGGTTCGCCTCCGTGGTGGGGCCGTCGACGGGTGCGTGGTAGTGCCGCAACGGCGCCCCGTAGAGGAGCTGGAATCGCTCGGGGTTCTCGATGGCCCACCGGCGATAGCCCTCGGCCGCGACGACCAGCCCCGGCAACTCCGGGTCGGCCGCCCCGGTCTCCGTGGCCGCCCGCACGGCGTCCGCCAGGTCGTCGTAGGCCTTGGTGACGAGCGCCGTGACGAGGTCGTCGCGGCTCGGGAAGTAGTGGTAGAGCGCCTGCACGGTCATGCCGAGGCTCCGGGCCACCGCGCGCAGGGACAGTGCGTGCGGGCCGTTCTCGACGATGTGGGACTCGGCGGCGCTCACGATCTCCTGCGCGGCGACGGCACGGCGGCGCTCACGCAGGGACGGCATGGCCGTCGACGTCGGGGCTTCTTGTCGGGACATGCAGTGACCGTACGACGGCCGCCCCTGACAGCGCACCAATTCCCTGGCAGTGCAATGGAGATGAGCTGTCCGTTCGAAAAATCTCACACTGCTCAATCAAGTTGTACCCCGCTAGCGTCGGCAGCGGCGACGAGGAGCGACTCCCGCCCCGTCCCCCCGTGCCAAGCCCTCAGGAGAGCCCGTGTTCGAACGCATAGCCGAGCTGACAATCCGCCGGTCCCGACTGGTCCTGGTGGTCGCCGTGGTCGCCGTCGCCCTCATGGGCGCACTGGGCGCCGGGGCGTTCGGGAAGCTGCTGGGAGGCGGATTCGACGACCCCTCCTCCCAGTCCTCCCGCGCCAGAGAGGTCATCGACAAGAGGTTCGGCGGCGAGACGAACCTGGTGCTGCTGGTCCGCGCCGCCGAGGGCGACATCGACGGGCCGGCCGCCCGGCGGAGTGGCCGGGCTCTGGTGGCCGACCTCAAGAAGGAGCCGGACCTCGCGAACGTGGTCTCGTACTGGGACACGAACAACCCCGGCCTCCGCGCCGAGGACGGCCGCGAGGCCCTGGTGCTGGCCCGGGTGAAGGGCCATGACGCGGAGCGTCAGGAGAACGCCGAGGGCGTCATCGACACGTACGCCGGCACGTACAAGGACACCCTCACGGTCAAGGCCGGTGGCAGCACCGGCGTGAGTTACGAGATGGGGCCGCAGACGGAGAAGGACCTCGTGCTGGCCGAGGCCATCGCCGTACCACTGATCCTGCTGCTGCTCCTGGTGGTCTTCGGCACCGTGGTCTCCGCGCTGCTGCCGCTGGCCATCGCGTTGATCGCCATCGTGGGCGCCTTCGCGGAGCTCTACGTCGTCGGCAGCGTCACCGACGTGTCCATCTTCGCGATCAACCTCACCACGGCCCTCGGTCTCGGCCTCGGCGTCGACTACGCCCTGCTGATGATCAGCCGGTTCCGGGAGCAGCTCGCCGCCGGGGCGAGCGTGGAGGACGCGGTACGGACGACGATGAGCACCGCGGGCCGGACCGTCGCGTTCTCCGCCGCGACCGTGGCGGCCGCGCTCGCCGCGCTCATGGTGTTCCCGCAGTACTTCCTCCGCTCGTTCGGCTACTCCGGTGTCGGCGTCGTCGTCATCGCGGCCCTCGCCTCCCTGTTCGTGATGCCGGCCCTCCTCAACGTCCTGGGGCACCGCGTCAACAGCGGGCGGATGCCGTGGGCGAAGGCGGGACGTGCCCGCTCCCGGACTTCCGTGTGGGGGCGGCTGGCCCGCACCGTCATGCGGCGGCCCGCACTCACCGCACTGCCCGTCCTCGCGGTCCTGCTCCTCGCCTCGATCCCGCTGCTGGGCATCACCTTCGGCACGCCGGACGAACGCGTGCTGCCCGAGGACGCCAAGAGCCGCCAGGTCTCGGTCTCACTGCGGGAGAACTTCAACGGCAACGACGCCGCGGCCGTGCACGTCGTGATCGACAAGGCCGTGGGCAAGGCCCCGCTGGAGGCGTACGCGGCCGAACTGTCCGATCTCAAGGGCGTTGCACGCGTCGAGGCCGGCACGGGCGTCTATGCCGGAGGCCGGTCCAAGCCCGCCGGCCCGGGAAACCCCGCGCTCGGCCGCCCGGCAGCGCAGCAGCTCAACGTGGTGAGCACCCTGACGCCGAAGTCCGACGCGGCGAAGACCCTCGTCGAGGAGGTCAGGGCCGCCGCCCCGCCCGCCGGGACGCACCCGCTGGTGGGCGGCGGCGACGCCGAACTGATCGACTCCAACGACTCCATCGGCGGCAAGCTCCCGCTCGCCGTGGGACTGATCGCCGTCAGCACCTTCCTGCTGCTCTTCCTGTTCACCGGCAGCATCGTGCAGCCGCTGCGCGCGCTGGTCCTCAACGTGGTCAGCCTGGGCGCGACCGTCGGCGTGATGACCTGGATCTTCCAGGACGGCCACTTCTCCGACGTGCTCGGCTTCACCCCGCAGCCGATGGAGACGTCGATGACGTTGCTCATGTTCTGCGTCGCGTTCGGCCTCTCGATGGACTACGAGGTGTTCGTGACCAGCCGGATCAAGGAACTCCACGAGCAGGGCGAGGACAACGAGTCCGCCGTCGCGAACGGCCTCGGGCACACCGGCCGCATCGTCAGCGCGGCGGCCGCTCTGATCGCGGTGAGCTTCTTCGCCTTCGGGACGGCCGAGGTCAGCTTCATGCAGCTGTTCGGCCTGGGCAGCGGTCTGGCCATCCTCATCGACGCCCTCGCCGTACGCGGCGTCCTCGTCCCCGCCGCGATGCGGCTGCTCGGCCGCTCCGCCTGGTACGCGCCCGGCCCGCTGCGCGCCTTCCACCACCGCTTCGGCCTGAGCGAGAACGGGTCCGCGCCGCGGCCGGCGCCCGTGAACCCGCCCGAGCCCGAGCCCCAGAAGGACTCCGCGACCGTCTGACCCTCGCGAACGCGTCCCGCTGATATCACCCCCTTGCGCCCGTGCCGGTTTCCGGTACGGGCACAGGGGTGTCCGTCGGCCGTGCCGAGGGGGGCGGTCAGAGGTCGCTGTCGATGCCGGTGACGGCCGGCGGGCCGAGCGGGGCGTCGGACTCCGCGATACCGGCCTCCTTCAGGGCGGCCGCGACCAACTGTGTGGCGTCCATCTCTGCCTCGTACCGATCCGCGGCGTCCACTTCCAGGCGGATGGAGAAGGTGCTGTCGTCATTCAGCGTGAGCAGGTCGAGGCCTTCGCTCTCGCTCACGTCGGTGTGCTGCGAAGCCAGTTTCTGTTCGAGGAGTGACCGTGCCGAATCGGTGACGCCTCCGACGAACGTACCGGGAACGGTGATGACGAAGGTGGTCATGGCGGCTCCTCACATCGGGCGGTGCTTGCGTGTCGTCTCAGTTTCCCTCTTTCTCCTCGGCCAACCCGGCAGCGACTGTCCGCGGCGGCATGCCGTCCGCACCGCGTCCGGGGTACGACACCCGCCCGGCTCACCAGGTCTTGCCCGCCTGCTCACGGATCGTGCGGTTGATCCGGTTGAAGAAGTTGGTCATCGCGATCTCCAGGATGATCGCGTTCAGCTGCGCCTCGCCGAAGAGGTCGGCGGCGGTGTCCCAGATCTCGTCGGTCACGCCCGGTGCGCCGTCCTGGAGCCGGGTGGCGGCCTCGGCCAGGGCGAGTGCCGCCCGTTCCTCCTCGCTGTAGAAGGGCGTCTCGCGCCACGCGACCACGTTGTGCAGCCGCTCGTCCGTCTCGCCCGCCTTCCGCGCCGCGTCGATCGAGGCGTGGACGCACGGGCTGCAGCCGTTGATCTGGCTGACCCGCAGATGGACGAGTGAGAGCAGACGCGGGTCGGCGCCGCCGGAGTGAAGTGCCTTGTAGAGGTGCTGGATCGCGGTGATCACGTCGGGGTTCGCCGGGCTGTTCACACGTGCTTCCATCAGAGTCGCTCCCTCATCGGTTACCTGCGCCCCTTCGGGCCCGTCATCCCCCATGACGGAGCGGAACCGAGGAAGGTAACAACATGTCCCACACCAGCCGGACGGACCCGGTGGCCGAGGCGTTCGAGGCCCAGCGCGACCGGTTGCGCGCGGTCGCCCACCGCATGCTCGGATCGCACGCCGACGCCGAGGACGTGGTCCAGGAGGCCTGGTTGCGCCTCTCGCGCCAGGACGCGGCGGGCATCCACAATCTCGCGGGCTGGCTGACCACGGTGGTCGGCCGGATCAGCCTCGATGTCCTGCGCTCGCGGCAGACCCGCCCGGAGGCCTCCTACGACGCCCACCTGCCGGAGTTCGTCGTGACGCTCCACGACAGCCCTGTTCCCGAGGACGACGCGGTGCTCGCCGACTCGGTCGGAGTCGCCCTGCTCGTCGTCCTGGAGTCGCTCGGTCCGAGCGAGCGTCTTGCGTTCGTGCTGCACGACCTGTTCGCGGTGCCGTTCGAGGAGATCGGCCAGATCCTCGGGAAATCCACCCCGGCCGCCAAGATGCTCGCCAGCCGCGCGCGCAAGAAGGTCCGTGCGATGGACGACCGCCCGTCCGGCGTGGGCCGGGACCAGCGGGAGGTGGTCCACGCGTTCCTGGCGGCGGCTCGCAGCGGCGACTTCGAGGGATTGCTGCGGGTACTCGACCCCGAGGTGAAGCTGACCGTCGACACCCCGTCCGGCGTGGTGGTCAACCTCGGTGCCACCAAGGTCGCGGCCGGCGCGCACCTGTCCGCCGGCGCGGCGGCGCACGGCCGCGCGGTACGCGTCAACGGCCTCCCGGGGATCGTCTCCTGGCGTCCGGACGGCACCCCGATCTCGGTCCTGGCCTTCACGGTGGTCGCCGACCGGATCACCGGGATCACGGTCGTGATCGACCCGGCGAAGCTCGCGCTGATGGACCTGCCCGGTCCGGCGTGAGGTGCGGGCGGGGCGGGTCGCCGTGGCGTCGGCCCAGGGTTCCCCGAGGGGGTTTTCCCCTGAACCTCACGACCTGCGACGGCATGCGAGAGCGGGGGCGCGGCCGAGGCAGCCGGGCCTCGTCCCCACGGTGTCAGCTCAGCGGCACCGACCTGCGCCGGACCAGACCCCACTGGTAGGCGACGGAGACGAGCTCCACCCGGTTGCGGGCGCCCAGTTTGGCCATGATGCGGCACGCGTGGGTCTTGGCCGTGGTGCAGGAGATGAACTGTCTCTCGGCGATCTCCTGATTGGACAGGCCCGTGCCGATCAACGCCAGCAGTTCGCGCTCGCGCGGCGTGAGCCCTTCCAGGCCGCCTGGTTCCGGGACCCGGGACCGCAACACGCACTCGTCGATCACGCGCTGCACGATGCGCGGCGACAAGTGCGCCTCACCTTGCGCGACCACGCGGATCGCGCGCAGCAGTTCCGCCGGCTCCGCGTCCTTGAACAGGAAGCCGGAGGCGTGGGCCGCGAGCATGTCGAAGACCTGGGAGTCGGCCGCCGGGGTGGCCATCGCCAGCACCCGGACGCCGGACAGCTCGGGATGCGCCGTGATGCGACGGGTCGCCTCCACGCCGCTCAGGAGGGACAGGTGAGGGTTCATCAGGACCACGTCGGGGCGCAGCTGTCCGGCGAGCTCGACAGCCTGGGCGCCGTCACCGGCCTCTCCGACCACGCTTATGTCCGGCTGCGCCGCCAGCAACGTCGCGCAGCAGGTGCGCAGCAGGGCGTCGGTGTCCACGAGGAGCACGGAGATGCTCATGTCGTCTATCCCTCGGTGAGCGGCGGGTGACGCGGGGTACGCGCCTTGGGGGTCGGGCGCAGCGCATGGGCATGTCGGCTGACGGGCCGTGGGAACGGGGGCGGGGACGCTGTCTCTCTGTATTGACGATCCAGAGGGCGAAGATGTGAGGCGGCCCGGGGAACACGCCCCCCCCTGACAGGCCGGACGGACGGGGGGGGGGGGGGGGGGGGGGGGGGGGGGGGGGGGGGGGGGGGGGGGGGGGGGGGGGGGGGGGGGGGGGGGGGGGGGGGGGGGGGGGGGGGGGG
>NZ_JBVIXD010000024.1:0-63047 GCF_055593965.1 Streptomyces sp. NPDC040622 | reverse complement strand
ATCAAAACAAAGACTAGAGGAGAAAAGAGGCTCCACCCACCGTACCTCTCCCCCCCCCGCCACCACCCCCCCCCCCCCCTCCATCCCCCCCCCCCCCCCCCCCCCGCCCCCCCCCCCCCCACCCCCCCCCCCCCCCCCCCCCCCGCACCGTGGCAGCGCGGCGCACGGCAGCGTCGCGGCCCACGAAAGCGACGAGCGGTCCGTACGACGGCGGGGCACCGGAAACCTTCACGACCCCGCCGCCGTTCGTCCCCAACCTCACAGGCATAGTGGGGTGCTGTCTCAACGGGTCCCACGGACATCCGACCCGATGCATGACACGTACATGGCACATTCACGTTCCAACGGGGGTAACAGCACCATGCGTTCCACTCGTGCGCCGTTCGCGCGCAGTCGCGCAAGGCGGGTCGCACTCGCGGCCACCGGGCTCGCGGCGACCCTGGCACTCACCGCCACGGCCTGTGGCCCGAGCGATGACAAGGCGAGCGACAAGCCCGACTCCACCACGTCCCAGGGAGCCGACGGCTCCGATTCGGGTTCCGACTCCGGTTCCGACTCCAAGCTGCCTGCCGGCCTCGCCGACAAGCTCAAGGAGAAGGGCATCGACCTGGACGACTGGAAGAACGGTGCCTGGAAGAACTGGGACAAGGACGACTGGCTGAGCGAGGCCAAGGACTTCGCCAACCCCGTCATCGAAGGGCTCTGGAAGCCCGAGCGGATGCAGAAGGCCAAGGACCCGAAGAAGACGATCGCCGCGAAGGACGCGACCGCCGAGCAGGGGGCGACCGACCCCGAGCCGACGCCGGTCCAGGCCAAGCGCGAAAAGACGCCGTACCACGAGAACGCGGCCCCGGTGGGCAAGATCTTCTTCGACTCCCCCGAGGGTTCGATGGTCTGCTCCGGCACCGTCGTGACGGACCCGCGCAACCCGGGCAAGTCCAATCTCGTGTGGACCGCGGGTCACTGCGTGCACGCCGGCAAGAACGGCGGCTGGTACCGCAACATCGCCTTCGTGCCCTCCTACAACGACCTGGGCAAGTCCGAGGGCGATCTGCGCAACGCGGCCCCGCAGGAGATCGCCCCCTACGGCCAGTACTGGGCGGACTGGATCTCGACCTCCAACGAGTGGATCAACGGAGGCGGGCCGACGGGCGGCGAGGGTGCGACGTACGACTACGCCGTCCTGCACGTGAAGCCGGAGCAGGGCAGCAAGTCCCTGGAGGAGACCGTCGGCAACGCGCTCGACGTGGACTTCTCGGCCCCGTCCGCGCAGAGCGTCAGCTCGATGGGCGCCTGGGGCTACCCCGCCGCCCCGCCGTACAACGGTCTGATCATGCACAAGTGCGTGGACAAGCCGGGGCGTCTCTCGCTGTCGCCGTCGCTGCCGACCATGTACCGCATCGGCTGCACCATGACCGGCGGTTCGTCCGGCGGCGGCTGGTTCCGCATGGTGGGTGACAAGACGAAGCTCGTGTCGAACACTTCGATCGGCCCGGCCGAGAACACCTGGCTGGCCGGACCCCAGCTGGGCCGCGGCGCCCAGCAGGTCTACGACATGATGAGCAAGAAGTACGGCGGGCAGTAGCCGCACCGCACACCTGACATGGCGAAGGCCCGCCCCCTGCGAGAGGGGGCGGGCCTTCGCCATGTGCCCGGTTGCGGTGAACCACCGGTCCAAGCGCGCAGGCTCAGTGGGCGGCCGGCACGTACGGAGCGAGCTCCGCGGCGAGTTCCTCGTGCACCTGCGCCTTGAGCAGCGTGCCCTCGGCGGTGTGCTCCTCGGAGAGCACCTCGCCCTCGGCGTGCGCCCGCGAGACGAGCTGACCGTGCGTGTACGGAACGAGGGCCTCGATCTCCACCTCGGGCCGCGGCAGTTCGGTGTCGATGATCGCGAGCAGTTCCTCGATGCCCGCACCGCTCCGCGCGGAGACCGCGATCGCGTGCTTCTCGTTGCGCAGCAGGCGCTGGAGGACCAGCGGGTCCGCCGCGTCCGCCTTGTTGATCACCACGATCTCGGGCACGTCGGTGGCGCCCACGTCACGGATGACCTCCCGCACCGCGGCCAACTGCTCCTCCGGCACCGGGTGCGAGCCGTCGACCACGTGCAGGATCAGGTCGGAGTCGCCGACCTCCTCCATCGTGGAGCGGAACGCCTCGACGAGGTGGTGCGGCAGATGCCGTACGAACCCGACGGTGTCGGCCAGGGTGTAGACCCGCCCGCTCGGCGTCTCGGCCCGGCGCACGGTGGGGTCGAGGGTGGCGAACAGCGCGTTCTCCACCAGCACGCCCGCGCCGGTGAGGCGGTTGAGCAGCGAGGACTTGCCCGCGTTCGTGTAACCGGCGATCGCGACCGAAGGCACCTTGTTGCGCCGACGCTCCTGGCGCTTGATGTCGCGGCCCGTCTTCATCTCCGCGATCTCCCGGCGCATCTTCGCCATCTTCTCGCGGATCCGTCGCCGGTCCGTCTCGATCTTGGTCTCACCGGGACCACGGGTGGCCATGCCGCCACCGCCGCCGCCACCCATCTGACGGGAGAGCGACTGACCCCAGCCGCGGAGCCTCGGCAGCATGTACTGCATCTGCGCGAGCGCCACCTGCGCCTTGCCCTCCCGGGACTTGGCGTGCTGGGCGAAGATGTCGAGGATCAGGGCGGTCCTGTCGACCACCTTGACCTTGACGACGTCTTCGAGGTGGATCAGCTGGCCGGGGCTCAGCTCACCGTCGCACACGACGGTGTCGGCTCCGGTCTCGAGCACGATGTCACGCAGCTCCAGGGCCTTGCCGGAACCGATGTACGTCGCCGGGTCGGGCTTGTCGCGGCGCTGGACGACACCGTCCAGCACGAGCGCACCCGCCGTCTCGGCGAGCGCGGACAGCTCCGCGAGGGAGTTCTCCGCATCCTGGACCGTCCCCGACGTCCACACGCCGACGAGCACCACGCGCTCCAGACGGAGCTGTCGGTACTCGACCTCGGTGACGTCCTCGAGCTCGGTGGAGAGGCCGGCGACACGGCGCAGGGCCGCGCGCTCGGAGCGGTCGAGCTGATCGCCGTCCCGCGCTCCGTCGATCTCGTGGCTCCAGGCGACGTCCTCTTCCATCAGGGCATCGGCCCGAAGACCTTCGGGGTGGTTCTGCGCGAAGCTCTGTGCGTCCTGGGAAGGGGAAGAAGAGGAGGTCATTGGATCCTTACGTCGATACGCCGATGGGAAGGGCGACGGATGCCGGATCCGTCACAGTCGACAACGCCCGGGATGGTCCGGAGATTCCCGGAACGGCCGGGTCCGACCCCGAGATGTCCCCGAGGGGATGTCCCGGGCGGGCCGCGCCGCCGACCTCATGATGGTTGCACGGCACGCCCCGTCTCGTCACCCGGGTTATTTCCCGGAGTTCCAGTCCGGATGCCCCGGCATCGGCGGCGTCTTCTCCCCGTACAGCCAGCCGTCGAAGAATCCGCCCAGGTCCCGCCCTGCGACCTGCGAGGCCAGACGGACGAAGTCGGCGGTCTCGGCGTTGCCGTCGTGGTGGGTGCGCACCCAGTCCCGCTCCAGGCGGTCGAAGGCCCGCTGCCCGATCTCCTGGCGCAGGGCGTAGAGCACCAGGGCGCTGCCGTCGTAGACGACCGGGCGGAAGATGCTGATCTTCTTGCCGGGCGCCGGCGCCTTCGGCCTGGCCGGGGGGCCACCGGCCGCTCGCCAGCCGTCCGACTGACGGTAGGCGCCCCGCATCCGCTCGGTCAGGGACTTCTTGGCCTTCTCGTCGGCGAAAAGGGCCTCGTACCAGGTGGCGTGCCCCTCGTTCAGCCAGAGGTCCGACCAGGACCGGGGGCTGACGCTGTCACCGAACCACTGGTGCGCGAGCTCATGCACCATGATCGAGTCGACGTACCAGTCCGGGTACTCGGGGCGGGTGAAGAGGTCTCTCTCAAAGAGGGAGAGCGTCTGCGTCTCCAGTTCGAAGCCGGTCTGCGCGTGGGCGATCAGGACCCCGTAGGCCTCGAAGGGGTAGCGGCCGACCTTCCGCTCCATCCACTCGATCTGGCCGGGCGTCTTCTTCAGCCGGGGCTCCAGGACCTTGCGGTCCTTGGTGGGCACCACGTCACGCACCGGAAGGCCGTGCGGCCCCTTGCGGTGCACGACGGTGGAGCGGCCGATCGAGACCTGGGCCAGCTCGGTCGCCATGGGGTGATGGGTGCGGTACTCCCAGGTGGTGGCACCCGCGCGCCGGGTCTTCCCGGTGGGCAGACCGTTGGCGACGGCGGTGAGCCCCTTGGGCGCGGTGACCCTGAACGTGAACTCCGCCTTGTCCGCGGGGTGGTCGTTGCACGGAAAGACCAGGTGGGCGGCGTCGGCCTGATTGGCCATGGCCAGGCCGTCGTCGGTGCGCAGCCAGCCGCCCTCGGTGCCCTTGGCGGCGACGGGGTCGCTGGTGTGCCGGACGGTGATCTCCATCCGCTCGCCGGGCCCTACCGGCGTGGACGGCGTGAGGACCAGGTCCTCGCCACTGCTTTCGAAGCGTGCGCGCTCGCCGTTCACCTCCACGGAGCGCACCGTGCCGTGCGCGAAGTCGAGGTTCACCCGGTCCAGGGGGGCGAGCGCCCGCGCGTCGATCTTCGTGACGGCGTCCAGGGGTTTGCGGTTGTCGCCGCGGTAGGTGAACGCGATGTCGTACGACGCCACGTCGTACCCGGGGTTGCCCAGGTGCGGGAAGAGCCGGTCGCCGATGCCGAGCGGGGTGGCGGGGGACGGTGCGCTCGCCGCGACGAGGGCGGCGGAGGCGGTCGCCGCGATCAGTGCGGCGGCGAGGCGGGGGGTGCGGAGGGCCTTCGGCCGCAGGGCCGCGGTCCGTGGGGTGAGCAGCATGAACTACCGCTATCAGCGCACGTCTTCCCGCGCGTGACGGCGCGCGCCGGGCCACTCGAACGAGTCGCTGCCGGGCCCCGGACCGGCGCTGTCACCGGCTTCAGGGGGCGGCGGCCGCCGGGTGCTGGGCGCGGCTCACGTCGTACACCCCGGGGACCGCGCGCATCGCCCGCATCAGGCCCGGAAGGTGCCCCGCGTCCGGGAGTTGGAGCGTGTACGTATGGCGCACGCGCTGCTGGGTCGGCGGCTCCACGGTCGCCGAGATGACCGCCACGCCTTCGAGGGCGATCGCTTCGGTGAGGTCGGCGAGCAGATGCGCCCGGCCGAACGATTCGGCGATCAGGGTGACCCGGCACTCGGCGGAGTCGCCCCAGCGCACGCCGATCTCCGCGCGCCCGACGTCCTTCATGCGCTCCACGGCGGGACAGCCCACCCGGTGCACGGTCACGACGCCCCCGCGGACGGCGAAGGCGGTGACGTCGTCGGGCGGCACGGGCGTACAACAGCCGGCGAGGCGCACGCTCGCGCCCTCGCGGTCCACGACGGCGTTCGCCGCGGCGGACAGGAGGGCTCCGGAGGCCTCAGGCGCGGTCGCCGGCGCCTGCTGCGGCGGGCGCGGCGCGGACGGCGCCGGCGCGGGCGCCGAGGGGGCGGGGTGGGTGGTGAGCCAGCGCCGGATGGCGATCCGCGCGGCCGGCGTGCGCGCGTGGTCCAGCCACTCTCCGGAGGGCCCGGAGGCGAGGTCCTGCCCCATGAGCAGCTGGACGGTGTCGCCGTCCCGCAGGACCGTGCTGAGGGTCGCAAGGCGGCCGTTGACGCGGGCGCCGATGCAGGCGTGCGCGTCCTCGCCGTACTGGGCGTACGCGGCGTCCACGCAGCTGGCGCCTGCGGGGAGGCCGAGCGTGCCGCCGTCGGGCCGGAAGACGGCGATCTCGCGGTCCTGGGCGAGGTCCTCGCGGAGCGTCGACCAGAACGTGTCCGGGTCGGGGGCGGCCTGCTGCCAGTCGAGGAGCCGGGAGAGCCAGCCGGGCCTGGTCGGGTCCACGCGCTCGTCCTCGGCGCTGTCCGAGGGCTCCTCCGAAGGAGGAGCGTAGGGATTGCGCAGCGCGACGACGCCCGCCTCGGCGACCTGGTGCATCTGGTGCGTGCGGATGAGGACCTCGGCGACCTCGCCGTCGGAGCGGGTCACGGCCGTGTGCAGCGACTGGTAGAGGTTGAACTTCGGTACGGCGATGAAGTCCTTGAACTCCGATACGACCGGCGTGAAGCAGGTGTGCAGCTCTCCGAGGACTCCGTAGCAGTCGGCGTCCTCGTTGACGAGCACCAGCAGGCGGCCGAAGTCGGACGGGCGCAGGTCGCCGCGCTTGCGGTGCACGCGGTGGACGGAGACGGAGTGCCGCGGCCTGATGAGGACCTCGGCCGTGATGCCCGCGTCGCGCAGCACCCCGCGCACCTCGCCCGCGATGTCTCCCAGCGGGTCCCCCGGGGCCTCGGCGTCGGCCTCGATCATGGCCTTGACCTGCGCGCATTCCTCAGGGTGGAGGATCGCGAAGACGAGGTCCTCCAGCTCGGTCTTGAGCGCCTGCACACCCAGGCGCTCGGCGAGCGGGATGAGCACGTCCCGGGTGACCTTGGCGATGCGGGCCTGTTTCTCGGGGCGCATGACACCGAGGGTGCGCATGTTGTGCAGCCGGTCGGCGAGCTTGATCGACATGACGCGTACGTCGTTGCCGGTGGCGACGAGCATCTTGCGGAAGGTCTCGGGCTCCGCGGCCGCTCCGTAGTCGACCTTCTCCAGTTTCGTGACGCCGTCGACGAGATAGCAGACGTCGTCGCCGAACTCGGTGCGCACCTGGTCCAGCGTCACGTCCGTGTCCTCGACGGTGTCGTGCAGCAGGGAGGCGGTCAGGGTCGTGATCTCCGCGCCGAGCTGGGCGAGGATGAGGGTGACCGCGAGCGGGTGGGTGATGTACGGCTCGCCGCTCTTGCGCATCTGGCCGCGGTGCGAGGACTCGGCGAGGACGTACGCACGGCGCAGCGGCTCCAGGTCCGCGTCCGGGTAGTGGGTCCGGTGGGCCTCCGCCACATGGCCGATCGCGTCGGGGAGACGATCGCGCGTGCCGGACCCGAGCAGGGCGGCACGACCGAGCCTGCGCAGGTCGAGACGGGCGCGGCCGCGCCTTCGCTGGACCCCGGACGTCACGGGGCCGGGCGTGGCAGGGTTCGTGGCCTCCGCACTCATGAGCACCTCCGGCTGCTTCGACCGGCGGTGAGCGGACGACGGCGTACTCCGTCCGGGCCGGTGCTTGATGCTACCGAGCCCATCACGCGGCGCTGACCGCCTCTCGCCGAGCGTGAAACGGATCACCCATTCGAGCGACAGTTCATGAGATTGCAGTTTCGAGCCATTCGGACGCGATCTCGCCCTCCGCGACGATCACCGCGCCGCCCGTCATCTCGATCTCACCGTCGGGCCGCTCGGTGATGACCAGGCGGCCGCCCGGCAGGTCGACGGTGTACGTGACCGGGGCTCCGGTCACGGCCGGGTCCGCGCCGTCCTTGCGGGCCGCCGCCACGGCCACGGCGCACGCGCCCGTGCCGCAGGAACGGGTCTCGCCCGAGCCGCGCTCGTGCACGCGCATGGCGACGTGGCGCGGGCCGCGGGGGACGACGAACTCGACGTTCACCCCGTCCGGGTAGGCGGAGGCGGGGCTGAAGGGCGGCGGGTCGTAGAGGTTGCCCGCTTCGGAGAGGTCGTCCACGAAAGCGACGGCGTGCGGGTTGCCCATGTTCACGTTGCGCGCGGGCCAGCTGTGGTCGCCGACGGAGACGGTGACGTCCCCTTCGGGGAGCTGCGCCCTGCCCATGCCGACGGTGATGTCGCCGCCGGACTCCGCCTTGGCGATGTGCACGGTCTTCACGCCGCCGCGGGTGGCCACCGCCAGGTCTCCCTCGCCGACGTGCCCCGCGCGCTGCAGGTAGCGGGCGAAGACGCGCACGCCGTTGCCGCACATCTCGGCGACCGAGCCGTCGCCGTTGCGGTAGTCCATGAACCACTCGGCGCGGTCCGCGAGGTGGCGGGCGTCGGGGTGGGCGGCCGAGCGCACGACGTGCAGGAGGCCGTCGCCGCCGATGCCCGCACGCCGGTCGCACAGGGCGGCCACGGCCGCCGGGGACAGCTCGACGGCGTTGTCCGGGTCGGGGATGATCACGAAGTCGTTCTCGGTCCCGTGCCCCTTGAGGAAGGCGATCCGCGTGCTCATTCCTCGATCGTACGGGGTGGCCACGACACGCGGTCCACGCGGTGCGGCCGGGCCGGCGTTCCGCGCGGGGCGCCCCGCGACGTCGGCGCCCGGTGCCTCAGCGGAGCCTGGCCACCCGCCACACGGCCAGGGCGACCGCGCCGAGGACGAGCAGGGAGTACGCGGAGACGACCCGCCAGTCCGCTCGGCTCCCCGAGCCGCGCTCGGGCAGCCCCGGCCAGGTGTACCCCACGCGGCGGGCGGCCATCATGCCCCAGCCCGCGGCGCAGCAGCTGATCAGCAGCCCGAGCATGGCCACCACGGCGCCGCCGTCGCCGAACTCGAAGGCGAGCGGGAAGGCGAACATCAGGGAGCCGACCGCGGCCAGGATCACGATGGGCGCGAGCTGCCAGACGCGCAGGCGGGGCTGCGGTCGCAGCTCGACCTCGACCTCGGCCTCCGGCGCCATCTCGTCCGCGCCGGGACCGTCGTCCGTCACACCGCCCGGGGTCTCGTCTGGACCGTCGGGACTCAGCTGCTCTCCGCCGTCATGTGCGGTGTTACGAGGGCCGGCCTCCATCGCCACGCGCCCTCCCACTTCGGACTCCACCGGTCGATCGATGGTCGATGATGGCACGGCGTCAGGTGCCGGGATGACCGCCGGAGCGTCCCGATGCCATCACGTGATCAGGCTGTGACCGGTCGTTCGACCAACGCCAGTGCGCGTGCCGGGAGTTCTTCCATGTCGGCGACGGCCCCACTGAGCCAATGCACCCGCGGATCGCGGCGGAACCACGAGTCCTGCCGGCGTGCGAAGCGTTTGGTGGCCCGTACGGTCTCGGCGCGCGCCTCGTCCTGCGTGCACTCCCCCGCGAGCGCCGTGAGCACCTGCTGGTAGCCGAGTGCGCGCGATGCCGTCCGCCCCTCGCGCAGTCCCTGCTCCTCCAGGGCGCGCACTTCCTCGACCAGGCCCCGCTCCCACATGCGGTCCACGCGCGCGGCGATGCGTGCGTCGAGCTCGGGACGTGCGACGTCGACGCCGATCTGCACGGTGTCGTACACCGAGTCGTGGCCGGGGAGGTTGGCGGTGAAGGGCTTGCCCGTGATCTCGATGACCTCCAGGGCGCGGACGATGCGGCGGCCGTTGCTGGGCAGGATGGCCTGTGCCGCACCGGGGTCGGCGGCGGCCAGGCGGGCGTGCAGCGCCCCGGAGCCGCGCAGGGTGAGCTCCTCCTCCAGGCGGGCCCGCACGGCGGGGTCGGTGCCGGGGAACTCCAGGTGGTCCACGGCCCCGCGCACGTACAGGCCGGAGCCGCCGACCAGGATGGGCCAGCGCCCCGCGGCAAGGAGACGGTCGATCTCGGCGCGCGCCAGCCTCTGGTACTCGGCGACGCTGGCCGCCTCCGTGACGTCCCAGATGTCGAGGAGGTGGTGGGGCACGTCGCCGCGTTCCTCGGGCGTCAGCTTGGCGGTGCCGATATCCATCCCACGGTAGAGCTGCATGGAGTCGGCGTTGACGATTTCGCCGCCGAGGCGCTGGGCGAGGAAAACGCCCAGATCGGACTTTCCTGCCGCGGTCGGACCGACGACGGCGATGACCCGCGGGGCGGGGGCTGCACTACTCACCGCCCCAGTCTCGCAAACCGCCCGCCCTCTTCCCGAACGAGCTACGTGACGGCACGGCTCTGAGGTCGTTTCCTGTTGCGAGGTTCCGACCGCCGGTTTCGAGGACCGATCACCCGTGCGCCGCAATGGGACGCACCGGGCAGGGCGGGATTTCGCCCACACGAGTAACGTATGGAGTAGATATGGGCGTTTTTACACGGTTCCGCCGGAAGGCCAAGGACAGCGACGAGGCGTCAACGACCGATGCGGCCGCGGCCACACTGACGGCCGAGCCGGAAGCGGCCGAGGATGCCTCCGAGTCCGACACCGATGCGAAGCCCGCTGCCGAGGCCGACAAGGACGCCGGGAGCACCGAGAGCGCCGAGGACGCCGCGGCCGCTGAGGACACCGAGGCGGCCGTTGCCGGCGAGAAGCCGGCGGAGAGCGCCGAAGCGGCCGCAGCCGAGGGTGTGGAGATCCCGAAGCAGCAGTCCGCCGAGGCGGCGGCGGACAACGAGGCCGGTGAGAGCGCCCGCAAGTAGCCCCCAGCGAGGGAAGGTGGACCCATGGGCTTCCTGGACCAACTGAAAGCCAAGCTCGCCCCGGCCAAGGACAAGGTCTCGGGCCTCGCGCAGCAGCACGGGGACAAGATCGACCAGGGCCTGGACAAGGCCGCGAAGGTGGTCGACGAAAAGACCAAGGGCAAGTACAGCGACAAGATCCAGGCAGGCACGGGCAAGGCGAAGGATGCCGTCGACCGCCTCGGCGGGACGGACAAGGGCGCGGACGCCGGCGACAGCGCCGCTCCGCCGTCGTCTCCCCCTCCCCCGCCGGCTTCCTGACAGCAGCGGCGGACGGCCGCGAAGCAGCGCGCTTCGCGGCCGCCACCGCGTGTTCCGGGCGCACGACGGCAGCCGGAACACAACGTCCCGCTCCCCCGCCGTACGCGACCGATCGGTGCGTCGCGGCCCGGAACCCGTTATGCCGGGTGGGCCGGGAACCCGACTACGCCCGCAGCCCGGCTACGACCAGGCGGCCACCACGTACCCGACGCCGTACGGCGCGTCCTCGTAGAGCAGCTCACCGCTGAGCGCGGCGCCGTCCGCCGCCCCGGCGAGCACCTGCCACGGCGCACGGCCCGCCGCCTTCAGTTCGTATGCGAGGTCCTCGTCCAGCTCTTTCAGCGCCGCCACGTCGGCCGTGCCGAGCGCCCGTCCGGCCTCCGCGTCGAAGCCGGCCGCCCGGTCGTCGAGGTACCCCGGGGCCTTCAGCGTGCGGCACGCGCTGGCGTCGCCCATCACCAGCAGAGCCACGCGGTCGGCCCGCGCTCCGATCTCACCTCCGACGTGGATACACCGCTCGGCGGCAAGTGGTTCCCCCACGCCGAGACCTTCCACCGGAACGGTCGACCAGCGCGTACGCGCGAGCAGCCACGCGGCCACGGAGAGCGACGGGGGGAGCTCCCGCTGCGCGGCGCCGGACGCGGCCGGTTCGTCGCCCTGGGAGGCTCCCTGCGGCGGCTCGGGACCGAGGCGTACGTCGAGGTCCACCCCGAACCCCCGGAAGGAGCCACGCGCGCCCTGCGGATGCGGACCACGCCCGCTCTGCTCGGCGGGGCCGACCACGACGAGGCGGTCGGGACGCGCGGCTGCGAGTACCGCGAGGGCGTCCGAGCAGGCCGCGCGCGCGGTGTCCAGTTCGGGAGCGGCGCCCGCGGCGAGTTCGGGGACGAGCAGCGGCGAAGAGGGGCAGATGGCTGCGGCGACAAGCATGATCCGGAGGGTAACGCTCCCTGACAGCGGGCCGGGGCCCCTCCCCCGTCACGAGCCGCCCCGGGGTCAGTCGCAGCCGCAGCCGCTGCCCGTGGCCACCGGGAGGGGCTCCGGAGCACCGATCTTCGGCAGGCCGAGCATCACGCCGGCGGGCTTCGCGGCGGCCTCGGCGTTCCGCTTCTCCCAGGCGTCGCCCGCGCGCGTGGGACGCACGTTCAGGACGGCGCCCTCGGCGAGCAGGTGGTGCGGTGCGGCGTAGGTGATCTCGACGGTCACGACATCGCCGGGGCGCACCTCGGTGTCCGGCTTGGTGAAGTGGACGAGGCGGTTGTCGGGGGCGCGGCCGGAGAGGCGGTGCGTGGCACCGTCCTTGCGGCCCTCGCCCTCGGCGACCATCAGCTCCAGGGTGCGGCCGACCTGCTTCTTGTTCTCCCCCCAGGAGATCTCCTCCTGGACGGCCACCAGACGCTCGTAGCGCGACTGGACGACCTCCTTGGGGATCTGCCCCTCCATGGTCGCCGCCGGGGTCCCGGGACGCTTGGAGTACTGGAAGGTGAAGGCATTGGCGAAGCGCGCCTCGCGGACCACGTGCATGGTCTGCTCGAAGTCCTCCTCGGTCTCGCCGGGGAAGCCCACGATGATGTCGGTGGAGATCGCCGCGTCGGGCATGGCGGCGCGGACCTTCTCGATGATCCCCAGGAAACGATCCTGCCGGTACGAGCGGCGCATCGCCTTGAGCACGGGGTCCGAGCCGGACTGCAGCGGCATGTGGAGCTGCGGCATCACGTTCGGCGTCTCGGCCATGGCGGCGATCACGTCGTCGGTGAAGTCGCGCGGATGCGGGGAGGTGAAGCGCACGCGCTCCAGGCCCTCGATCTTCCCGCAGGCGCGCAGGAGCTTGCTGAAGGCCTCGCGGTCGCCGATGTCCGAGCCGTACGCGTTCACGTTCTGCCCGAGGAGGGTGATCTCGGAGACGCCCTCGCCGACGAGCGCCTCGATCTCCGCGAGGATGTCGCCGGTCCTGCGGTCCTTCTCCTTGCCGCGCAGCGCGGGCACGATGCAGAAGGTGCAGGTGTTGTTGCAGCCGACGGAGATGGAGACCCACGCCGCGTACGCGCTCTCGCGGCGGGTCGGCAGCGTCGACGGGAAGGCCTCGAGCGACTCCGCGATCTCGACCTGCGCCTCTTCCTGGACGCGGGCGCGCTCCAGGAGGACCGGCAGCTTGCCGATGTTGTGCGTGCCGAAGACGACGTCCACCCAGGGCGCCTTCTTGACGATGGTGTCGCGGTCCTTCTGGGCCAGGCAGCCGCCGACGGCGATCTGCATCCCCGGACGCTTGGTCTTCATCGGCGCCAGGCGGCCGAGATTGCCGTACAGACGGTTGTCGGCGTTCTCGCGCACGGCGCACGTGTTGAAGACGACGACGTCGGCATCGCCGTCCGCCCCGTCGGGCGCACGCTCGTAGCCGGCGTCCTCCAGCAGCCCGGAGAGCCGCTCGGAGTCATGGACGTTCATCTGGCACCCGTAGGTGCGCACCTCGTAAGTCTTCGCGCTCATCTCGCCCCCCAGGGTACGGGGTCGCCACGCGCGCGTGTCCGCGGATTCCGACCGGGCTGCCGGCGGGGCCGGATTCCGGGCGGGCCCGGTGTGACCTCACCCCTGGTCATCACGGTGAGTGGGCTGGCAGGATCGCGCGCATGCTCAAGGCACTTCCCCCCATCAGCAGGCGCCGCGCCCTGCAAGGTTCGGCCGCGGCGCTCGTGGTGTTCGGGTTGCTGCTGTGGTGGCTGCTGCCGGTGGGCGACGACTCCCCCAGCGGGCGCATCACGTTCAGTACGGGCGTGAAGAAGGGCGTCTACGAGCGGTACGGCAAGCTCTTGGAGACGGCGATCTCCCAGGACATGCCGAAGGTCGACGTCGAGCTCCTCAACAGTGAGGGGTCGCAGCAGAACATCGCGCGCGTGGCCACCGGCACGTCCGACTTCACCATCGCGGCGGCCGACGCCGTGGAGACGTACCGCCTCGACGGGGCACCGGGCTGGATGCGTCTGCGGGGCTGCACGCGGCTGTACGACGACTACATCCAGCTCGTGGTGCCCCGCGACTCGAAGATCGACTCCGTCGAGGACCTGCGGCACAAGCGCGTCGCGGTCGGCCAGGAGCACTCCGGCGTGCGGCTGGTGGCCGACCGGCTGCTCACCGCGGCGGGGCTCGATCCGAGCGCCGACATCGAGCCGGTGGCCGCGGGCATCGACACCATGCCCGACCTCCTGAAGCACGGTTCCATCGATGCCTTCTTCTGGTCCGGCGGGCTCCCGACCACCTCCGTGCGCGAGCTCTCCGAGGAGATGGACATCGAACTCGTGAAGCTCGGCTACCTCGTCGACGCGCTGCACAAGCAGGGCGGCGGCTCACGGTACTACCGGGCCGCGACGATGCCGGCCGACGCCTATCCCGAGGCCCAGCACGGCGCCGCCGTGCCGACACTGGCCGTGGCGAACCTCCTGGTGACCACGGACCGGGCCGATCCAGAGCTCACCGAGCGGCTGACCCGCACCGTCATCGACAGCCGCGACCACATAGGGGATGAGGTGCACGCGGCCCAGTTGGTGGATCTGCGCACCGCCCTGTTCACGGACCCGCTGCCGCTGCACGACGGCGCGCGCCGCTACTACCGCTCGGTCAAGCCCTGAGGCCTCTCCGACGGCCCTGAGCGGCCCCGTCAGCCCGCGGAAGGCTCGCTGCGCGGGACGCTGACCGTCACCCTCAGTCCGTGCGGCTCGTGGCGGTCGTACGCGATGGAGCCGCCGCCCGCCGCGAGCAGGGCCCGCGAGATGGACAGGCCGAGCCCCGAGCCCTTGACGTTCTGGTGGCGGTTGCTGCGCCAGAAGCGGTCGCCGACGCGGGCGAGTTCGTCGTCGGTGAGGCCGGGGCCGCCGTCGGTGACCACGACCGTCGTCGTCGCGTCGCTGGAGGCGACCGTCACATGGACCGCCCCGTCTTCGGGCGTGAACTTCAGGGCGTTGTCGATCACGGCGTCCAGCGCGCTGGAGAGGGCGACCGGGTCCGCCCAGCCCGTCGTGGCCGGGCACTCGCCCGTCAGCCGTACGCCCCGCCGGTCGGCGAGCGGGCGCCAGGCGGCGACGCGCTCGGCGGCCAGGTCGCCGATGTCGGTGACATCGAGGTCGGCCTCGGCGTGCTCGGCGAGCGCCAGGTCGAGCAGGTCGTCGAGGACCTGGGCCAGGCGCTTGCCCTCGGTGCGGACCGAGGCGATCTCCTCGTTGCCCTCGGGCAGTTCGAGGGCGAGGAGTTCGATGCGCAGGAGGAGGGCCGAGAGGGGGTTGCGCAGTTGGTGCGAGGCGTCGGCGACGAAGGCGCGCTGCTGTTCGAGGACGTCCTGGACGTTGTCGGCCATCTCGTTGAACGACCGGGCCAGGCGTCGCAGTTCCGGCGGCCCGCCCGCCGCCGCGACCCGGGACTTGAGGCGTCCGGTCGCGATGTCGTGCGTGGTGGCGTCCAGGACGCGCACCGGACGCAGCACCCAGCCGGTGAGCCGCAGGGCCGCGCCGACCGCAAGGAGCATGGCCGCCGACTCACCGGCGACGATGAGCAGCCAGCCGTGCAGCGTCTGGGAACGCATGCGTCCCGTCGGCGAGTCCGTGACGACCACGGCGATGACGTCACCGTCCTTGATCACCGGTGAGGCCACGGCCAGCCGCCCCCGCTGCCACGGCCACACCTGTTCCGGGTCGTGGCTGCCGCGGGAGCGCAGGGCCTCGTCGAAGGCGTCCCGCACGGCTCCGCCCTGGGGCAGGAACCAGTCGTTCGGGGCGTTGGCCATGGGGCCGTCGTCGCGGTAGAAGACGCCCGCGCGGATGCCGTAGACGTCGAAGTAGTCGTCGAGTTCCTTCTGCAGCGTCTCGCGGCGCTCGTCCTTGCTGCCCACCACCCGTGATCCCGCGGGACGTTTGGTGACGAACTGGGCGAGCGACGCGAAGCGTGCCGTGTCGTCGATCCGGTCGACGACCACCTTCTGCTGCTGGGCCGCCGCGACACTGACGGCGAGCGGGAAGCCGAGCGCGAGCAGGACGCCCGCCATGAGAACGATCAGCAGCGGGAGGAGGCGAGAGTGCACCTGTCCTCGCTCTTGGCTAGGCGGCCGGCGCGACGAGGCGGTAGCCGACGCCGCGCACGGTCTCGATCAGCGCGGGCATATGCAGCTTGGAGCGCAGGGACGCCACGTGCACCTCCAGCGTGCGCCCCGTCCCCTCCCAACTGGTGCGCCACACCTCGCTGATGATCTGTTCCCTGCGGAACACCACTCCGGGGCGCTGGGCGAGCAGGGCGAGCAGGTCGAACTCCTTGCGGGTCAGCTGGACGACCGAACCGTCGACGCTGACCTGCCGGGTGGGCAGCTCGATGTGCACGGCACCGAGCCGCAGTTCGCTGTCGCCGGGGGCCGCCGCGCCGCCGGGGGTGGGCCGCCGGATGACCGCGTGGATGCGGGCGATGAGCTCCCCGGTGTCGTACGGCTTCACTACGTAGTCATCGGCTCCGAGGTTGAGGCCGTGGATCCGGGAGCGGACGTCCGAGCGGGCCGTCACCATGATCACCGGAATCGACCCGCGCTTGCGGATCTTGCCGCAGACCTCGTAGCCGTCCTGGTCGGGCAGCCCCAGATCGAGAAGCACCACTCCGAAGGGAGACGCTTCGGCGGGCAGCAGTGCCTGGAGCGCCTCTTCACCGCTGCGCGCGTGCACGACGTCGAAGCCGTGCCGCGCCAGGACCGCGGACAGGGCGGCGGCCACATGATCGTCGTCCTCGACGAGAAGCAGTCGCATAGGGGCCCCCTCCAGTTCATCCGTCGTTCCATGGCGGCCGGTAATCATGGCCTGTGGTGGTGCGGGCGCACCAAGGCATCCACGCCGATGGATAAGGACCGCGTCAAGAGGGATGGGGTCGCCTGCACGTTCCGTTACCCACCCGGTACGCACTCCGTGGACCCTCTTCACACGGAGTGTCCGGTTGCGGCCGGATCGTTATGCTCAATTTCCCCTCAGATGTAATGACGCTGGTCGCACTGGGTTATTACTGTCCTCCCAACCGAGGAGGATGGAGCAACAAGCCGTGACCGAAGCATCGGTGACCAAGGACGCCATACCGTCTGGGGCCGACGACCTGGTCGTGCTGAAGAACGTCAACAAGCACTTCGGCGCTCTGCACGTCCTCCAGGACATCGACCTGACCATCGCCCGGGGCGAGGTCGTCGTCGTGATCGGCCCCTCCGGGTCCGGCAAGTCGACCCTGTGCCGTGCCGTCAACCGCCTGGAGACGATCGACTCGGGAAGCATCTCGATCGACGGCAAGCCGCTGCCCCAGGAGGGCAAGGAGCTCGCCCGCCTCCGCGCGGACGTGGGCATGGTCTTCCAGTCCTTCAACCTTTTCGCGCACAAGACCGTGCTCGAGAACGTGACGCTGGGCCAGACCAAGGTGCGCAAGATCGGCAAGGCGGAGGCGGAGACGAAGGCACGCGGTCTGCTCGACCGCGTGGGCGTCGCCTCCCAGGCCGACAAGTACCCCGCGCAGCTCTCCGGCGGTCAGCAGCAACGTGTCGCCATCGCCCGGGCGTTGGCGATGGACCCCAAGGTGATGCTCTTCGACGAGCCCACATCGGCGCTCGACCCGGAGATGATCAACGAGGTCCTCGAGGTGATGCAGCAGCTCGCCCGGGACGGCATGACGATGGTCGTCGTCACTCATGAGATGGGTTTCGCCCGCTCCGCGGCCAACCGCGTGGTCTTCATGGCGGACGGTCGGATCGTCGAAGAGGCCGTGCCGGACCAGTTCTTCAACAACCCGCGCAGCGACCGGGCCAAGGACTTCCTGTCGAAGATCCTTAAGCACTGAGGCTCCCACGCCGTCTCCACACCAGTCGAACCAGAGGATGTTCACCATGAAGCTCCGCAAGTCCGCCGCCGCTGCGGCCGTTGTCGCCGCCCTCGCCCTCACCGCCACGGCGTGCGGCGGTGAAGAGGGCACGGCCGGCGACAAGCCGAAGGACCCGACCGGCGGCAAGAACGCACCCAAGCTGCCCACGTACGACGTGAAGTCGGGCGTGAAGCTCGACTCGACGGTCCTGAAGAAGGCCCAGAAGGCGGGCAAGATCGTCATCGGCGCCAAGGACGACCAGCCGTACCTGGGCTTCAAGGACAGCGCGGGCAAGCGCTCCGGCTTCGACATCGAGATCGCCAAGATGGTCGCCGCCGACCTCGGCTTCAAGGCCGACCAGATCGAGTTCAAGACGATCGACTCCGGCGTGCGTGAGACCACCATCTCCAAGGGCGACGTCGACCTCTACGTAGGCACGTACACGATCAACGACGAGCGCAAGAAGCAGGTCGGCTTCGCCGGTCCGTACTTCATGGCGGGTGCCGACCTTCTCGTCCGCCAGGATGAGAAGAGCATCACCGGCCCGGACTCCGTGAAGGGCAAGAAGGTCTGCTCGATCGTCGGCTCCACTCCGCTCCAGGAGATCAAGAAGCCGAAGTACGGCGCCAAGACCGTCGAGCTGGCCAAGTACTCGGAGTGCGTGCAGCAGCTCATCAACAAGGAGGTTGACGCCGTCACCACCGACGACGCCATCCTCAAGGGCTACGCCGCCCAGCAGCCGAAGGCCCTGCGGGTCGTCGGCAAGCCGTTCACCAAGGAGCCGTACGGCATCGGCATGAACAAGAGCGACAAGGCTCTGCGCGACGCGGTCGCGGACGCCGTCGAGGCGCACCAGAAGAACGGCGACTACAAGAAGGCGTACGACGCGACGCTCGGCCTGTCGGGCTCCAAGTTCACCGAGCCGCCGGCCCTCGAGCGCTACTGATCGCGCCGCTCGACCGTCCCACCTCCCCGGCAGTGAGCTGACCGGATCCCCGTACGCGTCCAGGTGGCGCGTACGGGGCCCGGCTCCCCTGCCCGACCACTGCCGCCCACGAGGACATCCCCGTGAATGTACTGCTCGACCATTTGGCGGAATTCCGCGAGGGATTCATAGGCACCGTCTGGCTGACCGTGGCCAGCGGCCTGCTCGCGCTGCTCCTCGGCATCGTGCTGGCAGGCTTCCGGGTCTCGCCGGTACCTCCACTGCGGTTCTTCGGCACCGCTTGGGTCACCCTGTTCCGGAACACACCGCTGACGCTGCTCTTCCTGACCATCTGGTTCGCGGTGCCGCAGGTCTTCGACTTCGGCTTCGACCCGTGGACCAAGGCGCTGATCGTGCTCAGCGTCTACACCTCCTCGTTCGTCTGCGAAGCCGTCAGGTCCGGCATCAACACCGTGCCTCTGGGGCAGGCGGAGGCCGCCCGGTCGCTGGGCATGACGTTCTTCCAGACGCTCGGCACGATCGTCCTGCCCCAGGCCGTGCGTACCGTGCTGCCGCCGCTGAGCAGCATCTTCATCGCGCTGACGAAGAACTCCGCCATCGCGGGCGCCTTCAGCGTCACGGAACTCTTCGGCTGGCAGAAGTTCCTCAGTGACCAGGGCTTCGCCATCGCCTGGCTCTTCCTCTGGGTGGCGCTCGGCTACCTCGTGATCACCTTCACCATCAGCGGTCTGTTCCGGCTGCTCGAGCGGAGCATGGAGGTCGCACGATGAGCTCCAGCGTTCTGTACGACGCACCGGGCCCCAAGGCCCGGATGCGCAACCGCATCTACTCCGTCGTCGGCACGGCCGCCATCCTCGGCCTCATCGCCTTCGTGATCATGCGCCTCGCGGACCGCGGTCACTTCGCGTCCGAGGTGTGGAACACCTTCAACTACTCGAACGTGCGGACGGCCATCCGCGACGGCATCGTCACCACGCTGAAGGTCTTCGCGCTCGCCGGCGCGCTGTCCCTGGTGCTGGGCGCGCTGCTCGCGGTCGCCCGCGCGTCGGACCACCGCCCGGTCCGCTGGGTGGCCACAGGCTTCATCGAGCTGTTCCGTGCCATCCCGCTGCTGATCACGATCTACGCCCTGTGGGTGCTCTTCCTCACCTACAAGAGCGACCTCGGCGTCATCGGGTCGAACAACGGCTTCTGGGCCCTGGTCATCGGCCTGTCGATCTACAACGGCGCGGTGCAGGCGGAGGTGCTGCGAGCCGGCTTCAACGCCGTGCCGCGCGGTCAGGTGGAGGCGGCGTACGCACTGGGGCTGCGCAAGTCCCAGGTGATGACGATGCTGCTGCTGCCGCAGGCGGTCAGGTCCATGCTGCCCACGATCATCAGCCAGCTGGTGGTCACGCTGAAGGACACGTCGCTCGGCTACATCATCACGTACGCGGAGCTCCTGTACGTGGCGCGTCAGCTCGCCAACACGACCCTCGTCAACGGCCAGTACATCTACGTTCCGGTGATCATGGTCGTCGGCACGATCTACGTGGCGATGTGCATGGCGCTCTCGGGGCTCGCCACCTGGGTCGAGAAGCGTGGGCGACGCGCCAAGACGGGCATCGCCGTGGCGGCGGCCGCCGAACCGGCCGAGGCTCCGGGTGTGCTCGACGCCGCCGAACCGCTCGGCCCGACCGCCGACGGCCCGCAGCCGACCGGCACCGCCCCTGCGGAGCCCAAGGGCACCTCGGCGAACCCCGACGGCCCCGACGTGCCGCCCAGCAAGGCGAACTGAGCAGACGTCAGGACCGGACCGGCAGAGTCGGGGGAGGCGGTGGCCACGGGGCCGCCGCCTCCCCCGTTCCGTGGACCGGTCGCGGCGTCGGTCAGCGGCACGGTCATGGGCCGTTCGAGCGTCCCGCGCGCGTGGGCGACGGCCCCGCGTGTCCGACAAGATCAACTGTCGACTGATGGGACGATCGGACATCCCAGTGACGGAGGCGGTCGCGCCACTGCCGTCGTCGCTTGACGCGGGCACAAGCAATAGGTTGCATACGTTCTGTGATCGTGCACCGGGCTCCAACTGCCAGTTCCTGTAGGTACGTCCGACGCTTCCGGGCAGTCCGGGCCCTCGGAGCCCGCCGGGCCGGAGGGTGTGCGCCGTGGACCCGGTGATCGTTGTCGGCGCGGGCCCCGTGGGGCTCGCGCTCTCCCTCGCTCTCGCCCGGCACTCGGTGCCCACCGTCGTCCTCGACGAGGGCCCCGGCAAGGACGAGCAGCGTCCCGCGCGGACCGTCGTGCTCCGCGAGGACACCGCGGCCTTCGTGGAGCGGCTCGCGGGTCACTCCTTCGGTGACACGGAATCGGGCGCGCGGTGGACCGGCTGGCGCTCCGTACGGCGCAAGCAGCTGATGCGCGAGCTCGCCTTCGGTGAGGAGGCGCCCGCCCCGCTGCACCTGCCGCAGCACGTGCTGACCGGGGCCCTGCGGGACGCCGTCGCCGACGAGCGACTCGTCAAGATCGCGGTGGAGAGCAAGCTCGACTCCCTGGAACAGGACGTCTCCGGAGTGACCGCCCACACGCGCGGATCCAAGGGCACGTGGTGGCGGGGAAGTTACCTGATCGGCTGCGACGGGCCCCGCTCCACGGTGCGCAAGCTCCTCGACGTCCGCTTCCCCGGGCGCACGGCCGTCGAACGACACGCGGTGGCCGCGCTGCGCACGGAACTTCCCTGGCCCGGTCAGGCGTTGTTGCACCGGATGCCTCCGTGGCGCGGCGGAGGCGCCGAGGTGACGGGCCGTCCACTCGCCGGCGGGCTGTGGCGGCTCGACTGGCTGCTGCCGCCGCGCGGTGAGCTCGTGACGCCCGACGCGCTCGTCGTCCGCATTCGGGAGACCCTCGCGGGCTGGTGCGGGGGCGCCACACCGCCGTACGAGCTGCTCGACACCGGCGTGCACACCGTCCACCACCGCCTCGCCCGCCGGTGGCGGGTCGGTCGAGCCTTCCTGGCCGGGGACGCCGCGCATCTGCTCGGCGCGCTCGGCACACAGGGGCTCGACGAGGGACTGCGGGACGCCGACAACCTCGCCTGGAAGCTGGCCCTCGCATGGCACCACGGCGGGCACGAGTCGCTGCTCGACAGCTATCAGACCGAGCGCAGGGCCGGCGTGGCCGCGCGTCTGCGCGCCGCCGACCAGTCACTCCCCGTGCTGCGCGGCGGCAAGGGCCTGCGCTCGTACGTGCCAGGGACCGCGCGCGGACACGACGCCCTGCTCACGGACGGTCACGTGGGGCGCGGCCCGCTCGGCGCCCCCTCCTCGTACGCCGAGTCGCCGCTGGCGCCCGCGCCCTCCGACTCCGTCTCGGAGGTGGGCACGGAGCCCGGCACTCCGGTCGCCGACGTGCGGGTGACGGCGCCCGACGGGTCCTTCGTACAACTGCGGGACCGGCTCGGACTCGGGCAGCTGATCGTCGTTCTCGTCGCGCCGGGCACCGTGGTGTGGGAGCGGCGGCACTGGGTGACGGCCGGGATCATGCCGCGGCTCGCCGCGGCCGTCACGGCGCTGCCGCATCCCGCCGAGCTCCTCGTCGCGGAGAGCTACCCCGGGGCCGCCGCCCACTCCGTCCTGCTCGTACGGCCCGACGGCCACCTGGTCACGGCGCTGTCCGGGGTGCGCCCTGCCGAGCTGTACGCGGCGGCGGAAACGGCGCTGGGCGGTCCTGCGCCGAAGGGGCGCGGGGGCGGCGCGGCGCGGACGGAACGGGCGGAGCGGGAGGGTAAAGCGGACGAAACGGGCGACGCGGACGAGGTGCAGAGTGCGGGGGCGGCGGTACGGCCTCGGGGGTGAGGGGTCTGGTTTCGGGGTCCTGGGTCCGGGGGCGTGGATTCGGGGGTCCGGTCCGGGGGGGGACCCGGGGGCGCGCGGTGCGGGGGCGCGCGGTGCGGGGGCGCGTGGTGCGGGCGCCCGGGCGTGCTAGGTGGTGCGGGTTGGGGGGCGTGCGGGCGCACGGTCCGAGGGGCTGCGCGGTGGTGCGGGCGTACGCAGTGGTGTGGGCTGAGGGCGTGCGGGTGGGACGAGTCGGGGGTGCACGCGCCGGCGCGGGCCGAAGGCGCGCATCGGCGGTGGCCAGGGCTTGCCCGACGCTTGCGGTCCTGAGCGGATTCTTGGGTTTTCCCGCCGCTTGCGTACGCCCGTGGCCCGCATACTGAAGCCGCCCGACCGCATGCTGAGCCGGGGTTGACCGGCCACCACCCCCGTGGTCTACTCCGGATCGTGACCGACACCGATGTGCGCCTGTGGCGGAGGGTCCACATGGACCTTGTCCGCTACGCAGGCTGCGTGTGTCACCCGTCCTGCTGCATTCGCATGTTCCCCGCGCGCTGAGCACCGTTCCGGGCCGTCTCGCGCGCTCTTCCGCGAACCTCCAGGACGGTACTCGTGTCAGTCACCCCTTCCTCCACCGCGCCCGTGTCCGCGCGTTCCTCGGCGCCCACCTCCGCCGAACTCCTCGACTTCGTGCGCCGCACAGCGGCCGACTCCGAGCTGGTCGCCTCCCTGCCGCTCGACCCCGAGGGCCGCACCTGGGTGCGCCTCCAGGGCCCCGGCGGCAGCGAGGCCTGGCTGATCGGCTGGCCGCCCGGCACCGGCACCGGCTGGCACGACCACGCGGAGTCGGTCGGCGCCTTCCTCACCGCGGCGGGCGCCCTCAAGGAGAACTCGCTCGCCGCACGCCTGCCCACCGACGGGTGGAAGACCCTGGAACTCTCCGAGGACGTCGACCGTGAGCGGAAGCTGACGGCCGGCGAGGGCCGCGCCTTCGGCCGGAACCACGTCCACGAGGTCCTGAACGAGTCCACGACCGAGCACGCCGTCTCCGTGCACGCCTACTATCCGCCCCTGCCACAGATCCGCCGCTACAGCCGCAGCGGCGACGTGCTCCGCCTGGAGTCCGTGGAGCGCCCGGAGGACTGGCAGTGAGTGACCGAGAGCGCATCGACGGGCACGTCGGCGGGGGCGTGGGGGAACAGGCCGAGCCGGTCCGGGCGGTTGAGGCGACCGAGTCGGCCGGTGAACGGCCCGTCGGTATCGACGAGTTGCTCGACCGCGTACGGCTCGGTCTCGACCGGCTCTCTCCGGAGGAGGCGTACAAGGCCGCCGAGGCCGGCGGCCTGCTGGTCGACATCCGGTACGCGGCACTGCGGGAGCGCGACGGGCTGATCCCCGGCGCGCTCGTCGTCGAACGCAACGAGCTGGAGTGGCGACTCGACCCACAGGGCAGTCACCGCGCCGCGGAGGCCACCGGGCACGATCTGCACGTCGTCGTGGTCTGCAACGAGGGCTACGCGTCCAGCCTCGCGGCCGTCTCCTTGCGGCAGTTGGGTCTCCGTCACGCCACCGATCTCGTCGGCGGCTTCCAGGCGTGGCGCGCGGCGGGGCTGCCTGTGGTGACCGCTCAGCCGTAAGCACGCGCGCGTGGGTGCCCCTTTTCCCTCAAGCCCCTCTTGAAGGCTCTTGAAGAGGGGGCGCCCACGCGCGCGTACGGTTTCCTACTCCTTGGCCGTCGCCACCGTGACGGGAAGCGGCCTCAGGGCGGCACGGCCCGGCAGCGCCGTCGCGACCAGGGCGAGCAGCCCCGCGACAGCGACCACGGAGACGCACACGAGGGGAGCGACCGTCGGTGCCGCGCTGCCGGTCATCCCCACGCTGAAGGCGGTCAGGACGGCGAGCGCCACACCGCTGCCGAGCGCAGTACCGATGAACAGGACCGACAGCGCCTCGGTGCGCAGCATCCGCAGGACCTGACGACGGGTGGCGCCCGCGAGACGCAGCATCGCGAACTCCCGTACGCGCTCGGACACGGACATCGCGAGGGTGTTGACGACCGCGATGGCGGTGAAGGCAAGGACGAGCCCCATCGCGAGAAGGTTCACCTCCGCGTTGGCCTGCTGGCGCTCGGCCTGAAGCCCATCGGCATCCGCCGGGGTGAGAACACGCATGCCCGGGAACTTCTCGACGGCTGCCGCGAGTTGTTCGTGCGTACGGTCGCTCTTGACGAGGACCGTGGCGGCGAGCGGGTTGTCCACGTGGCGGGCGACCAGGCCGTGTGCCATGGTCAGATCGCCGAACCCGAGCCCGCGTGCGTACACCGCGCGGACCGTGAGCCGAGCCTCCGTGCCGTCTCCCAGGGTGAGCTCAAGCGTGCTGCCGGGCTTCAGCCCGAGCTGGTCCGCCGCGAGTTCGCTGACGGCGACGCCGCCCTCGTCGAAACCCTTGAGCGAACCAGTGATGACGTCCGGGTCCCAGGTCCGGGTGAGCCCTTCCGGAGTGACGCCCTGCGCGGGGTACTTGTCCAGCCCGACGCGCACCGTCGTGCGGACGACCTCGGTGGCGGCCTCGACGCCTCGGGTCGTACGCAGCTCCCGCGCGGCCTCCGCGGGGACGCCCGGCCCCTGTGCCGCCAGCACCCAGTCCGCGCGGATGCCTTCGCGGGCCTGGGCACGGGCGGCGTCGCCGAGGGTGGGCTGGACGAAGAGGACGGTGCAGGTCATGCCGGTGAGGAGGGCCAGCGGGGTGACGACGGCGGCCATCCGGGCCGCGTTGCCGCGCAGGTTGGCGTGGGCGAGCTTGCCACCGGGCCCCGCCAGCCGGAGCGGGCCCCGCAGGAGCGCGGCCGCCGCCCTGACCACGAGCGGCCCGAGGAGCGCGATGGCACAGGCGAGGACGACCACGGTCAGGAACGTCACGGGGGTCGACGCCGCCTCGGTGCGCAGCACGCTCAGCACAGCGACCAGGACAGCACCACCCGCGAGCAGCACCAGGCCCGCGACGACACGGCTCCAGGAGGGCCGGTGCCGTTCGACCCGTGCCTCGGCGAGGGCCTGTGCCGGGCGGATCCGGACGATCCTGCGCCCCGCGATGCGGGCCGCGGCCCAGGCGCCCAGCAGGGTGGCGGCCACGGCGGCCAGGGGCGGGAAGACACTGACAGTGCGCTCCAGGGTGGCGGGTACGGCTCCCGTGCCCACGAACCGGCCGTGCAGCAGGCCGCCGAGCGGGATTCCGGCGAGTGATCCGACGACCCCCGCGACGCCACCGATGATCAGTGCCTCGCGCCCGAGGAGCCTGCGGATCTGCCGCGGGGTCGCGGCGACAGCACGCAGCAGAGCGAGTTCGCGGTGGCGCTGCTGGACCGACAGGGCGAAGGTGCCGACGACCACGAGGACGGCGACGCAGAGGGAGGTGCCGCCCATGGCACCACCGATGCTGACGAGCTTGACGCGCGCGGCCGCCGCGTCGAGGAACTCCACGGGCCCTCGGTCGTCCCCAGCACTGACCTGCGCCGTCGTACCGCTGACGGCGCGCGTGACCGCTGCCTCGAGGTCGGCGACAGTCGTGCCCTGGTCCGGTACGACACCGAAGGCGGTGGCCTTTCCGGGGTGCGCCGCGAGCCGTTCGGCCTCTTCGGAGGAGAAGAAGAGTGAGGTCTGGTGGGCGAGGGCGCCGTTCTCCGGCGTGGCGATGCCGGTGATGCGGTACTCGCGCGGGCTCTGTGTCGACTGGACGGTGAGGCGGTCGCCCGGACCGAGCCCCGCGCGGTCGGCGAAGTCCCGGTCGATCACCAGGTCGTGGGCGCCGCGCGGGGCTTTGCCGTCGGCGAGGCGGAAGGGCGTGAGAACGGCGGAATCCCAGGCGTGCCCGTAGGAGATCCTGTCGGTGTCCGCGGGAGCGGCATGCGCATTGCGGGTCGTCAACGGCTGTGCGAGAAAGGTGAGTTCGGGCACGACGGCACCGACCCCCGGGGCCCTCTTGAGCCGGTCCGCGATGTCGTCCGCCTGCAGCCAGGCCCGCTCGGCGATCGGTTTCGCCTTGTGCTTGACCTTGGTCTTGCCCTTCTTGTGCTTGACCGTGGTCTGGTGGACGTTCTGGTCCGCGGAGACGATCACGGGTGCGGCGGCGTAGCGCTCGGTCTTGATCGTGCCGCGCAGGCCGGTCTCCAGGAGGGTGCCGCAGGCCGTGATGAGCGCTGCGGCGCACATCAGCGCGAGGAAGGCGCCCAGGAATCCGCCCTTGCGGTCTCTGACCGTCTGCAGTGCGTAGCGCAGCATCACGAGGAGGGGTCCGTCTCTGTGCGGTTGTCCGAGGAGGGCACGGGCGGATGAGCAGCCGTGGGCGCGGGAAAGGCCAGGAATCGCGTGAGGACGGTGCGGGCGCCGGCCGGCGTGTCGGCGTCGGGCCGCTTGTAGCGATTGAGCAGCGCGATGTACTCCTCGAAGAACTCGCGGAGTTCGGGGAGGGTCAGCCGGACCGTGCCCCGCGAGTAGGGGAACGCGTCGGCCCATGCGTCGGGTTCGGCTCCGCCAAGCTGCTGCAGCTGCTCGAAGAGCTCCAGGTCGGCGGCGTACGAGAGGTGGTTGAGCTCGTCCATGACGAGCCGCGTCTCGGGGCTCTGCCTGCTGCGCGGCACAAAGCGCCGGTCGCCGGGGACGGCGCGCCACCAGCGCTCACGCCCGCGCGCCGAGCCCCCGTGCCCGGAGCCGTGCGTCTGCTCGACGAAGCCGTAGCGGGCCAGTTCACGCAGGTGGTAGCTGGTCGCCCCGGTGTTGAGGCCGAGGGCCCTGGCAAGAGTCGCGGAGGTGGCGGGGCCGTGCACGGTGAGGTGTTGCAGCATCTGCTGCCGTCGCGGCTGCGCCAACGCTTTGAGTACGCGGAGGTCACTCAGCTCTTGCGGGGACGGGGCCGGAGCTGGGCCCGGGACCTGCGCCGCGTCGGCCGTGCCAGGCCGCTGAGTTCCGGGGCCCGGGCAGTCGGGCCCCTCAGAGCTGGGGCCCTCGGGTTCCTGTGTCATGCGTACACAGTCGTCTGTGCACAGGCCCCTGTGCACTGCGGTGGCCCGGCGTCTCCGCAGGGGGGTTAACCCCACCCTGCGGAGCGCGAGTTGGGATGCGCGGAACGCTCCGGCTGCCGCCCCACCCCCGTGGGGGCGGCCGGATCAGAACGTCTCGTGCCCCAAGCCTTCGGTGTCCTCGCCCTCTTCTTCCAGCGCCTGCCGGACCACCCTGAGGGCCATGCCCTCCCCGTACCCCTTGCGGGCGAGCATGCCCGCGAGCCGGCGCAGGCGCTTGTCACGGTCGAGGCCTCGCGTGGAACGGAGCTTGCGGGCGACGAGCTCACGCGCGGTCGCCTCCTCCTGCTCCGGGTCGAGCTGGCCCACCGCTTCGTCGATCAGCGTGGAGTCCACGCCCTTGGTGCGCAGCTCCCGCGCGAGCGCACGGCGGGCCAGGCCCCGGCCGTGGTGCCGGGACTCCACCCAGGCGTCCGCGAAGGCGCTGTCGTTGATCAGACCGACCTCTTCGAAGCGGGAGAGCACTTCCTCCGCCACCTCGTCGGGGATCTCCCGCTTGCGCAGCGCGTCCGCGAGCTGCTTGCGCGTGCGTGCGGTGCCGGTGAGCAGCCGCAGACAGATCGCCCGCGCCTGCTCAGCCGGATCCGCCGTCGACGGCTCTCCCTTCTCGGCCCTCGACGAGGAAGGAGAGTCGCCGTCCCGGCCCTGTCGGCCGTCGGAACCGCCGCGCCGTCGCCGACGGCCGCGACCGGCGCCCCGGCGATCCCCGTCGCCGGGGAAGCCGTCGTCACCGGGTGCGGTGCCGTCGCCGTCCCCGAAGCCGTCGTCCCAGCTGTTGTCCCGGCCTGTGCCGTCCTGATCCGCACCGCCCCCGTGGGCCCGCCCGACGGCGGGGCCGGTGCGGCTTTCGGGGGCGGTGCGGTCCGCCCAGTCGGTTCGTCGCGTCACGGACTAGCTCTTGGCCGCCGTGGCCTTGGACTTGGTGGTCTTGACCGCCGGCGCGGGCACCGTCTTGGCGTCGTCCGCCGGGGCCGCGTCGACCGCCGTGTCCACGACCGGCTCTTCGGCCGGGGCCTCGGGCTTTACGCCGACACCCAGCTTCTCCTTGATCTTCCTCTCGATCTCGTTGGCGAGGTCGGGGTTGTCCTTCAGGAAGTTACGGGCGTTCTCCTTGCCCTGGCCGAGCTGGTCGCCCTCGTACGTGTACCAGGCGCCCGCCTTGCGGACGAAGCCGTGCTCGACGCCCATGTCGATCAGGCCGCCCTCACGGCTGATGCCCTGGCCGTAGAGGATGTCGAACTCCGCCTGCTTGAAGGGCGGCGCGACCTTGTTCTTGACGACCTTGACGCGGGTGCGGTTGCCCACCGCGTCCGTGCCGTCCTTCAGGGTCTCGATACGGCGGATGTCCATGCGCACCGAGGCGTAGAACTTCAGCGCCCGGCCACCGGTCGTGGTCTCCGGAGAGCCGAACATCACGCCGATCTTCTCGCGGAGCTGGTTGATGAAGATCGCGGTGGTCTTGGACTGGTTGAGCGCGCTGGTGATCTTCCGGAGCGCCTGGCTCATCAGGCGGGCCTGCAGACCCACGTGCGAGTCACCCATCTCGCCCTCGATCTCCGCGCGCGGCACCAGGGCGGCGACGGAGTCGATGACGATCAGGTCGAGGGCGCCGGAGCGGACCAGCATGTCGACGATCTCGAGCGCCTGCTCGCCGTTGTCCGGCTGGGACAGGATGAGGTTGTCGATGTCGACGCCGAGCTTCTTCGCGTACTCGGGGTCGAGGGCGTGCTCCGCGTCCACGAAGGCCACCGCGCCGCCGGCCCGCTGGGCGTTGGCCACGGCGTGCAGCGTGAGGGTCGTCTTACCGGAGGATTCCGGTCCGTACACCTCCACCACACGGCCGCGCGGGATGCCGCCTACGCCGAGCGCGACGTCGAGCGCGGTCGACCCGGTGGGGATGACCTCGATGGGCTCGTTCGGCCGCTCGCCCATGCGCATCACTGCGCCCTTGCCGAATTGCCGTTCAATCTGTGCGAGCGCGGCGTCGAGCGCCTTCTCGCGGTCGGTTCCTGCCATGGGTTCCACCCGATTTGCTTGAGTCGATCGCTTCACGTCAAAGACGCTAACGCCTGCCACTGACAATCCGCCCCGACGCCCGTCCAGCCTGTGGATAACTCGAGGCAATCCCTCTGCCGAAATCCTCCGCAGCGTCTCCGGGATCGCCCCGCGCACCCCGGAAAATCGCCGCCGGACACCCCATGAGAATGGATGTTCGAATTCAGTGTCAAGCGCGGCACGCCGCAGGCACGCCGGGAAGGGAACGGTCGGTTCCGGCGGCGGCAGTGACCTCGGCCCCGCACACGGCCGGGGCGCCGGCTGCGGCTGAAGCCACAGCCGCAGCCGGGCCTGAGCCGGGTCCGGAGCTGGGTCCGGACCCGACTCCGGAGCTGGCTCCGGCCCCGGAGCTGCGGCCTTACCGATCGGAGCGGTTGACGCGGATCAGCGTCTGCTGCCCGTTGGCGACGAGCTCGCGCTCGCCGTCGGCCCGGACACCGAACACCTCCAGCCGGCACACGCTCAGGGTGCGTCCGGACTTCAGGACGGTCCCGACCGCCTCGATGTGGTCGCCGACGGCGGGCGCGAGCAGGTTGATCTTGTACTCGACGGTGAGCACGTCGGCGTTCTCGGGGAACAGCGTGCAGGCCGCGTAGCCCCCGGCGCTGTCCGCGACGGCGCTGGTGGCACCGGCATGGAAGTAGCCGTGCTGCTGGGTGACCTCGGGCCGGCCGGGAAGCACGATGTGGACGCGGCCCGGCGCGATGTGGGATATCCGGGCGCCGAGGTGGCTCATCAGGCCCTGGCGGTCAAAGCTGGCCCGGACGCGCTCGTGGACCTCGGGGCTCGCCTGTTCCTGCTTCGACTGGTCTTCCACGCGCTCTCCTTCGACGGACGTCATGGTGCCGGAACGGGCGGGACGCGACGGAGGACGGGGCGGAGACGGGGCGGGGCCCGTCAGCCGGCCAGGCTCTCCGCCAGCAGGAACCCGCCGATGGCGATCATCATGGCACCGGAGACCCGGGTGACCGTCCGGGCGGCCGCGGGCCGGGCCTTCAGTACGGTGCGGGCCAGCACGCCCACCGACAGGTAGACGACGGCACAGGCCGTCATGTGGAGCAGGCCGAGCAACCCGGTCTGCGCGGCGACCGGCCACCCGCGCGCGGAGTCGATGAACTGCGGGAAGAGCGAGAAGTACAGCAGCAGCGCCTTGGGGTTCAGAGCGCTCACCCCGGCCCCCTTGGCCATGACCTGGAAGCGCGAGGCCGTGACGGTCTCCGCGGCGGCGGCCGGCGCGGCAGGCTTGCGCAGTACGCCCAGGCCCAGCCACACCAGGTAGCCGGCACCCAGGACCGTCAGCGCGGTGAGCAGGCCCGCCGAACTCGCCACGAGCACCGCCAGACCCCCCACGGCGAGCAGCGCGTACCCCGCATGGCCCGCTATCAGCCCGGCGACCGCCGGGACGACCGATCGGTCCCGCAACCCCGCCGAGATCGCGTAGGCCCAGTCCGCGCCCGGGGTGAACACCAGCAGCAGGTCCACCGCCAGGAATGCCGCCACCGTCGTCGCGTCCATCGATCGATCCCTCCCTCGTCTTCGTACTTCGAGAGGGAAGATTAGGTGCGATATGCCCGAAAGTGTTTCTGTCTTTCCTTCATGATCGCGCGAAATGAGGGAGGATCTTCTCCATGGACGCCCTGGACCGAAAGATTCTTACCGAGCTGCAGCTCGACGGCCGTCTGACGGTGACCGAGCTCGCCGCCCGCGTGCGGCTCAGCGTCTCGCCCTGCCACCGCCGCCTGCGCGACCTGGAACGCGCGGGTGCGATCCGCGGCTACCGCGCGGTGGTCGATCCGGCCGCCGTCGGCCTCGACTTCGAGGCGCTGGTCTTCGCCACGCTGCGCTGGGAGGACCCGAACACCGTCGAGGCCTTCGAGGAGGCCGTCGCCGCGGTCCCGCACGTGACCCAGGCCCAGCGCCTGTTCGGCGAACCCGATTACCTGCTGCGCGTCGCCACCGTCGACCTCGGCGCCTTCCAGGAGCTCTACGACCGGCAGCTGGCCAAGCTCCCCGGAGTGCAACGGCTGACGTCGACCCTGGTCATGAAGAACGTCGTCCACGACCGGCCACTGCCCGAGTAGCGGCCGGTCCGGGGAGCTGTGTCCCCGCTACTCCCCCGGACGTACGGCCGTCGCCTTCGACCGGAGGACGACCGCGCGGCTCGCTCCCACCAGGCTTGCCCGTATGGAAACCCCCAGGGGGATACTCGAAGGCGCCCTCTCCGAAGAGGGCATGCGCGGCAGCGCGCCCGAGTCACCCGAGCCGCTCGACCCGACCGCGCCGTCCGTGCGCCCCGCCGAACGCCTCGGCTACGCGATCGGGGGCCTCCTGGTCCTGTCGGGTCTGGCACACCTCGTGGTCTTCGCGGTCGACGGCGGCCCCTGGGACGGCCCTGTCTCCTGGCGCAAGCCCGTGACCTTCGGCCTCTCCTTCGGGGTGACGCTGATCGCGCCGGAGCGTGGGGCGCCCTCTCCTGCTGACGCCCCCGTGCCCAGGCTTCTGCCTCTGGCGCCGGCCCCCTCTACTTGTGCCCGTCCGGCTTCACACTGGCGCCGCCGGACGCCGGCGGGGCTTCCGGCCTGTTCGGCCCCCGCAACGCGCCCCGCATGCGCGCGACGAGCGACGCGCCGCCCCTGCGCCGGTGCCCGTGCACCCGCGGGTCGTCCGTGACGTCGTACCTCTTCACGTACGCCCCGAGGAAGGCCTGCAGCGTGGCGACGGCGGGGATGGCGATGAGCGCCCCGACCGCGCCGAGGAGTGCCGTGCCCGCGATGACCGAGCCGAACGCGACCGCGGGGTGGATGTCCACGCTCTTGGCGGTGAGCTTGGGCTGCAGCACGTAGTTCTCGAACTGCTGGTAGACGACTACGAAGACCAGCACCCAGAGCGCGTACCAGGGATCGACCGTGAAGGCGATCAGCATCGGCAGGGCGCCCGCCAGGTACGTGCCGATGGTGGGGATGAACTGGGAGACGAGACCGACCCAGACGGCGAGCACGGGCGCGTAGGGGACGCCCAGCGCCTCGAGCAGGATGTAGTGCGCGATCCCCGAGATCAGCGCCATCAGACCGCGCGAGTAGAGGTAGCCGCCGGTCTTGTCGACCGCGATCTCCCAGGCCCGCAGCACCTCGGCCTGCTTGGCGGGCGGCAGTACCGAGCACAGTGCGCGCCGCAGCCGCGGCCCGTCGGCCGCGAAGTAGAACGAGAACAACAGGATCGTCAGAAGCTGGAAGAGACCGCCCAGGACCTGCGCGGAGACGTCCAGGACGCCGCTGGCGCTGTTCTGCACGTACTTCTGGAGCCAGTCGGAGTGGACCAGGCTGTCCTGGACCTCCACGCGCGAGAGGTCCGTGTTGAAGGTCTGGTTGATCCAGCTGATGACCTTGTCGAGGTACTCGGGGAAGTCCTCGACCATGTCCACGATCTGGCCCGCGAGCATGGACCCCATGAGCGCGATGAAGCCCGCGCTCACGATCAGGACGCTCAGGAAGACCAGGAACGTGGCGAAGCCCCTGCGCAGCCCGCGCGCGGACATCCAGCTCACCGCCGGCTCCACCGCGAGGGCGAGGAAGAACGCGATCAGGATGTTGATCAGCAGTCCGGTCAGCTGGTGGAACGCCCAACTTCCCAGCTGGAAGCAGGCGATGAGCGCGAGGGCGAGCACCATGGCGCGCGGCAGCCAGCGCGGCATGCGGGCGCCGCGCCCTGCCTCGGCCCCGGAGGGGGGCTGCGCGGGCGGCGTCGTGCCGAGTGGAGCGCTGTCCTGGGTGACCTGAGCGGTCTCTTCTGTCGGTGCCACGGAGCAAGTTTCACCCACTCCGCCGCCGGTCGGACGCCGGCCTCACATCTTGGGACACTCCGACGCGCGCGTGGCGCCCGCCGACGGGCGGGGCGATACCCGTAGTCAGCGCTTTTCGGCCGGTACGTCCATCGCCGTGCACACCACGCGCCAGACGTCCTTGGCCTCCCAGCCCGCGTCCAGCGCCTCGTGGACGGTACGGCCGCCCAGTTCCGCCATCACGTGATCGCGCGCGAAGGAGTCGGCGTACCCCACACCGAAGTGAGCCGCCATCCGCTGCCAGAAGACCGTCAACCGCATGCCTCCAGTATCGCGCCCCTGAGAGTGCAGCCCGGCGCGAGGGGCTTGTCGAGAACGCTTTCCGTCCTACCGTCGGAGCATGGCCGAAACCGGAGCATCCCCCGACGCAGTGCCCTCCCCCGACGCGGCGCTCTCCCCGCTCGCCCGCGCCGAGCACTTCGTCTGGCTCACCGCGCGCGTCCTCGAGCAGCGAAGGTTCGCGTACCACTTCCTCGACGGCGCGGGCGGCGGCCCGGCCGCGGACGCGGTCGAGACCGCGCTGACCTCGTACGCGACCGCGGACGGCGGGTACGGCTACGCACTCGAGCCGGATCTGCGGGGCCCCGTCAGCCAGCCGCCGCACGCGGGACACGCGCTGCGCGTGCTGGACTCGATCCGCCGCTGCGGCGGCCAGCGGGTGGAGCGCGTCTGCCGTTACCTGACGTCGGTGTCGACCTCCGAGGGCGCCCTTCCCGCGATCCATCCCGGCCAGCGCGGCTACCCCAAGGCGCCGTTCGTGCCCATCGTGGACGACCCGCCCGGCGAGCTGCTCGCCACCGGCCCTGTAGTGGGCCTGCTGCACCGCAACGAGGTGTGGCACGCCTGGCTCTTCAGGGCCACGGACTTCTGTTGGGCGGCCGTCGAATCGCTGGAGAAGTCGCACCCGTACGAGATCCATGCGGCCGTCGACTTCCTTGACGGCGCCCCCGACCGCTCGCGCGCGCGGGCCGCCGCCGACCGCCTCGGGCGGCTCGTGCGCGGGCAGCGGCTCGCGGTGCTGGATCCGGCGGACGTGGACGCGTACCCGGTGTCGCCCGGCTACGCGCCGCAGGAGCACCACTTCGCGCACGACTTCGCGAGGACTCCCGAGTCGCTGGCCCGCTCGTGGTTCACCGACGCGGAGATGGAAAGCTCACTGGACTTCCTGGCCCGGCAACAGCAGGAGGACGGCGGCTGGCCCGCGCGCCGGCGGCAGTGGGCGCCGGGCACGGCCCTGGAGTCACGCCCGATCGCCACCATCGACGCACTGCGCACGCTTCGCGCGTACGGACGGCCCATCGGCTGAAGGCCGGGATGCGGGTGTCGCACCACGTGAGGTGGGGATGCGGGTGTCCCACCTCGTGAGGTGGGGATACGGGTGTCCCGCCTCGTGAAGGCCGGGGTGCGGGTGTCTCACCCCGCCAGTGCCCGCAGACCCGCCGTGACGACGACGGCCGACGCGATGACGACGAGGAACGGCGCGCGCAGCACCAGCGCCAAGGCCGCCGCGGCAAGCCCTGCGGCCTTGGCGTCCAGGACGAGCACACGCCCCTCGGCGAAGGCCTGCTGGGCCGTGAGCGCCGCGAGCAGGGCCACGGGCAGCAGGGCGGCCATGCGGCGGACGAGCGGCCGCTCCAGCACGCCCGCGGGCACCAGCAGCCCCGCCAGCTTGACGAGGTAGCAGCCGACGAAGGTCACACCGATCGCGATCCAGATGTTCACCGGTCCTCCGTCCGCGCACCAGTACGCTCCGCGTCGACACCAGTTGCGCGGTGCCGGGCTTGTCGGCCCTCTACGTAGAGGACGATCGGCACCGCGAGCGCGGACACCAGGACGGGCACGCCCGCGGGGAGCACCGGCAGCAGGCCGAGCCCGAGGACGATGGCGATGCCCGCGACGGCGCGCTCCTTCGACGTCCTCAGCATGGGCGCGAGCAGCGCAAGGAAGACGGCGGGTCCGGCCGCGTCCAGCCCCCAGGCACCGGTGTCGCCGATCGCCTCGGCGCCCAGCGCTCCCAGCAGCGTGGTGAGGTTCCACAGGGCGTAGAGGCTCAGCCCGGTGACCGTGAAACCGATGCGGGCGCCGCGCCGGGTGGGCTGGGCCAGGGAGACGGCCGCCGTCTCGTCGATGACCCAGTGCGCCGCGAACGGCCGTACCGCGCGCGGGAGGGCCAGCAGCTGAGAGAGACGCAGTCCGTAGAAGGCGTTGCGCACTCCGAGGAAGAAGGCGCCCGCTGCGGCCGTGAACGGGCTCCCGCCGCCGGCGAGCGCGCCGACCAGCGCGAACTGCGACGCTCCGGTGAACACCAGGAGGCTGAGCGCGCAGGTCTGGAGCACGGTGAGGCCGCTGCCTGCCGAGGTCACCCCGAAGGCGAAGCCGGAGAGTCCGACGGCCACCCCGACGCCGAGCGCGTCACGGACGACGGCGGCATCGGCCTTCTCCAGAGGCGCGCCTTTCACCTCCTGAACGTCCTCCTGAACCGCTCGCTTCTCCTTGGCCACCTGCTCCCTCTGAACCTCTTGGTACTCCGGGGCAGGCGCACCGTTCGTACACCTGCCGTCCGGTCCGTCTATGCCCGCTCGGGTCGTCTGTTCTGCCACGCGTCGGACGGTACGAGGGGAGCCGGGGCCAGGTCTTGTACGTTCTTGCGCTCGCGCTGATACGCCCCTGGTGGGACCCCGACGATCCGGGTGAAGTGCCGGTTGAGGTGCGGCTGGTCGGCGAAGCCCACGGCGGCGGCCGCCTCGGCGGGGGCCGTCCCCGTGTCGAGGAGACGGCGGGCCGTGCGCACCCGGGCGTCGGTGAGCCAGGCGTGCGGAGGCATGCCGTACGCGTCGCGGAAGGCGCGCAGCAGCGCGAAGGGGCTGGCGCCGAGGTCGGTGGCGAGCCGCTCCAGGCTCGGCGGGTCCGCCAGGCTCTCCTCCAGGACGCTGCGCGCGCGTGCGGCGGTCCTGGCGCCCGCCGTGCGCACACCACGCTGCGGCAGCTGCCCGCCGTTGAACCGCAGCAGCCGGGTCACCGCCACCCGCAGGAACGTGTCGGCGGCGAGCGCGTTGCCCTCCTCCGCCGCGCGCAGCACCTGGTGGACGAGCGCCACGGAGTACGGATCGTCGAGCACCGGGCGGACGAAGCCGGGCGCGCCCCGCAGGGTCGTCGTCTCGGCCGCGATGGCGGCCACCACCTCCGGCGAGGGGTAGACCGCCCCGTACCGCCAGCCCTCGGGCGCGCCGGCCCGGCCCGTGTGGGTGGTGTCGGGGTTGACCAGGGCGAGCGTGCCGGGGCCCGCGTGCCGGTCGGCTCCGGTGTGGTGGAAGACGTCGACGCCCTCGGCGATCGCCGCGATGACGAAATGCTCGTGGGTGTGTCGCGCGAAGGTCCGGCGGATGTAGTGGGCCCGCAGCAGGTCGACGCCCGGCAGCTCCGCGTACCGCCAGTGCCGTGCCTGCTCCGCCGAAGCTGCCATACCTCCATTCTGCGACGGGCGCGCAAGCTCTTTCCCGCAGGTCGGCGCCGTTGTCAGTGGCGGGGTGCACGATGGGGTCATGGTCAGCTCTGCGTCCGGCGCCGACAGCGCCCACCGAGCCCTTGACGGGTTCTCCCCCGCGACCCGCGGCTGGTTCTCGGGGGCCTTCTCCGCGCCCACGTCCGCGCAGGCCGGGGCGTGGCAGGCCATCTCCGAGGGTTCCGACGTGCTGGTGGTCGCCCCCACCGGCTCCGGAAAGACGCTGGCCGCCTTCCTCGCCGCGCTCGACCAGCTGGCCTCGACGCCCCCGCCCGCCGACCCGAAGAAGCGCTGCCGGGTGCTGTACATCTCGCCCCTGAAGGCCCTCGCCGTCGATGTGGAGCGCAATCTGCGCAGCCCGTTGACCGGCATCCGCCAGGAGTCGGTGCGCCTTGGCATGCCCGAGCCGGAGGTGCGGGTCGGCATCCGCTCCGGCGACACCCCGCCCGCCGAGCGCCGGACCCTGTCGACCCGCCCGCCGGACATCCTGATCACCACGCCCGAGTCGCTGTTCCTGATGCTCACCTCGGCGGCACGGGACGCGCTCACGGGCATCGAGACGGTGATCCTCGACGAGGTGCACGCGGTCGCGGGCACCAAGCGCGGCGCCCATCTCGCCCTGTCCCTGGAGCGGCTCGACGAGCTGCTGCCGAAGCCCGCGCGCCGCATCGGCCTGTCGGCGACGGTGCGTCCGGTGGACGAGGTCGCGCGCTACCTCTCACCCAAGCGCAAGGTCGAGATCGTCCAGCCGACGTCGGGCAAGAAGTTCGACCTGTCGGTGGTCGTGCCGGTGGAGGACCTCGGTGAGCTGGGCGGATCCCCGGCGACTGACGCCGCGGACGGACCAGGGGCGGAGGCGGAGCGCCCCTCGATCTGGCCGCATGTCGAGGAGCGCATCACCGACCTCGTCCAGGCGCACCGCTCGACGATCGTGTTCGCCAACTCCCGCCGTCTCGCCGAGCGCCTGTGCAACCGCCTCAACGAGATCGCGTACGAGAGAGCGACCGGCGAGGCACTGCCCGAGGACCACTCCCCGGCCGAGCTGATGGCCGAGTCGGGGGCCGCCAAGGGCGCCCCGCCGGTCCTGGCCCGCGCCCACCACGGCTCGGTCTCCAAGGAGCAGCGCGCCCAGGTCGAGGAGGACCTCAAGGCGGGCAGGCTGCCGGCCGTCGTCGCCACGTCCAGCCTGGAGCTGGGCATCGACATGGGCGCGGTCGACCTGGTCGTGCAGGTCGAGTCGCCGCCGTCCGTGGCCTCGGGGCTGCAGCGGGTGGGCCGGGCGGGCCACCAGGTGGGAGCGGTCTCCACCGGAGTCGTCTTCCCGAAGTACCGGGGCGACCTCGTCCAGGCCGCCGTCGTCACGGAGCGGATGCGGACCGGCTCCATCGAGTCCCTGCGCGTCCCGGCCAACCCCTTGGACGTACTGGCCCAGCAGCTGGTGGCGATGGTCGCACTCGACACCTGGCAGGTCGACGACCTGCTGAGCGTGGTCCGCCGGGCGGCTTCCTTCGCCTCGCTCCCGGAGTCCGCGTTCACAGCCGTCCTGGACATGCTCGCGGGACGCTACCCCTCGGACGCGTTCGCGGAGCTGCGCCCGCGCGTGGTGTGGGACCGCGTCGCGGGCACGGTCACGGGGCGACCGGGTGCGCAGCGCCTGGCGGTCACGTCGGGAGGCACGATCCCCGACCGCGGCCTCTTCGGGGTCTTCCTCGCGGGCGCCGACCCCAAGAAGGGTGGCGGTCGCGTCGGGGAACTCGACGAAGAGATGGTGTACGAGTCCCGGGTGGGCGACGTCTTCACGCTCGGCACGAGTTCCTGGCGCATCGAGGACATCACGCGCGACCGCGTCCTGGTCTCCCCCGCCCCCGGTGTCCCCGGCCGCCTCCCTTTCTGGAAGGGCGACCAACTGGGCCGCCCGCTCGAACTGGGCCGCGCCCTGGGCGCGTTCCTCCGGGAGGTCGGCGCGCTCTCCGCGGACGACGCGCGCGCCCGACTGCTCAACACCGGCCTCGACCCCTGGGCCGCGGACAACGTCCTGGCGTACCTCGCGGAGCAGCGCGAGGCCTGCGGGCACATCCCGGACGACCGCACGATCGTGGTCGAACGGTTCCGTGACGAGCTGGGCGACTGGCGGGTCGTCGTGCACTCCCCCTTCGGAGCCCAGGTGCACGCTCCGTGGGCCCTCGCGCTCGGCGCCCGCCTCACCGAGCGGTACGGCATGGACGCCCAGGTCATGCACGCCGACGACGGCATCGTGCTGCGGCTGCCCGACGCCGACCTGATGAGCCTGGACCTGCTCGACCAGGAGCCCACCGCTCCCCTCCTCGAGTACGACGCCGACAAGCCCCCGGTGGGCGCCGGCGACGTGACCTTCGACAAGGGCGAGGTCAACCAGATCGTCACCGACCAGGTGGGCGGCTCGGCGCTGTTCGCCTCGCGCTTTCGCGAATGCGCCGCCCGCGCGCTGCTGCTGCCCCGCCGCAGCCCCGGCAAGCGCACCCCGCTCTGGCAGCAGCGCCAGCGCGCCGCCCAACTGCTGGAGGTGGCGAGCGAGTTCGGCTCCTTCCCGATCGTCCTCGAAGCGGTCAGGGAGTGCCTCCAGGACGTCTTCGACGTGCCAGGCCTCACCGAGCTGATGGGCGACATCGAGTCCCGCAGCGTCCGCCTCGTCGAGGTCACGACCCCCGAGCCCTCCCCGTTCGCCCGCTCGCTCCTGTTCGGATACGTCGCCCAGTTCCTGTACGAGGGCGACTCCCCCCTCGCCGAGCGGCGCGCGGCGGCCCTCTCCCTCGACTCCCGGCTGCTCGCGGAGCTCCTCGGCCAGGCGGAGCTGCGCGAACTGCTCGACGCGGACGTCCTGACGGAACTGGAGCAGGAGCTTCAGTGGCGCACGGAGGACCGCCGTGTCAAGGACGCCGAGGGCGTCGCCGATCTGCTGCGGCTCCTCGGACCGCTCACCGAGGCCGAGCTGGGCGAGCGCGGTGCCGCACCGGAGTGGGCCGAGGAGCTGGCGTCCGCCCGGCGCGTCATCCGGGTCCGTATCGCGGGCGCGGAGCACTGGGCGGCGATCGAGGACGCCGGCCGCCTGCGCGACGCCCTAGGCACGGCCCTGCCCGTAGGCGTACCCGAGGCCTTCACCGAGCCCGTCAAGGACCCGCTCGGCGACCTCCTGGCGCGCTTCGCGCGCACGCACGGACCGTTCACGTCCGCCACCGCCGCCGCCCGCTTCGGCCTCGGAGCGGCGGTCACCGACGGCGCGCTGCAACGCCTCGCGGCCAACGGCCGCGTGGTCCAAGGAGAGTTCCATCCGGCGGGCATCGGCCAGGAATGGTGCGACACCGCTGTGCTGCGCCGCCTGCGCCGCCGCTCCCTCGCGGCCCTGCGGCACGAACTGGAGCCGGTGCCGCCCGCCGCGCTCGCCCAGTTCCTGCCCCAGTGGCAGCACCTGAGCGGACACGGCCTGCGCGGCATCGACGGACTGGTGCGCGCGGTCGAACAGTTGCAGGGCGCCACCGTTCCCGCGTCCGCGCTCGAGAAGCTCGTCCTGCCCTCACGCGTGGCGGGCTACCAGCCGGCCATGCTCGACGAACTGACCGCGGCCGGCGAGGTGATCTGGGCCGGCGCCGGTTCCCTGCCCGGAAAGGACGGCTGGGTCTCCCTGTACCTGGCCGACGCCGCGCCCCTGCTCCTGCCGCCCCCGCACCCCCTGGAGCTCACCGCCCTGCACCAGTCGGTCCTGGACGTCCTCTCCGGGGGGTACGGCCTCTTCTTCCGCCAGATCGCCGACCAGGTGCGCGCCACCACCCACCCCGATGTCCCGGATCCCCAACTGGCCGATGCCATCTGGGAGCTGGCCTGGTCCGGCCGCCTCACGAACGACACCCTCACCCCGATGCGCTCACTCCTGGGCTCCGGCCGCACCGCGGGAGCCACCGCGCACCGAGCCAAGCGCAGCATCCCGCGCGGGCGCTACGGCAGCCTGACGGCAGCCGCCCGCCCCACGTCCCGCACCGGTCCCCCGACGGTCGCGGGCCGCTGGTCCCTGCTGCCGTTCCGCGAGCCCGACCCGACCCTGCGCGCCCACGCCCTGGCCCGCACCCTCCTGGACCGGCACGGAGTGGTGACCCGCGGCGCGGTGGCGGCCGAGGGCGTAGAGGGCGGCTTCTCGGCGACGTACCGCGTCCTGTCGGCCTTCGAGGACAGCGGTCAGGCCCGCCGCGGCTACGTCGTCGAGGGCCTCGGCGCCGCGCAGTTCGCGATGGACGGCGCGGTGGACCGCCTGCGCGCCACGGCGAACTCCCGGGACCGTACGGACGGTTCACGCCCCTCCGACGCCCAGGCGGCCGTCGTCCTGGCCGCCGCCGACCCGGCCAACGCGTACGGAGCGGCACTGCCCTGGCCTGAGCCGCCCCCGGCCTCCCCCGCGCACACCGGCACGGGCGGCGCGGCCTCGGACGGAAGCCAGGACCGAGGCGCGAGCGCCCAGGACGTCGGCCCGCGCCGCAAGTCCCCCAGCGTGAGCCACAAGCCCGGCCGCAAGGCGGGCTCCCTCGTCGTCCTGGTCGACGGCGAGCTGACGCTGTACATGGAGCGCGGCGGCAAGACACTCCTGGCCTGGCCCGCCGCCCCCGGCGACCCGGTCGCCGACGACCCCCGGCTGCATGCCGCCGCCGAGGCCCTGGCGTCGGCGGCCCGAGCGGGTTCCCTCGGCACGGTCACGGTGGAGCGGATCAACGGCGCCTCCGCCCTGACGTCACCCTTCGCCCCTCTCCTGGAAGGAGCCGGCTTCCACGCCACGCCCCGCGGCCTGCGCCTTCGCGCATGACGGCACCTGCCAGAGCTCCGCTTCCGGCTCCGGTGGGCGGCTTCAAGCGGCGCCGGTCCGCACCGGCCACATCGGACCGCGCCGGTCCGCACCGGCCACCCCGGACCGCGCCGCACCGCACCATGCCAAGCCGCCCCCGGAACTCTCGGAACGGCCGCCGAACCGCCACCAGCACCAGCACCAGCACCAGCACCAGCACGAACCCACCACCCACCCAGCCCCATCCCCCACTCCATGCCACCCTGGATCTCATGCCCGAAGGTGACACCGTCCACCAAGCGGCCCGGCGCCTGCACACCGCCCTCGCCGGGCACGTCATCACCCGCTCCGACCTGCGCGTACCCAAGCTCGCGACCGTCGACCTCACCGGGCGCACCGTCCTGGACGTCACCCCTCGCGGCAAGCACCTCCTGACCCGCATCGAGGGTGGCCTCACCCTGCACTCGCACCTCCGGATGGACGGGGCCTGGCGGGTGTACGCCATCGGCGAGCGTTGGCGCGGCGGCCCCGGGCACCAGATCCGGGCGATCCTCGGCACCGCCGAACGCACTGCCGTCGGCTACCGCCTGCCCGTCCTCGAACTGCTCCGGACAGCCGACGAGGACAAGGCCGTGGGTCACCTGGGCCCCGACCTCCTCGGCCCCGACTGGAACCCGGAGCGCGCGCTGAGCAACCTCCGGGCGGCGCCCGAGCGCCCCCTCGGGGAAGCCCTCCTGGACCAGCGCAACCTCGCGGGCATCGGCAACATCTACAAGAGCGAGCTCTGTTTCGTCCTGGGCGTCACGCCTTGGCTCCCCGTCGGCGAGCTAACCGAGGAGAAGGCCGCCCGCCTCCCGGTCCTCGCCAAGAAGCTCCTGGAAGCGAACCGCGACAGGCCGGCCCGCACCACCACCGGCCGCGACCGCACCGGCCAGCGCCTCTTCGTCTACGGCCGCGCGCCCCGGCCGTGTCTCCGCTGCGGCACCCCCGTCCGCACCGCCGAACAGGGTGACGGCTCCCGCAGCCGCCCCACCTACTGGTGCCCCACCTGCCAACAGGGCCCGACCCCCTGACGTCGAGGCCACTCACACCCCCAGCCCTCGCCACCCCGAAGCGCCCCCAGCCCTCGATGCGACCCGCCAGCCCCTCCCCCGAAGCCAAAGCTCTTCAACCTCCCGCCAGTTGACGACCCGTCAGACCTAGCCGTACCGTCCCGTCATGCCCGTCAAGGCGTACGACCTCACCGGACGCACCGCATTCATCACCGGCGCCGCCAGCGGAATCGGCCGCGCGTCGGCCCTGCTCCTGGCGGAGGCGGGCGCCACCGTCCACTGCGCCGACCGCGACGAACAGGGACTCCACGAGACCGCCTCCCTCATCAAGACGGCAGGCGGCAGCGCACACACGTACCCCTTGGACGTGTCCGATCGGGCTCAAGTCGACCGCGCCGTGACGGCGGCAGCGGCAACGCCCCCAGCCTCCGCGCGTCCCACCACCCCGGCGAAGCCCGCCCTCGACTCCGGCGGTCCCGGGCCCGGCCCCACCGCCGGCTCCACCCCCGCACCACCCCACCGCCCCCGCCTCGACATCATGGCCGCCATCGCCGGCGTCATGCACAGCAGTCCTGTCCTGGAGACCCGCGACGAAGACCTCGACCGGGTTTTGAACATCAACTTCAAGGGCGTCCTGTACGCCTGCCAGGCCGGGGCCCGCGCCATGATCGGCGGAGGCTCGGGCGGCAGCATCATCACGATGGCCTCGGGCGCCGTCGACACGGGCGGCCATGGCCTCCTCTGCTACGGCGCCGCCAAGGCAGCCGTGGTCCAGCTCACCAAGACCCTGGCGACGGAAGTGGGCCCGCACGGCATCCGCGTGAACGCCGTCGCACCGGGCTGGATCCGTACCCCCATGACGGCCCGGCACGACACACAGGAGCAGGCGCGGGCACAGGCCCACACCGAAGGAATCATGGTGCGCATGTCACCGCTCGGCCGCGTCGGCGAGCCGGACGACATCGCTCACGCCGTGCTGCATTTGGCGTCCGACGCCGCGGCCTTCACGACGGGCCAGATCCTCCGCCCGAACGGCGGCGTCGCCATGCCGTGGTGATCCGCTCCCTGATCCCGCGCCCCTCGCGGACTTCGCCGACCTCGTACCCCTCGCCGACCTCGTACCCCTCGCGGACCTCGTATCCCTCGCGGACCTCGTATCCCTCGCGGACTTCGCACCCCTCGGAACGACCGGCCTCCGCACCCGGCCCCTCCCCACCAGACACCCCGGCCCCCACTCCCTCGGCGTCCCGCGCCCCCGCGCCCCGCGCCCCGCGCCCCCGCACACGCCCCACCGCCGAGCCCACACGCGCCCGCAGCGCCAGCGCCGTCCGCTCTCCCGGCCACCGCAACGCCCCGTCGGCCCGCCGGGCATGACGCCGGGGCCCCGACTTGCCCGCCCCGGCCGCACCCACGGCCCGCGCCTTCGACACACAGTGCACGGGGAGAACGCTCAGTCCCCAGCCCCCGGCCGCGACCGCCCCTTCCAGGACCCCCGCGTCGGGCGAGAGGGCGAGCCTCAGCACGCCCCACCACCACAGCGCGCCGAACACCAGGGCAGGCACCCATCGCACGGCCCGCCAGGGCACGGCCGTCCCACTCACAGCTGCCACAGATGCCACCTCCCGCCCAACGCGAGGTCGACGCTAAACGCCGGGGTTCACCCCTTGGGAGGGCGCACCACCGGCGCCGGAAGCACCGCGGGGCACCAAACGCACCTCCGGTACCGCAAGCACTACGGCGCGCACACTCCGGCGCGGCGCCGCCCCCGGAGGCACCCTCGTCCGGTGCCCCGGCCTCAAGAGACGCAAGAGGCCGGGGCACACATGACAGTCAGCTGTTCTCCACAGTCACAGTCAGCTGTTCTCCGCCTGGAACATCCAGTGGTGCTTCTCGAGGTCGGCCGTGATGCCGATGAAGATGTCCTGGCTGACCGGGTCGGCCTCGCCGGTCGCCTCGACGCGTTCGCGCATCCGGGTGATGACCGCGCCGAGCGCTTCCACGAGCGTGCCCACGGCGTCGACGTCCTTGACCCAGCCGTCGGGGATCTTGCCGATCCCGCTGCTCTGCGCCACGGTCACCGCCCGGCCGTCGGGCGAGACGCCGAGCGTGGAGGCGCGCTCCGCAACCGTGTCGGAGTGCTGCCTGGCCGTGTCCACGACCTCGTCGAGCTGCAGGTGCACGGAACGGAAGCGCGGGCCGACCACATTCCAATGGATCTGCTTGGCCACCAGTGACAGGTCGACCAGGTCCACGAGAGCACCCTGCAGGGCGTCCGAGACCGTCTTCAGATCCGCATCGGACAGCGGGCTCTTCACGACGTACATCTGTCTCCTCCAACACACGAGCGAATGAGGTAAATCCCCACCAACAATGGCATAAAAGCAGTAAATAGGTCGATTCGTGAATGCGCAGTCACTCACTGCGCACCCCAGACAGCACAGAAGCCCCTGCCGGGTACCCGGCAGGGGCTTCCATACACTTCTCGGAGCTGCTCAGGGCAGCCTGGTGTCACGCCGCGACGACGTCCACCGCTTCCGCGGGCGCCTTGATCGTGACCCGTTCCGGTGGCACGCCGGCCACGGAGACGGAATTGAGCATCGAACGAACCGGTGCGCGCACCGGCTCGGGGACTGCTGCAGACTCAGCCAGCTCGGCGAGCGACAGTTCGTCGCTCACTTCACGCATGAGCTCGGACATCCGTACGTCAAGCGCGTCGCAGATCGCGGAAAGCAGCTCGGAGGAAGCCTCCTTCTGCCCCCGCTCCACCTCGGAGAGATAGCCGAGCGAGACTCGGGCGGACGAGGAGACTTCGCGCAGAGTACGGCCCTGGCGCTGGCGCTGCCGACGCAGCACGTCACCCAGCAGGCGACGGAGCAGAATCATCGGTGGCTCCCTCCTCGGACCGCGTAGCCGCATCCTTCACGCCCCACCGTACCGCCTCGCGCGGCGGCCGTGCGGGGAGCGATGTCGTGTTCACTCAGGGCTGCAAACATCAATTCCCCCCGTTCTGTTCCGTATCCTGTGCCCGCCCATTCTCGGCACGTTCTCCGGACAGCTGCTCGAGAAGCAACGTGAGTACGCTCCGTACACTCTCCATACGGATTTCCGAACGGTCGCCGTTCAACCGCAGGGCGTTCACTTTCCCGTCGGCTCCGCCATCGGCGTAACCGGGCATGCTGTCGAGAGCTGGTTCCGGAACCCCTGATTCTGGCCCCGGGAATCCTTTTTCGGACCGCACTGACACCGCATCCGGCCCCGTCACCGCGATCTCCGGCCCCGAGACCGCCACGAACACGGTCCCGACCGGCCGGCCGTCCTGCGCGTCGGGCCCCGCCACCCCGGTGGTCGCGATGCCCCAGTCGGCGCCGAGCACCTTGCGTACTCCGGCCGCCATCTGCCGGGCGACCTCGGCATCCACGGCCCCGCGCTCGTCGAGCAGCGCGCCGTCGACCCCGAGCACGTCCCGCTTCAGCTCGGTGGCGTACGCGGTCACGGAGCCCCTGAAGACCTGCGAGGCCCCGGGCACCGCCGTGATCGCGGCGGCCACCAGGCCGCCGGTCAGCGACTCGGCGACGGCGAGCGTCTCGCCGCGCGCGGCCAGGAGCCGCAGCAGCCTGCTCGCCGGCACCGCGGCGTCCGGGAGCCCGGGGGACGTCACTTCGCGGCCTCCCGGGCGGACTCCTCGGCGGCCGCACGCGCGTCGGCCATGCCCTGCCTGCGCAGGACGACGGCCTGTTTCACATAGTCGAGCCCGGTGACGACGGTCAGTATCACGGCGACCGCCATCACCCAGAACCGGAACGTGGCGAGCGGCCCGGTCAGGGCAAGAACGTACATCCCGACCGCCGTGCCCTGCGCGAGCGTCTTCATCTTTCCGCCGCGGCTGGCCGGAATGACGCCGTAGCGGATCACCCAGAAGCGCAGCAGCGTGATCCCGAGCTCCCGCCCGAGAATCACTCCGGTCACCCACCAGGGCAGGTCACCGAGCCAGGACAGGCAGATGAGCGCGGCGCCCATGATCGCCTTGTCGGCGATCGGGTCGGCGATCTTCCCGAAGTCCGTGACCAGGTTGTACGTACGGGCCAGATGGCCGTCGAAGAGGTCGGTGATCATCGCGACGGCGAAGGCGGCCCAGGCGAAGGAGCGCCAGGCCGGGTCGTACCCGCCGTTGCCCAGGAGGAGCATCACGAAGCCGGGCACGAGCAACAGCCGGATCATGGTCAGCAGATTCGCGACGTTCCACAGGCTGGCCTGATTGACCGCCGCGGCGCCCAGCTTCCCGCCACGCACCGGCTTGGCGCTCGCAGCGCCCTGCGCGCCGGAGCCGCCCGCGGGTGCCGGGACTCCTGTCATCTGCCGGCCTCCTCTAGACACTCGGCCACCAAGTCCACGCCCTCCGTGGCGACCACCTTTGCCACGACCATACGGCCGACCTGGAGCCCGTCCCCACCGGTGGCGCCCGTCAGGCGGATCTGGCCGTCCGTCTCCGGGGCCTGGTGGGCGGCTCTGCCGAGCGGGCCCTCCTCGTCGTCGAGGGACTCCACGAGGACCTCGACGCTCTCGCCCAGCCGCTCGTCCGCGCGCTGCGAGGTGAGCTCCTCGGCGAGGCGCGCGATGTGCGCGAGCCGCTCGTCGACGACGTCCTGGTCCAGCTTCTTGTCGTACGTGGCCGCTTCGGTGCCCTCCTCGTCGGAGTAGCCGAAGACGCCGATGGCGTCCAGCCGCGCGCCCGTCAGGAACCGCTCGAGCTCGGCGAGGTCCGACTCGCTCTCGCCGGGGAAGCCCACGATGAAGTTGGACCGCACACCGGCCTGCGGCGCCTTGGACCGAATGGTGTCCAGGAGCTCGAGGAAGCGGTCGGTGTCCCCGAAGCGGCGCATGGCGCGCAGCACGCCCGGCGCGGAGTGCTGGAAGGAGAGGTCGAAGTAGGGGGCGACCTTCTCGGTCGACGTGAGGACGTCGATGAGGCCGGGCCGCATCTCGGCGGGCTGCAGGTAGCTGACGCGCACCCGCTCGATCCCGTCGACGGCGGCCAGCTCGGGCAGCAGCGTCTCCAGGAGCCGGATGTCGCCGAGGTCCTTGCCGTACGAGGTGTTGTTCTCGGAGACGAGCATGACCTCCTTGACGCCCTGCTCGGCGAGCCAGCGGGTCTCACCGAGGACGTCGGAGGGGCGGCGCGAGATGAAGGAGCCGCGGAAGGAGGGGATGGCGCAGAAGGAGCAGCGCCGGTCGCAGCCCGAGGCCAGCTTCACGGAGGCGACGGGGTTGGTGCCGAGGCGGCGGCGGAGCGGGGCGCGCGGCCCCGACGCGGGCGCGACGCCCTCGGGCAGGTCCTGCGGGACCGGGGCGGCCTCCACGGGCGCGTGGCCCGGCAGCGCGACGTCCGCCTGGGCGCTCTGGCGCTCGGCGGGGCTGATCGGCAGCAGCTTGCGCCGGTCGCGCGGGGTGTGCGCCTCGACGCTGCCGCCGCTCAGGATGGTCTGCAGGCGACCGGAGATGTCGGAGTAGTCGTCGAACCCGAGCACTCCGTCGGCCTCGGGCAGCGCGTCGGCGAGCTCCTTGCCGTAGCGCTCGGCCATGCAGCCGACCGCGACGACGGCCTGGGTCCTGCCGTGACCCTTCAGGTCATTGGCTTCGAGGAGGGCGTCGACGGAGTCCTTCTTGGCGGCTTCGACGAAGCCGCAGGTGTTGACGACGGCGACGTCCGCGTTCTCGGCGTCCTCGACGAGCTGCCAGCCGTCCGCCTCCAAGCGGCCTGCGAGCTCCTCCGAGTCCACCTCGTTACGGGCGCAGCCAAGGGTGACAAGGGCGACGGTGCGGCGTTCGGGCATGGTCTCAAGACTACTTCGTCCCCACCGCGGCCCCCGCCGCCAGGGTTACCCGCCGGTCGGCCGCAGGCCGGCGGCCGGTCACCCGGCCGTCCCCGCCTGCCGTGCGGCGCCGCTGGTCAGCCGCTCGGCAGGGGCGGATCAGCCGGCCTCCGGGTCGCCCTTCGTGTACGAGAGACGCTCGACCTGACCGGGCTCGAATTCGTTCTCGACCTGCTTGCCGTTCACATACAGCTGGATCGCGCCCGCGTCGCCGAGGATGAGGTCGATCTTCTTCTTGTCCTGGAAGGTCTTGGCCTGACCCTCCTCCAGGACGCCGTCGAAGAGCGTGCGCCCGCTGTGGTCCTTGGCCGAGATCCAGCTGCGGCCGTCCGCCGCGTCGACCTTGACCGTGACCTTGTCGCGCGGGACGCCGGCGATGGCGCTGTCCGAGGGATCGGGCTTGGGGTCGGCGGGCTTGGGGGACTTGGGCTTCTGTGCGGGCTTGGAGCTGGCGGGGGTGGCACCCTCGGCGACCGACTTGGAGCTGTCCTTGTCGTCGCCGCCGCTGAACGCGGTGAAGCCGACGAAGCCGATCACCGCGACGATCGCGGCGACCATGGCGGCGGTCCAGTTGGGCCTGCGCGGTTCGGAACGGATGCGCTCGGCCTCGAAGAGGGGCGCCGCCGGCGTGGGCGCGGGCGGGCGGCCGCCGTGCCCTTCGTCGTACTGGGCGACGAGTGGGTCGGGGTCGAGCCGGACGGCGCGCGCCAGCGTCCTGATGTGGCCGCGCGCGTAGACGTCGCCGCCGCACCGGGAGAAGTCGTCCTGTTCGATCGCGTGCACGATCGGGATGCGCACACGGGTGGACGAGCTGACTTCGTCGACGGTCAGGCCGGCGTCGATACGGGCCTGCTGCAGGGCACGGCCGATCGAGGGCCGGTCGTCGGCCGGGGAATCGCCCGCCAGGCGTTCGTCTGCCTGGGGCTGTTCGGCGACGTGGTCGGGGCGGTCGAGGCGGTCATCTGAAGGTCGGTCGTCTTCAGGGGAGTTGCCGATGGACACGGGGGCGCCTTTCGAGCGTGTAGCCACCTGCCGGAGGTTCAGTTTAGGGGGGTCCTGAAAGGGTGGGGCAACCGGGCGGACGGACTTTGTACGCCATCAGAATGGCCGGACATCCTGATGGCGGGACATCAGGCTCTTCTCTCCCTCAACTTGACGTATGCCGAAGGGAAACGGTTGCCCGCCGATCCCTTATGGGTGAGGCTTGCCCGCCCTTATGGGTGAGCCTCCCCGCGGATCACGGCCAGCACGCCGTCCAGCTCGTCAGGTTTCACAAGAACGTCACGTGCTTTTGAGCCTTCGCTGGGCCCCACGATGGAGCGCGACTCCATGAGGTCCATCAGCCGGCCGGCCTTGGCGAAGCCGACGCGCAGTTTGCGCTGGAGCATGGACGTGGACCCGAACTGGGTGGAAACCACCAGCTCAGCGGCCTGGCAGAGCAGATCGAGGTCGTCGCCGATGTCCTCGTCGATCTCCTTCTTCTGCTTGGTTCCCACCGTGACGTCGTCCCTGAAGACGGGCGCCATCTGGTCCTTGCAGTGCTGGACGACCGCGTGGATCTCGTCCTCGGTGACGAAAGCGCCCTGCATACGGGTGGGCTTGTTCGCCCCCATCGGCAGGAACAGACCGTCACCCTTTCCGATGAGCTTCTCGGCGCCGGGCTGGTCGAGGATGACGCGGCTGTCGGCGAGCGAGGAGGTCGCGAAGGCGAGCCGGGACGGCACGTTCGCCTTGATCAGGCCGGTCACGACGTCGACGGAGGGCCGCTGGGTGGCGAGCACCAGGTGGATGCCGGCCGCGCGCGCGAGCTGCGTGATGCGCACGATCGAGTCCTCGACGTCGCGCGGCGCGACCATCATCAGGTCGGCGAGCTCGTCGACGATCACCAGCAGGTACGGATAGGCCTGGAGCTCGCGCTCACTGCCCTCGGGCGTCTTGAGCTTGCCCTCGCGGACGGCCTGGTTGAAGTCGTCGATGTGCCGGTACCCGAAGGCCGCGAGGTCGTCGTAGCGCAGGTCCATTTCCCGCACGACCCACTGGAGGGCCTCGGCGGCCTTCTTGGGGTTGGTGATGATCGGCGTGATCAGGTGCGGGATGCCCTCGTACGCGGTGAGCTCGACGCGCTTGGGGTCCACGAGGACCATCCGGACGTCCTCGGGCGTCGCTCTTATCATGATCGAAGTGATCAGACAGTTGATGCAGGACGACTTGCCGGACCCGGTGGCTCCGGCCACCAGGATGTGCGGCATCTTCGCCATGTTGGCCATGACGAAGCCGCCCTCGACGTCCTTGCCGAGCGCGACCAGCATGGGGTGGTCGTCCTCGGCCGCGTCCGCGAGACGCAGCACGTCGCCGACGTTGACCATCTCGCGGTCGGAGTTCGGGATCTCGATGCCGACCGCGGACTTGCCGGGGATGGGCGAGATGATCCGGACGTCCGGCGAGGCGACCGCGTACGCGATGTTCTTGGCCAGTGCCGTGATCTTCTCGACCTTCACGGCGGGGCCGAGCTCGATCTCGTAGCGCGTGACGGTCGGGCCGCGCGTGAAGCCGGTGACGTCGGCGTCGACCTTGAACTCGGAGAAGACGTTCGACAGCGAGTCGACGACCGCGTCGTTGGCGGCGCTGCGGGACTTGCCGGGGCCGCCGCGCTCCAGGAGGTCGAGCGAGGGCAGGGAGTAGGTGATGTCTCCGGAGAGCTGCAGCTGCTCGGCGCGCGGCGGCAGCTCGCGCGGGGCGTCGGGCGCGGACTTCGTCAGGTCCGGCACGAGGCTGTCAGCGGGCTCCTGAGGCTTCTTCTTGAGCTTGCCGGGCACGGGAGCGTCCGTGGCGCGCGCGGTCGGCACAGGAGCCGCCTGCTCCCGCTCCTCGCGCTCTTCCCGCTCCACGGAGACGCCCTGCGTCAGATCGGCGACCAGCGGCGAGGGCGGCATGCCGTGCAGCACGGCACCGTCCAGGGCCGCGGCCGCGGCGGCCGCCACGTCCACGGCGTCCATCGGCCGGTCCATGTCCGGCTGTACGGGGGTGCGGCGCGGCCTGCGGCGCTTGGAGAGGGCGTCCTCCTCGGCCTGGTCGGGTCCGTACCCCTCGGGAGCGGGCGTACGCCTGCGCGAGGGGCGCGCGGGCAGCGCCTCACGCCACTGCTCGTCGTAGCGCTCGTCGTCGTCCGTGAAGGCGTCGGCCTCGGGCGCCGCCTGGACCACGCCGAGCCGGACGCCGAGCAGCCGCAGCCGCTGCGGGATGGCGTTGACGGGCGTCGCCGTGACGACGAGCAGCCCGAAGACGGTCAGCAGCACCAGGAGGGGCACCGCGAGGATCTCGCCCATGGTGAAGATCAGCGGCGTGGAGGCGGCCCAGCCGATCAGGCCACCGGCGTCCCTTATCGCCTGCATGCCGTCGCTGCGGGCGGGCGAGCCGCAGGCCACGTGGACCTGGCCGAGCACGCCGACGACCAGGGCCGAGAGGCCGATCACGATGCGGCCGTTCGCCTCGGGCTTCTCCGGGTGCCGGATCAGGCGTACGGCGATGGCTCCGAGGAGCAGCGGCACCAGCAGATCGAGACGGCCGAACGCCCCGGTCACCAGTACCTCGACCAGGTCGCCGACGGGACCGCGCAGGTTCGACCAGGTGCCCGCGGCGACGATCAGCGCCATGCCGAGCAGCAGCAGCGCGAGGCCGTCCTTGCGGTGCGCCGGGTCGAGCCCCTTGGCGCCGCGCCCTATGCCGCGGAACATCGCGCCGACTCCGTGCGCGATGCCCAGCCAGACGGCGCGCACGAGCCGGTACACGCCCCCCGTGGGACTGGGCGCCGGCTTGGGCGCGGGCTTCTTCGCAGCGACCTTCTTGGCCGGTGCCTTCTTCGCGGGCGCCTTCTTCACGGGCGGTTTGGCAGCGGCCTTCTTCACCGGAGCCTTCGTCGGCGCGGCCGCCTTCTTCGCGGGCGTCTTCTTGGCTGCGGACTGACGTGAGGCCATGGGTGTGAGGTTACCGGTGCGGACCACTGCGGACACGTGTGCCCACTGCTTCACCCGTTTGTGTCGCCCCTGCCGTGGCGGAGAACTGACGGCGATTCACCCGGTCCACGCGGCACGAAACCTCGTCAGTGAGGCTCCGTGCCACGTCAGTTCTGCGAGGGAACCGAGGGAGTGCCGCTGCCGGTCCCCGGTTCCAGGGCGTCAAGAGCCCGCCGCAGACCGGTGAGTTTGCGTTCGAGATGGGCCGCGGTGGCCACCGCGGCCGCGTCCGCCGACTCGTCGTCCAGCTGTTTGGACAGCGCCTCGGCCTGCTCCTCGACCGCCGCGAGCCGCGCCGACAGCTCGGCGAGCAGACCCGCCGGCTCCTTCGCGTCCCCGACCGCGGCCTTGCCGCCCTCGAGCTGCAGCCGCAGCAGGGCCGCCTGCTCGCGCAGTTGGCAGTTCTTCATGTACAGCTCGACGAACACCGACACCTTCGCGCGCAGCACCCACGGGTCGAACGGCTTGGAGATGTAGTCCACCGCGCCCGCGGCATAGCCGCGGAAGGTGTGATGCGGCCCGTGGTTGATGGCTGTGAGGAAGATGATCGGGATGTCCCGTGTCCGCTCCCGCCGCTTGATGTGCGCCGCGGTTTCGAAACCGTCCATGCCCGGCATTTGGACGTCCAGCAGAATGACCGCGAAGTCGTCCGTGAGTAGTGCTTTGAGCGCTTCCTCCCCGGACGATGCCCGCACCAGTGTCTGATCGAGCGCAGAGAGGATGGCCTCCAGCGCCAGCAGATTCTCCGGCCGGTCATCGACCAGGAGGATCTTGGCCTTCTGCACCATGGCCCGCCCTCCTCGCCCCGGCGGTACACCGGGCGCCGCCCCAGAGGACGGCTCCCTTGCGCCGTCCGTCCTTGTGCCGGTCATGGTAGCCGCACCCCGCCTGTCGCCACACCCTGTCACCGCGATGTCACTGTGCACGTAGCAGAAACGCGGTGGGAGACCAGAAGGTTCCCCGAATACCGCGGTTCTACACGACCTCGGCCACACTCTGTCAGCAACTCCGTGTGACGAAGCCGGTTCTCGGTCACTGAGCGCGCATCCACTGCTCCATCACCGACAACAGGTGGTCCGGGTCGACCGGCTTCGTGACGTAATCGGAAGCCCCGGAGTCGATCGCCTTCTCCCGGTCGCCCTTCATCGCCTTCGCGGTCAGCGCGATGATCGGGAGCCCGGCGAACTGCGGCATCCTGCGGATCGCCGTCGTCGTCGCGTACCCGTCCATCTCCGGCATCATGATGTCCATCAGAACGACCGTCACGTCGTCGTGCTGCTCCAGGACTTCGATGCCCTCCCGGCCGTTCTCCGCGTACAGCACCGCCAGGCCGTGCTGCTCCAGGACGCTGGTGAGCGCGAAGACGTTGCGGATGTCGTCGTCGACGATCAGAACCTTCTCGCCGCCGAAGTGGAACCCAGGCCTCCCCGCGGACGGCGTCTCCTGCCCGGAGGACGCCGGAATCGGCCACGGCTCCTGCGCCCGCTGCTCCTGAGGAGCGGCGGGCGACTGCCCCGGCAGCGCCGAGGGCTCCTGCGAGGGAGCGGGCCTGCGCCGCCGCCTGAAGAGCGAGCCGGGCCCCGTGGGCGGCCCCTCCTGACGTGCCGGGGCGGCCTCGGGCCGCGCCGCCTCGTCGGCCGAGGGAGCCTCCTCCAGGGCCGGCAGTTCGCGCGGCTGGGGCGGCGGGGCGAGCTGCGCGTAACCCTGGGGCGGCAGTTCGCTCGGGTGCAGCGGCAAATAGAGCGTGAAGGTCGAGCCGCGGCCCGGCTCGCTCTGCGCGTGGATCTCGCCGCCCAGGAGCCGCGCGATCTCGCGGCTGATGGAGAGCCCCAGGCCGGTGCCGCCGTACTTCCTGCTGGTCGTGCCGTCCGCCTGCTTGAACGCCTCGAAGATGACCCGCATCTTGCTGGCCGCGATGCCGATGCCGGTGTCCGTCACCGAGAAGGCGATCAGGTCGGCGTCCGCGTCGCGCAGCGAGCCCGCCTCCAGGAGCTGCTCGCGGATCGCGTTGGGCACGTCGTTGTTGGCGTGCCGGATGACCAGCTCGACCGCCCCGGAGTCGGTGAACTTCACCGCGTTCGAGAGCAGGTTGCGCAGCACCTGGAGCAGGCGCTGTTCGTCCGTGTGCAGCGTCGCGGGCAGTTCCGGGGAGACCCGTACGGAGAAATCGAGCCCCTTCTCCGCGGTCAGCGGACGGAAAGTGGCCTCTACGTAGTCGACGAGTTGGACCAGGGCGATGCGCGTAGGGGAGACGTCCATCTTGCCCGCCTCGACCTTCGACAGGTCGAGGATGTCGTTGATGAGCTGCAACAGGTCCGAGCCCGCGCCGTGGATCGTCTCGGCGAACTCGACCTGCTTGGGGGTGAGGTTCGCGTCGGCGTTGTCGGCGAGCAACTTCGCGAGGATCAGCAGCGAGTTGAGCGGCGTACGCAGCTCGTGCGACATGTTCGCCAGGAACTCGGACTTGTAGCGCATCGAGACCGCGAGCTGCTCGGCGCGCTCCTCCAGGACCTGCCTGGCCTCTTCGATCTCGGTGTTCTTGACCTCGATATCGCGGTTCTGCTGGGCCAGCAGCTCGGCCTTCTCCTCCAGTTCGGCGTTGGAGGACTGCAGCGCCTTCTGCCGGTTCTCCAACTCGGCCGAGCGCTCGCGCAGTTGCTCGGTCAGCTCCTGCGACTGCTTGAGCAGCACCTCGGTCTTCGTGTTGACGCTGATGGTGTTGACGCTCGTCGCGATCATCTCGGCGATCTGGCTGAGGAAGTCCTTCTGGATCTGCGTGAAGGGCTGGAAGGCCGCCAGCTCGATCACGCCGAGCACGGTCCCCTCGAAGAGCACAGGGAGGACGATGACCTGCGCGGGCGGCGCCTCACCGAGGCCGGACGCGATCCGCAGGTAGCCCGAGGGCGCGTTCTCCACGAGGATGGTCCGCCGCTCCTTGGCGGCCGTCCCGATGAGCGTCTCACCGGGCCGGAACGACGTCGGCATGGATCCCATGGAGTAGCCGTAGCTGCCCAGCATGCGCAGCTCGTACGCGTCCCCGTGGTCGCCCCCGAGATCCTGCCCGTCGTCCGTGGGCATCGCCAGGAAGAACGCGCCGTGCTGCGCGGAGACGACCGGCGTCAGCTCGCTCATGATCAGCGAGGCGACGTCCTCCAGGTCGCGGCGGCCCTGCATCAGGCCGGAGATCCGCGCCAGGTTGCCCTTGAGCCAGTCCTGCTCCTTGTTGGCCAGCGTCGTGTCGCGCAGGTTCGCGATCATGGTGTTGATGTTGTCCTGCAGAACCTGGATCTCGCCGGCCGCGTCGACCTCGATCTTCAGGTTGAGATCGCCTCGGGTCACCGCGGTGGCGACCTTGGCGATGGCGCGCACCTGACGGGTCAGGTTCCCCGCCATCTCGTTCACCGACTCGGTGAGGTCGCGCCAGGTGCCGTCGACGTCACGCACGCGTGCCTGGCCGCCCAGCTGGCCCTCGGTGCCCACCTCGCGGGCGACGCGGGTGACCTGCTCGGCGAAGGACGACAGCTGGTCGACCATCGTGTTGATGGTCGTCTTCAGCTCCAGGATCTCGCCCCGGGCGTCGATGTCGATCTTCTTGGTCAGGTCACCCTTGGCGATCGCGGTCGTGACCATCGCAATGTTGCGGACCTGGCCGGTCAGGTTGGACGCCATCGAGTTCACGGACTCGGTGAGGTCCTTCCACGTACCCGAGACGCCCGGCACGCGCGCCTGGCCGCCGAGGATGCCGTCCGTGCCCACCTCGCGGGCCACGCGCGTGACCTCGTCGGCGAACGAACTCAGCGTCGTCACCATGGTGTTGACCGTATCGGCGAGCTGCGCGACCTCGCCGCGCGCCTCGACCGTGACCTTCTTTGTGAGGTCGCCGTTGGCGACCGCCGCCGAGACCTGGGAGATGTTCCGCACCTGGCTGGTCAGGTTGTTGGCCATCAGGTTGACGTTGTCGCTCAGGTCCTTCCAGATGCCGGTGACACCCGGCACCCGCGCCTGGCCACCCAACTGGCCCTCGGTGCCCACCTCGCGGGCCACCCGGGTCACTTGCTCGGCGAACGACGACAGCTGGTCGACCATGGTGTTGACGGTCGTGACGAGTTCGAGGATCTCGCCCTTCGCGTCGACGGTGATCTTCTTTGAGAGGTCGCCCATCGCGACCGCCGTCGTGACCTCGGCGATGTTCCGCACCTGGAGGGTGAGGTTGTTCGCCATGCCGTTCACGGACTGCGTCAGGTCCTTCCAGGTGCCCGAGACGCCCTGGACCTCGGCCTGGCCGCCCAGGATGCCGTCCGTACCCACCTCGCGGGCGACGCGCGTGACCTGCTCGGCGAACGCGGACAGCTGGTCCACCATCGTGTTCAGGGTGTTCTTGAGCTCCAGGATCTCGCCGCGCGCGTCCACGTCGATCTTCTGCGAGAGGTCACCGCGCGCCACCGCCGTGGCGACCTGCGCGATGTTGCGGACCTGCGCCGTGAGGTTCCCGGCCATGCCGTTCACGGAGTCCGTGAGGTCCCGCCACACGCCGGCCACGCCGGGCACCTGCGCCTGACCGCCGAGGCGCCCCTCGGTGCCCACCTCGCGGGCGACCCGCGTCACCTGGTCCGCGAACGCGGAGAGCTGGTCGACCATCGTGTTGATGGTGTTCTTCAGCTCCAGGATCTCGCCGCGCGCGTCGACCTCGATCTTCTGCGAGAGGTCACCGCGCGCCACCGCCGTCGTGACCTGCGCGATCTGCCGCACCTGCGACGTCAGGTTCCCCGCCATGAAATTGACGGAGTCCGTGAGGTCCTTCCACGTACCGCTCACGCCGTCCACGCGCGCCTGACCGCCCAGGCGCCCCTCGGTGCCCACGTCGCGCGCCATCCGCGTGACCTGGTCGGCGAAGGACGACAGCTGGTCGACCATCGTGTTCACGGTGTTCTTCAGCTGGAGCATCTCGCCGGAGACGTCCACGGTGACCTTCTGCGACAGGTCACCGTTGGCCACCGCCGTCGTCACCTGCGCGATGTTGCGGACCTGCCCGGTGAGGTTGCGGAAGGCGGTGTTCACCGAGTCGGTGAGGTCCTTCCACGTACCGGCCGCGCCCTGCACCTGCGCCTGGCCGCCGAGCTCGCCCTCGACACCGATCTCCCGCGCCACCCGCGTGACTTCGGAACCGAAGGCGGAGAGCTGGTCCACCATCGTGTTCGTGGTGTTCTTCAGCTCGAGCATCTCGCCGGCGACGTCGACGGTGACCTTCTGCGACAGGTCACCGTTGGCCACCGCCGTCGTCACCTGCGCGATGTCCCGCACCTGTGTCGTGAGGTTGCGGAAGACCGTGTTGACCGAGTCCGTGAGGTCCTTCCACGTGCCCGCCGCACCCGGCACGTTGGCCTGGCCGCCGAGCTGCCCCTCGGCACCGACCTCGTTGGCCACGCGGGTGACCTCGTCCGCGAACGTCCGCAGCGTCTCGGTCATCTGGTTGATCGTTTCGGCGAGCTGGGCGACCTCGCCCCGCGCGCTCACCGTCACCTTCTGGGACAGATCGCCGTTCGCGACGGCCGTCGTGACCTGGGCGATCCCCCGCACCTGGGCGGTGAGATTGCCGGCCATGAGGTTCACCGAATCGGTGAGGTCCTTCCACACACCCGCCACACCCGGCACCTGCGCCTGGCCGCCGAGCTCGCCCTCCGTACCGACCTCGCGCGCGACGCGCGTCACCTCGGAGGAGAACGACGAGAGCTGGTCCACCATCGTATTGACGGTGTTCTTCAACTCCAGCATCTCGCCCGCCACATGGACGGTGACCTTCCGCGACAGGTCGCCCTTGGCGACCGCCGTCGTCACCAGCGCGATGTCCCGCACCTGGGCGGTCAGCCGGTACGCCATGGTGTTCACGGAGTCCGTGAGGTCCTTCCACGACCCGGACATCCCGCGCACCCTGGCCTGCCCGCCGAGCTTGCCCTCGGTGCCGACCTCGCTGGCCACGCGGGTGACCTCGTCCGTGAACGTGGAGAGCTGGTCGACGAGGTTGTTGACCGTCCGTCCGACCTTCAGGAACTCCCCGCGCAGCGGATGGCCGTTCCCGTCGGCCCCCTGCGCCCGCAGCTCCATGCGCTGCTCCAGGTCGCCCTCCGCCACCGCGGAGAGCACCCGGCCGACCTCGGAGACGGGACGCACGAGATCGTCGACGAGCGCGTTCGACGCGTCGATCGCAGCCGCCCACGAGCCTTCGCTGGCGCCGCCCTCAAGTCGTTCCGTGAGTTTTCCCTCACGTCCGACCATGCGCCGCACCCTCGACAGCTCACCTGTCAGGTGCAGATTCCGGTCGGCCACCTCGTTGAACACGGCGGCGATCTCCGACATCACGTCGTCGCCGGAGACCGTGAGCCGCTTGCGGAAGTTGCCGTCCCGCATCGCGACCAGCGCCGCGAGCAGTCTGTTCAGAGCCGCCGCATCCACGGAAGCAGTCGCCCCGTTGCGTGGTTTGCGCTGTTTGTTCAGGGACTGTCCGTCTTTCGCGCGCGTCTTAGTGCCCCGCGTCGCTGCGCCAGACTCCACTGTGTCCCTCCCGCAAGGGTCGACCGGTACTGCTCGGGTTTTTCTGGGCTGTCTCCATGAAGCTTGCCCAGTGTTTCACCATGGCTGAACCAGGCCATAACAGTTCGGCAGCTTCGCACACCGTCCGCACACCCTCCGGGCGGAAACACTGACGACCGGCATCAGCATGGACGGCGAAGGTAAGTAACCTTGCATCCGGCTGTCCAACCACCCCGGTCCTGCCCGGCCTGGGCGGTGGTACACGAAACAAGCGGGCATCGGAGGGGCGGCCGCACCATGGGTTCGGGAGAACTGGGCGTCGAGACAGTGGCCACTGTCGACGCCGTCGATACTCGTACGAGGAGTGCTGTGATCACCGCGCGTGCGGCTGCCACCTTCGACCCCGTCGGACGGTCCGTCGCGACGGCCCGCTCCTTCGTGCGCGACACCCTGCAGGGCTGGGGGTTCTCCGACATCGTCGACGACGCCGTCGTCCTCACCAGCGAGCTGGTCACCAACGCCGTGGTGCACGCCGGCACGGCCGCCGACGTCGAGTGCCAGCGCAGCGAGGACGCCGTCCGCATCGAGGTCTCCGACCGCTATCCGGAACGGGAGATCCCGCTCCAGCAGTCCTCCGTGAACATGGGCAGCCCCGACCGCGAGGGAGGCCGCGGCCTCCAGCTCTGCGCGGCGCTCGCCACCCGCTGGGGCGTCGACTACTCCCCCACCCACAAACAGGTCTGGTTCCAGCTCGACCTCCCCGACCGCCCGGTGGGCACCCGCACCGCGGGCCCCTCGCTCCCCGCCGACCTGCTGCCCATCGCCGACGGCAGGGTCCGGGTCGCCGTCATCCAGATCGACCGCCTGGGCGCCATCTCCGCCTGGAACGAAGACGCCGAGGAACTCTTCGGGTACGTCGCCGAGCAGGTCATCGGCAAACCGCTCAACGACCTCGCGGCCTGGCCGCACACCCCCGGCACGAGCACCGGCATCGCCGAGGCGCTCCGGCTCTCCCGCTGGGAGGGCAGCTACGGCGTCCGCGGCTCCAACGGCCGCGTGATCCCGGTGTACGCCTCCCACCTGCGCGTCCGCGACACCGACGGCGAACCCTCCACGGTCTGCCTCCTCGTGCGCGACGACGAGCGCGCCGTGCTGCAGACCCCGTTGCGCGGCGCGGCCCCCGATGCGGGCACCCGCGAGTCGCACTCCGCGGACCCCTTCGAGGTCTTCATCGGCTCCCCCGCCCCGGACGACCTGGACGGCCTGCTCCAGCGCACCGTCGAGCGCGCCCGCGACATGCTCGACGGCGACGCGGCCTTCCTGCTCCTGGCCACCGACGACGAGACGGAGCTGGAGGTCCGTGCCTCCACCGGCCTGCCCTCGGCCCGCCAGCGGTTCGCCCGCGTCCAGGTCGAGTCGGCCCCGGGACGCTACGGCTCCGCCCGCATGCCGGCCGTCCACGAGGACCTCACGGTGGTGCCGGGCGCGGTCCCGCTCCTCGCCGGCACGGGCATGCGCTCCGTCGTCACGGTCCCGCTGAAGGTCGAGGGGCGCCTCACGGGCTCCCTGGGCGTCGCCGCCGAGGCTTCCGGGCGGTACTCGAACGAAGAGGCCCTGCGCCTCCAGTTCGCCGCCGACCGCATCGCCCTGGCCGTCGAGTCGGCCCGCCTCGGGGAGTTGGAAAGACTCCGCCGCGGCTCGCTCTCCTTCCTCGTCGAGGCCTCCGACCTCCTGGCCGGCACCCTCGACCGCGACCAGACTCTGGCGCTCATGGCCCAGATGACGGTCCCCACGCTCGCCACCTGGTGCGCCGTCTACACGATCGCGGACCAGTCGGCCGAGCCCTACCTCTCCTACGTCCTGCACGAGGACGAGGAGCGCATCGACGGCCTCAAGGCCCTGCTCTCCAAGATCTCCCCGCCGGACCCCGTGCCCACCCCGGGAGCGCGGGTCTGGGCGGCTCCCTCCGAAGCCGCGCACCAGGCGGCGCTGCGCACCTCCATGCGCAGCCTGGGCCTGGGCGAGCCCATGACCCTGGGCTCGGGCATCGGCACGTCGCTCTCCACCGCTTCGGCGGTGGGCGGCGAGACCGTGGTCCTCCCGCTGGTCGCCCGCAACCGCGTCATCGGCATGCTCACGCTCGGTAAGCCCGCCGACGAACACTTCCGCCAAGAGATCCTGGAATTGGCCGAAGATCTCTCCCGCCGGGCGGCCCTCGCCCTCGACAACGCCCGTCTCTACTCCGAGCGCATGGCCATCAGCCAGTCCCTCCAGCGCAGTCTGCTGCCGCCGGGGCTCCCTCAGGTGCCGGGTGTCGAGGTCGACGTCATCTACCGCGCGGCCGGCGAGGGCAATGAGGTCGGCGGCGACTTCTACGACCTCTTCCCGATCCGTGACGGCGCGTACGGCTTCGCGATCGGCGACGTGTGCGGCACGGGACCGGAGGCTGCGGCCGTCACGGGCCTCGCCCGGCACGCCCTGCGCCTGCTCGCCCGCGAGGGCTTCGGCGGCCCCGCGGTCCTGGAGCGCCTGAACGCCGCGATCCTCGACGAGGGGGCCCGCAGCCGCTTCCTCACGCTCCTGTACGGCGAGTTGTGGCCCCAGGAGGACGGCTCGGCGGTCCTGAAGGTCGTCTGCGCCGGCCACCCCCTGCCGCTCCGCCTGCGCCAGGACGGCACGGTCGAGCCCTACGCGGAACCGCAGCCGCTGCTCGGCGTCATGGAGGACCTGGAACTGTACGAGCAGACGATGACGCTCGACCCGGGCGACGTCCTGCTCTGCGTGACGGACGGCGTCACCGAACGCCGCGAGGGCACCCGCATGCTCGGCGACGACGGCCTCGCCGACGTCCTGACGACCTGTACGGGCCTGACCGCGGGGGCGGTCGCGGCCCGCATCATGCGCGCGGTGGAGCGCTTCGCGACGGACGCCCCGTCCGACGACATGGCCATCCTCGCGATGCGGGTTCCCGGCCTCCAGAAGGACTGACTGTTCCGGGGCACCGCGAGGTGCCCCGGAACCCGTTTCACGGCGATCAACACGCTCCGGGTACGACAAAGGCCCCCGCCCAACCGGGCGGAGGCCTTTATTACTTGAGCCCCCAAGCGGAATCGAACCGCTGACCTTCTCCTTACCATGGAGACGCTCTACCGACTGAGCTATAGGGGCCTGCTGCGCTTCGGGGTTTTCCCCTCGGCAACGGAATAGATCATACCCGAAATCGAAGGCGCCTCGAACCGCCTCTCGCCCTCTCCCCCACCGGTCAAACCCCGTAGCGAACTCAGAAGGCAGGTTGGAGAAGTCCGCCGAGCGCGTTGCACGCGGAGACGACGCGCTGCAGATCGCGCCGCGACATCGACGCGCCAGCCGGCAGCGTCAGCGTCTCGTCGGCGGCCCGCTCCGTCTCGGGCAGGTGCACGTCCCGCCAGAACCGCGGCATGCGGTGCACGGGCGTCTTCACCGGCACCCGGCAGTCGATTCCCTTGGCCCGCACGGCACGAGCGAACGCGTCCCGGTCCGGCCGCCCGTTGCCGGGCACCCGCACGACGTACTGCTGATAGCTGTGCCCCTCAGTGCTGTCGGGCGTCACGACCCCGCTGAGCCGCCCGCTGAGATACGCGGCATGCGCGCGCCGGACGGCCAGGTCGTCGGACGGAGCCTCCGGCTCGCCCTGCTCCAGGACGAGAAGCCCCTGTCGCCCGCCCAGGTCCCGCAGCCGCCGCACGTCGGCCCGGTTCCCGAACCGGTGCACCACGACGACGGCAGCCGTACGTGGGGTCACCACGGCGGCCACGGCATCGGGATCGAGGCAGTACGTCGACGGCTCTATGTCGGCGAAGACGGGCACCGCTCCGGCGAGGACCACGGCCTCGGCCACCTCGGCGTTCCCGTAGGCCGGCACGACGACCTCGTCGCCCGCACCGACACCCGCGGCTCGCAACATCTCAACTGTCCCCATGTCTGGGGATGTTGGCTGCACAACGTGAACGGCAAGTTACACAAAACAAAAAAGAGCTGGTCCCTGAACCGAAGTTCAGGGACCAGCTCTTCTTATCAAAAGGAGTTCGGCGGCGTCCTACTCTCCCACAGGGTCCCCCCTGCAGTACCATCGGCGCTATGAGGCTTAGCTTCCGGGTTCGGAATGTAACCG
>NZ_JBVIXD010000023.1:0-64399 GCF_055593965.1 Streptomyces sp. NPDC040622 | reverse complement strand
AGGGGGGGGGGGGGGGGGGGGGTGGGGGTGGGGGGGGGGGGGGGGGGTGAGGTTGTGTAAACGGAATTTCGACGGGATGTCAATTCGCGCAAGCGCGAATTGAGGGCACCCGCGCAAGCGCGGGTGCCTGGGCTGGCAATAAGGGGAGGTGTATCACGCGCGGGCCTGTGTAGCCCCTGGGGTTCCAGGCCACCACTCCAGCAACGAATGTGACGGATCGTCGGCCCGCCAGGTGTCGGGCCTCATCGCTGTAACGGGCTCCGCTTGCGCTCCACCCGAACCCCTCCCCTGCTCTCAACTGCGCGAACGTCAATGCTGACGACACCCCACAGCATACATTCTGGCCTGACGCCATGAGGGAGAATCAGCCAAGTATCACCTGGGAGAGCGAACTTCTCGCAAGGGTGATGCATCACAAGGGCTAGCTGTGTAGAGTCTGGGGACATACAGCACCACCCCGGACCCCTCACCCGCTCCGGGATTCCCTTTCAGTTTGCGGGCCGCATTCTGCGAAAAGGAGAACACGGGAATGGCCGTGAAACTGCGTGAACACCAGATTGAGGCCGTTGCCGCCATCGTGCGCGGCCTCGATACCCCGCCGGGCGGTATTCCCGTCAATGGTCTGCGCGGGCAGGTACACGCCGCGTGCGGGACGGGAAAAACAATCATCGCAGCGGCGGCGGCCAAGCGGCTCGCCTCCAAAGGGCGCATTCTCGTTCTGGTGCCGACGCTGGATTTGCTGAGCCAGACGGTTCAGGCGTGGAATGCGGCCGGGCACACGGGGCCTACGGTCGCGGTGTGCTCGCTCCAGGACGACCCGGAATTGTGGGCGCTGAAAGTCCGCTCCACTACCAACCCCGTGCAATTGGCGCTGTGGCACGGCACCGGGCAGGTCCTCATCTTCGCCACGTACGCGAGCCTCGGTGTGCTGGCGGAGGCCTTCGAGGGCGTGTACGGGCAACAGCTGGCTCCGATGGACCTGGTGTGTGTCGATGAGGCGCACCGGACCAGCGGTTCGATGGGTAAGGCGTGGGCTGCCGTGCACGACCAGGGGGTCATTCCGGCGGTGCGCCGGCTGTATCTGACGGCAACGCCGCGGATCTGGCAGGAGCGGCCCCCGAGCTGGGAGGCCGCCGAGGGCGTACGGGACCCGCTGCCTCAGGAGATGGCCGCGTCCATGGACGACGAGAGGATCTTCGGGCCGGTCCTGTACAAGCTGTCGCTGGCGTCGGCCGTGTCCAGAGGGCTGTTGGCGCGGTATCAGATCATCGTGCTGGAGCTCCAGGATCCGGTCGTCACCCCGGAACGGCTGATGGGCGAGGAGCGGCGCAGCGAGGAGGTGCGCGGGCAGCGGCTCGGGGCGCTGCAGGCCGCGCTCCTGCACACCATGGCGCAGCATCGTCTGCAGACGTGCATCACCTTCCACCACCGGACGATAGAGGCACAGGCGTACGCGGAGGGCTTGGAGCGGGTCGCGGCGAAGCTGTATGCGGATCAGCCGGACCGGTACCCGGCGGAGGTCTGGGCGGACTGGCTGTGCGGGGAGCACGTGCCCGAGCGTCGGCGGGGAGTGCTGGGCAAGTTCGGGTCCACGGCGCTGCGTGCGATTCTCTCGAATTGCCGCGTATTGGGTGAGGGCGTTGATATTCGCGCCGTGGATTCCGTGGCCCTTCTAGATCCCAAGGGGGCGCCGCACGATATCGTTCAGGCCATCGGGCGCGCTCTTCGGCAGAAGCCTGGAGAGGGAAAGCTGGCTTCTCTGATTGTGCCGATTTTCTTGAAGCCGGGAGAAGAGCCTGAGGATATGTTCACCTCCGGTTCTTACCGTCCTCTGGTAAAGGTTCTCGAAGGTCTTCGGGCTCATGATGAAGAGGCCGTGGAGCTGTTGGCGATCCCCCAGGAGCCGCAGAAAGCCGATGTGGAGCCGTCGATGCACATCGGCACGGCGCCTCAGGAAGGTGAAGACGAATCGCGTCTGCTGCTTCGCTTTGCGGCTCCGCGTGACCCGGTGATGGTCGCAGACTGGGTTTCCTTCAACGTCATCGACACCGAACGCCAGGACTGGGCCCGCGGCTGGGCGAAGCTGAAGACATACGTCGAGCGGACCGGGAACGCGAGGGTGCCCTACGGACACCGAGAGGGCGCGACACCTCTCGGGCAGTGGGTGGCGGAGCAGCGACGGGCGTACGGCGCCGGGGAGATGAGCGGGCAGCGCGCGCAGCGGCTGGAGCGGCTCGGCATGGTGTGGTCTGTCGCGGATGAGCGCTTCCAGGAGAATCTGGAGGCCGCGAAGGCCTACTACGAAGACCATTGGACCCTCTGCAGTCCGAGGCCCGCCGTGGCCCTGAACAGGCCCGTAGGACAGTGGTTGAGCAACTTGCGCCGCCCGGGTGCGCTGGACGGGCACCCGGAGTGGGAGACGGCACTCAAGGAGATTGACCCTGACTGGAACCCCGAGTGGCCTGCCGAATGGCAACGGCACTACGCCGCACTACGCGAGCTGATCGCCGACGAAGAAGGCCAAGCCGGCGCGGTGGAGGTCCTGCCCGGCTTCACCATCCACGGCATGGACATCGGGAAATGGCTGATTCGGCAGCAAAAACCGGCAGTTTGGCACACCCTGACGGACGGGCAGCGCGAGCGCCTGGAGCAGCTCGGCATCACGCCGCCGGCCCCGGAGCGCCCGAAGCCGTCCACGACGCCCTTGGGGGCCTTCGAGCGGGGCGTGGCGGCCCTCGCGCAGTACACGGCCCGGGAGGGCTCCGTGACCGTCCCCAGGGGGCACGTAGAAACGGTCGAGGTCGACGGCCAAGAGCACCCCGTCAAGCTCGGAGTCTGGATCATGAACCTCAAGGGACGCCGCGCGAAGCTCACCGCCGACAAACTCGCCACGCTCGCCACGCTGGGATTGGAATGGGCGCGAGAAGGTTAAGGGGTGGGCTAAGTTTTTGGTTAAGCACTATCGGATCCTGACGTGAAGGTGCAGGGAATGGCATCTGAGGAAGAGCTGTTCGCGTCCGTCGACGCTCTGTTGGAGGAGGAGCCGCATCTGCCGCCTCCGGCGGAGCGTGCCCGGCTGCGTGAGGCCGCAGGCATCACGCAGGCCCGCCTCGCCACCGCGTTGAAGACGACGACCCAGTCGGTGAAGAACTGGGAGAACGGCCGCTCGGAGCCGAAGTCGCCGCGCCTGGAGGCGTACCAGCGGCTGCTGAACGGGTGGGCGGCGAAGTATCCCGCGCACGGTGCAGCCTCGGCTACCGCGACGCCTGCGGCGTTCAGTGCACCGTCCGCGTCCGAGGTGGGGACGGCAGACGCCCCGCAAGCTCCCGCCGTTCCAGCCGCCGGACCAGCACGTCCTGCCACTCGGCTGGCCGCGGCATCGCGCCGTCCGGCCGCGAAGAAGGCAGCTCAGCCTGCAGCCGATCCGCGCTTCCCGCACGGTCCACTGGCGGTGCTGGACGGTGACGGCAGCGCGTACGGCGTCGGCGGGATCGTGCTTGACTGCCCGGCGACCACGGTTCCGGAGCTGGTGGAGTGGACGCTCAAGGAGTCCGGTCTCGGGGCTGCGAAGCTGAACCGGTACGGCAAGGACAGTGATCCGCTGATCGTGCTCACCGCGTCGGCCGCCGTGAAGCTGGGGCTGCCGGAGCGCCTGGAGGGCCACGAGCAGCGCCGCTCCCTGCGCCTGCCCGAGGACCACCCCGTGGTCAAGCAGGTCGCGAAGGCGAAATGGCAGTTGACGCAGCGTGGGTTCGGCCCGTGGGTCCGTGTCTACCGCAAGGCCCAGGGGCGTGAGCGGCAGTGCGTGCAGCTGGCGGTCCTGTCGTGGGACGCCCTCGATGAGCGGTCCTGGCCCCGCGTCGCGGAGATGGAGCCGGCCGACATCGCCCGCGTCCTCGGGATGTATGCGACCCGGGTCATCACCCCGCGCGGCTCCACCGCCGTCTCGGGCCTCGAGCTGATGACCGCGCTGCGCCCGCCGACGAAGGCTGTGCAGGACCCGGAGACCGGGAACTGGGTGTCCGGCCACAACCCCGGCAGCTTGGGGACGGAGGCGATGGACCCGGCGCCACCGGAGGCCACCCCGGAACACCCCGTCGTCGTGAACTCCGGCTGGAGTGGCGGGTTCCTCAACGAAGAGGCGTACCAGTGGGTGCGGGACGTGGACACGCTCTCCGATGAGGAGTGCACCTTGCCGTGGGCGGTCGGCCTCGACCTCAACACCGCGTTCCTCGCCGCCGCGGCCCGCCTGGTCGTCGGCCTCAGCGCGCCCGACCACTTCCACGCCCCGGCGTTCAACCCGAAGATCCCCGGGAGCTGGCTGGCCGACGTCTCCCACATCGAGCTGGACCCGCGCCTGCCCAGCCCGTTCACGCCGGACGGCTCCCGGCCGACGGGACCTGCGTGGTACCAGACGCACACCCTCGCCTACGCCCAGGAGCTCGGCTACGACGTGCACCCGATCAAGGCGTACCTGCGCCGCGAGACCGGCGCCTACCTCGACCCCTGGCACGACCGCCTCAAGACCGCCTACGTCGACACCCTCGCCGACCTCGGCGTCACCAAGGACCTGGACGACCGGGCCTTCCTCGCCGCGATGGAGCAGCACAAGCAGATCGACCCGGCCCTGGCCGCCGTCCTGTCCGCCATCAAGGCCACGGTGAAGGGCGGCGTCGGCAAGCTCCGCGAGCGCCCGCAGGGCAAGCACTACAAGGACGGCGAGACGTGGCCGGCCCTGCAGCGCCCGACCTGGCGCCCCGACATCCGCGCCGCCGTCATCAGCAAGGCCCGCGTCAACATGCACCGCAAGCTCAACAACATGGCGAAGATGACGGGCCTGTACCCGCTCGCCGTGCTCTCCGACTGCGTCGTCTACCCCTCGCCCGGCGAGAGCCCGCTCGACTTCCTGCCGTACGCCGCGTCCGGCAAGCCGCAGCCCGGCGGGTTCCGCCTCGGACCCACGCCGGGCCTGGCCAAGCTGGAGGGCGTCCAGACGATGCTGTGGGCGGTCGACCTCATGGAGAAGGGCCTCAACCCGGCCCGCCACATCAAGGGCGGCGACGCCGTCCTCGACGAAGGAGAGTAGGCCGTGGCCGGGGAGATCGACGACGCCATCGAACGCGCCGACCGGGACGGCTTCACCCGCCAGCCGCCCAAGACCCTCCAGGCACGCATTAACTTCCTGATGAAACAACTCAAAACGACCAAGGCCGTCGCAGCGGAGCTCGGGGTCAGCCAACGGTCGGTGGAGCGCTACCGCAAGGGCGAACGCAAGCACCCGCCCAAAGCGATCGCGGACCGGATCGACGACGCCGTACAGCAGCGGTGGCAGCCCCAGGTGCGCAAGCGCCGGCAGAAGCAGGCCGCCGTCACCGGCGGGATCACCGTGGAGACCCGGGCCCGGTTCGGCTACACCGCGCCGGTCGGCACGACCGACGACGGACGCTTCCGGCGACTCACCGTGCACCTCCCCCCGGCCTACGCGCAACGCCTCTTCGACGCCCTTAACACAGGCGCCAGCGACCAGCAGATGCGCGGGATCATCGCCGAAGGATTCAAAGAGATCTACTTCCAAGACGGCGGAGGCCGCGCCACAGGACTCTCCGACGTCACCCTCAACGACATCGACTACCTCGACCTCGACTACTGACCTGGCGCGGGCTGCAGGCCCGGCACCTACTTGTGTGACTGAGCGCAACAGTTGGCCAGTGTGCGCTCCAGTTGGCCAGCCTGAGCGTTCGTGGTCGTCGTGCTGAGCTATCGCCTCGGATATCAGCCCGATATCCAGGTTGAAGAGCCCGTGGGGCACCCGGCGGCACGCGTGAACGTGCCGCCGACATGCGTTCAGTGCTGAGTGACGGCGATGAGTAGCCCGGTGGCAGTGGCCATTAGCATCATCGCGGCGAGAGCCCCAGTGACCGGGATGGCCCAGGCCGGGCGGTGGTGGAGCACGGCCGCAACGGCGGTACCGACGAGCATTGTGACCACGACCAGCAGCAGGACTAGGAGCAGGGCGGTCAGCGTCATGCGGACCGGCCCTTCCAGGCTGCTGCCGCAGCGGCACGCTCGGTGTGCCGTTTGCCGAGCCGAATGAGCTTGGTGCGGACCCGCTCCCCGAGGGCCCCGGGATCACAACCAGTGAACTGTGCCGGATCGAGGGCGATGACGTCAGCAGCGGCCTCGGCCCAGGTGGTGACCCGCGTGTTGGCCCAAGCCATCGCGACGGCGTGCTCGATGGGGCGGAGCTGCGCAAGGACCGTGGCGACGCGCGGGTCGTCGGGCAGGCTACCGGTCAATACCTCGAACGGGTCCGGGCCTCCGGAGATGAGGTCGTACGTGGTCAGGTCGTCGCCGAAGCGGAGATCCAGACTCCAGAGCCGCTCCCCCGCGACCCGACGCTGTGACAGGGGAGTCAACTGGCGGTGGATGATGCGTGCTTCAGTCCTGAGACAGTCGAGTGCCATGGGTGCGAGGCTGCCGCTGCTGAACAGTGGTGAAGCCCAGTCGCCGAGCAGCGCCGTCGACACCGGCTCGCGCCAACCGCTCCACAGGCCCAGCACGTCTGAGGTGAAGGCGTCGACCTGGGGGGTGTTGTCCAGCAGGGCTGCCTGGCGCGCATTGAGCGCTTGGACGACGTCCGGCACCGGGCGCCCCATCTCCAGGAAGCCTCTGGCGATCGTCTCGGCAGTCGGCTGGCGGGTGGGGACGTGCACGTACTCGGAGGAGTGGGTGAGCAGCTCGCGGGCGCCAGCCTCCAGGACATGGAGGGGTGGGACCTTGCCGTTCGGACGGGTGGCGACGGTTCCGTCCGAGTGCACGGCGACGAGACCGCCGTCGACACCCCAGTGCACGGGGATGACGGCCTCCACGTGCATCTCGGACAGGGGTTCTGCCGGGGCCTGGGCAGTTCCCAGGAACTGCGTTGTCCGCGCCACCAGGTCGAAATCGACCTCGGGGCGGGTGCGCGGCCGCGTCGCTGCTTCAGGCGGCGGAAAGTGGGACGGGGTGTCCTCGATGGTCATGAGAACTCCTTGGATCGTGGACAGCTTCGCCCCTCAGTCCCGGCACGGCCCGCTTCCGGCAAAAAATCTCAGAACTCCCCATGTGACCCCTGTCACCTCGAATCAGAGACCATGCGCGAGGCAACCAGAGGGACTGCCTCAGCCTTCCGGATCCGCACCGGCCAAGTGAAACGATCAGACTGGCCAACTGTGGCGCTCAGCCACAGCTTGTTGAGCCGAAGAACGATAGTTGTCACAAGCGACGGGATGGGTGGGGAGCTGTTGCTGGCCGCAGGCGCCTTTCGGGTGGCTCCCCTGCAGGGTGAGATGACGCTGTCGTTCCTAGGGCGGATCGCGGACGGTTACGGCCTGACGGTGTCGAGTCTGCTGTCGGCGGTTACCGAAGTGGCCGGCCAGCAGGACGTCGTCGGAGTTCTCCAGGGCGACAGCGAGGTGTTCTTGAACGCCGCGGCCCGGGACCGGGTCGCGGCGCTGTGTCGTGTGCCGCAGGTGAGCTTGCGCCGGGCGTTGCCGGCCTGGACGCGGGAAGAGCCGCTGGGCCCCTCGAAGGAGAGGCCCGCGGCGCGGCTCCGCAACGGGGTCGAGACGGTTGCCGCCTGGGGTCCGGCGTGCCCGGGCTGTGTGGCTGCGCGGACCGATCGCGTGGCACCAGCCCGGGTGTACCGGGCGGCGCACCAGCGAGTCTGCCCACGCCACCGGTGCTGGCTGATGAGCGTGCCTGGCAGCGGGGGCCGTGTCGTCGGGCTGGCCGGATGCCCTGAGGTGGTCCAGGCGCAGGAGGATCACCGCAGGCTGCTGCGCCGCTCCCCCGTCGCTGGCTTGGCGTTCGAGGTCGCTGAGGCGGTCACGGCCTGGTGGTGGGCGCAGAAGTGGCCCGGGGAGCGCCTGTGGCCGATGCGGCTGGAGGTGGCCATGCCCGCGGGCGAGGCTCCGCAGCGGTGGCGGATCATGGCGCGGGATCTGGTCACCTACCCAGAGACCGTCGCCCTCGCCACGCTTCTGGCCAGCCGGGCCTGGCGGCTCCGTGTCGCGGCTGACGGTGGTGGTCACCTCCCCTACCGGTTGGCTGATGTGCCCTGCGTGCCCGGCGAGCTGGGCGATCGCTTGCGGCGGCCGTGGCTCACCGAGCGTCTGGCCGCCTGTACCCACGGACCGCTGTTTACCTGGACGTACCAGTGCATCCGTGCGCAGGGCGTCAGCGGAGACGCCGAACAGCGGCTGTGGCAGGTCCCCTTGGCGCTCCGGCCCCGGCCTCCCGCTGACGTTCTCGCGGGCTACTCGCGTCGGCAGACCGAGGGCACAGAGGGCTGGCCGGCTCAGAAGCGGCTGCGGGGCCACAGCGTGCACGCCGAGGTCGCCTTCGCCACCGGGCTGGCCCACGCGCGCACCTACGCCGCCCAGCACGGCCACCTCGCCACCCAACGCGACACCCGAGTCGGTTCCTTCGCCCTGGGGAAATGGGTGCACAACCAGCAGACCCTTGCCCTGGCCCTGCCTGAAGAAAAGGCCGCCGCCCTGAAAGAGGTGGATCCGTGGTGGAACCTCCCCTGGTCGGTGAAGTGGCAGCGCTCCTACTACCGCGCCCGCGACCACGTCCAGCGCCACGGCCCCCTCAACGCCGCCGACGGCTTCCCCGACACCCACGTGCTGACCGGGGAGTGGCTGTATCTGCAGTGCACCGACTACAGCTCACTCCACCCCGAACAGCGCCGACTGCTGGCCGACATCGGCCTCACGGCCCAGGCCGCCGACAGCGCACGGCCGCGCAGAACGAGCCGGACAGCGGGCATCGATAAGGCTGTTGCCTGTGCGCGCGCCTTCGTCTCCGAACACGGATACCTGGCCCTGGCCACCAAGAACATCTCGTACCAGGGGTTTCTGCTCGGGAAGTGGCTCACTGCCCAGCGTTGCCTCACCCGCCACCAGGACGAACCAGCGCACCTTCAGGTGCTCGACGCGATCGACGTGTGGTGGAACCCGCCGTGGCCCCTGGCGTGGCAGCGCACCTGGCACCGGATCCGCGCTCATGCCCAAGACCGGCGCCAACGGGCGGCAGAAGGAGGCTGGCCGGACGGCAGTGACGGCTGGGTCACGTGGCTGTCCGTACAGTGCACCGGCTACAAGCAGCTGCATCCGCAGCAGCAGCATCTGCTGGCGCAGATCGGCATCACCGCCGAGACCGCCGCTGCTTGCCCCCACGAGATCATCGCCCAGCTCTGCGGTACGGGCCCCGGGCTGGCCCACGCGCGCACGTACGCCGCCGCACATGGCCACCTCGCCACGCCGCTGAAAGCTTGTTATGAGGGGTTTCCGCTGGGTCGGTGGCTGAGCGAACAGCGCCACCGGACGCGGGAGCACCATCGCAGTACAGGCGGGACATGGCCGGTCAGCACGCTCCTCGCAGCGCTCGACCCCTGCTGGAACCCGACCTGGTCCTTGGAGTGGCAACGCCATTGGAGTCGCATACGCGAGCAGTCCGCGTCCGCAGCCGACGGCGGTGGTAGCGGCATTGCGGACCTTGAGAAGGAGCTGGCCGACTGGCTGAAGCGTCAGTGCACCGACTACGGCACACTCCACCCCGAACAACACCGCCTGCTGACCAAGATCGGTATCACCGCCGCGACAGCCCGAGCCGCCCAACCATCGGCTCCCCGCGCTGGGCCCGGTCTGCTGGACACCGCGCTCGCACAAGCCCGCGCCTACGCGGCCGAATACGGCCATATCGCCGCGCCCGTCAGCACCGTCCTCGACGGGTTCCCGCTGGGGAAGTGGCTGGCCTGGCAACGACGACGCGCCGGTCAGGGCCGCCTCTCCCCCACCCGTGCCGAGGCCCTGAGCGCAATCGATCCGTGGTGGAATCCGCCCTGGCCCCTGCAATGGCAGCAGGCCTACCACCGCCTCCGCACAGCAGCTACGGGTGCCGACGGCGTACCGGCCACGAACCTTCCCCGAGGCCTTTGCCGCTGGATCCGTGTCCAGCAGGAGTCCTGGGAGCATCTTCACCCCGGCCAGCAGGACCTCCTGACCGCCCTCGGCATCACACCCGATGCTGTCGTAGGCGAACGGCCCGCCCCGGCCACACGCTCCTACCCCGTCAGCCCCGGAATCGACCACGCACGCGCCTACGCCGCCCGACACGGCCACCTCACCCCGGACAAGCACGCCCGCCAAGACGGCTTCCCCCTCGGCAGATGGCTGTGCCAGCAACGCCGCAAAGCCCGCGCCGGCACCCTCTCCACCACCACGGCAGCCGCTCTCACCCACCTGGACCCGTGGTGGAACCCATCCTGGCCCTACACCTGGCACCGCACCTGGCAGCAATACCGCACCCTCGGCTCCGCAGGCGGGCCCGTCCCGGAGAGCTTGCGGCACTGGGCGCACCTGCAGATCGCCCAGTGGGACCGGCTCCACCCGCATCAGCAGGCGCTGCTGACCACCGCGCGCATCACTACTGCTCCGTGACACTGACGGGGAGAACACTTGGCGCGTGTAGAGGTCCGAGGTTCGGTCGTCGGCGTAGCGGCGCGCTCGCCTCTGGCGTGGAGAACGCCCCTTTCGGGGAGCATAGTTCGGCTCTCAACTGGCATTCTCCACCGCGGCGGCGGCCACCCATCTCGCCAAGATACTGAAGGCGGCGAGCTGCTCCAGTGCCTCGTTCTCTTCCAGTTCCTCATCCTCTTCGTGGGCGATGGGATTGCGGATGGCTGAGTAGACACCCCTTGCGAAGTTTCCTGCACCGTCGTGGCGGTTTTTGAATGTGTCGCCCCCGTCGTTCTCGCTGAGGCGCAAGCGGGGGTGCCCTGGGGCGGGTTGGTTGGTGGAGAAAGCATCGGAGAGGAGCTTGGCCTCAGAGGCGTCCCGTCGTCCAAGCTTCGCCTGGGATTGAACGTTCACTGCCCTGGCGGCAGCGCCGACCGCCTCACGGAAGTGGCCGCTGCTCCACAGGCCCTGCACGCTGCCCCAGACCCATGGGTGCAGCGTGGCTGCGTCAAGCTGGGGCGCGCCACTGCCGAGATTTTCCTGCAATTCCTGTTCTGCCTCCAGGAAGGCGACCGCGCGGTGGGCCGCCTCCCGGTGGCGCCACATCGGCTGTCTCTTGGCTTCTTCCCAGTCTGCGGATCGCCAGTCAGGGATCACCCGGTCCAAGATCTGCTCCGCGATGTGCGCAGCAGCCTGCGCCTCCGGCTTGGAAGAATTCTTGAACTTGAAGCTCCCAGCACTCACCATGCCGTGTGGTGGCGCGACCCACTCGACTGCTGCGGTGTGGAGGAAGCCCTTGAGCTTCTCGATCGCCCACTCTCTGTTCATCTGCGTCATGCTCTGATGCTGCCGCACACCACCGACATCGCCTCACCTGCACCGAGACTCGACGGCCTGCGGTCAGGATCACCGGAGTCCTGACGGGACGGACACGCCGTCATGACGGAGCACCGTTCACCCGTTCGGGTGGCGGATTCGGATCACGGCGTTCAACAGGCTTGCGTGCGCTTGGGTGTTGGGGATGGAGGGGCACGGGCACAGCAGGTTGGTGCGGCAGGCTGCCGCAGGGGGAAGCAGTGCGGGAGTCGAGGCCGCCTTCGCCACTGCTGCCGGACAGGCGACACAGCTGGCGTGGGATCAGGCGGCGATGTCGGTGCGGTTCGAGGACCTGGCGCCGGTATCCGCGTTTCCGGTCGTGCCGGGCCGCCGGTGGGGGCCGGGCTGGTGGTGGTCGGCGACCACCGGACGGCACGTGGTGCACGGTTCGGCCGCGATGCTCATCCAGCTGATGATCCTGGACCGGGATCCGGACGTGACCGGCCTGTCCGCGCGCCCGGTACGGCTGCTGTGGCGGGATGCCGACGGGCGGGTGCGTTCGTGGGTGCCCCAGCTGTTCGCCCGGTACGCGGACGGCACCGGCCTGCTCGCCGACTGCCCCGCCAGCCCGGCCGCCGGCGGAGACAGGGCACAGCGGGCGCGGGTGGTCCTGGAAGCAGCGTGCGCGCGCGTGGGCTGGGCTTACCGGCGCCTCGAGCCGCCTCCGGCGGTGGTGGCGGCGAATCTGCGGTGGCTGGCCGGCTACCGCCACCCCCGCAATCAGGGCCCGCCCGGGCTGCGGGCCGCGCTGGCCGAAGTATTCGCCGTGCCCTGCCCGCTGGCCGACGGCGCAGCCGCGGTAGGCGATCCCCTGCAGGGCCTGCCGGCTGTCTATCACGCGCTGTGGTGCGGACATCTGACGACGCCTCTTGATGAGCCGCTGCACGAGGAGGCGCTGGTCTGCGCTGACGCAGAACGCAGTGGTGAGAGTGTTGAAAAGCGGCTGGGCGCCGGGAGCGGCCAAGGAAGGGGCGAGTGCAGTGGGCGGCACACACGGTAAGAGCCAACGGCCGGTGGTGGAGGTCGGCGCGCACGTCACCTACCGGGGACAGACCTGGCAGGTTGCCGCCCTGCAAGGGCCGCGGGTCTACCTGGTGCAGGAGACTGGCGCCGAAGTGAGCCTGCTGCTGGGGCGGTTGTTCGCCGATCCGGGCTTCGAAGTGGTGGGCGCGCGGGCGCCGGACGCGGTGCCGCAGTGGGGGCTGTTCGAGACCGTTCCGGTGGCGGCCCAGCAGCGGGCGCTGGCCTGGCTGCCCCACATCCGAGAGGTGGAGACCGGATGGCCGCACCCTGAGGGTGGCCGTGATGGCCAGACGATGCGGCCGGAGTACGACCCCGCGCGGTGGACGCTGGCGCAGCGGGATGCGGCCAAGGCGCAGGAGCTGGCGGCGCTCGGCTTCGCGCGGGTGACGCGTACGACGGTGGAGCGGATGCGGTACGCCTACCGGAAGCAGGGTTTGTGGGGGCTGGTCGACAAGCGCGTGGTGCCGGCCCGTGGCCGTCATCCGACGGGGTATGCCGACGAACGGGTCGTGGCCGCTGTGCTGGAGGCTCTGCGGCGCCAGCGTGGCCGGTCGAAGGGGACGGTGAAGGGACTGCAGGTACTGGTCGGGCAGGTCCTGGAGGACACCCATGGGCGCGGGGTGGTGGAGATGCCGTCACGGTCGACGTTCTACCGGCTGGTGAGTGTGCTGGCCGACCCAACCGAGCGTCCGGGACGTCCCGCACGCACCGCCACCGCCCCCACCCGCGCCTCATCGTCGGCGCCGGTGGTGCTGCGGCCCGGGGAGCAGGTGCAGATCGACACCACCCGCCTGGACATCATGGCCGTCCTGGAGGACGGCACGCTGGGGCGGCCGGAGCTGACGATCGCCGTCGACGTCGCCACCCGCTCCATCCTGGCCGCCGTCCTGCGCCCGCACAGCACCAAAGCCGTCGACGCCGCACTGCTCCTGGCCGAGATGGCTGTTCCGCATCCTGCCCGCCCCACCTGGCCCTCAGCGCTGCATCTGTCGCGGGCTGAAGTGCCCTATGAGCGGATGCTGTCGCTGGACGAGCGCCTGGAAGGCGCGGCCGCCCGTCCAGTGATCGTGCCCGAGATGATCGTCGTCGACCGCGGGAAGATCTACCTCTCGCAGGGCTTCGTCGCCGCCTGCGAAACACTCGGGGTAAGTGTGCAGCCCGCTCCACCGAGGCGGCCGCAGGCCAAGGCCGTAGTGGAGCGGACGTTCGGTGCGATCAACGACCTGTTCTGCCAGCACGTCGCCGGCCATACCGGCTCCAACCCGCAGCGTCGCGGCTCCGCGACGGCGGCCGAGACACGGTGGACGATCCCGCAGCTGCAGGACTTCCTCGACGAATGGATCACCTGTGGCTGGCAGAACCGGCCCCACGACGGACTGCGCCACCCCGTCCTGCCCAAAACCGCCCTCACCCCGAACCAGATGTGGGCCGCGCTGATCACCATCAGCGGCTACGTGCCCGTCCCGCTCACCGGGGCCGACTACCTCGAACTACTGCCCGTGCGCTGGCAGCCCATCACCGAACGCGGCATCCGCCTCGACTACCGCACCTACAACCACGACATCCTCGACCCCCACCGCAGCCAACACTCCCCCGTCGCGGCCAGGGACGGCAAGTGGGAGGTCCACCACAACCCCCACGACGCCCGCCAGATCTTCATCCGCCTCACCGACGGACACCTCCACGAAATCCCGTGGATCCACCGCGACCACGTCCACCAGCCCTTCAGCGACGCCATCTGGCGCCATGTCCAGGCCGAGGTCGAACAACGCGGGGATCGTGAGCAGCATGAGGCCGACCTCGCCGACGCCCTCGACCAGCTCCTGCGCCGCACCCGCCACCCCGCCGAGACCGAGCAGAAAACCCGCCGCCGGAGAGCCTCCCGCTCCGGTACGGCAGCACAGTTGCCCGATCTTCCAGGCCAGCGGCGCCCACTCGACGCAGAGACCGCACCGGCCCCGGCACCGGACTGGAGCGAGAGCCTGGACGACCTCATCAGCGTCGGCACCGCGGCCGAGACCGGCACAAGCGAGCCGGAGGGCGCGAGCGTGCTGCCGGGAACGGCAGGCGGCTACGGGCTGTGGGACGCCGAAGCGGAAGCCGAGCAGTGGTGAACGCCTCGCCGGGCCCGAACGATGCGCGGGCCGGCAAGTCGCTGTCGACGGCGGAGCGGTCTCCCGGTGCCGCGGCAAGCGCCGACGGCGACGCCCCTGATCCGCAGCCACAAGCGGTGACCACCTGGGACGGCTTCCAGGCCTTCGCCTCCACACCCGTGGCGGCTCCTCCCCCACCCGGCACGCCGCACCGCAGCCTTGAGGAACGCCTGGCCTATCACTCGCGGTTCGTCACCGTGCGCACCCCCGCCATCGACACCCTCGCCAAGAACGTGCGCACCCTGATGATCCTCGGCCGCCACCAGGCCGTCACCGCACGGCCTTCCCTGATCGTCACCGGCCCCGCCGGCGCCGGGAAAACTACCGCCCTGCTCCAGGTCGGCCGCGCCTGCCACCTCGCCCACATCCGCCGCCACGGCGCTGCAGCAACGGCCGAGCATGTTCCCGTCGCCTACGTCCTGGTCCCGCCCGCCGCCAGCGCCAAAACCCTCGCCGCCGAATTCGCCCGCTACCTCGGCATCCCCGTCGCCGCCGGCATGTCCCAGGCCCAGATCACAGGGGCCGTCTGCCACACCTACACAGCCGCCCGGGTACAGCTGGTGATGATCGACGAAATCCACCGCCTCAACCCCCGCACCACCACCGGCGCCCAGAGCGCCGACCTGATCAAAGACCTCACCGAACGCATCGGCGCCACCTTCGTCTACGCCGGAATCGACGTCACCACCACACCCCTGTTCACCGGGGTACGCGGCGCCCAGCTCGCCGGACGCGCCTCCCTCATCGACTGCGACCCCTTCCCCGCCCGCCTCGGCGACGAAGAGCCCTTCCGCGACCTCATCACCGCCATGGAGAGCGCGCTCGACCTGCGCCACCACCGGCCCGGAACCCTCCCCCAACTGGCCCCCTACCTGCACGAGCGCACCGCCGGCCGCATCGGCAGCCTCGCCCGCCTCATCCGCCAAGCAGCCATCACCGCCCTCATCGACGGCACCGAACGCATCACCAAAACCACCCTCGACGCCATCCGCCTCGACCACCTCGCCGAACAGCACTACCGCCCCCACACGCGGCCGCGAAGCCGGAGTACCGGCACCTCGTGAGCCGGACAGACGTCACGACCCGTGCCACAGCAGGGGCCGGCGCCGCACAGCGAATCGTCGTCACAGGGGCATGGCTGCGGATCCCGTCAGCCGCACCAGGCGTGCTCCGTGTACGGCCAGTGGCCGGCGAAGCAACCGCCTCCTACGCCCAACGCCTCGCCGACGCTTACCGGCTGACTTTGCCCCAGCTCCTCGATAGCACCGGCATCACCCTCCACTGCCACGGCACGCTGCCCGCAGCCGAACTCCACCTCAACCACAACGCGGCCCAGCACCTCGCCATCCTGGCCCGCACCCCACTCCCCCACCTGACGCGTGCCCTGCCCCACCTCGCCCTGCTCGGCGACGCCCACGGCACCGGAGCAGCCGCGCACTGGAAGCGGCTCGAGACCGAGCAGCAGCCCGTCCGCGCCTGCACCCTGTGCACCCGCCACCACAGCCACGGCGCCACCGACACCGCCTGGGTCCACCCGGCGCCGCAACGGCTGATGTGCCCACGCCACCACCAAGCCGCCCCCGACCCACGACTCACCACCACCATCCGCACCTGGGCCGCGCCCGAACTCACCGCCGCGCACCACACCCACCGGCGACTCCTACGGCACTCACGTGCCAACACCGCCTGGACCGCGGCGCGCGCCATCACCACACGCTGGTACGACCACCAACAACACCTCACCCACCGCTGGCACACCCGCCTGGCACGGCTCTGCACAGCCAACCCCCACCTCGCCACCACCAGCAGCGCCTCCCCCGCACTCCTGGCACGCGACCTGGTGATCTACCCGGAAACCGCCACCCTGGCCCGCGCTCTCGCCGCTCTCCCGAACCGGCCACACCGCGACACAGACAAAGCCCTCAACCTCATCGCCCGCCGACTCGGACTGCCCCGCCTGGCCAGCAACGCGAACGACCCACTCCGCGTCTTCCTCACCCACCCACGCCACTGACCAGCATCATCCGGAACCCCAAACCCCCAGAGAACACAGCCGCCTATAGACGTGCCACCACACCTACGAGAAACCCAAGATCAATCCCACACAACTACCGGACCGCAGGTCAGACACCCGAACAACCAAACCGAACACGCCCCCAAGCCACGCCCACCACGCCCACACGCAACCGCTCCAGCCGTCCCGAATCCCATCCCCAAAAACGAAACACCAGACCAAAGCAGCCCAGCCCTCTGAAGATCACCGCTCCGTCACACTAGCCGCACCGTGACAGCCACCTGGTCACCCCATGACAGCAGCCGGTCTCCACCCGCGACCGCCGACCCGGCTGACCGCAGACAGCTGTCGAAAGTGGCTGCTGTGCAACGCCAAATCCTTTGCTGGCCGCCCCTATTTTGTGGTGAAGTGCCCCATGGGCTCTCGCACGAAGCGACGCGAAGCGCGCAACAAGAGACATCGCCGTTCCGTGCCGGAGACGCTGGTGCTCGATCCGCACGCGCAGGTCATAGCGGATTCCTTGACCACCATGACCACGCTCATGTCCTTCTTCACTGGCGACGACCCTGTATCTGAGGCTGACGCGGCCTTCGCCGCGGCGATCGAGGAGTTCGTCGTGGAGGTGCAGCGTTTCGACGCGATGCGGCTTATCGAGGTGGCTCGTCAGCGATTCCTGCCGATGGCCCGCGAGGGCGAGATACCTGTCACTGCGGAAGCGGGCGCGGTCTACGTCGAACTGCTGGCGCTGATTGCTCTGACCGCCCGGCAGGAGGCAGGGACGACGGCCGGGCCCGAAGCCGGATTTCAGGAGATGAGCCACTTCGTCTCCAGCGCGAAGGAAGAGCTGAGCAAGGTCCTCTACCTTGCTCAGCTGCGTTCATTCGCACGTGCTGACCCGACCGACAAGCTCGCCATGGTGTCTTTGTTCATTCGGGGCGCCGAAGTATGGATGCGCAATCCGTCATATCCGGAAATGGTAGAGGAAACCAATCTGGCGCTCCTTGACGGCGTTGAGAGCGTCCGCGCAGCCTTGCAGGCGCAACTGGGCTTCGACGCCGCGGATGCAATAGCCGTCCTCAACGCCTGCCACGACCTGCAGCAGGACAGGCTGAACGACCGCATTGAGGCGATGGGCAATGCGGTCCTGGACGCGATGGCGGCGGAGGACGAAGGCCGGGCGGACAGGCAACTGACGGAACAGGCCATGCTCAGCGTCACGTCGATGTTCGAGCCACCTGCCGAGCAGGCCACTGTCACGATCGACGACATCGTTGCGCATACGAGCCTGCCGGAAGAGTGTGTCCGGGCCGTTGTCGAGCGGTTCCGCTTGGACCCGGGGACGGACAGTCCGATAGATGTCATCGAGGCGTTCACCAGCGGAAGGAACCCGCTGCGAACGCGGCCACTTATCGTGGGCGCAGACGGGCGTCTGATGCTGCCACACCCGGCGTTGAACGTGTTCGCTGTGCGGGAGAACCTCGAGGAACACCTGAAGAAGACAGCTCCGGTGTGGAGCCAGTACGCCAAGCATCGCGGAGACCTTCTCGAATCCCGCACACACGCCGCGCTGGAGCGTGTCCTTCCCGGCGCTCGATTCCGGGACGGAGTGGAGTACTACCTACCCGCGAGCGACGATGAAGCTGAGGCCGCCGACCCGTCGAAGTACACCAAACGGGCCGAGGGCGACCACCTCATCGTCCTCGACGATGTCGCCATCATCGTGGAGGACAAGGCCGTCGCTTTGAGCGCCCTATCCCGCGGGGGCAAGACGGCACGGATCCGTACCGACCTGACCGGCATCATCACCAAAGCAGCCGAACAGGCCGGGCGCATGCGCGACGCCATCGAGCGGGACGGCGGCCTCCGCACCAAAAACGAGGGATGGATCGACCTCAGCCAAATCCGTGAGATCCACACCATCGCCGTCAGTCTCGATGACATATCAACGGTCCTGACTGCCACCGCCGAGCTGGTGCGGGCCGGTCTGCTGGCCGAGAGCAACATTCCATGGACGGTATCTCTGCACGATCTCGAGCTGATCACCGAACTGGTGGCACGTCCGGCCGAGTTCCTGCTGTACCTGCGTCGGCGCCGCAACCCCGACGTCACCGTGATGTTCCACGCGCCTGACGAAATGGATCTGTTCCTATACTTCTTCGAGGCAGGCCTTTGGGTGGAACCCGACCCGGTGCAGGTGCGCGCGGCGTTCCCCTTCCTACCCGAGCCGGCCACAGCCGAACTGCGCCGCTACCGAACAAGACAGCCTGCGTTCCTGACCAGCCGAACCGATGCTCTGGACCAGTGGTTCCACACCCAAGGCCGCGACGGCGCGCGCTCAGCACTGGCGCCCAAGCCGGCGATGGTGCCATCGCCGCTCGCGCCACTGGTCGACGAGTTGCAGTCCCGCAATGTCACTGGGTGGCTGAGCATCGGCGCCACGCTGCTATCTGGGGCAACCGACGTGCAGCACAAATTCGCCCGCCACGGCGACGAACTCCTCAACAGTCCGAGCCCCAAGGGCCGTAGCCTGACCGTGCCGCTCACGGCCAGCGTCGACCCAGCAGAGGGCTGGCTGTTCGTGTGGGCCACCCGCCCGGCTGGAGCCGACCCCAACGAGACCGACGGGAGGCTCCGCAATTATCTCCGCGCCAAAATGCATCAGCTCGATCTACCCAGAGGCGTCGTCTTCCTCTACGACCAACCGACCCGCAAGCTCCTCGACATCTGTTACGACGGGCACACCGGGCCGCTTGATGCTGCGCTGACGGCCAGCTTGTCGACCCTGCGGCCGCCCTCAGAGCTCCATCGCTCAATCCACCCGAACGCCAAGCGACCGCAAGGCGGCACGAGAAACGCAGCACGGCACAAACGGAAGCGGTAGGAACGACCCTCGCCAGAAGCTCCTCCGGCGACACCAGCGCCGACGATCATGGGCCTACGCCACATCTCGACGCACTGCGCGGAGCCGCCCGCGTCGGTGAGCAGCCGGATCCGCAGGACTGGCTTGTGCGCCTTCTGCAGCCCTCGGCTTCGTCCCCGAGCGCCTGGAATGATCTCCGTCTCGGTACGCCGAAAACACCGGCCTACGAGAAACCCTCGATAGGAACAGCCACCCCCACGACAGCCAACCCGCCCCGCCCCAGCCGCTCAACGGCAACCATTTGGTCACCTCATGACAGCAGACCAGCACACGCCCACAGCACATGACCAGGCAATCAACAACCGAACACCGCTGACGCACAACCCCTGCCACCAACACGCCCACTCACAGCCGCTGCAGGTCATCGAGCCCGACGACACGGCGTACCAATCCGCCCACACGCGCTTCGAGTTCCTCGCCTCCATCCAGGACGAGACCGAACGCTGGGTAGCGATCGAGGACGCCCCGTTCAATTCCCGCTCGGGCAGGAAACAGTGGACCTCCGACGGTGCGAAACGCCTAGTCGGACAGCAGGTCGACCGGCCGGTCACAGTCGAAGAGAAGGTGCGGACGGTCACCGACCTGACCCGCGATGACGACGTCGCCGCCCAGGTCACAGCGAGCCTGCTGCGGCGGCCGGACACGGCCAAGAGCCTGCCTCCGGCCGACCGGGTCCGCGTCGTCCAGGAACTGACCCGCGACGACAAGGTCGCCTCCAGCATCACCTCCGAACTCCTGCAGCGGCCCCGCGTCGCCCGGCTGGCCATGCGCGACGACACCACCCGCTTCACCGTCAACCGGGCCCAGTTCGACAACTCCGAAGAGACTCGCGAGAAGATCCGCGACCGCGTCCCCGCGGTCCGCCAGATCGAGCACACCCTCGAATACCAGGACCTGGTCGGCTCCTGCCACCAGTACGTCGCCACCCTGGGCCGCCTCGTTCCGCGCCTGCGCGACCAGGAGTTCAGCGAAGACGAACGCGAGACGATCCGACGCTAGCGAAGGTCCGCGGCGCCACGGACTGGCTGGAGGCCGCGCTCGACACCGGTCACTTCACCCTGGACGAGCAAATCGCCCAGCTCCTCAAGGGCGAGTGAACCCTTGCCTGCCCGGCGCCGCCGCGGCGGCGGGACTCAGCCGCTGAGCGAGCACTACGGCGACCTGGTCCGCGTCGCACTGATCGAAGCCAGACCGGCCGGACTGCAGACCAAACAGCTGGTCGCCGCCACCCGTCTCAGCCCTTCGCAGGTCTCCCGGGGAGTGCGTGACCTGCGAGACGTCGGGGCTGCCGAGCATCTCACGCCCATCATCTGGCGCCGCAAGGACGGCTACTGCTGGCAGGCATCCGGGCCCCGCGTCGATTTGGTAGGCCCAGGATCAGGCCCTTCGTGGTGCTGGCAGACAAGGCGTACTCATCGCGAGCTATCCGGGACCATCTGCGACGACGCGGAGTGCGGGCTGTGATCCCGCAGCCTGCCGACCCGATCGCCAACCGCAAGCGCAAGGGCCGCGGCGGCGGGCGACCGCCCGGATTCGACCGCGATGCTTACAAGCAACGCAACACCGTCGAACGCTGTATCAACCGCCTCAAGCAATGGCGCGGCCTGGCCACCCGCTACGAGAAGACCGCCACGGTCTAGCGCGCCGGTCTCCTCATTGCGGGCATCTTCCTCTGGTCCGCTCGCTGAAGTACAGGCAGCTCACGGCCGGAGGCACTCTCCCTGCGGATCGAAGCAGACGAGACCGTGCTCGCCAGCCAGCGCAGCGGCGTACTCGGATACTTCGTCAGCTTTGCCGTAGGACATGAGCAGGTACACGATCGGGCCCGATGCCTCATTGATGACCGGCGGCGACGCCCACACGCCACTGCTGTCGACGTCGTCCGGGTAACTCACGACGAGGGCTTCCACATACGCCGCGATGCGCGGCGCCGGAGGCACGACGACATCGTCCGACTCCAGATAGCGCTCGTAGAGCTCGTCATACGTCGAACTCGCAGCACGATTGCCAAATGGACAGTCGCCATCCCACACAGCAAGGTCGTAGCTCACAGACGCATCGTCGCAGGCACGGATCCGCCGCCACCAACAGGCCCTGCGATCTCTCTGTCAGTGATCCGTAAGAGAGCTCCTAGCCGTTCTGTTTGCGTCGGCGTTCGACCGCCGCCCACGCCCGGTCGGCCATGGTTCCGGTGACCAACGCCGCGACGGCGGCGACGTACCAAGGGAGGTCGAGGACCAGGCAGGGGACGATCGCGGTTGCCAGTGCAGTCAGGTTGAGCCACCAGGGCGTGCGCAGGATGACGGGAGAACCTTCGTGACGGTGACCTGCTAGCACTTCTTCTTGCTCACTTTGCTCAGCTTCCCGTTGCTGGGAAGGATCTTGGACTGGTAGCAGCCCTTCGAGTCAAGCTTCTTCTTCTTGATCTGCTTGAGGATCTTCAAGAGGTTCTTGAGGCCGTTCAGGGATGCAGCGCCGCACACCATCTTGGTGACACCCGCGATCTTCGCCGGAATCTTCGCGGCTGTGCAGGTGTAGAGCATGCCAGCGTATCCGGCGGTGACTACCGCGCTGGACCATGCCTTCCATTCGAGGCCCCTGGCAGCCAGGTACACGCCCCAGCCGAAGCTGATCCTGGGGTCGGCGACGACCGGAAACGCGGTCTTGCTGTCGAAGCCGACCGTCTGAACGAGCTTTTTGCCCTCGATCCGGTACGAGGTGGGCACAGCCTTGCCGTTGGCGTCCGTTGCCCAGGGTGCGTCGATGACGCCGTGAGTCACGGTGTCATCGCCTGTGCCGGACGAGATCAGAATGCGGTTGTTCTCCAGCGTGCTCAGCGAGGCTCCGGCAGGAAGCTTCATGCTGGTGGTGTATTCGCGAGGAGCTTTGGCGTCCTTGATGACCTGGAAGATGCTGGCGCCGCCCTCGACGGTGGGCTGGGCAACGGTGTCGACCGGGCCATCTGGGCTGTGGTAGACGACGTTGCCGTTCACGTTGACGCCGCGCGGCTGCGCGGTGGGCAGGGTGACGCCCAGGTCGCCGCGGCCGGTCGACTTCACGGAGATCGCGTCATCGGCGCCCCAGGGAAGCTCGACGGTGTTTCCCTCGCTGGTGGCGATGGCCGCGTACTTACTGTCACTGGTGGTCGCGGCGGTGACGTCCGCGGCATCGAGCGCGGAGTTGACCGCGCCAAGGGCTTTGAGCTCCGGAGTGAGCTTCCACTTGGTGTTCACGGTGAAGGTCACCGGATCCGACCACCCGGGACTCCAGTGCGTCCCGTCGTCCGTCGTGGTGCGGAAAGTGTAGGTCTTGCCATTGACCAGCTTGCCTTCCGGAACGACGGCCTGGGACGTCTCTCCGGTAGCCACGGAATCGGCGATCACCGTGGCGACGACCTTGCCGGTCTCCTTGTCGGTGATCTGGTAGGTGCCCCGGACCATGTCGTCGTCATTGGCGTCCTGCGGTGTGAAGCGCAGGGTGGGAGTCAGGGTGTTGACCTTGTAGATGCCGCCCTCGGCAACGTACGGAGGCCCTGCCTGGAGGTTGGCGCCGTTACGGGGCCGGTAGTTGTAGTCGACCGTGAGCTGCGGGATCTGGTCGGCGGTCGACTCCGAGGAGTAGAACCTCTTCCACGCGTACGTGTCGGCCTCGTCCGCGGCCTTGAGGGCGATGTGCCCCTCCTCGGCGTTGGCGCTGGACCAGGTCTTGGCGAGCTGGGTGATATCGGCAGTCACCCAGCCGGCGTCATTGCACTTGCCGCGCGTCTCTGCCGACGTGGCTGCCTTCTCGGTCAGCGCCGGCTGGTCGGCCCAGCGGGTCTTGGTGTCTGCCGCGCCGGCGGCCCACACCTCCCATGCGCGCTTCTCGCACGACCAGGAGTGGTAGTTGTACAGCGACAGCTCTGCCTTGTTGACCAGGGCGTTGGCGAAGATGGAGGTGTCCCAGGTCATGTACGAGCGGGCGACACGCTTCTGCTTCTTCGCCGTGTCTGCCCAGTCCCCGGGCCAGCCGAGCTTGAGGTCGGTCGACGCGGACTGGTCGGTGGTGTCGCCCTGCTGGACGAACGTGTCGAACAGCGTGCTGACTCCGTCGGTGGCCGGGTCGATGGTCACCGGGTACTGGGTGTCCGGGGCGGCCAGGAAACGGCTGTCGGGAGTCAGGGCCAGCTCGACCGTGTCGCCGTCCTGGGACAGCTTCATGTCGACGGGCTTGGAGTTCGTTCGCTCGCCGGAACGCTTGTCGACCTGGGAGTCCCACATGACGGGTGCGGGCATGGTGGCGAGTTCGTCACCGGTCCTCTTGTCCTTGAAGGAGACCGAGCCGTCCTCGTGCTGCGCCGCGTTGATCCCGGGCAGCGTCAGCGGCACCGTCCACGGGGCCTTGTCGTCCTTCGGCCGTTCCTTGAGGACAAGGAACTGTTCGAAGCCCGTTCGTGTGGCGTCGACGACGAGGTCGGCGCCCGGCACGGCCTGCGGGTAGACGGCCTGGTGGTCCTCAACGACCGGCTTGGGCAGGCCCCCTTTCCACTGGACGGCCATGCGCCGATCACCCACGCCGAGGGAGATCAGGTCACGGGCCTTGGAATCCGGCGCTGCCGCGGCTGCGGCGATGGAGCGTGCCTCGACGCCGCCCGCCCCGGCCAGTCGCAGGTCCTGCGGGTGCGCCTTCGCTGCGACGCTGCCGTCGGGCTGATGGGCCAAGGTGGCGTCGACATCGACCCACTTGCCGTCCCGCACCATACGGATGGGCCCCGCGCTGAGCGTTGTCGTCAGCGTTCCATCCGGGTTCGCCCAGGTCGTGGACGTCTCGGTGCGGCGTTCAAGCACCTCTACCTTGCGGTGGCCCGCCTGAGCGGCGGCGATGGCGGCCTCGGGCGTGTTCGCCTCGGTGATGGTGCCGCCCTCATCAGCATGCGCCTGCGCGGCGGGCATCGAGGGGGTTTCGCTGCCCTCGGCAAGAGCCGGGGTGGCGGGGCCGAGCAGGGTCAGCGCGGTCAGTGCGGACAGCCCGCTGGCTGACGCTGCGCGCAGGGATATTCGGCCCGAAGCGCGACCGCGCGACGTACGCGCGGACTGCAGATGGTGCATGTGGGGATTAGCCCAATCTGGTCAGGAATGGAGGTGTTCGCAGGGGAAGTTATCCCGCACCGAAGATCACGAATTAAGCAAGATCAACACGGAAGGGGCAAAGAGCTCAATTCTCCCTAGTGGTATTGATCACCTCTCTCTGCTGAAGAGGCAGGAAATAGTCATCAATGTGTCGCCGCGCTGAGCCGCAGTACACCGTCAACTGGCCCTGGCACAGCCGCATCGAGTCGATCCACCCGGACATCGGCGACCTTCAATCTGACCGAGTCCTACGTGCCCGAGGGCGAGTGCTATTACGCCCCCTCCTCCCGAAGCAGCCCCATGTCATATGACTTTCCACGGGGGCGCGGCGCGGTGGTGGGGCGGCGGGAGCGGGAGCGCGTGCTGGACGACGGGGCGCGGCCAGGTTGGTGCGGACCATCGGTCGGCTCACCCGTGGGCTCTGGCGGTCAGCTGCGGACTGCTGGGGCACATCGGTCTCCTACCGGTATCCGTAGGTCATCACCGATATCCGGTGCATGACTCGATTCCGGAAAGTCCTCGTCGTGGCCGCGATGGTCGCCACGGCCGCGGTCGGCGCCGCCCCGGCGGCCTTCGCCGACGACATCCCCAACACCACCATGGGGCAGGCCAAGGCGAAGCTCGGGGACGGCGAATACCTGGCGGTCTGCAACCAGGACCCGCCCGGTGCTCTTGAGTGCAACGCATTGTCACGCCTTTGTTCGAGGCAGGCCTCCTGATCGCCGACTATGCGCGCGGGACAAGCGTGACCAAGTTGGTCAGCAGCACTCCTCGCGCCGAGCTGCTGCAGTTGGCTGATCGGCCCTCCCACCCCCCGAGGCACCCTGTACGGGGGGTGGGGCGTGAAGAAGACTCTCGCCGAGTGGAGTCGCGACGAGCGCTGCAAAGTGCCGTATCGGGTTCTGAAGTCGCGGTTCATCGACCATCGTTGACCCTTGAAACGGGCCATCACCACCGCCGCTGGCCCATGAGGGTGGCTGCTTCATCTCGGTCGATCAGGGCGCCACGCTCGCCCCCTCGTCCTCAGCTGCGAGGCCACCCGCAGCCCCCGCTTCCGGCTGTCCTGGCCCGGGGGCGCGTTCGTTGTCGTGTAGCAGAACGCGGGCGGTTGACGTTCCGGGGAGCGAAGAGGGTTGTGCATTACGTCAACCCCATCCACTCGCACCTGCAGGAACCCCTCCTCGCCTGGCTTGAGCCCAAGACGGCGGTCAAACCGCCCGAAACCGCGGCCGAGACGGCAATGCCGGCGCCGAAAACCCGGAAGCCCGGTGTACAGGGCCCTCCGGCCCCGCCTGAGTCGGGGAAGAAGCCGGGCCTCTCCCACTATGGGTCGTCGCGACGGAGGCCGAGGTCACTCCGAAGATCGCGAGCGTGGCCGACTACCGCGGCTGCTTCAAGGCCTCCGAGGGCCAGCGCATGTCCAGCGTGCAAAGCGCTCGCGCAGCTCCAACGCCTCGATGCCGGGTACTGCCCAGCAGTCAACCCGCCGTGCGGTGACTGTCCGGCGGGGGGTGGTTGTGGAGCCCGGTGTGATCTTTGGTCGGGCCCGCCCGGGTAGAGGGGTATGCCTGTCGCGGGCTCCCGGATTGAGACAGTGTTTCCCGTGTGTGGGAGGCGCCTTTCGCATTCTTCAGGCCGCTCCCTCGTCAGGCCTGGGTGCACAGGGCGCAACAGCCACGCTGGTAGGGGAAGCGTTCGGGGACTCGAGTCGCCTCGGCCCGGTTCTTGAAGATGGCTGAGAAGGTCGTCACCGCAGCCACAGGGTGCCTCGCTGGGGTCGGTGCTGCAGGTGAATCCGGCATCCTTACCGCTGCTACGGGGTTCTTCGGGACTCCTGGCACGGTAGCCGCAGGTGGTGCCGCATGCGCGGTCGGAGCGGGGGCTGCATTCATGAACGCTGACATCATCTCCTACGGATAATGCTTCATCGGAACGCTTGACTGGGAGTGGCTGCGAAGAGTCTGCGGCCACTCCTATCAACCTGGTTAAAGGGGAATCCCGTGCGACCCGAAGTGAAACTGACCGTGTTCACCGTTCTGGCAACACTGTTCGGGGTTCTCTGCATATCAATAGGCGCTAGCCAGGGGGACTACTGGCTTTTGGGAGCGGGTGTGGCCGCCGTAGGGTTCGGTCTCTTCCTCGGCGGCTTGATGATCAGACGTCAGACCGCGAAAGGCAGAAGATGATTCCTGGCACAGCCCCGGGGACGCGGTTACGTGACGTGCAACGCGCAAGCATGCCGGAGAAGGTTTCCCCGTCGTACCGGTTTCCGGTGGGTGGGAGGAAAATCTCGATCACCGACGCGCTCGACGGGGAGGAGCCGGGCGCCTGAGCCGCACGTCAAGAAGACCACAACGCTCTGCCCCGTCTGCGCCGTCTGCGAGACCAGCCAGCACCGCATGGGCCCAACTGACGACCGTAGACACGGATCCTCCACACGAGTACTGTCCGCAACAGCCCGCGCCGGGTCATTGAGCGCACCTGTGCTCCCAACGAGAAGAACTCGACGCGATGATCGCTCTTCGCCCCGCGCGTGCCACCCGCCTCTTCGCGGACATCGAAACACAGCAGAAGCAACTCCTCGACACCCCGCGCCGCTGCCAACCTGCGCCCTGATCTCCCACCAGGTCATTCACCGGGCGGACGGCAGGAGCCTTACGTTCACCGACTGCGGCCATGTACTCAGCCTGAGCCGGGAGGCGCTCATTGCCGGGCTCAGGGCGCGGCTCGCGGCCTGACGATCTCGGGCAGCACGCGGCCCGCCGCTCCCCATGGGTACGGCGGGCCGTCGAGGGTGCCCCCCGCTGTGGCGCACAACGGCCGTACGCCCACACCGAGCGGGCGTACCGAGCGCGTGACTTGCCAGGCCGCGCACCCGTTACCCGGCCGTGAACCTCGACGACGACACCACCGCCGTAGACTCGCCGGCCGAACTGCTCTCCGTGCTCACTCACGACGACGTCCAAGAACTGATGGGCCTGCTGGCCGACGTGCGCGACGGTCGCGAGCCCGATCCCGAGGGGGCCGGGTATCTGCTGGGGAACCTCGCCGCACGGGTGCCGTCCTCTGCCTGACGGCTGCTCGGCAGGGACCTGACCGCACGCCGCCCGGCCCGCCATTGGGGCAATGGCCATGGAGGTACCCCTGACACGGCCCCTCGTGCCGGTTCGGCGGATCAGACTTCGGCTTGTCATCGGGCAGGTCGATGGCCTGGAGGTGGCTGAGTACCGCTCTGGGCATCTGGTCTTCGGTCACCGGAGGTTCACACGCCCTTCGGGCGACTCGACTGATGCTCGGCACGTCAGTGCGCGCCGAGATCTAATTGAGCCCGGCTGGATCGATCGGCGTCAGGCGCGTCAGGCGCGTCAGGCGCGTCAGGCGCGTCAGGCGCGTCAAGGGAATCGTCCTCGGGAACTCGGCCGCCCTCGTCGACAAGGATCCCTTCCTTGTCCCATTCGCGAAAACCCTGTTCAAACCCGATGGCACTGTAGAAGGTCTGCTCTGCCAGTCGGCCGTTCGGGTGCCACTTGCGCCACTCGCCGACGACCACGCCCTGCTTGGCTTTTCCTTCGCTTCTTTTCGTGCCGTCCGGATACCACTGGAGTTGTGGACCGGAGAGGATTCCGGACACGTAGGTTGCGAGGCGTATCATCCGTCCCTCTTTGTCGTGCGACACGACTTCACCTGTGAACGGTTCATCCTCTTCGTGATAGGCGATCAAATCTTCGTCCACGTAGATGTCTTCTTGGTTGACTCGCATGATTATTCCGTTACTGCAGGGGTTCGGTTCGCGGGGGTCCTGCGGCGATAGTCCCAGCGGCGCGACCACAACATGCCCGGAGGCTAGCGGAGGTTCAAGCCGCCTCGTAGTGGTGTGCCCTGCCGCCCCGCTACGTCACCCACGACGGATCATCGAACAGCCCCTCCGCGTCCGGCAGTCCGGCCCGGCGCCGGAGCTCCAGGGCGTCCGCGTCGGAGTGCGCGAGCCCGAGGACCTGCCCGTGCACCATCACCCGCCGTCCACCCGTCCCGGACGGCGGATGCACGACGATCTGCGCGCTATCGACCGTCACTGGCGTCCGAGTGCGCCGGCCCTGAACGCCGTCTTCACTGACTTGCCCTCGGCGGGCAGGTCGGCCTCGATCCGGTCCGCGTGGGGGTGCCGGCCCGGCTCGCCGAAGAGGTTCCGCAGCCGGCTCTCGGTGGCCTCCTCGCCCGGCGTCAGTCCGAGCGCGGCCAGGCCGCGGCCCATCCACCGTTCGGCCGGAACACCGGCTTGCTCCTGGGCCTCGCGCAGCGGCATGCGGGCCGGTCGGCGGCCGTCGACGACGACGGTCTCGTGTGCGCAGCACCGGTACAGGTGACCGGCTCCGGCCGGCCCGGATGAGCTTGATATCCGCCGCCATACAGACCCCGTCACACGGCCCTGACCTGTAAGGAAAGGGCGGTCAGCGGTACGTCCCGCCGACCCGGAGCAACGGCCGGACTTTCCTTCCCGGCGCCCGCAGGGGGCTTCGTCGTGCTGCCCGGAGGCGCCCCGTGCTCACCTTCGAGACCCTCCCCCGCTTCACCGCCGATCTCCAGCACCTCCCCCGCTCCCCCGCTCAACGCCGGCGCTTCCGCCGCATCGTCCTGGACGCCTTTGTGCCCGGCCTGCACCCCGGCCGCCAGTTCCTCCCCGGACTACGGGAAGCGCGCGGGTTCGATGATGCTGGGCGGGTGCTAGTCGTCGTGGAGTTCGGCCTGGACGCGGCGTGAGGGACGGAAGGCGTAGAGGTCGAGGACGCCGGGCGGATCGGCCAGGCCAGGGCCGCCATCGGTGACCCAGGCGGTGATGTCGGCGGCGCCGGGGTCGTTGACCTGGCCGAGCCAGACTGGGCGGCCTCCGGCCTTGCGTCCCTCGGCGGAGGGCTGGATGACGATGACGTTGGCGCGCTCGCAGGTGTCGAGGCAGTCGGTGCGCCGGATCGTCGCCACTCCGGCCAGCGCGGTGCGCAGGTCGGTGAGCTGGGCCTCGTGGTCCAGGCGGGGCACCTTGCCAGGGGTACCGCAGCAGCAGCCCCGGCAGACGGTGACCGTGCACCGCGCACTGGCGGCACCGGCCGCACCTGCGGAGGCGGCCGTACGCTCCCGGCGGGTGTGCCTGCTCACGCGGTGTCCTTGGTGAGGGAGTTTGTCCAGGCTCGCTCGCGCAGCAGGCGCAGGCCGTTGAGGCCGACGATGACGGTGGAGCCTTCGTGGCCGGCGACGCCGAGCGGTAGCGGGAGGGTGCCGATCAGGTCCCAGGCTACGAGCGCGGTGATGAAGATCCCTGCGATGACGAGGTTCTGCACGACCAGGCGGCGGGCTCTGCGGGACAGGCCCACGATCGCGGGAACGGTGGCGAGTTCGTCGCGGACGACGACGGCGTCGGCAGTTTCCAGGGCGAGGTCGGAGCCGGCCTTGCCCATCGCGATGCCGGTGTGGGCGGCGGCCAGGGCGGGGGCGTCGTTGACGCCGTCGCCGACCACCAGCACTCGCCGGCCCTCGGCCCCCCATCCCTGGACGGCGGCCGCCTTGTCCTGCGGCAGCAGCCCCGCGCGGACGTCGGTGATGCCGACCTCGGCGGCCAGGTGACGCGCGGCGCGCTCGTTGTCGCCGGTCAGCAGGACCGGGGTCCGGCCGGTGAGGGTGGTGAGGGCGGCCACCGTGTTCTTCGCGTCCGGGCGGAGCCGGTCGGCGATGCCCAGTACTCCGGCCGGTGCGCCGTCGATCAGGACGAGGACTGCGGTGCGGCCCTGGTCTTCGAGCTCCTGCACCATGCTGATGGTCTGCGGATCGCTGGTGGTGAGGCGGGCCGGGGAGCCGACCTGAACGGTGCGGCCGTCGATCGTGGCGGTGATGCCCGCGCCGGGGGTGGAGGTGAAGCCGGTCGTCTCGGCGAGTGCGAGTCCGCGCTCGCGGGCGGCCTGGACGACGGCGCGGGCCAGCGGGTGCTCGCTCGGGTGCTCAGCTGCTGCCGCCAGCGCCAGCAGCCCGCCTTCGTCCAGGCCGGAGTCGAGAGGGGGGCGGACGTCGGTGACGCGCGGGGTTCCCCCGGTCAGGGTGCCGGTCTTGTCCAAAGCGACGGCGTCGATCTGGCCGAGGCGTTCCATCACGACGGCCGACTTCGCCAGGATGCCGTGGCGTCCGGCGTTGGCGATCGCGGACAACAGCGGCGGCATGGTGGAGAGCACCACCGCACACGGCGAGGCAACGATCATGAACGTCATCGCGCGGAGCAGGGCCGCCTGGAGTTCGCCGCCGAGGGCGAGCGGGATCGCGAAGACGGCGAGGGTGGCGATGACCATGCCGATCGAGTACCGCTGCTCGACCTTCTCGATGAACAGCTGGGTGGGTGCCTTGGTCTCGGAGGCTTCCTCGACCATCTTCACGATCCGCGCGATCACCGAGTCCGACGGATCACGCTCGACGCGCACGCGCAGGGCGCCCGTGCCATTGACCGTGCCGGCGAACACCTCGTCCCCGGCCTGCTTGGCCACCGGCAGGGACTCGCCGGTGACGGTGGCCTCGTCGACGTCGCTGGCGCCTTCGAGGACCTGGCCGTCGGCGCCGACCCGCTCGCCGGGCCGCACCAGGATGACGTCGCCGACCGCGAGGGCATCGGTGGGGACGCTCTCCTCTGCGTCGCCGGGCAGGAGCCGGGTCGCGGTGGCCGGCGCGAGGTCGAGCAGCCCGCGCACGGAGTCGGCGGTCCGGGCGGTGGCGATGGCCTCCAGCCCGCCGGAGGTCGCGAAGATGACGATCAGCAGGGCCCCATCGAGGACCTGGCCGATGACGGCGGCGCCGAGCGCCGCGACGACCATCAGCAGATCCACGTCCAAGGTCTTGTCCTTGAGGGCCTTCAGACCCTCCCGTCCCGGCTCCCAGCCGCCTGTGACGTAGACGGCGGCATACAGCGGCGCCCACAGCCATACCGGGGTACCGAGGAGATCCAGCGGGAGGGCGGCCAGGAACAGCACCAGTGCGGCCAGCGCCCACCGGGCCTCCGGCAGCGCCAGCATCTGTGTGCGCCGCTTCGGTGGCGCCGGACGCGGTCCGGCGGCGGCCGGAGCGGGCCGCTGGTCAAGGACAGAAGGCACGACAAAACAACCCTTCACGGGCGGATGGGCAACACCTTCACCATACAGGAACGTCTGAACAGGTCTTCAGATGTCGTCGGTATGCTGTCCCCATGGGCCACGGAACCGATACCGCCAGCAGCGCCACCACCCGCGAGCGCCTGGACGCCGTCGGGACCGCCGACGTCGCCGCCACCCTCCAGGCCCTCGCCGCCCCCTCGCGGCTGCACATCCTGGCCCGGCTCCAGGAAGGGCCGTGCTCGGTCAGCGACCTGGCCGAGGCCGTCGGCATGGAAGCCTCCGCCTGCTCCCACCAGCTGCGGCTGCTGCGCAACCTGGGGCTGGTCACCGGCGAACGTCACGGCCGCTCGATCATCTACGCGCTCTACGACAGCCACGTCGCCGAACTCCTCGACCAGGCCCTCTACCACGTCGAGCACCTGCGCCTGGGCATCCGCGATTCCGCCGCTCCCGCGACCGTCGCCGCCGACTGACCGGCGCGCCGGCGACCTGGGCAGTCTGGCCGCGCGCTCGGGGCGGGCGACGGTGACGTAGTGCATGGCGGTGGCCTCATGGGGTCTGCGCGTAAGCACTGTCCAACAGTTGCCATGGATGGCCCGGAGGGGATGCTCGGCCTGGGGCCGGGGCTTGTCGCTGCCTGCCCCGAAGGCGGCCCCAGCCGAACGCCACCCGTCCAAGGCCGGGCGAACTCGTCCGGCCCGCGTGAGAACCGGCGCTCCACAGCGTGCACCGCCACCCAACGCCACCGCTGTCGCTGTCGCTGTCGCTGTCGCTGTCGCTGTCGCTGTCGCTGTCGCTGTCGCTGTCGATCCAGGCTATGGCGGTCCCAGCGGCAAGGTCTGAGCCAATCGCACACAGCGGGAACCCACCGGCGGTGCCGGGCGTGATGAAGCACATGCCGAACACCGCACGCACCCGCAGACGATCCAATGCGAAGGGGCGAAGAGGCGAAGGCCGACGGCAGTTCCTGAACGTCCCGAACCCGGGAGCGGAACACCCATCCTCGTCAATCCGCTGCTCGGCGTCCCCGGACTGCCGCCGCTCTACCTGGCCTTCAAGGCCGCGACCACCGACAGCGGCTGCAACTCCCCAGCCGCCCAGACGGCGAATACGACCCCGGACTGCCCGGACAGCGATACCGGCACCATGACCTGGGGCGGTGCCGCCGTCCTCGGCGGCATGATGCTGCTGGCGATTGGCGTGCGGGCAGTCCCGCTCTTCCGCGGGCAAGAGGACCACCGTCCCGGGGGAGCACGGGGCCTCAGGGTTCCTGACCCCCGATCGATACCACTGCCCCTCTCATACCGATGGGCGGACTCATCCTGAAGGTGAGAATCAGGTCTCACTCGATGAGACCAGCAGGCCGCCCCCACGCGGCCGCGGGCGCGGCGCACCATTCGGCGGGCTCAGGGGATGTCGCCGCTGGAGTCGAACTGGCGCTCACTGGGCGGAAAGCCGGGGGCCCCGGTGTGCCGGGGGCTCGGGCGGGCGCCCCTACTCGGCGTGCGCGGATCGTCGCGAGCGCATGCCCTTGACCTTGGCGATGCTGCCGCAGGCCCGGCCGGTCTCCCCGGCGTACATGCTGCACCAGGTACGTGAGTTGTTCCGTGACTGGTCATAGAAGACCCACCGGCAGTCAGGGCATGCCCGCACCCGGCGCCACCGGCCCTGCGCCACCAGCCCCACCGCGAGGCGCAGCAGTTGCCCGCACGGGGACGATTCTCCCTGGTAGACGAGTTCTCCGTCTTCGACACGTACCGTCTGCGGACGCCGTTCCAGCCACTCATCGAGTCGAACCCAGCCGCGTTCCTCGACATCGGCCCGGAGGTCGTCCCGCAGCTGCATCAGCTCCTCCAGGCTGTCCTGGGGACCGGGCGGCGAGGTCAGGGTGAACGCCTGGCGCCACAGAGCCGGGTCTGCCGCGAGCACGGGGAGCGTGTCGGTCTCCGTGCGGGTGTCGTTGGGGATCGACCAACTGTTCAGGAAGCTCTGCAGCTCCACGGCCTCGGGGACCATAGCCGTCGTAACCATACCGTCAAGAGTAGACGGTAAACACTCGCCGCGAAGGCTGTTACCGTCTACTTTTATGACTGGTAACACTCCTGGTGAGAGTGCTCGCACACCCAGCTATCGCAGCGTCCTGGCACTGCCCGCCCACCCCACCTGGTACGCGGCCGCCGCCCTGGTGCGAGCCCCCGTGGTCATGGCCCCTCTGGCCCTGGTGTTCCTCGGCTACAGCACGCAGTCCTTCGCCACCGGCGGCCTCCTCGCCGCCACCCACGCTTTGGGCGAGGCTGCCGGTGCCCCGTTCATGGGCCGCCGCTTCGACACCCGCCCCTTTACCGGCCAGCTCCGTCTCGCCCTGGGCATCGAGGCCCTGGCCTTCGCCGCTCTCGCGCTTTGCGCCGCCCACGCTGCCGTCCCGGTGCTTCTCGGTTTGGCCTTCCTTGCGGGCACGGCAGCCTCCGGCGCTCCCGGAGGGATGCGCGCACAGCTCTCCGCGACCACCCCCGAGTCGCTGCGCCCAACAGCGCTCAGCCTGGAGAGCTCCCTCAGCCAGACCATCTGGGCCCTCGCCCCGCCCCTGGTGTCCTTGCTCTACGCGGCGTTCTCCGCCCCAGCCGCACTCGCCGTAATGGCCGCCGTCTCGGCGGCCCCGGTGCTCTTCGCCCACCGGATCCCCCACACCGATCAGGCACAGAGCATCGACCACCCCCTGCCGAAGGGCATCCGGACCGTCGAAGTCCTACGGCTGGCCTGGCCCGCCGCCTTGCTTTCAGCAGCAGTTATGTTCCTCATCGGCACAGTCGACGTCCTCCTGCCCGCGCGCCTGAGCGACGTCGACGCCTCCCCCGCCCTGGCCGGTCCGGTCATGGCCGCCTTCGCCATCGCCAGCGTGATCTCCGCCATCCTGTACGGAAGCCGCCGCTGGCCCGGCACTCCCGACACTCAGACCCTGATCCTGCTTCCGGCCATCACCCTGGCCTTCGCCTTGCCTGCGTTGACCCCCCATCCCGGAGCCTTTGTCTTCGCCTTCGCTCTCGGAGGGCTCTTCTACAGCCCCCTGATGGTCATCCGGAACCTGGCCCTGCAAGGGCAACTCCCCCAGCGCGCTTGGGCCACCGGATTCTCCGTCCTCTACGCCGCGGCCGGCCTTGGCTATGGAGTCGCCGGCCTGATGTCCGCCATGCTCCTCAGCATTGCGGATTCCAGGGTCGGCTTCCTCGCCTGCGCTCTGACCACCCTGACCGTCGGCTCGGTCTCCCTGCTCGGAGAGCGAGGACGACGCCGGGCACTCCACCAGCCCTTGAACGGCGGAACGCCGAGCCCTTCTCAAGCGGGTGGCGCTGACCGCGAGTCGGACTGTCCTGCGCTACGACGAAGGTCCTGAGCGCACCGGCGGATCCCGGACCCCAGGCACACAGGCACACAGGCACACAGGCACACAGGCACACAGGCACACAGGCACACAGGCGGAGTTGAGGCGATCCGCCAGTCGCCTTTCCCGTGTCCGTGTCGGCTCTATAGACATGAGCGAAGCCGCACAAGAGGCTCGGAACAGTACGTGGACCCGGTCGGGGGGTGGGCGCCCGGTGATACGCCGTACGCTGCCCCCGCGACCGCAGTCCGAACTGGATGCCCTGTTCACCGAGACGTACAAGAAGTACCGGCCCGGAGTGCGTTCTGTGATCTACACGGTGGCCGGGCCGGAGGCGGACATCGACGCCGTCGCCCACGACACGTTCTTGCGCTATCTCAAGATTCTCCGCGAGGACGGGCCCGTCGCGTCCCCGTGGCCCCTGCTCCGGAGGATCGCCTCTGGTAAAGCCATCGACGCCGTCCGTGCCGCCCGGCGCACCCCCTGGGCACCCGCGGGTGAACTCCCCGAGGACAGCGGGGAGTGGACCTCGGTGAGCAGAACCCTCGGACCGGACCGGGCGCTGGAGATCTCCGAGATGCTCCGTGACATCAACACCCTCAACCCCGAACTGCGGTGGGCCCTGCTCCTGCGCGAATACCTCGGGCTCTCCCGTACCGAGACCGCCGAAACTCTCGGCATCGCCCCTGCCTCCGTCTCCGCCTCCGTACGCCGCGCGAAGAAGAAACTCCGCGAGCGCGCCGCGGCGCCCGAACCGCCCGGACCGGCCCACCGGATGGAGGGAGCACCCCGATGAAGTCCCACGACCGCGACCGTCCGAACGACAGGTTCGAGGCGTTGCAAACAGCCTTGGTCCAGCACTATCAGGAGCACCCCGGCGACAGCGAAGGCGAGCTGCGGGCACTCCTCGCGGCGGAGCCGGCCCCGGCGGCCCCTTCGAAGCTGGACACCCGTCGAGAAGGGGTGGTCCTGCTCCACCCCGCAAGCCGCGGCGCGGCGGCCCCTCGCTCGCGGGTGCGGACGGCGCGCCGGGCATGGCTCGCGGGCCTGGGGGTGGCTGCCGCGATGGCGTGTGTCACCGTCGGCTGGCAGGCCCATGACCTCCAGGCCGCCGACCCCGCGGTCTCCGCCTCGCCCAGCGCGCTCGCGTCCCGGCCCACGCCGCAGACGTCGCGGTGGATCGCCCAACTGGCCTCCGTGGCACACCGCGAGGGTGAACAGCAGGCCCGGCGGACGCTCGCCGTGATACGGAGGTCCGTCCCTTACGCGCAACTGCTCGACAGCGATGACTTCGCTTCCCTCAACCCCGGCTACTGGGTCATCTACGAGCCCGGCCCCTACCGGGACGGAAAGGAGGCCGTGGCGTTCTGCAGGACCGTCGACCGCTTCCGGCCGAACGACTGCGTGGGCCGCTACCTCTCCCACGACCGAAGCGATCGCACCATGGTGTGCATGCCCCTCTCCCCGCCCGCCGGAAACTGCACCAGGGAGCGGGAAGGCAAGGAGTAGCCCGGCCGCACGGTTCACCGCCGTTCCTCCCTCGCTCACTCATCTCGTACTCATCGACATGCGCAAGGAGAAGTCATGCCCGACGAGAAGACCCCCGCAGGCAAGCTGGTGCACGACAAGCACGGCGCGATGTTCCTGGTCCACCCCGACGGCACCTACGTGGAGGTGTCGGAATTCCCCGTGCGGGCCTCCCGGTTGCCCGCCGAAGACGCTGAGCCGATCGCCGGCGTGTCGTTCCGGGGGCATGCGTCCAAGGGCGCCCGTCAGGTCCTGTCGATGGCCACCGTGGTCGCGCTCGCGGTGCTCACCGGGGGCGACTTCCCCTTCTAGGCCCGCGGGCTTGCAGGCCATGGACTCCCAGGCCCATGAGGTCGGTGACGTGTCGGTCATACGACGATGGAGGTGCGGGCCGCCCACGGCAGGGCGAGTGTTCGATCCCGCCGTCCGTGCGCCAGGCCCGAGCTGTTCGCGCTGCCGGCGGCCCGGCCGGTGGGCGGGGTCGGGGTCCTCGTGGGCGGTGTCGACGGTGACGATCGCCTCCGTCAGCGGGCATACGGACCCGGGCAGTCCGGCGAGGCGGTGGAACGCAGAGCTGGTCGGCAGCACCCAGCGGGGTGGCGGTGACCAGCTCGGCGCCGTTGTGCGGCATGCCGTCGCCAGGCCGAACGATTCGGCGAACCGGAGAGCGCCGCCGCTCTCACAGCCCATCAGCGCGACCCGCGGCGGCGCCGGCCGCAACCTCTCCCCTAGCTCAGCGTCGGCGCGCAGGGCGGGGGGAGCGAGCGAACCCAGCAGAAGGTCCATGGCCGGCAGCGGTCGATGCGTGCGGAGCGGTCCGGCAAGGACGTCGGCCTGCGGACCGCAGCTCAGATGGAGCGTGCTGTCCTCGCTCCGCCCGCTCTCCACAGGCGCGCCGTTCACATGTCCGGCGTGCATGAGCCGTCGGGGGCGGTCACGGAGCGCCTCGCTCGGCCAGTTCCGGCCCAGGCCGGTGCGGCACAGCACTTCCGCGGCAGTGGCGACGCGCGGGACGACGTCACCCTCGCCCAGCCGCCTCCGGACGAACGACAGCAGGCCCCGGTCACGGGCAGCGGTGACAAGGCTGACGGCTCTCGCCGCCACAGGCGCTGTCCGTGCGAAGACGGATCAAGCACGCAGTCCCGGAGCCGAGGGGCCATAGGGCCAACACTTGTGCTCGCCCGTGCTCAGCGAGGAGCGGTATCGCCCTGGGGCTCTGCTCCCAGGAGCGCGAGCAGCCCGGGGAATCTCTTCTCGATGTCCGCGCGTCGCAGGCGGATGCCCTTGCGGTTGCCGTAGTCGATCTCGTCGATGAGGCCTGCCTCGCGCAGGACGCGGAAGTGGTGGGTCTGGGTCTGCTTCGAGACCGGAAGATCGAACGAGTTGCAGCCCCGCTCGTTGTCGCTGCGGTCGGCGGCCAACTGCGCCATCACCGAACGCCGGTGTCCGTCGGCGAGGGCGCGGAAGACCGCACCCAGATCGAGCGCATCGGCCTCCGGGCCGACCAGGTTCTTCCCGGCCACGCGGCACCCCCTTCAAGTACGACTTGAATCGTACCTGAAGAGTGTGCTCTCCTCAGGTACGAAATCTTTCGTACCTTGATCCGGCGGCCGCGCTGCACCGCGCTGCCACGCCCTGCGGCCCGGCCCGGCACTCGCCGGGGACCTGGGCATCGACACTCCGAGAGGTCATCGTCATGAAGAAGCCCGAGGTGCTGATAGTCGGCGCCGGGATCGCAGGGCCCGCACTCGCGTACTGGCTCTCCCGGAACGGCTACCGGCCGACGGTCGTCGAACATGCCCGGCAGCTGCGCTCCGGTGGCAGCGCGATCGTCGTGAAGGGGCCTGCCGTCCCGGTCGCCCAGCGCATGGGCATCCTCCCCCAGCTCCGCGAGCTCGCGACCCGCAATCGGTCACTGACCCTGCTCGACCCCGACGGCAGGCGCATCCTGCAGATCCCGCTCACCTCGGACGAGGCACCGACGGTCGAGGTGACCCGAGCCGACCTGTCCGAGGTGCTCCACCGGTCGGCACAGACCGAGGCCGAGTTCGTGTTCGACGACACGGTCACTGCTCTTGAGCAGGACGGAGGCGGGGTCGACGTCACCTTCCGGCGGTCCGCGCCACGGCGCTTCGACTTGGTGGTCGGTGCCGACGGGATGCACTCCGCCGTACGGCGCCTGGTGTTCGGACCCGAGCGGCAGTTCGCGAGCGAGCTGGGCCTGTACGGCGCGACCGTGCCGCTGGAACCCGATGCCGTCGAGGATCCGAGCGAGATGACGATGCTGACCGTGCCGAACCGGATGCTGGTCGTCCACCCCTCGCGGACCACCCCGCTCGCGGTCTTCACCTTCCGGGCCGCACAACTGGCGCCCCACGACCGCAAGAACATCGCCCTGCACAAGCAGACCGTGGCCGACGCCTACGCCGACGTGCGGTGGCGGGCACCAGAACTCGTGACGGCCTTCCTCGACCACCCGGCACCGTTCTTCGACCCCCTGACCACCCTCCGGGTGCCCTCGTGGTCCCGCGGACGGGTCGTACTGCTCGGGGACGCGGCGGCCGCGACGGCCCTGCTGGGTGACGGGTCCAGCATGGCGATGGCGGGCGCGCACGCCCTCGCAGAAGAGCTCGCCGCCCACCCCGGTGATCACGCCCGCGCCTTCGCCGCCTACGAGTCGCGGCTCCGCCGTGAGGTAGGCCCGCGGCAGCGACGCGTCGGTCTGCTCTCCCGGCTCATGGTGCCCCGCACCCGGCCCGGCCTCGCGATGCGCAACACGGTGGGCCGCGCGGTCGCTCGCACGAACCCGATCGCCTCTCGCCAAGCCGCGCACCGGTAGGCCGGGTCCACACCGACCGGTCACCGGCCGATGCGCAGCTCCGCGCCAGCTCTCAGCCGGGCCTGCGCCGCCATGTCCGACGGGCCCGGCTCGGCGTAGTGGGTCTTCGCCGATGCGACAGGTCTGCCAAGGCACAAGCCTGGAGGGCCAAGCCGGCGCCCCGGCCCTGCACGCCCGATACCGTCCGCGGTGGAGGTTCCGGACACGTCCCGAACTCAGCACGCCCCCCCGGGGGAGTCCAGGTGACCGAGGCGCAGATCGGCATCTGAACTCCTGGAACAGCCCAGAGCGGATTCCGCTTCGGCCACGGGCCCGCACGCGGGGCATCGACTCCGGGTGGTCTGTTGTAGCCCCCGCAACAGGGACCGCGAGCACTTGGGGTCCCACCGTTCGTGTGATCGACTGCTCAGTGCCCGCGAAGAACTCGAAGCGTGACGCGGCGCTTTGCCACGGCCGGACACGGCTCGGGCCGGCCGCACTCCGCGAGCAGCGGGCCCGTGGGTCGCAGAGGCGCACACGCACCAATGAACGTAGACACGTAAAGGAGAGAAAACATGCGCAAGTTCCAGCGCGCAGCAGTCGCCGCCACCGGCGCCCTGGTCCTCTCCGGCCTGGCCGTCGGAGCCGCCCAGGCCGCCGACCTCCCCTTCGTTGAAACGCAGGGCGACGCCGCGACGGACTGCTTCACCAAGGAGACCCAGCGGGAGATGGACATGGGAGCGGGTCACCACGTCACGATCGTCCACTGCGAACGCGATCCCCGGAGCCCGGGCAGCATGTTCGTCTTCTACCGGGGCTGAGTCACGGGGCGGGTCGCCTCCGGCCCTCTCCACCGGCCCCGGTCTCCTTGGCCGCGCGGACTTCGGAGAAGCCGGACGCCGCACCCGCACCCGCACCGGACGTTCCGCCGACGTGACGGACGAAGGCGGCTCCTCCACCCTCTGAGCGGGGGACGGAGGGGCCGCCTTCGTGCTGCTCGGTGGCGGCGACGGCCGGACGGTGGGCGACTGCCACGGCACGTACAAGAAGCCTCCGCATGAAACCCCCGTGCCAGACCGAGATCAGTGGAGAGTCTTCAACCTCGTGGCGCTGACCGCACGTTGGACACCTCTGCACCAAGAAGACGCTCCTGATGGACGGAGTGTCGGTCACACGCTGCCGGGGTCGATGCCGGGGTCGCCACCGTGTTCCGCTGCAAGTGCGCAGTTCCCGCACGCCGGTTGTTCGCGGGTGCAGCGTGGCCAGCTCGGTGATGATGCTGCGGAGGGCCAGCACGATCAAGCGATGGCCGAGGAGGGGTCGGACGCGACGTAGTACTTCGCGAGGTTCGCACGCTCTGCGTCCGTGACCGGACGGGCACTGCGTCGTTCGACGTCGATGGCGACCCACCGAGTGGTGACCTCGGCAAAGACGCGGGCATCGTCAAGGATGCGTGCCGTGCCGATGACGGTCGACCTGCGCAACGTGGTGACCACTGTCTGAATCTCCACCGCCGGCTGGTACAGCAGCGGCTCCAGATAACGCGCCTCGTGTTCGACCACCGCGAAAGAGGGCGGTTGTCCGCGTCCGGGCGACACCATGTCATTCCAGGAATCCTGGACCCAGGAGATCATCCGCACGTTGTTCACATTTCCATGCCAGTCAAGATCGCTCAGAGACACGGTCTGAGTCCAGACGTGACAGGGCAGAGGACGCGCCACCGGCTGCTTTAGGCCCTTCATCATTTCAACTCCTGGCTAGTCACTGATCACCTGTTCGACGGCTCTTGCGTGCCCCGGCCCGCCCAGCTGCTCAAGGCCGTCCGGCGCCCACTCATCGATTCGCCCCTCAGCCGTACGCAAATATTTTACGATTCCTTCGAAGAGGCCGCTGGATCAACCCAGCCACTGACGTCCCGGACGATTCCGCGCGCGATGCGAAGTCCGGCAATCCGCGCCTTCAGAGTGGGGTTGGCCGCCGGCTGGATGATGGACATTTCCGTCTCGATTTTCTCGACAATCTTCTCGATCATGGGGTCGTTCATCTTCATCCCTCCCGGGAATATACAGGCGCAGGAACCTACATCTCAGCGCGGCACGGGCAGCCACCTCTCAGAGATCACCGATGTTGTCCGGATGCGCACCGAGGAACTTTCCCAGTTCGAACGGCAGAGGGACCTGCAGAATTGCTTAATCCATTGCTATCCCAGAGCGCATGCCAGGGAGCGCCGAGGGAAAATGGCCTGATTGAATCCGCGATCAGCACGCATCTCACATCCCTCCTTCAATTTATCAAGAGTGCACGAAAATTCCCCGAGCGTCTTGCCGACGTGCACTTTATGGGCGTCCAATCGGTGAAAGTGTTGAATGCATGCCGTTCACATGCGGTGCATCAGAGTGCCCACGCGGCGTATCGCGCCTGTCGGCAGCGGTCATTCGTGGAATCGGTGAACCCGAAGGCTTGGGAAGCACATGGCGGGTGGCAGCGACGAGGGCACCGTACGACTGCGGAACACGGCCCCTCTCCCACCGGACGCCGCCCTCCGCAGGTTCCTCGCCAGGGCGTCCAGGGCGCTCTCGGCGCGAGCGCTCCGTGCCGTGCGCGGCAGCCCTGGCCCGCGAGCCGGGCGGCCACGGCCGAGCCCAGGCCGCCGGTGGTGCCGGTGGTGCCGGTGGTGCCGGTGAGCAGGCCGACGGGTCCGGTGCTCACGGCATGCTCGTGCTGTGCGGCCATCGGTTTCACTCACACTCTTCGCCGGGGGCCGTCGTGTCGGCGTACTGCTCACGCAGGGCCCGGCGGTCGATCTTGCCCGTCGGCGAGGTCGGCAGGTTCGTGACGACGTCGACGGTCCGCGGGACCTCGCAGCGGGCGAGCATGCCGTTGCAGTGCTCGACGAGGGCGTCGGTCTCGGGCTGTTCGCCGTCGGCCGGGACGACGAGGGCGTGCGGGATCTCGCCCCGGTGCGGATCGGCGCGGCCGAGCACGGCGGCGTCCTGGACCGAGGCGTGACAGCGCAGGGCGTTCTCCACCTCGGTCGGATTGATGTGGCAACCGGCGCTGACGATGGTGTCCTTGCTGCGTCCGACGATCCGGACGGCGCCCCGCTCGTCGCGCAGTGCCAGGTCGCCGGTGTGCAGCCACCCGTCGGAGTCGGTGGCCCGCTGGGTGTCCCAGGCGCTGACCCGGTATCCGGCGGTGACCTGCGGGCCGCGTACCCAGATCTCTCCCGGAGTGCCCGCCGCCGCTTCCTCGCCTTCGGCGGCGGGGTCGGTGAGGCGGAGCTCGATGCCGGGCACGGGCGTGCCGGCCGAGCCGGGCATGGATCCGTCGGCGGGAGCGCAGAGGCCGGGTCCGGAGAGCTCGGTCATGCCCCAGCTCTGGATCAGGTCCAGACCCGTGTGGCGGCTCCAGTCCTCCCTGCCCGCCTCACTGGCCGCCCGACCTGCCGTCAGGCAGCGTCGCACGTGGGGAAGTTCGACGGGGCCCGCCTCCAGGACGCGCAACAGGGAGTCGTACAGCGCGGGCACCCCCTCGATGACCGTGACCCGGTACTCCTGCATCAACTGCGTCCAGCGGACCGGATCGTTGGATCCGGTCAGCACCAGGCACCCACCGGACAGCAGGGTGCTCATGGCGGCGAGATGCCCGTAGGTGTGGGCCAGCGGGGAGGTCACCGCGACCCTGTCGTCCGCTTCCCGGTGCAGGCCGCGCCAGAGTTCCGTCGCCAGGTGCAGGGACTCCTCGGTCTGGACGACGCCTTTGGCGGTGCCGGTGCTGCCGGAGGTCAGCATGACCAGGCACGGCTGCTCCGGTCCCGCCCCGGTCGGCGTCGATTCGGCCCCGGTCGGCGTCGGTTCGGCCCCGCCGGAATCGGCTTCCGGCAACAGTGCGTACTTCGGGGGAAGCGCGAGTTCCATGACGTGGACCTCGGTGCACAGCCCCTGCGCGGCACACAACTCCCGCATCTCCTCGGCCCGTTCGGCGACGGCGAACAGGTGGCGCGGGCGGGTGAGGCGCAGGGCGCGGGAGATCTCGTCGGGGGTGAGCAGCATGTTCAGCGGGGATACCGTGGCCCCGGCCTTGAACGCTGCCAGGTACGCGGCGATCCAGCTCGCGCCGTTGGGCGCGAGCACGGCGACGCAGTCCGGCTCGTCGCCGGCGCCCTGAGCGCCGATGTCCGCGGCCAGGTGGGCGGACCACCGGTCCAGGTCCTGGTACGAGCAGCGTCCCCAGTCGTCGACGACCGCATACTGCTGTGTGCCGGCAGTGATGGCGTTGAGCAGGCCCAGACGGAACATCAGTAATCATCTCCAGTCGGCAGGGACAGCGGCTCGTCGTGCCCGGCAGCCGTACGGCCGGCCGCCGGGTGGCCGGTGGTATCGGGCAGCGGCTGAGGCGAGAGGAAGCGTGTTGCGGGTGAGGCGAACTCGGACACGCGGCGTGTCGGATCGGCGCGCGATGCTTCTTCCGGCGCCGGCCCGGAGTCCGTTTCCGGCGGATCGTTGGGATGGCTCACAGAATGGTGCACGGGGAAGAACCCCTTTCGCCCCCGGAGCGGGCCTCCCGGCCGGTCCGTGCGGAAACCGCGTACGGGGGGGGCGGCTCTCGCCTGGCCAGGGAAGTCGTTCGGCTTTCGAGCCTGGCACATTTCAGAAACGGCACAACCACCGCCCGCAAAGCCACTGCCGGACGCGCTGATGCACCCAGCTTTGCCGACGGCGGTTCACATGTGTGCCCTGAACTGCGCGTTGGCGGCAGCGCGGCGATATCAGGAACAGAATTTCCATGATCGGCAATGCGAACACGCAAGGTGACCAGCGAGCGGCGTGTACGTGTGAACCTGCCAGATCTCCCGCGCGATACGGGCCTGTGGCCCGGTCAGGCCCCTGCCCAAAGGTCCCGGACCGGATGGACACGGAAGCCCACACTCCTGGTGGAGAGGATTCAGGCCCAGCAGTGGTACACCCCGCCCGGGGGCGCGTCTTTCGGTTACGAGCGCACTTCGTACATGGGCAGCACGGGGCCGGCCGGGCTGCCGGTCCTGGCGGGTCGTGCGCAGGCCTTGTGGCCCTGGGGGCCGCGCGGGCGCACGGCGAGGAGCGCTGGACGCGTCAGCGGGGCTGCGCTTCGTACGCAGCCCCGCGAAGCTGTCGCGACCTGCGACGGGCCCCCGCGCCGCGCAGGAGTAAGGGACGACGAGCGAGTAAGTCGCCTTATATGAAGAGGAGTTGACGCCTTCTGCCCTCGCACCGGGCGTGCATATGCTCGGGTCATGGCGCCTTCGGCCCCCGTATTCGTCAATGTCCGTGACTTCCACGCCATCCCCGGCCCCGAGGGCCGCTCGACCTGTTCGGACGCGTTCCAAAACGCCGTGGACGCCCTGGACAAGGACACCGGCGGAGTCGTGTTCGTCCCCGCCGGCCCCCAGCCCTATGAGTTCCTGCGCTCGGTGCTGGTGGACCGCAACCGGGTCCGCATCGTCGGCGAGGGCAGGCGCACCAGCGCGCTGCGGGCCATCGGGGCCACGCCCCCGCTGACCTTCGGGCTGCGCCGCGTCACTCATGGGCAGCCGCTCAGCGACGGCCACTGGGCCGATCTGCGCGGCATGCTCGACGCCTCGGTGACCGACCAGCGCTGGGGCTGCCGCACCCGCGTGCCCTCCCCGGTCGCCGGCGGGCCGACGAGCGAGGCCACGGTGACCCTGCCCTGCTCGCCCTTCCAGTTCGGCCCGACGGACGGCGCCTACTGGTCGGCGGTGCGCCAGTTCACCGTCGACTTCGTGGTCCGCAACGACGTCATGCCCTGGTCGGTGCAGCCGCTGTTCGGCATGAAGGACGCCTTCAACCGGCCGTCCCCGTTCTACGCGTACGTCAACGCGCACGAGAACCCGCCGGCGGTCGTCTTCGTCTTCCGCACGGGCGACGGCCTGCACCGCGAGATCCGCATCCCCTTCGATCCGGCGCAGCCCGTGCTGCGCTGCTCCTTCCAACTCGACCTGGACGCCCGCACCGTGACCGCGTGGACGAACAGGCGGCAGGCGACCCAGCGCGTCCAGGTCCAGCCCGACCTCTCGTTGGTCAACGACGGCTGGGACCCGCGGGAGCCCGGCCGGGATCTGGCCTTCACCCCCAACTGGTACGCCCCGTTCCGGCTGGCCGCGATCGGGCAGAACTCGTCGGGCCGGGCGGGCCTGCCCGGCAGCGAGAACAGTCCCGTCGACCTCACCTTCGGCGCGCTGCGCTTCTCCGACGTCCTGCGCTACAAGGTCCTGGAAGAGGGCCAGGAGCAGCAGGACGCGCGCGGCAAGGTCGACGACCTGCGCTGCCTCACCGTCGAGAGCCGGGTCTTCGGTGCCCTGACGATGAGGGATCCGGTGCACAAGAGCGCCTCGGGCGTGCCCGATCTGCAGATGCTGTGGGAGGGCGACGTGGGGGTGTTCGGACGCGGCTTCTTCGTACCGGACGACCTGCGCGAGTACGTCGAGGGCAACGGCTGCGAGAAGCTCAACGTCAGGGGCTTCTCCTTCGCGCCCAAGGCGACCCACTACGGGCAGGCCATCGGCCTCGGGCTCGTCTACAACTTCTCGATGGACGACGTGGTCGTGGAGTTCGGGGCCCAGGGCCTGAGCTCGCACCACTTCGGAGTGAACTACCCGGTGTCGCTGCGTTCCTGCAGCTTCGAGCACCAGACCGACTGCGCGATCTACAGCTTCGGGCAGTACACCACGGCCACCGATCTGGCCCTCGCCCACTACGGCCGCTCCGCGTTCAAGGCGCTGAGGTCCCGGGTGGCCTACCGCGATGTCCCCTGCACCGACTCCAACGTGTGCGAATCGGTGGTGAAGCTGTTCCAGACCGAGGCGGTGCTCGACAACTGGATGATCGACTTCGAGGGCTTCCACGCGGACCTGCCGCGCGACAGCTACATCTGGGCGAGCCTCGCGGACGACGTCGGAGGCCCGACCCAGCTGGTCGTGCGCGACTGCGTCGGAAGCGCCGGAGGTGAACACACGGTCGCGATCCGGCTCGTCGGCAGCGAGCGCGGAGCGCTCGCGGACACGCACAAAGGCGTCGGCTGGTGCAAGGTCGAGCGGTCGTTCAACCACCACGCCGATCCGCGGATGCCGGCCCTGATCGCGGTGGACGGCCCGCTCTGGCAGGGCCTGTACGAAGGCCTCCCGCCTGCGGGCATGGCCCTGGCCGTCAACACGGCCACCCCCGGTGCCTCCGCCAGGATCGGCATCGGTGCGGTGCCGCCCCCGGTGTCGGTGCCGCCGCTCGCTCCCCCGCCCCACGATCCGCTGCCGAGCCTGCCCGGTCTGATCGGCTACTACCGCGCCGACGCCCTGCGCGACAGCGACGGCATCCCGCTGCGCGACGGGAGCGCCGTCACCGAGCTCACCGACCTGAGCCCCGCCCACCGCCACGGCGTGCCGGTGGGCAGTCCCGCCGTGCTCCAGACCGACGCCGTGAACGGCCTGGCGGCCCTGCGCTTCACCGGCGGCCACTACGCCTTCCCGGCCCTCCAGGGTTCCAGTGGCGCCGCGACCTGGTTCTTCGTGGCCAAGCGCCTGCCCACCTTCGACTCCGCCCCCGGACGCCCGGGCTCGCTGCGCAGCAACGGGCAGGGGTGGCAGCTGGACCACCTGCTGATGTCCCGCAGCGCCGAGTCGGACAACCAGTGGGCGGTGTACGCCGTGCGCTGCACGGCGGGCGCGGCCCGCAGGCTCCAGACGTACACCAACGGGTACCCCTACGAGCTGCGCAGGGACGACCGGGTCCGCACGGTGGGCTGGTCCGGGCCGGTCTTCGGCTACCGCCCGGACCACGGCCATGGGCTGCAGGGCCTGGTGGCCGCGGCGGTCCTCTGCGACGCGGCACTGACCGACCAGCAGATCGCCGACACCTGCCGCTGTCTGCTCAACCGCTACCAGATCCCGCTGTGACAGCCCGGCGCCCCGTACGGCAAGCAGGTGCGCGGTCAGCTTTTCGAGGGGTTCCCCGCCCCGCGCCGAACTCCCGCGCGGACCGCCCAGACCGCCCAGACCGCCCAGACCAGGGGCGCGGCCCGGATGCGGGGGGGGGCGGCTGGGCGGCCAGGGCCTGCGCGGTGCGCGCACCATGCGAGCACACCGGTCCCGGGGCCGGATCACTTGCGAAGTCGGGACCGGTACTGGCCGGGTGCCGCGCCCCGGGCACGTCTGAAGGCGCGGCTGAAAGCGTGCGGTGAGCCGTATCCGACCGCGCCGGAGAGCGACTCGACCGCTTCATCGGTATCGCGGAGCCGGACGGACGCCAGGTCGATGCGCCACTGCGTCACGTACGTACGGCTGGGAGCCGGAGCCCCGGACCACCGGGACCGGAATACCCGCGGGAGCGAAGGCGCCGGCTCCCTCCGGCCGACGGCAGGGCCCGACACCGTTCCACAAGCACCACACCGCCGCCGGACCGGCAGCAGCCAATGTCACGCATCGCTCCCAGCCATGAGCCGGACCGTTCCTGCGGGTGGCGGGTCAGCCAGGCGCGTCCCGGGAGGCAGCGCTGGGCCTCCTCGCGGGCGATCCCGCAGGAGCACGGCGGCGCGCGGGTCGGCGGTGGCCCGGTCGTGGACGACATCGGCTGGCCGGCGCTTACGTGTGCATGCCTTCCGAACCGGGCGCTCAGCCCTTGCCGAAGTACACCGCGGGGAAGGCGCCCGCCGCTCTGAGGGTTCCGGAGAAGGCGCCGGCCAGTTCGGTGAGGCGTGCGGTGTTGGCCGGGCCGAGGTGGTCGTACGGGGCGGCGTCGAGGCGGTCGGTGAGCACCTCGGCCTCACCGCGCAGGGCCGTACCCGACTCCGTGAGGTCCCCTGCCTCGTCCAGCAGGCCGCGCTCGCGCAACCGCTCCCGGGCGGCGGCCCACTGCTGCGCGGACCATCCGCGGGTGCGCATGAACAGTGCCGATGTCGGTGCTGTGCCGGTGGCGTTGTGCAGGACCAGTGCCTCGATGCCGGACAGGCCGGCCATCGCCAGGGCGGCGAGGTGACCGTCGCCCCGGTGCTCGCGCAGCAGTGTCGCGGCATGCCACAGGGCCAGGTGCGGTTCCTCGGGCACCGGGAGGCCGGCGTGCGCGGCGTACAGCGGGCGCGCCTCGCGGTGGCACGCCTCGGTGGCGTGCAGCGCCAGCGAGGCCGCCTCGGCCATCTCCTTGGACGCGAGGGCGTCCTGTCCGAGTTGTCGCCGCAGCATCCTGTCCGCGCCGCGCAGTAGCGCCGCGAGCACCGCCTCCGGTGTGGTGACCGTCCACGCGGCGGGGATGTAGCGCTTCACATGCTCGTGGTTGAAGTTGTAGAACGTCGCCGTGACGGTGCCCGCGCCGACCGCGCCGAGCGGGGCAGCGCGGCCCGCGTAGTAGGACATGGCGCCTCGCTCCAGTCCGAGTGCCGCGAGTTCGTCCTGCCGTTCCGGCGTGAAGTACACGGCTGAGTGCAGAGGGCTGACGGCGTTGTGGCAGTGGCGGCCCGTGCTCGCCTGGAAGGACGTCATGCGGTGGCTCCGGTGTCGGTGATCGGGTGGGGTCGTGCCGGGTGGGGTCGTGCCGGGTGGGCGAGGCGCATCAGGCGTCGTCCGTGGGTTCGTGGTGGGTGCAGGGGGTCAGTCCGGCCGCGGTCTGGGTGAGGTGCTGGGTCAGGACCTCGGCTGCGGTGCCGGCGTCACGGGCGAGTGCGGCCTCTTCCAGCCGGCGGTGCTCGGCGGCACCGTCCCGGTCGGGGTGGCGGTGCGCCGACCAGCGGCGGGCCAACTCGCTCGCGGTCCACAGCCGGTCGAAGGTCTCCAGCAGGACGGGGTTGCCGCAGCCCTCCAGCAGGGTGCGGTGGAAGAGGCGGTGGGCTTCGGCCCATGCGTTGCTGTAGTGCTCGCCCTCCTGGGGTGTGTACGCGGGGGTGCGCGTCAGACGGTGGTGGGCGGCTCGTACGCGGGCTTCCCAGTCGACGTCGCCGCGTTCGACGGCCATGCGCAGCATGGCCGGTTCGATGGTCCGGCGAGCCTCCGCGATCTCCTGCCAGCGGCGGTCGGAGAAGGCCGGGACGGCGAAGCCTCGGTTGGGCAGCCGGTCGGCGAGGCCCTCGCCGACCAGCCGCACGAGTGCCTCGCGCACGACGGCCAGGCTCACTCCCTGTTCCTTGGCGAGGTCCTGGGGTTTGAGGGCGTCACCAGGGGCGTGGTCCCCGCGCATGATCGCGTCCCGCAGGTGTGTGTGGATCTGCTCGGAGAGCATCTGCTTCCCCGCCGAGGGCGAGGTGTGGGTCGTCTGGGGCATACCTGCATAGTAGACGATCAGATAGATAATCGATTACTAGTGTTATCGTCGATCTCGGCGAGTGAGCCGCACCGGCGGGGTCCGCCCGGACGGAGCCTCCTCGGCCGCATCACCGCCACCCCGCAGCACGGCATGAAAGGAACGACGCCATGAACGCCAACGACCCCTTCGCCCGCCTCCCCGAGGCGGCCTCCTTCACCGTCGCCAGCACCACCGTCAGCGACGGCGCCGCCTGGCCGATCGAGCAGTACTCCGGCCTCTCCGGTGTTCCCGGCGGGAAGGACGCCTCCCCGCAGCTGTCCTGGAGCGGCGCCCCGGAAGGCACCAGGAGCTATGCCGTCACGGTCTACGACCCCGACGCCCCCACCGGCTCCGGGTTCTGGCACTGGGCGGTCGCCGACATCCCCGCCACCGTCACCGAACTGCCCGAAGGCGCCGGCGACGACACCGGCTCGGGTCTGCCCGAGACCGCCTTCCAGCTGCCCAACGACGCCCGCGCGGCCCGCTTCATCGGCGCCGCCCCGCCGGCCGGACACGGCCCGCACCGCTACTTCACGGTGGTGCACGCCCTCGACGTCGAGACCATCGGCGTCCCCGCCGACGCCACCCCGGCCGCCCTCGGCTTCACCATGGCCGGCCACATCCTGGGCCGTGCGGTCCTGACCGCCACCGCCGAGACTTCCGCCTGACAAACAGCGGGGGGACCCGCCGAGCGCAACGGGGCCCTCCGCCCGGCCGACGTCCGGCGGGAGGCGCCGAGGACCGCGGTGAACCGGTCGGCCGCTCGCCCCACCTGCGTCGCCTCCCGGCCACCAGTCCCCAGGCCTGGCCCGGTCAGTAAGCGATTCCGACGCCGTCGATGCGGCTCCAGGACTTCTCCTGGGCGGCAGTCATGGCAGGCCACCTCAAGCCGCCGGGCCGGGGGTTGACCCGGGACGCGTAGGCGCTCGGGCGGTAGCCGGGATCGTAGAAGCAGCCGGTCCTGTAGACGCGGTCAAATGCGGGGCACGAGTTGGCAACGGTCAGGGCGGTCGGCTTCTTGCCGGTACGTGTCCACGTGTCGAGCGCCGTTATCGAGTTGGCGTATTCGGCGTTGCTCAGTTCACTGTGCTCGCTTTCCCTGGTGAACGTCTGCACGAGGTACCGGCTTCGGTGCGCGCCCTCGAGGGTGGCGCGGTAGGCCGCCTCGTGTTGCACGAACGCGGTCGGGTCGTCGGTCGCATGCATCGTCAGGACGGGGATCGAGACCTTGCCGGTCAGGTCACTGTCGTAAGACAGATCGCGCGCGGCGGTCGGGTCCGCCCCGAAGCGCTGGACGCCGGCGTTGAGGGCCTTGTCGTCGTGCGAACCGGCGTACGTCACACCCTTGTTGCTGAAGGGGTTACGGCCGCCCAGACGCTTGTGGACGATGTCGCGGAATGTGAAGGTCGCGAAGCTCAGGTGCGATTCCAAGGTCCGCTCGGGGACCTTGGTGACGGCCAGGATGTCGTCGAGGTTGCGCTGCTGCAGCGCCGTCCGGTCCCGCGACGGCGACGCGTAGCCGGTGCATTCCTGGAGCCGGGCACGCAGGCCGGTGGCGGTCATGGCCGAGTCGGCGCGCAGGCCTTCCCACAAAGGGTACTGAGGCTCGCTCGGGCGGGGGTGGTTGCGGCAGTAGTACTGGTACACCGCACGCAGGTCGACGCGGTAGTCGTAGCCGCGTGATGCGCCGGCCAGGACGCCGTTGGTCAGAAGAGCACCGTCGTACGGGCCGTGCTTGGACGCGTATGTCTCGACCACCTTTGCGGCGACGTTCCCGCCCCAGGACTGACCGTGCACGTAGGTCCGCCTCGGCGTGCCGAACTTCTTCACGAACAGGCGGCGCACGTTCTCGGTGTCCTCGGCTGCCATCCGGGTCCCGAAGCCGCCGCGACGATACGACGAGCCGGCCCAGGCATAGCCCTCCTTCACCATCACCGACCAGCGCTCCAGGTCACCGGCGCTGCGCTCGGGGTCCGAACTGCCGCCGAGGTCGGGGCCGCCGTGGGCGTGCACGACGAGCGAACCGTTCCACCTCTTGGGAACAGCGACGGTGTAGTACGCGCCATGGGCGTCCTGCCCCCTGTAGCAGGTGGCGGTACCCGTCAGGTCCGCCGGGCAGGCGGTGGAGGCGGGACGCTCCGGACCGGCGTGGGCGGCCGGCGCGCTCGTCAGGCCACCGGCCACTGCGCCGGTGAGGAAGGCCGCCCATACGATGCGGCGCTTCACCCGGAATTGCGGCCGCCGGGGAAAGGAAGCAAAGGATCTCAGGCTGTTCAAAATACGGCTCCTAGTCCGTGCACGACGCTTATCGCGTTGCGCACAGGACGCTAAGGAGGAGGTGAACGGATGGCTACGCCCCGGGCCTTACGGTCATTGTGTTCACCATGAAGTTCTCGGGGACGGGTGGCTGTGCCTCGTATCGCGGACATCGTCTCCCTTCTCCACCGAGCCCCGAGCAGGCTGCAGGGGCCGGAAGGCGGTCCACTCCCCTGCTCGGCAAAGACATTGAGGGACGACTGGTGATGTGAGGCGCAGGTGCGCCGACAGGGTGCCGGGGGCGGCGCTCGCCGCTGGGAGCGCTGCCGCCGCCGCGTCGCAAGGCGTGTTCTCCGGCGCGTCGCGCCGGGCGGGCGGGTCGCATTCGGCGTGTTGACAGTGGCAGGAGCTGTCACAGCGGTACAGGGACCTGGCCTCGCCCGGGCCGGATGATGCGTCACTCCCGGCACACGAGTATGGGATGCTGCCGCTCGGAGTTCCTCAACACCACCTGCACCAGGACCTGTTGGACGATTCACGGGGAGAGCGATGAGCGGCGGCACCGCGCTTGTGTGGTTCAAGTCGAGCTGCGGCGGCAGTGCGGGCACCGCCTGGGGAGCGCGCCTCGCCCGCGCCGCTCGGGGTATCCGCCTTGCCGCTCTCCCCCACCGGCCCGGCGCCTGACCACGCCCATGCGCTACTACCTCTACGTCTCCACCGCCAAGGTGGACATGCTGTACGGGCAGATCCCCCAGAAGCTCCTGCGGCGGCTCGCCGTGGAGGCCAAGCTCGACCTGAAGGTCGTCAGCCTGGCCCTCCAGTCTCCGCGCTCCGAGACGACCGCCTACGACCAGCTCGACCTCGTGGAGGCGTATCTCGACCGGGAATACGACATCAGCTGGATGACGGAGCCGTCGGCCTGGTTCCGGGGGGAAGCGGCTCTGCGGGTCGCGGGGTACGGGGACGCGGATGGCCCCACGCTGATGACGGGGTTCGACGGCGACACGGTCGTCGCCCTCATCGGGTCAGCGCGTCATCTGATCGGCCATCAGGCGTCCCCCGAGATGAAGCAGCTCGGCTTCTCGGGTCTGCCGGGGCTCTTCCGGCTGCTTCAGGAGGCCCCTCCCGAGTGGGAAAGACAATTCGAAGTGAGGTTCCGGAACAGCATGCCGAGCCGTGGAAGCATCACCGAGAACGTGCTGCGCTGCGCCGAGTCGTTGACCGTACCGCCCATGTACTGCGAGTTCCTGGCACGGGAGTTGCTGCGGGACACCGTGACGCGTGCGGACGGGCGGGAGATGACGATCGTCGTCGGGACTCCGCTGTTCGTGGCGATGTCGGACCGGATGGCCGAGGGCGAGGGGGCCTGAGTGGAAAGGGCCTCGTCGATCGCGGAGCTGATGGACATGCGGATGGCCGGCGACGTGGCGGGACTGTGTGCGACCATCCGGTCCCCGAACCAGGACGTCGCCGTGTACGCCGCCGCGATGCTGGGGAGCGGCACGCCCACCCCGGACGTCGTGGCGGCGCTCGACTTGTGCGTTAACAGACGGGATCAGCCGTACACCGGAGTGCGTTGGCTTGCCGTCAGGTCCCTGGCAAGGCTGCACGTCCCCCACGCCGTCCCCCTCCTACTGCGTCTTCTCACCGAGCCGAACGACCCTCGCGAGCAGTTGGAAGAGTCCGCGGTGGAGGTCCTGGTCGCCATCGGCGGACCGGACGTCGTGCGTGGACTGGTCGCTCTGTGCGGGCAGTTGGCGACCAGCCGCGGGCACTGGACGGTGCGGGTGCTGGACGCGCTGGCTGACCTGCGGGCGCCACAGGCCGTGACGCCGCTCCTTGCCGCGCTGTGGGAGTACCTGCCCGACCGTGCGGAACGCGTGGTGCGCACGCTCGGCGCGATCGGTGACCCACGGGCGGCCTCCGCGCTCCTGGTTCTGGCGCACTCGTCCGCCTCGCACACGCACCTGCGCCGGGCGGCGCTCACGGCGCTGCACGCGTTGCCCGCCGCCGCATGGCCGCCCACGCATGTGTGGCCGTCCGCCGAACAGCTCCTGCAGGCACCGCAGCGCGACCCGGACCCCGAGACGGCACGCCTCGCGACCGCCCTGCTCGCCAGGACCGGGGAAGGCCGGGACCTCCTGTGGTCCGTGCTCCACCAAGCGGTGCGGTCCGCCGGCCCCGAGTGCCCGCCGCACGCCGTGGCCGCCGTCTGCGCCCACCTCGCGGCGGAACCCGAACTCTTCGCGGGAGCAGACCGGGACGGGCACATCGCCGCGCTCCGGCACCATCTGCGCGAGTCGGCGGCACCGCCGGTGCGCCGGGCGGCGGCCGGCGCCCTCGCCGCTTACGCGGGCGCCGAGGCGGCCGGGTCACTCCTTGCGGCACTGGGCGACGCGCACATCAGCGACGCGGTCGCGGGCCTCGTCGCCGCTGTGCCCGTCGCGCTGCCCGAGATGGTGGGGCTGTTGACGCGGCCGGACGGTTCCGCGGCCCAACGCGGCGGCGCCGCACGCGCATTGGGGCTCATGGGGCGCCCGGAGGCCGCCCCGGCCCTCCTGTCCGTCCTGACGCAGGACGCGGCACCGGTCGCCGTGCGCGCGGCCGCCGCCGACGCGCTCGGCACCCTGCGGCACGCGGAGGCCACCGCAGTGCTCGCAGCCCTGGCATCCGACGAGGAGCAGCCCGGCACCCTGCGCGCGCATGCGGTGCGGGCCCTCGGCGCGATCGGTGCCCCTGACAGTCTCGTGGTGGTGCTGGGCTGCGCCCGTTCGTCTCACGAGGCGGTGCGGGCACGGGCGGTCGTGGCCCTGGGCGAGTTCCCGGCAACGGAGGCGGCCCGGGCACTCGGGGAGTTCGTCATTCCCCGGGCCGATCCCTTCCTCGCGCGTGCCGCCGTGCGGGCCCTGTCCCGGATCGGCGCCCCGGCGCTGGCGGTCCTCGTCGCGCTCGCCGAGGGCCCCGTGGACGACTTGGGCGACGATCTGGGTGCCCAGCTCGTCGGGGCACTCGCCGCGCGCCCCGAGGCCGAGGCGACCGCCGCCCTGAGCCGACTCGCCGCGGCACCGCCCCCGCCGCATCGGGTCCGGTATGCCGCGCCCCTCGGAGGGCCACTGGCCACCGGCCGCCCCGCGCAGGAGGCCGCGTCCCTCGCGCTCGTCGAGCGGGGCACGGCCGAGTGCCTCACACCGCTGACGGCGCTCCTCGCCCCCGGCTCCTGGTTCGGCGCGCACGAGCCCGCCGCTGCCGCTCTCCTGAAGATCGGCACCGACGAGGCGTACGAGCACGTGCTGGCGTTCTGCCGCAGGACGACCCACTTCTACGACTGGCACGTCCACGCCCTGGACGTCATCGCCGAAGCGCGCGGGGTCCGGCTCGGGCCCTAGGTCGTCCCTGATGGCTCTCGCCGGGGTGGGTGGATCAGTGCTCCGGCCGGGCAGCCGCGCCTGACGTCGCCGACCCCGACGGGGCGCCGGCCAAGGGCCGTCGAGGAGGAAAGCGTGCGGCGGCGGCTCCGCGACACCGCCCGAGAGCCACCTCAAACGGTCTGGGCCGGGAGCGAGAAGCCCTCGGGCAGCGTGCCCTCAACGAACAGCATCCCCACACGAATCTTGCCCTCACGTATCCCCCGGGCGCGCCGGTACTCCGGGGAGTCGTACCACTCCCGGATCCGGTCCATGTCGGGAAACTCGATGACCACGAACCGGGAGGAATCCCAGGTGCCTTCGACGGGCTCGGGGGTCGGGCCCGCGGCCAGGTAACGGCCGCCGTGGCTGAGGATGGACTCCTGAGCCACAGGTGCGTAGGCCAGGCCGGCCTCCTCGTCGAGCACATCGACGTTGACAATGACGTAAGCGGGCATGAGATCCCCGTCCTTAGGGCGCGGCGTGCACTGATGTCAGGGCCGAGACTATTCGGGAGACGCACCAGAGGAGCACCAGAGGATCAGTGTTCTCGCGCTTGCTCGGCTCCCCCACCCTCTACCTCCAGCGCGAGAACCCCGGCCCGGACAAGGAGTCCAACTGGCTCCCCACCACCGAACCCGGTGTCCTGTTCCGCCTCATCCTGCGCCAGTACCTGCCCACCCCCGACATCCTCACCGGTCGCTACGCACCTCCGGCCGTCGTCCGCGTCGACCGCTGAGCGCGGACGCGCAGCGCGGCAGGAGCACCTGCCCCAACCGGCTGGGACAAAGAGCCGGTCGGAGAAACTGATCGTGTCCGTGTTCCACGGCGGTGTCCGCCACTGGGCCCGCCCAGGCCCGAGCGCGCAGGAACAGGCAGTCCATGTGGAGGTGCTCCGCTCCGCCCCACGCGGACACCCGGCAATACGCGGCAATACGCGGCAAGGTCAAGCGTTGTCTCACCGGTGGCGGTGTCGAGGGACCGGGGTGCCTGAGGTGCCTGAGGTGCCTGAGGTACCTGCGGAGCTTGGCCGGGGCGCCGGCAGCGGGCGTGGAACCCGCGGGTGTCAGCCCCGGCGTTCCGCGCCGTCTCAGGTCGCGGTGTCCTGGGTCGCCGGTTCGGCGGCGCGGCGGTATTCGGCGTTGAGGCGCTGGGCTTCCTCGAGTTGGTCTTCGAGGATGACGATGCGGCAGGCGGCCTCGATCGGGGTGCCCTGGTCGACGATCTCCCGCGCCCGGGCGGCGATGCGCAGCTGGTAGCGGGAGTAGCGGCGGTGGCCGCCCGCGGAGCGCAGCGGGGTGATGAGGCGGGCTTCGCCGATGGCCCGGAGGAAGCCCTGGGTGGTGCCGAGTATCTCGGCGGCCCGGCCCATGGTGTAGGCGGGGTAGTCGTCGTCATCGAGACGGTCGAGCGAATCATCCGCTGTCATTTGCACCTCTCTGTGGAGCGTGGGAAATACGTGGAGGGGCCTTGGTGCCGTACTGGCACCAAGGCCCCGAAGGAACTTCTACACCATCTGCCGGCCCTGTTCCTGCGCCGGCCTTCTGTGTCCGCCGCCCCGACCGGAACGCTGTCGGGGGTGCGGGGATCGCGGTTGCTTGACCGGAGACCACCTCACTGTCGATGTCCTGCGGTACCCGGGCTCAGCACTCCACCCGGGCGATCCTGATGGCGCCTGGCTCCTCCGTTCTTTCCCTCGGCGATCAACTGCTCATTGCTGGTACTGCTTTTCTGCGTACTGCTGTGTTGCGTACTGCTCGGTGGCCTGTGGCAGCGCCACTCTCCGGCAGCCAGCCCCGTCGCCCGTCCTGCGTCTGCTCTGGCTTGGAACCCCACTGCCGGACTTCCCGGTGCGCGCGCCCGCAGCCGACGCCTTCACCGAGGTACTGCTCACTGACTCTGCTGGGTACTGCCAGGCAGTTCGTCTCTGCCCGGCCTTGCGGTCTCTTTGGGCTACGAGAGAAACCATAACCAGTCCGACACTCAATGTCTACTCGCGCCAGCATAGATTTCCGCGTGTTCCTTGGTGAGGTAATCGCAGGCGGTGGAGGTTGGCCCGAGGCCCGGCCGCTCACGCTTGTGACTGTTCTTCGGAGTCGGCGGTGTCCTGGAGGACGTCGCAGGTGTTCTGGAACTCCTCCATCAACCGCACGGCCTCCACCACCAGGACTCCGTAGGGCCGTGAGGCGTCCGGCAGCGGCAGTTCGTTGTCCTGGGCCGCGTCCAGGACCTTTTGCAGCGCTTTCTGCGACGTGTCGGCCAGCTGGCACATCTGACGTGCTTGTTCGCTCAGGGTGTCGCTGTCGAGTTCGGCGATGACATGGGCGATGTCGCGCAGGCTGGCGGCGAATTCGGCGTACGCCGTCAGGGCGGGCCTGTAGGTATAGGTGTCCTCCGTCTCGCGCCACCGGCCCAGGCTCCGGGTGAGCGAGCCCAGCTGGTACACCGCGCGTTCCAGGGCGTCGGCGGTCTGGCGGTAGCGCCCGAACGTGAGATAGCTGCGGTGGGACGGCAGCAGGCGCCGGGGGTTGAAGGGCAGGCTGTTCTCCGCCGTGCTCAGGCCGGCCCGGGCCTGTCCGACGGCACGCTGTGCGCTCTCCGCGGAGACCCGCCACTGTTCGGCGCGCTGAGCATCCACGTCGCCGGTGCACAGGCCGTCGGCCATGTCGTCCAGCAGGGATTCGAGCGCGCTCGCCAGGGAGTGCAGCCCCTGCTCGGCGCTTCGGTAGCGCAGCGGGGGCGCGATGCACAGGTTCACGCTCAGGCCGATGCCGCACCCGATGAGGACGAGCAGGACGATCTGGCCGAGCTGGGTGACCTTGTCACCGGTCGTGGCGGCCGTGGCGTAGGTGGAGAACGCGAAGAAGGCGGCGGTGGCGACCTGGGAGCGCTGCTCCCCCAGTGCCGGCCACTGCCCGATCCACAGGGCGATCACCGCGACCAGGACGAAGGCGAAGAGGTCGGGTCCCGCGAGGAAACCGATCGCCGCCTGGAGCGCCACGCCGACGGAGACCGCGGCCGCGTAGCGAAGGGCCTGCCACACGGATTTGTAGATCGTGACGTTCATGATCAGGACGGCGGAGAACGGTGCGAACGCCGGGGATGTGGCGTTCAGCAGGTCGTGGGAGACCCACCAGGCCAGCGTCGCCGCCAGCGCGCTCTTGCCCACCAGCAAGGCCTGGTGGCGTTCGTGGCCGGGTGCGCCGTACGCCCGTGTCAGCCAGGCCCAGCCGTTCTGCAGATGCCCGATCACTTCTGTGCTGCCCTTCTCCGTTCCGCACCGTCACCCACGGAATAGCCCGGGATCAGGCAAATATGCCAAATATGTAGATCTATCTATAGATCTTCCATATGTGTGTCACGAACACGCGCATGGCCGTGCCTTCCTTCCCGCGGTGGGGAGCTGTCCGGCGCCCGGGCTCTCACCGGGGGCGCATACGCGAGGGCGGCGCCGGCCAGTGGCCGGCACCGCCCTCGTCCTGGGCCCGCGCGGGTGTCAGTGGTGTCCGTGGGCGCTGGCGGAAGCGCCTCCGAAGAGCCGCGCGAGGGCGCGGAAGGGGAGCGTGACGACGGTGGCGATGGCTCCACCGATGGCGCGCAGGACATCTGCGATGGCCTTCAGCATGTCGGGACCTCCAGGTACGTTCTTGCTTTCTTGCATCACGAGCTGCGAACTCCTGCACAAGCTGGTCCCTCCCGGTTGCCCGTGGAGTGACGACCAGAAACTTGTGTCTTCTTGGACCCCTCGTCTATGCGGCGGGGGTGAGCTCCGCCCTGCCGAACAGCAAGGCGTAGCCGGAGGGCAGGTGGCGCAGGATGCGGGTGACCAGGTCGGGGCCGGCATGGGCGGCGACCGCGGAGAAGACCGATCCGGTGTCCCAGCGGGTGGTGGCCAGGGAGGCGCCGGTGCGGGCGGCGAGGTTCTTGACGAAGGCCCATCCGGTGAGCGGCTGGGCGTCGGGGATCTGCGCGGTCAGTGTGCGGGCGGCTTCCAGGGGCAGCCGGGCGGCCAACTCGACGCGTTCGTCCCCGGTCAGCTGGCGTCCCAGCCCCGCCAGGACCAGGCGGACGGCCTCGTCGGCCCGCTCGCGGGTGGGGTAGGCGCCCTCGTAGCGGACCTTCTCCAGCATCTGCTCATACGCCGCCCCGTACGGCTGCTGGTACTCCTGCGGTGCGCGCGCGTCGGTGATCACTGGGGTGCATGCCTTTCGTGAGGTCGGGGGTGGAGGTGCCGCCAGGGCACCGGGTGGAGGGCGGGAGGGGCCGGGCAGGAGGTCCCGCCCGGGGCGGGGTGCCGGGGTGCCGGGGTGCAGGCCGTCCCGCCGGGGCGGCGCCGACGCCGACAGGCGCAGGGCGGGGAGCGGAGGGCGGCGAGGGGGATGAGCGTCTGCCCTCCGCTTCCGTCCGGCCGTGTCAGCCCGAGATCTCCCGGGGGGCGGAGCCGGCGCCGACAGAGATCTTGCGGGGCTTGGCGCGCTCGGCGATCGGGATGCGAAGGGTGAGCACGCCCGCTTCGTAGTCGGCCTTGATGTGCTCGGTGTCGAGGGTGTCGGCGAGCACGAGCTGGCGGGAGAAGGAGCCCACCGGCCGCTCGGACAGCTCGATGTGCGCCTCGGCGGCCTTCGTGACCGGGCGGCGCTCGGCCTTGACGGTCAGCATGTTCCGCTCGACATCGATGTCGATGCTCTCGGCGCTCACGCCGGGGAGGTCGAACGCCACCACGTACTCGTCGCCTTCGCGGTAGGCGTCCATGGGCATCGCCGAGGGACGGGATCCGGTACCCGGGCCCATCAGCTGCTGGGCGAGGCGGTCGAGCTCACGGAAGGGATCGGTGCGCATCAACACGGAAAGACACCTCCAGAGGTTCGGGCAGTTGCTGCCAATGCGCCGTGCTGGAACCGTTGTAACATGTCATCCAATGGATGACAAACACGATGGTCATCGCATGGATGACGAGAGGAAGGTTCCTGTGACACCGGCCGACCCGACGCCCCCGTCCAGCGCCGCCGCCCACGCCCCGGCCTCACTCCTCGCCGCCGCCGCGGCCCTGCACGCCATCGACGACGCCCTGCGGAGCTCCCGGCACGAAGACCCCGATCCCCCGCCCGGCAGCGCACCCGGCCCGGACCAGGCCCTGGCCTCCCTGCTGCTGCTGCGGCAGGTCCGTGAGCAGCTCGCCGGATGGGAGACCGGCCTGATCGAAACGGCCCGCGACGCGGGCGCCAGCTGGGCCGACCTGGCGCACCCGCTCGGTGTGGCGAGCCGCCAGGCCGCCGAGCGCCGCTACCTGCGCGGGCGCCCCGGCGCGGCCGGGACCACCGGCGAGCAGCGCGTCCAGGCCACCCGCCAGCGCCGCGCCGCCGACCGCACCACCGCCATCTGGGCCCGCCGCCATGCGGCTGACCTGCGCCGCATCGCCGGCCAGATCACGTCCCTCACCGACCTCCCCGCCGCGGCCCGCGGTCCGGTCGGCGAACTCCACGAGGCCCTGGCCCACGACGACCCCGCCGGCCTCCTCGCCCCGCTGACCGCCGCCCGCCCCCACCTGGCCGCCCCTCATCCCGACCTGGCCGAGCGTCTCGACGCCCTCACGCCGCCCTAGAGCCGGGACCCCGGGGACCATCCAGCGCATCGCGCAAGGGGAGGGAGGGGCTCGGCCCGGGCCGCGCGGAGCCTCGCCCCCGGGCAGCCGGTCCGGGAGACCACAGCAGACGGGGCATGCTCCGGCGCCGACCGGGCAATCGGCAGGCACACCTCAACGCAAGGAGCCTGTCATGGTGATTGTCGGCATTGTCGCCGTGTGCGTCGTTCTGGCGATACTCGCGTTCTTCGTACCCCGGCTGTCCCGGCACCCCGAACGCGGCACCCAGCGCACGCTGGGCGCCGGGTCACGCGCCGGCGGCAAGGCCCCCGGCATCCTGGGGCGGATCTTCAGCAAGCCCTTCCGCAGCAGCTCCAAGGCGGTTGGCCGCAGCGGCTCCGCCGGCCGCCGCGCACGCAGCCGCATGCCCTTCTGACCCCATGGCCCGTACGGGACCCCTCGCCCGCACGCGAAGAGCGGGCCGCACGTCCCCGCTTCGGCAGCACCGCGCCGGTGGCTGCGTAGGCTGCGTACGGCCGAACGCACGCCGCGGATGACGCCCCGGCCCGCCCTGTGAGCGGTGCGCCTCCCCCGCCGCACAGCACTCCGGGCGCTGCGGCCGGCCGGGGGCCGGGACGCCCGGCGGCCGGAACATCGGGCGCCTTCTGTCGCTGGTGGGACTGATGGGAAACTGGCGGGTATGGACATCCGTCGCAGGAACAACATCACCGTCACCGGCCGTGCGGACGGGCCGGTGCTCCTGCTGGCTCACGGGTTCGGCTGTGATCAGAACATGTGGCGCCTGCTGCTCCCCGGCCTGGCCGAGGAGTACCGGGTGGTCCTCTTCGACTACGTCGGCTCCGGCCGTGCGGACGCCTCGGCCTGGGACGAGCGCCGCTACAGCTCCCTTGAGGGCTACGCCCGCGATGTGCTGGACATCTGTGAGGACCTCGACCTGCACGACGTGACCTTCGTGGGGCATTCCGTCAGCGCGATGGTCGGTGTCCTCGCGGCGGCCGCGGCGCCGCAGCGCTTCTCCCGTCTGGTGATGGTCGCCCCCTCCCCCCGGTACATCGACGACGAGGGATACCGCGGCGGGTTCAGCACCCAGGACATCGAGGAGCTGCTGGAGTCCCTGGACTCGAACTATCTGGGCTGGTCGGCGGCGATGGCTCCGGTGATCATGGGCAACGCGGACCGGCCGGAGCTCGGCCAGGAACTGACGGCCTCGTTCTGCGCCACGGACCCGGACATGGCGCGGGTCTTCGCCCGCACCACGTTCTTGTCCGACAGCCGCGCGGAGCTGAAGACGGTCACGGTGCCGACGCTGGTCCTGGAGTGCACGCAGGACGTCATCGCCCCCCGCGAGGTCGGCGCCTACGTGCATGCCGCGATCCCCGGCAGCCGGCTGGTGACGCTGGAGGCGACGGGCCACTGCCCTCACCTGAGCGCCCCGCAGGCCACCGCCGAGGCCATCACCACGTTCATCGGCACGGCACGATGATGCGCCGCACCGATCAGACGCCCGATCCGGGTGAGGAGGAGGCGAACACCATGGACGCGGCGTTCACCTCCCTGCTGGAGGACAGTGCCGAGGAGCTGTACGAGCAGGCGCCGTGCGGCTACCTGTCGACGCTGATGGACGGCACCATCGCGAAGATCAACACCACGCTGCTGGACTGGCTGGGCCTGGCCCGCACCGAGGTGGTGGGACGGATGCGGTTCACCGATCTGCTCACCGTGGGCGGCAAGCTCTACCACGAGACGCACTTCGCCCCGATGCTCCAGATGCAGGGCGAGGTCAGCGGTGTCGCCCTGGAGATCAAGGCCGCCGGCGGCCTGCGGCTTCCGGTGCTGATCACCTCGAAAGTGAAGGTGAGTGAGGGCGGCGATCCACTGCTGATCCGCACCACCGTCTTCGACGCGCGGGACCGGCGCGCCTACGAGGCCGAGCTCCTGCGCGGCCGCAAGGCCGCCGAGGAGGCACGCCGCCGGGCCGAAGCCGACCGTGCACGGCTCCAGGAGGCCCTCGCCGTCCTGCAGCAGAACCTGCTGCCCGCCGAACTGCCCGTCATCCCGGGCCTGGACGCCGGCTCCTACTACCACACGGCCTCCCCTGATCTGCTGGGCGGAGACTTCTACGACCTGTTCCCCCTGGACACCGGCCGGTGGGCGTTCTTCCTCGGAGACGTGTGCGGCAAGGGCCCCCAGGCCGCCGCCGTCACCTCTTTGACCCGCTACACCCTGCGCGCCGCCGCCCTGCACGATCCCGACCCGGTCACCGTGCTGAGCACGCTCAACACCGTGCTCCACCAGCGGTACACCAGCGGCGACACCCGCTACTGCACCGCCATATTCGGCGTCCTGGAGCCCGGCACCGGCCAGGTGGGCGTGCACCTGGCCTCCGGCGGGCACCCCTCGGCGCTCATCCAGCGCGCGGACGGCACTGCCGACTACCTCCCCACCCCCGGCGGGATGCTCATCGGCGTGCTGCCCCAGGCCGAGTTCACCGCCGCCCGCGCCCAACTGCTGCCCGGCGACACCCTGCTCCTCTACACCGACGGCCTGACCGAGGCACGCACCGGCCCCGAGCGCGAGCTCTACGGTGAGGACGCCCTGCGCGCCTTCGCCACCACGCAACCGCCGGCGGGCCCGCAAGCCCTGGTCACGGCCCTGAGCTCCCTGCTCGCCTCCTTCGGTGACGGACTCGACGACGACACCGCGCTGCTCGCCCTCGGCATGCCGCCGGCCCCTGCTCCCGCCCCCGTGAGTGAAATCTGAGATGACCCCGCTGACGATCACCTCCCACTCCGCCGCCACCGGCCCCGTACTGGAGATCACCGGTGACCTCGACCATCACAGCGCGCCCGAACTGCGCCACGTCCTGGACAGCCTCACCCTGGACACGGAACAGCTGCTCGTCCTGGACCTGGCCGGCCTGGAGTTCTGCGACTCCAGCGGCATCACCGCCCTCCTGGCGGCCCGCAACCTGGCCATCGAGCGGAACGCCGGCATAGCCCTGGCCGCCGTCCCCGCCAACACCGCCCGCATCCTGCGCATCGTCGGCCTGGACCGGGTCTTCGCCATCCACCCCGACACCTCCACGGCCACCGCCCGCACCTCCACCGCGTCCTGATCCAACGCCCCCGTGGCACCGCGGTGGTTGCCGCGCCGGCGAGGGCTTTCCCCCGTACGCGGCAGAGCTCCGCAGCCGCCCGAAGGCGGTGCGGAGCTCCCGGGCCAGGAGGGCGGGTGCGGCCTACTCCTCGGTGGTCAGGCCGGTGCGCAGTGTGGCGATGACCTTGCTGATCAGGCGGGAGACGTGCATCTGGGAGTAGCCGAGTTCGGCGGCGATGTCGCTCTGGGTGCGCTCCTCGACGAAACGCATGTGGATCAGA
>NZ_JBVIXD010000022.1:0-66481 GCF_055593965.1 Streptomyces sp. NPDC040622 | reverse complement strand
CGGTCATGGGAGTGGACCTGGTCATCCGCGATCTCTTCGCGGCACCGACGATCGCCGCCCTGGCACGCACCGTGGAAGCGACGGCGCACCCGGTCCACCGTCCGGCGCTGGCTGCCGTCACGCGCCCCGAACGCATGCCGCTGTCGTTCGCACAGCGCCGGTTGTGGTTCCTCTACCGGCTGGACGGGCCCAGCCCGACGTACAACGTGCCCGTCGTACTGCGACTGTCCGGCGAACTGGACACCGACGCTCTGCGGGCCGCGCTGAACGACGTGGTCGCTCGCCACGAGGCGCTGCGCACCGTCTTCCCGGACGTCGACGGCCAGCCGTACCAGGACATCCGCCCGGCCGCCGAAGCACAGCCCGTGGTGGACGTCGAGACGGTCACCGAGCAAGAGCTGACCGGCGCGGTCGACCGTGCCGTGCGGTACGCCTTCGACCTGGCCACCGAACTGCCCCTGCGTGCCTCCCTGTTCACGGTCAGGGACTCCGTCGACGAGCACGTCCTCACCCTCGTGATCCACCACATCGCCGGCGACGGCTGGTCCATGGGCCCCCTCGCCCACGACCTGAGCACCGCCTACACCGCCCGATGCGCCGGGAACCCGCCGGCATGGGAACCACTGCCGGTCCAGTACGCCGACTACACACTCTGGCAGCACGAACTCCTCGGCGACGCCGACGACCCCGACAGCCTGCTGTCCGCCCAACTCGACCACTGGAAGGACGCGCTGGCCGGGCTCCCCGACCGCATCGACCTCCCCACCGACCTCGCCGAAAGGGCTTCGGGCGACCGGCGGGGAGCCGTGGCGGAGCTCTCCTTGACCGCGGATCTGCACGCGGAGGTCGTCCGGGTCGCGAAGGAGCAGCGCAGCACCGTGTTCATGGTGCTGCAGTCCGCCCTCGCCGTGCTCCTGCACCGCCTCGGCGCCGGAACGGACATTCCGATCGGCACGCCGACGGCAGGCCGGGCCCAGCAGGAGCTGGACACCCTCATCGGCAACTTCGTCAACACGCTGGTTCTGCGCACCGACCTGTCCGGCGACCCCACCTTCACCGAACTCCTCGACCGCGTCCGCGAAAACGACCTCAACGCCTACGCCCACCAAGACGTACCCTTCGAGAGCCTGGTGGAAGCCCTCAACCCGACACGGTCCACGGACCACCAGCCGCTGTACCAGGTGATGCTCACGCTGCAGAACCACGAGGCGCAGCAGCTCGACATCCCCGGACTGACCCTCACGGCCTCTTCTTGGAACACCCAGGCCTCGCGACGGGACCTGACCCTCACCCTGCGGGAGCGGTTCGGTCAGGACGGTGTGCCGCAGGGGATCGACGGAGCCCTGCAGTTCGACGCCGACCGGTTCTCCCGGGAGCGCGTCGAGGCCATCGGCCGCTGGTTCCGTCAGGCCCTCGCGAGCCTCCTCGACGACCCCGAGCAGAGCGTGGGTTCCGTGGACCTGCTGTCGGCCGCGGAGCGGCAGGAGATGCTCCGGGCGTGGAACGACACCGCTGTGCCCGCCCCGCGCGGCACGCTTCCGGAGCTGTTCCAGGCGCAGGCCGCGGCCACACCGGACGCCATCGCCCTCACCGCCGACGGCACCCACCTCACGTACGACGAACTCAACACCCGCGCCAACCGCCTGGCCCACCACCTGATCGAACAAGGCATCGGCCCCGAACACATCGTCGCCCTCGCCCTGCCCCGCTCCCCCCAACTCATCACCGCACTGCTCGCCGTACTCAAAGCAGGCGCCGCCTACCTGCCCATCGACACCTCATACCCCGCGGAACGCATCCGCCACATGATCCAGGACGCCCACCCCACCCTCGTCCTGACCGACACCACCACCACCCACCTCTGGGCCGAAAACACACCGACCACCCTCCTCGACGACCCCACCCACCCCACCCACACAACAACACACGACACCACCAACCCCACCACCACACCCGACCCCTCCCACCCCGCCTACGTCATCTACACCTCCGGCTCCACCGGCACCCCCAAGGGCGTCGTCGTCCCGCATGCGGCGGTGGCCGACTATCTGCGGGACACGAGCCGGCGTTACCGGGGGGCCCAGGGTGTGGCACTGCTGCACACGTCCCTCTCCTTCGACCTCTCGATCACCGCGCTCTTCACGCCGCTCGTCTCGGGCGGCCGCGTGGTGCTCGCCGAGCTGCGGGCCGGTCTCGCGGACACCGCGGAGATGCGTTCGCTGGGCTGCGACTTCCTCAAGGCCACGCCCAGCCACCTGGCGCTGCTCGAAGGCCTTCCCGAGGAGGTCTCCCCGCGCAAGGAACTGCTGCTCGGCGGTGAGGCGCTGCTCGGCGAGACGCTGCGCAAGTGGCGCGACCGGCACCCGGACGTGACCGTCATGAACGTGTACGGTCCGACCGAGGCCTCGGTGAACTGCACCGAGTTCAGGATCGAGCCGGGCGACGAGCTGCCGGACGGTCCTGTCCCGATCGGCCGCCCGATGGCCAACACCCAGGTGTACGTCCTGGACGCGGGCCTGCGTCCGGTACCGCCCGGCGTGCCCGGCGAACTGTACGTGGCGGGCGCAGGTCTGGCGCGGGGCTATCTGCGCCGGCCCGGCCTGACCGGCCAGCGGTTCGTCGCCGATCCGTACGGGCCCGCGGGATCCCGGATGTACCGCACCGGCGACCTGGCGCGCTGGAACGGCGACGGCACCCTCGTCTTCCTGGGCCGTGCCGACGACCAGGTGAAGCTGCGCGGCTATCGCATCGAACTCGGCGAGATCGAGGCCGAGTTGACGCGCCGCGCCGAGGTGGCGCGGGCAGCCGTGGTGGTGCGCGAGGAGCAGGAAGGGGACCGTCGCCTGGTCGGCTATGTCGTCCCGGAGGCCGACGGGATCGTCGACCCCGGCGAGGTGCGCGACGGCCTCGCGGCGCGGTTGCCGGAGTACATGGTGCCGGCCGCGGTCGTCGTCCTCGACGCCCTGCCGCTGACGTCCCACGGGAAGCTGGACCGCAAGGCGCTCCCCGCCCCCGACTACCTCGCCGACACCGGCGGGGGCGCCGAGGGGCGGCCGGACAGGCCGCCGCGCAGCCCGCACGAGGAGATCCTCACCGCCGTGTTCGCCGAGGTCCTCGGCATCGATGCCGAGCGAATCGGTGTCGACGACAGCTTCTTCGACCTCGGCGGGCACTCTCTGCTGGCCGCCCGCGTGATCGGCCGCATCCGCAGGGCCATGGGCGCGCAGCTCGGCATCAAGGCGTTCTTCGACTCGCCGACGGTGTCCGGCCTGACCCGGCAACTCGGCGGCAGCCCCGAGGCGCGTCCGCCGATCGTGCCCGTGGCGCGTCCGCGGCGGATGCCGCTGTCGTTCGCACAACGCCGGTTGTGGTTCCTGTACCGGCTGGAGGGGCCCAGCGCGACGTACAACGGCGCCGCGGTGCTCCGTGTCTCCGGCGCGCTGGACGCGGAGGCGTTGCGGGCGGCGCTGGGTGATGTGGTGGCGCGGCACGAGGCCCTGCGTACGGTCTTCCCGGACGTCGACGGCCGGCCTTACCAGGACATCCGCCCGGTCTCCGAGGCGCGGCCGGTGCTGGACGTCGAGTCGGTCACCGAGGCGGAGCTGAGCGGCGCGGTGGACCGTGCGGTGCGGCACGCCTTCGACCTCGCGACCGAACTCCCCTTCAGGGCGGCCCTTTTCACCGTCGACGACGCAGTGGACGAGCAGGTGCTCGTCCTGCTGATCCACCACATCGCCGGGGACGGCTGGTCGGTGGGCCCGCTGTCCCGCGACCTGAGCGCGGCCTACGCGGCTCGGCGCGCCGGCCGCGCCCCGGCGTGGACACCGTTGCCGGTGCAGTACGCGGACTACACCCTGTGGCAGCGCGATCTCCTCGGCGACGAGAGCGCCCCGGAGAGCCTCCTCGCCACACAGGTCGGATACTGGCGCACCGCGCTGGCCGGGGTGCCGGAGCGCATCGCTCTGCCCACGGACCGTCCGTATCCGGAGCAGGCGGGGTCTGCGGGCGGTGTCGTTCCGGTGCACATCGATGCCGAGCTGCACCAGGGTGTGGCCGAGCTCGCGCGCTCGCGCCAGACGACCGTCTTCATGGTGCTTCAGGCCGCCCTCGGCGTGCTCCTGCACCGACTCGGCGCGGGCACCGACATCCCCATCGGCACACCGGTGGCGGGCCGAGGAGAGGAAGAACTCGACGACCTGGTCGGCTTCTTCGTCAACACCCTCGTCCTGCGCACCGACCTCACCGGCGACCCCACCTTCACCGAACTCCTCGACCGCGTCCGCGAAAACGACCTCAACGCCTACGCCCACCAAGACGTACCCTTCGAAGGCCTGGTCGAGGCACTGAACCCGACACGGTCCCTGGCCCACCACCCGCTCTTCCAAGTCATGCTCGGCCTCAACAGCAATCCGCGAGGCGAGCTGTCCTTCGCCGGGGCGAAAGCGATCCCGCAGGAGGCCCGCATCCGGGCCGCGCGCATGGACCTGGCGGTGCACCTGGCCGAGCGGCAGGGCGGGGGCGACGCGCCGGACGGGATCGACGGATCGGTCGCGTACCGTACGGACCTGTTCGACCGGGACACAGTGGCCAGGCTGGTGGAGCGGCTGCTGCGGGTGCTGCGCACCGTCACGGACGACCCCGGCCGTCGCGTCGGCTCCGTCGAGGTGCTGTCCGAGGACGAGCGGCACCAGGTGCTCGAAGAGTGGAACGACACGGCCACCCCGGCTCCCGCCGCGACCGTGCCCGAGCTGTTCCAGACGCAGGCCGCGGCCACACCGGACGCCATCGCCCTCATCGCCGACGACACCCACCTCACATACGACGAACTCAACACCCGCGCCAACCGTCTCGCCCAGCTCCTGGTCGAGCGAGGCGTCGGTGCGGAGCACGTCGTGGCCCTGGCCATCCCACGCTCCCCCGACCTGGTCACCGCGCTGCTCGCCGTACTGAAGGCGGGCGCCGCCTACCTGCCGCTGGACACCACCTACCCGATCGACCGCATCCGCTTCATGCTGGGCGACGCCCGCCCGACACTCGTCCTGACCCACACCCGCACCAGCGACCTGTGGCCCGAGGGGACCCCCGTACTCCACCTCGACGACCCCACCCTCCAGAACCGCACAACAGCCCCCGACACCACCAACCCCACCCCCACACCCGACCCCTCCCACCCCGCCTACGTCATCTACACCTCCGGCTCCACCGGCACCCCCAAGGGCGTCGTCGTCCCGCACTCCGGAGTCGTGAACCGGCTGCGGTGGATGCAGTCCGAGTACGGGCTCGGGGCGCAGGACCGGGTGCTGCAGAAGACGCCGGCCGGGTTCGACGTGTCCGTGTGGGAGTTCTTCTGGCCGCTGCTGGAAGGTGCCTCCCTGGTCCTGGCGAAGCCCGACGGGCACAACGACGCCCGATATCTGGCCGGCCTCGTGGAGAGCGAGAACGTCACCACGGCGCACTTCGTTCCGTCGATGCTCGACGCCTTCCTGAACGAGCCGTCGGCAGAGCGTTGCGTGTCCCTGCGGCGGGTGTTCAGCAGCGGCGAGGCGCTGCCGGCCCATCTGGTGACGCGCTGCCACACCGTGCTGCCCGCCGCGCGGCTCCACAACCTGTACGGGCCGACGGAGGCGACGGTCGACGTCACGTACCACCCGTGCACCGTGGACGGCGACCCCCGTGTCGCTCCACCCATCGGCCGTCCGATCTCCAATACGCGGGTGTACGTGCTGGACGCCGCGCTGCGCCCGGTCGCGCCGGGCGTCGCCGGCGAGCTGTACCTCGCCGGGGCCGGACTCGCGCGGGGCTACCTGAACCGCCCCGGACTCACCGCGGAACGCTTCACCGCCGACCCGCACGGACCCGCCGGAACACGCATGTACCGCACCGGCGACCTGGCCGCATGGAACAGCGACGGCACCCTCCGCTACCTCGGACGCACCGACGACCAGGTCAAACTGCGCGGCTTCCGCATCGAACTCGGCGAGATCGAGGCCGCGTTGGCCGCCTGCCCGGGTGTCGCGAGTGCCGCTGCCCTCATCCGCGAGGACCGGCCCGGCGACCGACGCCTGGGCGGCTACATCGTGAGCGACAGCACCAGTGGAGCCGACCCGACCGCCGTGCGCGCCCAAGTGGCCGACCGGCTGCCCGACTACATGGTTCCGTCCGCCGTCATGGTCCTCGACGCCCTGCCCCTGACCCCCAACGGAAAACTGGACCGCAAAGCGCTCCCCGCACCCGACTACACCAACACCAGCACTCCCACCCGCGCCCCGGGCAACAGTCGGGAAGAAGCACTCGCCGGGCTCTTCGCGGAGGTCCTCGGCCTGGAGTCGGTCGGTGTCGACGACAACTTCTTCGACCTCGGCGGGCACTCGCTGCTCGCCACGCGCCTCATCGGCCGTATCCGCACCGTCGTCGGCGCGGAGGTCGACCTGCGGACGGTGTTCACCAAGCCGACGGTGGCGGAGCTCGCCGAGAACCTCGGGAGCCCGGACAGACCCGCCCCCAGGCCCAGGCCCAAGCTGCGGCCCCGGCCCCGCGGGACGACGTGAGCGACCCGGCGGCGGACCGAAGCGGAGCAAGCCTCAGCAGTACGTGCCGGAACAGCCGCGAGGCCCGGCAGCGGGACATCCGTGGTGCCGGAAGCCACAGGCCACAGCCGCCGCAGGCCACAGAAGTCACAAGGCACAGAAGTCACAGGCAACAGAGGAGAAGTGACGTGAGCAAGTCGAGCGACTGGGCACCCCATGTGGTGACGCCGGACACGGCGGGGGTTCCGGCGAACCATGAGGGACTGCTGGCGGCGATCAGTGACACGGCGAAGACGGCCGAGCTGCTCCTCGCGAACAAGGCCCTGGTCTTCCGCGGCTTCGGCACGTCCCAGGAGCAGGTCGACTCGGCGCTCGACCTGCTCCTGCCCAATCGCCTGGCCTACGTGCACGGCAACTCGCCCCGTACCAAGGTGGGCAGCAACGTCTACACCTCGACCGAGTACCCCTCCGAGTTCACCATCTCCATGCACAACGAGCTGTCCTACGCCCGCCGGTGGCCGTCCCGGCTCGCCTTCTACTGCGAGCGCCGACCGGGATCCGGGGGCGCCACGCCGGTGGTCGACGGCACGGTGTGGCTGAGCTCGCTCGACGAGGACGTCAGAGCCGCCTTCAGCAAGGGCATCCGGTACACGCAGAACCTGCAGAGCGGTGCCGGCTTCGGCAAGAGCTGGCAGGACACGTTCGAGACCGCCGACAAGGACGAGGTGGAGGCGCACCTCGCGGACGCCGACGTCACCTGGGAGTGGCGGGCGGACGACGGACTCCGCGTCACGCAGCTGCGCCCGGCCACCGTGCGGCACCCGGTAACCGGCGACGAGGTCTGGTTCAACCAGTTCGACCAGTGGCACCTCGCGGGGCTCGACGCCGACACCGCGGCAATGCTCTCCGAACTGATGCCGCAGGACGAGCTTCCGCAGTCGGTGACGTTCGCCGACGGCAGCCCCATTCCCGACGAGTACGTGGCCCACGTACGTGACAACGGTCTTGCCGCGGCCGTGGACGTGGACTGGAACGAGGGCGACCTGCTTCTGATCGACAACGTGGCCGTGGCGCACGGCCGCCGCCCGTACACCGGACCGCGCCGTGTCCTGGTGGCCATGTCCGGGTGACCTGAACCTTCCGGAACCGGATACGGAACCGGATCCGTATCCGGATCCCGGTCCACATCGCGCGGGACAGACCGGCGCTCGAACTGCTGCTGTGACACGAGGGGAACGCAAGAACACATGGTGCCGTTGTCGTATGCGCAGCGTCGGTTGTGGTTCCTGTACCGGTACGAGGGGCCCAGCGCGACGTACAACGTTCCCGTCGTGCTGCGGCTGTCCGGTGCCCTGGACGCCGATGCTCTGCGGGCCGCGCTGAATGACGTGGTCGCTCGCCACGAGGCGCTGCGCACGGTCTTCCCGGACGTCGACGGTCAGCCGTATCAGGACATCCGCCCGGCCGCCGAAGCACAGCCCGTGGTGGACGTCGAGACGGTCACCGAGGAAGAGCTGACCGGTGCGGTCGACCGTGCCGTGCGGTACGCCTTCGACCTGGCCACCGAACTGCCCCTGCGTGCCTCCCTGTTCACGGTCAAGGACTCCGTCGACGAGCACGTCCTCACCCTCGTGATCCACCACATCGCCGGCGACGGCTGGTCGATGGGCCCGCTGACCCGCGACCTGAGCACCGCCTACGCCGCCCGGTGCGCGGGGAACCCGCCGGCCTGGGAGCCGTTGCCGGTCCAGTACGCCGACTTCACGCTGTGGCAGAACGAGCTCCTCGGCGACGCCGATGACCCCGACAGCCTGCTGTCCGCTCAGCTCGCGCACTGGAAGGACGCGCTGTCCGGATTGCCGGAGCGCATCGAGCTGCCCACCGACCACCCCTACCCGGAGCAGGCGGGGTCCGAGGGCGGAGTAGTTCCGGTGCGGATCGCGATCGAGCTGCACCAGGGTCTGGCCGAGCTCGCGCGCTCGCGCCGGACGACCGTCTTCATGGTGCTCCAGGCCGCCCTCGGCGTGCTCCTGCACCGACTCGGCGCGGGCACCGACATCCCCATCGGCACACCGGTGGCGGGCCGAGGAGAGGAAGAACTCGACGACCTGGTCGGCTTCTTCGTCAACACCCTCGTCCTGCGCACCGACCTCACCGGCGACCCCACCTTCACCGAACTCCTCGACCGCGTCCGCGAAAACGACCTCAACGCCTACGCCCACCAAGACGTACCCTTCGAGAGCCTGGTCGAGGCACTGAACCCGACACGGTCCCTGGCCCACCACCCGCTCTTCCAAGTCATGCTCGCCTTCAACAACACCCCGCGCGCGGCCGTGGAGTTCGGCGGGCTCAAGGCGTCCCCCCAGGCCGTCCGCTCCGAGTCCGCCCGGATGGATCTGTCCGTCAGCTTCGCCGAACAGCACGCCGACGACGGCAGCCCCGGCGGGATCAGCGGTGTGATCTCCTACCGCACCGACCTGTTCGACCACGGCACGGTCACCACGATGGCCGAACGGCTCATCCGCGTGCTGGAGAGCGGCATCGCCGACCCCGAACGCCGTGTGTCGTCGTTCGACGTGCTGTCGGACGACGAGCGGCGCAGGGTCCTGGAGGAGTGGAACGACACGGCCACGCCGAAGCTCGCCGGTACCGCCGCCGAGCTGTTCCAGGAGCGTGCGCTGGCCGTGCCCGACGCGAGCGCGCTCGTCGCAGACGGCGTCCCCGTCTCGTACGCGGACCTCAACGCCCGTGCCAATCGTCTGGCCAGGCTCCTGGTCGAGCGTGGCGTCGGGCCCGAGGACATCGTGGCCCTGGCCATCCCCCGGTCCCCAGAACTGATCACCGCGCTGCTCGCCGTACTGAAGGCGGGCGCCGCCTACCTGCCGCTTGACACCACCTACCCGGTGGACCGCATCCGCTTCATGCTGGGCGACGCCCGCCCGGGCCTCGTCCTGGCCCACTCCAGCGCCGGCGGACTTCTGTCGGCGGAGCAGGACGGCACAGCGGTCGTCACCGTCGACGACCCCGCGGTCCGGGAGCACCTCGCGGGCCTGGACGCGTCCGACCTCACCGACGCCGACCGGGTCGCCGCCCTGGACGTCGCACACCCGGCGTACGTCATCTACACCTCGGGGTCGTCCGGCACCCCCAAGGGTGTCACCGTGCCCCACCGAGGCCTCGCCAACTTCGCGCTCGCGCAGGCCGAGCAGTGGGGCATCGGTGTCGGCTCCCGGGTGCTGCAGTTCCTGTCGCCCAGCTTCGACGCCGCCGCGTCGGAGTTCTTCACGGCCCTGCTGACGGGCGGCACGCTGGTGCTCGCCGACGCGGACCGGCTGACGCCCGGGCCCGACCTCCTCGAACTGCTCCGCACCGAGGAGATCACACACTGCACGCTGGTGCCTTCGGTGCTGCGGGTGCTGTCCGAGAAGACGCTGCCGGGCACGCTGACGCTGATCGTCGGCGGTGAGGCCTGCGGTCCGGAGATCGTGGAGCGCTGGTCCGCCGGGCGGAAGATGTTCAACGCGTACGGGCCGACGGAGATCACGGTGTGCGCCACGCTGAGCGAGGCGCTGTCGGGTGCGGTGGTACCGCCGATCGGCCGACCGATCGCCAACGTACGCACCTACGTCCTGGACGAGTCCCTGTCCCCCGTACCGCCTGGGGTGCCGGGTGAGCTGTACGTGGCCGGGGCCGGTGTCGCGCGCGGCTATCTGAACCGTCCCGGACTGACCTCGGAGCGCTTCGTCGCCGACCCGTACGGGCCCGCCGGGTCGCGCATGTACCGCACCGGAGACCTGGTGCGGTGGAATCACGACGGCACCCTGCAGTTCCTGGGCCGCGCCGACGACCAGGTGAAACTGCGCGGCTTCCGCATCGAACTCGGCGAGGTCGACGCGGCGCTGACCGCCTGCCCCGGTGTCCGGGCCGCCGCTGCCGTCATCCGTGAGGACCGGCCCGGCGACCGGCGTCTCGTCGGCTACATCGTCGCCGACGAGGCCGATGGCACCGTCGACATCGCCCGGGTGAAGAAGGCCGTCGGCGCACGGCTGCCCGAGTACATGGTGCCCACGGCGGTGGTGCTGCTCGACACGCTGCCCCTGAGCGCCCACGGGAAGCTGGACCACAGGGCGCTGCCCGCGCCCGACTACGCCCGCGCCACCCCCGCCCTGGCTCCCGGCACCCCGCAGGAGCGGCTCATCGCCGGGCTCTTCGCCGACGTCCTCGGGCTCGACCCCGGCCACGTCGGCGTCGACGACGGCTTCTTCGCCCTCGGCGGCGACAGCATCAGCTCCATCGTCCTGGTCACGCGCGCCCGCGAACGCGGCCTCGATCTCACCCCCCGCGACATCTTCAAGGACCAGACCCCCGGGGCACTGGCCCGCAGGGCGCGGCCGACCGGCGGCGACCACGCACACGACGGGAGCGGTGACAACGGCGAGCACCGCGGTGGCGACTCCGACGCCGATCGCGCAGGAGTGGGCGCGATCCCGCTGACGCCCGTCATGCACTGGCTCCTCGAACCCGGACACCCCTTCGACGCCTTCAACCAGTCCGTCTTCGTCCAGGTGCCCGGTGGCATCGACCGCGCACAGCTCGGCACCGTACTGCAGGCGCTCGTCGATCACCACGACATCCTGCGCGCGCGGCTCGTGCGGCGGGACGGCACCGATGCCGCCACCGATGCCCACACCCATGCCGACTGGGTGCTCGACGTGCCGCCGGCCGGTGCGGTACAGGTCGAGCCGCACCTCACCCGGGTGGTGACCGCAGGTCTGGACGACGAGCGGCGACGTGAACTGCTCGTACAGCACGCCGAGCGGGCATGCGCACAGCTCGCCCCGTACGACGGGATCATGCTCCAGGCCGTCTGGTTCGACAACGGGTCCGAGGAACCGGGCCGCCTGCTTCTGACGATCCATCACTTGGTGGTGGACGGCGTCTCCTGGCGGATCCTGCTGCCCGACCTCGCCGTCGCGGGCACGGCCGTACTCGCGGGGCGGACACCCGAGTTGGCTCCGGTCGGCACGTCCTTCCGGCAGTGGGCCCGCAGGCTCACCGAGCTGGCCCACGAGCCCCGGACCATGGCGACGCTGCCGCAATGGACGGAGATGCTCTCCCGACCCGAACCACGTCTCGGAGTGAGCGCGGACGACGTTGCCGGGCACGGCACGGACACGGACGACCGCACCGGGCACGGCACCGCCGACTCGTTGGCCTCGCTGCGCGTGAACGTACCGGCCCGGCTCACCGAGGCGCTCCTGACCCGCACCCCCGCCACGCTGCACTCCACCACCAACGAAGTGCTCCTGACCGGCCTCGCGGTCGCCCTCGCCGGCCGGCGCGACGATCCCCGGCACACCGGCACGCTCATCGACCTGGAGGGACACGGCCGCCAGGACGACCTCGCCGGAGCCGACACCACCCGCACCGTGGGCTGGTTCACCGGCATGGCGCCGGTCCGGCTCGACCCGGGTGCCGTACCGGCCGCGGAGCTGCACACGGGCGGGCCCGCGGTCGGGCGTGCGCTGCAACGGGTCAAGGAACAGCTGCGTGCCGTGCCCGACAACGGTTTCGCCTACGGCCTGCTGCGCCACCTCAACCCGGAGACGGCCCCCGCCCTCGCGCGGCTCTCCGCCCCCCAGGTCTCCTTCAACTACCTCGGCAGGTTCGCCGTGCCGGCCTCCGGCGCCGACACCACGGCCGCGGACTGGCAGCAGGTTCCCGGCAGCCCCTCGCTCGGTGGCCTTGACCCTCGCATGCAGGCCCCGCACCCGCTGATGATCAACGCGGTCACCGTGGACTCCCCCGACGGCTCCGCGCTGAGCGCGACCTTCAAGTGGCCCGAGGCCCTCTTCACCCGTCGGCATGTCCAGGAGCTCGCCGACGCCTGGCTGGCCGCTCTCACCGCACTCGACGCGCACGCCGAAGGCTCCGCGCCCGCGGGCCGGACGCCCAGCGATCTCGACCTCGTCGACCTCACCCCCCAGCAGATCGCCCGCCTTGAGCAGTGCCACCCGGAGCTGTCCGACGTCTGGCCGCTGTCCCCGCTCCAGGAGGGGATGCTCTTCCACGCCCTCGCCGACGGCACGGGACCCGACGCCCGCGACATCTACACCGTGCAGATGGCACTCCGCCTCGACGGCGTCGTGGACGGCAAGGCGCTGCGGGCGGCGGCACAGCGCATGCTGGAGCGTCACCCCAACCTGCGCGCGGCATTCCACCACGACGGCCTGGACCGGCCGGTGCAGATCATCGAGAACGGGACGCAACTCCCCTGGCAGGACGTGGACTTGCGGCCCGAGTCGAACGTCGAGGCGGCCCTGGATTCGTTCCTGAGCGAGGCACGGGCAAGGCGCTTCGACCTGACGCGGCCGCCGCTCATGCGATTCGCCCTGGTCCGCCTGGGCGAGGACCGTCACTGCCTGGTCATCACCCAGCATCACATCCTCACCGACGGCTGGTCGTCGAGCCTCCACATCAATGAACTCCTCGCCCTGTACCGGCTGTACGCATCCGGTGGCGACGACGCCACCCTGCCCAGGACGACGCCCTACCGCGACTACCTGACGTGGCTCGTGGAGCGCGACAGGACGGCGGCGCGGGACGCCTGGACCGAGGCGCTGGCGGGGGTCGAACCGACGTACGCGGCACCGGCCGCGCCCTCACCCGGCCCGGCGCCGCTGCCCGAGCGGCTGGTGTCCCACCTTGACGCGGACACCACGACAGCACTCGAAGCCCAGGCGCGCCGCGCCGGCGTGACCCTCAACACCCTGGTGCAGTGCGCGTGGGGTGTGTTCCTCGGTCGGGCGACGGGTCAGGACGACGTGGTCTTCGGTGCCGTGGTGTCGGGGCGGTCGCCCGAGATTCCGGGCATCGAGAGCATGATCGGCCTGTTCATCAACACGGTCCCGGTCCGGATACGGCTTGAGCCCGAGGACACCTGGGCCGACCTGGCGGGCCGGGTGCAGGCCGAGCAGGGCGCACTCCTGCCGCACCAGCACCTGTCCCTGACGGAGATCGGGCGGGCGGCCGGTGCGGGAGGTACGAACGGTACGGGGACAGGGACAGGCAGGGCGGGTGGCCTCTTCGACACCGTCATCGCCTTCGAGAACTACCTGGCCCCTCGGACCGCCCACTCCGCCGACGAGGACGGAGGCCTCCGGGTCACCGGAGCCACAGGGTACGACGGCGCCCACTACCCGCTGAACCTCGTCGTCGTCCCCGGCCCCGAGCTGCGACTGCGCCTCGACCACCGCGCCGACAGCTTCACCTCCACGGACGCGGACGCGCTCCTCGACCGACTCGTGCGCATCCTGACGGCAGTGGCGGAGGATGCGGGTCAGCGGGTCGGGGCGGTGGAGTTGCTCTCCGCTGCTGAGCGCGAGCTCGTGATGGACACGTGGAGTGCCGGTCCGGCTGTCGAAGTGCCGGAGGGGACGGCGCCGGCCCTGTTCGCGGCGCGGGTCGCCCAGACACCGGATGCTCCCGCACTGGTGGCGGCAGATGGCAGCACTGTCTACTCGTATGCCGAACTCGATGCGCGGGCCCATCGGCTGGCGCGGCTCCTGGCCGAGCGGGGCGTGAGGCCCGAGCAGGTGGTGGCGCTCGCACTGCCACGCTCACCGGAGCTGGTCGTCGCGGTCCTGGCGGTGTGGAAGGCCGGGGCGGCCTATCTGCCCATCGACACCGGGTATCCGGTGGACCGGATCCGCTTCATGGTCGAAGACGCCCGCCCCTCACTGATCCTGACAGACACGACGACCGCCTCTCTGTGGTCACAGGACACGCCGGTCATGCGGCTCGACGATGCCGCCATTCAGGCCGAGTTGGCGGCTACTCAGGCGGAGCTGGCGGCAACGGAGTCGGGAGATCTCGCCCCGGTCATGCCCGCGCCCGCGCATCCTGCCTATGTCATCTACACCTCGGGGTCGACGGGCGTGCCCAAGGGCGTGATCGTGACCCACGCCGGCCTGGTGAGCCTCGTGACCTCCTCAGGCCCCCACCTCGGCATAGGCCCCAACAGCCGCATCCTGCAGTTCGCCTCCCCCAGCTTCGACGCCGCAACCTGGGACTGGAGCCTGGCCCTGCTCCAAGGCGCCGCCCTCGTCCTCGCCGACACCCAGCAACTCGCCCCCGGCAACGCCCTCGCACACCTCATGACCAAAGCAGGCATCACCTACTGCATGGTCCCACCCTCAGCACTCGCCGTACTCGACGTCACACAAGTCCCCACAACCATGACCGTCGTCGTCGGCGGCGAAGCCTGCCCACCCGACACCGCCGAACGCTGGTCCACCGGCCGCACCATGATCAACGCCTACGGACCCACCGAAACCACCGTCTGCGCCACCCTGAGCGAACCACTCTCAGGCACAGCAGTACCACCCATCGGCCACCCCATCGGCAACACACGAACCTACGTCCTCGACAACAACCTGCGCCCAGCACCCCCCGGCACACCCGGCGAGCTCTACGTCGCCGGAACAGGCGTCGCACGCGGCTACCTCAACCAACCGGGACTCACCTCGGAACGCTTCACCGCCGACCCCTACGGGCCCGCCGGAACACGCATGTACCGCACCGGAGACCTCGCATCCTGGAACAACGACGGCACCCTGCGCTTCCTGGGCCGCGCGGACGACCAGGTGAAGCTGCGCGGCTTCCGCATCGAACTCGGTGAGGTCGAGGCCGCGTTGACCTCCTGCACGGGTGTCGCGAGTGCCGCTGCCATCATCCGCGAGGACCGGCCCGGCGACCGACGCCTGGTCGGCTACATCGTGAGCGACAGCACCAGTGAAGCCGACCCGGCCGCCGTGCGCGCCCAGGTGGCCGACCGGCTGCCCGACTACATGGTTCCGTCCGCCGTGATGGTCCTCGACGCGCTGCCCCTGATGCCCAACGGCAAGCTGGACCGCAAAGCCCTGCCCGCACCCAACTACAACGGCACAACCACGTCATCCCGAGCCCCGCGCAACGCCCGCGAAGAAATCCTCACCGGACTCTTCACCGAAGTCCTCGGACTCGACCGCATCGGCATCGACGACAGCTTCTTCGACCTCGGCGGACACTCCCTGCTGGCCATGCGCCTCATCGGCCGCGTGCGCGCGGTCATGGGAGTGGACCTGGTCATCCGCGACCTCTTCACCACACCGACAGTCGCCGCCCTCGCGCGCTCCATGGACACGGTGGAGGTGCCGACGAGCTCGGCGGCCCGCCTCACGCTGAAGCCCGCCACGCGTCCAGAACGGACACCGCTGTCGTTCGCACAGCGCCGGTTGTGGTTCCTCTACCGGCTGGACGGGCCCAGCCCGACGTACAACGTGCCCGTCGTACTGCGACTGTCCGGCGAACTGGACACCGATGCCCTGCGGGCCGCGCTGAACGACGTGGTCGCTCGCCACGAAGCCCTGCGCACCGTCTTCCCGGACGACGACGGCCAGCCGTACCAGGACATCCGCCCGACCGCCGAAGCACAACCCGTGGTGGACATCGAGACGGTCACCGAGCAAGAGCTGACCGGCGCGGTCGACCGTGCCGTGCGGTACGCCTTCGACCTGGCCACCGAACTGCCCCTGCGTGCCTCCCTGTTCACGGTCAAGGACTCCGTCGACGAGCACGTCCTCACCCTCGTGATCCACCACATCGCCGGCGACGGCTGGTCCATGGGCCCCCTCGCCCACGACCTGAGCACCGCCTACACCGCCCGATGCGCCGGGAACCCGCCGGCCTGGCAACCACTGCCGGTCCAGTACGCCGACTACACACTCTGGCAGCACGAACTCCTCGGCGACGCCGACGACCCCGACAGCCTGCTGTCCGCCCAGCTCGACCACTGGAAGGACGCGCTGGCCGGGCTCCCCGACCGCATCGACCTCCCCACCGATCACTCCTATCCGGAACAGGCCGGGTCCGAGGGTGGCGTGGTCCCGGTGCGCATCGACGCCGAACTGCATCAGGCGCTGGCGGACCTCGCACGGTCGCAGCAGACGACCATGTTCATGGTGCTCCAGGCCGCCCTCGGCGTGCTCCTGCACCGACTCGGCGCGGGCACCGACATCCCCATCGGCACACCGGTGGCGGGCCGAGGAGAGGAGGAACTCGACGACCTGGTCGGCTTCTTCGTCAACACCCTCGTCCTGCGCACCGACCTGTCCGGCGACCCGACCTTCACCGAACTCCTCGACCGCGTCCGCGAAAACGACCTCAACGCCTACGCCCACCAAGACGTACCCTTCGAAGGCCTGGTCGAGGCACTGAACCCGACACGGTCCCTGGCCCACCACCCGCTCTTCCAAGTCATGCTCGCCTTCAACAACACCCCTGGCGCAGAACTGAGGTTCGGCGGACTCGATGCCTCGGTGCGACCCGCGGGCTTCCACGCGGCGCGCACGGACCTGGCCCTGAGCCTGACCGAACGGCACGGCGAAGACGGATCCCCCGACGGGATCTTCGGCTCCCTCACCTACCGCACCGACCTGTTCGAGCAGCACACGATGACCGCGCTGGTGGAACGGCTGCTGCGCGTGGTGCGTACGGTCGTGGCGGATCCCGCCCAGGTCATCGGCTCCGTCGAGGTGCTGTCCGAGGACGAGCGGCACCAGGTGCTCGAAGAGTGGAACGACACCGCCACCCCGGCTCCCGCCGCGACCGTGCCCGAGCTGTTCCAGACGCAGGCCGCGGCCACACCGGACGCCATCGCCCTCATCGCCGACGGCACCCACCTCACATACGACGAACTCAACACCCGCGCCAACCGTCTCGCCCAGCTCCTGGTCGAGCGAGGCGTCGGTGCGGAGCACGTCGTGGCCCTGGCCATCCCACGCTCCCCCGACCTGGTCACCGCGCTGCTCGCCGTACTGAAGGCGGGCGCCGCCTACCTGCCGCTGGACACCACCTACCCGGTCGACCGCATCCGCTTCATGCTGGGCGACGCCCGCCCGACGCTCGTCCTGACCCACACCCGCACCAGCGACCTGTGGCCCGAGGGGACCCCCGTACTCCACCTCGACGACCCCACCCTCCAGAACCGCACAACAGCCCCCGACACCACCAACCCCACCCCCACACCCGACCCCTCCCACCCCGCCTACGTCATCTACACCTCCGGCTCCACCGGCACCCCCAAGGGCGTCGTCGTCCCGCACCGAGGTCTCGCCAACTTCATGGACGACATGAGGAGTCGGATCGGGGTTCGGCGGGGGGACCGGTTCCTGTCCGTGACGACGGTCGCGTTCGACATCGCCGGGCTCGAGATCTATCTGCCGCTCCTGTGCGGAGCCGCAGTCGTGCTGCCCGGCCCCACGGTGGCGAACGAGCCGCTTGCCATGGTCGAGCTGATCGCCGACGCCGGGGTCACCGTGGTCCAGGCGACGCCTTCGCTGTGGCGGGAGTTGGCGGCTGCGCCCGGCGCGACGAGCCTTGGTCTGCGCCGTGTGCTGGTGGGCGGCGAGGCCGTCTCCACGGCCCTTGCGGAGACTCTTCGCGGGCTCGGCCGGACGGTGACGAATGTGTACGGGCCCACCGAGACGACCATCTGGTCGACGGCCGCCGAGCTGGACCGAGCCGATGGCGGGGCCGCTCCGACGATCGGCCGTCCGATCTCCAATACGCGGGTGTACGTGCTGGACGCCGCGCTGCGCCCGGTCGCGCCGGGTGTCGCCGGCGAGCTGTACCTCGCGGGAGCCGGACTCGCGCGGGGCTACCTGAACCGCCCCGGACTCACCTCGGAACGCTTCACCGCCGACCCGCACGGGCCCGCCGGAACACGCATGTACCGCACCGGCGACCTGGCCGCATGGAACAGCGACGGCACCCTCCGCTACCTCGGACGCACCGACGACCAGGTCAAACTGCGCGGCCACCGCATCGAACTCGGCGAGATCGAAGCCGCGCTGACCGCAGGACCCACCGTCGCTGCCGCCGCCGTCGTCATCCGGGAAGACCGGCCCGCTGACCACCGCCTGGTCGGATACGTCGTACCCGAACACGGCGTGGACCTCGGCCGGCAGACGCTGCAAGGACTCCTGGACCGGCTCCGGCGCGCCCTGCCCGAGTACATGGTGCCCACCGCCCTCGTCCCCCTGGACGCCCTGCCCCTGACACCCAACGGAAAACTGGACCGCAAAGCACTCCCCGCACCCGACTACACCGGCACAGCCACTGCGTCCCGCGCCCCGGACACCCCGCACGAGCGGATCATCGCCGGGCTCTTCGCCGAGGTCCTCGGTGTGGATGCCGCCCGGATCGGCGGCGACACGAGCTTCTTCGCCCTCGGCGGGCACTCGCTGCTCGCCATGCGCCTCATCGGGCGGATCCGCGCCGCACTCGGCGCGCAGTTGCGGCCCAGGGACTTCTTCGAGGCGCCCACCGTGGCCGGGCTCGCCGAGCGGCTGCACGGGGCGGAGAAGGCGCAGGGCGACGTCCTGCTGCCGCTGCACCTGGAAGGGGACCGGGCGCCGGTCTTCTGCGTCCACCCCGCGGGCGGGCACAGCTGGGGCTACTACCACCTCAAGGACCATCTGCCGCCCGGTCACCCGCTGTACGGCCTGCAGGCACGCACGCTGCTGCAGGACGCGGAGCCGCCCGCCACGCTCCCTGCGATGGCCGCGGACTACGTGGAGCAGCTGCGTTCGGTGCAGCCCAGTGGGCCGTATCACCTCGTCGGATGGTCGTTCGGCGGCCTCGTCGCCTTCGAGATGGCCACGCAGCTCCAAGAACAGGGCGAGGAGATCGCGCTCCTCGCCCTCCTGGACGCCTTCCCTGCCGCGGAGAACGACGGTGCCGAGCCGGTCCCCGCGGACGAGGAGAGCATGCTGCGGATGATCGCCGCGAACGCCGGTTACGATCCGGCTGCCATCACCACCGTCGGTGCCGACGAGCCGTTGACAGCCGCCGCGTTGAGCGCGTTCTTCCAGCAGGTCGGCGCGGTGATGGCCAACTTGACCGCGGACGATCTGCGTACCTTCGCGCACACGCTGCGGCACAACGCGGGCATCGGCGCGGCGTTCGCACCCGGCGTGTTCCGCGGCGACCTGCTCGTCCTGACCGCGGCACTGGGGCGGGACGGTTCGCGGACCGCCCCCGACAAGGGCCGGGACGCCTGGACGGCGCACGTCACCGGTCGGGTCGACGAGCACCAAGTCCCGTGCAGTCACGACGACATGCTGCTGCCGAACGTGCTCAAGCCCGTGGGCGAGATCCTCTCCCGCACCCTGCGGAACCAGAGCCAGGACCCGAGCCAGAGCCAAGACCCGAGCCAGGACCAAGACCTGAGCCAGAGCCACAACCACAGCCAGTACCAGAACCAGAACCAAGCCCTCAAGGAGCTGACATGACGAACCCCTTCGAGAACCCGGACGGCACGTACGTGGTGCTCGTCAACGACGAGAACCAGCACTCGCTCTGGCCGATCACCGTGGACGTGCCCGCGGGCTGGACCGTCGCGCACCCGAGCGACACGCGTGAGGCCTGCCTGCGCTTCATCGAGGAGAACTGGACCGACATGCGCCCGCGCAGCCTCGCGCAGCGCATGGCCGACAAGTAAGGAGAGAGGGAAGAGCGTGGGGTCCCCGACCGCCCGTCCCGCTGCCGGCTACGACCGTGCGCGGCACGGCATCCACCATTTGCGCCGTGCCGAGGTCATAGCCGACCCCAGGCTCTACTGGAAGGCGATATCCGAGCTTCCGCCCGTCTTCTACGACGAGGTGGGAGGCGTCTGGGTCTGCTCCGGCTACGCCGAGTCGGTCGAGATCCTCGCCAACCACCGGGCGTTCTCGTCCGCGCGCCACCACTCCCCCGACGACCTGGCGGCGCGCGGCATGAGCGGCATCGCGCCGACGGCCGAGATGCTGTCCGCCCAGTTCCTCTTCAACGATCCGCCCGACCACACCCGGATCAGGAACGCCCTGCGCGGCGAGTTCTCCCCGGCCGGTCTGCAGCGGCACGACCCGGCCCTGCGGGAGATCGCCGACCGGGTCCTGGACACCCTGCCCGACGCCGGAACCATCGACCTGGTGAAGGACTTCGCTGAACGGCTGCCCGAGCACCTGATGACCCATCTGCTCGGCATGACGGGCCGCGGCGCCGAGCTCACCGAGTGGGCCGACGCCTACGAGCGCCTGCTCAGCAGCGTCTCCACCTTCCCCAGCCGGGCCGACCTGGAGACGGTCCCACTCCTCGACAAGGCACTCGCCGGGCTGCGCGAGCTGGCCGCCGAACGCCTCGCCGCGCCCGGTGACGACCTCGTCTCCACCCTGGCGACGGCCCTGCGGGACGACTTCGCCGCCGATCCCGCTCAGGGGCCGCCCGCCGAGCTGCTCCAGCTCGTCGCCGCCAACGCGCTGGTCCTGGTCGCCGGCGGCTACCAGACCCTGACGCACCTGGTCTCCGGCGGGCTGCTGCTGCTCGCCGAGCACCCGGAGCAGCTGCGGCGGCTGCGGGCGGACCCCTCGCTCGCCGATTCCGCCGTGGCCGAGGTGCTGCGGATCGACGGGTCGAGCCAGTACGTGGGGCGGCACGCCGCGCGCGACATCGAGATCGCCGGGGCGCGGATGCGGGCCGGGGACGGAGTCCTCGTCCTGCTCGCCGCCGCCAACCTCGACCCCCGGAAGTTCACCGACCCCGCCGCCTTCGACATCGCTCGCAGCGAGGGCCGCCATCTCGGGTTCGGCTCCGGTCCGCACTACTGTCTGGGCGCGCCGTTCGCGGAACGGCTGGCGCGCTGGGCGATCCTCGGGTTCGTCGAGCGCTACCGGCGATACGGGCTCTCGCCGGTGGAGGCGGACCCGGTGGAGTGGGGGCCGCACTGCAACACCCGCTCCCGGCGCCGGGCGGCCGTGCTCGTCGGCCGTACGACCGAGACCGAGTCGCGAGAGCCTGACGCGGTGCCCGCGGCGAAGACGGTCACCGACCTCGAACGGCACCAGATCGTCGCCGAGTGGAACGACACCGGGGCCGACGGTGGTGCCGCCCAGGTCTGCTGGCAGCTGCTGTTCGAGGAGCGGGCCCGCCTGGCGCCGGACAGCACGGCGGTCGAGGACGAGGGTGTCGTGTACTCGTACGCGGACATCGACGCGTTGGCCAACGGGGCCGCGCACCGGCTGCGTGAGCTGGGCGTGGAGCCCGAGACCGTCGTCGCGATCAGCATGGAGCGCTCCGTGCGGCTGGTCGTCGCCATCCTCGCCGTGGCCAAGGCCGGGGGTGCCTTCCTGCTCGCCGCGGCCGACTGCCCCGGCGAGCGGCTGAGGACCATGCTGGAGCAGACGTCCGCGCGGCTCGTCGTCACCGACGACGCCACGGGTGACCGGATCTCGGCCCTGGGTGTCCCGGCCGACGTCGTACGGCTGGATCCGACCGTGCGCGCCGCCGCCCCGCCGATCACCGGTGTCGCGCCGGGCAACACCGCCTACGTGGTGTTCACGAGCGGTACCACGGGGCGGCCCAAGGCCATCGCCAACAGTCACGAGGCCCTGACGAACCTGCACATCGCGCAGCGCGCGGTGTTCCGGATCCGGCCCCAGGACCGGGTGCTGCAGTTCCTGTCGCTGAATTTCGACGGCTGCATCTCCGAGGCCGTCCTGGCCCTGCTGTGCGGGGCGACGCTCGTCGTCGCGCGGACCACGCAACTGACCCCCGGCCCGCCGCTGTCGCGGCTGCTGCGTGAGCGGCGGGTGAGCGTCGCCATCATGACGCCGTCGGTGTGGTCGGTCCTCACGCACGATCCGTTGCCCAATCTTCGGATCGCGGCCTTCGCGGGCGAGCGGCTGCCCGGCGCCCTGGTCCGCCGCTGGACGGCGCCGGGCCGCAGGCTCCTCAACCTCTACGGCCCCGCCGAGGCGGCGGTCTGGTCCACCTGGCACGAGTGCGCCGGTGAGGACGACCCGCCGATCGGGCGTCCGGTCGCGGGCAAGCGCGTCTACGTCCTGGACGAGGAACAGAGGCTGCTGCCGGCCGGAAGTCCGGGCGAGCTGTACATCGCGGGGATCGGAGTGGGCCGTTATCTGGGGCGCCCCGACCTCATGGCCGAGTCGTTCGTGCCCGATCCCTTCGCGGAGCGGCCGGGGCGGTTGATGTACCGGAGCGGCGACCTGTGCGTCTGGCGGGAGGACGGCTCTCTGGAGTACGTCGGCCGCCGCGACCGGCAGGTCAAGATCCGGGGTCAGCGCGTCGAGCTGTACGAGGTGGAGCGGGTGTTGGAGAGGGCGCCGGGGGTGTCCTCCGCCCACGCCGTCGAGCGCGACAACCGGCTGCACGCCTTCGTCGTGCCCGAGGAGCCGGGTTCGTGGGACGAGGCGGCGGTACGCCGTCATCTCGCCGAGCGGCTGCACGGCGGCATGATGCCGGCGGTGTTCACCGTCACGGAGCAGCTGTCGCTCACCTCGAACGGGAAGGCGGGGCAGGGGCTGGAGACGGCGGGGCCCGCCGACAGGCCCGTGGGGGGCGCGGGTTCGGGAGGCAGGGCGGTTCCCGTTACTGTGCCCGCGACAGCCGCCGCGTCCGCGCCGGGCACCGACGCGGGGCCCGCACTCGTGACAGCGGGATCCACCCCCGGCGCAACGGAGCCCCAGCCCGGCACGGCGGGATCCACCCGCGTCACATGGGAGCTGGCCCGGCTGTTCTCCTCGTGCCTGCGCGTGCCGCAGGTCCAGGTGAAGCTGGACACCGACTTCTTCTCCGCGGGTGGCGACTCGCTGGCCATGGCGGAGTTCATGGCGGCCGCCGAGGACCGCTTCGGCATGGTGATCGACATACAGCGACTGCTCGACGAGCCGACCCTGGCCGGACTGGTGCAGCTGGTGAGCGAGGGGCGAACGGCTCAGTGAACGACGCAACGACACACACCGCGACAGAGCCGGCGCGGCCGGCGATCAGCACATGGGGAGACGGGACGGACACGGCCGCCCGGCCCGTGCTCATCGTGCACGGTTCGGTGGACCGCAGCGACACGTTCCGCCGTGTGGTCGACCACCTGCCGGGCCGTCCGGTGCTCGGCTACGACCGGCGCGGCTGGGGCGCGTCCCGCCCGCTCGGGGGTCCGGACGTCGACTTCGCAGTGCACGTGCACGACCTTCGCACGGTCCTGGCGGGGCTGGACGTGCCGCCGGTCGTGCTCGGTCACAGTTACGGCGCACTGGTGGCCATGGCCGCCGCTGCCTCGGACCCGTCGCGTGTCGCCGGCATCGTCGCCGTCGAACCCCCGGTGCGCTGGCTGCCCTGGTGGCCGGCCGACGACCCGTGGGAGCGGACCGTGCGCGGCGCCGCAGCCCAGGGAGGTCCGGAGCAGGCGGCGCGGTCCATGCTCGCCGAACTCCTGGGCCCCACGAGCCGGTTGCACCTGGCGCGCGCCCGGCCGTCCGACCTTGCCGCGGACGGGGCGGCCCTCATCTCCGAGATGACGGACCCCACGGTCGACGCGCCGGCCTTCGACCCGCTGACGTTTCCCCAGCACACCGTGGTGGCGGCCGGATCGCGGTCGGCCGCCCATCACAAGGAAGTGGCACGGCGGCTCGCCGAGCTGCTGCCGCACGGCCGGTTCGCGGAGATCTCCGGGGCCGGTCACGCCGCGCACGTCAGCCACCCGCGGGAACTGGCCCGACTGGTACACGAGATCGACATGATCATCGAAATGATCGAGGAGCAACCCCGATGATGCCCAACGCACTTGAGAACGCCGTCTACGGACTGCTCGCCACTCCGGTGCTTCACACCGCCGTCGAGCACGGGGTGTTCACCTCCCTCATCGAGGACGGTCCGGGCACCGTCGCGGGCCTCGCGGAGCGCCTCACCGTCGACGAGGACACGCTGGAGCGCATGCTGCTCGTCCTGACGTCCCTCGGCGTCGTCACCCGCGCCGCGAACGGCGCATACTCCCTGGCCCCCGACGCCGCGCCGTTCCTCGACCGCCGCAACAGCCGGTACCTGGGCGGCTTCATCAAGCACCTCACGGTGGAGACCCAAGGCCGCCTCGGCCGGCTGGACACCTACCTCGCCAAGGGGAAGCCGGCCACGGAGGCGTCCCCCTTCGACGACGTGTACCGCGACGCCGAGTCGTTGCGGGACTTCATGCGCGCCATGTGGGACCTGAGCTTCGGCGTCTCGCAGGAGCTGGCCGCCCTCGCCGGCATGCAGGGGACGAAGCACCTCGTGGACGTCGGAGGAGCCACCGGCCCGTTCGCCGTGGCGGCGCTGCTCACCGACCCCGCGCTGCGCGCCACCGTCTTCGACATGCCGGCGGTCGGACCGATGGTCGGCGAGGACACCGAAGCACAACCGGTCGCCGACCGCCTGGACTTCGTCGGCGGCGACTTCTTCGCGGACGAACTCCCACCCGGCGACTGCCTCGCCTTCGGCTACATCCTCTCCGACTGGGACGACGACACCAGCGTCGCACTGCTGGAGAAGGCCTACCGCGCGTGCCAGTCGCCCGGCCGAGTCCTCATCATGGACCGCCTCTTCGAGGACGATCGCAGTGGTCCGCTGGCCACCGCCGCGATGAACCTCGTGATGCACATCGAGATGGCGGGGAGGCACCGCACCGCCGCCGAGTTCATCGCGCTGCTGGAACGAGCCGGATTCGGCGACTGCGAGGTGCGCAGGTCCGGCGGCGAGAAGCACGTGGTCATCGGCCACAAGAGGTAGCACCGCCGGCCCCGCCGGGCCGAAATCCCGCGGATGCGCGCAACGTTACGCAGCAGAATGGAGCTCCCCCCATGGACGGCGCACCACATCACGGGCACAACCTTCTGTTCCTCTGGAGTCCTCCGCGGAGCCTGTCCACGGCCTTCTTGCGGATGATGATAGAGAGAGGGGACCACCTCGTACTTCACGAGCCGTTTTCCAGCCTCGTGGTGCAGGGGTACGCCGTCGTGGAGGGCGACAAGATATCCGACCAGCGGGAACTCATGGACGCCCTCCAGGAGATTTCAACGCGCCGCCGGGTGTTCGTCAAAGAGACGACGGAGTACCGCTACGAGATGGTCGACGCCCCGGATTTCCCCACGCTGGGCTGTCACACTTTCCTGATCAGGAACCCGGAGGCGGTGATCCCGTCGCACTACGCGATGAAGCCGGACATCACCTGCGCCGAGATCGGGTTCGAGCACCAATACGAGATGTTTCGCACCGTGCGCGAAGGCATCGGGACCTGCCCCGTAGTTTTCACCGCGGAGCGATTGGCCGCCGAGTCCGAAGCCGTGGTCCGGGACTACTGCGACCGGGTCGGCATCGACTTCATGGAGTCCGCCCTCTCGTGGCAGCCCGAGAACCGGGACGAGTGGATACGCACCAGGGAGTGGCACGCGGACGCGGCGAGGAGCAAGGGCTTCGACTACGTTCCACGCGTCTATCGGGACAGAGTCGAAAACAATGCCACGCTGGCCTCGTACTACGAGCACCAGTTCCCCTTCTACGAGCGCCTGCGGTCTTTCCTGCCGGCATGAGGGTGCCGTCCCTGCGTGCCGTTACGCTCGCCCGATGAGCGAGATCGTGGTGGTACGTGACGGCTCGGGGCCGGAGGTCCTGCTCGTGCACGGCGGTGCGGGCCCTCGGACGACGTGGGGCGCGCTCGCCCCGCTGGCCGGCCGGTGGACGCTGGCAAGCGTCCACCGCCGTGGTTACCCGCCGAGCCCACCCCCTCAGGAACGCCAGGACTTCGCGGTGGACGCGCTGGACCTGGCGCCGCTGCTCGTCGGCCGTCCGCACGTCGTCGCCCACTCCTACGGCGTCCTCGGAACGTTGATCGCGGCCGCTGCCGCGCCGGGCCGGGTGCGCTCCCTCACCCTGATCGAACCGCCGCTCAACTACCTCGTCCCTGACGATCCCGAGGTGGCACGCCTCGAACGCCTGGGCGACACGGTCCTCGCCCAGGGGATGGAAACGGCGCCGGCCGCACTCCGCGAGTTCCTTCGTCTCACGGGTGCGCCCATCGACGACGGCCCGCTCCCCCAGGGCGTGGTCGCCGGCGTTCGGCGGGCCCACGGCGGCCGGCCGACGAGCGAGGCGCGCCCGCGACTCGACGTGATCCGTGCCGCCGGCCTCCCCGTGCTCGTCTCGTCCGGAGACCACATGCCCGCGCTCGAGCGCATCTGCGACGCCCTCGCGGATGTGCTCGGTGGTGAGCGCAGCGTGCATCCCGGTGCCGGGCACTTCGTCGCCGCGGCACCGGGCTTCGCCGAACGGCTCGAAACCTTCCTGCGCCAGAACGGTGCGTGACGGGACGCCGCAGGAGGCGGTCGACGAGACCGGACTCGAATGGGAGATCCTTGGCGGTCGACGAAGGTCGACCAGCTCAACCCGTTCACTTCAGTCCAGTCCGTGCAGTTCAGTTCAGTCCGTCCAGTTCAGTTCAGTCCGTCCAGTTCAGCCCGTTCCAGGAGAACCCGTGCCAGCACACCAGCAGTCGGACCACCTTTCACGCCGAGACGGCCGGATGACGGGGCGGAGGCGTGTTCCCGCGTGCGTCACGGTCCCGGCGGTCACGGTCCTGGCGGTCACGCTCCTGGCTCTGCAAATCGGTCTCACCCCCGCGTCCGCCCACGCCCAACCCCGCGCCCACACCCGAGCCGAGGCCCAGGCCCCCGACACCGCGACGGTCTCGGAAGGCCAGGTCAAAGAGGTGGGCCCCGGAGGAACGATCACCTATCCCAGTGTCACCAGCTGCCTCACGGTCACGGTGCGGCTGCGGGACGGCGGCCTCGTCGGCGCACACGCCAGCCTGTTCCAGGTTCCGGGTGAACTCCGGTCCGACGAGATCCTGCCCGCGCTCGGGCGCCGCGTCGGCCATCGTTCCGCGCTCGCGGTCGAGGTCAGAGGGGCCGTCGGCGCCTGGCATCCCAGCTACTTCGCCAAGGCGATCGAGAGTTACGGCGAAGGGGAGCAAGTCCCGGTCCCGGCAGGCCAGGACAAGGACGGGCTCGCCCAGGCGGTGTCACGGGCACTCGGGCTGCCACGCGGCATGGTCACGGTCGAGGACGTGCCCGACGGGGATCAGGTCATCTCCTGACACCCCGGGCCACCGGCCGGCCCCACGGTCCGCTCACGCGCCGCCGGGATCACGGGGCAGGCCGGGCGAGCCGGTCTGCCGCCGAGCGGGAATGAACGGCACGGGATCTGGAACACGTCGTGCAAGGTCTCCAGTCTCCGGGAGGCGGGCGATGTTCGCCTCGTCGCCGCGGTAGTAGGACCACGCCCCGACGCATGGGGCGTGAACGCGACCTCCCACTTCCTCTTCGTCAGCCCCGGCCGGGCGAAGCTCGACGCCCTCGGACGACTGGTCGACGAGGGAAAGCTCCGGCCGGTGACCGGCGCCGTGCTGCCGGCGGCCGACATCGCGCAGCCGCACACACGGCTGGAAGGCGGCCCTGCCGGCGAAGGACGCGGACGCCCACACGGCAGGATCGCCAGCGCTGCGCGCCCAGAAGACCTCCACTCAGCCTTGTCCTGACACGCTGACTCCTGCTTCGGGCCCGCAGGCCGTTGAGCCTCCCCCGGCCCGGGGCATTGCCCCCTGGAATCGGCTTCGAAGGTGGCGGAGACTTGAGCGAGGCGCGACGCATGCCGAGCGGCACCGCCCCAGGGGGAGAACCACATGTCAGAGACGATCGTCGGGCTGCTGGGAGCACTGGGCGGCGCCCTGGTCACCGGTGCCGCGGCCTACTGGGGGCCCTTACATGTGTCCGCGGCCGCGCGCAGGGAGGCCAAGGAGTCGGAGGGCCGGGCCCGCAGGGAAGCCGAGACGACACGCATCATCATCATGCGCACCACGACCCGCGCGTGGCGTGACCTCTTGGCGTGGACCATTCAGGATCTGGAACTCGAACTGCTGGTGGACGTCGCGCCGTTCGACGATGCGCTGAACACGGCAAGGAACAGCGCGCAGACAGCTCTGGACCACGCGCTGCACGACGGCATCTGGATTCAGCAAACCGGCTACGGCTACCCCTCCGGCTCCTCTTCCTCCTCCGCTTTCGGCCCCGACCAGCTTCAGGTCCTCAAGGCGTTGCGCCACGTGACGGACCTGACTCGCGAGTCGGTGATCAGGAGGGAGCCGATCGAAGCGGATCGGATCGAGATCCTGAAGCGGGCCCTCGATGCGGTCGACGAGGCCCGTGGCGAGCTCTCCGCGGCACTGCTGAACCGGCTGGAGCAGATCATGGGTGTCACCGTCATCGCAGGGCAGACGTCCGCCCCGTTTCTGCCGGAGTCGCCCCAGTAGGTGCTGCCGTACACCGGACAGGGCCAACGGTCAGGTCGGGCAAGGCGGTTCCTCGCCCGGAGCAGGCGGGTCGGGGGTGGGCGACGCACCGGTGCCCGCGGAGGGGCTCGCCGAGTCGGAGGGGCAGTCCTGCGGGGTGGACGGGCTGGTGGACGGCGTGGGGGTCGGCGTCGGGGAGTCGGACGGGGAGGGTTCCGGGGGCCGGGAGGGACCCGGTGCCGTCGGTGACGCGGATGGCCCGGGTGACGGCGAAGGTGGCACCGGGCGCGAGGCGGACGGGGAAGGCGTGGGCCTGCCGGGGGCGGGGCCGATGACGATGCCGCCACCGCCCTTGCCGCCGGTGCCACCGCGACCTCCCCCGTCGGCCGGCTCGGTCGCCGGGGCGTCGCCGCCGGCTCCGGGAGAACGCGGGACGACGCCCTTGCCGTCGGGCACGGCGTGCACGCCCCTGCGGTAGAAGTCCAGCCAGGAGCGGACCAGTTCGAGGTAGGGCCGCGAGTGGTTGTAGCTCAGGACCGCCCGGTCGAGGTCGGCGGCCCGGCTCAGGTCGCGTTCCCCTGCGCACAGATAGTGACCGGCGGCCAGGGCCGCGTCGAAGATGTTGTTGGGGTCGTCGCGGCCGTCCCCGTTGCCGTCCGCGCCCCACCGCGCCCAGGTCGACGGCAGGAACTGCATCGGCCCCACAGCCCGGTCGTACACCGTGTCGCCGTCGTGCACGCCACCGTCGCTGTCCCGGACCAGGGCGAAGTTCCGGCCGTCGAGTGCCGGACCCGTGATCCGGCCGAGCGTCGTGCCCTGCCGGTCGACCGCGCCGCCGCGCGCCTGCCCGGATTCCACCTTCCCGATGGCGGCGAGCAGTTCCCACGGCAACGCGCAGCCGGGGTCCGTCCGGCCGACGGACCGCTGCGCGGCGCGGTAGGCGCGCAGCACCGTTCCCGGCACGCCGGCCGCTGCACCCTCCTGGGCGATTCTCTCGGTACGCGGCGGGGCATCGGGGCCGGCCAGCGGCGGGAGCTCGGTGTGGTACGAACCGTCACCGGGTGGAGCGAGCTCGGTGTACGGGCGGTCCGTGTCGGGAGCGGGGCCGCTGTCGGCAGCCGCACGGGCGCTCTCCCCGTGGGGGAATCCGGGAGCCTGGGAGGCGGTGAGCGCCGCCACCGCGGTCACGGCGATGGCGGTGGCCCGCAGGCCCTGCCGGGTCCGGACGGGCAGGCGTCGGGCGCGGTGTTCGGGCATGGTCTGTCACTCCCTGCTGGTGACGTGCGGGCGGGGGCCGTGCTGGAGACGGGCGGAGCGGGGGGGGCGGCGTCGGTGACGCGAGGGCCGGGTCAGTGGCCGAAGGTGTCGATGCCCGAGACGAGCCAACGGCCGTCATGCCGCTCGACGTCGACGGCCAGCATCGCCCCGGCGTAGGTGCCGTTGTCCTCGGCCTTCTTGCCGCCGGCCGTGCTGACACTGCTCTGGTCGGCATAGACCAGGACGCGGGCCCGGTCGCCGTCGATGCGCTCGACCGCGCTGTCGGTGACCGTGGTGGTGATCACCGCCTTCTGCTTGTCGGCCCGCGCGCGGAGATCCCCGAGCAGCTCCCGGTGCTGGGCGACGGCGCGTCCCGTCAGCCACTGCTTCGCCGCCTTGTCGAGGGCTCGGGAGTCGGCGTGGTCGTACGAGAAGAGTTCGGCGACGGCCTTGGTCGACTGGCCCTTGATCTCGCTGGTGCGGGCGGTGTCGGAGAGGGCGGAGTTGCGTGCGGCCGCGGTGTCCCCGAGGGCCTTCGCGCGGGAGTGCGCCCAGCCGGCGAAGCCGCCGAGGACGAGGGTCACCAGACAGAGGATGACGAGTGTGCGGCGGGCCGCGTTCGGGCGTGCCGTCTTCTCGTGCGGTTGGTCCGCGTCCGTGGCGGGCGTGGGCGGGCTCTTGCGGGCGGTCGCCGTCGCGCCGCGGACGAGGAGCCGAGTGCGCGTGGGCTGTGGCTGCCCGCCCGGTTCCCCGCGCTCCTCGGCGGTGGTGGCGGCCGCGGTGCGCAGGGATCCCGGGCGCGGGGAGGCGCCGGTGGTGGGTGGCGTGCGCAGGGCCTCGCGGGCCTGGCGGCGGCGTCGGTTGTTCAGGTGGTGGCGGGTCGTCGGCATCGTGTGTCGTCCTCTCCTGCGGCCGGTCAGCCGGCCGACGCGCCGCCGACCGGGGCCTGGCCCAGGGCGCTCAGCTTCCAGTCGCCGTCGGTGCGGGTCAGTTCGCCGAGCATGCGGCTGTCCTTGTCCGTGCTCGCGTCGCCGGGCGCCTTCACCGTCACCCGCAGGGCGACGAGCACGCGGGCCCGGCCGGCCCGGTCGTCGAGTTCGGTGAGCGCGCCGGAGAGCACCTTGGCCGTGGTCACGGTCTTCGCGGTCTTCATCTGGGTGGCGAACTTGCCCCGCCCGGAGACCAGTTGGTCGTGCAGCTCGCCGGTGGTGGAGGACTCCCAGAGGTCCAGGCCCCGGTCGATGCCGCGGTGGTCAAGGGTGTTGAGGTTCTGGACGGCCTGTTCACCGGCGGCGAGAGCCGCGTCGCGCTGCTCGGCGTAGCCCGTGGTGTCGTCCCGGGCCGCCTGGTACCAGCCCCATCCCGCCCACGCCGCGAACCCGCCAGCGATCAGGGCGAGCACGAGGGCGATGGCCGTGATCGGCATCACCCCGAACCGGGCCGGCAGGCCAGTCCCGCGTCTCATCCGAGTTCCCCTCTCCCGGCGCCCGCTCAGCGGGTCCTGATGTCGACGATTCGCCACCGGTCGTCCTCCCGTCGCGCGGTCACCGTGAGCTGGGCCGCCGCGGCGGTGGTGCCGGCCTTTCCGCGGTGCGAGATCTGGTCGAGGAAGACCAGCAGCCGTGCGCTGTCGCCGTCGAGTTCGATCACCCCGGTGCGTACGGCCTGCGTACTCAAGGTGACGCGCCGCTCGGCGAGGTCCTCGCGGACCCGGCCCATCAGCTCCGTGTACTGGCGTTCCGCCCGCCCCGCGAGCACTGACCGCGCCGCGCGCTCGGTGGTCTCCAGACCGTCCGGCGTGTACGAGAAGACGTGGGCGAGAGCGTTGCCGACGTCACCGGCGACACGGGTGGTCGCCTCGGCGTCCGTCAGCGCGTGATTCTCGGCGGACGGCGTGGACCTCAGCTGATGAGCGCCGTAGAAGAAGCCGCAGCCGCCGACGACGAGGAGCACGGCGCACGCCACGGGGACGAGGTACCTGACGAGGGCACGCGGCTGCCGGCCCCCGGCGCGGGTCTTCGTCGGCTCCTCCTGCGCTGTCACCGAATCGGGCTCCGGATCGGGCTCCAGGTCGGGATCCAGGTTGTGCTCTACGTCGGGATCCGCGTCGGGGTCCGCGTCGGGACCCGCATCGGTGAGAGGCCGCCGGTCCTCGGCGCCGGGCACCTGCGCGCCGGAGTCCGCGGCGGACTCGGCGCCGGGCCCGTTCCGTTCGGCGGTCGGTCCGTCCTCCGTCCCGTCGCCCGGCGCGGTCGCGTCCCGGGTCCGCCCGATGCGCAGCAGCCGTGTCATCGGCTCTCGTCCTCCTTCGCCGTGCGCGCGAGCGGTACCGCGCTCAGTGCCCTGACCTTCCACTCGCCCTCGCCCGTACGGGCCAGGACCGCCTCCAGGCGCTTGCGGTCCGTGGTCGGTGTCTTCTTTCCCGCGGGCGTGACGTCGACGCGCACGGTGGCGACGATCTTGGCCGTGCCCGCGTGGGTGTCGAGGCTGGTCAGCGCGGCCTCGGTGACCGTGCCCCGCGCCGAGGCCCCTTTCCTGGGGGCGGTGTCGCGCAGTTCGTCCCGCAGCGGCCCGGTCGAGGCGGCACGCCAGTCCTCGATGCCGGCCCGCGCACGCTGCCGGGACGAGGCGTCGAGGGTGTTGAGGACGGCGAGGCCGGCGCGCCCGTCGGCCAGCGCCTCGTCGCGCTCACGGCCGTACGTGACGGAGTCGTCGCCCCGTGCCTGTGCGTACGTCCACGCCCCGGTGCCGCAGAACGCCAGCGCCAGCGCCAGTCCCGCCCCGGTCAGGACGCGCGCCCGCCTCATCGGCCCGCCTCCGGTCCCGCGCCGAGCAGCCCCGGCAGCCCGGCCACCCCGGTGCCACCCGTGTCCGGCAGAGCCAGCGCGCCCGGCAAGGCGGAGCCCGAACCCGGCGGGGCCGACGCGGTGTTGCCCGTACTGCCCGAGGGCAGGGAGCCGGGCTTGGCCGGCTCGGGTACCGCGCCGCCCCGGGGTGCGTTGGCGGACCCTCGTACGTTGACCCCGCTCGCGGCCGGCGCCGTGCAGCCGGCCCCGGTGTTGAGGGCGGGGGCGGTACCGAGGTCCAGGCCGGTGCGGTACCGGGTGCCGCCGTAGCCGTCGGTGCAGGGCAGGGGCTTGAAGAAGGTGACGGCCAGGCCGAGTTTCATCTTTCCTCCGTCGACGGCGGTGGCGCCGGCCGAGACGGCCGCCGGGTACTTCACGAGGAGTTCCTCGATGCCGCGCTGCCGGGTGACGGCGACCTCGGAGGTGGTGAGCAGGTTGGCGAGGACCACGCCCAGGCTGGGATCGAGGTCCCGGAGCACCCCACTGATCTGTGTGGCGGCGTCCGGGGTGACGGTGAGGAGCCGGCGCAGGTCGGCGTCGGAACCCTTGAGGGTGCGGGCGAGTTCCGTGGCACCGTCGGCGAAGCCCCGGATGGCCTTCGCCTCCTCGGCCTGGGTGCGCAGCACGGTCTCGCCGTCGTCGAGCAGGCGGGTGGTCGAGGGCAGATTGCGGTCGGCGGCCTCGATGAAGGCGCTGCCGTTGTCGAGCAGCACCCGCAGGTCGTCGCCGTGCCCCTGGAAGGTCTTGCCGAACTCGTCGACGACCGTGCGCAGGTCCTTCAGCGGCACGGACCGGACCAGGTCGTTCACGCTGGTGAGTACGGAGGTGACGGGCGCGGGCACCTCGGTCTCGGGCTGTTCGATCCGGGCGCCGTCGACGAGGTGGGGCCCCGCGTCGCTCTCGGGCCGCAGGTCGATGTACTGCTCGCCGACCGCGGAGAGCCCGGCCACCACCGCCCGTGTGTCGGAGGGTATGCGGGGGGCGGACTTCTTGATGCGCAGCTCCGCGACCACCCCGTCCCCGGTGAGCTCGATCGGCCCGACACGGCCCACCGAAACGCCCCGGTAGGTGACGTCGGAGTGCGTGAAGAGGCCGCCGGTGCGGGTGAGTTCGACGCGCACCGTGTAGTAGTCGGCGACGCCCACGTACCGGCCGAGGTCCGCGTAGCGGATGCCGAGGAAACCGAGGACCAGGACGGCGATGAGGAGGAAGGCGAGGTTCTTCAGGCGTACGGCCAGGGTGATCATCTCTCTGCGCCTCCGTCCCCGGAGTTCCCGGTGGGTGCCGGCACGGAGGTGGGTGTCGGCACGGAGGGCAGGGGCAGCGGAGCCGAGGGGGTGGCCGTGGCCCCGCCGCCGGGCCGCTTCCCGGAGGCGGCGCCCCGCTCACTCCGCGCCGTGGCGGTCGGCGAGGGGCTGCTCTGCGGCACGAGGGGCGGGATCACCTGGGTGCCGGGAGCGGCCGTCATCTTCAGGTACACGTTGAGGTAGTCGCCCTTGACCCCGTTCAGCACCTCGTCGGTGAACGGATAGGTGAGCAGCACCTGGAGGGAGTCGGGCAGGTCGCCCCCCGCGTCGGCGAGGGCCTTGAGGGTGGGGGCGATGGCTTTGAGGTCGGCGACCATGTCGTCCTTGCTCGTTTCGACGGTGGAGACGGCGACTCCGGACAGCGTGTCCAGGGAGCGCAGCATGGTCAGCAGTGAGCCGCGCTGTTCGTGCAGGGTCTTCAGGCCGGGTGAGAGGTCGCTCAGGACGGTGCGCACGTCGTCCTTGCGGCCGGCGAGGGTGGTGGCGAGCCGGTTGACGCCGTCGAGGGCGTCGGTGATGTCACCGCGGTGGTCGTCGAGGTTCTCCACCAGTTCCTCGACCCGTTTCAGCATGGAGCGGACCTGGGGTTCGCGTCCTCCGAGGGCCTTGTTGAGTTCCTGTGTGATGGTCTTGAGCTGGTTGACGCCACCCCCGTTGAGCAGCAGGGACAGTGCGCCGAACACCTCCTCGACCTCGGTGTTGCGGCCGGTGCGGGAGAGCGGGATGACAGCGCCGTCGGCGAGTCTGCCCCCGGTGGACGAGGTGGTGGGCGCGACGAGGTCGACGTACTTCTCGCCGAGCAGACTGGACTGTTCCAGGCGGGCGCCGGCGTCGCGGGGCAGCCGGACGTCGCCGTTGATCTCCATGGTGACGCGGGCCGACCACGCGTCGCCGTCCAGGCGGATGGAGCTGACGCGCCCGACGGCGACATCGTTGACCTTGACAGCGGCGTGCGGGACCAGGCTGAGGGCGTCGTCGAGTTCGGCGGTGACGGTGTAGGGGTGGGAGCCGAGGTCCGCGCCGCCCGGCAGGGGCAGGTCCTCGATGCCGTCGAAGCGGGGGGCGGTGACGGAGAACGCGCCGAGGGCCAGCGCGAAGCCGAGGCCGAGGGCGAGGAGTCCACCGAGACCGGCACCGGTGGCGGCTCCGGTGGTGAGCATCCTGCGGCGTACGACGCGCTTCACCGCTCTCCCTCCCCGGCGGCCGGAGGGGAGGCCGGTGAGGAGGCCGGGGGTGAGGGCGTGGAGCCGCCGGTCGCCGGCAGGGGCAGCAGCGGGCCGCCCATGCTGATCTCGTTGAGGTTGGCGCGGCCGTCGATCCTGCCGGTGTCCTTGTCGTAGGCGCCGACGAGGTTGTCCGCGGCGAGCGGGGCGACGTCCAGAGCCTCGGCCAGTGCGCTGCGCTGGCGGACCAGGGTCCGGGTGATCGGGACGAGCCGTTCGACGTTCCCCTTCAACTCGCCCCGGTTGTCCTTGATGAAGGTCTTCACCTTGCCGAGGGCGGTGCCGAGTTCCTCCAACGCGCCCGCGAGGTCGTCCTTGTTGTCGGCGAAGTAGCCGACGACGGTGTCCAGCCGCTCCTGTGCCGTGCGTACGTCGGTGTCCTTGTCCTTCAGCATGGTGGTGAAGGTCTGGAGGCTGCGCAGTGTGGCGAACAGGTCGTCGCTGGAGCCGTCGAGCGTCTTGGTGGCCTTGCCGAACTCCTCGATGCTCCTGCCGATGTCCTTGCCGTTGCCGTCGAGGTTGGCGGCACCGGTCTTGAGCAGCTTGGACAGGGCGCCGGAGGAATTCGCCCCGTCCGGTCCCAGTGCCTCGCTGAGGTCGGTGATCGAGGAGTAGAGCTGGTCGATCTCGACGGGGGTGCGGTTGCGTGAGGCGGGCAGTTCGGCGCCGTCGGCGAGGGCGGGTCCCGAGCGGTAGGCCGGGGTGAGCTGGACGTAGCGGTCGGCGACGACGCTGGGCGCGACCACCAGGGCCCGTGCCGACTTCGGTACGCGCACTCCGTCGTCCAGCGCCAACTCGACCCGTACCCGGGTGCCTTCGGGGTGGACCGACTTCACCTCGCCGACCCGGACGCCGAGGATACGCAGGTCGGAGCCCGCGTAGATGCCGACGGCACGGTCGAAGTAGGCGGTGACGCGCGTGCCGGTGGAGTCCAGGACGCGCACCGTGACGAGTCCGGCGGCGACCACGGTGAGGGCGATCACGGCCGCGAGGAGTCTTCTGCGTCTGCTCATCGCTCACCGCTCCCCCGGGCCGCCGTCGACTGCTTGGGCGGCATGCACGACGTCTTGGGCTGGGACTGCGCGGGCAGGTAGTCGCGGGGCACCACTCCGCACAGATAGCTGTCGAACCAGCGGCCGTTGCCGAGGGTGTTGCCGACGAGCCGGTAGTAGGGACCGACGAGGGCGAGCGTCCGGTCCAGCTGACCGCTGTTCTCCTTCAGTACGGTGGTGACGCGGCCGAGCGCCTTCAGCGTGGGGCCGAGCTGCTTCTCGTTGTCGTCCACCAGGCCGGTCAGTTCGGTGCCGAGGTCGCGGCTGCCCTTCAGCAGGGCGGTGATGGCCTTCCGCCGGTCCTGGAGTTCCCCGAGCAGGGGCCCCGCGTCCTCGATGAGCGTCTCGAAGCTGGACTTCTTTTCCTTCAGCGTCTTGGTGAACCGGGCGCTTCCCTTGAGGAGTTCGGACAGTTCCCTGTCTCGCTTGGAGACGGAGCGCGACAGGTCGGAGAGTCCGGTGGCCGCCTTGCGGACATGCCTCGGCGAGTTCTCGAAGGTCTTCGAGATCGTCTCGAAGCTCTCGGCGAGCCGTTTGGTGTCGATGGCGTCGACGGTGGAGCCGAGGTCCTGGAAGGCCTGGGTGACGTCGTACGGCGAGGTGGTCCTGGAGCTCGGGATGCGGTGGCCCGCGTCCTGTTCCGCGGTGCCGAGCGGATCGAGGGCCAGGTACTTGTCGCCGAGCAGTGTCTTGATGGCGATGGCGGCGGTCGTCTTGTCGCCGATCCAGGCCTTCTCCACGTCGAAGGTGACCTTCACCCGGTCGCCGTCGAGGGCCACGCCGGTGACCTCGCCGACCTTGACGCCCGCGACGCGCACCTCGTCCCCCTCGTCCAGCCCCGCCGCCTCGGTGAAGTCGGCGCTGTAGGTGGTGGTGCCGCCGGTGAGGGACAGCCGGTCGGCGTTGTAGGCGAAGACGGTGAGCAGCGCCAGCAGGAGCAGTCCGACGACGGCCACCGTGATCGGGTTGCGCTCCTTGACGGGCTTCAGTCGCGGCCGGCGGGAGCGGCGGGGCGCGGGAGCGGGGGTGTCGTGGCGTTCGGGCCGCAGCAGCAGGGTCATGCGCCGCACCTCGCTTCGGTGACCGCGATGCCGGTCGGCGGCTTCGCGCCGGTGGAGGTGGTCACTCCGTCCACGCGGGCCTCGCAGAGGTAGAGGTTGAACCAGGATCCGTAGGACGAGAGGCGGCCCAGGGCGGTCAGCTTGGCGGGGGTGCGGTCGAGGAAGTCCTCGATCTGCGGGGTGGCGTCGCCGAGGTTGTCGGAGAGCCGGCCCAGCTCGCGGATGTCCTTCTTCAGGGGCGCGCGTCCCTCGTCGAGAAGATCGGCGGTCACGGTGGTCAGGTCGCCCATGGCCGTGACGGCCTTGCCCAGGGGCTTGCGGTCCGCGTTGAATCCGGTGACGAGCTTCTGGAGGGTGTCCACCAGGTCGTCGAAGCCGTCCTCGCGGTCGTTGAGGGTGGTCAGGACCGTGTTGAGGTTCTTCACCAGCTTGCCGATCACCTTGTCCTTCGCCGCGACCGTCGTGCTGACGGAGCCGATGTGGCGGATGAGGCTGTCGACGGTGCCGCCCTCGCCCTGGAGGATCTGCACGATGGATCCGGCGAGTTCGTTGACGTCCTTCGGGGAGAGGCCCTCGAAGAGCGGCTTGAAGCCGTTGAAGAGCAGGGTCAGGTCGAGCGCGGGGGTGGTCCGGCCGAGCGGGATGGTGCCGCCGGCCCCGAGGGTGCCGGTGAGGTCGCCGCTGCCCCGGTCCAGGGCGATGTAGCGCTGCCCGACCATGTTGAGGTACTTCACGGCGGCCGTGGTCGACGTGGGCAGGGTGCGGTCGTCGCGGACGGTGAAGGTGACCTGCGCGGTACGACGGTCGACGACGCGGACGTCGGTGACCTCGCCGACCTCGACCCCGGAGATCCGTACGCTGTCGCCGTCGATGACGCCGGTGGCGTCGGTGAACAGCGCCTTGTAGGTGAGGCTGTCGTCGCCGACGCCGGTGCCGGACACGCTGAGTCCGAGGACGGTCGTGGCCAACGCGGTGACGACGAGGAACGCGAGGGACTTCAGCACCGGTCCTGTCAGCGGGCGGCGCCGGGTGTGGGCGGTGCGCCGGGACGTCATCGCAGCGTCACCTCCGTGCCGCGCAGTGCCGGGCCCGCGAGGAGGCTGCTCCACTCGGGCAGGGCGGCGGGGGCCTTGCCGGCGGCGGGCGCGAGGAGTTCGTTGACGAGGTCGTTCTCCTGCGGGGAGTTGGCGGGACCGAGGTCCTGCCCGGCCACCGCCGCTGCCTGTACGGCCGGTTTCGCGGTGACGCCGAGGTAGGGCACGGGATAGCAGCGAGGACCGCCGCCCGCACCGTAGGAGGGCGCGTCCCGGCCGGGGCGGTAGGCGCCGCGGGAGGGCACGGTCGTGACGTCGACGCGCAGTCCTGGCCGGTCGGTGCCCTTGCCCAGGGCCTTGTCCATGGCCGGGACGAAGTCGGCGAGGGTGCGCAGGGTGCAGGGGAAGGCCGAGGAGTACTCGGCGAGCAGTTCCAGGGTGGGCCGGGAGGCGGCGGAGAGGCGGATGATGTTGTCCTCGTTCTGCCGCAGGAAGGCGGTCAGGTCCTCGGCCGTCCTGGTGGTGGCGCCGAGGGTGCCGGACAGTTCGCTCTCCTTCTCGGCCAGGGTGCCGGTGGTGGTGGTGAAGTCGGTGAGGGCCGTGAGGATGTCGGGTGCGGCGTCGGCGTAGACGTGACTGACCTTCACGAGCTCTTTCAGATCGCGGTTGAGGGTCGGCAGGTGGGGGTTGAACTTCCGCAGGTGCGCGTCGAGCAGGGTGAGGGTCTCGCCGAGCCGGTCGCCGCGGCCTTCCAGGGCCTGGGACACGGCGGACAGGGTGGCGGAGAGGTCCTGCGGCCGGACAGCGGTGAGCATGGGCAGCACGTTGTCAAGGACCTGCTGGAGTTCCACGGCGCTCGCGGAGCGGTCCTGCGGGATGACGGCGCCTGCGGCCAGCGACCGCGCGGCGGGCGACGGGGGCGGTACGAGGGCGACGAAGCGTTCACCGAACAGGGTGGTCGGCAGCATCTGGGCGCGTACGTCGGCCGGTATCCGGGCGAGGGTTCCGGGGCGCAGGGCGAGGTTCAGCCGGGCGCCGTCGTCGGTGGCGTCGATGGAGCGGACCTCACCGACGACGACGCCGCGCAGCTTCACCTCGGCGCCCTTGTGCATCTCGTTGCCGACGCTGCCGGTCTCCACGACGACCGGGTCGGAGTCGGTGAACTTCTTGTCGTAGACGGCGATCGCCAGCCACACGAGCAGGGCGGGGACCACCAGGAAGACCACGCCGGCGAACCGGCGGCGCGCCGTCGCGCCTCGTGCGCCGCTCATGTCAGCCCGCCACCTTCACGGTCGTGGTGGCGCCCCACAGGGCCAGCGACAGGAAGAAGTCGGTGACGCTGATCAGCACGATGGCGTTGCGCACCGACCGGCCGACGGCCACACCGACGCCGGCAGGACCGCCGGAGGCGCGGTAGCCGTAGTAGCAATGGGCGACGATCACCATCACGCTGAAGATCAGCACCTTCAGGACGGAGAGCAGCACGTCCGTGGGTGAGAGGAACAGGTTGAAGTAGTGGTCGTACGTGCCGCGGGACTGGCCGTTGAAGAGGACCGTGACGTAGCGCGATGCCAGGTAGGAGGAGAGCAGCCCGATCGCGTAGAGCGGGATGATGGCGACGACGCCGGCGATGATGCGGGTGGTGACCAGGTACGGCAGGGAGCGGATGCCCATGCCTTCGAGGGCGTCGACCTCCTCGTTGATGCGCATGGCGCCCAGCTGTGCGGTGAAGCCGGCGCCGACGGTCGCGGAGAGGGCGAGTCCGGCGACGAGCGGGGCGATCTCACGGGTGTTGAAGTACGCGGAGACGAACCCGGTGAAGGCCGCGGTGCCGATCTGGTCGAGGGCCGCGTAGCCCTGGAGTCCCACGACGGTCCCCGTGAACAGGGTCATCGCGATCATCACGCCGATGGTGCCGCCGATGACCCCGAGTCCTCCGGTGCCGAAGGCGACCTCGGCGAGGAGGCGCTGCACCTCTTTGAGATAGCGCCGCAGAGTGCGCGGGATCCAGAGCAGGGAGCGTACGTAGAAGAGGAGTTGGTCGCCGGAGCGGTCGAGCCAGGTGAGCGGGGAGGCCACGAACGTCAGCCTCCCTTCGGCGGAACGAGCTGGAGGTAGACGGCCGTCATCACCATGTTGACGAAGAAGAGGAGCATGAAGGTGATGACGACGGACTGGTTGACGGCATCGCCGACGCCCTTGGGACCGCCGCGCGGGTTCAGGCCGCGGTAGGCGGCGACGACACCGGCGATGAATCCGAACACCAGGGCCTTGAGCTCGCTGATGTAGAGGTCGGAGAGCTGGGCCAGGGCGGAGAAGCTGGAGAGGTACGCGCCGGGGGTGCCGTCCTGGAGGAAGACGTTGAAGGCGTACCCCCCGAGGATGCCGACCACGGAGACCAGGCCGTTGAGCAGGACCGCGACGCCCATGGTGGCCAGGACCCTGGGCACCACCAGGCGTTGCACCGGTGAGACGCCCATGACCTCCATGGCGTCCAGCTCCTCGCGGATGGTCCGCGAGCCGAGGTCGGCACAGATGGCGGAGCCGGCCGCGCCCGCGATCAACAGCGCCACGATCAACGGGCTGGCCTGCTGCACGACGGCCAGCACGCTGGCGCCGCCGGTGAAGGACTGGGCGCCCAACTGCTGGGTGAGCGAGCCGACCTGGAGGGCGATCACGGCGCCGAAGGGGATCGAGACCAGGGCCGCGGGCAGGAGCGTGACACTGGCGATGAACCAGAACTGCTCCACGAACTCCCGGAACTGGAAAGGCCGTCGGAAGATCGCACGGGCCACCTCGGCGGCGAGCGCGAAGAGCCGACCGGTCTGCCGCAGGGCGCCGGTGATCATGTACCGCTCCCGGTGGCAGGCGTCGGGAGCGGCACGGTGGTGGTGCCGTGCGTACCGGGCTTGCCGGCGGCGCCGCCCGCGGGGAGGGCCGCGTACGTGCGCTCGATGGCGGTGCGGGCGGCGGGCGGCAGCCGGTCGAGCATGCCGAGGACCCGTTCCCGGCGGCGGGTGACCGCGCGGCGCGGCGGAAGCCCGGGGGACGGCTCCAGCTGGGGGATGATCTGCCGCGGTCCTTCGGCGCCCCGCGATCCCGCGGCCTCGGCGGCCAGGGTGGCGGCGTCCTTCTCCTCCGACATGCCGATCGGGCCCTCGCGGCGGCCGGCGAGGAATTGCGCCACGACCGGCTCCTCGCTGGTCAGGAGCACCTCGCGCGGCCCGAAGGTGACCAGTTCGCGCCGGAAGAGCATGCCCATGTTGTCGGGGACCGTGGCGGCGATGTCGAGGTTGTGGGTGACGATCAGCATCGTCGCGTCGATCTGCGCGTTCAGGTCGATCAGCAACTGGGAGAGGTAGGCGGTACGGACGGGGTCGAGCCCGGAGTCGGGTTCGTCGCACAGGATGATCTGCGGGTCGAGCACGAGCGCGCGGGCCAGCCCGGCCCGTTTGCGCATGCCGCCGCTGATCTCCCCCGGCAGTTTGCCCTCGGCGCCCAGCAGTCCGACGACGTCGATCCGCTCCATGACGATGCGGCGGATCTCCGACTCCTTCTTCCTGGTGTGCTCCCGCAAGGGAAAGGCGATGTTGTCGAAGAGCGACATGGAACCGAAAAGGGCGCCGTCCTGGAACATGAGACCAAATTTTTTGCGCGTCTCGTAGATATCGCGTTCGGGGCTGTTCGCCATGTCGACACCATCGATGAGGACACGGCCGCGCTCCGGCTTCAAAAGACCGATGAGCGACTTGAGAAACACGGTCTTTCCGGTACCGGAAGGACCGAGCATGACGCTGACTTCTCCGGCCGGCAGCGTGAGACTCACGTCCTGCCAGATCTTCTGCGTGCCGAAGGACTTGGTGAGACCTTCGACCACCACTTCTATTCCCATATCACCTCCAAAGCGGGTGGGCAGCATGCACTGCGGAGCGCATGTCCAGTACGTCGCGGACTGGGTGAGCGGGGTGCGGGGCAGGGCCGTACGACTCCCGGGGGCGGGGCGTCGCACGGGCCCTGCCGACGGATGTCCGCCCCGCAGGAGGGCAAGGCCGGGCGGGCCATCCGTCACGCCTCCTCGGTAGGGGGCCCCACCAGGAGATCAGCGCCGTGTCCGGCACGCTACGGCTGAGTAACCTGAGCGGGCAAGAGACGGATCCGAAATTCACGCAGGTTTGAGCCAATCCCCCCGCACCCTTGTCATCGCGGTGACAAGTATTCGGCTCACCTTTGTCACCCGGTGAGCAATGCGGGCCTCACACGCGAAGTTGACGCCCCGTCAGCTCCGGCAGCGATATCTTTTTAGCAGCGAATGACTAAGCGGGGCCCCGGACTGCTCACCTGAGGAACAGCCATGGCGGCTTCCCGAAAGAATCATGGTCGACGCCATTGTTCGCCTAAGTTTCCCGCAAGTAACGTCATGGCTCGCGGTCGAGGATTTCCGAGCCGCGGACCGCCCGTTCTTCCGCTCCACGAGTACGGATGCGGTCCCCCTCTGCCGGTCAATCCACAAAGGGAGTCCCCAAAACATGAAGAAGTCCCTGACAAGAATCGCCGTCGTGGCGGGCGCGGGCGCCGCCTCCTTCGTCATGGCCGTCGCCCCCGCCTCGGCCGTCCCCTCCACGGTCTGGACCGTCACTCCGTCGCCGGCCAACTTCTCGGCGACCAACAGCGGGAACATCGTGCTGACCGCGAACATCCCGATGACGTGTACGACGTCCAGCGCCTCCGGCACGATGGCCAGCGCCACCGGCAACCCGGCGACGGTGGGCAACATCAACGCCATCAACTTCGGCACCAGCGGCTCGCCGTGCACCAGCGTCCTGGGCAACGTCACGACCATCGCGACCACCCCCTGGACCGTCGTCGCCCAGGACTACACCGCCTCGACCGGTGTGACGAAGGGCTACGTCGGCAACGTCAAGGCGAAGGTGACCGCGGGTGCCTGCGTCTTCAACGTGCAGGGCAAGGCGACCGGCACCTACACCAACTCCACCGGCATCCTCGAGGTCGCCAGTGTGACCGGCGACCTGGCCGTCACCTCGGCCTCCGGCTGCGGCAGCGTGGTCACCACCGCCACCAAGCCCACCTTCAAGGGCAAGTACGCGGTCAAGGTCACGGGCACGTCCACCATCCCGAAGATCGTCGGATCCAACCCGTAGGCAGAGCGCGGCTCGACGCCGTCCGGCCGGTGATCCCGGCCGGGCGTGCGGCCCGCCCGCACACGGCGGCAGCCGTCGGCCGTCCGGACGTGGCACAACCCCGAGCGGAGTGAGAGATGACAGGCCCCCGTATCGCCGTCCGACGGACGGTCCGCAGCCGCGCCCGGGCCGCGGCCATCGCCGCGTTCGTCGTGCTGGCGGCCACCGTGCCCGCGGCGGCCGGGGCATCCGGTACGCAGAAGATCGACGCCGCACTCCCCTACGTATGCCTGTTCCCCTCCGGGAAGCACGCCACGGAGGTACGGATCTCGGCGGCCCTCCCTGAACGGGTGGCGGCCGGCGAGCCCATCGAACCCGAGGACGTGACCACGACCGTCGCGCTGCCGGAACAGGCGGTGGCGGACCTCACGGCGCTGGGCGCGGCCGAGGCCCGGGCGGCTGCCCGGCTCACGGTCGGCGTCGCCCAGGGCGAGGCCACCGCCGAGGCGACCTGGCGCGGCGACACCGAGCCCACGGCCCTGCCCTCGACGGGACCGCTGACCCTGACCGCCACGGGGGACGTCCCCTCGGTGACCGGACAGAGTGCGGGCCAACTGACCATGACTGCGGGGGACTTCTCCCTCGACCTCGCGCTGGCGAAGGCGGACGGCGGGGCAACCGACCCCGCCACGGTCACCGTCGACTGCTCCCTCGACGAGGACGCCCCGGACAAGGGCCGCCTGGCCGGCGTCACGGTCGGCACCGACGACGAAGGCGGCCCGGGCACCCCGAGCGGGTCGCCGTCCGGATCACCCTCCGGCACACCTTCGGCCTCCGGCACACCGGGGCCGTCGGACAAGGACCCCGCGGGCCGCGGCGGCGCGGGGGCCCCGAAGGTCGACGAACCGGGCTCCGGCGGCGGCGCCGACCGCCGCGCCGCCGCGCCGTCCTGCCTGTACGACGAGAAGCACCCGGCCGGACCGATGTCGCTGAACTCCTATCTCACCGGCTACTCCAACGTGAACAAGCTCGACGGCGCGGCGCTGATCCCGCCGTTCTGCACCCTCATCACCCAGGGGGAGCCCGAGTTCGTGTTCTTCCCGGACATGAGCGGCGCCACCATCACCCAGCACTCCACCGCCGACCTCTACCACCGGCAGCGCCAGCGGACCCCGCCCTTCGAGGCGACCTTCCTGACCTTCGACTTCACCCCCACGACGGCCACGATGGTGCTGGAGCAGGCGGGTCCGATGACCATCGACTCGCACGGCACCACCGACTTCCTGTTCACCAGCACGGACACCTACGTGCGGGCACCGCTCGTGCTCCGGGTGACGTCGCTGAAGGTCAACGGCACCCGCCTGGACGTCGGATCGAAGTGCCGCACCAAGTCGTCCCTCGCCTCCCCCGACCCGGAACCGGCGAAGTACCCCGGCGACCACCTGGTCCTGCACGGCAGGGGCGAACAGACCACCGGCGAGCCCGCCACCGGCTACCTGTTGCTGTCCGGCGGTCCCTTGACCGGCAAGGTCACCATCCCCGCGTTCACAGGCTGCGGCACCGCCGACGGTGAGAACCTCGACCGCCTGCTCACCGCCTCGGTCTCCGGCCCCGGCAACTACGTCAAGCAGATCCAGGGCCAGACCTGCTTCGTCTCGGCCGACGAGCTCAACCCCGACGAGTGCACCGAGGACGCCCAGCCCCGCAAGGTCCCCGTAGCCGAAAGATGAGCACCTCCCCCGCCCTCCTGACCTCCCTCCCGACCTCCCCGTCTCTCAACTCCCCGACCCGGAAGGCCACATGATGCGGATTTCTCTAGGCGCCAGAGTCGCCACCACCGTCACCACCCTCGGCACCGCGCTCGGTGTCTTCGCCTCCATGGGCACCGCCACCGCGGCCACCACGCCGAACGGCGAGTGGGCGCCCTTCACCCGCTGTCCCGTGGACGCCCCGGTGATGCTGGCCGCCGACGGGCTGGCCAAGACTCCGCAGTGCGTGGTGTCCACCTCGCCGAACGGCTCCATCAAACTCGGCAAGACCACCGTGCCCACGGGCCGCACCAGCCTCCAGATGGGGGTCATCCAGAACTCGGACGGGACCAGCTCCGTGGTGGCACCGTCCGGCGGTGCCCTGGTCGCCGACTCCGCGACCGTCCCCGGAGGTCTGCTGGGGCTGATGTGCCCGAGCAACGTCCCCGCGATCACCGAGATCTGCAAGCAGCTCGACAACAGCTCCCTCAACAAGATCACGGCGACGGTGGAGTCCGCGGGCACCCCCTACGACTTCGACCAGACCGCCGGCATCGTCGCCGACAAGCCGATCGTCGCCATACCGGTCCGCATCCGTCTGGAGAACCCGTTCCTCGGCAGCAAGTGCTACATCGGCACCGCCGCCAAGCCCATCGTGCTGCGCCCCAAGAACCTGCAGTTCCCCGAGTTCGGAATGTCGTTCTTCCAGGGGGACGGCACGGCCGCCGACGACGGCGAGATGAGCCGCATCAACCTCACCGGGGCCGCGCAGAACGACAGCGCCTTCGCCGTGCCCGGCGCCAGCGGCTGTGGTCTCGGCCTGTTCGGCCTCATCGACGCGGCGGTCAACGCCAAGACCGGGCTGCCCTCCGCCACCGGCAAGAACAGCCTGACGCTCAACAACGCCCAGACGTACCTCGGCGGCCTGACCGCCCCCGGCACCTTCGCCCCCGACGCGGGCAAGCGCCTCTCGCACAACTGGCACTCCGCCGTCGATTAATGGCCGCGCGACGGCGGTTCTCAGCCGTCCCAGCAGCCATACGCCGCCCCACGCCACTGAAATGTGCACGAACTGTGTACGTCCCATGAAACTTGATTTAGCTTCAACAGCCCAGACACGCGCCACCTCAAGACCGGTCGTGTGCCTCCCCCGTGACGTACCGGAGCACACGACCGGTGCATCCTGGGCACCGAAGAGCAAGGGACGGCACTCATGCCTTCATCCACGCGACCACCCGAAGTCGGTGAACCGCTGGAACCCATCCCCAAGGAGTTCGCCGTCTACATGAGACCGGAGTTACCCGGCCTCATGAAGGAGATCGGCGCCGAGGTCACTCGGGCCTACCCCGTGTACGGGCGGCTGCTCAACGGCCCCAACGCCGAGCCCATCCGGCAGGGCGTCGAGCAGGCCCTGTCCGCCTTCGTGGACCGTGTCGCCGAGCCCGGCAAGAACGCCGCGCTCCGTGACGAACTGCTGCGCAAGTTCGGCCGCGTGGAGGCCTACGAGGGACGCGCGCTGGAGACCCTCCGGGGGGCCTACCGGCTCGGCGCCCGCATCGCGCTGCGCCGCGTCAAGGCGGTGGGCCGACAGTACCGGCTCTCCCCCGCCCTGATCCTCGCCTTCGCCGACGCGCTGTTCGCCTACGTCGACGAACTGGAGCAGATCTCCCGCGAGGGCTACGTCGAGGTGCAGTCCCGGGCCTTCTCCGAGGTCCCGGCACGGCGCAGACGACTGCTCCACCTCATCCTCGCCGCGCCCCCGCTGCCCCAGACGCTCACCGCGCTCTGCGAAGCCGCCGCCTGGCACCTGCCCGCGGACGTCACCATGATCGCCCTGCGCACACCGGTGCCCGAGCGCCTGGAGGCGGTGCTCGCCGACGACGTCCTCCTGGACCTGGACATCCCGCAGCCGCACCTGCTGGTGCCCGGCCCTCTCACCCCGGAGCGCCTGGAGATGCTCGACGCGGCTCTGGCGGGCACGCACGCCGTGGTGGGGCCGACCATGCCGCCGGCCCAGGCCGCCGACTCCATCCGCTGGGCGCGACGGATGCTCCAGCTGATCGACGAAGGGGTCGTCGCCGACGCTCCCCTGGTCCGCTGCGAGGACCACCTGGTGACGCTCTGGCTGCTGTCGGACCCGGCGCTCGTGACCCACCTCGCGGCCCGGGAGCTGGCCCCGATCGACCACCTGCCGGCCAACCGCCGCGACCGGCTCGTGGAAACCCTGCGCGTGCACGTCTCCACGCGGGCACCGGCGGAACAGGTCGGCGAGATGCTGGGTGTGCACGCCCAGACGGTCCGCTACCGTCTCCGCAACCTGGACGTCCTGCTGGGCGACCGCCTCGCCGACCCCGACCACCGCTTCGCCCTGGAGGCCGCACTGCGCGCCCTGCACCTGCTCTCCCGCGAAACCGGGGAGTAGGAAGGGCCACGGGCACGGCTTGGCCTCGCCCCTCCTCTCCTCCCCCCTCCTCTCCTCCCCCCTCCTCGTCGAGACCACGCTCGTGGTCGGCCTCGGGGTCGACAATGCCGTGGCCGGCCGCTGCCGCGGGCAGCGTCACGAGCGCCGTTGCCGCCGCAGGAAGCGCGGCACGAGGCCGTGGCGGCGCACCGGCCTGTCCACGTTCTCGCTTTCCGGGGCAGCGATCACGGGCGTCACGGGGGCCGGACCAGGCGGCACGGGTGGAGCGGTGGGCACCGGCGATGCGGGAGACGCGGGCCGTTCCTCGGCCACGGCCTGCTCCTCCTGGGGCGCGTCGTCGGCCGATGGCGTCAGGAGGCCGGGGGGTGCGGGAGCCGGGGTTGTCGGTGTCGGCACCGGGGGTGCGGGAGCCGGGGTTGTCGGTGTCGGCACCGGGGGCGCGGGAGGTGGCGATGGCGCCGGGCCCGGCGTGGGTACGGTGCGGTCGGTGTCCGCGACCGGCTCCCGCCAGCGGTCCAGGTCCTGGTGCTCGGCCGTCACCGGGGCGGGGCAGCGCGGCGGGCCGGCGGTGCCGTCCTCGTTCTCCCGCCAGTAGGCCAGCCGCCAGTGGGTGTCGGTCCACAGACGCAACGCGGGCGTGGAGCCACCGGCGTAGATCTCCCAGCCCCCGACCGCCAGGACGTGAGTTCCGACGGTCAGGGGCTCCGTCAGACTCGCGGAGCCGGAGCGGATCGTCACATGGAACTGTCCCGCCCGGGAGGGAACGTTGACGGCGAGCTGGACGAACGGGCTGTAGTTGCTGTCCCGGCTGACGCGCTCGACCGTGCCGAGCACAGCGACCGGGTGCGGGAGCACAGGCCTCGTCCGAAGCCGCGCGAAGAGCCGGGCGTACGAGTCGTGCCGCGGGCCGTGGCAGAAGTCCGTCCACGGCATGGGCCGACCGCCGGGTGGCCGGACGAGGAACCGCGAGACGATCTCGGGCTCGAAGGCGTGGAGTTGGAGAAACCGGGCGATCCGCGCTGCGGTGTCCACCGCGGGCGGGAGCAGGGGCGTGACCGTGGTGACCGCGTCGCGCACGGACTCGCCCGCGGGGGCGTCGTCGGCGCCCCGCCCCGCCGGCGAGGGCACCTCGTCCAGTCGACGGGGCAGATCAAGCCGCAGCACGCCGCGCGCGTCCACGTCGGCAAGGCCGCACGACCCGTGGGCGATGTCCTGGGTGACGGTGTCCGGATTGAGCGGGCACGTCTCATCGTGGTCGCGGCCGAGGAGCCGGTACCGCGCCTGCACCGGGCTGCCCACGAGCGGGTCGGCCCGCACGGGACCGACAGGCGCCGTGCACGTCCAGCAGGTCAGATCGCCGCCGACATCGTGGGGCGGCCCGACGTGCCGCCGGACGGCTTCACCATGCGTGTCCCTCTCACGAGCACGGTGCACGCGCCTTCCCCTCTCCCGCCACACCTTCGCGCGCCGCCCCTGGTCTGCTGCCGGCGCCGGAAGCAGCTTGTCACGCGTGGGGCAGGTCCTGCGCGAGCAGGGTCCCGCGCTCGTGGTGGAACCGTGGCCGACGCCGGAAGCACACCGTCCTCGGTCCTGCTCAGCCCCGGCGTCGGAACCAGCGGCGGGCGCGGGAGTTGGAGCTGTGGGTCTCCTGGTCGCTCGGGGAGGCGAAGGGCGGCAGCGCGGTGAAGGTGCCGTGCAGGGTCAGAGTGGGGGTGATCCGCTCCAGCGTGGTCCGTACGCGCGTGAGCGGGTGGTCAGGGAACTCGGCGTCCCACTGCTCGTGGTCACCCACGTGGTACGGGAGGCCGCCTGCGATGTCCGGGCCGTACGGATGGGGGAGGAAGTACTGCGACGGGTCGAGCCGCCCGAGGACAACGGCTTCGCGAGCTCCGGTTATCGGGCCTTCGGCCGCCTGGACCTTCACCACGGTGCTGCATCGGGCCCGCGGCACCGTCCACGAGCCGATGAACACCAGACCGTGGCCGCCCGGCCGCGGCACTTTGACGAGTTGCCGGACGGCGGGGAGGGTCCCCACGTGGCCGGGCGTGGCTTCGATCAGGCCCGCGCCGGCGTGGGCAGTGGACAGGGCCAGCCCGTGGCGGAGCCGGTCGAACTCATCGAGCGGGGCGGGCAGATCAGGAACGAGATCGAAGAAGTGCACGGAGAGGACGAGCCCTTGCTCGTCGGTCCAGACCCCGGGCTCCCGCTCCGTGAATCCAGTGAGGTCGATGCTCGTGATCGGTGTCATGGGCCTCATCATCACGTGCTGCGCCGGGCCGCGCGTGGTGCCTGCCGGTGAACTGGGCCTTGCCGCACGTTGTTTATGGGGAATCAGTGGGTCCAGCCCGCGGCCACGGCCGCCGTCTCGTGGGGCAGGTTCCCCACTCGGCCACCGGCCGACGCCTCGTTCCGCTGCCCCGGTTCATGGACACCGCTCCTGCCCAGACGTCGAGGCACGAGCGAGATACCGATCGGAAACCGCCTGGCTGTCAGGAGTGAACGTCCACTGCCACAGAGCTCGCCGACTACCAGCTCCTCACTGAGCTCGCGGGCTGCTGCCCGCGCAGAGGACTCTCCGGCTTACGTGTGCGTGTGCTCGCCCGACCGGGCCCTCAGCCGCCGTGGAGCCGATGGACGCTGACGGCGTAGCCACCGCCCTCATAGGGATGGGCGTCCCACGTCGCGAAGCGGTCGACGAGCGCGAGACCGGCCGCCGCGCAGTGGTCGTCGTACTCGGGCAGGGTGATGGCGGGCGGTACCGGCAAATGAGCTTCGTCCAGGCCGAATCCGGCGACCAAGAGACCGCCCGGGCGCAGGGTCGCGGCCAAGCGGCTGATCACCGTCGCCTCTGTGCCCGCGGCAAGGAGCGGGAAGATGTTGCCCGCGGCGACCACGAGGTCGAAGTCCGCGGCGCCATGCAGGTCGGCCGCGTCGAGTGCGGCCAGGTCCGCCCGGATCCAGGAAAGCTCCGGCGCCCGCTCGCGCGCCACGGCCAGCATGGAGGCATCGAGATCGACGCCGACGCAGTCGTACCCGAGCTCCGCCAACCGGATCATGACCCGGCCGGTACCGCACCCGGCATCCAGTACCCGCGCCCCGGTGGGCACGAGGGCTGCGCACAGCCGTGCCTCACCGTGCATGTCCTTGCCACTGCCGGCCAGCGCCGCGAAACGGGCGGCGTAGTCCTCTCCGGACGTCCCACCGGTCAGTTCTTGCCAACGGTTCATGGTCAACAGCGTAGGTGAGCAGCCCGACGCCCGGCTCACACCCGCCCCGTGTCCGAAACCGTCACCCGCATGAGGCCTTGGGAACCGTGATTGTCGCCACTGCCGTCCCCGTCAAAGGGCAACCGCAGCGAAGGGACAACAGCGCTCCGGCCCGTCGGAGGAGGGCGGAGCTCAGGTACACAGCAGCCAGGGACGACGTGGCGGACAATCGGGGGATGCCGTGCTACGTATTCATTTCGGTTCCACAGACATAGCCCGCACCAGGATCGCCGAGGACCGGACCCACTGTGGGGAGACCGTCCTGAGCCTGCACCAACTGCACGAGACGAGGCGGGAGCCGGTCCTCGACATCTGGCGCCGCCGCAGGTGCCCGCGCGGTATCCGCGCCCTGCGGATGCTGGCCCCACTGATGCCACCGCGCGGGTACTTCCCGGATTTCCTCACGCCCGCCGAGTCCTCGGGCGGGCTGGAGTGCGGAATCGATGCCGTACTCGCCACCCCGCGGCGTCAACTGACCGGCGAACTCGCCCTGTTGTCGCACCACAGCCCACTGCCTTCCTGGGTTCGGCAACTGGCCGAGGGCGAGACGAGCACACTGCACCACCTGGGCCGGCCCCTGCGCGACTACTACGCCTCCGTCCTGAAGCCGGGCTGGCGGGACGTCACCGCCCGCATCGAGAACGACCGACGCCACCGGACCGAGGCTCAGAGCCGGCTCGGAACCGAGGAGATGCTGCGCACCTTCGTACCCGTGCTGCGCTGGCAATCCCCCGTCCTGAGCGCGGACTACCCGGTGAGGAGGGACGTTCACCTGAAGGGGCGCGGACTGCTGCTCGTCCCCTCCTACTTCTGCCGTCGCACTCCTGTCGCCCTGCTGGACGAGACCCTGTGGCCGGTCCTGGTCTACCCCGCGCAACCGCTCCGCTCCGACACGCCCGCCGCGGCGCACACCCGGCTGGCGCCGCTCCTCGGCCACACCCGCGCGGCAGTCCTGCAGGCGCTCCGCACGCCCCGCACCACCAGCGAGCTGGCCCACTGCGCGGGCGTGTCCCTCTCCTCCGCCAGCGAGCACGCCTCCGTACTGCGCCGTGCCGGCCTCGTCGCCAGCACCAGGCAACGTCACCACATGCGCCACACACTCACTCAACTCGGCGACCATCTGCTCACCGGATCCCCGGTCGGACAGATCCCGTCCGCGCCGTCCTCGGCCTGACCGGAATGCGGCGAGGGACCGTTGCCGCGCTCGTAGGATGCCTGGATGCCCGGACCGACAAGAATGAGCCGCCGCACATGGGTTGCCGCGTGGGCGGTGCCGTGCGCGATCGGCACAGCCGCCACCGTCGGGCTCAACTCCTCCTCAGCACCGGACCCGCGGCCCGCGAAGCCTGTCAGCGCCGAGTGCGGCAAGTACATCGCGGAGATCGAGGCGCAGCCGGCCAAGGCCAGGCAGGACGGCAAGGGAGGGGAAGACGGCCTGCTGGCCTTCGCGCGAGTCCGGCCCGCGGACGAGGAGGACTGCAGCGACGAGCTCCGCGACCGCTTCCGCGGCGATCGGTGAGACGCGGTACACGGCTCACCGGGACGGCAGGGCCGGCCGCGGGACTCTTGGTATCGCGGACCGCCGTCCTTTGACGCTCGTCGTGTCGTGAGCGAGCCGCCCGGACATGTTGGCCGCGCCAATCGCCTGGGTGGCCCGTCACTCACCTCACACAGCCGTCACGGAAGCCGCCGACTGTCCCGTCAGTCTCCCTCGTCACGTACGCGGACGGCTCGGCGAAAGCCACCATGGACAAGCTCTCCACGGCCGTCGGCACGTGTACCGCGGGCTTCACCGCGACGGCGGGCAACAGCAGCAGCACCTACGACGCGGTTGCCTCCGATTCCGCCGCCGCGCAGCCCGGTGCGGATGGATCGACCGCCTTCAGGGCCACGATGAAGTTCAAGGGCGTCACCCACACGATGCGCACCCAGGTCGTCCGCCACGGCGACACCCTCGCCGTCTATTTCGCGGTGGACGGCATGGCCCTCGCCCAGGGCCGCCCCGGAGACGCGAAGGTCGCCGCCGCGGTCACGAAGGCGCAGAACGTGAAGCTGGGATGACGACGCTGGGGAGGGCAACGCGGGGCCGGATCGGGCGATGACCGAGGTCTGGTCGCCAAGTCGACGAGTCACCACGCCAGGCTCACTGACTGGCGGCCAGCACTGCCGCGAGGCCCTCTCGCAGGTCGTTGACGAAATACTCGGGAACTTCCAGCGCCGGGAAATGGCCGCCGCTTTCGGGTTCCGTCCACCGGACGATCTGCCGGTACCGCTCCTGTGCCCAGGGACGCGGACACTTCTCGACGTCGCGGGGATACATGGTGAGTGCCGACGGGACGTCGACCCGAAGGCCGGGATCCAGTGAGTTGTGGCTTTCGTAGTAGATGCGGGCCGCCGATGCGCCGGTCCGCGTCAGCCAGTACAGGGTGACGTCGTCCAGGATGCTGTCCCTGGAAATCGTCTCGAACGGGCTGTCCTCGGTGTCCGACCACTCGGCGAACTTGTCGAGGATCCAGGCGAGGAGCCCGACCGGTGAATCGACGAGCGAGTAGCCGATGGTCTGGGGCCGGGTCGCCTGCTGCTTCGCGTAGGCCGCGCGGTGGCTCCAGAAATCGCGGGTCTCCTCGGCCCATTCGCGCTCGACCGGCGTCAGCCCGTCGGTGGTCAGCCCGGGCGGTCCTTCCGCGAACGTGGTGTGGATGCCGAGAACGTGCGCCGGGAACCTGCCGCCGAGGACCGTGGTGATATTGCCTCCCCAGTCACCGCCGTGGGCCACGAACTTGCTGTATCCGAGCCTTCCCATCAGTTCCACCCAGGCGGCCGCGATCTTCTCGGTTCCCCACCCGGTGATGGCCGGCTTGTCGCTGTAGCCGAAGCCCGGGAGCGACGGAACCACGACGTGGAACGCCGGCGCGGCCGCGTCCTTCGGATCCGCCAACTCCTCCACCACATCGGTGAACCGGGCAATGCTGTCCGGCCAGCCGTGCGTCAGGAGCAGAGGGGTGGCATCCGCGCGGGTGGACCGGCGGTGCAGGAAGTGGATCCCCAGATCATCGATCGTCGTGCGGAACTGGCCGATCCGGTTGAGGCGCTCCTCGAACGCCCGCCAGTCGTATCCGGTACGCCAGTAATTCACGACATCGACGAGGTCGGCGAGCGGAACGCCCTGTTCCCATCGGCGCGGGCCGGGCGCGGCGCGATGGACCGTCTCGGCCTCCGGCAGCCGCGCCGCGGCCAGTCGCGCACGCAGATCATCGAGGTCGGCGTCAGTCGCACGGGCTGCAAAAGCTTCCACGTCACTGGTCGGACGGGGCATGAGACCTCCTGGCCGTCGCGGAACCGGCCACGGCCTTCGCGGAACCGGCTAAGACGGTTCTACTCTCCTTTCGCGCCGAAGCGCAACCGGCTAAGGTGGTTCCATGCCTACTGAGTTCCCTGACTTCCGCCTCGGCACTGTGCTGGCGACCAGCTTCACGGGGACTCTGTCGGAGCGTCATGGCAACGCTGTGGAGCGCATTCCCGCACCGCGGCGACTCGTCGACTGGCTGGCGGTGTACGGCCTCGCCGTGGCCTCCTGCACCACGGCCCAGCTCGACCGCGCCCGGGAGCTGAGGGAGTCGATTCACGCTGCCGCTACAGCGGCCGCGACCCAGGACGCTCTCCCCGCGGCTGCCGTCCACGTCATCAACGAGTGCAGCGTTCAGGGCCGGGCCGCGGCCGTCCTGACGCCCGAGGGCGAGCGGCGATGGCAGCTCGGCACCGTTTCTTCCGTCGAAGACGCCCTCAGCGTGATCGCTGCTGACGCGGTCAGCATCATCGCGGGTGAACGAGACGGAAAACTGGCCTTGTGCGCATCGCCGACCTGCCAGGCCGCCTTCTTCGACACCAGCCAGAGCCGCACCCGCAGATGGTGCGACATGAACACGTGCGGGAATCGCCAGAAGAAGGCGCGCTTCAACGCCAACCAGCGCAAGAACCCCGCGTCAGCGAAGTAGCCGTTGACTCGGCGCGCCCAACTGGGCTTTGAGCGCAGGGGCAGCGGCATCGGACCCGGTCAGCGGCGGCGGCCAAGGACCGCCGCAGGCCTCGCGCCGGACCCGAGCCGATGCGGCGTGCAGTAGGAGCTCCGGGCAGCCAGGGCCACCAGCCAGGTCCGCAGATTGCGCGCCTCGGGCAATTCGGGGGCGACGGCCCGAAGCCAGATGCCCCGAGCGCCGTCCTCGGCCTCGTCCTCGGCCTCGCTGCCCAGAATGCGTCCCCGCCGCTGGATTCCGCGTCGCGACCCGCGCCCGCAATCCCCCGCAGGAGGGACCGGAACCCACACGAGTGATCGAACACAGCATCACAGCTCCCTGCGCGCGGACACGGAAGGGCAGGACACCCCTATTCGAAATCCCGTCCTACATTTCGCCCCCGTGCACCCGTGACGGGGACAAGAAGCGGCCCGTTACCCGATCACCTGTCCGCTTCTCACCCCGAGGAATCGTCATGCATCCCGCACGCCGTCCTGCGCTGCTTCATCCTGTGTTCGAACATTCCGGTGCCACCATGGGCACGCACGCGGGCAACGTCACCCTCGCCGCCCGTACCGCCCTCGCCGCTCTCTCCGACGGGTCACGTCCGGATACGAGGTACCGGGCATGACGGGCTCCACCGGTCTTCCGCGGCCGACACACGGTCGAGCGCCTCACGCGGGAGGGACGGCGTCGAGCGAGGCTCCCCCGCTCCTGCTGATCGCGGACGTGGCACAGATCCTGCTCCGGTCCAACGGCGCGGCCCTGTGCGTACGCCGTAAGCCAGGGAGGCACGAGAGGCAAGAGGGGCAAGAGCAGTCGGAGAAGTCGGAGAAGTCGGAGAAATCAGCGCGGCCGGACAAGTCGGCAGAGCCAGACGCAGCCCTCGCGCCCGGACAACTCACCGTCGTGGGCGGCCACCTCGCCGCCGGCGAGCCGCTGGACCACGCGGCTCGCCGCGGAGCGCAGGCCAAGACCGGGGTGCGCGTCGACGCCGACCGTCAGGAGTTCTGCGGTCTTCTCCATCACCACCAGCCCGGCGGCACGGACCGGATCACCGCGGTCTTCGTGGCGCAGTCGTGGGCCGGCGAACCGTACAACGCCGAGCCGGACAAGCATGAAGGGCTGTTCTGGGTATCGATGGAGAAGCCGCCCGCCGACTGCCACCCCTACACCACCCACATCTTCCACATGCTCATCCACGGCCCGTCCTACCGGGCGCTGAACTGGCCGTCGCAGGGAGGAAGCGAGTGAAGCGGTTCTTCGGCAAGGTCCGCATGGCCGAGCCTCAGGTCTCCGATGCGGAGCGCGAGCTGTTCGGCGGACCACTGCGTTATGACATGGGCTGGTCCCAACACGAGCACGCGGGGCTGGACTTGACCATGCGGTCAGCACTGCGCCAGATGCCCAACCTCGTGGGCGCCGCCCTGCGGATGGCCTGGAGCGCTGATCGCCGGGCACTCGTTGCCGTGGCGATCAGCGAACTCGGCCAGGGCATCGCCGCCGCGGTCGGTCTGCTTGCCGTCAACGCGGTGATGCACGCGCTGTTGGGGGCGGGGGACGCCGTCGAGCGGCTGCACGGCCTGCTGCCGGGCCTGCTCGCCGCCGCGGGTGTCGCCGTCGTGAACTCCGCCCTGGCCGGCTGGTCGACCTCGCGGGCCGGTCGTCTGGAACCGAAGGTCGAGCGGATCGCCACCACGCAGTACCTGGCCGCGGCGACCGCCGTCGAGCTCGAGGCCATCGACGATCCGGACTTCCGCCGCCTGATCGACATCGCCCAGTACGGGCCCGCCTCCGCGCGCCGCATGATCGGCGCCTGTGTCTCCGCGCTGAACAGCAGCATCTCGCTGATCGCCACGGCCGGTGTGCTCACCGTCCTGCATCCGGCGCTGCTGCCCATGCTGCTGGTCATCGCCGCACCCCGCAGCTGGGGCGCCATGCGGGTCGCGCAGGAACGCTATGTGTCGATGATGAGCTGGATCGAGCACCTGCGGGCCAGCCGTCTCATCGGGAACCTGCTCACCGAGCGGACGGCCGCCCAAGAGGTACGCATCCACGCCGTCGGCCCCTTCCTCCTCGACCGGTACCGGCGCATGGCCGCGAGCGCGGAGTCGGAACAGGAACGCCTGGCGTCCAGCAAGGCCGTCACCGAATGGGTCGCCTCCGCGCTGTCCGGGCTCGCGATGGCCGCCACGTACGGAAGCATGATCTGGCTCATCATGGCCGGACACATGGGACTCGCCGTCGCCGGCACCGCTGTGATCGCGGTGCGGACCGGGTCGGCGAGCCTGGGCGCCCTGGTGATGAACATCAACCAGCTGCACGAGGAGTCCCTCTACGTCCGCGACCACGGGCGGTTCCTGATCGAGGCCGCCCAACGCGCCATCCCGCAGACCGGCGGCCCCGTCCCCGGCCAGGTCGGGCAGGTCTCCCTGGAACACGTCACCTACCGGTACCCCGACCGCGACGCACCGGCCCTGGACGACGTGACGCTCACCTTCCCCATGGGGTCGGTCACCGCCGTGGTGGGCGAGAACGGCTCCGGCAAGAGCACGTTGATGAAGATTCTGTCCGGTCTGCTCCTGCCGCAGGCCGGAACCGTGAAGTGGGGAGGGGCCGACGTCTCCGGGCTGAAGCGCTCCCAGGTGTTCGACCGCGTCTCCCTGCTCACCCAGGACTTCCAACGGTGGCCCGTGACCGCCGCGATGAACATCCGCATCGGCCGTCCCGGCCACGACGCCTCGGCGCAGGACCTGCAGACATCCGTCGACTACGCCGGAGCCGGCCCGGTGACCGCCAAGCTCCCCAACGGCCTGGACAGCATGCTCGGCCGTCTGTTCCGCGGAGCCATCGAACTCTCAGGCGGCGAATGGCAGAAGATGGGCCTGGCCCGTACGCACTGGCGCAGCGCCACCTCGCGGGCCGACAGCGTCCTCATCGTGGACGAGCCCACCTCCGCGCTCGATCCCGAGGCCGAGATCGCGGCATTCGACCGCATCCGCCGCCTGGCCGCGCCGCACCGGGCCGTCGTCCTCGTCACCCACAGGATGTCAGCCGTCCGTCACGCCGACCACATCTACGTCCTCGACCAAGGAGGCCTCGCCGAACACGGCACGCACGACGACCTCATCGCCGCGCGCGGCCGGTACGCCGCCATGTTCGGCACCCAGGCCGCCCAGTACGCCCCCACCGCCCCCACCGCCGACATCCCGAACCCCACCGCACCCAGCGTCACGGACCCCGCATGACCGGCTCGCACGGGTCAGGGCTCGGGGCAGTGCTCGGGTCAGGGCTCGGGGCAGTGCTCGATGGCCTCGAAGGTGTCGGCGTGCGTCTCGCGCCGCCCCAACGGGACCGGCGCGCGGCGCGAGTGGCTGTCGAGGCGTCAGGGCCGAGACAGGGCCGGGGCGACCGCACGCACTGTCCACGGCCCTGGAGGAGAACGCCGAACAGACCCACCGGCTCCTGGCCCTCGTGCTGGACGCCGCGCACGGGGTACCACGTGGAAGCGCCAGCAGTCCTGACTGAGAGGACGAAGGCAAGGGCAAGGGCAAGGGCAAGTATGCGGGCCCGGGGCGATGAGCCGCCGAAGGAGCACCCGGCGCGGCATGCACGCCGGGTGCTCACGGGGGCGAGGCGGAGCCGAACTAGCCGATGTGGTCCGCCGGGCCCACTTCCAGCCAGGTGTAGCGGTCTGCCGGGGTGTCCTTGGCGCGGAGTTCGTGGGTCGTCTCCAGGAGGAGTCCCGTGTCGGGATCGATGACGTAGCGGTCCTTCGCCGTCCGGTTCGTCACGTCCTTGTCCGTCCCTGACCCCGTACTGAACGACGAATTGCGCGTGATCTCGACGGCGACCCCGGCGCGGCCCTTGCTGTCCCGCACGTCGCCGACGAGTTTCGCGCCGGGGGTGTCCGCGAGGATCCGGAAGAGCGTCGCCCGCAGCTTGGGGCTCGCCGGGGAGTCCTCCAGGAGGATCGCGACCTGATCGAACCGGCGGACAGCGTCCTCAGGGAAGAGCGCGGCGAGGGCCTTCTGACTGGTCGGCAGCTTGTCCAGCGCCGGCCAGGACAGCCACTCCTCCCCCACGGGCCACCGCTTCACCTTGCCCTGCTTGCCCTGCCCGGCGGCCTGCCCGGCCTGCTTGCCCTGCTTTCCGACGGCGGGCTCGTGGACCGTGCCGTCCGCGTCGACGGACCAGATGCGGCCCTCTCGGTCGAAGTAGGTGGTGTCCGTGCGCCGCCCGTCGTCCTGGTTGGCCGTCTCCACCCGTACCTTCCAGTACGGCGGGTGCGTGGCGGGCGCCCCCGCCGCCACCGCCGCCATGTCGTCGAGGAACTGGCTCGCCGAGGCCGTCGCCGCCGGCTCGCCGCCCATGTCGAGGACGGGATACGCCACGGCCCCCACGGCGATCGCGGCCACGGCGGCAGCGGTGACGAACAGCCTTCGCCCGCGCATGCGGGGGCAAAGCCGCGCGGCCAACGGCACGGGAGCCACCTCGGGCCGTGCGGCGGAGAGGGTCCCGGTCCGCGTGGCGAGGGCCCTCTCGTCACGCGCGGCGCGGGCCACCGTCGCCTGCGCGGACGCCACCGTTCCGGGAGAGGGCGGCGCCACGGCGCCCGCCGCGATCAGCTCCGCGGCACCGGGGAAGTCGAGCGGGCTGGTGGATCCGGAGAGATCGATGAGTTCGGTGGGGTCGGTGAGTTCGGCGGATTCGTTGGACTCGGTGCGTTCGCTCATGCCAGGTCTCCTGTCAGCTTGAGGGGGGCGTCGGCGCGCAGCCGGTGCCGGGCGCGGTACAGCCGTGAGCGGGCGGTGCCCGCCGGGATGCCGACGACCGCGGCGGCCTCGCCGGGTGTCAGTTGTTCCCAGGCGACGAGCAGCAGCAACTCGCGCTCCTCGGCGGGGAGTTCCATCAGCAGGGTGCGCAGCCGTGGCGCGACGGCTGCCGCGTCGAGCCGCGCGTCCACCGCTTCCCATGGGTCGTCGCGGCTGTCGCCGGCCGGTCCTGGCCGCTGTCGTTCGGTACGCCGCCAGTGCGCCGACAGGACGTTCCTGGCCACGCCGAACAGCCAGGCGCGCGCGGGTCCGCGGCTCGCGTCGAAGCCGTGGCGGGTGGTGTAGGCCTGGAGCCAGGCCTCGGCCAGCAGATCGTCCGCCGCGTGCGGCGCACGCCGCGCGAAGTAGCCGTGCAGCGCCGCCGAGTGGCGCCGCACGAGCGGCTCGAAGGCCGAGGCGTCCCGTGCGGCACGAGTCAGCAAGTCCTCGTCCGGGGTCGCGTCGTACGTTGCCGGGCCGTCCCGTTCGTCCGGTGTCACGGGCCCTCCTTCTCCGACCGCCGGTCGGCGGTCTCATCCCGTACTTGGCGTCAGCTGCCCGCAGCGTTCGCGAACCCCGTCGTCGCCCCGCGCAAGAGGCACAAGAGGCTTGTTGGGCCGGCCCGATCGTCTCGCATGAGGAGGACAACGGGATCGGCCGGCAACTGACCTGAGCAGGAGCCGCCGGGGGGACGGGCGTACGATGCGGGGCAATGCCTCCCAAGCCGCCGGGGAAAATCACTGGGCTGCCGGACGCGCTCTAGGCATGATCGACTCGTGGACATCTACCTGGAGACCGAGCGCCTCACCCTGCGGCGCTTCACCGCCGACGACGCGGACCTGCTGATCGAGCTGGACAGCGACCCGGCGGTGATGCGCTATCTGAGCGGCGGCATTCCGACCGCGCCGGAGCTCGTCCGTGAGCGCCACCTGCCGAACATCCTCGGCGGCTACGAGAAGTGGGGCGGTGACCTCGGGCTTTTCGCCGCGCAGGAGAAGGACGGCGGCGCGTTCGTCGGCTGGTTCATCCTGCGCCCCGAGCCGGAGGGGCCGCTGGACGAAGTCGAACTCGGCTATCGGCTGCGGCAGACGGCGTGGGGCAAGGGGTACGCCACCGAGGGCTCGCGGGCCTTGTTGGGCAAGGCGTTCACGGAGCTCGGCGTGCGCATGGTCTGGGCCGAGACGATGTCCGTGAACCAAGGCTCGCGCAACATCATGGAGAAGCTCGCCATGACACTCGCGGCCACCATCGCCACCCCCTCCGACATGGAGATGATCGAGGGCTCCGAGCACGGAGGCGTACGGTACGAGATCACCAAGGAGCAATGGGAGCAGCAGTAGCCATCGTGCGTACGGTGCGCTCGGCAGGGGCGAAGGCCCTCTGAACCCCTCTCTGAACCCGGCGACGCGGAGTCCGCCACTCCACCCCGGCCGTCCAGGAGGTCTCGGACCCGGCGCATCACGACGACGCCGTGGCCCGCACCCGGGCCACGGCGATCGAATCCTTCACTGTCGGCGCGCTCCGCGCTCCGCGCTCCGCGCTCCGCGCCCTCGGCGTCGGCGTCGGCGTCGGCGTCGGCGTCGGCGTCGGCGGGGTCACCCGCCCGAGGCTCGCGCCGCGACGGCTTCTTAGCGCACGGTCACGTTGAAGACCGGCGACAGGGTGGCGCCGCTCTGCACGCGGAGGTCGTTCTTGCCCTTCAGGCCGAGCTTGACGCGCAGGGAGTACGCGCCGGACTTGTTGACGGTCGTGCTGGCGGGCAGCGTCTTCCACGCGCCGCGCTGCTTCTGCTGCAGGCTCACCTTGCTGCCGGCCTTGATGCCCGTCGCCTTGCCGCTGACGCGCAGTTCCTGCCAGGCCTTCACGGAGGTCGCGGACGGCTTGGCGGTCAGCGAGGCCTTCGCCTTCGCGGTGGGGCTGGTCTTCTGGGTGCCGAGCTTCTTGCCGGTCTTGACGTCCCAGATCGTGTACGGAACGCCGCCGCCCTGCGTCTTGCTGTACAGGCGCTTGCCGTCGGCGCTCAGGTGCACGTAAATGCCGTCCTCGACGGTCTGCCCCGGCTTGATGACCTTGCCGTTGTAGTACGGCTGACCGCCCTTGACGGTGATCACGACGTCGGCGCCGATGTCGATCTTGATCGTCTTCGCGGCGGCGGCCGCGGCGGGCTGTACGGCGGCGGGACGCTCGGAGGCGGGCGAGCTCGCCAGGGCCGCTGCGGCCGGAGCCAGCAGGGCCGTACCGGCGATGACCGAGATGGTGGCGGTACGCAGGGCGCTGCGGCGGTGAGTGACGGTGCGCATAACGGCGGTGTTCCCCTTCACGATGCGGTGGCTGCTCTCGCGCGACGCGAACCCACCGGTCGAGTGGATGTGCGCGGTACAGACGTGTTTCTCTCTGTTGTCCGGCGAGTGCGAAATAAAGGTAAATCACCGACCATTGCATCCACTTGAAGGTTATGTAACGGTGCCCCGTAGATCACCACACGGGTGTGTGTCAGGGGTCACTCCGTGAGGGAGACGCGAGGAAGCGGGGCCCGGTTCGCAGCCGGGTGAGCGTCGCCTGACACGGCCGTGACCGCATAGCTCAGATCGTGGGCCGTCAGGGACGAAGGGGCCATCCGCAGCCACACCGTTCCGCGCTGTTCAGGATCGTCGTACAGGTAACGGACGAAGCGTGGATCCCAGCGGGACTCGTCCGCGCCCAGATAACGGACCAACTTGCGGCGCCCGCGCGGAACGTCGAAGGGCACGAGTTCGGCACGGCCACGGGCGGTGACCTGCTGGACCAGGCCCGTGGCGATGTCACATACGTCCACCACCAGAGCGATCCGCGCATCCGCTCCCAGCCGGTGGAACAGCTTGGTCCAGGGCCCGGTCAGCACCCAGAAGGCGCCTTCCTCCCACAGAAACCACACGGGCCGCACGCTCGGCCCGTCGGTGGCGATGCGCGCGGTGAGCGGCCGGCCGAGGAAGACATCAATGTCAAAGGGAGGAGGCGTCACCTCTCGATGCTCGGCCTTGCCACCGCCACCGAACACCCCGACCTTCGACCTAGGTCGACCCCGCCGGCAGACCTGCTGTCCGTTTGGCCGCGACCGCCGCCACGGGCTCGAAGACGGCGGCTCCTCCGCAGGCGAGCACGCAGACCGGGGCGAGGGCGGCGGATTGTGCGGCCAATTGTTCGATGGCGCGAGGCCCGGTGACCGGTTCACCGGCGCACCGGGCGTCGGGCGTCGGGCGTCGGGCGTCGGGCGTCGGGCGGATGGGACTCGGGAAGCCGGCGCCGTACGCCACCGTCGGCCAAGGCGCGACCTCGCACTGATCGACGCGGTCGACCTCGCCGCCGCCATCGTCGATTCCGTGACCCACGAACAAACCTTGACCGGACGGTCAAGGGCTACGAGCAGATCATGCACCCCCGCGGGGCATCCGCAGCCGAGGAATCCGCCCGCGCCCTCGACCTCTGAGCACGGCCGATGGCCGCCTGGCCCAAGGAGAAGCGGTGGTCGAGCAGGACGGCGTCTTGTCGCCCCAGTAACCTCCTCAGTCGGGAGCACCCGGAGGCACTCCGTCAGTGACACTATGGCTCAGCGACCGGTGCCGAAGATCGCTTCGAGCACGCGAAGCGCCCGGTCACGCACGTCGTCATACCTCCAGGTACGCGGACCTCTCTGCCTCAGGTTGATGCGGCGCGAATCGACGCGAGAGGCGGGGTGAGGACCACGATGCCCGTACCGGGAACGACGGCTGTCCTGGCACTGTTGCCGGAGGCCGAACCGCTGCTGGAACTGGCCGCCCAAGTGGACGCGCGGGCGGTGCGGCCGGGCGTCCCCGCACATGCCACGCTGCTCTACCCCTGGCTGCCTGCCGACCTGATCGGTGCGAAGGAGCTCGAGCGGTTGCGGGCCGCGCTGGTGCGGGCCGCCCCAGGGGCCGGGCGGATTCCCGTCCGACTGACCGAGGTGGAGCGGACCGGTGGGTTCGTCGGCGTCCCGGTGCCCGAACTGCACAGCCTGGCCACCGCCCTTCGCGCCGCGTTCCCCGAACAGATCCCCTACGGGGGCCGGTTCGGGCAGGACCCGCCGGTGCACCTCACCGTGTCACTGGACGCGGATGCCTCCACCGCCGCCGACATCGCGCGTCGCGCCACCGGCCGCCTCCCGATCAGCACCGAGGTGTCCGCCGTGCACGTGGTCGCTCTCACATCCGACGGTTGGCAGAACCTGGCCGATGTGTCCCTCGCCGCTTTGGGGACTCATGGTTGGCGAGGTTGTTGAGCGACTGATCGGCGCGCGGCGGACCAAGGGTCCTACGTGCTGACCGAGAGGCGTCGCAGCGCACGCTGATCGGACCGGTGCCGGTGCCGGTGCCGGTGCCGGTGCCGGTGCCGGTGCCGGCCACGCTGGTCTCCCGCATCAGCAGCTCGTTCGGTGCTCCGCTCATCCCCACGGTTGCCCGCGACTTTCATGAGGCGCTGAGGACGGCGCAGTGGTCGCTGACCGTGGCGCTGCTCGTCGGCCGCGGACTACAAGGCGTCGAGCTCGGGTTGGCACCGTCGGCGATGGCCACCGCCCGGGACGAACTGCCTGTCACCGTGCTGGATACCGTCTGGCCATCCCGTTCGAAGTCCAAGTGGTACTTCACCAAGGCGTCGGCGATTTCGCCGACCGCGCCGCCAAGTCCCAGCAGTCGACGCGCCCGGCCGTTTTGACGCCGCGTTCCGTACCGATGAAACGGCCGGGGCCGGGCTGGTCGACTGCCAGGTCGTGCGTTCCGGCGACTTCTTCATCAGCACGCCGAACGCGCCGAGACCCTGAAGCCCGGCGACACCTTCCGCACATGATGCAAAGCCTGCAGCCGACCATCTGAAAAGGCCCACCGCGATCTCCGAGATGGGCCCCTTTCCCGCCTCACTACACGAACAGACTCCAGTGGGAGACCGCTCCCACGAGGCCGCCCGTGCTGGCGAGCCAGCCGATCAGAGTCAGCGACATCGACAGCCGGAGGTGCCTTCCTGCGTCCACGCGCAAGCCATGCCTCCCCAGACTCAGCTGCCAGGTCGCCGGCTCGCCGGTCACCGGCTCGCTCTTCTCGTTCTCGTTCACGGCCCTCTTCCTCTTCTCCCGCTCCGCCTGGAGGCCCCGGACGCCGGGCAGGACTGTGCGGCCGACTCCATGGCACCGCAGGTGCCTGCCGCCGATCCAGGAATCGGTCCGGACCCGCACGAATCCGAACCGTGCGGGCCGGTCCCCGAAAACTGGAGGTCTGCCGCCGAAAAGCGCAGAGCTGTCCTCGAACTTCACCGAGCCTCCGCGAAGTTCGAGGAAGTTCGCCGAACGGCGGGAATGTTCGACAACGGGCCCCTACGCTTTCCCTACTCAGGGGAGAGGACACGGCCTTGCCCGACCACGCGTTAGAGCGGACAGAGGCGGCTGAGCTGATAGCGGCCCACGACCGGTCCCTCCGCGAGTTCGCCGAGGCCCTCGGCCTGCTGCACATCGACTGCGGAGCCCCGCCTCGCTCCGACCTCACCAAGGGCGCGAAAGCCGCAGGACGCTGTTCCTTGCCCGCCTCCTCGCTCACCGAAGTGTTCCAGGGGCGCCGCCTCCCCAAGCTCGACTTCGTCGTTGAGCTGATCCGGCAGCTGCGGCCCGGCGATCCGGCGGTGCTGGACGAATGGCGCGAGCGCTGGCGTAACGTCAAACGCGCCGAACAGAAGGCGGCTCCCGCCCGCAGAGCCTTGCGAACCCACGGCGAAGAACCCGTCGCCCTCTCCGTCGTGCCGCCTCCTGAACCCCGTGGCAACGGCGAGGATCCCGCTCGCGACGCCCACGCGGAACCCGCCCCGCGGGACACCTCGGGTCAAGACCTTCACGAACAGGCTCTCCCCCGCGAGGCCGTCGAGAGCGTCCTGTTCAACGTCATGGCAACCGTGGCGGAGCAGGCGCAGGAGGGGGCCGACCCGACCGTGGCCATGGCCAAGGTGGGCGCGCTCCTCTATCAGTGGCTCGAAGACGGACTCGATCCGTCAAAGGGCAGCACGTCGCTCCCGGACATGCCGGGCGTGGCCATGGAACCCGGGGGCCCTCGCACGGCCATGCCGAAGTCGCTCGCCGACGCGAGCGGGTACACGGCGCTGCGGTTCGCTCCCCCCACGCCCCCTCCGGCGGCCGAGGCGGCCCTCGTCGCCGATGAACTGCCCTGGACCAAGGAAGAACGCCGTACGGGATGCCCGGTGTGCCGGACCCTGTCCACGACCTTCGACCGGGACTGGGCGTGCGACGGGTGCGGCAGTTTCTGCGTCAGGAGCAGCGACGGCCAGGTCTTCCTGGACGCGCCCCGGGGCAGGCGCCCCTCCGAGGTCAACGCCTACATCTGTCTCGTCTGCGATCTCCTCGTACACCCGATCAAGATGAAGAGCGCGGACTGTCCCAGATGTGACGCCAACCTGGTCCCGGGCGCATTGGGCCGCCGCTGACCGTCCTTTCCGCTAGCGCCCGTCTGACAATTCCCGTCGGAGCAGCGAGCGTCCGCCGAGCCGGCAGTCCGGAGGTGCTCCGACCGTCCGGCGGGTCTTGCCGGGCC
>NZ_JBVIXD010000021.1:0-74071 GCF_055593965.1 Streptomyces sp. NPDC040622 | reverse complement strand
GGCCCGACGCAGCTCCACCGCGTCACCAAACCCAGCACCCGGCACGGAATCAGACATGAGTGTCCCCTTCATGTATATCGAGAGAAATACGGGGGGACACGCGCAGCCGCAGTTGAGGCCCCCCGTCGGCCTTGAGCGATACTGCCTGGTCCCACGGGGCGAATCAACCGCGTTCTAGTGCGCCCCTAATGAGCCTGGTGCGGCGCTCTACCTCGAATAAAGGGAGCCGGTGCCGGGGCTGGGTGAAGAATTAAACATGACAACTGCGGGTGTCGGGAAGATTCCAGCGTCATCAAATCTGAGTACTCCTGAAGGAGGAGACGACGACAGCGCGCGACGGGAATCGGAGTAAGTGATTCCGTCGCGCGCTGTCGCCGTCGCGGAGGTGCGGGTGCTTCAGGAGCACTGGGGCGCGGGTGTCCCCTGCGTACCGCTGTCACAGCGGTACGGGCGCCGCCTCCGTCCCGCTCCTGGCGATGCTCCGGAGGTGCTCCTTGAGGCTGAACCCCGGAGCCGACGCGTGCTCCGGCGTCAGGGCGGTGCCCTGGCTCAGGAGTCGGCGGGCCGCGATGTGGTCGGTGGGGCGGTTGACGGACTCGACCGCCTGGAGGTGCTCCCCACGGAAGAGGAGTACCGAGAAGGCGTCCGGGTCGTCACCGATGACCACCTCGGTCTCGTGACCCTCGTTGAACCCCGCGATCTGCACGGTCGTGGCGAACTGGTCGCTCCAGAACCACGGCAGTTCGTCGTACGGGTCGGGCGCGCCGGTCAGTCGCCGGGCGACCGACCGGGCGTGGCCGACGGCGTTCTGCACCGACTCGAGCCGCAACCGGTTCCCCGAGCGCACCTGCGGGAACGCCGCGCAGTCGCCGATGGCGGAGATGTGCGGATCGTCGGTCAGCAGCCGGGCGTCGACGGCGATGCCGCCGTGCACGGGAAGCCCCGCCGAGGCGGCCAGTTCCGTGCACGGGCTGACCCCGACACCGACCAGGACCAGGTCGGCGGGGAGCCGGCTGCCGTCGGCCAGTTCCACCGCCGTCACCCCCGAACGGCCGTCACCGTGCAGGGCCGTGACGCCCTGTCCGAACAGCAGACGGGTGCCGCTGTCCTGGTGCAGCCGCGTGAAGTGCTCTGCGGTCCGCGCCGAGGCGACCCGGGCGAGCGGACGGTCGAGCGCCTCGACGACCGTCACCTCGACGCCCGCTTCCCGTGCCACGGCCGCGAATTCGAGGCCGATGAAGCCGGCCCCCACCACCACCGCGTGCCGCGCCCCGGCGAGCGACTCCTGCAGCGCGGCGGCGTCCCGCGCGGTGCGCAGGGTGTGCACACCGCGCAGCCCGGCACCCGGCACGTCGAGCGTGCGCGGTGCGGAGCCGGTGGCGAGGACCAGGTGGCCGTAGCCGTAGGCGGAGCCGTCGGCGAGCCGGACCGTACGGGCCGCCCGGTCGATCTCCGTCACCGTGCCCGGGACCAGATCGATCGACTGCCGCACGTAGTACGTGGCGGGCCGCAGCCAGAGCTCCACCTCGTCCGCCTCGCCCTTGAGGTACGCCTTGGACAGCGGCGGCCGCTCGTAGGGCAGGGCGTCCTCGGAGCTGATGAGGGTGATGCTGCCCGGGTAGCCGAGCTCGCGCAGGGACGCCGCGGTCTGGTAGCCGCCCTGGCCCGCCCCGACGATGACGACCGACTCGGGGTGGGCGCGCTCCGTCAGCAGGTCCGCGGTGGTCATCAGTTCTGCCGTTCGGGGGTGTGGACGATCAGGCCGTCCAGGGCCTCGCTCGACTTGAGCTGGCAGCTCAGCCGGCTGTTGGGCCGACGCGGGCACGCGGTGAAGTCGAGCATCTCGTCCTCCCGCTCCTGCGGCGGCTCCAGCTTGTCGAGGGTGGTCTCGTCCACGTAGACATGGCAGGTGGCGCACTGCATGTTGCCGCCGCACTGGGCGACGATGCCGTCGATGTCGTTGAACACGGCGCCGCGCATGACGCTCGTGCCTTCGGGCACGTCGATCGAAGTCTGGTTTCCATCGACGGCGACGTACGTGATTTTGGGCATGACGGAACTCCTCGATGCATCCGGAACGCACGCGAGGGCGCGCAGTGGCACGGATGCCTGGCAAGTGGAAAAACGGAAGGTGGAGATGGCGCGGCCGGTGGTCGATGGGGGACGCGACACCCCTGTCAACCCACCCTCACACGCTGGCCGTTCGGACACGCGACGTCCTGGGCCAGGGATATGGCAGCGCTTTGGAGCGTACCAAACCAGTTCCGGCCAAAGCCAGAACCCGGTCGGCCGACCGGGTTCCGGACAGGGATCGGGAGGCCGTCAGGCGCCGGGCCGGTTGCCGCGGCCGCGGCGGGGGTCGGGCAGGCGGTGGGTCATGAACGGCCTGCTGGTGGTGAACTCCCGGAACTTCACGGCGGCATCGGAGAGGTACGTGTCGCGGTTCCAGACGAGGGTGAGCACGCGGCTGCAGTCGGGGGCGTTCACGTGCACCCAGGCGACCGGGACCTGGGAGTCGGTTCCGGCCTGCCGGGAGATCGCCGGGATGAGGCCGATGCCGAGCCCCGCGCTGATCATGTCCTGGCTCGCGCCCGGTTCGTCGCCCTCGCAGGACAGCATCGGCGTGAGCCCCTCGGAGGCGAACAGCCGGTCGAGCAAGGTGCGTTGCCACTGGCCGGGGCGGGTGGTGACGAAGGGCTCGGCGGCGATCTCGCGGATCGTCACGCTCTCCTGCCCGTCCAGCCAGTGGCCGCGCGGCACGGCGAGCAGTACCTCCTCGCGGGCCAGCTCGATCGACTCCAGGTTCGCGCCGGTCAGTGGCTGTGAGGCCACGCAGAAGTCGACCTCGCGGGCGCGCAGCTGGCGGTCCATCTCCTCCGCGTTCGACTGGTAGAGCCGGACGTCGGCGCGGGGATAGGCCGCCCGGAAGCTGCCCAGCAGATGGGTGATCGTCAGGAGGGTCTCGGAGGCGACGCCGACCCGGCCGAGCGCCGTGTCCCGGGCGTCGCTCAGGGCCCTGCGGGCATCGTCGAGCTCGCTCAGGGCGCGGTCGACGTGGCGCAGGAACACCGCGCCGTACTGGTTGAGCCGGATGCGGCGGCCCTGCCGGTCGAAGAGCGGGACGCCGAGCTCGGACTCCAGGCGGGCGACGGTCCGGCTGAGGGAGGGCTGGGCGACGCGCAGCTCCTCCGCGGCACGGCTGATGTGCTCGAAACGGGCGACGGCCTGGAAGTAGCGCAACTGCAGAAGATCCATGGTCCACCTTCACTTATGCCTTCCGGGACATCATCACATGGCAAAACCGGTCTTGGAATGCATAAGGAAACCTCTCTACGGTCTTTATCGAGGCCACCGCACAGATGGCGGGCAACGGAGCCCGGCACCTGCACACGCGAAGCGGCGACCCCACTCCTGACCGTTCACTCCTACCGGACCGTCCGCCGACCACACCGAAACCCGCCGAACCACCGGCCACCGTCCCCCCAGGAAGGTCGCATCATGAGCGCTGCGGATCTGGCCCGACTCCAGTTCGCGGCCACGACCGGCATCCACTGGCTGTTCGTGATCCTCACCATGGGGCTCGTCCCCATCGTCGCGATCATGCACACCCGGGCCGCGTTCACCCGTGATCCCGCCCAAAGAGCACTCCGGGAGCGAATGACCCGCTTCTGGGGCCAGCTCTACGTCATCAACTACGCGGTCGGCATCGTCACCGGCCTCGTCATGGAGTTCCAGTTCGGGCTCAGCTGGAGCGGCCTGAGCAAGTTCGCGGGCAACGTCTTCGGCGCCCCGCTGGCCCTCGAGACCCTCATCGCCTTCTTCGCCGAATCCACCTTCCTCGGCATGTGGATCTTCGGCTGGGGCCGTCTGCGCAGGGGCGTGCACGTCACGCTGATCTGGCTGGTCGCCCTGACCGCGTACGCGTCCGGGTACTGGATCCTGATCGCCAACGGCTTCATGCAGCACCCGGTCGGCTACGAAGTACGCGACGGCGTGGCCTACTTGACCGACTTCGCCGCGCTGCTCACCAACTCCAGCGCCCTGGTCGCCCTCCTGCACCTCTCGCTGGGCGCCCTGACGACCGGCGGCGTCTTCATGGCCGGCATCAGCGCCTACCACTTCCTGCGGGGCACCAAGGAGACCGAGCTCTTCCGCACCTCCATGAAGCTGGGACTGTGGATCTCGATGGTCGCCTCCTTCTTCGTCGTCGTCGTCGGCGAGATGCAGCGGCCCATCATCGAGCGGACCCAGCCGATGAAGGACGCGGTCCTGGAGAACAGCGGCGTCGCCGAGCTGCAGGCCCAGCTCGTCAAGGAGCACGGCCCCGGCAACTACGTGCCCTGGCAGGACACGATGCGGATCTCGATGGACGTCATGACGCTCATCGGCAACACCGTGTCCACGATCACGCTCATCGCCCTCGTCCTTCTCTGGAAGGACCGGCTCATCCGCTGGCGCTGGGCCTCCTGGATCCTGGTCGCGACCATCCCGTTCCCCTTCATCGCCTCCGTGGGCGGCTGGATCGTGCGCGAGGTCGGACGCCAACCCTGGATCGTGTACGGCCAGTTGACCGTCGAGGACGCGCTCTCCCACGTCGGGAAGACCTCACTGCTCCTGTCCTGCATCCTGTTCATCGCCATCTTCCTCGCGCTGGCGGTGACGAACTGGACGCTGATCACCAAGTTCGCCCTGCGCGGTCCCGACGCCACCCAGCTCGGCGCCACCGAACCGCTCCCGGACGACGTCCCCGACGGCCCGGAAGGCAGCGCCGAGGAGAAACAGCCGGTACCCGCCTTCTGAGCCGGCCCGCCCGGCACCCGCGGCCGGTACGACCGGCACCCCCACCGAGATGACCTCCCCTGCTGTAACGGAAAGTTGAGCGAGATGAGTCTGGAGACCGTCTGGCTGGCCCTGCTGGGCCTGCTACTCGCCGGGTACTTTGTGCTCGGCGGCTACGACTACGGCGCGCAGATGCTGCACCCCTTCCTCGGCCGAGACGGTCAGGAGGAGAAGCGCACCAGCTCGAACGCCGCCCTCGACGCCATCGCGCCGTTCTTCCTGGGCAACGAGGTCTGGCTGGTCGCCTTCGCCGGAGTCCTGTTCGGTGCCTTCCCGCACCTGGAGGGCACCCTCCTGTCCGGCATGTACCCGCTGATCGTGGCGATCCTGGCCGGCCTGGTGCTCGGCAACGCCGCCATCCAGCTGCGCCGCCGCTCCCGCAGTGCCCGCGGCCGCCGCGTGTGGGACGCCCTGATCGTGTTCGGCGGCGGCCTCCCCGCCGTGTGCTGGGGACTCGTCGTGGGGCTGCTGCTCCACGGCGTGCCCCGCCGCGCCGACGGAAGCTTCCACATCGGGTTCGGCGAGGTGTTCACGCCGTTCGTCCTGGCCTGCGGCGCCACCACCGTCCTGCTCTTCGCGGCGCACGGCGCGGCCTTCGTCGCGGTGCGCTCCGAGCCCGAACTGGGCCGCAAGGCACGTGAGATGGGCGCCAAACTGATCGCCGGTGCCGGTGCCGCGGGAGCCCTCGCGCTGCTCCTCACGTTCTTCGGGGCGGGCGCCTCGATGACCAACCGCGCGACCTCGGCGATCATCGCCGCCCTGATCGTGGCGTCGCTCGGCGCCGCCTGGTGGTACCTCACCCGCGGTCACAACGTCCTGGCGTTCGTCGCCACCTGCTGCGCCACCGCGCTGCCGGTGCTGCTCCTGGGGGCCGGGCACTACCCGTACCTCCTGATCACCGAGGCCGGCGCGGGGCTGGACATCGACCACGCCATCACCGACGACGCCACCTTGAAGATCCTCAGCGCCTTCGGGGTCCTCGTGATCCCGACGATCCTCGCCTACCAGTTCTGGAGCTGGTGGGCCTTCCGGGGGCGGACGGGCCAGCGTCACCCCAGCTACTTCTGACCCCCGGAAAGCGACGAGAGGGACCCCCACGATGAAGCCCGTCGAACGCCGCCTGATGAAGGAAATCCCGGCACTGCGGCGCCACATGACGTCCTCCGCGGTACTGGCCCTGGCGGGCGCCGGGCTCATCGTCACCCAGGCGGTCCTCCTGGCGACGGCGCTCGCCGACGGCTTCGCCGGACGCGGGCTCCGCGCCGGGACCCTGGCCGCGCTCGGCGCCGTCATGGCCCTGCGCGCGCTGCTCGCCTGGCTCCGCGGCGTGCTCGCCCAGCGCGCCGCGGTCGACGCCAAGCGCACCCTGCGCGACCGGATCACCGGCCGGCTGCGGCACACCAACCCGCTGCGCCTCGCCACCCGCAGGCACGGCGAGACGGCCACACTGCTCACCCGGGGCCTGGACGCCCTCGACCCGTACGTCGTCGGCTACCTGCCGACCATGGCCGCCACCGCCGTGGTCCCCCTCACCGTGGTCGCCTGGGTGGGCTGGACCGACTGGACCTCGGCGCTGATCATCGTCATCACGCTGCCGCTGATCCCGGTGTTCGGCGCCCTCGTCGGCCTGCACACCGCCCAACGCACCGCCCGCCAGTGGAGGTTGCTCTCCCGCCTCGGCGGACACTTCCTGGACGTGGTGGCCGGCCTGCCGACGCTGCGCGCGTTCGGCCGCGAGGGCCACCAGACCAAGGTGGTCCGCGAGATGGCGGACGCCCACCGGCGCGCCACCATGCGCACCCTGCGCGTGGCCTTCCTCTCCTCCCTGGTCCTGGAGACCGTCGCCACCCTCTCCGTGGCGCTGGTCGCCGTCCCGGTCGGCCTGCGGCTGCTGCACGGCAGCGTCGACCTGCACACCGCCCTGGTCGTCCTCTTCCTCGCCCCCGAGGCGTATCTGCCGCTGCGCGCCATGGGCGGCGCCTTCCACGACAGCGCCGAGGGCATCTCCGTGGCCGAACGGGTCTTCACCGTCCTCGACGAGGAGGACGACTCCCCGGCACCCGCCGACCCCGCCGCCGCCCCCGACGCCCGCACGGCGCACCTGAGCCTCCACGACGTCACCGTCCAGTACCCGGGCCGCACCGAACCCGCCCTGGAAAACGTCTCGTTGACCGTCGCCCCCGGCGAGCACATCGCCCTGGTGGGCCCGAGCGGCGCGGGCAAGACCACGCTGCTCTCCCTCCTCCTCGGCTTCGTCACCCCGACGACGGGCCGGGTCGCGGCCGGCGGCACCGACCTCGCCGACCTCGCTCCCGACGACTGGTTCCGCCAGGTGGCCTGGGTGCCCCAGCGCCCCCACCTGATCGCGGGATCCGTCGCGGAGAACATCCGCCTGGGCCGCCCCGACGCGAGCGACGCCGAGGTCCACGAGGCCGCCCGTGCCGCGTCGGCGGACGCCTTCGTCGCGGAACTGCCCGAGGGGTACGACACCGTCCTCGGCGAGCACGGCGCCGGGCTCTCCGCGGGCCAGCGCCAGCGCATCGCCCTGGCCCGCGCCTTCCTCAAGGACGCCCCCGTCCTCCTCCTCGACGAGCCCACCGCCCACCTCGACCCCGAGAGCGAGGCCGCCGTCACGCGCGCCACGGTCGCCCTCATGCGCGGCCGCACCTCGATCGTGGTCGCCCACCGCACGAGCCTGCTGCCCCACGCCGACCGGATCATCACGGTACGAGCGGGCGGCATCACCCTCCCCGGCCCGGTGACCCCCGACCCGGTGCCCCTCCCCGAGCTGACGCCCCCGGCCGAAGTCCCCCCGGCCGAACCGGTCCCCTCCGAAAGGCTGGTGGCCTCATGACCGCCTCGTCCACCACGGCCACCGCCCCCGGCCGCGCCACCGGGACCCGCCCCACCGCCCGCCTCCTGCGCCACCTCCTGCCGTACTGGCGCAGGCTGCTGCCCGCCTCCCTCGCGGCCGCGGGCAGCGAGCTCGCCGCCGCCGCGCTGATGGCCACCGCCGCCTGGCTCATCACCCGCGCCGCCGAACAGCCGCCGCTGTCCGCGGTGAGCGTCGCGATCGTCGCCGTCCGCGCCCTGGCCCTGGGACGCGGCGCGCTGCGCTACATCGACCGGCTCCTCGGCCACGACGGAGTGCTGCGCGCCGTCGCCGGCTTCCGCGCCCGGGTGTACGAGGCACTCGTGCCGCTCGCCCCGGCCGGCACCCCCGCCTTCCGCGGCGGCGATCTGCTGACCCGCCTCGTCGACGACGTCGACGCCGCCCAGGACCTGCTGCTGCGCGTCATGATCCCGGTCACCGCCGCCTGCGCGGTCGCCGCGGCCGCCACCGGAACGGCCGCCGTACTGCTGCCCGGGGCCGGCGCGCTGCTCGGTGTGCTGCTCGCAGTGGCCGGGCTCCTGGTTCCCGCCCTGGTGCTCGCGCTGTCCCGCCGCGCGGGCCGCGCCGAAAAGGCGGCGCGCGCCGAACTCGCCGCCGTCACCGTCGACCTGACCCAGGGCGCCGCCGACCTCGCCGTGTACGGCGCCCGGGGCCGCACCCACGACCGTGCCCGCGACGTGGCCGCCAGGATCGCCCGGATGGAGCGCCACAAGGCGCTCACCACCTCGCTCGCCCAGGCCGTGATCATGGTGCTGCAGGCCGGGGCGACGATCGGCGTCACCTGGCTCGCGCTGCGCGCCCACGCGGCGGGCGACCTGCCCGCCGTCCACCTCACCGTCCTCGCGGTCCTCGCGCTGGTCTCCTTCGAGGCGCTGACGCCGCTGCCCGCGGCCGCCCGGCGCTTCGCCGAGGTGCGTGCCTCCGCGCAGCGTCTCGCGGACCTCTTCGACACCCCGGCGCCGGTCACCGACCCGATCGCCCCGGCCCCGCTGCCCACCGAGGGCCCGCTCGACGTGACCGTCACCGACCTGCGGGTCCGTCACCTCCCCGGCGGACCCGCAGCCCTGGACGGGGTCAGCCTGCGGCTGCCGGCGGGCCACCGCGTCGCGCTGCTCGGCGCCAGCGGCTCCGGCAAGTCGACGCTGATCGCCGCGCTCATGCGGTTCGTCCCGTACGAGGCGGGCAGCATCCGCGTCGGCGGGCGTGAACTGAGCGCGTGCACGGGCGCCGATGCCCGCCGCGCGATCACCGGCGTCACGCAGGACGCGCACGTCTTCCACGCCTCGATCCGCGCCAACCTGATCCTGGCCGCCCCGGACGCCACCGACGCCGAGCTGCGCGACGCGGCCCGCAGGGCGAGGATCCTGGACTGGATCGAGTCGCTGCCGCAGGGCTGGGAGACCGTGCTCGGCGGGGACGGCGCCACCGTCTCGGGCGGCCAGCGCCAACGGCTGCTGCTGGCCCGCGCGTTGCTCGCCGACCCGCCCGTCCTCGTCCTCGACGAACCCACCGAGGGCCTCGACCCGGACACCGCCGCCGCCGTGCTCGCCGACATCCTCGACGCCACGCGGGGCCGCACCACGCTCCTGGTCACGCACGAGCGGTCGGGCCTCGCCGCCGCCGACGCGATCGTGACCCTGGACCGGGGCCGGATCCGTCCCGTCACGCACGAGGACCTCGACGACGCCTCGGAGAGCCTCGCCGCCATGGCGCTCTGAGGCGGAGGTCCGTACGGGGGACCCGGGGCGAAAACCGTAGCCGGACGCGCGTCGAGTCCCTCTTGCCAAGCCCCCGCGAGAAGCCGAGGATTATCCCTCCTCGGACGGCCTCCGAGGTGTCGTTCGCCCTGTGTTTCGCCCCTGTGTGAGGAGCCGGGTCATGGATTTCGGACTCGTACTGCAGACCGACCCGCCCGCCTCGGAGGTCGTCGGCCTGATGAGGCGGGCGGAGCGCAACGGCTTCACCTACGGCTGGACCTTCGACTCGTCGGTTCTCTGGCAGGAGCCGTTCGTCATCTACAGCCGCATCCTCGAACACACCACCCGGCTGACCGTCGGCCCGATGGTCACCAACCCGGGCACCAGGACCTGGGAGGTCACCGCCTCCACCTTCGCCACCCTCAACGACATGTACGGCAACCGCACCGTGTGCGGCATCGGGCGCGGCGACTCCGCGATGCGCGTCGCCGGGCGCAAGCCCAACACGCTCGCCCGGCTCGGCGAGTCGATCGGCGTCATCCGTGACCTCGCGGAGGGGCGCTCGGCGGACGTCGGAGGTCAGACGCTGCGGCTGCCGTGGGTGCGCGACGGGAAGCTGCCGGTGTGGATGGCCGCGTACGGACCGAAGGCGCTGGCGCTGGCAGGGCAGCAGGCCGACGGGTTCATCCTGCAGCTCGCCGACCCGTTCCTGACGCAGTGGATGATCAAAGCCGTGCGGGACGCCGCCGCCGGGGCGGGGCGCGACCCCGGGGACGTGAAGATCTGCGTGGCCGCGCCCGCCTACGTCGGCGACGACCTCGCGCACGCCCGCGAGCAGTGCCGCTGGTTCGGCGGCATGGTCGGCAACCACGTCGCCGACCTCGTCGCCCGGTACGGCGAGCACTCCTCGATGGTGCCCGACGCCCTCACCGCGTACATCAAGGACCGCGAGGGCTACGACTACAGTCACCACGGCCGGACCGGGAACCCCGGCACCGCCTTCGTGCCGGACGAGATCGTGGACCGCTTCTGTCTGCTGGGACCCGTCGAGGCGCACCTCGAACGGCTGCGTGAACTGCGGGAGTTGGGCGTCGACCAGTTCGCGGTGTACGCGATGCACGACGCGCGCGAGGAGGTCATCGACGCGTACGGCGCCTCGATCGTCCCGGAGTTCTCCTCCTGACGGTCCGGGCCTGCCCGCGGTCCTACTGGGGGACGCGCAGGACCATGCCCGGGTGGATCTCGGACTCGTCGGCCAGGACGGGCTGATTGGCGCGCAGGATCAGCTTGACGGCGGCGGGGTCCCGGTAGACCCGCGCGGCCACGTCGTGCAGCGACTCGCCCTCGCGGACGGTGACGAACCGTGGGGCGACGTCCTCCTGCCCGGCCGCCACCCGGTCGTGGACCTCCGCGACACCGGCCACGTTGCCCAGCGCGAGCAGGATCTTCTCCTTCTGCTCCTGCACGGCGGCGTCCCCGGCGACGGTCACCGTGGCCCCCTCGACGCTCACCCGGAAGTGGTCGTACGTCAGCCCCAGCTCCTCCAGATGCCCCTTGAGCTGGGCCGCCGCCCTGTCCGGCTCGGTCGCCAGCGGTGCCGTGAGCCGCCGGCCCGCATCCGGCTCGAATTTGTACCTCGACATGTGCGCTCCGATGTGGCGAGACGGCCCTGCGCCGTCGTCCGTGTTCACTCTCCCCTCCGCTACCCAGCTTCACGGCGCACCGTGCACCCGAGTGTCGCGTGCACGGCACCGGGGAACCGGGGAACCGGGGAGCCGGGGAGCCGGGGAACGGCCGGCCGGCGCCCCGGACAGCGTGGAGCCGAACTTTGGCCATGGCATGATCCCCGGGTGACCGTCCTGCCGAGATCCCTCCGCCGCGCCGCGGTCCTCCCGCTGGCCGCCGTGCTCCTGGCGGGCTGTGGACTCTCCGCCGAACTGGACCGCGAGGCGAACCCGGAGCGCGAGCCGCGGAGCGGGGCGACGCGGCCGGAGCCCGAGCCGGAACGGACCCGGCCCGCCCTCGCTCTGCCGGGCAAGCCCCCGCAGGTGCGCGCCACGCAGGCACCCACCGCACAGGACTGCCCGACCTCGGGCGTCACGGTGTCACCCGGCATGGTGACCGCGGCCATGGGCCTGCGCGCGATGTCGGTGACGCTCACCAACTGCGGCGACCGGGTGCGGGAGCTCAACGGTTACCCCGACATCCGGGTGCGGGGCCTGGACCGCGAACTCTTCGACGTGACCGTGCTCAAGGGCACGGAACCGGTCACCACCATGGACGACCCGGGCCCGCGCCGTATCGCGCTGAAGCCGGGGGAGTCCGCGTACACCTCGCTGGTGTGGCGCTACTCGGCCGTGGACGCGTCCACCCGGAGCGGCAACGGCGTCCACGTGGAGATCGGCGCCGCGAAGGGGGCACCCCGCCAGAGTGTCGAGCCGGACGGCGGGCTCGACATCGGCGAGACGGGGATGCTCGGCACGACGGCGTGGCAGCGGAGCCCGGCGGACGACGACGGCGCGGACGACGACGGCGCGGGCGGCGGCCGCCCGCCGGGCTGAGGCGGCCCGGTGCGCACGGTCCGCACCGGGCCGCGGGCGAGCGGTGGATCAGGGCACGCGGGCCGTCCACTCGGCGGTCGCGAACTTGGTCCGCACGAGCTCCTTGGCCCGCGCCGTCTCCTCCTCGGTGACCTTCCCCTCCGTCAGGCCGTACCGGCCGCGGAAGGAGTCGATCATGCGCTCGATGACCGCCTCGCGGGGCAGCCCGGTCTGCCGCCGCAGTGGGTCGACGCGCTTCTTGGCGCTCCGCGTGCCCTTGTCGGACAGCTTCTCCTTGCCGATGCGCAGCACGTCGAGCATCTTGTCCGCGTCGATGTCGTACGACATCGTCACGTGGTGCAGCACCGCGGTCGACCCGCCGCCGGCCGACACCGTGCGCTTCTGCGCGGCACCCGCGATCTTCCCCGCGTCCGTCGCGATGTCGTTGAGCGGCTGGTACCACGCCTTGATCCCCATGTCGGCGAGGGCGCCGAGCACCCAGTCGTCGAGGTAGGCGTAGCTGTCCTGGAAGGAGAGCCCCTGGACGAGGGCGTCCGGGACGGACAGGGAGTACGTGATGGTGTTGCCCGGCTCCACGAACATCGCCCCGCCGCCGGAGATGCGGCGCACGACGTCGATGCCGTGCCGGGCCGCGCCCTCGGGGTCCACCTCGTTGGAGAGCGACTGGAAGCTGCCGATGATCACCGAGGGCGAGGCCCACTCCCACACGCGCAGCGTCGGCGGGCGCCGGCCCGCCGCCACCTCCTGGGTGAGCACCTCGTCGAGGGCCATGTGCAGCGCGGGCGGCTGCGGCCCCTCGTGGATCAACTGCCAGTCGTAGTCCGTCCAGTCCGTGGCGTGCGCGAGGGCGCGGCGGACGGCGACGCCGACTCCCTCCGACGTCAGGCCGTACATGACGGTGCCTTCGGGAAGCGCCGCGTCGATGCGGGCCGCGAGACCCGCGGCGTCCGTGTCGGCGGGGGCGCCGTCCAGCGCGCCGCTGATCGCCTCCAGCGCCTCGTCGGGCTCGAGGAAGAAGTCACCGGCCACGCGCGTGTTGCGCAGCGCGCCGCCCTCGACGTCCAGGTCGACCACGACGAGCTTGCCGCCGGGGACCTTGTACTCACCGTGCACCGTGCTTCCTCCATGTCCGCGGGACGCGACGCCCTCGGCTCGCTGTTCCGAATCGTCCCTCAACGCTAACGGAGAGCGGGAATGTCCTTTTGCGTGCGCCGTGCGGGGGATCCCGTACGGGACGGCGCATCCCTGAGGGCCCCACCGGGCGAAGAGAAGGAGAGAAGAGGGCAGACGCGGCAGTCGGCCCCAGGCACCCCCGGCCCACTGGAGTCCGCACCATGCACACCTCGGTCGTCCTGTTCACCTCCGACCTGCGGGTGCACGACCATCCGCCGCTGCGGGCCGCCGTCACGGGCGCGGACGCCGTGGTGCCGCTCTTCGTCCGCGACCGCGCCATCGCCGACTCCGGGTTCCCGAGCCCGAACCGGGACGCGTTCCTCGCCGACTGCCTCGCCGACCTCGACGGGCAGCTGCGGGACCGGGGCGGGCGGCTCGTGGTGCGCGAGGGCGACCTCGTCGACGAGGTGCGGTCCGTCGTCGAGACGACGGACGCCGACGAGGTGCACATGGCGGCCGGGGTCAGCCGGTACGCGCACGCCCGCGAGCGGCGGCTGCGCGAGGCCCTGGAGGCGGACGGCAGACGCCTGTACGTCCACGACGCCGTCGTCACCGCGCTCGCGCCCGGCGCCGTGACCCCCGCGAACTCCGACCACTTCGCCGTCTTCACGCCGTACTACCGCCGCTGGAACGCGCAGGGCGTGCGGGCCGTCCTCGGAGCCCCGCGCCTCGTGCGCGTCCCGGACCACGTCCGCTCCCACCCCCTCCCGGACCGCGACGACATCGACGGTCTCTCGCCGGGGCTCGCCCGGGGCGGGGAGAGCGCGGGACGCGCGCGCTGGAAGGCGTGGCTGAGCGACGGCGCCGACGGCATCGACGGGTACGCGGACCACCACGACGACCTGGCGGGCGACGCCACCTCCAAGCTCTCGCCGCACCTGCACTTCGGCACGCTGTCCTGCGCCGAACTCGTCCGCGACGCGCGCGCCCGGGCGTCCCGGGGCGCCGAGGACTTCGTCCGGCAACTGTGCTGGCGCGACTTCCACCACCAGGTGCTCGCCGCCCGCCCGGAGGCCTCCACCGACGACTACCGCACGCGCGGCGACCGCTGGCGCTCCGAGAAGTCGGCGCGGGACGACATCGACGCGTGGCAGGAGGGGAACACGGGATACCCGGTCGTCGACGCCGCCATGCGCCAGCTGCGCCACGAGGGCTGGATGCACAACCGCGGCAGGCTCGTGACGGCGAGCTTTCTGGCCAAGACCCTCTACGTCGACTGGCGGGTGGGCGCCCGGCACTTCCGCCGGCTCCTCGTCGACGGCGACATCGCCAACAACCAGCTCAACTGGCAGTGGGTGGCGGGGACCGGCACGGACAGCCGCCCCAACCGCGTCCTCAACCCCGTCCTGCAGGCCAAGCGGTACGACCCGGACGGCTCCTACGTACGACGGTGGGTGCCCGAGCTCGCCGGCCTGCCGGGCGCGGCGGTCCACGAGCCGTGGAAGCTGCCGGCCGAGGAGCGGGCGCGCTACGACTACCCCGGGCCGCTCGTCGACCTGGCCGACGGGCTGAGCCGGTTCAAGCAGGCCCGGGGCATCGACTGACCGTCCGGGGTGCGGGCGGGGATCAGGCCGAGGCGATGCTGTCCATCAGGGAGCGCACCGCCTCCAGGGCGTCGGTCTCCGGCGGGAGCGCGGGCGGGCGGCCGGTGACGGGCCGTTCGGCGAAGCCCGTGTCCAGGTGCGGGGTGCGGAAGTCGAGGACGGCGACGGACCGCGGCGCGAGTTCCTCGGCGAGCACCCCGAGCCAGCCGCTCAACGCCGCCTTGGACGCGGTGTAGTCGGCGGTGCCCGCGACGGGGTGGCCCCCTGGGGGCGGCATCGCGCCGGTCGCCGACCCGGCGGCCCCGGGCGCGTGCGCCGCGTGCTCCGGCGCCGTCCCGGTGACCGCGAGCAGGAACCCCTTGTCCGCCACCACCGGCGACGCGCCCCGCAGAACGGCCATGGGGCACAGCGCGTTCACCGTGAAGAGGTGTCCGGCCACCTCGTTCGGCACCTCGTCGACCGCGCCGAAGCCCGCAGCCCCCACCGTCACCAGGACCCCGTCGAGCCCGGACAGGACGCGCGCCGCCCACGGCCCGAGCGCCGAGCACTGATCGAGGTCGCACGCCTCGAACGTCCGGGCGGGGGAGCCGCCGAGATCCCGTGCGAGAGCGGCGAGCCGCACCGGATTGCGGCCGGCCAGCGCCACCCGCGCACCGCCTTCCACCAGCGCCCCCGCGGCGAGACCGCCGAGGGCTCCGGTGGCGCCGACCACCAGGACACGGGTACCCGAGATGTCCATCCGCTTCCCCTCCAACCAACGTTGAACGCCCGGTACTTCACGTCGGGCGGGCAGGACGGATGCACCGCCCTCCGTGTCATCGGAGGCATCGGAGTCATCCGTGTCATCCGTGTCATCGGAGTCATCCGGGAGACAACGGGAAGGGCCGGTCCCAGAGGCTCCGCAGCGTCCGCAGCCCGCGCCGCGTGTGACTCTTGACCGTGCCGAGCGGCAGCCCGGTCCGCTCCGAGATCTGGGACTGCGTCAGGTCCGCGTAGAAGGCGAGGCGCAGCACCAACTCCTGTGCGGAGGGCAGGTCGGCGAGCGCGCGCTCGACCAGGACCCGGTCCAGGACCTGCTCGGGGCAGGGCCCGCCGACGGCTGCCTCCTGCCGCGCGCCCACGGCCGCCACGAGACCGGCCCGCCTGGCCCTCGCGGTGAGCGCGTCGGCGACCTTGTGCCGGGTGATGCCGACCAGCCAGCCGCCCAGGCCGCCCGCGCCGGGACGGTATCCGTGCCGCCCCCGCCAGGCGGCGAGGAAGACCTGCTGCGTCACGTCCTCCGCGTCCGGGCCCTCGCCGAGCGCGCGCCCGGCGAGCCGGTGCACGAGCCGTTCCCAGCGCCGGTAGACCGCGGCGAGGCAGAGCTCGTCGCCCGCGGCGAAGCCCGCCGCGAGCTGATCGTCCCCGAGCTGGTCCTCGGGATACCGGAAGCCGCCGGGCGTCCCGGAGTCGACCGCCACCATGATGCCTACTCCTCGTACAGGGGCCGGAGTTGTCCCCAGATTGGTGACAGCCGGTGAGAGGCGACAACTTGCAGCGATTGTGCGTCGTATCGTGCCGGGATGGGACCCACACGGCAGCCGGGCGTCTCCCGGCGGAGCGAGACGGACGCCGCGCTGACCACGGGGTCCGTCGCCCGCAGACTGGGCGTCGCACCGACCACGCTCCGCTCGTGGGAACGGCGTTACGGCATCGGGCCCGACCGCCGTGAACAGGGCCGCCACCGCCGCTGGACCCCCGTGGACGTGGGGCGCCTGGAGGAGATGTGCCGGCTGACCGCGCTCGGCGTGCCGCCCGCCGAGGCCGCGCGCGTCGCCCTGCGCGAGACGCCGGCCGAGGCCCCGCGCACGCGAAACGGCGGCGACCCCGGCACCCTCCCCCTCGGCAACGTCCGCCAGGAGTGCCGAGGCCTTGCCCGCGCGGCCGTGCGGCTCGACGCCCCGGCCGTCGAGTCACAGCTGCGGACCACGCTCGACGATCACGGCGTCACCACCGGGTGGGAGGAGGTCATGGCGCCCGCGCTGCACGCCATCGGCCGCAAGTGGGCGTCGTCCGGCGAGCGGTACGTGGAGGTCGAGCACCTGCTCTCCTGGCACGTCTCCTCCGCCCTGCGCTGTCCCCCTTCGCGTTGTCGCCCGTCCGCGGGGACGGCCGCCCCCGCGGCCACGCCGCTGCCCGCCGCCCCCGTGCTGCTCACCTGCGTCCCCGCGGAACAGCACACGCTCCCGCTCGAGGCGCTCACCGCGGTCCTCGGCGAACGGGGCGTGCCCACGCGGATGTTCGGCGCCGCGCTCCCCGCGGAGGCGCTGTACGAGGCGGTGCGGCGCATCGGGCCCTCGGCGGTCGTCCTCTGGGCGCACTCGCGGAACACCGCGGACCGCGCGCTGGTGCACCTGGTCACCGAGGCGGTCTGGGGCGTACGGGGAGCCCGCACCCACCCCACCGTGCTGGTCGCGGGGCCCGGTTGGTCCTCGCGGCCCGGGGCGTACGCCCCGGGCGTCGAGCGGCTGACCGGACTGCGGACCGGGGCGGACCGGATCGCGTCCCTCTTCGCGGCCTGACCCCTCCCGCGACTGATCCGTTCCGCGCCTGATCCCGTGCGCCCGATGACCAGGTGACCAGGTGACCAGGTGACCTCGTGACCTGGGCCGCGCCGGGAGCTAGCCTGCTGATCATGTTCACGACGCGCCCCACCCTGCAGGGCACCTTCGGCATGGTGTCGTCCACCCACTGGCTCGCCTCCCAGTCCGCGATGGCCGTGCTGGAGGACGGCGGCAACGCCTTCGACGCCGCCGTCGCCGCGGGCTTCGTCCTGCACGTGGTCGAGCCGCATCTGAACGGCCCCGCGGGCGAGGTCCCGATCATCCTCGCGCCCCAGGGCGGCGAGGTGCGCGTGCTCTGCGGGCAGGGCGGTGCGCCCGCCGGGGCCACCGTCGCCCACTACCGCTCCCTGGGCCTGGACCTGGTGCCCGGCACCGGCCCGCTCGCCGCGGCCGTGCCCGGCGCCTTCGACGCGTGGATGCTGCTGCTGCGCGACCACGGCACGAAGTCGCTCGCCGACGTCCTGAAGTACGCCATCGGGTACGCGGAGGACGGACACGCCCCCGTCGAGCGGGTCGGTGAGACCGTGGAGACGGTACGGGAACTCTTCGAGCGCGAGTGGCCCTCGTCCGCCGAGGTCTACCTCCCCGGCGGCCGGTCCCCGCGCCCCGGCGAGCTGTTCCGCAACCCCGCGCTCGCCGCGACCTGGCGACGGCTGATAGCCGAGGCGGAGGCGGGAGCCGCCTCGGACGGCGGGTCGCGGACGGCGCAGATCGAGGCGGCGCGCGAGGTGTGGCGCGGCGGGTTCATCGCGGAGGCCCTGGTGCGGCAGGCCGCACGGCCGACGCTGGACACGAGCGGCGAACGGCACGTGGGGACGCTCCGCGCCGCGGACCTGCGCGACTGGTCCGCCTCCTACGAGGACCCCGTCACGTACGACTGGAACGGCTGGACCTTGTGCAAGGCCGGCGCCTGGAGCCAAGGCCCCGCCTTCCTGCAGCAGTTCGCGCTGCTGCCCCGCGACGTCGCGGAGCTCCCGGAGTACGGGTCCGCCGCGTACGTCCACCTCCTGGTCGAGGGCTGCAAGCTGGCCATGGCGGACCGGGAGGCCTGGTACGGGGACGCGGGGGAGGAGGGCGCGCGGGGAGTGCCGGTGGACGAGCTGCTCTCCGTCGAGTACAACGCGCTCCGGCGGCGGCTCATCGGCGACCAGGCCTCCGGCTTGCTGCGGCCCGGGGCGCCCGGCGGCCGGGAGCCGCGGCTCTCCGCGCACGCGCGGGCGCTCGCGTCGGGGGAGAGCACGGGGTCCGCGGGACAGGGCGGCGCGACGCTCGGAGCGGGGGAGCCGACCGTCGCCGGGGACGGGGGTACGCGCGGCGACACCTGCCACCTCGACATCGTCGACCGCTGGGGCAACATGCTGTCGGCCACCCCCAGCGGCGGCTGGCTGCAGTCCAATCCCGTCGTGCCCGAACTGGGGTTCCCGCTGGGGACGCGGCTCCAGATGGCGTGGCTGGAGGACGGACTGCCGAACTCCCTGACGCCGGGCCGGCGCCCGCGCACGACGCTGACGCCGTCGCTGGCGCTGCGGGACGGCGTGCCCGTCCTGGCCTTCGGGACGCCCGGGGGCGACCAGCAGGACCAGTGGCAGGTGCACTTCTTCCTGGGGGTGGCGCTGCGGGCCCCGGTACGGGGCGGCCTCGACCTCCAGGGCGCGATCGACGCGCCCAACTGGCACACGGACGCCTTCCCCGGCTCCTTCCACCCCAGGGAGATGCGGGCGGGCAGCCTCACCGTGGAGTCCCGGACGGACCCGGAGACCGTGGAGGAGCTGCGGCGCAGGGGACACGAGGTGACCGTGGGCGGCGCGTGGTCGGAGGGACGGCTGTGCGCGGTCGCCCGGGATCCACTCAGCGGGGTGCTGTCGGCGGCGGCGAACGCGCGGGGGATGCAGGGGTACGCGGTCGGGCGCTAGGGATGTCTCTTCGATCAGGTAGTTCGTTGCGCAAGAGGAGAGCCTTCGCCGCCATCCCGTGGCATTTCGCCTACGGGGGGTAGCCGGTCGTGGTGAGGTTCGGCCAGTCGAGGAGAGGAACGTCTTTCATGCGTGCTCGGAACATAGGCGCGTCAGCCGCCACGGGGTTGGCGCTGGTGGCAGCCCGCGACCTCGTGCAGAAGAAGCACGCACTGCTGAGGACCTTCCCCGTGCTGGGGCACGCCAGGTACTTGCTGGAGAAGATCGGCCCCGAGCTGCGGCAGTACGTCGTGACGTCCAATGACGAGGAACGGCCCTTCAGTCGTGACCAGCGCAGCTGGATCTACGCGTCGGCGAAGGAGGAGAACAACTACTTCGGGTTCGGCACCGACAACGACGTCGAGCATGAGCAGGGTCACGCGTACGTGAAGCAGCGCACGTTCGCCGGTCGGCTGCCCGATCTGCGCGACGCGCAGGCGCCGTTGCCCTCGGCAAAGGTGCTCGGCGGACCACGAGGCCGCGCGAAGGCGTTCCGTCCGGCGAGTGTCGTCAACATCTCGGCGATGAGCTTCGGCTCGCTGTCCGGCGCGGCCGTCACGGCACTCAACAAGGGTGCGGCGCTGGCCGGGACGATGCACAACACCGGCGAGGGCGGCCTGTCGCCTTACCACCTCAACGGCGGGGAACTCGTCCTCCAGGTCGGTACGGCGTACTTCGGGTGCCGCAACGAGGACGGCACGTTCAACCTGGACAAGCTCAAGTCCGTGGTCGCGAGCGGGCCCGTGAAGGCGATCGAGATCAAACTCTCGCAGGGCGCGAAGCCGGGGCTCGGCGGCATGCTGCCGGGCGCGAAGGTGACCGACGAGATCGCCGGGATCCGCGACATCCCCGCGGGCAAGGACTGCGCGTCGCCGTCGCGGCACACCGCGTTCCACGACGTGGACTCGATGCTCGACTTCGTGGAACTGCTCGCCACGGAGACCGGATTGCCCGTCGGGATCAAGAGCGCCATCGGGGAAATGGGCTTCTGGGAGGAACTCGCCACCCTGATGGAGCGAGGTGATCGAGGGGTCGACTTCGTGACCGTCGACGGAGGCGAGGGCGGCACCGGGGCTGCTCCCCTGATCTTCGCCGACTCGGTGTCCCTGCCGTTCCGCATGGGCTTCTCCCGCGTCTACAGCGTGTTCGCCGAGCGCGGGCTGACCGACGACATCACCTTCATCGGCTCCGGCAAGCTCGGCCTGCCCGAGAACGCCGTCGTCGCGTTCGCCCTCGGCGTCGACATGGTCAACGTGGGCCGTGAGGCGATGCTGTCCATCGGCTGCATCCAGGCGCAGAAGTGCCACACCGACGCATGCCCCACCGGCATCGCCACCCAGAACCCGTGGCTGACGCGCGGCATCGACGCACCCTCGAAGGCCATCCGGGCCGCGGGCTACCTGCGCACCCTGCGCAGGGAGTTGCTGAGGGTCTCGGGCGCCGTCGGCGTCGCCCATCCCTCGCTCATCACCCCCACCGACATCGACATCCTCAACGGCGACTACGACGCCCGCACCCTGGCGGGCGTCTACGGCTACAAGGACGGCTGGGGCTCGCTCGGCACCGAGCTCGCCGATGAGATCACCGAGCTGCTCACTGCCTGAGCACGTCCGTGCCCCCTCGTCGGGTATGCGGAGATGCGACTGCGGCCCGATCAGCACGCGACGTCACGCGTTTGCGCAGTCCTGTCCGGGGCGACCCTCGGGGCGGGACGCTGCGCGCGAGGTGTGACAGTGGCCCTGGCAGCGCGGCCCGTACGGAAGTCGGGCCGCGCCGCGCGGGCGGGTCAGAGCGCCGAGTCGAGGTGCCCGAGGTGCTCGATGAGGTTCATGTTCTCGGCGTAGTCCACCGGGCAGTTGATGATCGACACGCCCGGGTCCGCCAGTGCCTCACGGAGCGTCGGCAGCAGGTCCCCGGCGGACTCGATGTGGTAGCCCTTCGCGCCGAAGCTGCGGGCGTACTGGACGATGTCCGGGTTGCCGAAGTCGGTGTTGGAGTTCTCCCCGACCTCCAGGTCCATCTTCCACTTGATGAGCCCGTAGCCGTTGTCCTGCCAGATCAGCACGGTCAGCGGGATGTTCTCGCGGACAGCCGTCTCGATCTCCTGGGAGTGCATGAGGAACGAGCCGTCGCCGACCGCCGCCAGCACCTTCGTCTGCGGCCTGGCGAGCTGGACCGCGAGCGCGCCGGGCAGCGAGAAGCCCATGGTGGACAAGCCGTTGGAGATGAGGCAGGTGTTCGGCGCGTACGTCGGGTAGAGCCGGGCCATCCACATCTTCAGCGCGCCGGTGTCGACCAGCACGATGTCGTCGCGACCGAGCGCGGCGCGGGTGTCGGCGATGACGCGCTGCGGGGCGAGCGGGTAGCGCTCGTCCGCGGCGCCCCGCTCGAGTTCCTTGGCCAGCAGCGCGCGGGTGGCCGTGGTGTCCTTGTCGTCGATGGTCCACCGCAGGCCGTCGAGTGCGGTGGCGAGGGCGTCGAGGGAGGCGGAGATGTCGCCGATGATGCCGACGTCGACCGAGTAGCTGTCGTCCACCTCCGCCGGGAAGCGGTGGATGTGGACGATCTTCTTGTCGCCGTCCGGGTTGATCCGGGACGGGTCGAACTCCTGCAGCTCGTAGCCGACGGCGATGATGACGTCGGCCTCCTCGAACCCGAAGTTGGTGTAGTCGCGCCGCATGAAGCCGAACGTGCCGGTCGCGCACGGGTGGTCGTCGGGCAGGACGCCCTTGCCGTGGAAGGTGGTCGCCGTCGACACGTCGAGTGCGGTGGCGAACGCCGTCAGCGACTTCTCGGCGCCGCCGCGCGCCGCGCCGTGTCCGGCGAGGATCACCGGCCGGCGGGCCTCCCGCAGCAGCTCCGCCGCCCGCTCGATCTGCTTCGGGGACGGCGCCTCGGGCTGCACGACGTTCCTGCGCAGCGGGCGCAGGTCCGAGCCGTCCGTCGCCTCGTCGACATCCTCGGGCACGGCGAGGTAGACGGCGCCGGGCCGCTCGGACTCCGCGGTCTTGAACGCGCGCCGCACCATCTCTGGGATGGCCCGGGTGGCCGGGACGTCCGCCGACCACTTCGTGACCGGGGCGAACATGTTCACCAGGTCCACGAACTGGTGGGACTCCTTGTAGTTGCGCTCCTTGCCGACCTGCGCGGTGATCGCGACGACGGGCGTGCTGTTCGTCATGGCGTCTGCGACGCCCAGCATCAGGTTGATCGCGCCGGGCCCCAGCGTCGCGGACATCACACCCGCCGAGCCGGTGAGCCGGCCGTGCATCTCCGCCATGAAGGACGCGGCCTGCTCGTGCCGGGTGAGGACGTAGCGGATCTTCTCCGAGCGGGCGAGGGCGTTGGTGAAACGGATGTTCTCCTCGCCGGGCACGCCGAACACCACCTCGACGCCCTCGTTCTCCAGGCAGCGCACCAGGAGTTCGGCCGCTCCGTCGGGGGTCTGCTTCCGGTGCTCGGCGTCGCTCACGCTGATCGTGTCCTCTCCCGGGTTTCGGCCGCGCCGATGCGCGGACCGGTCAGTCGTCTACCCCGGCCCACCGCTCGGACGCCTGCGGACCGGTTCTTACGAGCCAGACCCTCGGATTCTTGATCGCCGCCCGGCGTTCCTCGTCGTCAGGGACCGCAGCCAGGGTCTGGTGGGTTCTGGACGCCTTCCCAGAGCATCGGTGCTGCTCAGGCCACCGGCCGGCCGCCCACCGATACGACTTCAGGGTGCTGTAGGACGTCAATTCGACGGCCTGCGCAGGGCACCACGCGCATCGCCGTGCGGGCCTGCCGGATCGGCGGCATCGACATCGAGGCGGGGCAGAAGGGCGTCGCCTTGTTCGCGGCTGACGCGATTCCCCCGCCCTGGCGGACATCTGGCGACGGCGACTCCCGCCATGACACGGGAGGTCCGTGAGCCCGGAGCCATCCCACCTCACGTCAAGAAGGCGGTCGGCCGGGAGGCGATTGCCCGGCACACGGCGGAGCGGTGGCGCTTTCAGTGGGCGATCACCGAGCTCGTGGAGACAGAACCTGGAGCGGCCCCCGAGACGGCCGGGGCGGCTCGTTGCGGCGTGGGCGCACCGGGGATTCACCCGGGGTTCGGCTCCCGTTCGCTCCGGCCGCACGGGATGTCAGTGGAGCGTGCTCTCATGGACGCATGATCGAAGACTTTCTGGCGCACGGTGTACGCGACGTGGAAGAGGCCATCCGCAAGGCCGCCGCGGCGGAGGTGACCCCCCGTTTCCGGCAGCTCGCCGAGGGTGACGTCGTGGAGAAGAGCGGCCCGCACGACATGGTGACCGTCGCCGACCGCCGCGCCGAGGAGCAGCTGACCGCCGACCTCGCCGCCCTCCTGCCGGGCTCGGTCGTCGTCGGCGAGGAGGCGGTGCACGCGGACCCGTCGACGTACGAGGCGATACGGGAGGACGCGCCGGTCTGGATCGTCGACCCGGTCGACGGGACGCGCCAGTTCGTGAACGGAGACCCGCGCTTCTGCATGCTCGTCGCCCTCGCGGTGCGCGGGGAGGTCCAGGCCTCCTGGACGTACGCGCCGGCGCTCGACGAGTTCGCCGTGGCCGTCCGGGGCAAGGGAGCCTGGCTGAACGGCGAGCGGCTGCGGGCCGGATCGCCCGCGCCCGACGCGGACATCGAAGTGGCCACCTCCCACCCGGACTTCACCACCGAGGACCAGAAGCAGGCCCTCGTGGCGCTGCGTACGGAGGGCGTGCGGCCCCGGCCGTGCGGCTCGGCCGGTCTCGAGTACCTCGCGATAGCCAGGGGAGAGCTGGACGCCATCGCCTTCTCCTGGGAGCTGGCCTGGGACCACGCGGCGGGGCTGCTGCTCGTCGCCGAGGCGGGCGGCGCCGACCTGACGCTGACCGGCGAGCCCTTCCGCATCGGCGGGGGCAACGCGCTGCCGTTCACCGCGGCGCGCGACGCCGCCACGGCCCGGCGGGTCGCGGACCTTCTCGCCGCCGGCGCCTGAGAGGGGCTCGAGGGGCCCTGCCGGTGCCCCGTCCTATCCTGGGCGCCACTGGCCATCGGCTGACAAAGGAGTCCGAAGGTGCCGTCGATGCTTGATGCCGTCATCGTGGGGGCGGGACCGAACGGGCTCACCGCTGCCGTCGAGCTGGCCCGCCGCGGCTTCTCCGTGGCCGTCTTCGAGGCCAGAGGCACCGTGGGGGGCGGCTCGCGCACCGAGGAGCTGACGCTGCCCGGGTTCCGGCACGACCCCTGCTCCGCCGCGCACCCGCTGGGCATCAACTCCCCGGCGTTCCGCGCCATGCCCCTGGAGCGCCACGGACTGGAGTGGCTGCACGCCCCGCTGCCCATGGCGCACCCGTTCCCGGACGGCAGCGCCGCCGTGCTGTCCCGCTCCGTCGCCGAGACCGCCGCCTCCTTCGGACCGCGCGACGCGGGCGCCTACCGGCGCCTGGTCGAGCCGTTCCTGCCGCACTGGGACACCCTGCTGCGGGACTTCATGTCCCTGCCGATGACCGCGCTGCCGCGCGATCCCGTGACGCTCGCCCGGTTCGGCCTTGCGGGACTCCCGCCCTCGACGTGGCTGATGCGGCGCTTCCGCGACGACCGGGCCCGCGCGCTGTTCGCCGGGCTCGTCGCGCACGTCATCGCGCCGCTCGACGGCATCGTCACCGGCGGCGTCGGTCTGGTCTTCGCCCTGGCCGCGCACGCCCGCGGCTGGCCCGTCGCGCGCGGCGGCTCGCAGTCGATCTCCGACGCGCTCACCGGCTACCTGAAGGAGCTCGGCGGCACCGTCCACACGGACTACGAGGTCAAGCGGCTCGACGACCTGCCGCCCGCCCGCGCCTACGTCTTCGACACCTCGCCGACCGCGCTCGCCAGGATCGCGGGGCTCGGCCGCGCCTACGAGGGATACCGGTACGGGGCCGGCGCATTCAAGATCGACTATGCGCTGGACGGACCCGTCCCCTGGACCGCGGAGGAGCCACGGAGCGCCGGGACCGTGCAGGTCGGCGCGGGCAGCAAGGAGATCGGCGCCGCGCTGCGCGCCGCCTCCCGCGAGGGCCGGGCACCCGACGCGCCGTTCCTGATCACGGTGCAGCCCAGCGTCGTGGACCCCTCCCGCGCCCCGGCGGGCAAGCACGTCTTCTGGGCGTACGGCCACGTCCCGCACGGCTGGCAGGGCGACCTCACCGACGCGATCGAACGCCAGCTGGAGCGCTTCGCCCCCGGTTTCCGCGACCGCGTCCTGGCCCGCGCCACGGCGGGCCCGCCCGAGCTCGCCGCGCGCAACGCCAACTACGTGGGCGGCGACATCGCCTGCGGCGCGGCCGACGGACTCCAGCTGCTGCTGCGCCCCAAGCCCTCCCTCTTCCCGTACGCCACCCGGCATCCCGCCGTCTTCCTCTGCTCCTCCGCCACACCCCCCGGCCCCGGCGTGCACGGCATGTCCGGGCACAATGCCGCCAAAGCCGTGTGGAAGATGCTCAGGAGCCAGTCGTGACCGTCCGCATCACCCTGGTCCGGGGCGACATCACCCGGCAGCGCGCCGACGCCCTCGTCAACGCCGCCAATTCCTCGCTGCTCGGCGGCGGAGGCGTCGACGGCGCCATCCACCGGCGCGGCGGACCCGACATCCTCGCCGCCTGCCGCGACCTGCGCGCCTCGCGGTACGGCAAGGGCCTGGCCACCGGCCGTGCCGTCGCCACCACCGCCGGGCGGCTCGACGCCGAGCACGTGATCCACACCGTCGGACCGGTCTGGTCGGCCACCGAGGACCGCTCGGAACTGCTCGTCTCCTGCCACCGCGAGTCACTGCGCGTCGCCGCCGGGCTGGGTGCGCGCACGGTCGCCTTTCCCGCGATCTCCACCGGTGTCTACCGCTGGCCGCTCGACGACGCGGCGCGCATCGCCGTCCGCACGGTCAGGGCGGCCGCCGACCCCGTGGACTTCGACGAGGTGCGGTTCGTGCTCTTCGGCCAGGAGGCCTACGACGCGTTCGCCGCGGCGCTGGCCGAACAGGAGTAGGTAGGCGGGCGAAACCGCAGGGCAGCGCGACGTCCATGTCGCATTCTCGCCAGCCGTGCGGGGCGGGATCCACGATGCTGGGGAGCATGCACACCGACACAGAGCGCTGTGTACGCGCCGTACAGTCGAAGGACGCCCGTTTCGACGGCTGGTTCTTCACGGCTGTCGTCACCACCCGGATCTACTGCCGTCCCAGCTGCCCGGTCGTACCGCCCAAGGCCGAGAACATGACGTTCTACCCGAGCGCCGCCGCCTGCCAGCAGGCCGGCTTCCGGGCCTGCAAGCGGTGCCGCCCGGACAGCAGCCCCGGCTCCCCGGAGTGGAACCAGCGCGCCGACCTCGTGGCCCGCGCCATGCGCCTCATCGGCGACGGCGTCGTCGACCGCGAGGGCGTCCCCGGGCTCGCGCACCGCCTCGGATACAGCACCCGGCAGGTCGAACGGCAGCTGCTCGCCGAGCTCGGCGCGGGACCGCTCGCGCTGGCCCGCGCCCAGCGCGCGCAGACCGCGCGGCTGCTCGTCGAGACGACCCCGCTGCCCATGGCGGAGATCGCGTTCGCCGCCGGATTCTCCTCGATCCGCACCTTCAACGACACGGTCAGGGAGGTCTTCGCGCTGGCCCCCGGCGAGCTCCGCACCCGCGCGCCGCAGCGGACCGGCGCCCCCGTACCGAACGACGTGCACCGCGCAGCCGCCGGCGGTGTCCTCTCGCTGCGGCTGCCGTTCCGCGGGCCCCTGAACCCCGACAACCTCTTCGGGCACCTCATCGCCACCGCCGTGCCCGGCGTCGAGGAGTGGCGCGACGGCGCGTACCGCAGGACGCTGAGCCTCCCCTACGGGCACGGCATCGTCGCCCTCACCCCGCACCCCGACCACATCGGCTGCCGGCTCTCCCTCACCGACCTGCGCGACCTGACCATCGCCATCAGCCGCTGCCGCCGCATGCTCGACCTGGACGCCGACCCGACGGCCGTCGACGGCCGGCTGAGGACCGACCCGCTGCTCGCGCCGCTCGTCGACAAGGCCCCCGGGCGGCGGGTGCCGCGCACCGTCGACGAGGCCGAGTTCGCCGTCCGCGCCGTCCTCGGCCAGCAGGTCTCCACGGCCGCCGCCCGCACCCACGCCGCACGCCTGGTGGCCGCGCACGGCGTGCCCGTCGAGGACCCCGAGGGCGGCCTCACCCACCTCTTCCCCGGCCCGCAGGCGCTCGCCGGGCTCGACCCGGGGTCACTGGCCCTGCCCCGCAGCCGCCGCACCACCCTGACCACGCTCGTGCGCCACCTCGCCGACGGCAGCCTCGGCCTGGGCGTGGAGAGCGACTGGGACGAGGCCCGCGCCCGGCTCGCCGAGCTCCCCGGCTTCGGGCCCTGGACGATCGAGGTCATCGCGATGCGAGCGCTCGGCGACCCCGACGCGTTCCTCCCCTCCGACCTCGGCATCCGGCGCGCCGCACAGGAACTCGGCCTGCCGCACACCCCGGCCGCGCTCACCGCGCGCGCCGCGGCCTGGCGCCCCTGGCGGGCCTACGCGGTCCAGTACCTGTGGGCCGTCGACGACCACCCCATCAACGTCATCCCCGCGTAAGCCTCGCCCAAGGGACCTCTCCATGGAACGCCTGCACACCGTCATCGACAGCCCCTACGGGCCGCTCACCCTCGTCGCCACCGACGGAGTCCTCAGTGGCCTCTACATGACCGACCAGCGCCACCGCCCTGCCGAGGAGACCTTCGGCGACCGCGACCCGGCACCGTTCGGCGAGACGATCAGGCAGCTCGCGGCCTACTTCGCCGGCGAGCTGACGGAGTTCGACGTACCGCTGCGCCTGGACGGTACGCCGTTCCAGCGCACGGTCTGGCACGAGCTGCGGCAGATCCCCTACGGCGAGACCCGTACGTACGGCGAACTGGCCGAAGCCCTCGGCAAGCCCAGCGCCTCCCGCGCGGTCGGCCTCGCCAACGGCAAGAACCCCATCGGCGTCATCGTCCCCTGCCACCGCGTCATCGGCGCGGGCGGCGGCCTGACGGGCTACGGCGGCGGTCTCGACCGCAAGCGGCGGCTGCTCGCTTTCGAGGCAGGGGCGGTACGGCCGACCGAAGACGCCCTGTTCTAGCGGGTCCTAGGCCTCGACCCGGCGCCCGTTCTCCAGCTCGACGGCCCCGCCGCCGTGCGCCAGCACGTCGAGCGCGACGGCGACCCGCCGCCCCAGGTAGCCGGGCAGGTACTCCGCGAGGTCCTCGGGGGCGACGAGACGCCAGGAGAGCAGCTCCTCCTCCTGCAGCTCGACCGCCTCGAGCTCGTCCGCGCCGAGCACCCCGCCGTCGTACAGGTACGCCACCAGCGGCGGCCGGGACCGCACCGGGCCGGGCGGCACCCAGTCCACCGCGAGCAGCGGTCCGAGCGTCACGTCGAGCCCGATCTCCTCCGCCGTCTCCCTGCGGGCCCCCTGCCGGGGCGTCTCCCCGTCGTCCGACTCGACGGTCCCTCCGGGCAGCGCCCACCCCTCCCGGTAGTTGGGCTCGACGAGCAGCACCCGGCCCTGCGCGTCACGGAAGAGCGCGGCGGCCCCGACGAGGACGCGGGGGAGTCCCGCGATGTACGTGGCGTAGTCCTGGATGGTCACGGGGGCAGGGTAGCCGGGGCGGGCGGGTCACAACTCCGGGGGCGGGAAGCCCGTCAGGATCCGCAGCGTCGCGAGCGTCGCGGGATCCTCGTCGCCCAGGACACGTGAGCGTGCCTCGTGGACGCTCGACGCGACCTCCAGCGCCTCGGCCCTCTGCCCGGCGCCACTGAGCGCGACGGCCAGTTCGTGCCCGCTCGCGAGGGTGTCCGGGTGCTCGGGGCCGAGCACGGCCCGCCGCCCGTCGTGGGTGGCGCGTGCCTCCGGCACGGCCTCCTCGTGCCGCCCCATGGCGATCAGCGCGACGACGAGGTTGTGCCGGCACAGCAGGACGTCGGGGTGCCGGTCGTCCCGGATCTTCTCCCACAGGCGCAGTACGGTGCGGCAGATCGTGCACGCCTCTTCGTGGCGTCCCAGGTGGTGGAGCACGTAGGCGCGCAACTGGTGCGCGATCAGCGTGTCGGCGTGTCCCCTGCCGAACACGGCGTCGCGGCCCGTCGCGCAGTCCGAGAAGGACTCCAGGGCTTCGTCGAGGCGTCCGAGCGCGAGCTCGACCCGGCCGATCTCGCAGCGGGTGGCGAGCGCCTGGGGGTGGTCCTGTCCGAGGTGTTCGACCTGGCGGGCCCTGATCCGCTCCAGGATGCCGAGCGTCTCGTGCTGCTTCCCCGGGCGTGCGAAGGACATGGCCTTGCGGAACTGCTCGCCGAGCTGGGCCTCTTGAGGGAGGCGCCGTGGCAGCGGCAGCCGGAAGGGCACGCCGTCCCGGGGCGCGCCCGAGTGGTGGAGGACCGGGCCGCCGGGTGCGACGAGGTCGACGCGGTAGTCGAGGTCGACCGGTCCCCGCCGGGGCCCTTCGAGGAGCAGGAAGTGGATGTCGAGGTCCTCGAGCCAGCCCATGTCCCCGTGCAGCCCCGACGCTTCGAGGACCACGATCAGGCTCGTCAGGGCCGGGCGCGGGGCGCCCGCCGCACGCGCCTCGGCGATCAGTTCCCGGCGCCGGGCGCGCTCGGCGTCCAAGAAGGGTTCCTGCGAGGCGGCGGTCCCCGTCACCAGGTGCGGCAGGGTGCGGGTCTGCTCCGACCGCAGGAGTTGACCGGTCGAGTCGAGCAGATGGAAGCGGAGCTCGGCCGGCGAGTGCCGTGCGGCGAGGCCGCCGACGATCGCGTCGAGGACCGCGGACCGGTCCGTGGTCGTGCCCTGGACGACACCGTGCGGGCCCATGGCGCGGAAGTCCAGGACGACCTCGGAGCCCTGCTGGTCGTGGCCGATGGGCACGGCGAGGGGGACCTCGCGCGGTCCGCGTGGCGTGGGCCCGTACGCGTGCGAGGCGACGAACGCGCCGAAATGGGCGGCGACCTCGTCCGCGCTGGGCCGCTCCTGGAGCAGGGGCGAGGAGCAGCGCCGCACGATGTCCCCGAAAGGCGCGGGGACGGTGTCGCCCGCCGCGCGCTGCAGGGTGAGGCCCAGCTTGGAGATGTCGTGCGCGACACCGTCGGCATGCTCCTGCACGCACCAGCCGGTCACACACACGTCGTCGTCCGACGTGAGCAGCACGCGCCTCGCTGACAGGTCGCCGTGCGCGAAACCCCGCACATGGGCGTCCGCGAGCACGGCGGCGACGCGGTGGCCGAGCAGGGCGAACCGCACGGGGTCGGCGAACCGTCGGCCGTCCGGTCCCGTGCTCTCGAGGCTCGGCGTGGGCAGCCCGTCCGTCAGGAGCAGTTCACTCGCCATCCAGGACGCTTCTGGGGTGGCGTCGAAGCCGATCAGCCGGGGCGCCCGTACGCCGCGCAGCACACGCAGCGCCTCGGCCTGCCGGTGCAGGGAGGCGCGCCGCACGGAACCCGACCGCGTCAGACGGAGCGCGGCGACGTCTCCTTCCCCGCGCCGCCCGAGGAACATCCCGCTGGCGGTCCGTGCGTCGAAGTGCCGGGCGAACACCTGCCAGGGGCCCACCTCGCGGGGGTTGTGGGGCAGCAGCGACCGCCAGGGCGAGGCCGGTGTGTCGACGTACGGGGGAAGGTCGGGCCCGGCCGGCGACGCGGGCGGTACGGGCGCCGTGCCGACCCCGAGCCTGCGCAGCAGCCGTGCGTCCACCCAGCCGAACGGCCGCCCCTCGCGACCGGCCCGCGCGGCCCCGTCCGGGTGGGCGAGCCAGGCGGGGAAGTCCGCCGACCGGCCCGCCAGCTGACCCAGCCGGTCCGTCACCGCACGGCTGGTGCGCAGCAGTTCGCGGACGGGAGCCGTCCCCAGCAGGATGTCGCGGGTCGTGGCCGTGACGTCATAGCTGCGGTGCTGCGGCGCGAGCCCCGCGGCGTCGTCGCAGCGCCGCATCAGACCGCTCAGGAACACCTCCGCCAGGTGTCCGGTCGTCACGTCCGGGCCGAGCGCGTCCTGCACCAGGCGCATCACCGGCACGGACACCGGCGCGACGGCGGCGAGATGGGCGGCGAGGCGGTACGCCTCCGGGGACGCGGTGTGCCGGAACCGCAGGACCCGCCGTTCCGTGTCCGGAGCGGGGAGCGGCTCGGGGGCCGGATCGAAGGGTGCCCGCAGGAGCGGCAGCACGGCGCTCGCTCCGGGGGACGCGATCAGGTCCGCCCAGAGACCGACCGCCCCCGGCTCCGGCGCGAGCACCGGGACCGGCACGCCGTCGAACGGGGCGAGCCCGGGCGGCAGCACCGGATCCGCCACGTCCCAGGTGAGGTTGGGGGCGCCGCGCCGTCTGGCGGTGACCCGCCAGGGCTCGGCGCGGATGCCGGAGCCGTCCCACAGGTGCGGGGGCAGCGCGTGCAGCACGGCTGTCGGGCCGAACCGGCCCCACTGGGTGAGGAGTTCACGCATGCGTCCGTCGCGCCAGGCCGCGCCGATGCCGTCGCTGAGCACCAGGATCAGGGTGTTGCCGCCGGGGTCGGTCACGGTGGCGGGCGGCAGCACGGCGGTGCCGGGGGTGAAGGGGCGGCGGCCGAGCAGCGGGGCGCCGGGGGTGCGGGTGTCCAGGCCGTGCACCCGTACGTCACGGAAGGCACCGCTGCGCTCCAGGAGCAGCCGGATCTCCAGGGCGAGCCGCTGCCACAGGAGCATGGAGGCGCCGTCGTCCACGAGCAGCGTCAGGTCGAGCCAGCGCGCCCGGGCGGGGCGCAGCACCGCCTCGGTCAGACCGCTGTGGGCGGTCGCGTCGGCGGTGGCCGTCTCGTCGAGCTCCCACCGTCCGCGGTCGGCCACGGTCTGCTTCAACGGACGCAGCGCCCGGCCCAGTTGCAGCTGCCGCGAACCGAGGGCGCGGGTGCCGGGCGCACGGACCGGGCGGACGGGGCGGGTTGCGTGGTGGGGGCCGGGGTCGGGCAGCGCACCGCCGAACAGGGGGGAGTGGCCCGGGGGCTCGTCGCGGCCGCTCCCCGGGACATCGCGCGGGGGCGGCACGGCTGCGGCAGCCGCGCCGCGGGCGGCAGGGCCGGCGGGACCCCGCACCGTCGCACCGGCCGCTGGACGCGGCCCGCCCCCCTGGTCCTGTGAGGCCGCGTCGAGAAGGCCGTCGCCGGGCGTCGGGGCCGGTGCGTCGGCGGGTGACGGCCGTTCCGCACGGTCGGCCTCCGGGGCAGGGGCGACCGCCGCCGCCACCCGGGCCAGGGCGGCCGACGCCTTCTCGGGCAGCCGAGCCGCCAGCCACAGCGCGTCGAGGAGTTCCTCCTGCGCGAGGTCGACACCCCCTTCCGTGAACACCTGGAGCGTCCGGCGCAGCCGCTCGGAGCGGGCGCGTCCCGCGGGTTCCCCGAGCAGCTCCTCGCCCGGCATCCCTACACCGCCCCGCCGAGCCGGTGCAGCACCGCGTCGAGCAGCGCCCCGGCCGGCAGGTCGAGGCCGCCCTTGCGCAGGAACACGGCGTTCAGGAGCTGGTCGGTGGCCAGTTCACCGGGTGCGCGGCGGCCAAGAAAGGCGTGCAGGAGGTCGTCGACGCCGTCGAGGGCCGCGGCGCCGAGGTGGGCCTCGACGATGTCGCGCAGCCGCTGCTCGTCCGGTTCGGCGAGGTCCAGGCGCACACAGCGGCGCAGGAACGCGGGCGGGAACTCGCGCTCCCCGTTGCTGGTGATGACCACCACAGGGAACTCGGAGCAGCGCACCCTGCCGCGCGTCACCGGCGCCCGCACCTGCGGGTCCGCGGTCAGGACGTCGATCCGCGCCTGGTCGTCGGGCAGTCGCGCCAGCTCGGGGATCTCGAACTCGCCCTCCTCGAAGACCGTCAGGAGGTCGTTCGGCAGGTCGACGTCTCCCTTGTCGAGCTCGTCGACGAGCAGGACACGCGGACGTCCGCCCGGGACCAGCGCGGTGCCGAGCGGCCCGAGACGGACGTACGAACCGATGTCGGGGCCCCCGCCCGCGCCGTCGGCACCGGCGGCCTCGCGGCGCAGGTTGGACTCGCGCAGCCGGCCGATCGCGTCGTAGTCGTACAGGGCGTCGCGCAGCGTCGAGCGGCTGTTGACCGGCCAGGTCAGTACGGTGCCCAGCGACAGCTCGTGCGCGACGGCGTGGGCCAGGGACGACTTGCCGGTGCCGGGGTGGCCGGTGACCAGGAGCGGACGGCGCAGCAGCAGCGCGGCGTTGACCACCTCCGACTCGTCGGGGCCGATCAGATACGGCCGGGGGCGCGGCGCGCCGTCCGCCGGGGCGAAGCGGCGCCACGGCGGGGCCTCGGGGAAGTCGACGCGCCGGGCGGCGCCGTCCCCGCGGAACAGCCGCCAGTCGTCCTGCCGGGATGCCTGGGGTGGCTGGGACGCCTGAGGCGCCTGAGGTGACTGGGGTGCCGTCATGAACTGTGTGCTCCTTCGTCGGAAAGCGGGCGCGGCGCGTCGGGGTCCGTCAGCCTCGGCTCGTGGTCCGTCTCCACGCGGTCCTGCCACGCGAGGTCCTCCCACACGAGGGAGGGGCGCACCGGGAACCCGGCGGGGTCCGGCAGCGCCGACGCCCTGAACCGGTGGACGCGGAAGGGAAGTTCCTGCAGCCGTCCGGTGGGCGCCAGGGGGTCGAGGCGGTGGGCGTGGTCGTGGTCCTCGGCCCCGCGGTCCCAGAGCACCACGGGGACGCCGAGGGCCAGGCAGAGGTCGAGCAGCTGGGCGCGGAGGGCGGGCGGGCCGTGCAGGACGACGTGGTTGGCGTCCCGGTGGGTGGAGGTGAGCAGCGCGGCGACCTGCCGGCCGTCCGCGCAGCTCGGGTCGATGACCAGGACCCTGCCGTGCCCGTCGCCCCAGCGCCTGCGGTGCTCCACCTCCCGCCGCGGCACCCGGCGGCTCATCTCCGGGCAGCGCAGCGTGAGCGGGAAGGAGGCGCCGAGCGGGAGGCTCGGCACGAATTCGTTGGGACTGCCCGCGTCCCATTCGTCGACGGGCAGATGGAGCCCCGCGCGGTCGACCTCGACGTCCACGGCGGGCAGCCCGTCACCGGACCGCTCGGCTCCCTCGCGGATCAGCGCGCCGACCTGCTCCGGCGACAGGGGCGCGTCCCCCGCGGTGGTCTCCAGACGGCGCACCGAACCGTCCGCGTGCTGCTGCCAGAGCCTGCACCGGTAGCGCTCGGCACGCTCCGCGCCCTCGCCCGCGGGCTCGCTCCTGGTGAGCCGGGCGAGCAGCCGGGTGACCGCGGGCGTCCGCGCACCCGCCCAGTGCGCGGCGTCGGTCCTGCGCTGGTCGCGGGCGGACGGATGGACGCCGAGCCGGGCGCAGACCCGCTCGCTCCAGCGGCTCAGCCCCTCGCCGAGGGGGCCGCCCGAGGCCGCCGCGATGAACTCGACCAGGTGCACGAGCGCGGGCACCCGCGGTGTCCCGGCCGGCACGCTGCCGCCGTCCTGGTACTCCTCCAGGTCCGCGATGACCTGTCCCAGGGCCCGGGGTGAGAGCCGCGCGGTGCACAGGGCCGCGGGGAGCGGGGTGTAGCGCAGCGCCTCCTGGGCCGCGCGGGCGGGCAGCGTCGGATCGGCGAGCACGACGAGCCCCAGCTGCTTCTCCAGGAAGGTGTGCTCGCCGCGGGAGAGCAGTCCTGCCGCCTCCACCGCCCTGCCGGTGCCGAGCAGGGCGGTGAGCCGGTCGGGGCGTGCGCCGTAAGGGCCCGCGGTGAGCAAGGACTCGCTGAGCGTGGGCAGGGCGCGGTGCCGGGTCAGCAGGACGGCGGTCAGCTCCTCGATGCCTGGCGCCGAGCCGTCCGGCGGTGCGGCGAGGCCGAGTTCGGCGGCGAGCCGCCGGGCGTGCTCGGCGCGCGCCGCCGGATCGGGCAGCAACGACCGCAGCAGTCCGGCCAGTTCGGTGCTCAGCGGATCGTCCCGCGGGGCGGCCCGCGCGGTACGGCAGTCGGCCACGACCTCGTCCGCCCCGGCCGCGTACAGCTGCTCGCGCACCGCCTGCCAGGACAGTGCCCAGGTGCGCCGCAGGGTCTGGCCGGGGTGCGCGGGGGTGTCCGGCTGCCCGAGCTGTCCGACGACGAGCCCGGCCGCGCTGTCTCCCGGGTCCGTCCACAGAGGACCCCCGCTGAATCCGGGACCGATCGCGGCGCCCGACAGCGCCCCGTCGAGGTATCCCAGATGGCCGTCGAGCAGTTTGAGCACCGTGTCCGCGAAGGTGATCGGTTCCCCGCAGCCGTGCCAGGCCCGCAGCGACTGGCCCTCCGTCATCTCGGTCCAGACGACCGGGCGGGCCCCCGCGGGGGCGGGCTCGCTGAGCAGCAGCACGCACAGGTCGCCCTGCCAGGCCGCGGTGGAGCGCCGGGGCGGCACCCACACCTCGATCTGTGCCTTGATCCGCACCGTGCGCCGGGCGAATCCCACCTGGAGCACCTCGTCCGCGGGCCTCGTGCCGCTCAACCGGGGCCGCCCCAGCGCCTCGTTGACCACATGGGCGCAGGTCAGTACCCGGCCGGGGGAGAGCAGCGCGGCCGCGCCCACCGCCGTGTCGCCGTGCCGCCCGAGGACCGAGACCACCGGCGGCGCTTCGGTCCCCTTGAACCAGCCCACGCCTATGCCCCGGTGGCGCCGCCGGGCGTCCCGCCGGCTCCGGCGGCGGGATCCTCCGTACGCCGCCACGTCGCCGACACCGACAGGGTGGCCGACCCCTTCAACCCGACGATGCCGAGCTTCAGGTCCTTGCCCACCTCGATGCCGAACTCGACGGTGAACTCCTCGGGCGGGTGCTGGGCGCGGGACACCGAGGCGTGCACCTCGTCGAGGAGCGGGCCGAGCGGCTTCAGCGTCGTGCGCAGCGCGTCGGCGGCGAGGGCCGCGGCCCGCCCACCGGTGGAGACGGGGCCCGGCACGCCGAACTCCGGCGGCAGTTCGCCGGATGCGGGCGCCTGCCCCACGTCGGCGAGCTCGACGCGCAGCGCGGCCCCGGCGAGGTCGAGTTCCAGGTACTCAGGCATGGGATCATTGTGCGGCCAATTCGGCCGTACGCGCGGCGAGTTCGCTGATCCGTGCCCGTCCGTCCGCCGCCGGTGGGGTCAGTCCCCGTCCTGGCTGCGGGACCTGGCGATCCGCCGGAGCCTGCGGTGCGGGTCCGGTGTCTGCTCGGTGATCGCGTCACCGACCATCGTGCGCACCGCGTCCCGCAGCCCGTGCAGCGCCTGGCCGCGGGCGGGGCCCGCACCGGGGTCCTCGCGCAGCTCCTTCAGGAGTGCCCAGCACAGCGCCAGCATCACCACGGCGAACGGCAGCGCCACCAGGATCGTCGCGCTCTGCAGGGAGTCGAGGCCGCCGGCGACCAGGAGCACCGCGGCCACCGCCGCCATCAGCACGCCCCAGGTGACGACCAGCCAGGTCGGCGGGTGCAGCGAGCCGCGGCTGCTGAGCGAGCCCATCACCAGGGACGCGGAGTCGGCGCTCGTGACGAAGTACGTCATGACGAGGATCATCGCGACCCAGGACGTGAGCGTGCCGAGCGGCAGCGCGTCGAGCATCGCGAAGAGCGAGGCCTCCGCGCCCTCCTGGACCTTCTCCGCCATGTCGGCCTTGCCGGTGGAGTCCAGGCGCATGCCCGTGCCGCCCATCACGCAGAACCAGACGATGGTCGCGCCGCTCGGCACCAGCAGGACGCCGATCAGGAACTCGCGGATCGTGCGGCCGTGCGAGATGCGGGCGATGAACGTGCCGACGAACGGTGCCCAGGACAGCCACCACGCCCAGTAGAAGATCGTCCAGGCGCCGAGCCAGGTGCTGTCGGTGAAGGCGCCCGTGCGCGAGGCCATCGGGAGCAGCTGGTGGAGGTAGCCGCCGACGCTCGCCGGGATCGCGTCGAGGATGTAGACCGTCGGCCCGAGGACGAAGACGAACAGCATCAGGCAGGCGGCCAGCATGATGTTGAGGGTGCTCAGCCACTTCACGCCCTTGTGCACCCCGGAGAACGCGGAGATCACGAAGGCGGAGCCGAGCGACCCGATGATGATCAGCTGCAGGGTGGTCGAGTTCTCCGCGCCCGTGGTGAGGTTGAGCCCCGTGGCGACCTGGAGCGCGCCGACGCCGAGGCTGGTCGCCGTGCCGAAGACGGTGGCGAAGACCGCGAGCAGGTCGATGACCCTGCCGGGCCAGCCCGCCGCGCGCCGGGCGCCGATGAGGGGCACGAAGACGGCGCTGAGCCGGTTGCCGCGGCCCTTGCGGAAGCCCGCGTAGGCGAGGGCGAGGCCCGCGATGCCGTAGATCGCCCAGGGGGTCAGCGTCCAGTGGAAGAACGAGTACTCGAGGGCGGTGCGGGCCGCGCCGCCGGTGCGGGGCTCGGCGGCCGAGGACGGGGGCGGGTTCAGATAGTGGGTCAGCGGCTCGCCCACGCCGTAGAACATCAGGCCGATGCCCATGCCCGCGCTGAACATCATCGCGATCCACGCGAGGTTGGTGAACTCCGGCCTCGCGTCGTCCTTGCCGAGCCGGATCCTGCCGAAACGGCTGAGCGCCAGGACCACGCACAGGACGAGGAAGACGTCCGCGGCGATCACGAAGAGCCAGGCGAAGTTGTCCAGGACCCAGCCGAGCGCGGTGTTCGACGCGCGGTCGAAGGACTTCTTGCCGATCGCTGCCCACGCGACCACCGCGAGCACGGCGGCCACGCCGATGCCGACGACCACGAAGTCGGGGGAGCCGTCCGGGGGCGACCCGCTCGTGGCGCCGTCATCGGGCGACGGAGGGTCCGGCGGGTCGTCGCCGGGGCGAGGCTGATCGATCATTTCCGTGCTCATGACGCACCACTATGGTGCGATATCAGGGGGTTTTTCGCCGGGACGCGCCGTCTCGCGCCCCGGTCGGCCATGGGCAGGGGGCCCTGTCTGCGGTTATGGTCGCAGCGGCGCGACTGCCTTGACGCGAGCAAGGCCCGGAAAGCAAGGGGAATGCAAGGTGGCGGACGCTGCAGGGACGGCGGGACACGAGCAGCAGGCGCAGGCTCAGGGTGAGCGGGCGCCGCGCGTACTCATCGCCGCGGACAAGTTCAAGGGTTCGCTCACGGCCGTGCAGGTCGCCGAGCGGGTGACGGCCGGGCTCCGCCGCGTCGCCCCCGACCTGGCCGTCGAGGCGCTGCCGGTCGCCGACGGCGGCGACGGCACGGTCGCCGCGGCCGTCGCGGGCGGCTTCGAGCGCCGTGAGGTGCGCGTCACGGGCCCCCTGGGCACCGAGGTGACGGCGGCATACGCGCTCAAGGACGGCACGGCCGTGGTGGAGATGGCCGAGGCCTCGGGCCTCCAGCTGCTCCCCGAGGGCGTCTTCGCGCCGCTCACGTCCACGACGTACGGCTCCGGAGAGCTGCTCCGGGCGGCGCTCGACGCGGGTGCCCGCTCGATCGTCTTCGGCGTCGGAGGCAGCGCCACGACCGACGGCGGCGCCGGCATGCTCGCCGCGCTCGGCGCGCGCTTCCTGGACGCGGACGGCGACCCCGTCGCGCCGGGCGGCGGCCCGCTGAAGGACCTGGCCACCGCCGATCTGTCGGGCCTCGACCCGCGTCTGAAGGACGTCGAGATCGTGCTCGCGAGCGACGTCGACAACCCGCTGACCGGCCCGAAGGGCGCGCCCGCGGTGTACGGGCCGCAGAAGGGCGCGGACCCGCAGGACGTCGCCGCGCTCGACGCCGCCCTCGCCCATTTCGCCACGGTCCTGGAGAAGGCGATCGGCCCCAAGGCCGCCGAGTACGCGCAGTCGCCGGGCGCCGGCGCCGCGGGCGGCATCGGGTACGGCGCGCTGGTCGGACTCGGCGCGGGCTTCCGGCCCGGCATCGACGTCATGCTCGACGTGCTCGGCTTCGCGCCCGCCCTGGAGCGGGCCACTCTCGTCATCACCGGCGAGGGCTCGCTCGACGAGCAGACCCTGCACGGCAAGGCGCCCGCAGGGGTGGCCGCCGCCGCGCGGGCCGCCGGTGTCGAGGTCGTCGCGGTCTGCGGCCGCCTCGCGCTCGCCCCGGAGGTCCTCGGCAAGGCGGGCATCCGCCGCGCGTACGCCCTGACCGACGTCGAGCCGGACGTGGCGCGCTGCATCGCCGAGGCGGGCCCGATCCTGGAGACGGTCGCGGAGGGCATCGCGCGGGACTTCCTCGCGTGATCAGGACCGCCCGATCCGCGACGTGACCCACCCGGTCTGGTCCACCAGACCTGGTCCACCAGACCTGGTCCGCCGGACCTGGTCCACCTGGTCCGATCCACTCATCGGGCCACCTCCGCAGGACCCGCCGGGCGCCCCACCCCCACCTGCCCGTGTCGAACCGGCAACGTGATCGTTTCTTCAGTACGTGAAGAGGAGTCGATCTTGACCGGGTGGGTGCAGCTCGGCGGTCTGGGCATCGTCGCGACGCTGTGCCCGGTGGGCGGCCTGACCGTCGACGCGCACGTCGAGGCGCTGGGCGTGGCCCTGTCGGAGCGGCTGGAGATCTGCCGCCAGGACCTGCCGGACGCCGAGGGCGCGGGGGACGCGGGGGACGGCGCGACGCCGGTACCCCGCCCCGCCGCCGACGGCCGCGCGGGCCCTTCGGCGCGCCCCGAGCCGCCCGCCGACGAGCCGCTCCCCGACGAGCCGCCCCCCGTCGAGCCGCCGCCTCCCGACCGCGCGGCACCCGCCCCCGCGCCGCGCGCCGCACCCGCCGCGCGCCCCGCGAAGCGCCCGCCCCGGTCCGCACCCCGCGTACGCGAACTCGTCGTCCCCGTACGCCTGGAGTCCCGGCCGCCCCCTTCGCGGCCCGCGCCCGCCCCGCCGCCCCGGCCGTCCTTCGGGGCGCCGGGCTACCGCGCCGCCGAGGCGCGGGAGCGCGAGGGCGGTCGGTCCATGGTGACGACCACGATGGTCGTCACCACCCCCGCGGTCCTCGCCGCCGCACTGCTGCGCCCCCGTTCGCGCTCCGCGGCGTCCGGCGCCCGCTCCCGCCCCAACTAGCCCCCCGGAGGCCCTCCGTGACCGATTGGTTCGTATCGTGACGGAATGGTTCGTACTCGGTCTGGCCATGGCACTGGCCTGCGCGGTCGTCCTGGCCGTCACCGTGATCAGACACCGCCGCGTGCCCGAGGACGACGACCCGAGCCAGACACCCGACGTGCTCGAGTACATGGTGATGATGGTCGGCGTCGTCTACGCGATCGTCCTCGGCCTCGCCATCGCCGGCGTCTGGGAGGCCCGCGGCGCCGCCGAGGACGGCACCCGCCAGGAGGCCCAGGCGCTGCACGAGATCAGCAGCCGCGCGCAGGTCTATCCCGCGGACGCCCGCGAGCGCATCGAACAGGACGTGCGGCGCTACGGCGAGCACGTGACCACCGTCGAGTGGCCGCGCATGATCGAGGACCACGAACTCACCGACCGGGGCGGCGAACTCCTCGACACCCTGCGCAGGGACATCGCCGCGCGGCCGCCCGCGAGCGAGCTGGAGGCGCAGACCTACCAGCCGCTGCTCGACCAGGTGGCCGCCGCCGACGAGGCCCGCAGGGCCAGGGCCGACAACGCCGAGGCGACACTCCCCGGCGTCGTCTGGTTCGGCCTGGTCGCCGGGGCGCTCGTCACGGTCGGCCTGATCTTCACGCTGCAGATCAGGCGCTCGTCGAGAGAGCTGCTGCTGGCCGGTACCTTCAGCGCCCTGATCGCCTTCCTGCTCTTCCTCGTCTGGAGCTTCGACGCGCCCTTCGGCAGGTCGTCGGCGGAGACGACCACGGCGTTCCAGGGCCTGATCACGTCGGTGTGACGGACCATCACGCGACCTGCGGGCCCGCCCAGTTCACGCCGAGCGGGCCCCTTGCGTCAGCCGGTGCGCCTCCACCGCGAGCGCCACCTCCACCAGGTCCTGGGGCCGCGCCAGGGAGCGGGCGGTCAACTGCTCCAGGCGGCGCAGGCGGTTGAAGACCGTGTTGCGGTGGCAGTAGAGCCGCCCCGCGGCCCGGCCCGCCGAACCCTCGCACGCGAGCCAGGCGTCCAGCGTCTCCAACAGGACCGCCCGGTCCGCCGGTTCGAGCGTCAGGACCTCGCCGAGCACGTCCGTCACCAGCCGTCCCGCCAGCTCCGGCTGGCTCACCACCAGCGCCGTCGGCATCCGCCGGTCCAGCCGTACGATGCCGGTCCCGTCCGGCGGGCAGGTGCGCAGCGCCAGTTCTGCCAGGCGCCGGGCACGGCCGAGCTCCGCGAGGCCGCCGACCACCGGGCTGATGCCGCCAGGCCCCGGGCAGCGCCCCTCCAGCAGCCGGGCGAGACCGTCGAGGCCGCCCGTCCCGCCGTGCTCCGCCGAACCCAGCGCGACCACGCCGACCTCGCAGTCCGTCCGCATCCGCCAGATGAAACGGAAGCCCGTGCGCTGGATCTGCCGGTGGAACGCCTCGCGCCCGTCACGCCGGTCCACGCGGAGCACCACCACCGCGTACGGGCCGTGCTCGGGCAGATCCAGCCCGGCCGCCGCGCGCGCCGCGAGGCCGGGCGCCGAGCGGCCCTCCAGGAGTGCGTCGAGCAAGGCCTGCAGCTGCTCGTCGGTGCGCCGGCGCAGCTCCAGCTCCGTGGCGCGGTACGCGTCCGACGCCGCCGCTGCCTGGGCGTCCACCGCCGACCACACCATCGTCGCCGAACGCATCAGGACCGCGAGCCGCTCGGGCTCCTTGCCCGCCGCCCCCTCCAGGAGCGAGTCCCACACCAGATAGCCCGCGCTGCGGTACGCGTGCACCAACAGTTCGAGAGGCAGGCCCTGTTGGGCGCGGCGCCGCCCCGCGTCCTCCGCGTATTCCAGATCGCGGCGCGGCGAGGCCCGCGGCGCCGAGATCGTCTCGATGCCGATCCGCATGGCCTCCTCCGCCTCCCGCCACTGCAGGTCGTACGGCAGGACGCGGCCGTACACCGACGAGTGCTCGCCGAGCCGGCGCAGATGTTCGTCGACCAGCTCGGGCAGGCGGGGCAGCAGCGCGGTGCACGCCTCCTTCAGGAGCTTCCAGTCGTGCCCGGTCCGGGGCCTGCGTCCGTGGGTGGGTCCGGTCATCGTTCCCCCGTCGCCGCGCTCCACGACGTCGTCGGGACGTCGCGAGGATGTCGTCGGATCCGCCGCCGGGTGCGGCGCTGGTGCGGAGGATGCCACCGGTCGGCCCCCGCCGGCAGGCCCCTGACACGCGGTGTTGTGCGCGTGCACAACGGCGGGGCGCCCCCGCTGGTCCCTCGCAGCGTTTCCCCCGCTGCCCGTGGACGGGCCGGTCCCGCGGTGCTGGGGTGAGCGCCACGCGACGGCGGACGGGCCGTGCGGGACGAGGGGACGCTACGTGGGCCGTACCGATGTGGGGGAGCCGGGCAGGGCCGGTGCCGTGGAGCGCGGGGCGGGACTCGCCGTGCGGGACGTGTCGGTCGGCTACGGCCCCGTCAGAGCCCTGCGCCGGGTCTCGCTCGACCTGCCCGACGGCGCCGTCGTCGCCGTCCTCGGCGGCAACGGCGCGGGCAAGTCGACGCTGCTGCGCGCCGTTTCACGCACCCTCTCCTTCCAGGGCGGGACGCTCACCTCGGGCACCATCCACTTCGACGGGCGGCGCGTCGACGGCCTCGCCCCGGACCGGGTGGTGGCCGCCGGGATCTCCCAAGTGCCCGAGGGCAGGCGGGTGTTCGCCCGGATGACCGTCACCGACAACCTGCGGGCCGGGGCGCTCGGGTCCACCGGGTCGCGCACCGCCAAGGCGGACGCCCTGCGACGCGTCCACGACCTCTTCCCCGTCCTCGCCGACCGAGGCGCCCAGCGCGCGGGGCTGCTGTCCGGCGGCGAGCAGCAGATGCTCGCGGTGGGGCGGGCGCTGATGGCCTCCCCGCGCCTGCTCCTCCTGGACGAACCCTCCCTGGGGCTCGCGCCGTTGATGGCGGCGCGCATCGCCGACACCATCCGCGAGATCAACGCACAGGGCACCTCGGTGCTCCTCGTCGAACAGAACGCCGCCCTCGCGCTGCGGCTCGCCTCCACGGCGTACGTCCTGGACGTCGGCGAGGTCGCCCTGGCGGGACCCGCGGACGAGCTCGCCGCCTCCGACGAGGTGCGCCGCCGCTACCTGGGCGTGGTCGACGAGGACGCGGCGGACGACGCGTCGCGGGGCCTCGGCGCACTGCCGGCCCTGAGGCGCTGGGAGGCCGCGCCATGAGCGATCACGCAGCCGCCGGGGCGTCGCCGGACGACTCCGTACCGCCCCCGCCCGTACCGCCCCTGGAAGTCCGCGGGCTGACCGTGCGCTTCGCGGGACTCACGGCCCTGGACGCCGTCGACTTCACCGTCCGCCCCGGCACCGTGCACGCCGTCATCGGACCCAACGGCGCGGGCAAGTCCACCTGCTTCAACGTCCTGTCCGGCGTCTACCGCGCTACCGAGGGCAGCGTCCGCTTCGGCGAGCGTGAACTCACCGGCATGCGCCCGCACCGCATCGCGGAGCTCGGCGTCGCCCGGATCTTCCAGAACCTCGCCCTGCCGCCGCGCGCCACCGTCGCCGACAGCCTGCTGCTTGGACGCCACCGGCTGACCCGCACCGGCTTCGTGGCCGCCGGACTCCGGTTCCCCTCGGCCGCCCGCGAGGAGCGCCTGCACCGCGCACGCGTCCGGGAGATCGCCGCCTTCGTCGGCCTGGAACGCCAACTCGACCAGCCCGCGGGCTCCTTGCCCTACGGCCAGCAGAAACTCGCCGAGCTCGCCCGCGCCCTGTGCATGGAGCCGCGCCTGCTGCTCCTCGACGAGCCCGTCGCCGGCATGACCGCCGACGAACGGCGCCGCACCGCGGCCGTCATCGCGGGCGTCCGCGACAGCCTCGGCATCTCGATCGTCCTGGTGGAACACGACATGGGGGTGGTGATGCGGCTCGCGGACGCGGTGACCGTACTCGACTTCGGGCGCCGGATCGCCTCCGGCACGCCCGCCGACGTCCAGCGCGACCCGGCGGTGGTACGCGCCTACCTGGGGGAGGCCGACCGGTCCGACGGCGCCGGTGACCTGCCGGGCGCCGCGGACGGCCGCGGCGGGGAAGGGGAGGCCCGGTCATGACCACCTTCGTCGAACTCCTCCTCAACGGACTCTCGTTGGGTTCGGTCTACGCCCTCATCGCCCTCGGCTTCGTCGTCATCTTCCGCGCCACCGAGGTGGTGAACTTCGCGCACGCCTCGCTGCTCCTCGCGGGCGGCTACATCACTGCCTCGCTCCACGACGACCTCGGCTTCTGGCCCGCGCTGCTCGTGGGCATCGCGGGGGCGGCGGTGGTCGGGGCGGCCGTCGAGTTCCTCGTCATGCGCCGCTACCGCGGCTCCGACCACAGCGTGCTCGCCATCGTCACCATCGGCGTCGACATCCTGCTCACCACCGAGCTCACCCGGCGCCTCGGCACCGACGTGCTGCCGCTCGGCGACCCCTGGGGCGACGACGTGCTGACCGTCGGCCCGATCTCCCTCGCGCACACCCGTATCGCGGCGTTCGTCGCGGCCGCCCTGCTCATCACCGTCTTCCTCCTCGCCTTCCGCCACACCTCCTGGGGCGTGGCGATGCGGGCCGCCGCCGAGAGCCCCGAGACCGCGGCCCTGATGGGCGTGCGGCTCGGCAGGGTCTCGCTCGGCGCGTGGGCGGTGGCGGGCGCGCTCGCCGCCGTGGCCGCGCTGTTCCTCACCGTCTTCCCGACCCCGGGGCTGGAACGCGCCACGTCACTCGCGGCCCTGAAGGCGTTCCCCGCCGCGATCCTCGGCGGCCTGGACTCCACCACGGGAGCCCTGGTCGGCGGCCTCGTGGTGGGCGTCACGGAATCCCTCGCCACCGGCTACCAGAGCGACCTCACCTTCCTGGGCAGGGGACTCGGCGACCTCGCGCCCTACCTCGTCATGACCGTCATCCTGCTGATGCGCCCCGCCGGGCTGTTCGGCACGAAGGAGCTCGCCCGTGTCTGACGTCACCGAGGCCGTCGCACCCGCCGCCCGCCCCGTGCCGCGCACACCCCTCAAACGCCCCCGCGTCTTTCTGTGGGCCGCCGCGGCGGTCGTCCTGCTCGCCGTGCCGTTCTACCTGGACCGCTTCTGGCTGCAGGCGGGCCTCTTCGCCATGGCCGCCGCCATCGGCGCGATCGGCATCAACCTCCTCACCGGCGCCACCGGCCAACTCTCCATGGGCCACGCCTTCTTCCTCGCCGTCGGGGCGTACGCCTACTGCGCCCTCGCCGGGGACGGCGGCGACGGCCTGACCGGGCTCGGCCTGCCCAGCTGGCTCGCCGCGACCCTCGCGGTCGCCCTCGCCGGACTCGCGGGCGGCCTCTTCAGCCCCATCGCGGGCCGCCTGAGCGGCGCCTACCTCGGCATCGCGACGCTCGCGCTGATCTTCATCGGGCAGCACGTGCTCTTCAACGCGCACGACCTGACGGGCGGCTCGAACGGACGCGACGTACCGCCCCTGAACCTCTTCGGCATCACCTTCGACGAGAGCGAGACCGTCGTCGCGGCCGTTCCGTTCGGCTCCGCGGAGAAGCTCTGGTACGCGGGTCTGATCGCGCTCCTGGCCTGCGGGCTCTTCGCCCGCGGCGTGCTGCGCGGCCGACCCGGGCGCGCCATGAACGCGATCCGTGACCACCGCGTCGCCGCGGGCGTGATCGGCGTTCCGGTGGCCCGCTACCGCGCCGGCGTCTTCGTCCTGTCGTCGATGTACGCGGGCCTTGCCGGGGTACTGCTCGCCCTGGTCTTCCAGCGCACCGTGCCCGACTACTTCGGCATGACGCTCTCCCTGGAGTACCTCGCGATGATCGTCATCGGCGGCCTCGGCTCGGTGGCGGGAGCGGTGGCAGGCGCGGCCCTCGTCTCCCTGCTGCCCCAGCTGCTCAGCCGGTACAGCGACGCACTGCCCCTCGTCTCGGCCCCCGGCACCGGCGGGATCTCACCGGGCGAGGCGTCCCGGTATCTGTACGGCGCCGCCGTCGTGGCGGTGGTGCTCTTCCTGCCCGGCGGCCTGGTGCGGATCGCCGACCGGCGCAGCAAAGCAACTCCAGGCACTCCAGGGGAGGAAGCATGAACACAACGACCAGGGCCACGGCGGCCGCCACCGCCCTCGCCGCGCTTCTCGCGCTCACCGCGTGCAGCTCCAAGGCGAAGGACGACGACGGCGGGGACAAGGGCGCGGGCGGGGTGAAGACCGGCGACGGCGTCACGAGCCAGACCATCAACCTCGGCGTGCTCACCGACATGACCGGCGTCTACGCGACACTCGGCAAGAGCGTCACCCAGGCCCAGCAGCTCTACGTCGAGCAGGCCAACGCGGACGGCGGCATCTGCGGCCGCAAGCTGAAGCTCACCGTCCGCGACCACGGCTACGACCCGCAGAAGGCCGTCGCCGCCTACACCGAGCTGGAGCCGAAGGTCCTCGGCTTCGCCCAGTTCATCGGCTCCCCGTTCGTCGCCGCCGTCAAGCAGCGCGTCGACGGCAACAAGGGCCTGGTCCTTCCGCAGGCCTGGTCGTCGAACCTCCTCGGCAGCCCCTACGTGCGCGTGGTCGGCTCGACGTACGACCTGGAGACGATCAACGCGATCGACTTCCTGATGAAGGAGAAGGGCCTCAAGAAGGGCGACAAGCTCGGCCACGTCTACTTCGAGGGCGACTACGGAGAGAGCGCCCTCAAGGGCTCGCGGCACATGGCGGAGGAGGAGGGCCTCACGGTCGTCGAGCAGAAGATCAAGCCGACGGACAACGACATGACCGCCCAGGTCTCCGCCCTGAAGAAGGCGGGCGTCAAGGCCGTCGTCATCAGCGCGGGCCCCCGCCAGGCGGCCTCGCTGGTCGGCGTCGCGGCGGCGGGGCGCTTCGACGTGCCCGTCATCGGCAACAACTCGGCGTTCGCCCCGCAGCTCCTCGCCACCCAGTCGGGCCCGGCCCTCGCGAAGAACTACTACGTCGCCTCGCCCACCCTGCCCATCGGCGCGGACACGACGGCGGCCAAGAAGCTCGTCGCCGACTACAAGAAGGCCCACCCGGACGACTCCCTCGACAACGGCGTCGTGGCGGGCTGGACGGCGGCGGCGGTCTTCGGCGAGGCCCTGAAGAAGGCGTGCGCGGACAAGGACCTCACGCGCGAGGGCGTCGACAAGGCGCTCCTGACCATCGACGACTTCGACGCGGGCTTCGGCGTCCCGCAGGACTTCACCGACCCGAAGGCGCCCTCCTCCAAGGCGAGCGTCATCCTCCAGCCGGACAAGAAGGCGACGGGCGGCATGAAGGTCGTCCGTGAACCGGGCACGGCCGGCGCGGCCAAGGAGTACACGGCCGGGGAGTGAGTCACGCGCGCGGGTCCCGCGCGAGCCGCCGCCAGTGGCGCTCCGCGGGACCCCGCACCGCACGCCAGATGTCGATGAACAGCTTTGTCGACGCGGACCCGGGCCAGCCGGGCGGCAGCAGCGCCTCCGGGAGGCGCGGGTCCCCTTCGAAGGTGCCACGCCACGCGTGCACCAGCCGCGTGCGCAGCACGAACGCCTCCGCGTCCGACCCCGCACGCGCTCCGGAGAAGCGCCGGAGGAACGTCTCGTGCGCCGCGCGCACCGCCGAGAGGTCCCAGGCGCGGGCGACCAGCTCCCCGTCGTCCTCGGCGCGCGAGAGCAGCCAGGTGGCGTGCCGGGCGAGCCCCTGCTCCCGCAGCAGCTCCTTGAGCGCGGCCACCCCGCCCGCGTCCGCCGCGATCCACACCCCGGGGCCGAGGCGCCCGAACCCCTCGAACGCCAACTGCTCCTCGGCGAGCGCCCGGCCCTCGGCCGGCCCGCGCAGCATCAGCTGCTGCCACTCGCCCTGCCACGGCGTCTCCCGGACCGCACGCTCCAGGCGGTGCGTCCACGCGGTGAGCAGCGCGACGAGAGGCGGCTCCAGGACGAGAACGCTCCAGCGGCCGGCCCGCTCCGTGCGCAGCCAGCCCTCCTCGGTGAGCCGGGACAGGGCCCGCCGCGTCGCCGCCTCGCCGGTCCCGCAGGCCCGCAGGGCACCGATGACGGCAGGGGACCACACCCGCTCGTCGCCCGCGTAGCGCACGTACTCGCCGAGGACGGTGAGCAGCAGGGTCCGCGCGCTGGGCGAGCCGTCCGCGCGCCGACGGGTGCGCGGTGTCTCCAACATCGAGCCCCCTCACACCTGTTGACCTCTTCGACGCCCCGTTGTAGGACGTAAGAATTCGAGCGCTCGATGTTACGTCCAGTGTCATCGCCCACGGAAGGCGTACGCATGGATCACCAGGGCCCCACCCGCTTCGGCACCTTCATCGCCCCGTACCACGGCCTCGACGGCAACCCCGCGCTCCACCTCCGCCGCGACCTCGATCTCGTCCGCCGCCTGGACGAGCTCGGTTTCGACGAGGCGTGGATCGGCGAGCACCACTCCGCCGGGTACGAGACGGTCGCCTCGCCGGAGGTCTTCATCGCCGCGGCGGCCGAGCACACCCGCCGCATCCGGCTCGGCACGGGCGTGAACTCCCTGCCGTACCACCACCCGCTGATCCTCGCGGACCGCATGATGCAGCTCGACCACCAGACGATGGGCCGCGTGATGCTGGGCGCGGGCCCGGGCCAGCTCGCCTCCGACGCGTTCATGATGGGCATCGACCCGATGCGGCAGCGCGCCATGATGGCCGAGGCGCTGGACGCGGTCGTACGGCTGCTGCGCGGCGAGACCGTCACCCGGCGCACGGACTGGTTCGAGCTGGCCGAGGCCAGGCTCCAACTGCGGTCCTTCGCCCCTGACGGCATCGAGATGGCGGTCGCCTCGACCGTCTCTCCCTCCGGTTCGGTGCAGGCGGGCCGGCACGGCATCGGGCTGCTCTCCCTGGCGGCCGCCGACCCCGCCGGGTTCGCCGCGCTGAACGGCAACTGGGCCGCGTACGAGAAGTCCTGCGCCGAACACGGCCACACCCCCGACCGCGCGGCCTGGCGGCTCGTCGTGCCGATGCACCTGGCGGACAGCGCGGCGCGGGCGCGCGAGCAGGCGGAGCACGGGGTGCTGCACATGGTCCGCTACCTGGAGGGACTGTCGGGCACGACGCTGCCCTGGGGCCACAGGGCGGCGGACGCGGTCGACCGCTGGACCCACGAGGGCTTCCCCATCTTCGGCGTCGCGACCGTCGGCACCCCGGCGGACGCGATCGCCCGCGTCGAGGCCCTGGCCACGGCCTCGGGCGGCTTCGGCACGCTGCTCCTGCTCGATCTGCCGATGAGCACGCCGGAGGCGAAGCGGCGCAGCTACGAGCTCTTCGCCGAGTACGTCGTGCCGCACTTCACCGGCGCGAACCGGGCCCGGCAGGACTCCATGGGGTGGGCCCGCGAGCACAGCGAGCGCTTCATGCGCGTGACGCACCAGGCGATCGACGCGGCCGTCCGGGACGCGGCCGGCCGGGACGCGCGATGAGGGCGGCGGTCCTGCGCGCGGGACGCTTCACCGAGGACGAGGTCCCCGAGCCGCCGGCACCGGGTCCGGGCCAGGTCCTCGCCCGGACGCTGGCCACCGGCATCTGCGGCTCGGACCTCTCGGCGGCCCGCCACACGGACGACTTCCTCGCGGCCTCCCGCGACTCGGGCACGGCGGCGTTCCTCTTCGACCCGGACGCGGACCTGGTCATGGGCCACGAGCTGTGCGCGCGGGTGCTGAGCCCCGGGGAGTGGCACGGCAAGGTCGTCGTGGGCCTGCCCTGGGCCCTGGACGCCACCGGCACGCTGCGCACGATCGGCTACTCGACGGCCTTCCCCGGCGGCTTCGGCGAGCGCATGACGCTCCAGGAGGCCGCCCTGATCCCGGTCCCCGAGCACGTCCCGCCGCACGTCGCGGCCCTCACCGAGCCGCTCGCCGTCGGCTTCGGCAACGTCGCGCGCGCGGCCCCCGCCCCCGGCACCGGCGCCGTGGTCCTCGGCGCCGGCCCCATCGGCCTGGGAGCCACGGCGGCCCTCGTGGAGCGGGGCGTGGCCCCCGTCGTCGTCTCGGAGCCCGCCACGCGCCGCAGGCGGCTCGCGGAGCGCTTCGGAGCACACGTGGTGGTGGATCCGGCCACGCGCGACCCCTTCGACGCCTGGCGCGAGGCGAGCGCTGCAGGCCAGGCACTGAGCGTGTACGAGTGCTCGGGCCGCCCCGGCATGCTGAACACGATCCTGCACCGCGCCCCGCGCTCCACCCGCGTCCTGCTGATCGGCGCCTGCATGACGGAGGACGTCATCCGGCCTGTGGTCGGCATCTACAAGGACATCACGGTGACCATGTGCATGACCTATCCCCCGGAGGAGTTCGCCCGCACCCTGACCCGCATCGCGGAAGGCCGGGTGGACGCGGCGGCGCTGGTCACGGGGGAGGTGGGGTTCGACGGGGTGGACGCGGCGATGGCGATGCTGGCGCGCCCCGACGACCACGTGAAGGTACTGGTACGCCCGGACGCCGGGACAGTCTGAGGCGCACGGCGAGGCCGGGGGACCGGCAGCCCCCGTGCGGCGTTTGAGGACGGGCCCGCAGGGCGACCGGGGGTACGCGAAAGGGCCCGAACCAGAAGGTCCGGGCCCCCGAAGAATCCGCTCACGTGCCCCTACGGCAACTGCGCCGCCCGGGCCTCACGCCGATTGCCCCGGAAGTTGTTCACCCTCCGAGCCGTGGCGAAGAGGGGGATCACCGCGCCGAGGACGAGCTGCAGCGCGCAGCCGGTCTGCAGGAGCAGCTGGCCGCCGGGCGCTTCGAACGCCCAGGCCGCGAGCAGCCCCATGGCCGCGACGATCCACGAGAGCATGGCCACCGCGAGGGGACCCCTCGGCTTCGGGTACTCGACGCGGCTGACCATGAGCCAGGCCGTGCCGATGATCGCGAGGAGCGTCGCCACGAAGGGCAGCTCCAGGAGCACGATCGAGACGACCGTGAGCGCCCCGAAGGGCGACGGCATGCCCTGGAAGGTGCCGTCCTTCACGGTCACGCAACTGAACCGCGCAAGCCGCAGCACCACCGCCAACAGCACGACGATCGCGCCGACCGCCGCCACCCGCTGGTGCGCGTCGTCGGCGACCATGCCGTAGACGAGGACGAAGTACGCGGGCGCCAGACCGAAGCTGATCAGGTCCGACAGGTTGTCCAGCTCCGCGCCCATCGGCGAGGACCGCAGCTTGCGGGCCACGAGTCCGTCGAAGAGGTCGAAGACGGCAGCGCAGAGCATCAGGATCACGGCGGTCGCGGCGGAGTGCCGCGCCATGCCGCTCTCGTTGCTGCCCTGCAGGTGCGGGATGAGGATGCCCGTGGTGGTGAAGTACACCGCCATGAACCCGCACGTGGCGTTACCGAGCGTGAGGGTGTCCGCTATCGAGAGGCGCAGTGAGAGAGGCATCTCCTCGTCGGCCTCGTCCTCCACCGCCTCGGGCACCCAGCCCGCCTGTGTCTCAGGATCAACCACGGTCAATGCGAGTCACCCCAGCCACGGTCTTCTGACCGACCTCGACGTCCACCTCGACACCCTCGGGGAGGTAGATGTCGACGCGCGAGCCAAAACGGATCAGGCCGATCCGCTCGCCCTGCTCCACCTTCGTGCCCTGCGGCAGGTACGGCACGATGCGCCGCGCGACCGCGCCCGCGATCTGGATCATCTCGATGTCGCCGAGCTCGGTGTCGAAGTGCCAGACAACGCGCTCGTTGTTCTCGCTCTCCTTGTTGAACGCCGGGACGAACCCGCCGGGGATGTGCTCCACGGACGTCACCGTGCCCGCGAGGGGCGCGCGGTTGACGTGGACGTTCAGCGGGCTCATGAAGATGGCGACGCGGGTACGCCCGTCCTTCCACGGCATGATGCTCTGCACCACACCGTCGGCGGGGGAGATGACCCGGCCCTGAGCGATCTCGCGCTCGGGGTCGCGGAAGAACCACAGCATGCCCGCCGCCAGAGCGGTGGCGGGTACGGCCACGGCCGCGGCGCCCTTGGAGCGGCGCGCGCGGGCGAGACTGAGTGCCGCGGTTGCGACGGTCGGCAGGAGCCACGGCGATGCTCCGCGAGCAAGGCGTCCCTGAAGAATGCCGTCGCGTGGTGCAGAGGTTTGGCTGTGGGGCATGGATGACCTTCGTAGCGGATGATGCCGCGCAGTGAACTGGGGGACGGCGGCTTTTTCCGGATGCTATCGGTTGCGAGCCACAACTGGGCAAGCCAGGAAGCCGAGTCGGCGGCCGAAGAGTGTTGACAGGGTGTGATCTTCTTCTCGGCGAAAACGGCCCAAACCGGGCATTCAGCCCTGGAATCGATACTCTTCGAGTAGTCGTCGGCCAATGATCATTTTCTGGATCTCGGCGGTACCTTCACCGATCAGCAGCATCGGGGCCTCCCGGTAGAGACGCTCGATCTCGTACTCCTTCGAGAACCCGTAGCCACCATGGATCCGGAACGCATCCTCCACGACTTCCTTGCAGTACTCGGAGGCGAGGTACTTCGCCATCCCTGCTTCGAGGTCGTTTCGCTCCCCGGAGTCCTTTTTGCGCGCTGCGTTAACCATCATCGCATGCGCGGCCTCGACCTTGGTAGCCATCTCGGCCAGCTTGAACTGAATCGCCTGGTGCTGAGCGATCGCCTTGCCGAAAGTGTGACGTTGCTGGGCATAAGAGACTCCCAGCTCAAATGCACGCTGAGCGACGCCGCAGCCACGCGCCGCGACATTGACGCGGCCGACTTCGACACCGTCCATCATTTGGTAAAAACCTCGGCCGGTGGCGCCGCCGAGCACGCGATTGGCCGGAATTCGCAGTCCGTCCATGATGAGTTCGGTCGTGTCGACGCCCTTGTACCCCATCTTGTCGATCTTTCCGGGGATGGTGAGGCCGGGGCGGACCTCGCCGAAGCCGGGCTCCTTCTCCACGAGGAAGGTCGTCATCGACTTGTGCGGGGCGGTTCCTTCGGGGTGTCCTTCGTCACTCCGGCACAGGACGGCCACCAGAGTTGACGTTCCGCCGTTGGTCAGCCACATCTTCTGACCGTTCAGGACGTACTCGTCGCCGTCCTTGACGCCCTTCGAGGTGATCGCCGACACGTCGGAGCCGAGCCCCGGCTCCGACATCGAGAACGCACCGCGCACCTCGCCGGCCGCCATGCGCGGCAGGAAGGTCTCCTTCTGCTCCTGCGTGCCGTGCTGCTTGAGCATGTAGGCGACGATGAAGTGGGTGTTGATGATGCCGGAGACCGACATCCAGCCACGCGCTATCTCCTCGACGCAGAGCGCGTAGGTCAGCAGCGACTCGCCCAGGCCGCCGTACTCCTCCGGGATCATGAGCCCGAAGAGGCCCAACTCCTTGAGGCCGTCGACGATCTGCTGCGGGTACTCGTCACGGTGTTCCAGCTCGGTCGCGACAGGAATGATCTCTTTGTCGACGAAGTCCCGGACGGTGGACAGGATCTCCCGCTGGATGTCGGTGAGACCGGCGGTCTGCGCGAGTCGGCTCATGGCTGCTTCTCCGTGCTCTTGGAAGGGGCGTTCAGCTCCGGGCGGCCGGGCTGTTCGCCGCCGCGCTCCTTGATGTACGTCTCGGTGGGCACCATCACCTTGCGGCGGAACACGCAGACCAGCGCGCCGTCCTGCTTGTAGCCCCTGGTCTCCACGTGGACGATTCCGCGGTCGCTCTTCGACCTGGACGGCGTCTTGTCCAGGACGGTCGTCTCGCCGTAGATCGTGTCGCCGTGGAAGGTCGGCGCCACGTGCTTGAGCGACTCGACCTCCAGGTTGGCGATCGCCTTTCCGGAGACGTCCGGGACGGACATGCCGAGGAGCAGCGAGTAGATGTAGTTGCCCACGACGACGTTCTTCCCGAAATCCGTCGTCTTCTCCGCATAGTTGCTGTCCATGTGGAGAGGGTGGTGGTTCATGGTGAGCAGGCAGAAGAGGTGGTCGTCGTACTCGGTGACCGTCTTTCCGGGCCAGTGCTTGTACACGGCGCCGACTTCGAACTCTTCGTAGGTGCGGCCGAACTGCATGATGTCTTACGCCTCCGGGGCCTCGAACTTGGACGTGCGCTGCATGCCCGCCGCACGGCCCTTCCCGGAGATGACCAGCGCCATCTTCCGGCTGGCCTCGTCGATCATCTCGTCGCCGAGCATCGCCGAGCCCTTCTTGCCGCCTGCCTCGGACGTGCAGTACTCGTACGCGTCCAGGATCAGTTCGGCGTGGTCGAAGTCCTCCTGGGAGGGCGAGAAGACCTCGTTGGCGGCCTCCACCTGGCCGGGGTGCAGCACCCACTTGCCGTCGAAGCCGAGCGCGGCGGCGCGGTTCGCGACCTCGCGGTAGCCGTCGACGTTCTTGATCTGGAGGTAGGGGCCGTCGATCGCCTGGAGGTTGTTGGCGCGGGCGGCCATCAGGATCTTCATCAGGATGAAGTGGTACGCGTCCGCCGGGTAGCCGGGCGGCTGCTCGCCCACGACCAGGGACTTCATGTTGATGGATGCCATGAAGTCGGCCGGGCCGAAGATGATCGTCTCGACGCGCGGGGAGGCCTCGGCGATCGCGTTGACGTTGTTGAGGCCCTGCGCGTTCTCGATCTGCGCCTCGATGCCGATCTTGCCGGTCTCGAAGCCCATGGTCTTCTCGATCTGGGTCAGCAGGAGGTCGAGGGCGACGATCTGGTCGGCCGTCTGGACCTTCGGCAGCATGATGCAGTCGAGATTCTGGCCCGCGCCCTCGACGACCGTCACGACGTCGCGGTACGTCCACTCGGTCGTCCAGTCGTTGACGCGCACCACCCGCGTCTTGCCCGTCCAGTCGCCCTCGTTGAGGAACGTGACGATGGTGTGCCGGGCCTCCGGCTTGGCGAGCGGCGCGCAGGCGTCCTCCAGGTCGAGGAAGACCTGGTCGGCGGGGAGACCCTGGGCCTTCTCAAGGAAGCGGGGGTTGGACCCCGGTACCGCCAGACACGAGCGGCGCGGACGGAGACGGTTGATGGGCGCGGTCATGCGGGGACCTCCAGGGGGTCGAGGTGGTTCGCTTTCCGGATCTCGTCGACGATACGGCCGATGATCTCCGTGATGCCGAAGTCCTTGGGGGTGAAGACGGCGGCCACGCCCGCCGCCTTCAGCGCCTCGGCGTCGCTGTTGGGGATGATGCCCCCGGCGATGACGGGGATGTCGGGCGCGCCGGCCTCGCGCAGCCGCACGAGGACGTCCGGCACGAGCTCGGCGTGCGAGCCGGAGAGGATCGAGAGGCCCACCGCGTGCACGTCCTCGGCGAGCGCCGCGTCGACGATCTGCTCGGGCGTGAGGCGGATGCCCTGGTAGACCACTTCGAAGCCGGCGTCCCGCGCGCGCACCGCGATCTGCTCGGCGCCGTTGGAGTGTCCGTCCAGGCCGGGCTTGCCGACCAAAAAGCGGAGCTTGCCGCCGCCGAGGTCCTCGGCCGTCCTCGCGACCTTCTCGCGGACGAGGGCGAGCGGCGAGCCCTCCTCCGCCGCGACCGCCACGGGAGCGCTCGAGACGCCCGTAGGGGCCCGGAACTCACCGAAGACCTCCCGCAGGGCCCCGGCCCACTCCCCGGTCGTCACACCGGCGCGTGCGCACTCCAGAGTGGCCTCCATGAGGTTGCCCGTACCGGCGGCCACCTCCTTGAGCCGCTTGAGGGCCTTGCAGGGGCGCGGGTGGTTGAACGGCGGCTGGTAGCGGGTCTCGCGCCAGGTCCCGAGGGCGTGCACCAGGCGCGCCTCGACCGTCGGGTCGACCGTCATGATCGCCGCGTCCAGGTCCGCGGTGAGCGGGCTCGGCTCGGTCGACTCGTAGGAGTTCACCCCGACGATCTTCTCCTGGCCCGACTCGATGCGCGCCCGGCGCTCCGCGTGCGAGGAGACGAGCTGCGACTTGAGGTAGCCGGACTCGACGGCGGCCATCGCGCCGCCCATCTTCTCGATGCGCTCCATCTCGGTGAGGGCCTCCTCGACGAGCGAGTCGACCTTGGCCTCGATGACGTGCGAGCCGGCGAAGATGTCCTCGTACTCCAGGAGGTCGCTCTCGTGCGCGAGGACCTGCTGGATGCGCAGCGACCACTGCTGGTCCCAGGGCCGGGGCAGGCCCAGCGCCTCGTTCCAGGCGGGCAGCTGCACGGCGCGCGCGCGTGCGTCCTTGGAGAGGGTGACGGCCAGCATCTCCAGGACGATGCGCTGGACGTTGTTCTCCGGCTGGGCCTCGGTCAGGCCCAGGGAGTTGACCTGCACGCCGTAGCGGAACCGGCGGTGTTTCGGGTTCTCGATGCCGTACCGCTCAAGCGTGATCTGTTCCCAGATCCGCCCGAACGCCCGCATCTTGCACATCTCCTCGATGAAGCGGACACCCGCGTTCACAAAGAAGGAGATGCGGGCCACGACGTCCCCGAACTTCTCCTCGGGGACCTGCCCGGAGTCGCGTACGGCATCGAGAACCGCGATGGCGGTGGACATCGCGTACGCGATCTCCTGGACCGGTGTGGCCCCCGCCTCCTGGAGGTGGTAGCTGCAGATGTTGATCGGGTTCCACTTGGGCAGGTGCGCCACCGTGTACGTGATCATGTCGGTGGTCAGGCGCAGCGAAGGAACCGGCGGGAAGACGTGCGTCCCGCGCGAGAGGTACTCCTTGACGATGTCGTTCTGCGTCGTCCCCTGGAGCTGGGCGATGTCCGCGCCCTGCTCCTCCGCGACCACCTGATAGAGCGCCAGAAGCCACATGGCGGTGGCGTTGATCGTCATCGAGGTGTTCATCTGCTCCAGGGGGATGTCCTGGAACAGCCGCCGCATGTCACCGAGGTGCGAGACCGGTACGCCGACTCGGCCGACCTCGCCGCGGGCGAGGATGTGGTCGGGGTCGTAGCCGGTCTGCGTGGGCAGGTCGAACGCGACCGAAAGGCCCGTCTGCCCCTTGGCGAGGTTGCGCCGGTACAACTCGTTGGACGCCTCTGCCGTGGAATGACCGGCGTACGTCCGCATGAGCCACGGCCGGTCCTTCTGGCGCTCTGTCATGTTCCGCTGCTCCTCAGTACGTTCAGACGTTGCGGAAGCGGTTGATCGCGTCGATGTGCTTGGCGCGCTTCTCGGGGTTGCGCACGCCCAGACCCTCCTCGGGCGCGAGGGCGAGGACGCCGACCTTGCCCTGGTGGAGGTTGCGGTGGACGTCGTAGGCCGCCTGGCCGGTCTCCTCCAGGCTGTAGACCCTGGAGAGGGTGGGGTGGATCTTGCCCTTGGCGATCAGGCGGTTGGCCTCCCACGCCTCGCGGTAGTTCGCGAAGTGGGAGCCGATGATGCTCTTCAGGGACATCCACAGGTAGCGGTTGTCGTACTCGTGGTTGTAGCCGGACGTCGAGGCGCAGGTGACGATCGTGCCGCCCTTGCGCGTGACGTACACGGAGGCGCCGAAGGTCTCGCGGCCCGGGTGCTCGAAGACGATGTCCACGTCCTCGCCGCCGGTGAGCTCACGGATGCGCTTGCCGAACCGCTTCCACTCGCGCGGGTCCTGGTTGTGCTCGTCCTTCCAGAACTTGTAGCCCTCGGCGTTGCGGTCGATGATCGCCTCGGCGCCCATGGCGCGGCAGATCTCCGCCTTCTGCGGCGAGGAGACGACACAGATGGGGTTGGCGCCGCCGGCGAGGGCGAACTGCGTCGCGTACGAACCGAGTCCGCCGCTCGCGCCCCAGATCAGGACGTTGTCGCCCTGCTTCATGCCGGCGCCGTTGCGCGAGACAAGCTGGCGGTAGGCGGTGGAGTTCACCAGGCCGGGCGATGCGGCCTCCTCCCAGCTCAGGTGGTCCGGCTTGGGCATGAGCTGGTTGGACTTGACCAGTGCGATCTCCGCGAGGCCGCCGAAGTTGGTCTCGAAGCCCCAGATGCGCTGCTCGGGGTCGAGCATCGTGTCGTTGTGGCCGTCGGAGGACTCCAGCTCGACGGACAGGCAGTGCGCGACGACCTCGTCGCCCGGGTTCCAGGCGTTCACGCCGGGACCGGTGCGCAGCACGACGCCCGCCAGGTCGGATCCGATGATGTGGTACGGCAGGTCGTGGCGCTTGGTGAGCTCGCTGAGCCTGCCGTACCGCTCCAGGAAGGCGAAGGTCGACAGCGGCTCGAAGATCGAGGTCCACACGGAGTTGTAGTTCACGGAGGAGGCCATGACGGCCACCAGGGCCTCGCCCGGGCCGAGTTCGGGGATCGGCACGTCGTCCAGGTGGAGGGACTTGCGCGGGTCCTTGTCGCGGGTCTCCAGGCCCGCGAACATCTCCGTCTCGTCCTTGTGCACGGTGACCGCGCGGTACGAGTCGGGCAGGGGGAGAGCGGCGAAGTCGGCGGACGTGAGGGCGGCGGAGCCGCTCGCGGTCACGGTCTGGGCCTGAATCGCGTCCAGGATTTCCTTCACGGTGTTGCCTCCGGCGAAGAAGCGTCTGTGGTGGACGCTCTTGAGGGTTGCGTCGGGTGCTGAAGTTGCGGTGGAGGGTGTGCCGTCGGTTCGGCGAAGGGTGGTGCTCGGCGACGCCTTGGTGGGGCGTGGGAGGTGCCTGTGACGCAGGCGTCCGGGCGCACGAGCCGTGGCTTGTGGGGACAGCCGGCGTGCGCGAGATCCCTGCACGCCGGCCGCCCGGACAACATCAACGTATGGCACCGCGTGCCAACGGGCAAGACACTGGGTGCCACTAATTTTTGACCGATGATCGATCAGTGCAGGTCAGAGGGGGTGGAGGCACGGCGAAGGGGGCGCTACCGGTCGGTAGCGCCCCCTCGAAATGCAAGGACGAAATGGGTCAAACGGGGACTATGCGGCGGCTGCGCGGCGCCTAGGAATGCTCGCGCAACGCCTTCTCGATGGTGCGCATGACCTCGTCCAGCGGTGCGTCCGTGCGGGCCACCGTGACCAGGACCTCGCCCTGCGCGGAGGCCGTCGCCGGGGCGGAGGCGGGCAGGGTGTCGCGGCCCGCGCCGATGCCGGTGCCGAAGGTCCGGCGGACGATCGCGAAGGCGTGGTCGAGCTGGGTCTCCACGTCACCCTGGCCGCCGGCCCGCAGCCAGCGCCGCAGGACGTGGTTGTGGGCGGTGACCACGGCGGAGGCGGCCACCTCGGCCAGCAGCGGGTCGTCGTTGCCGTCGTGGTGCGCCTGCTCGTCGAAGTGGCCCAGGAGATAGCGTGTGAAGAGCCGTTCGTAGCGGGCCACCGAGGCGATCTCGCGCTCCCGCAGCGTGGGCACCTCGCGGGTGAGGCGGTACCGCTCCACGGAGACCGCGGGCGATGCCGCGTACATCTTCATGACTTCCTTGATGCCCCGGCACACCGTGTCCAGCGGGTGCTCGTGCTGCGGTGCCGCGTTGAGCACCGCCTCCGCGCGGATCAAGGTGTCGTCGTGGTCGGGGAAGATCGCCTCTTCCTTGGAGCGGAAGTGCCGGAAGAAGGTCCGGCGGGCGACCCCGGCCTGCGCGGCGATCTCGTCGACCGTCGTCGCCTCGTACCCCTTGGACGCGAAGAGCTCCATCGCCGCGGCCGCCAGCTCCCGGCGCATCTTGAGGCGTTGGGCGGCGGCACGGCTGCCCGCGGCGCTCTCCGGAGCGTCGGCGGTAGCGTTGCGTGAGGACTTGGCGGCCTTGGACATGCCACGAACGTACTGCATGCGCGCGGCGAGGTGCTCCTGAGGGACCGGGCTGCCCGAGGGTTCGAGCAGCCCGCCCCAGTCCGTCCGTTCGCCCAGGTGCCCCTCGGCCGGCTCAGCGCCGGGCATATTCGCGGAAGCCACGACCCGTCTTGCGGCCGAGGCAGCCCGCGGCCACCAGGTGCTCGAGCAGCGGCGCCGGGGCCAGGCCCGGGTCGCGGAACTCGCGGTGCAGGACCTTCTCGATCGCCAGCGAGACGTCCAGGCCGACCACGTCCAGGAGCTCGAAGGGGCCCATGGGGTAGCCGCCGCCGAGCTTCATCGCGGCGTCGATGTCGTCCAGGGTCGCGTAGTGCTCCTGGACCATCTTGATCGCGTTGTTGAGGTACGGGAACAGCAGCGCGTTCACGATGAACCCCGCCCGGTCGCCGCAGTCCACCGGGTGCTTGCGGATCTTCGTGCAGACCTCGCGGACGGTGGCGTGCACGTCGTCGTCGGTCACGACCGTGCGGACCACCTCGACGAGCTTCATCGCCGGGGCCGGGTTGAAGAAGTGCATGCCGATCACGTCGCGCGGCCGGCTGGTCGCACGGGCGCAGGCCACCACGGGCAGCGAGGACGTCGTGGTGGCGAGGATCGCGCCCGGCTTGCAGACCTTGTCGAGCGTCGCGAAGAGCTGCCGCTTGATCTCCAGGTCCTCGGCGACGGCCTCCAGGGCCAGATCGACGTCGGCGAACGCCTCGTACGACCCGGCGGGAGTGATCCGCTCCAGCGTCTGCGCGGCGGCCTCGGCCGTCATCCTGCCCTTGTCGACCGAGCGCGCGAGGGACTTCCCGATACGGGACTTCGCCGTCGCGGCCTTCTCCTCGCTGCGCGCGGCGAGCACCACGTCGAAGCCCGCCTTGGCGAAGACCTCCGCGATGCCCGACGCCATCGTCCCGGAGCCCGCGACACCCACCGAACGGACCTCGCGGCTCGGCCCGCGCACCTCGCCCTCCAGCGGGGTCAGCGCGTCGCGCACCACCTCGGAGCCGCCCGGTTCGGTGTACGTGTAGAAGCCGCGGCCGGACTTGCGGCCGCTCAGCCCCGCCTCACTGAGCTGCTTGAGGATCGGCGCGGGCGCGTGCAGGCGGTCGTGCGACTCGGCGTACATGGCGTCCAGGACCGTGCGGGCGGTGTCCACGCCGATCAGGTCGAGCAGCGCTAGCGGGCCCATCGGCAGGCCGCAGCCGAGCTTCATCGCCGCGTCGATGTCCTCGCGGGAGGCGTACTTCGCCTCGTACATCGCCGCGGCCTGGTTGAGGTAGCCGAACAGCAGCCCGTCGGCGACGAAGCCGGGCCGGTCGCCGACCGCCACGGGCTCCTTGCCCAGCGCGTACGCCAGCTCGGTGACGGCGGCGACGGCGGCAGGCGCGGTCAGCACGGACGAGACGACCTCGACGAGCTTCATCGCCGGGGCCGGGTTGAAGAAGTGCAGGCCCAACACCCGCTCGGGGCGCGCCGATTCGGCGGCGAGCCGGGTCACCGACAGCGCGTTGGTGCCGGTGGCGATGATCGTTCCGGGGCGCACGACGGTGTCGAGCTCGCGGACGACCTGCTGCTTGATCTCGTACGACTCGGGCACGACCTCGATGACCAGGTCCGCGTCGGCCGCGGCCCGCAGCTCGGTGAAGGTGCGGACGCGGGCCAGGATCCCCTGGCGCTCCTCCTCGGTGAGGCGTTCGCGGCGCACGGCACGGGCGGTCGAGGCCTCCAGGGACTCGACGGCCTGGGTGGCGGCCGTCCGGCTGACGTCGATGCCGATGACCTCGCGGCCCGCGCGGGCCAGGACCTCGGTGATGCCGGTGCCCATCGTGCCCAGGCCGATGACGGCGACGGTGTTCAAGGGAGTGTCCATGCGTGGACTCCAGGAAGAGAGTGACGACTGAGGGGCGCGCGGGTGCGGCAACGGCCGCACGGCGGGCGGGAAGTGGTGTCTGTCGTGTCCGGGCGGCGCGCAGGGCACGCCCGGTGAAAGGAGCCGACCGGCTCTGTCCCGGAGCCACGTCGTACTGAGGTACTTGATGTACCGAACCGACCGAGCTCCCCCGCTGCCCTGGAGGCGTAGGGGGTACACCCACGGTGGCTGCGTCACCAGGCCACCGCGAGAAAGAACTGCCACGGGGAGTGTGCCCCGCTCACATGAGACTAACCGGCGAGTAACGAGCGCGCCAGCCCGCGAAGTTTCCCGATGTCTGTGATCTACATCGCGACCGCTGGGTAAGGCTTAGGCTCGCGGCCATGGATGAGGAGTTGCGGACGGTGACGGAACGCTTACGCGCTGAGGCTGGTGGCTCCAAGGAGTACGAGAGGCTGGTCGCCACCGACGACGTCGACGAGCTGGCCGAGGTGCTCGTCTCGCCGGGGCAGCCCTTGTGGGCCCGCGAGTTGGCCGCGATCAGACTGGGCGCGGCCGGTGACCGCAGGGCGTTCGAGTCGCTCGTCCTCCTCCTCAACCACCGGGATCCGCCGCGGTGCGCCGCCGCGGCCAACGCCCTGGCGCAACTCGGCGACCCGCGCACGGCGCGCGCCGCGGCCGCCCTCGCGACCAACGAGCTCCGCATCGCGTACGCGCTCTACCCGGTGCGCCTGCTGACGGAGCTGCGCGCCCCGGAGTCCGCGCCCGCGCTGATCACCACCCTGCAGCGCAGGCTGGCGCCGCACGACCCGTACGGCAAGATCGCGCTGGCGTGCGTGGAGGGGCTGGGGGCGCTGGGGGACGGCCGGGCCAGGCCCGTCCTGATGGCGGCACGCGGCCACCCCCGGCTCGCGGCGGCCGCCTCGGCGGCGCTGGCACGGCTGCCGGAGTGAGCGGGGTGACCGGAGCGGCCGGAGCGGCCGGAGCGGCCGAAGGGGCCGAAGGGGTCGGAGTGACCGGAGTGGCCGGCCCCCTACTCCGGCACCATCGCGAACGCCTCGATCTCCAGCAGGAACTCGGGGCCGACCAGCGACACCACCTGTACCGCCGAGGCCGCGGGCAGGTGCCCCGGGTCCAGGAAGGCGTCCCGCGCGGAGCGCACCGCGGGCATGTGTGCCATGTCCGTCACGAAGTACGTCAGCTTCACCACGTCGTCGAACGTCGCGCCCGCCGCCGCGAGGCAGCGCCGCAGGTTCTCGAAGACCTGCCGGGCCTGCGCCGATGCGTCGCCCACGCCGACCGTCCTGCCGTCCTCGTCCAGGGCCAACTGCCCGGATATCGCCACGAAACGGCCCGTCCCCATGACGACGTGCGTGTACGCGGTGGCGGGGGCGACGCCCTCGGGGGCGCTGATGTGGGTCAGTCGGTTCATGACCCCATGGTGGACCACGGGTGTGACAACGCCCCGCGCCCGGTGACCGGCAGCGCCCGGGGCCGGGTGTCCGACGCGTGTTTCGCGGTGCCCAGCGGCTTCGGGCCGGGCAGCGCCTCGCATACCGCGTCGACCTCGCCGCCGTCGTCCGGCACCTTGCCGGTCGACAAGTACGCCGTCAAGTGCCGGTCCAGGCAGGCGTTTCCGCTCAGGGTGACGCCGTGATTGCCGCCGCCCCGCTCGACCACCAGACGTGAGCCGCGCAGTTGGCGGTGCAGCGCGACGGCTCCGTCGTAGGGCGTGGCGGCGTCGTCGGTCGCCTGGAACAGCAGGACGGGCGGCAGCGCGGAGCCGGCGACGTCCGGCGGGGTGAGGGAGTGCGTCGGCCAGAAGGCGCACGGGGCGTTGTACCAGGCGTTGTTCCAGGTGGAGAACGGTGCCTTCGCGTGCACCTCGTCGTTGTCCTCGCGCCAGGTCCGCCAGTCGCGGGGCCAGTGCGCGTCCCGGCACTGGACGGCCGTGTAGACGCTGTAGCCGTTCTCACCCGCGGCGTCGACCGCGCCGAAGTTCTCGTACGCCCGCACGAGCGCGTCGGTGTCCTTGTCGTTCACGTACGCGGCGAACGCGTCGGCCAGGTGGGGCCAGTAGCCGTTGTAGTAGCCGCCCGGGACGAAGGTGTCCTCCAGCTCGGCGGCGCCCACCTTCTTGCCCGCGGGTTTCTTGGTGAGCGCGTCCCGCATCGCGTCCCACTCGGCCTCGACCTTCGCGGGGTCCTCGCCCAGCCGGTACGTGGCGTCATGGCGGGCGATCCAGGCCATGAACGCCTTGTGGCGGGCGTCGAACGCGTAGTCCTGGCGGAGGTTGTCGTCGTACCAGACGCCCGTCGGATCGACGAGGGAGTCGAGCGCCATGCGGCGCACCCGGTGCGGATAGAGCTTTCCGTAGAGGGCGCCCAGGTAGGTGCCGTACGAGTAGCCGAAGTAGCTGATGCGTTCCGAGCCGAGGGCCGCGCGGATGGTGTCCATGTCCCGGACCGTGCTCACCGTGTCGATGAACGGCAGGATGTCGCCGTACTTCGAGGAGCAGGCGCGCGCGAACGCCTCGGCCCTTTTCAGGTTCTTCTTCTCCAGGGCGGGCGTCGTGGGGACGGCGGCGGGGCGCACGGGGGAGAAGTGTCCGGGTCGGCAGTTGAGGGCGGGTCTGCTCTTGCCGACGCCGCGTGGGTCGAAGCCGATGACGTCGTACTGGGCGGCCACCTTCTTCGGCAGCGCCCCGGCGACGGAGGCCGCCATGGCCAGGCCACTGCCGCCGGGACCGCCGGGGTTCACCAGGAGCGGCCCCTGGGAGCTCTTCGCGGTGTGCGGGACACGGGACAGGGCGAGGGTGATCTGCCGGCCGTCCGGTTCGTGGTGGTCGAGCGGGACCTTCAGTGACGCGCACTGGAGCGTCGGGTGGTCCTCGTCGGCGCACTTCTTCCAGGGGAGAGGGGCGTGGCGGGTGGGAGCGGCGTGCGCGCCCCCGGGGGTGCCGGAGGCGGGCGGCACCACCGTGAGCATCCCGGCAGCCGCGGCTGCGACGGAGCAGAGTACGACGGCGCGCTTCTTCATCCGGCCTCCCAGAGCGGCGGGTTCGGGGCCCCAAAGGCCGCGACCCTGGGCGGATGTTCCCGGAATCACCGCCCGGGGAGAGCCGTTGTGACGCGAAATGACCCGAAAGAGGCACGCCACTCACAGCAGTGTGAGCTGGGTGGGTCCGCTCGCGGGTGCGGGGTCGGGCTCGGGGGCGCGGATCCGCCGCGCGGCAGCCGCGCGCGTGGGGCCGATGCCGAACTCCTCGGCCAGCTCGTGCACGTGCCGGGTGATGCGGCGCTGGTACCACTTCGGGGCGTAGGACCCTTCCGCGTACAGCCGTTCGTAGCGCCGCACCAGATGCGGATGGTGCCGCGCGAGCCACTCCATGAACCACTCGCGCGCGCCGGGCCGCAGGTGCAGGACCAGGGGCGTCACGGAGGTCGCGCCCGATGCGGCGATGGCCCGCACCGTGGCGCGCAGCTGGTCGGGGTGGTCGCCCAGGAAGGGGATGACGGGCGCCATCAGGACCCCGCAGCCGATGCCGTGGCCGGTCAGGGTGCGCACGACGTCCAGGCGTCGCTCGGGGGCGGGCGTGCCCGGCTCGACGGTGCGCCACAGCTCCTCGTCGGTGAAGCCCACGGACACGGAGATCCCGACGTCCGTCACCGCGGCCGCCTGCCGCAGCAGGTCGAGGTCGCGCAGGATCAGCGTGCCCTTCGTCAGGATCGAGAAGGGGTTCCCCCGGTCGCGCAGGGCCGCGATGATCCCGGGCATCAGACGGTAGCGGCCCTCCGCGCGCTGGTAGCAGTCCACGTTCGTGCCCATGGCGATGTGGTCGCCGTGCCAGCGCGGCGAGGCGAGCCGGCGACGCAGCAGCTCGGCGGCGTTGATCTTGACGACGATCTGGCTGTCGAACCCGAGGCCGGTGTCCAGGTCCAGATAGCTGTGGGTCTTGCGGGCGAAACAGTAGACGCACGCGTGCGTGCAGCCCCGGTAGGGGTTGACCGTCCATTCGAACGGCATCCGGGACGCGCCCGGCACGCGGTTCACGATCGACCTGGCCCGTACCTCGTGAAAGGTGATTCCCCGGAACTCAGGGGTGTCGAAGGTCCGCGTGGTCACCGCGTGCGCGCCGAACAGCGCGGCATCCGCGGCGCCCCGGTGCGGCTCGTCGGAGAGGTTCTCCCAGCGCATGACGCCTCCTCGGTAGCACTGACCACAGAATAGAACATACGTTCCCTTGATCGTGCGAACCGGGTCTGCGGCCCGGGGGGGGAGGGGGAGTGGCGGGCCGGGCCCCCGGGACCGACACCGCGTTCGGCCGTGAGCGCCCGGGGATGGATGATCGGGAGCATGCTCGCCGAGTCCCTGTCCATCGCCGCCCTCGGCGTGGTGCTGGTCTGTGCCGTCGTCCGCCCCTTCCGCTGGCCCGAGGCCGCCTTCGCCGTGCCCGCCGCGGGGGTCGTGATCCTGTCCGGGGCGATCCCGCTCGACGACGTGCGGGACGAGGCCGCCCGGCTCGGTCCGGTGATCGGCTTCCTCGCCGGCGTCCTCGTGCTCGCCAAGCTCTGTGCCGACGAAGGGCTCTTCCGCGCCTGCGGCACCTGGATGGCGCACCGGGCCGCCGGCCGCCCCCGGCGGCTGCTCGGCGCCGTCTTCGGGCTCGCCTCGGTGATCACCGCGGCCCTGAGTCTGGACGCCACCGTGGTCCTGCTGACCCCGGTCGTCTTCGCCACGGCCGCACGCATGGGCGCCCGCCCCGCGCCGCACGTCTACGCCAGCGCCCACCTGTCCAACACGGCGTCCCTCCTGCTGCCCGTCTCGAACCTGACGAACCTCCTCGCGTTCGCCGCGACCGGGCTGAGCTTCACGCGCTTCGCGCTGCTCATGACGCTGCCCTGGCTGGTCGCCATCGCGGTCGAGTACGCCGTCTTCCGACGGTTCTTCGCCGCGGATCTCGATGCCCCCGCCGAGGGCGGCGAGGCCGCGGAGGTGCCGCGGATGCCGCGGTTCGCCCTGGTGACCGTCGCGGCCACGCTCGCAGGCTTCGCCGTGGCGTCCACGGCCGGCGTCGACCCCGCCTGGGCGGCCGCGGCCGGGGCCGCCGTGCTCGCGGTACGGGACCTGCTGCGCCGCCGTACGACACCGGTGGCGATCCTGCGCTCGGCCCAGCTGCCGTTCCTGGCCTTCGTCCTCGCCCTGGGCGTCGTCGTCAGGGCCGTCGTCGACAACGGCCTCGGCGACGCCCTCGGCGCGATCGTGCCGGACGGCACGAGCCTGCCCGCGCTGCTCGGCACCGCCGCCGTCGCCGCGCTGCTCGCCAACCTCATCAACAACCTGCCCGCCGTCCTCGCCCTGGTCCCGCTGGCCGCGCCGGCCGGCCCCGGCGCCGTACTCGCCGTCCTCGTCGGCGTGAACATCGGGCCCAACCTCACCTACGCGGGATCCCTCGCCACGCTCCTCTGGCGCCGCATCGCCCACCAGCACGAACACGACGTGGATCTGGGGCGGTTCACCCGCCTCGGCCTCCTCACCACCCCCGCCGCACTGGTCCTTTCGACCCTCGCGCTGTGGGTCTCGCTCCGGCTGCTGCCCGGCTGAGGACGGCCCCGGCCGGGGACCCGATTTGGGGGGCCGGTGGGGCGGGTGGTTGGCTTTCCGTGAAGCCCCCGAGAAACAAGTGCTGGAGGAAGTGCAATGGCGCAGGTCGAGGCGACCGCGGAGCGGATCATCACGGCACAGCCCGACGACGTCTTCGACGCGCTGGCCGACTACAACGGCACGCGAGAGAAGCTTCTTTCGGAACACTTCAGCGAGTACGAGGTGCGCGAGGGCGGCGACGGCGAGGGCACCCTGGTCCACTGGAAGCTCCAGGCCACCAGCAAGCGGATCCGCGACTGCCTCCTGGAGGTCAGCGAGCCCACCGACGGTGAACTGGTCGAGAAGGACCGCAACTCCTCCATGGTCACGACCTGGCGGGTGACCCCGTCCGGCGAGGGCAAGTCCCGCGTGGTCGTCACCACCGTGTGGAACGGAGCCGGCGGCATCGGCGGCTTCTTTGAGAAGACCTTCGCCCCCAAGGGTCTCGGCCGCATCTACGACAGCGTGCTCGGCAACCTCGCCGCCCAGGTCGAGAAGTAGCCTCCCGCGAAGCAGTCCCCGTGACGGGCGGGCGGCCACGGCCGTCCGCCCGCCCAACTCCCGCGTAGCCCATCAGGGTTGTTCTCACGCTCACCGTTTCGAGTGGTTTTCCGTTCGGCCCCGTTGTACGCCGTAGGGCTCCGACCGGCGCTTAAGCCCGCGAGGCCCCGCGCGAGCCCAACTCGTCGCGCTTGCTCGCAGTTGTCGCGTAATGCGAGAAATGGGCGGCGCAGGCGCGACGAGGGGAGCAGTACGTGGGCGGGACGACGCTGGTGAAGGTCGCCGAGCAGGACGAGCGGGACGGACGGCACCGCGAGGTGCGCGAGGTGGCCGACGCGCCCCCGGCGCAGGCCGACCAGGGGGCGGGCCAGGCGCCACCCCCGCCCCCCGATCCGGCCGGGCACGGGCTCAGCCCCAGCCGGATCCGGATGGTCTTCGTCGGGCTGATGCTCGCCCTGCTGCTCGCCGCCCTGGAGCAGATGATCGTCGCCACGGCGCTCCCGAAGATCGTCGGTGAGCTGCACGGCCTCGACAAGATGTCCTGGGCGATCACCGCCTACTTGCTGACGTCCACCATCGGCCTGCCGATCTACGGCAAGCTCGGCGACCTCTTCGGGCGCAAGGGCGTCTTCCAGTTCGCGATCGTCATCTTCGTCATCGGCTCGGCGCTCGCCGGCTGGTCGCGGACGATGGACCAGCTCATCGCCTTCCGCGCCCTCCAGGGAGTCGGCGCGGGCGGCCTCATGATCGGCGTACAGGCGATCATCGCGGACATCGTGCCGCCCCGGCAGCGCGGCCGCTACATGGGCCTGATCGGCGCCGCGTTCGGCCTCGCCTCGGTCGCGGGCCCCCTGCTCGGCGGCTTCTTCACCGACCACGCCTCCTGGCGCTGGTGCTTCTACTTCAACGTGCCCTTCGGCCTGGTCACCCTCCTCGTCGTCTCGCTCGTCCTGAAGCTCCCCAAGCCCACCGCCAAGGCCAGGATCGACGTGCCCGGCGCGCTTCTGCTCGCCGCCGCCTCCACCTGCCTGGTGCTGCTCACCAGCTGGGGCGGGACCGAGTACGCGTGGGGCGACCGCGTCATCCTGGGGCTCGGCGCCGGCGCGGTCGTGGCGAGCGTGCTGTTCCTCGTCGCCGAGAAGTTCGCGGCAGAACCGATCATTCCGCTGCGTCTGTTCCGCGATCCGGTCTTCAACATCACCAGCCTGGTGGGCATGGTCGTCGGCATCGCCCTGTTCGGAGCGGCCAGTTACCTGCCGACCTTCCTGCAGATGGTCGACGGCGCGAGCGCCACGGAGTCCGGCCTCCTGATGCTGCCGATGATGGGCGGCATCGTGGGCGCGTCCATCGTCTCCGGCCAGCTCATCAGCCACACCGGGCGCTACAAGATCTACCCGATCGTCGGCGGGATCCTCTCCGTCGTCGGCATGTGGCTGCTCTCGCGGCTCGAAGTGGACACCTCCCGGCTGCAGTACAGCATCTGGATGGCCGTGCTCGGCGCGGGCATCGGCCTCGTCATGCCGGTCCTGGTCCTCGCCGTGCAGAACGCGGTCCGCCCCGCCGACCTGGGCACCGCCACCAGCGCCAACAACTACTTCCGGCAGATCGGCGGCAGCGTCGGCGCAGCGATCTTCGGCACGCTCTTCGCCGACCGGCTCGCCGACGCGCTCGTGGACCGCATCCCCGCCGGTGCGGGCAAGGACATGCCGGACGCCGAGTCGATCACTCCGCAGCTCGTCCACGCGCTGCCCGCACCGCTGCGCGAGGGCTACATCCAGGCCTACGCCGACGCGATGCCGCGGATCTTCCTCTACCTGGTGCCGGTGCTCGTCCTCGGCATGCTGCTCGCCTTTTTCCTCAAGGAGACTCCCCTGTTGTCCAGCGCCGCTTCCCACAACGCACCCGCCGCCGAGCCGGTGACCGTCCCCCAGGCCCGTACGACGGCGTACGCCGCCGGGGTCCCGGTCTGCGGCACCGTGCAGCACCCCGACGGCACGGTGGTGCCCCGGGCGGCTCTCACCCTCATCGACGTGTCCGGACAGCAGATCGGGCGCGGCGCCAGCGGCGAGGACGGCCGGTACGCCCTGTCCACCCCGGGCACGGGATCGTTCGTGCTGATCGCCGCCGCGGGCGGGCACCAGCCGCAGGCCGTCACCGTCACCGTCGGCGAGCGGCCCGTGGAGCTCGATGTGGTCCTGGGCGGCGCGGGACGCCTCGCGGGGACCGTCGTGACCGCCGACGGCACGCCCGTCAGGGACGCCGCCGTCACCCTTACCGACGTCCGGGGCGAGGTCGTCGCCACCACCCGCAGCGGGCGCGAAGGCAGCTACGTCATCACGGAGTTGGTGGCGGGCGAGTACACGCTCGCCGCCAGCGCCCCCGCGTTCCGCCCGGCCGCGCTGCCCGTCTCGGTGCAGGCCGCGCGCGAGACCCGGCAGGACGTGGAGCTCGCGGGCGGCGCCGTGCTGCGGGGCACCGTGCGAGCCAGCGGCGGACGGCCCGTCGAGGACGCGCGCGTCACGCTCCTGGACGCGGCAGGGAACGTCGTGGACACCTTGACCACGGGCGCGGACGGCACGTTCCGCTTCGTCGACCTGTCGTCCGGCGAGTACACCGTGATCGCGGCGGGTTACCCGCCGGTCGCCACTGTTCTCCAGGTGGCGGGCGGCGGCCGCACGGAGCGGGATCTTCAGCTGGGACACGAGGACTGACCGCCTCCGGATGAGCGGGCGTGCGCCGGTGGCCCGGCGCTCCGGTCAATTCCCGCAATGCCCCGCACGGCAACCCGTCACGGCCGTACGGTGGTTGGTGGCGGCTCAGATCTTGCGCCGCCACGGGAAGGAGCATGAGCCATGGAACGAGGCACTCCGGGCGAGCCGGTGACGCAGAGTGCCGCGTCCGGCCGTATCCCCCTGGCCGTGGTCGTCGTCGACGGCGCCGGCCTCGTCTCGCACTGGAGCATCGGCGCGCGCCGCCTCTTCGGGTGCACCAAGGAGGAGGCCGTGGGACGTCCCGTCGGCGACCTGCTCCCGGTGCACGGAGCGATCCCCGAGGACCGCGAACCCTACGGGGAGTACGGGGCGTTTGACGGCCTCGGCCCCGACCTGGAGACCTCCCTCGACGGCCGCATCTCCTACCCGGCAGCGGGCCGTGCGCGCCTCACCGACGCGGGCGGCGGACCGGGCGGCGCCGGCAGGCTCGACGTGCTCTGGTGGGCGTACCCGCTGGTCGGCCCGGGACCCGAGCGGCTCCTCGTGCTCGCCGCCGACGCCGCCCGGCTGAGCGTGCCCGAGGAGCCGCACGCCGCGCGGGGCGAGCGGAAGGCACAGCGGGAGGCGCAGATCGAGCGGATCGCGCCCGGCTTCGCGCTGCACACCGACTTCCCCGGCGCGGACGAACTCGCCGCCCGGCTCCCCGAGATCCTGCCGAGCATGAGCGTCGGCGAGAGCGCCCGCATCGTCTCCCAGGTGCTCGAACTGGGCTATCCCGTCATGGAGTTCAGCCACCACGACCGGGTGCCCGTCACCCCGGACTGGGGCGTGGCCCGCCGGGTCGAACGACAGGAGCGCAGGGAGCGTGCCGCGCGGGCCGCCGCCCACGGGCTGCCGACGGCCCCGGCCGTGCCGGGCGAGGCGGACGACGACGGGGAGGACATCGAGTACACGGCGGTGCGCGAGCGCCTGGAGTTCCTCAACGAGGTCAGCGGGCGCATCGGCTCCTCGCTCGACCTCTCGCGCACCATCCTGGAGGTGAGCCGGGCGGTCGTGCCGCGCTTCACCGACGTCGCGGGCACCTACCTGCGCGAACAGGTCGTCGCGGGCGAGGGCTTTCCCGAGGGCCCGCCGGACGAGACCACGCTGTGGCACCGGGTCGCCGTGGAGCACACCGACGAGCCGGGCCGCTGGGACGACGTCGTGCCGGTCGGCGAGTCCATGCCGTTCCCGGCCCACACGCCGTTCTTCCAGTGCATGACCTCGGGCGACCCGGTCCTTGTGCCTCGCATCTCCGAGGAGATGGGCAACGCCATCGCCTCCCAGTTCGAGAAGCGCGACATCCGCCCGCTGATCAACCACCGCTCGATGCTCGTCGTGCCCCTCAAGGCACGCAACGTGGTGCTCGGCTTCATGATCCTGCTCCGCCACCGGGAGCGGCCCGTCTTCAACGACATGGACCGCGTCACCGGCGCCGAACTGGCCGCCCGCGCCGGCCTCGTGCTCGACAACGCCCGCATGTACACGTACCAGGAGAGCGTCGCCGACACCCTCCAGGACAGCATGCTCCCGCACATCGAGCCCCGGATGTCCGGCTGCGACATCGCCACCCGCTATCTGCCCGGCACGCTCCTCGGCCGGGTCGGCGGCGACTGGTTCGACTCCGTGAAACTGCCCGGCTCAAGGACCGCGCTCGTCGTGGGCGACGTGATGGGCCACGGCCTCAACTCGGCGGCCATGATGGGGCAGTTGCGCACGGCCGTGCAGACCATGGCCGCTCTCGATCTGCCGCCCGAACAGCTCCTGCGCAACCTCGACGACCTCGCGCAACGCCTCGGCGAGCACTACCTGGCGACCTGCCTGTACGCGGTCTACGACCCGATCGCCGGCGAGCTGCACATCGGCAACGCGGGACACATCCCGCCCGTCCTGGTCCGCGCCGAGGACGGCCGCAGCGAACTCCTCGACCTGCCCACCGGGGCGCCCATCGGCGTCGGCGGCGTGCCCTTCGAGTCGATCCTCGTGCGGGTCGCGCCCGGCGACCGGCTGTTGATGTGCACGGACGGCCTCGTCGAGGTCCGCGGCGAGGACATCGGCGTCGGCCTCGCCACGCTCACCGAGTCCGCCGCGCATCCCGCCGCCTCCATGGACGACGCCTGCGACACGATCATCCGGGCCCTCAACACGCGCGGCGGCCGCAAGGACGACGTGGCGCTCCTGATGGCCAGGCTCAACGGCATCGCCCCCGAGGCCGTCGCGCACTGGCGGCTCGCCGTCGACCCCAGCGAGGTGAGCCGGGCCCGCGAGCTGGTCCGCGGCCAGCTGTCGGCCTGGTCCATCGAGTCCCTGGCCGACACCGCCGAGCTGCTCGTCAGCGAGCTCGTCACCAACGTCGTGCGCCACTCGCACAGCAGCAGGATCGATCTGCGCCTGGTCCGCTCCGGGGTACTGGTGTGCGAGGTCGAGGACGACGACCAGTCGCTGCCGACGCTGCTCAGCGCCGGCTCCGGCGACGAGTTCGGGCGCGGCCTGCGCGTCGTGAGCGCGCTGGCCAAGGAGTGGGGCACGAGCCGCACCCGCGCGGGCAAGACCGTCTGGTGCGAGCTGGCCCTGCCGCGCCGCTAGGGCCTGTCTGACAAATGATCACCCGGCGGGCTCGCGGAGCCGCAGGACCAGAGCTGCCACAACGATTCCAGCCCGATAGCGATCGGCGAGCTTGTCGAACCTCATCGCGATCGCACGGAACTGCTTGAGACGGGCGAAGCATCGTTCGACCAGGTTGCGGTTGCGGTAGATGTCTTTGTCGAAGGCGGGTGGGCGACCGCCGTGGGTTCCGCGTCGCCGGCGGTTGGCCATCTGGTCGCGGCGTTCGGGGATCGTGGCAACGATGCCCCGGCGCCGCAGCAGGTGGCGTATCGCCCGGCTGGAATACGCTTTGTCGCCCAGCACCCGCGCCGGTGTCGTGCGAGGTCGGCCCGTGACAGCGCGCGGAATGCGGATGCTGTCGAGGACCTGGCCGAAGGCGGTGGCGTCGTTGACGTTGCCGGGTGTGAGCACGATGGACAGAGGGAGGCCACGGCCGTCGACGGCGAGGTGGACCTTGGTGGTCAGCCCGCCCCGGGACCGGCCGAGGGCCTGACGCTCCTGCGAGCGGCCCGGATCTTCCAGTTCGTCCCCGTCTGCGGCCCCTTTTTGCGGGCGCCGGCCGAGTGCTGGTGCGCTCGGTTGATCGTGGAGTCGACGGAGACGGTCCACTCCACCCGACCCACCTCGTCGTCGCGGACCTGGACGTGTTCCAGCAGCTTCGCCCAGGTCCCGTCCGCTTCCCAGCGGGCGAACCGCTCGTAGACGGTCTGCCAGGCTCCGTACCGCTCGGGCAGATCGCGCCACGGAGCCCCGGTCCGCAGCCGCCACAGCACCCCGTTGACCACCTGCCGGTGATCACGCCACGGACGAC
>NZ_JBVIXD010000020.1:48972-77213 GCF_055593965.1 Streptomyces sp. NPDC040622 | reverse complement strand
GGCGCTTCCCTTCGGTGTTTCTTTTGTTCTTGCGTTTCCGACTCTATCAGACTCTTTCGTGTCCGATTTCCTCGGCGCCTTTCCGGTTCCCGCTCAAGCCTTGCGGCTTTTCGCGTTTCCCTTTCCGGCGACTCCGACTTTATCAGAGATTCTGAGTCGGAATTCCCGCCCCGCTCCGGTCGGTCCTGGGCACCTGAGTGTCCGGGGCTTCCCTCGCTGGCGGAGCCGTAAACCTAACGGAGCGGGGCGCCCCGATGCAAATCGAGGCGCCCCGCTCCGGAGCTCGGTTGATCGAGGGGGTCAGACCTCGACGACCACCGGCAGGATCATCGGGCGTCGGCGGTAGTTGTCCGAGACCCACTTGCCCAGCGTGCGGCGGATGAGTTGCTGCAGCTGGTGGGGCTCGACGACGCCGTCCTGGGCCGACTTCTCCAGGACCTCCTGGACCCTCGGGATGACGGCGTTGAACGCCGAGTCCTCGATGCCTGAGCCGCGTGCCTGGACGTGCGGGCCGCCGGTGATCTTCCCGGTGCTGGAGTCCACCACCACGAAGACCGAGATGATGCCCTCGTCGCCGAGGATCTTGCGGTCCTTCAGTGCCGGCTCGCCGACATCGCCCACGGAGAGGCCGTCCACGTAGACGTACCCCGCCTGGACCTTGCCGACGATCTTGGCCTTGCCCTCGACGAGGTCGACGACGACGCCGTCCTCGGCGATCACGATGCGATCGTGCGGGACACCGGTGAGGGCGCCCAGCTCGGCGTTGGCGCGCAGGTGGCGCCATTCGCCGTGGACCGGCATCAGGTTCTTGGGCTTGCAGATGTTGTAGAAGTACAGGAGCTCGCCCGCCGAGGCGTGCCCGGAGACGTGCACCTTCGCGTTGCCCTTGTGGACGACGTTCGCACCCCAGCGCGTCAGGCCGTTGATCACGCGGTAGACCGCGTTCTCGTTGCCGGGGATCAGGGACGACGCCAGGATCACCGTGTCGCCCTGGACGATGCGGATCTGGTGGTCCCGGTTGGCCATGCGGGAGAGCGCGGCCATGGGTTCGCCCTGGGAACCCGTGCAGACCAGGACGACCTGGCTGTCCGGGAGGTCGTCGAGCGTCTTCACGTCGACGACCAGGCCCGGCGGGACGCGGAGGTAGCCGAGGTCGCGGGCGATGCCCATGTTGCGCACCATCGAACGGCCGACGAAGGCGACCCGGCGCCCGTACTCGTGGGCGGCGTCCAGGATCTGCTGGATGCGGTGCACGTGACTGGCGAAGCTCGCCACGATGATCCGCTTCTGGGCGCCGGCGAAGACGCCCCGGATCACGTTCGAGATGTCCCGCTCCGGCGGGACGAAGCCCGGCACCTCGGCATTCGTCGAGTCGGAGAGGAGGAGGTCGATGCCCTCCTCGCTCAGCCGCGCGAACGCGTGCAGGTCCGTGAGGCGGCCGTCCATCGGCAGCTGGTCCATCTTGAAGTCGCCGGTGGCGACGACCATGCCCGCGGGGGTGCGGACGGCGACGGCCAGGGCGTCCGGGATGGAGTGGTTGACCGCGACGAACTCACAGTCGAAGGGGCCGAGGTGCTCGCGGTCGCCCTCGACGACCTCGAGCGTGTACGGCCGGATGCGGTGCTCCTGGAGCTTCGCCTCGATCAGCGCGAGGGTCAGCTTGGAGCCGATCAGCGGGATGTCCGGCTTCTCGCGCAGGAGATAGGGGACACCGCCGATGTGGTCCTCGTGGCCGTGCGTGAGCACGATGCCCTCGATGTCGTCGAGGCGGTCCCTGATGGACGTGAAGTCCGGCAGGATCAGGTCGATACCGGGCTGCTCCTCCTCGGGGAAGAGCACTCCGCAGTCGACGATCAGCAGGCGACCGTTGTACTCGAAGACGGTCATGTTGCGGCCGATCTCGCCGAGGCCGCCGAGCGGGGTGACCCGCAGGCCGCCCTTCGGAAGCTTTGGCGGAGCGCCGAGTTCAGGATGCGGATGACTCAAAAGACTCTCCTCACCACGCGCGCCACGTACCTCCCGGGCACGTGGCGCGTATGACGTTCGTGCAGTAGCAGTTGTTGTGTGGGGTGCGGGCGGAAGTCAGCTTGTGTCGCGCCCGCGGTGTTGCGCTTATTCAGTTGTGAAGTCTGTGGTTACAGCTGTACCCCGCCGGCGGCGAGATCGATCTTGAGCTGGGCCGTCTCGTCGGGTGACAGCTCCACCATCGGCAGCCGCAGCGGTCCCGCGGGGCGGCCCTGGAGGGCCAGCGCCGCCTTGGTCGTGATCACGCCCTGGGTGCGGAACATGCCGGTGAAGACCGGGAGCAGCTTCTGGTGGATCTCCGTCGCCTTCTGCACGTCGCCCGTGAGGTGCGCCTCGAGCATGGCGCGCAGCTCCGGGGTGACGACGTGGCCCACGACGGAGACGAAGCCGCACGCGCCGACGGACAGGAGCGGCAGGTTCAGCATGTCGTCGCCGGAGTACCAGGCGAGGTCCGAGCGGGCGATGGCCCAGCTGGCGCGGCCGAGGTCGCCCTTGGCGTCCTTGTTCGCGACGATCCGGGGGTGCTCGGCGAGCCGGACGATCGTCTCCGTGTTGATCGGAACGCCGCTGCGGCCCGGGATGTCGTAGAGCATGACCGGCAGCTCGGTGCTGTCGGCGATGGCGGTGAAGTGCCGGAACAGGCCCTCCTGCGGGGGCTTGTTGTAGTACGGCGTGACGGTCAGGAGGCCGTGGGCGCCGGCGCGCTCGGCGGCGCGGGCGAGCGCGATGCTGTGCAGGGTGTCGTTCGTGCCGACGCCGGCGACGACGTGGGCGCGGTCTCCGACTGCGTCCAGTACGGCTCGTACGAGATCGTTTTTCTCCGCGTCACTGACGGTCGGTGACTCACCGGTGGTGCCGTTGATGACCAGGCCGTCATTGCCTGCGTCCACCAGGTGGGCGGCGAGCCGCTGCGCGCCGTCGAGGTCAAGTGCGCCGTCCGCCGTAAAGGGCGTGACCATGGCGGTGAGGACCCTCCCGAAGGGGGTCTGCGGAGTGGAGGTCGGAGCCATGGGTAACACGCTACTCGCTGCTCAGCGCGGGGTCGCCCCTCGGGTGATGTGAGCGGACCTGACAAGTGTGGAGCCCGGCACTGCCTGCTCGGGGGTTCAAGCAGTGCCGGGTCCGTTTGATCAGGCTAGATGAACTTCACGAAGTGCCGCAATACGGACACTTCGCTCGGCGCATCCGCACATCAGTGCCTCAAGGCGCCACATGTCCGTCTTCCGGGACGGGGGACGGGATCCGGGACGGGAAGGCCGTCTTGGGCCGCCCTGGGCCGTTCGGTGATCCGTCTCGATTTTCTTCGACTAATTTGCCAAAACAGGGCACCTTTTGGGCGTTTCGAGCGTCTATCTAGACAACAGAGTCCACAGAGCACCGTTCGAGACCCGTGAGGAGAAGCGCGCCCCATGTTCCGTCGGCGAGAGCCCGTTCCGTTCGCCTTCATCGCCGAAGCCGACAAGTTCCGCAGTAACGTCACTCCCCCACCCCGTGAGCGTGCATCGGCCAGTCAGATCGTGGGCCGCACGCTCATCGGTCTGACCGTGGTGGCCGGTCTCGTGGGATCCCTGCTCTTCGGGATGCCGGCGATGTCGCCCGACCAGTCACCCACGCAGCACCAGCAGTCCGAAGCGTCCGAAGGGCGCTGACCTGGTGCCGACCGTCACCGTCCGGCACTGACTCGTCCGGACCCCCAAGGGTGGTAGCAGGGGACACGGCTCGATAGCCTCACCGGGCACAGCCCATGTGTGGATTGAGTGAGGATCAGCCCGTGCCCCTGCCCTTCCTGACCGCGGACCGCGCATTCGACGACGCGGCGGACGACGCCCCGCTGCCCTTCGACGACCGCGATCTATGGCGTCGGCCCTACCGGCCCGGCCCCTGGCGGGTGGGCGCCGCCGCACTCCTGCTGCTGCTCGCCTCGTTCGTCCTCTTCGCGGCCGTGATCATCGCGTTCGCGGACTCCCCCGCGGGCGCCGCGATCTGCGCCGTTCTCGCGGTCCTCATCATCGCCGGCGCCCTGCGGCTGCTGCGCATGGGCACCTGGGTGAGCGCCCAGGGCCTGCGCAGGGTCGGCTTCCTCTCCACGCAGACGATCGCGTGGGCGCAGGTCTCCGCCGTACGGACCACGCAGCAGCCGGTGCGCTGGCTGGGGCTGCCCCGGACGGTGCAGGGGCAGGCGCTCGTCCTCGTACGCCGTGATCAGCGGGGAGCCGTGCCGCAGCCGCTGCTGACCGACCGGAACGCGGACTTCCTGGCCCGGTACGAGGCGTTCGACCGCGCGGCCGACTCCATCGAGGTGTGGGCCGACGAGTATCGGCCCACCGCCTGATCTAGACGTTCACCGGCTTGCCCGCACGCAGGGCGATGGCCCGCTGCATGGCCTGGCGCGCGCGGGGGGTGTCCCTGGCGTCGTGGTAGGCGACCGCGAGGCGGAACCAACAGCGCCAGTCGTCCGGCGAGTCCTCGGTCTCGGCCTTGCGGCGGGCGAAGACCTCGTCGGCCGAGTCGCGGTCGATGCGGCCCCCGGGGGTGCGCTTCAACTCGTCGACGGGCAGGCCGCCTTCGGCCTCCAGCTCGGCCGCGAGACGGTTGGCGCGCTGGACGAACTGGGTGTTCTTCCAGAGGAACCAGACGCCGATGACCGGCAGGATCAGCACCGCGACACCGAAGGTGACGGTGAGGAGGGTGCCGTGCTGTATCAGGAGCACGCCACGGCTGCCGACCAGGACGAAGTAGACGACCAGGACGGCAGCCGTGACGGCGTAAGTGATCTTTGCGCGCATCTCTCTCAGCTCTCGGGTCAGCCGAGGTCCAGGAAGTGTTCCAGGCCGAAGGTCAGGCCCGGAGTGCTCACCACGCGGCGCGCGCCGAGCAGGATGCCCGGCATGAAGCTGCTGTGGTGCAGCGAGTCGTGGCGCACGGTCAGGGTCTCGCCCTCGCCGCCGAGGAGAACCTCCTGGTGGGCGAGGAGGCCGCGCAGGCGCACGGAGTGGACCGGTACGCCGTCGACGTCCGCGCCGCGGGCACCGTCCAGGGCCGTCGCCGTGGCGTCGGGCTGCGGGGAGCTGCCCGCCTCCCTGCGGGCCTCGGCGATGAGCTGGGCGGTGCGTGTGGCGGTGCCGCTGGGGGCGTCGGCCTTGTTCGGGTGGTGCAGCTCGACGACCTCGACGGACTCGAAGTAGGGCGCCGCGATCTGCGCGAACTTCATCGTCAGGACCGCGCCGATGGAGAAGTTCGGGGCGATGAGCACGCCCGTCTCCGGGGACGCGTCCAGCCAGGTGCGCAGCCGCGCGAGGCGCTCGTCGGTCCACCCCGTCGTACCGACGACGGCGTGGATGCCGTGCCGCACGCAGTACTCGAGGTTGTCCATCACCGAGTCGGGGTGGGTCAGTTCGACCGCGACCTGGGCGCCGGTCTCCGCCAGCGTCTCCAGCTTGTCGCCCCGGCCGAGAGTGGCGACCAGTTCCATGTCCTCGGCGGCCCCGACGGCCTTCACGGCCTCGGAGCCGATCCGGCCCCCTGCACCGATGACCGCCACGCGCAGCTTGCTCATGTCCTTCATTCCTTAAGGGAGTTGGGCCCTCGGGCGACCTAGGCGACCGCTTCGTTCAGGCGGGCCGCCTGCTTGTCCTTGAGCGGGCCGATGGCCGAGAGGGACGGGCGGTGGCCGAGCACGTCGCGGGCCACTTCGCGTACCTCGTCGGGGGTGACCGCGGCGATCCTGGCCAGCATGTCGTCGACCGACATGTGCTCGCCCCAGCAGAGCTCGCTCTTGCCGATGCGGTTCATCAGGGCGCCGGTGTCCTCGAGGCCGAGGACGGTGGAGCCCGCGAGCTGGCCGATGGCCCGGCTGATCTCGTCGTCCGTCAGACCGTGCTGCGCGACCTGGTCCAGCTCGTCGCGGCAGATCTTCAGGACGTCGTGCACCTGGCTGGGCCGGCAGCCCGCGTACACGCCGAAGAGACCGGTGTCGGCGAAGCCCGAGGTGTACGAGTACACGCTGTAGGCCAGGCCGCGCTTCTCCCGGACCTCCTGGAAGAGGCGGGAGGACATGCCGCCGCCGAGGGCGGTGTTCAGGACGCCCATGGCCCAGCGGCGCTCGTCCGTGCGGGCCAGGCCCGGCATGCCGAGGATGACGTGGGCCTGCTCGGTCTTGCGGTTGATGACCTCGACGCGGCCCGAGGTGCGCAGGGCGCGCGAGCCCTGGCGCGGGATCATCGGGGTCGCGTCGGCGCGCCCGAGGGCGCTGGCCTTCTCGAAGGCGGCGCGTACCTGGCGTACGACCTTGTTGTGGTCGACGTTGCCCGCGGCGGCGACCACCAGGTGGGTCGGGTCGTAGTGCTTCTTGTAGAAGCGGCGGATCCGGTCGGCGGTGAGGGCGTTGATCGTGTCCTCGGTGCCGAGGACCGGGCGGCCGAGGGGGGTGTCGCCGAGCATGGTGTGCGCGAACAGGTCGTGCACGCAGTCGCCCGGGTCGTCCTCGGTCATCGCGATCTCTTCGAGGATGACGCCGCGCTCGGCGTCGACGTCCTCCTGGCGGATCAGGGAGCCCGTCAGCATGTCGCAGACGACGTCGATGGCGAGCGGCAGGTCGGTGTCGAGCACGCGCGCGTAGTAGCACGTGTACTCCTTCGCCGTGAACGCGTTCATCTCGCCGCCGACCGCGTCGAGCGCGGCCGAGATGTCGAGGGCGCTGCGCTTCTTGGTGCCCTTGAAGAGGAGGTGCTCCAAGTAGTGCGTGGCGCCGTTCAGCGACGGGGTCTCGTCGCGGGAGCCGACGTTGGCCCAGATGCCGAAGGTCGCCGAGCGCACGGAGGGCAGCGTCTCCGTGACGACGCGCAGGCCGCCGGGGAGGGTCGTCCTGCGGACGGTGCCGATGCCGTTCTCGCCCTTGATGAGGGTTTGGGTACGGGCGACGGCCCGCGCCTCCGAGGAGGTGCGGGCCGTCGTCGTGGTGCTACGCGACGTCACTTGTCGGTGTCGTCCTTCGTGTCGTCGTCCTCTTCACCCTCGATGACGGGGATGAGGGACAGCTTGCCGCGGGAGTCGATCTCGGCGATCTCGACCTGGACCTTCTGGCCCACCCCGAGGACGTCCTCGACGTTCTCCACGCGCTTGCCGCCGGCGAGCTTGCGGATCTGCGAGATGTGCAGCAGACCGTCCTTGCCCGGCATCAGGGACACGAACGCACCGAAGGTGGTGGTCTTGACGACCGTACCCAGGTAGCGCTCGCCGACCTCCGGCATGGTCGGGTTGGCGATGCCGTTGATCGTGGCGCGGGCGGCCTCGGCCTGCGAGCCCTGCTGGGCACCGATGTAGATGGTGCCGTCGTCCTCGATCGTGATGTCGGCGCCGGTGTCCTCCTGGATCTGGTTGATCATCTTGCCCTTGGGGCCGATGACCTCACCGATCTTGTCCACCGGGATCTTGACGGTGATGATGCGCGGCGCGTTCGGGGACATCTCGTCCGGAACGTCGATGGCCTCGTTCATCACGTCGAGGATGTGCAGACGCGCGTCGCGGGCCTGCTTCAGCGCGGCGGCCAGGACCGAGGCGGGGATGCCGTCGAGCTTGGTGTCGAGCTGGAGCGCGGTCACGAACTGCTTCGTACCGGCGACCTTGAAGTCCATGTCACCGAACGCGTCCTCCGCACCGAGGATGTCGGTGAGGGCGACGTAGTGCGTGTCGCCGTCGATCTCCTGGGAGATCAGACCCATGGCGATACCGGCGACGGCGGCCTTGAGCGGCACACCGGCGTTCAGCAGCGACATGGTGGAGGCGCAGACCGAGCCCATGGACGTCGAGCCGTTGGAGCCGAGGGCCTCGGACACCTGACGGATCGCGTAGGGGAACTCCTCGCGCGTCGGCAGCACCGGCACGATGGCGCGCTCGGCGAGCGCGCCGTGGCCGATCTCGCGGCGCTTCGGCGAACCGACGCGGCCGGTCTCGCCGACGGAGTACGGCGGGAAGTTGTAGTTGTGCATGTAGCGCTTGCGGGTCACCGGGGAGAGGGTGTCCAGCTGCTGCTCCATGCGGAGCATGTTGAGGGTGGTGACGCCCAGGATCTGGGTCTCGCCACGCTCGAACAGCGCCGAGCCGTGCACGCGCGGGATGGCCTCGACCTCGGCGGCGAGCGTACGGATGTCCGTGACGCCGCGGCCGTCGATGCGGACCTTGTCCTTGATGATGCGCTCGCGGACCAGCTTCTTGGTCAGCGCGCGGTAGGCACCGGAGATCTCCTTCTCGCGGCCCTCGAACTGCGGGAGCAGCTTCTCGCCGGCGATCTCCTTGACGCGGTCCAGCTCGGTCTCGCGCTCCTGCTTGCCGGCGATGGTGAGCGCCTGGGCGAGCTCGGTCTTGACCGCGGCGGTCAGGGCCTCGAGCACGTCGTCCTGGTAGTCCAGGAAGACCGGGAACTCGCCGGTGGGCTTGGCAGCCTTGGCGGCGAGGTCCGACTGGGCCTTGCAGAGGGCCTTGATGAAGGGCTTCGCGGCCTCGAGACCGGCGGCGACGACCTCCTCGGTGGGGGCCTCGGCGCCGTCCTTGACGAGCTGGATGGTCTTCTCGGTGGCCTCGGCCTCGACCATCATGATCGCGACGTCGCCGTCCTCAAGGACGCGACCGGCGACGACCATGTCGAAGACGGCGTCCTCGAGCTCGGTGTGCGTCGGGAAGGCGACCCACTGGCCCTTGATGAGCGCCACGCGCGTGCCGCCGATCGGGCCCGAGAAGGGCAGTCCTGCCAGCTGCGTGGAGCAGGAGGCGGCGTTGATCGCGACCACGTCGTACAGGTGGTCGGGGTTGAGCGCCATGATCGTCTCGACGATCTGGATCTCGTTGCGCAGGCCCTTCTTGAAAGAAGGACGCAGCGGGCGGTCGATCAGGCGGCAGGTGAGGATCGCGTCCTCGGAGGGCCGGCCCTCACGACGGAAGAAGGAACCGGGGATCTTGCCCGCGGCGTACTGCCGCTCCTCGACGTCCACCGTGAGGGGGAAGAAGTCGAGCTGATCCTTGGGCTTCTTGGAAGCGGTGGTGGCCGACAGCACCATGGTGTCGTCGTCCAGGTACGCGACGGCGGAGCCTGCGGCCTGCTTGGCCAGGCGGCCCGTCTCGAAGCGGATGGTGCGGGTGCCGAACGTGCCGTTGTCGATGACGGCCTCGGCGTAGTGGGTCTCGTTCTCCACTGTTCTCCTACGTGTCTACGTTTCGTCTTCTCGCCCCTGGGCCCGTGTGGCCCTGGGGCGGCGTCCCGTGCGTCCTTCGTGGACGGGGACCGTGCGGAGAAGCGCGCCGTGTGTGCGGGCCGGTCTTCGATCGAAGCACCCGGGGATGTCTCCCGGGGGCCACTACCGAGGACCGGCGGCGGCTGGGTGCGCCTCTCCCTCGTGGGGGTCGTGCTCACGTGTCCGTGTCCATGGGGCGTGGGCCGTGCGTCGTACCCGGTCCCTGCCCATGGGGACGTGCGTGTGTCACCAGACTACAAAGCGTCGGCGACACCGCGCATGTACAGCAAAGGGAGCGGCCCCCTTCGAGTGGGAACCGCTCCCTTCACGATGTCTTACTTGGCGCCCGCAGCACCGCGGCGGATACCCAGGCGGTCAACCAGGGCACGGAAGCGCTGGATGTCCTTCTTGGCCAGGTACTGCAGCAGGCGGCGGCGCTGGCCGACCAGGATCAGCAGACCACGACGGCTGTGGTGGTCGTGCTTGTGGGTCTTGAGGTGCTCGGTCAGGTCCGAGATGCGGCGGGAGAGCAGCGCCACCTGAACCTCGGGGGAGCCGGTGTCGCCCTCCTTCTGGCCGAACTCGGTCATGATCTGCTTCTTCGTAGCGGCGTCGAGCGACACGCGTACTCCTCGTGATGTCTTCGAGTGCCTCCGAGTGCCCCTGGTCTACATCTCAGGGGAGCTTCCGTGACTCGGGAGGCGGAATGGGCCGCCGGGCGCGTCCCGTCCCCTGCCGGGGCCGGTCCCTTCCGGTCCCCTTGACGGGCCGGTGTGGCGGGTCCGTATCCCTGGGGATTCGGGGGTGCGCATACAGGCGGTTGTTTCACAGGGTATCAGCCGGCCCGTGCGGGTCCGGACGTGGCCCTGCGAAACCCCTGAACAGGGCGGAATGCCCCCAGTAGGCTAACCGGACAGCTCTTTCGTACGTCGTGAAGGGACCGCTTCGCCATGACCGAGGCGCAGGACAAGGCACGCAAGGAACGCGAGAAGGAGGAGCTCTACGCACTCGACATCTCCGATGTCGAGTGGCAGAGCGCTCCGGGTACGGAGGAGCACGAGGAGCGGGTCGAGATCGCCTATCTGCCCGCGGGCGCCGTCGCCATGCGGTCCTCCCTCGATCCGGGGACGGTGCTGCGGTACACGGAGGCCGAGTGGCGGGCCTTCGTGCTCGGGGCACGGGACGGGGAATTCGATCTCGAGCCCTCGGTGCGCAACGGCGGGCTGCCCGCCGAGTAGGGCCGGGCCGAGTAGGACGGGGCCGATCAGGGCCGGTGCCGGGCAGGACCCGGTGCCGGGCAGGGCTGATCCCGGGTGTCCTCCCGCGCGCTTCCAGGGGCGTGTACGGGGGTGCCGCTCCGGGGTCCGCTCCCACGGGCCCCACGGGCGCGTCCCACAGGGTCGCCACCCTGCCCGGACACGGAACGGGGAGAGCGGTGACAGAGGCGCCGAGGGGTGTCAGCGGTGCGGGGTCGGACCTGAAGTGCGGCCGACGGGAGTCCGCGTCGTCTGCGCGGGCCGAGAGGGCCGGCGGGGCGGCACCGGGTGTTCGTCCCCGCGGTGGCGCTGTCGGTGGTCGCGGCCGGGGTGGCGATACCCCTCGCCGTCGACGACTCCCCGGACGAAGAGCCGTGTCCGCGGGTGCCCGCCCGGGTCCGCGCGCCGGCCGACGCTTTCTCCGCCGCCACCCGGGCCCTGGATCCGGGCGACGACCTCGGCGGCTCGGAGCGGACCGCAGGATGCCGGCCCACGAGAAGGTCTGTGGTGACGGCGCCCGCGCCTTCGGACGCGTGATCGAGGCCGCCGCCGGCTCGGCGGGCCGGGACCGTCCGCACACCATGGCGCAGGCCCGGAGCGCCTGCGCGGTGGCCGCCGCCCTCAGGGACACCGGGAGCGACACCGGCGGCAGATGTTCTTCGCTCTCGGCCCGTGGGCCGGGAAGCGGAAGGTGCCCGCCCGACGGGCCGCCACCATGCGGCAACTGCTCGACGACTCGTAGGTACGGGCGCTGTGGTTGCGGTTCTGAGGTTCTGGCGGTCGACGTCCGGCTGTCGGACGGGTCAGGAGGAGACGCGGAGGTCCGAGCAGCCGCGGCGCCGCACCTGGTCCTTCGCGAACTCCTTCACCATCCGCCGCTTGGCCGCCTCGCCGACTCCCGGGGTGTCGTCCGCCGCGTCGAGCGCGTAGTGGGCGGACTCGCCGTCGCAGCGGGCGGTGGCCGTCACGGACGGCGGCTTGCCGATCGTTCCGTCTCCGAGGAGACGGTTGCTCCAGTCCCCGTACCAGGCGGCGAAGAACATCACCGACTGCACGTCTTCCTCCTCGCCCCCGCCGCTCTCCCCCGCCTCTGGGTTCCCGGTGTTACCGGTGCTACCGGTGTTCTTGACGTAGAGGTCGCAGCGGCCGGTGGGGGCGACGTCGTTCATGTTCGCCTCGATCCGCCACTCCGTGCCCTTCGGCAGACCGGCGCGCGCCGCCCACGCGCAGGGCGTGCCCTTCGCCCTCGACAGCGGAACGGCCTTCGCGTCGTCCTCGTCCGGCTGCGCCATCGCGACGTTCCGCTCCGGGGGCCGGAGCCGCTTCGCGCCACAACCCAGCTTGTCCGACGCCTTGTTGGCCAGGGCGACGGCCGTGCGGTACCCGGCTCCCGGCACACCCGCGTTGACGGACCGTCCGAAGGTCGTCCGCACGAGGAGCCTGCCGGGCCTGCCCTCCTCGTCCTCGGCCAGGTCCGGGCAGGACAGCAGGAGCTGGACGGAGCCGAACTCGTCGACGAATCCGGGCAGCCCGTCGGGCAGCCGGGCCTGACGGGAGAAGCCGCTGTCCGAGAAGACCGACATGAACTCCCGGTCCCGGTCGTCGCGCCGCGTGAACGCCTCCATCTGCACCAGGCGCTCGTCCCGCACGCCGTCACCGTCGAGGGTCAGGCTGCAGCTGTAGCGACCGAGGCCGTCCACGAGCCGGGACTTCTGCGCCTTCAGGTGCGTGCCGTCCGGGGCGAGCCGGTCCACCGCCTCCCGGGGCAGCGCTCCGTCACAGGCACCTCGGGCCAGGATCCAGTCCTGTACGTGGGGCTCGGCGATGTATCCGCCCACCGCGAGGGCGGCCGCAGCCGCCGCCGCCACCTTGATCCAACGTCGCATCGAGCCCGCCCCCTCGAACCGAACCGCAACCGCACCCCCACGAACCGCACCAGGTCACAGACGTACGGGCGGACCTTATCTTTCGCCGTTCACCGCGGCAGCCCCCAGACATCGCTCCAATTAGCCATGGAATTTCGCCTGTTGGGTGGTTTGTCCGTCACGGTTTGATGTACGTGGAACGCCCCTGCCCGCGGAGTGACGCAACGGACAGCATTGGTGGGGTGGACTGCCCTGCCGTGCCGGTGGTTTTGGTGATTAGGCTGGGACAGGGCGCGACGCCAGAACCCTCGAGCGGTTCGTGCGCGTCCCTCAACGGGGAGAGCCAGGCGGATCGGACGACAGGAACGGTCGCCCCCCACCACGGCACGAGGGTGCTCGACCACATCAGGAGGCATTGTGAACAGCGATCGGGACGAGATCCGCGGGGGCTGGGACTCACCCGTCGATGATCAGTCCGACGCGGAGTCCGCTGCCGAGACGACGGGCGAGTTCACCATCGACTACGCCCCGCCCGCCTGGTACACGCAGAACGCTTCGGGCACCGCGGGTGAGACGCCTTCGGCGCCGCCCGTCTCCACGCCGTCCGCGCCCACTCCGCCGGTTTCCGCGCCGCCCGTCTCCACTCCTCCGGCTCCCGCGTCCGACGCGCCCGCTCACCCCGCGCCCGCGTCCGACGCTTCAGCTTTCCCCGCGCCCACGACCGCTGCGCCCGTGTCCGAGTCGGGGGCCTCCACTCCGGCCGCGTCGGTCGACACCGGTCCGGCGGCTCCCGCGGCGGCCTCCTCGACACCGCCGCCGCCCGCCATGCCGTCCTTCTCGGCTCCCCCGCCCCCTCCCCTGCCCCTTTCTCCGCCGTCGGCGGGTGTGCCCGGTGCGGTGCCGAAGCTGCCCGTGGGCAGTGGGTTCCAGCCTGCGGCTCCGGAAGCGCCGGAGGAAAAGGTCGAGGAGGAAAGGGTCGAGGAGGAGGCAGCGGACGCCGAGGTGTCGGACGCGGCTGCCGCGCCTTCCGTAGCATCCGTTCCCTCGGTTCTGCCGCCCGTACCGCCCACGTCGTCCGTCGTCCCGCCCGTGGCCGCCGGTGGTGGCGCCGCCGACTGGAGCGGTGCCCTTGCCGGGCCCGCGGCCTCGGTCCACGTGACCGGGGTGGTGCCGAAGAACGAGGTCGACGCCCTGATCGAGGCCGAGGGACAGGCCGGTGAGGCCGAAGCCGAGGGTGCGGCCGCGGGTGCGGCCGAGGCCGGGACTCCTGCCGAGGAAGAGCGCAGGACCTGGGCTCCTCCTGTGGGCGAGGTCGCGTCGACCTCGATTCCTGCCCCTGCCCCTGCGCCTACTTCTGTGGATATAGATGCGGGTGCGGATGCCGATGCGAGTGCGGGTGCCGACGAGGTGGGGGATGACGTCGTCGAGCCCGCCGAGCCTGTCGGTGAGAGCTTCGGTGATGGTGATCTCGAGAGCGGCGCCACCATGCGGTTCTCCTCGCGCGCGCTGAAGCGGGAGATCGAGGAGCGGACCGCCGCGGCAGAGGCCGCGGAGCGCTCGGAGGCCGGAGAGGGCTCGGGACGCTCGGAGGACTCGGAGGGCTCGGAGGCTCCCGCCGCTTCGGAGGAGCCGGTCGACAGCGGCGAGGCCGATGCCGATGACAGTGCCGACGCCCACGCCGACGTGACCGACTTGAGCGCCGGACGCGACGAGGTCTCCGGCGAGACCCCGGACGCGGAGATCGACGCGGACATCGACGCGAGTGCTGACGCCGGTTCCGGGTCCGTCAGGGACGCCGCACCCGAGGACTCCGTTCCGCAGGACGCCGTGCAGGACTCCGTACCGCCGTCGTGGACCCCGCCACCGGCCGCGACGCAGGACGGGCTGCCGCCGTTGCCGCCCGCGTTCCAGCCCGCGGCTCCGGCCTCGGCGCCGCAGTGGCCCGCGCCCCAGCCGACCCCGCCCCCGGCCCAGCCGGTGCAGGCCGCGCCCGAGCCCGTACAGCCGCAGGCTCCGCAGCCGGCACCGGGTGCCTGGCCCGCGCCGGTCGCCCCGGCCGCCGGGGCACCGGCTCCCGCGGCGCCGCAGGGAGGCTACGGATTCCCGCAGTCCACGCCTGCCTCGCCCGTCGCGCCCCACGCACCCGCGCCGCCCGCCCCCGCCAACCCGGTTGCCCCCAACTCGCCTCCCCAGGGCGGCAGTTACGGGTTCCCGCAGCAGCCCGCTCCGTACGCGCCACAGGCACAGCAGGCGCCCTACGCGCCGCAAGCGCAGCATCCGGTCCAGCAGGCACCGCAACCGGGCCTGCCCGGTCAGCCGATGCCCGGACAGCAGCCGGCTCCCGGGCAGCAACCGCTTCCGGGGCAGCAGCCGGTTCAGTCACAGCAGCCCGCCGTCCCGGAGCAGCAAGCGCCGGCACCCCAGCCGCAGACACAGCCGCAGACACAAGCGCAGCCTCAGGCGCCCCAGCACCAGGCCCCGCCGCAGCCCCAGGCACACCAGCCCCAGCCGCCCGTCCAGGGCCAGCCGCCGGCTCAGGCCGGTGGTTACGGATTCCCGCAGCAGGGTGCCCAGCCCGGCGGCTACGGCTTCCCCCAGCAGAGCCCTCAGCCCACGGCACCCCAGGCACCCCAAGCGCCCCATCAGCCGCAGCCGCAGCCGCAGCCGCAGCCGCAGGCGCAGGCGCCCCAGCAGGGCCAGCCCGGACAGCAGGAACAGCCGGTGCAGCAGGGCCAGCCCGGTCAGCCCGGTCAGCCGCCCATCGACCCCCGTACCGGCGCCGCCTGGCCGCAGGCCGTGCAGCACGATCAGCGGGAGCGGACCAACCCGGGCGCCCCGCTCGGCTACACCGCCGCCGTCGAGCTCTCCTCCGACCGGCTGCTGCGCAACACCAAGCCGAAGGCCAAGAGCAGTCGGCCCGCGAGCGGCGGTTCGCGGTTCAAGCTCGGCGGGAAGAAGGAAGAGGCCGAGCGGCAGCGGAAGTTGGAGCTGATCCGGACCCCGGTGCTCTCCTGCTACCGGATCGCCGTCATCAGCCTCAAGGGCGGCGTGGGCAAGACGACCACCACCACGGCGCTCGGCTCCACGCTCGCCACCGAGCGCCAGGACAAGATCCTCGCGATCGACGCCAACCCCGACGCCGGCACCCTCGGCCGTCGCGTGCGGCGCGAGACGGGGGCCACCATCCGTGACCTCGTCCAGGCGATCCCGTACATCAACTCGTACATGGACATCCGGCGCTTCACCTCGCAGGCGTCGTCCGGGCTCGAGATCATCGCCAACGACGTCGACCCGGCCGTGTCGACCACCTTCAACGACGAGGACTACCGGCGCGCGATCGACGTCCTGGGCAAGCAGTACCCGATCATCCTGACCGACTCCGGCACGGGTCTGCTGTACAGCGCCATGCGGGGCGTCCTCGACCTCGCCGATCAGCTGATCATCATCTCGACGCCGTCCGTCGACGGTGCGAGCAGCGCGTCGACCACGCTGGACTGGCTGTCCGCGCACGGGTACGCCGACCTCGTCTCGCGCTCCCTCACCGTCATCTCCGGCGTGCGCGAGACCGGCAAGATGATCAAGGTCGACGACATCGTGTCGCACTTCGAGACGCGGTGCCGCGGCGTGGTCGTCATCCCCTTCGACGAGCACCTCGCCGCAGGCGCGGAGGTCGACCTCGACATGATGCGGCCAAAGGTCCGGGAGGCGTACTTCAACCTCTCGGCGCTGGTGGCCGAGGACTTCGTACGGGCCCAGCAAAACCAGGGGCTGTGGACGTCGGACGGGAATCCGCCGCCGCACATGGCTCCGCCGATGCCGGGGCAGCAGGGGCCCGGGGGCGGGCAGCCGCAGCCGTACGCTCCTCAGCAGCCGCAGCCGGGGCACGCTCCTCAGCAGCCGGGGCAGCAGCCTCCGCCGCAGGGGGGACAGCAGCCCTACCCGGGCCAGCCCCAGCCGTACGCCCCCCAGCAACCTCAGCCCCAGCAGCCCCAGCAGCCCCAGCCCGGGCAGCAGCCCTATCCGCAGCAGCCCGGAGCCCCGCAGGGGTGGCAGGCGCCGCCGCAGGGCCAGCCCCAGCAACCCCAGGCGCCGCAGAGCCGGCCCCAGCCTCCTCAGCCGCAGGAAGGACAGGCGCCGCCACCCGTTCAGCCGGGGGCGCCGTTCCAGCCCGGGGCGCCGTTCCAGCAGCCGCCACCCCCGCAGCAGTAGCCTCCGTCAACCTCGCAGTGGGCCCGCACCGTTCCTCGGTGCGGGCCCACCTGCTTGTCTGCCCCGTCCCCACCAGGCCAAGTCCCCTCCTCTCCCTGCCGTCACCCCCTCACCAGCCACGCGTCAGTGGTCTTGACCAATGCGGATGAAATCCCGGTCAACTCGTTATTTCCGCAGGCCACATGGGGTTCACCCGCCGTTGACGCGCGCAGACTGGCGCTGGTAAACACACATCAACCAGCTGACGTTCCTTGATCCACCAGCGTGCAACCAGCCATCCCTGCGCGAGCGATGACGCGAGGTCACCGACCCATGGACACACAAGATCAGCACGGCAGAGCAGCAGTTCCGAAGAGAGCGGTACCGTCCCGTCCACGCGGCCGCCTGAGGCTCGTGCTCGCCGGTGGAGCCGCCGCGTTCACCCTGACGGCCGGTCTCGCCACGCCGCTCAATCCCGCCCCGCAGCAGGCCGAGGCCAAGGCCGACGGCAAGAAGGTGCTCACCGTCGCCGTGGCGCAGAGCGTCGACTCGCTCAGCCCGTTCCTCGCCCAGCGGCTGCTCAGCACCAGCATCCACCGTCTGACGTACGAGTACCTGACGAACTACGACGCGAAGGACAACAAGGCGATCCCCGGGTTCGCCACGGACTGGAAGCCCTCCGCCGACAAGCTGACCTGGACGTACACCATTCGGGGTGACTCCAAGTGGTCGGACGGGAAGAAGGCGACCGCCGAGGACGCGGCGTGGACGTTCAACAAGGTGATGTCGAAGGAGGGCACCGCCACCTCGAACTCCAACTTCGTCACCAACTTCAGGAAGGTGACCGCGCCGAGCCCCACCAAGCTGGTCATCGAGCTGAAGAAGCCGCAGGCCACGATGGCCGCGCTCGACGTGCCGATCGTCCCCAAGCACGTCTGGGAGAAGGTCGACGACATCTCGAAGTTCAACAACGACAAGGACCTCCCCGTCGTCGGCAACGGCCCGTTCATCCTGACGGACTACAAGGTCGACCAGTACGTGAAGCTGAAGGCCAACAAGGACTTCTGGCGCGGTGCGGCCAAGTTCGACGAGCTGGTGTTCAAGACGTACAAGGACCAGGACGCGGCCGTCTCCGCCCTCAGGAAGGGCGAGGTCTCCTTCGTGGCCGGGCAGCCCGCGCTCACTCCGGCGCAGGCCCAGTCCCTCAAGAACGAGGAGAACATCAAGGTCAACGAGGGTCCCGGCCGGCGTTTCTTCGCCCTGGCCACCAACCCGGGCGCCAAGACCCTCGACGGCAAGAAGTTCGGTGACGGCAACCCGGCGCTCCTGGACAAGAAGGTCCGCCAGGCGCTGTTCCTCTCCGTCGACCGCAAGGCGATCGTCGACAAGGTGTTCCAGGGGCACGCCGTCGAGGGCGCGGGCTACATTCCGCCGCGCTTCTCCGAGTACGCCTGGAAGCCCTCCGCCGATCAGGAGATGACGTACGACCCGAAGCGGGCCGCCCGGCTCCTGGACGAGGCGGGCTACAAGGAGAACGGCGACGGCAAGCGGGTCGGCAAGGACGGGAAGCCGCTGAACCTGCGCATCCTGTGCCACGCCACCGACCCCAACGACAAGGCGGTCGGGAAGTACCTGAAGGAGTGGTGGGGCGACCTCGGGATCGGGCTCAAGGTCAACTGTCTCGACGACGTGTCCGTGCCCTGGTACGCGGGCGAGTACGACCTCGCCTTCGACGGCTGGTCCGTCAACCCCGACCCGGACTTCGTGCTCGGCATCCACACCTGCGCCGCGCTGCCGGTGAAGGCCAAGGAGAGCGCCGCCACCGACAACTTCATCTGCGACAAGAAGTTCGACGACCTGTACGGCAAGCAGCTCGCGGAGTACGACCCCGCCAAGCGCGCCGGCATCGTCAAGGAGATGGAGTCGTGGCTCTACGACTCGGGGTACATGAACGTCCTCGCGTACCCGAATGCCGTGGAGGCCTACCGCACCGACCAGATCAAGTCCATCACCACCATGCCGACGGCCGCGGGCAACATCTACGGTCAGGACGGATATTGGAGCTGGTGGTCGGCCGTACCCGCGGATGGGAAGAGTTCTTCCAAGGACGGCAGCTCGACCGGTGTCATCATCGGTATCGCCGCTGCCGCGGTGGTGCTCGTGGGCGGCGGAGTCCTGTTCGCCCTGCGCCGCCGTTCGACCGCAGAGGACCGCGAGTAACGCATGACCGCTGACAGCAATCCCGCACTGCTCGACACCGAGGGCCCGCTGGGCCCCGGGGCCGACGGCGACCCGGCGAAGGCCGGGCCGGCGTCGGCCCGCGGGCCGCGCGCCCGCGACACCCGCGCCTACCTCCTCTATGTGGCGGGCAAGCTCGGCGGCGCGATCGTGTCGCTGTTCGCCGTGCTCGTCACCAGCTTCTTCCTGTTCCGGCTGATCCCCGGCGACCCGGTCAAGCAGATGACGGGCGGCAAGCGCGTCTCGGCGGAGCAACTGGCCGCGATGCGCAAGGAGTTCGGCCTCGACAAGTCGGTGATGGCCCAGTTCTTCGACTACACCGGCAATGTCCTGACCGGCGACTTCGGCACGTCGTACCAGTTCCACGCCCCCGTGATGGACAAGATCACGGAGGCGCTGCCCGCGACGCTCCTGCTCACCGGAACGGCGTACGTCCTCTACACCCTCATCGGCATCTGGCTGGGCACGCGCACCGCCTGGCGCAACGGCCGGCTCGGCGACCGCTTCAACACCGGGCTCGCGCTGACGCTGTACTCGGTGCCGTCGTTCTGGCTCGGCCTGCTCCTGATCATCACCTTCGCGGTGGGGATCGGGCCGATTCCCGGCATGTTCCCGACGGGCGGACTGGAGTCGGGCGGTGAGACGGGCGTCGCGTACGTCATCGACGTCGCGCACCACATGGTGCTCCCCGTCATCACGCTGGTCGCCGTCGGGTACGCGCAGACCCTGCTCGTCATGCGGTCCTCACTGCTCGACGAGATGGGCAGCGACTATCTGACGACCGCTCGCGCCAAGGGCCTCAGGGACGATCTCGTACGCCGCCGGCACGCCGTGCCGAACGCGATGCTGCCGACCGTCACCCTGATGTTCGTCAACCTCGGCACGGTGGTGGCGGGCGCGATCCTCGTCGAGACCGTCTTCTCCTGGCCGGGGCTCGGCGGGCTCTTCTACTCGGCGCTGAGCGTGCCCGACCTGCCGCTGGTGCAGGGGCTCTTCTTCGTCTTCTCCGTCGCGGTGATCCTGATGAACACCCTGGCCGACGTGATCTATCCGCTGCTCGATCCCCGGGTGGGCCGATGACGACCGAATCCGCACCGACCGCCCCGACCCCGTCGACGACACCACCACCGCCCGCCGCCAAGAGCGCGCGGTCACTGGCCTGGACCCGTCGGCGGCACTCCGCCGCCCGCTTCTGGCGGGAGTACCGCACGCACAAGACCGGGCTCTTCGGGCTCGCCGTGCTCGTCCTGATCGGGCTCGCCGCGATCTTCGCGCCGCTGCTCGTGGGCTCGGACGCGCAGAGCGTGACGGCGGCGCCGGGCAAGCCGATGGAGTCGCCGAGCGGGGAGTTCCCGCTGGGCACCGACCAGTTCGGGCGCGACCTGCTCGGCCTGCTCGTGTGGGGCGCGCGCATGTCGCTGACCGTGGGGCTGCTCGCCGCCGTGCTCTCGGTGGCCATCGGCACGCTCGTCGGCATCACGGCGGGCCACTTCAAGGGCTGGTACGCCACGGTGATCATGCGCATCACCGACTGGTTCCTCGTCATGCCGACGCTGGTGCTCGCCATCGCGCTGGCCGCGGTGCTGTCCGGCTCGATCTGGACGATCATCCTGGCGATCGGCGTGACGACGTGGCCGACGACGGCGCGCCTCGTCCGCGCGCAGACGCTCGCGGTGGAGTCGCGCCCCTACATCGAGCGCGCCCAGGCGCTGGGCGGCGGCCACGGCCACATCATGGCCCGGCACGTGCTGCCCAACGTCATGCCGCTCGTCCTCGCGCAGACCACCCTCGTCATCTCGGGCGCGATCCTCACCGAGGCGACGCTCGCCTTCCTCGGGCTCGGCGACCCGACGAACGTGTCGTGGGGCGGCCTGCTGCAGGACGCGCGCGAGGCGGGCGCGGTCAGCGCGGGCCACTGGTGGTACCTCGCCCCGCCCGGCCTCGCCATCGCGATCGTGGCGCTGGCGTTCACGCTGAGCGGCCGTGCCGTGGAATCCGTGCTCAACCCCAGGCTGGGGGCCTCCCGTTGAACGACGTGACCGAAGAAGCACCGGCCGGGGCACGGCAGGCCGAGGGGGCGCGGCTCCTGGACGTGCGCGACCTCGAAGTGACGTACGCGAACGGCGCGGCCGCCGTCCGCGGCGTGAACCTCCACGTCGACGCGGGCCAGAAGCTCGGCGTCGCGGGCGAGTCCGGCTGCGGCAAGTCCACGCTCGCGCTCGCCCTGCTGCGCCTGCTGCCCGCGGGCAGCAAGGTGTCCGGCGAGATCCTGCTCGACGGCGAGGACGTCCTCACCATGAAGTGGGGCCGGGTCCGGGCGGTGCGCTGGGCGGGCGCCTCGATCGTCTTCCAGGGCGCGATGCACTCCCTGAACGCCGTGCACCGCATCGGCGACCAGATCGCCGAGCCGATCCTGCTGCACAAGAAGGCGACGCAGGCCGGCGCGAAGAAGAAGGTCGGCGAGCTCCTGGAACACGTGGGGCTGCCCGCCGCCCGCGCGGAGTCCTATCCGCACGAGCTGTCCGGCGGCCAGCGCCAGCGGGTCATGATCGCCATGGCGCTCGCCTGCGACCCCCGTCTCATCATCGCGGATGAGCCGACCACCGCCCTGGACGTGATGATCCAGGCCCAGATCCTGCGCCTGATCGAACAGTTGGTCGCCGAGCAGGACCTGGGCCTGATGATGATCAGCCACGACCTCGCGGTGCTCTCCGACACCTGCGACCGGCTCGCCGTGATGTACGCGGGCCGTGTCGTCGAGGAGGGCCCGGCCTCCGAGGTCTACGAGAGCGCCCGCCACCCGTACGGGAAGGCCCTGTCGGCGGCTTTCCCGCGCATCGGCGACGTGACGTCGCGGTTCGCGCCGCGCGGCCTGCCGGGCGACCCGCCCGACCCGTCCGCGCTCCCCACGGGCTGCACGTTCCATCCCCGCTGCGCGGTCGCCCTCGACTCCTGCGCCACGGAGGACCAGGCCCTGCGGGAAGCGGGCCCGCACCACCGCGCGGCCTGCGTCCACGCGGGCGCGCCACTGCCCGCGCAGCCCACGTCCGCGCCCGCGGCGGCGGAGCGCACGCCGTGACCGAGAGCCCCCGTGAACCCGTGAAGAGGAACCGCGCATGACCACTCAGGAGTCCGGCGGCCCTCTGCTGTCAGCCGCCGACCTGCACATCGCCTTCCCCGGCCGGCGCGGCGCACCGACCGCCCGCGCGGTGGACGGCGTCGACCTCGACATCAAGGGCGGCGAGATCGTCGCCCTGGTCGGCGAGTCGGGCTGCGGCAAGACGACGCTCGCCCGTTCGCTGCTCGGCCTGGTGCCGCCGACCTCGGGGAAGGTGACGTTCGGCGGCACACCGCTGGACTACTCCGGGCGCGCGCTCAAGGCGTACCGCAAGCGGGTGCAGCTGGTCCTTCAGGACCCCAGCGGATCGCTCAACCCGCGGCACACGGTGTACGACGCCGTGTCCGAAGGGCTGCGCATCCACGGGTACGCGGGGGACGAGCAGGCCGCGGTCGCCGGCGCCCTCTCCCGGGCCGGGCTGCGGCCGCCCGAGCGTTTCTTCCTGCGCTATCCGCACGAGCTGTCGGGCGGCCAGCGTCAGCGGGTCGTCATCGCGGGCGCGCTGGTCCTCGAGCCCGAACTCATCGTCGCCGACGAGCCGGTGGCCTCCCTCGACGCGTCCGTGCGCGGCGAGATCCTGGCGCTGCTGCTCCGTCTGCGCGACGAACTGGGGCTCTCCGCACTGGTGGTGACGCACGATCTGGGGCTCGCCTGGAACATCGCGGACCGGGTGGCGGTGATGTACCTGGGCCGGATCGTGGAGACGGGAACGGTGGAGGAGGTGCTGACGTCACCTCAGCACCCGTACACGCAGGCCCTGTTGTCGGTCCTGCCCGAGGCGCCCGGCGATCCGGTGGTCCTCACGGGCGAGCCCCCGGATCCCTCCCGCATCCCCGGCGGCTGCCGGTTCCACGCCCGGTGCCAGGTACTCGCCTCCGGCGAGGCGGCACGCTCGGGTGTCGCGGACCGCTGCCGCGGGGAGGACCTGCCGGTGCTCTCGGGCGCGAGCGAAACGCAGGTCGCGTGCCATTGGGCGGCGGCGCGGGTGGTGGAGGGGGCGCCTTAGGGGGCGGCGGTCCGGTTCGCGGGCGGCTGCGCGCCGGGTCGGTGGGGGGCGTGCCGTTCCCCGCGCCCCTGACGGCCCCCTGCGGGCGCCCGCAGGGCGCATTTAAGGGGCGCGGGGAACGGCGCGATCAGCCCCCACCGGCCCGGCGCGAGCACCCGCCAACCCGCCTGAGCCGCAACCCGTCAAACTGTCAACCCGCCAGTGCCGCTAGGCCCCGTACGCCTCGATGAGTTCCCGGGACTTCTTCACGTCGTCCGCCATCGCGACCAGCAGCGACTCGATGGAGTCGAACTTCGCCATGCCCCGCACGAAGGCGAGGAAGTCGACGGCGACGTGCAGGCCGTAGAGGTCGAGGCCGACGCGGTCGATCGCGTACGCCTCGACCGTGCGCTCGGTGCCCTCGAACTGCGGGTTCGTCCCGACGGAGATCGCCGCCGGCATCGCCTCGCCCTGCGCGTGCAGCCATCCGGCGTAGACCCCGTCGGCGGGGACGGCCGTGTGGGGCAGCGTCTCCACGTTGGCGGTGGGGAACCCGAGCTCGCGCCCCCGCTGGGCACCCCGCACGACCACGCCCTCGACGCGGTGCGGCCGGCCCAGGATCTCCGAGGCGCCCGTCATGTCGCCCTCGGCGATCAGGCGCCGGGTCAGCGTGGAGGAGAAGGGTTCGCCGCCGCCCGCCGCGCCGCTGACGTACAGGTCGATGACGTCGACTTCGTAGTCGTACGTCCGGCCGAGCTCGGTCAGGAAGTCGACGTTGCCCGCGGCCTTGTGGCCGAAGCGGAAGTTGGGGCCCTCGACGACCACGCGCGCGTGCAGCTTGTCGACCAGGACCTTGACCACGAAGTCGGCGGGCGACAGCTTCGAGAACTCGGTGGTGAAGGGGAGGATCAGGAGCGCGTCCACCCCGAGCTCGGCCATGAGCTCGGCGCGGCGGTGGTGCGGGGCGAGCAGCGGCGGGTGGCTGCCGGGGCGCACGACCTCGCTGGGGTGCGGATCGAAGGTGACGACCACGGCGGGCACGCCGAGCTCCCGCGCGTGCTCCACGGCACGCCCGATGATCAGCTGGTGACCACGGTGCACGCCGTCGTAGGAACCGATGGTGACGACGCTGCGCCCCCAGTCCTGGGGGATGTCCTCCAAGCCACGCCAGCGCTGCACTTCTTTGCTCCTCGCCGAACCCGTATACGTCACGTACGTCTGTACGTTCCCCTTGCCGATTGCGCAGGACTAAGACTGCCATGCCGACGCGTGACGGCTCGCACCGGAGGGAGTGGCGGGGGTCACTACCGGCCGGTCCCGGCGCCGAAAGACGCAGGCCGGGCGCGGACCGGACGCGCGCGTCGCGCGGCCGCTCAGGCGGGGACGCGTACTCCGCCCGCGAGGTTCTCGATCACCCGTCGGGCGCTCGGACCGATCAGGGCGGCCCAGTCCCGCGGCGCGTCGCCGATCCAGCCGGCGACGAGCACGGCGAAGCCGGGTCTGCCGCGCGCCAGTTCGACCAGACGGCGGTCGAAGCAGGTCGCGCCCTCGGGGGTGCGGACGAGCAGCAGCCCGATGCGGTGGACGCGCTCACGGGTACGGTCCTCGCCGCACTCCCCCACGCCGTGCGCCACCGTCCGCAGCACACTCTCCAGGACGGCGGAGTCCCGCTCCTGGCTGAGCAGGACGTCGAGCAGCTCGCCCCGCAGGGCGCGCGAGACCGCGGTGCCGGGCGCGGCGAGCACGGGGGCGAGGGCGGCCCGCACCCGGGCGGGCCTGCTGTGCAGCAGCCCGGACACGAGCGGGAAGAGGACCGGGCGCACCGCAGGGCCGTGTTCGAGCCGCCGGTCGATGTACGCGGCGGCGGCGCCGGCCGCCTCGGGGCGGGCCTCCAGGAGGTCCTGCACGAGGGTGGCGACGCGGTGTGCGAGGGCCGGGGTGGTCACGTCGGCGAGGCCGCACAGGACGTCGTCGGTGTCCGGCCCCGGCGCGTGCAGCCGGCTCCGGAAGGCGCCGAGGACCAGCTCGGGGTGGGTGGCCAGGGCGGCGGCCAGGGCGCTCGCGGGCAGCTGCGGGTCCCCGGCGGCGAAGCGTTGCAGGGCGTGCGGCAGATAACGGGAACGGGTCTGCGGATCGCGTACGAGGAGGGCGAGGGCTGCGCCGTGCAGGGTGTCGTCGGCGGGGCGGGCGAGCAGCGTGAACGCCGTGTAGCGCAGGAGCTCGCGGTCGGCGCCGGTGGCGGCGTGCGGGGCGGCGCGCAGTCCGTGGGCGGCGGCCGCGACCCGGCGGGCGGGGCGCTCGTCGCGGGCCCAGCGGTCGACCGCGCGGCAGACGGCGGAGGGCTCCTCCTCGGCGAGGGCGGCGAGCAGTTCGTCGGCGCGGGCGTGGGTGCTGTCGACCAGCGCCTCGGTGAGGGCGTCCATGGCGCGGTGCCGGTGGGTGTGGAGCAGGGCCTGCGCGGCGGAGGCGACGGTGGCGTCGGGCGCGGCGTCCAGCGGCCGCTCGTCGGCGAACCACTGGACGAGGTGGCGCTGGACGGCGGCGGGTCCCGCGGAGAGCAGCTCGGCGACGGCGTCGAGGCAGCGGTCCGGGGTCCCCGGCGGCCCGTCCCTGACGACGAGCCGCCGCAACAGCGCGAACCGGTCGGCCTCGGCCAGTGGCAGACGCAGCCAGAAGGCGGTGCCGAACGTGCCGCGCTCGGCGAGCGGTTCGAGCACGGCCAGGTAGGGGGTGGCGTCGGGAACCCGCAGCAGCACCTCACCGAGCAGATGAGCGGCCCACCACGCGGCGTCCCGCACGCCGTCCGCGCTGTCCGTACTGTCCGCGCCATCGGTGCCATCGGTGCCATCGGTGCCATCGGTGCCATCGGCGGCGTCGGTTCCGCCGGCTCCCGAGGTGACACCGCCGGGGGCGGAACCGCACCCCTCTCCCTCCGCGAACTCCACCACCGCGTCCATCAGCTCGACCAGTCGCGAGGCCAGTTCTCCGGCGCCCCGCTGGCGGCCCAGCAGCAGCAGTGCCTGGATCACCGGTCCGATGCGGTGCCGGGGCACCGGCAGCGGGCGTGCGGGGGCCGGGGCCGGCCTGCGCCGGCGCTGTTCCGGGACCGCCGGGGCCGGGGAGGGACCGCGGTGGCGGTGGACCAGTGCGGTCAGCGCGCCGTCGACGTCCAGGTGCGTGCCCTGGATCCAGTCCGCGACCTCCTCGTGCGCGAAGCGGTAGCCCGCCCCCGCCGGTACCAGCAGCCCCTCCGTGAGCACGGCCGACGCCCACCCCGTACAGCCGTGGAACGCCTTTCCGCCACCCTCGCCCGAGAGCGCTCCCCACGGGAAGACGGCCTCGAACGCGGTCGTGTCCAACTCCCCCTGGCCGGGGCCGAGACACCGCCGTGCCGCCTCGTGGACCTGTCCGGACACCGTCGCGGCGAGCCGGCGTACGGCGCTCCCCCGCAGGCCGTTCGTCGCCGCGAGCCGCACCGCGACCCGCAGGCACATCACGTCCAGATAGGCGCCGAACAGCTCCGTACGGTCCGGCGTGCCCGGCACCGGCGCGTCGGGGCGGGCCGCCCGCACCTCGCGCAGCAGCCGCAGTGCCAGCGGATGGCGCGCGTCGGCGGCGGCCAGCGCGTCGTCCGGGATGCCGTACCGCGCGCGGGCCCGGCCCGCCTGCGGCTCGGGCAGATCCCCCAGGCGTACGCACCCGGGGAGCTCCGCGCCGTCGTCCGCCGCGTGCAGCGACGCGGCGTCGAAGTGCGCCCCGGCCTGCTCCCAGTACTCCGGGCGGCAGGCGACGACGAGGCGGGCGCCCGTGTCCCGCAGCCACCGCTGCGTGCCGGTGCTCCACCGCGCGAGGCGGTGCGCGAGCACGGGCGGCATCTCCTCGGGGCCGTCCAGCAGCAGGAGCAGGGGCCGTCCGGCGTCGCGCACGAGCCGTGCCACCCGGTCCGCCGAGATGTCGCCGATGCCCCGGGCGGCCGGGGGCTCGTCCGAGGCCTCCAGGATCCGCCCCGCGCGGTCGAGCGCGCGCTCGACGGCGTCGGCCAGGGACACGTCCGTGCCCCGCAGGTCGGCGCCGCGCAGCCACAGGGTCGGGGCGGGCTCGGCGCCCTTGGCGCGCCGAGCGGCGAGGGCGGCCAGTTCCGTGGTGCGGCCCGTGCCGGGGTCGCCGACGAGGCCGAGGATCCGTGCCGGTCCGGCGGTGAAGGCGGCGAACTCCCGTGCGGTGTCGGGTCGTTCGACGGGTTCGTGGGAGGCGGCGCGCGGCCCGTCGGACCCTGTCGAGGTGGCCGTCAGGTGGAGGGCGCCCGCGAGGTTGAGGTCGTCGCCGTACGCGGGGACGGTCGCGGCGTTGTGGGCGATGAGCTCGGCGAGGGGCCCGCCCGGGTCGGCGGCGGCCGCGTCCCGCAGCGTCACCGCGAAGCCCGCCGGGCGGAGCGTGAAGACGTCCTGGCCCTCGTCCTGGCCGTGCGCGGCCGGGCCGGGGGCCTGGGGCAGCAGGGCGGTGCCGAGGACGGCGAGGACGGCGCCGGTCGAGGCGTCCACGACCGGCCCGCCCGCGGCTCCGCCGCCGAGCCGCAGCGCGTCGGCGCCGTCCGTGCCGATCGCCAGCTCCAGGGCGGTGTCCACCAGGTGGAGGCGGTCCGTCGCCGTGTACGTCACCGCCGAGGTGCCAAGGACGCGTGCCTCGCGCTCACCGCCCGCGGTGATCCGCACATAGCTGCCGGTCTCCACGGCGTCCCGCACGGTGACGGGCAGGGGCCGCAGGCCGAGTCCCTCGGTGCGGACGAGCGCGAGGTCGGCGTCGGGCAGCGCCACCACGGCGTCGGCGGACACCACGCAGGTGCCCTCGCCCGGCGCGTGCAGGACGATCCGGGCCAGACCGTCGACGGCTTCGTGGCTGGTGACGACCGTGCCGTGCTCGTCGGCGGCGAAGCCGGCGCCGCGCGGGCGCCCGGCGAGATCGCAGATCCGCACCAGGGACCGGTCCGGCGCAGGCACCGAGGGGCAGGTCCCGTCCGCCGTGCCCCCCGCGTCCCTGGCGTCCTCGGCGCCCCTGGCCCGCGGGCCGCGTCCCGCCATGCTCGAACCTCCCCACCGTGCCCCGTCCTTCCGACCGTAGGTCGACGGTGATCAGGCGGACAGAACGCGATGCGAACGCGCCCCCTTGCGACCCCCCGGTTCACTCCGAGCGCCTGCCCGAAGGGGTGAATGAGGGGCCGGCGATGGACAGACCATCAGTGGGGGGAAGCGTGGGGGGGGGGGGGGGGGGGGTTCCCCCCCCCCCCCCCCCCCACACCCCCCCCCCCCCCCCACCCCCCCCCCCCACCCCCCCGCCCGCCAC
>NZ_JBVIXD010000020.1:0-48962 GCF_055593965.1 Streptomyces sp. NPDC040622 | reverse complement strand
TCTGCCCCTTTTTTCGCTTTGGGGCTTTTGGGGGGGGGGGGGGGGGGGGGGGGGGGGGGGGAGGGCGGGGGGGGGGGGGGGGGGGGGGGGGGGGGGCTTTGTTCCCCCCCCTCCACAACGTCTTACGGGCTCGCGCGTCCCAAGGGATTCCGCGGCACACGGGATCCCGCGGCACACGGGGTCACGCAGCGCACGGGGTCACGCGAAGACGGCGAGGCTCTTGGCCTTGCCCCGCGACTCCTCCGCGAGGACCAGGAAGCGGCCCTCCGGGTCGAAGACGGCGACGGCGCCCGCACCCGCGTACTCCTCGGGCATGTCGATCCGAACGCCGTTGAGCAGCAGCCGGCCGCGCTTCTCGTCCACGTCCCAGCGCGGGAAGGCCCGGCCCGCGGCCTCGGCCACCGGCATCACGGTCAGCTCCTCCTGGAGCTGGTCGAGGGTCTTGGCCGAGTCCAGCTTGTACGGGCCGACGCGGGTGCGCCGCAGCGCGGTCAGGTGACCGCCGACGCCGAGGTCGGCGCCGAGGTCGCGGGCGATCGCCCTGATGTACGTCCCCGAGGAGCAGACGACCGAGACGACCAGGTCGAGGACGGGCGTGCCGTCCTCGGCGACGGCGTCGCGGACGTCGTACACCGTGAACGCGGAGATCTTCACGGGCCGGGCCGGGATCTCGAAGTCCTCGCCCTTGCGGGCACGCGCGTAGGAACGCTTGCCGTCGATCTTGATGGCGCTGACCTTCGACGGCACCTGCATGATGTCGCCGGACAGCTTGGCGATGCCCGCGTCGACGGCCTCGCGGCGGATCCCCGAGGCGTCGGCGGACGAGGTGATCTCGCCCTCGGCGTCATCGGTGATCGTGTTCTGCCCGAGGCGGATGGTGCCCAGGTACTCCTTCTCGGTCAGCGCCAGGTGGCCGAGGAGCTTGGTGGCGCGCTCGACCCCGAGCACGAGGACACCCGTCGCCATGGGGTCGAGGGTGCCGGCGTGCCCGACGCGGCGGGTCTTGGCGATCCCGCGCATCTTGGCCACCACGTCGTGCGAAGTGAAGCCGGACGGCTTGTCGACGATGACAAGGCCGTCCGGCGTTGTGGTGCTGCTCTTGCTCATGCGCGGGCGTCGCCGTCCGTCTCGTCCGTGGTGTCTGTGCCGTCGGCGTCGTCCTCGGGCTTCTTGTACGGGTCCGCGTCGCCCGCGAACTCGGCACCCGCGGAGACCTCCCGCACCTTGGCGTCCGACGACCGTGCCTTGTCGAGCAGGTCCTCGATGGCCCGCGCGTTGTCCGGCAGGGCGTCGGCGACGAAGGCGAGGGACGGCGTGAACTTCACGCCCGCGGCCTGCCCGACCGCCGACCGGAGCACGCCCTTGGCGCTCTCCAGGCCCGCGGCCGCTGCCGCGCGGTCCTCGTCGTCGCCGTAGACCGTGTAGAAGACCGTGGCCTCCCGCAGGTCACCGGTCACCCGGGTGTCCGTGATCGTCACGTGCGTGCCGAGCCGCGGGTCCTTGATCCCGCGCTGCAGCTTCTGAGCAACCACCTCTCGAATGAGGTCCGCCAGCCTTTTCGCCCGCGCGTTGTCGGCCACTGCTCCGTCTCCCTTATCCCCGGGCATTCCCTGGGCTTGTCTTGCTGTTCAATCATCGTCGCCGTGCAGCCGCCGCCGGACCGACAGCAGCTCCACTTCGGGCCGGGCGGCGACGAGGCGCTCGCACCGGTCCAGTACGTCCGTGAGATGGCCCGCGTCCCCGGACACCGACGCGAGGCCGATCTCGGCCCTCCGGTGCAGGTTCTGACCGCCCACTTCCGCCGCGCTCACTCCGTACTTGCGCTGGAGCTCGGCGACGATCGGGCGGACGACGGAGCGTTTCTCCTTCAGCGAATGTACGTCGCCGAGGAGCAGATCGAAGGACAGAGTCCCCACATACATGTGTGTCCGGATGTCCCGCCGGTACGGGATCGAGGCCCCGCCAACCGCTTGGCAGGGACATCAGAACCGTACACGGAACGGCCGGGGCCGATCGACGGGATTTTCCCCGTCGACCGGCCCCGACACTGACCACGCGGATCGGACTGCTGTGTGAGCAGTCGATCAGCCGCGCGGCTTCTCGCGCATCTCGTACGTCGCGATGACGTCGTCGATCTTGATGTCGTTGAAGTTTCCGAGGTTGATACCGCCCTCGAAGCCTTCGCGGATCTCGGTGACGTCGTCCTTGAAGCGGCGCAGGCCCACGATGTTGAGGCTCTCCGCGATGACCTTGCCATCGCGCAGCAGACGGGCCTTGGTGTTGCGCTTGACCTCACCGGAACGGATGAGGACACCCGCGATGTTGCCGAGCTTGGACGAGCGGAAGACCTCGCGGATCTCCGCGGTGCCGAGCTCGACCTCCTCGTACTCCGGCTTGAGCATGCCCTTGAGGGCCGCCTCGATCTCCTCGATGGCCTGGTAGATCACCGAGTAGTAGCGGACGTCGACGCCCTCGCGCTCCGCCATCTGCGCGGCACGGCCGGCCGCACGGACGTTGAAGCCGATGACGATGGCGTCGGAGCCCATCGCCAGGTCGATGTCGGACTCGGTGACCGCACCCACACCGCGGTGCAGGACGCGGATGTCCACCTCTTCGCCCACGTCGAGCTGGAGCAGCGAGCTCTCCAGGGCCTCGACGGAACCGGACGCGTCACCCTTGATGATGATGTTGAGGTCCTGGACCAGACCGGCCTTGAGCACCTGGTCGAGGTCCTCGAGGGACACCCGGCGGGTGCGCTTGGCGAACGCGGCGTTGCGCTCACGGGCGGCACGCTTCTCGGCGATCTGACGGGCCGTACGGTCCTCGTCGACGACCAGGAAGTTGTCGCCGGCGCCCGGGACGTTGGTGAGACCGAGCACGAGGACCGGAGTCGACGGGGTCGCCTCCTCCACGTTCTCGCCCTTGTCGTCGAGCATCGCGCGGACTCGGCCGTACGCGTCACCGGCGACCATCGTGTCGCCGACGCGGAGGGTACCGCGCTGGACGAGGACGGTCGCGACGGCGCCGCGGCCCTTGTCGAGGTGGGCCTCGATCGCGATGCCCTGTGCGTCCTGCTCCGGGTTGGCCCGCAGGTCGAGCGAGGCGTCCGCGGTCAGGACCACGGCCTCGAGCAGCTGCTCGATGTTCTCGCCCTTGCGCGCGGAGATGTCGACGAACATCGTGTCGCCGCCGTACTCCTCGGCCACCAGACCGAACTCGGTGAGCTGACCGCGCACCTTGGCCGGGTCGGCACCCTCGACGTCGATCTTGTTGACCGCGACCACGATCGGCACCTCGGCCGCCTTGGCGTGGTTCAGCGCCTCGATCGTCTGCGGCATCACACCGTCGTTGGCCGCGACCACGAGGATCGCGATGTCGGTGGACTTCGCACCACGGGCACGCATGGCGGTGAACGCCTCGTGACCGGGGGTGTCGATGAAGGTGATGGCGCGCTCTTCACCGTTGACCTCGGTGGCGACCTGGTACGCACCGATGTGCTGCGTAATACCGCCGGCCTCGCCCGCGACGACGTTCGTCTTGCGGATCGCGTCCAGAAGTCGGGTCTTACCGTGGTCGACGTGACCCATGACGGTCACGACCGGCGGACGGGAGACGAGCATCTCCTCGCCGCCCTCGTCCTCGCCGAACTCGATGGAGAACGACTCCAGGAGCTCGCGGTCCTCCTCCTCCGGGCTGACGATCTCCAGGACGAAGTTCATCTCGTCCGCGAGGAGCTTCAGCGTCTCGTCGGAGACGGACTGCGTGGCGGTGACCATCTCGCCGAGGTTCATCATCACGCCGACGAGCGAGGCCGGGTTCGCGTTGATCTTCTCCGCGAAGTCCGTCAGCGAGGCACCGCGCGACAGGCGGACGATCTGTCCGTTGCCGCGAGGCAGCATGACGCCGCCGACCGACGGGGCCTGCATGGCCTCGTACTCCTGGCGCCTCTGCCGCTTCGACTTGCGACCGCGACGGGCGGGCCCGCCGGGACGGCCGAACGCACCCTGCGTGCCACCGCGGGCACCGGGACCACCGGGACGACCGCCGAAGCCGGGACGACCGCCGAAGCCGCCGCCACCACCGGGACGACCGGCACCGCCGCCACCCGGACCGCCGGGACGACCGGCGAAGCCGCCGCCACCGCCGCCGGGACGACCCGCGAAGCCGCCGCCACCGGGACGACCGCCACCGCCGCCGCCACCCGGACGACCGCCGCCGCCGGGACCACGGCCACCACCGGGGCCACCGCCGGGACGCGGGCCCGCGGCGGGACGCTGCGGCATCATGCCCGGGTTCGGACGGTTACCGGCGGGACCGCCGCCGGGACGCGGAGCGCCGCCCTGCGGGCGGGGCATGCCGCCGGGGCTCGGACGGGCGCCGCCCTGACCCTGCGGACGGGGAGCGCCACCGGGGCCGCCCTGGCCGCCCTGCGGGCGCGGAGCGCCGCCGGGGCCACCGGGGCCGCCGCCGGGACGCGGGGCACCGCCGGGACGGGGCGCCTGCGGGCGCGCCATGCCGGTGGAACCACCGGAGGTGAAGGGGTTGTTGCCCGGACGCGGACCCGCGGGACGGGCACCGCCGGGACGCGGGGCACCACCCTGGCCGCCGGGGCGCGGAGCACCCTGACGGTCGCCGCGGTCACCGCGGTCGCCACGGTTCTGACCCTGACCACCCTGGCCCTGGCCCTGACCCTGACCCTGGCCGGGGGCCGGACGGCCACCGGGCTTCGGGGCACCCGGGCGAGCGCCCGGACGGGGGGCCTGCGGGGCCGCGGGGGCTGCCGGAGCGGCCGGCGCGGCGGGCGGAGCGGTGAACTCCGGGGCCGCGGGAGCCGGCGAGGCCGGCGCGGGCTTGGGGGCCGGCGGCTTCGGGCCGGGCGTCGGGCGCGGGCCCGGGGTCGCCGGCGAAGCAGCGGGCTTCTCGGCCGCGGCGGGCTTGGGCGCCGGCGGCTTGGGCGCGGCCGGACCCGGACGGGCGGCCTGCGCGGGGGATGCCGGCGCCGCGGGGGTCGCCGGCTTGGGGGCGGCCTGCTTGCGCGGCGCGCCGGGCTTGGCGGCGGACTTGCCGTTGCCGCCGCCCTGCTGGAATGCGTCAGTCAGTTTGCGTACCACCGGCGCCTCGATCGTCGAGGACGCCGAACGTACGAATTCACCGAGATCTTGGAGCTTGGCCATGACGACCTTGCTCTCTACTCCGAACTCCTTGGCGAGTTCGTATACCCGGACCTTAGCCACTTCGCTCCTTTTAGGTCCGGGTTACGCCGGACCGTCGCTACTTCATGGGCGTACTCATCGCGTGCTCATCGAGTGCTCATCGCAATCTCGACCTACTTCCAACTCGCGGAATACCAAGGCCGCACGGGGTTCCGTGCGACCACGTCTTACGTTGCTGCCGGCTGGTCAACCGCCTCGACGGCTCGGCGCACCGCCTCTGTGTCGAGCGGTCCCCGGGCTCGGAAGGCCCGCGGGAACGCCCGGCGGCGGACCGCCAGGTCCAGACAGGCCAGGGCGGGATGTACATACGCACCCCGGCCGGGCAGCGTACCGCTTGGATCGGGGACGCAGGCGTCCTCTTTCGCCACGATGCGCAGCAGATCACTCTTGGCCGCTCGCTCCCGGCACCCCACACAGGTGCGCTCAGGGCATGCGCGGGCATGCGTCCGGCCAGACACGCTTAAGTCTACCTCCCCGCACCGACCTCACCCCTTTGGGGCAACAATCGAACGGCTACTCGTCACATACTGTCGTGATCCCAGCGGTGGCCGCCCGGAATTTATTCCCCCGGACGGCCGCGCCGCAGGTCCGCTACTGGTCGGCGGGCTGCTCGGTGTCGGGCCTGATGTCGATGCGCCAGCCCGTGAGGCGGGCGGCCAGGCGGGCGTTCTGCCCCTCCTTGCCGATGGCGAGCGACAGCTGGTAGTCCGGCACGGTCACCCGGGCCGAGCGCGCGCCGAGGTCGACGATCTCGACCTTGCTGACGCGGGCCGGGGAGAGCGCGTGGGCGACCATCTCGGCCGGGTCGTCCGACCAGTCGACGATGTCGATCTTCTCACCGTTGAGCTCGCCCATCACGTTGCGCACGCGGCTGCCCATGGGGCCGATGCAGGCGCCCTTGGCGTTGAGCCCCGAGCGCGTCGAGCGGACCGCGATCTTGGTGCGGTGGCCGGCCTCGCGGGCGATGGCCGAGATCTCGACGGAACCGTCGGCGATCTCCGGGACCTCCAGCGCGAAGAGCTTCTTCACCAGGTTCGGGTGGGTGCGCGACAGCGTCACGGACGGGCCGCGGACGCCCTTCGCGACCCGGACCACGTACGAACGAAGGCGCAGCCCGTGCGGGTACTCCTCGCCGGGGACCTGCTCCTGCACCGGCAGGATGGCCTCCAGCTTGCCGATGTCGACCAGCACGTTCTTCGGGTCGCGGCCCTGCTGGACCACGCCGGTGACGATGTCGCCCTCGCGCCCGGCGTACTCGCCGAGCGTCACGTCGTCCTCGGCGTCGCGCAGGCGCTGCAGGATGACCTGCTTCGCCGTCGTCGCGGCGATGCGGCCGAAGTCGGAGGGGGTGTCGTCGAACTCCTTGGCCTCCTGGCCCTCTTCGAGGTCCGCCGGGTCCTCCGTCGCCCACACCGTCACGTGACCGCTGTCGCGGTCGAGCTTCACGCGGGCGCGGCGAAAGCTGCCGTCGGTGCGGTGGTAGGCGATGAGGAGGGCCGACTCGATCGCCTCGACGAGGAGGTCGAAGGAGATCTCCTTCTCCCGCACCAGACCCCGCAGGGCACTCATGTCGATGTCCACGGCTACGCCTCCTCTTCCTTCTTGTCCTTGCGGTTGAACTCGACCTGTACGCGCGCCTTGTCGATCTCGCCGAAGGCGAGGCGGCGGGAGGTGGGCTTGCGGCCCTTCACGCCGGGCACCTCGAGGTCGAGTCCTTCGTCGTCCACGGCGAGGATGCGGGCGGTCACTTCGTCGCCCTCGACCAGCTGGAACTTCACCAGGCGGTCCACGGCCCGCACGTAGTGGCGGTGCTCGGTCAGCGCGCGCTCGGCGCCGGGGGAACCGACCTCGAGGTCGTACTCCCCCTCGCCCATCGCGTCGGTCTCGTCGAGCTTCGCGGAGAGCACGCGGCTCACTTCCGCGATCTGGTCCAGATCCACGCCGTCCTCGGAGTCGATCACGACTCTCAGCACCCGCTTGCGTCCGACGGAGGCCACTTCGATCTCTTCGAGATCCAGTTCCTGCGAGGTGACGAGCGGTTCCAGTAGTTGCCGCAGCCTCTCGCTCTGGGTGGTGCTCATCCGGGTGACTCCTCGGCCGCGTGTGCTGTTGTGGATCGTCGTGTGTCAGGTCAAAGGGTATCCGGTCCGAAGGGGTGTTGCCGCCCACGCACAAGGAGGATGCGCCGCACTGTTCCGAGCCGCTCGCGGGTGCCGGGGCGGTCCGAAGGTACGGTGATCACCGGGCCCGTGCCCCTCGTTCCTCCCCGCGTCGCCTTCCGTTCCTGTCTCGCTCGCGCCTTTTGGCCTTCCTTCCGAGGACGTCTGCCGTGCCGTCGTATCTCACCGCCCCGCGGTCCCGACCGGGCCCGCGTCGAAGGAGTCTGCTCACCGGGGCCGCCGGCGTCGCCTCTGCGTCGCTGCTCGCGGGCTGCTCCGACTCCGCCGACCCGGCCGCCGACGAGCGTCCGTCCGCCGAGCGGCGCCTGCGCGCCGAGGCCGCGAAGGACAGCAGGCGCCTCCTCGGGCAGTACGAGGCCGTCCTCGCGGCGCACCCCTCGCTCGCCGGGCGGCTGCGGCCGCTGCGGGACGAGGTGCGCCGGCACGCGGAGGTGTTTGTGGACGACCGCGTCCCGCCGTCCGCCTCGACCGCCCCCTCCGCGTCGCGGTCGGCGTCGAAGCCCCCGCCCCCCGCCGGCACCCCGGCGCCCGTGGCCCCGGACCCCGAGAAGGCCCTGCGCGACCTCGCCAGGGCCGAGCGCGAGCTGGCCGACCGGCGGGGCGCCGCCCTGCTCGACGCGTCGGCCGAGCAGGGCAGACTGCTCGCCTCGGTGGCCGCCGCGGGCGCGGCCCACGCCTATCTGCTGACGGAGAAGGCCGCGAAGAGCGACCCGTCCGAGAAGAACGACGAAGAACGACAGGGAGGGTGACGAGTGAGCGACGAGAAGGCCTCCAAGGACGAGGAGCTGAAGGCCCTGCAGGCCGCCCTGGGCGCCGAGCACGCCGCCGTGTACGGCTACGGGGTCGTCGGCGGCCGCATCGGCGAGAAGCGCAGGGCCGAGGCACGCACGGCGTACGACGCGCACCGCGCCCGGCGCGACGAGCTGCAGCGCGCGGTGCGCGACCTCGGCGGGGAGCCGCAGTCCGCGGACGCCGCGTACTCGCTGCCGTTCCCGGTGCCGGACTCCGCCGCGGCCGAGCGGCTCGCCACGGAGCTGGAGGACCGGGTAGCGGGGGTCTACTCCGATCTCGTGCGCGCCTCGACGGACGCCCGGCGGGGCACCGCGGCCCGCGCGCTGCGGGAGGCGGCCGTCCGGGCGGCGCGCTGGCGCGGCGGGAGCGTAGCCTTCCCTGGGCTCGCGGAGCGGACGACACCCTCGTCGGCGGCAGCGACACCCAAGGCGTAACGCGCTCAGGAAGGGAACAACTCGCGCATGGCTTTCGAACCCCCGCAGCGCCTCGTCACCGCACTCGGCGAGACGGCGCGGGACGGCGACGACTGGCTGGAGAGGCTGCCCGAGGCAGTCGAGCAGGCCGTCGCTCTACGCGAGTTGACCGTCGAGCGGATGCACGTTCCCGGCGGCCGCAGCAGCGTCGTGCTGATGGTGCGCCAGGCCGACGGCACGCCCGCCGTGCTCAAGCTGGTGCCGCCCCGCTCGCGGCCGCGCAGCGAGCGTGTCGCGCTGGCCCACTGGAACGGGCTCGGCGCCGTGCGGCTGCTCGACCCCGAGGCCACCGACGGGGCGCTGCTCATCGAACGGCTGCACAGGGACGTGTCCGTGCGGTCGCTGCCGGAGGCCAAGGCGCTCCTGGAGGCCGCGGGCACGCTGCGCAAGCTCTGGGTGGCGCCGCCGACCGGGCACCGCTGCGAGACGGTCGCCGAGCGGACCGGGCGCCAGGCCGAGGCGATGCGCGCCTCCGCCGGGACGGACGCCGACCTCGCGCCGCTGGTGGACGCGGCCCTCGCGGCCCGCGACGAGCTGCTCGGCGGGGATCCCGCGGACGCGCCGCCGCGGCTGCTGCACGGCACGTTCCGGCAGAGCAAGGTGCTGGCCGGGGACCGGCTGCCGTGGCTGGCCGTCGGACCCGACCCGGTGGTCGGCGACACCGCGTTCGACCTGGCGCGGCTCGTCCGTGACCGGGTCGAGGACCTGATCGCTTCGCCGTCGGGCGCCTCGATCACGCGGCGGCGCGTGAAGAAGCTGGCGGAGGCCCTTGAGGTCGACCAGGAGCGGCTGCGCGGGTGGACGCTGTTCCGCGCCGTGGAGTCGGGTGCGCGGGCGCTGCGGGTGGGACGGCCGCAGGACGCGGAGCTCCTGCTGGAGTTCGCGGGCTGGCTGTAGGGCCGCTCGGTTCGGCATGCGCGAAGGGCGCACCCCGCGTACGGGGTGCGCCCTTCGCGTGCGTCCGTCAAGCGGTCAGGCGGGCGATCGCCTCGTCGACCGTGAGCTCCTCGCGCTCGCCCGTGCGGCGGTCCTTCAGCTCCACGACGCCCTCGGCGGAGCGGCGGCCCGCGACCAGGATCTGCGGGATGCCGATGAGCTCGGCGTCGGTGAACTTCACGCCCGGGGAGACCCCGGCCCGGTCGTCCACGAGGACGCGCGCGCCCGCGGCGCCCAGCTTCTCGGCGACCTCAAGGGCCAGCTCCGTCTGGAGGGCCTTGCCCGCGGCGACCACGTGGACGTCGGCGGGGGCGACCTCCTTGGGCCAGCACAGGCCCTTGTCGTCGGCGGTCTGCTCGGCGAGCGCCGCCACCGCGCGGGAGACGCCGATGCCGTACGAGCCCATGGTCACGCGGACCGGCTTGCCCTCCTTGCCGAGGACGTCGAGCTGGAAGGTGTCGGCGTACTTGCGGCCGAGCTGGAAGATGTGGCCGATCTCGATGGCGCGGTCCAGCTTGAGGCCGGCGCCGCAGGCGGGGCACGGGTCGCCCTCTTCGACGACGACGACGTCGAGGTAGTCGTCGACCTCGAAGTCACGGCCGCAGACGACGTTCTTGGCGTGCTTGTCCTGCTGGTTGGCGCCGGTGATCCAGGCCGTGCCGGGGGCGACGCGCGGGTCGGCGATGTAGCGGACCTTGTCCAGGCCCTGCGGGCCGACGTAGCCGCGCACGAGGTCCGCGCGGCCCTCGAAGTCCTCGGCGGTGACCAGCTCGACCTCGGCCGGGGCCAGGTGCTCGCCGAGCTTGCCGAGGTCGACCTCGCGGTCGCCGGGGACGCCGACGGCCACGATCTCGCCGTCCACCTTGACCAGGAGGTTCTTCAGGGTCGCGGAGGCCGGGACGCCGAGGTGCTCGGCAAGGGTCTCGATGGTCGGGGTGTCGGGGGTGTCCAGCTCCTCGACGGGGCCGTGCGCGGAGCCGTCGACGGGGGCGAGCTTGAAGGTCACGGCCTCGGTGTTGGCCGCGTAGTCGCAGGCGGGGCAGTCAACGAAGGTGTCCTCGCCGGCCGGGGCCGGGGCCAGGAACTCCTCGGACGCCGAGCCGCCCATGGCGCCGGAGATCGCGGAGACGATGCGGTGGTCGAGGCCCAGGCGCTCGAAGATCTTCTGGTAGGCGCCGCGGTGCAGCGCGTACGCCTCGGCGAGGCCCTCGTCCGTGGTGTCGAAGGAGTACGAGTCCTTCATCTGGAACTCGCGTCCGCGCAGCACGCCTGCGCGCGGGCGGGCCTCGTCGCGGTACTTCGTCTGGATCTGGTAGAGGATCACGGGCAGGTCCTTGTAGGACGCGCACTGGTCCTTGACGACCTGGGTGAAGATCTCCTCGTGGGTGGGGCCGAGGAGGTAGTCGGCGCCCTTCCTGTCCTTGAGGCGGAAGAGCAGGTCGCCGTACTCCTCGTAGCGGCCGGACGCCTCGTAGGGCTCCTTGGGGAGCAGGGCGGGGAGCAGTACCTCCTGGCCGCCGATGGCGTCCATCTCCTCGCGTACGACGCGGGCGACGTTCTCGTAGACCTTCTTGCCCAGCGGCAGCCAGCTCCAGATGCCGGCGGCGGTACGGCGGACGTAGCCGGCCCGGACGAGCAGCTTGTGGTTGAGCGTCTCGGCGTCCGCCGGGTCGTCGCGCAGTGTCTTGACCATCAACCGGGACATGCGCTGGACCTGGGCCATGATTCTTAACTCCTGCTGACGGGGGTCCCCCCTGCGCGGGCGGAGCCCGGAGCCTGGGAGAGGGTCGATGTCCAGGAGGTTAGCCGGGGCGCGGGTGCGGGCGGAAATCGGTTCCGGGTCAGGAACGTCCGGTCGGCGGCGGCAGGGGCAGCGGGGCGCCCATCACGGCGTACGGCATCTGGGCGCTCGGGAACAGGACGCGGCGGGCGAGGTCCTCGTACCCGAGGGAGCGGTAGAGGCCGCGGGCCGGGCTCTCGACGTCGATCGCGGAAAGGATCGAGCGCTGCTCGGGCACGCCCTCGGTGATGGTGGTGATGAGCGTGCGGCCGATGCCGCGGTTCTGGTAGCCGGGGTGCACGTGCAGCTCGGTGATGACGAACGAGTCGTCGAGCCAGCCGTCCAGGTCCTGGCTGCGCAGATACGGCTCGACGACCGTCGACCACCAGTGGTGGCGGCTGTTGGGCATGCCGTAGACGAAGCCGACGAGCCGGTCGTCCCGGGTGGTCGCGCCGAACGCGCGGGCGGCGGGATAGGTGAGGTGGCGCAGCACGATCTGCCGTCGGACGGCCACTTCTTCCTCGCTCAGGCCGAAGGCGTGGGCCTGGACCCGCAGCGCCTCGTCCACGCGCGCGGCGAGATCGAGCGGACCGATCACGACATCGTCTGTCATGGGGCGACCCTACTTCGCACCGGTCCCGTTCAGAACAGGACGCTCATGAACGCTCCGACCTCCTGGAAGCCCACCCTGCGGTACGCCGCTCTGGCGGCGGTGTTGAAGTCGTTGACGTACAGGCTGGCGACGGGGGCGATGTCCGCGAGGGCGTAGCGCAGGACGGCGGCCATGCCGGGGGCGGCGAGGCCGCGGCCCCGGTACTCGGGGGCGACCCAGACGCCCTGGATCTGGCAGGCCCGTGACGTCGCGGCGCCGATCTCGGCCTTGAAGACGACCTTGCCGTCCTGGTCGAGGCGGGCGAAGGAACGTCCGGAGCCGACGAGTTCGGCGACGCGGGCCTGGTAGAGCAGTCCGCCGTCGCCCGCCATCGGGGAGACGCCGACCTCCTCGGTGAACATCGCCACGCACGCCGGCATGATCGTCTCCATCTCGTCCTTGCGGACACGACGGACGTACGGGTCGGGGACGATGTCGTCGGGGAGCCGGTCGGTGACCATCAGGGGCTGCTGGGAGCGGACCTCGCGGGCGGGGCCCCAGGACGGTTCGAGCAGGCGCCAGAGCTGGGCCGTGGAGGCCGCGGGACCGACGATGGAGGAACAGCGGCGGCCCGCCCTGCGGGCCCGGTCGGCGAAGCCTCGGACGGCTCGCGGGGTCGCGCAGATGGGGACGAGGTTGGCGCCCGCGTAGCAGAGGGACTCCAGCATGCCGTGCTCGTACCAGCCCCACATCTCGCCGCCGAGGCGCCAGGGGTCGAGGCCCGCCACCTGGACGCGGGCGGTCACGAAGGCGTTCGCGACCGGCTCGCGGTCGAGCACGGCGAGCGCGGCGTCGAGGTCACTCGGTTCGAGGACCCTGGTGGTGGTCTGAGTCAACACGTGCGGGGGCCTCACCATACGGTCTGCTGATCTCCGCACTGTACCTGCCGGGGGCGCCTCGTGCGGGGGCGCCTTTTCTCCGCTCCCGTTCGGGGAGGTCCGGCGGCCTTCCGCCGGGTGGGGGCGGGCGTCTCTTCGCCGCTTCGCGGCCGGGTCTCACCCACGCGCCCGGCCGTCTGCCACGCGCCGTCGCGTGGGCGCGGGGACAGGGAGAACCCCGCGACGGGACATGGGTGTGCCCCGCCGCTCCGGGAGCCGCGGGGCACCTGGTGGGGCGTGCGGGTCAGCCCGCTACCGAGATCGTCGGCTCGCCGGAGGCCACGCCGTCCTTCTCCATCTGCTCGGCGATCTTCATCGCCTCGTCGATGAGGGTCTCCACGATCTTGGACTCGGGGACGGTCTTGATGACCTCGCCCTTGACGAAGATCTGGCCCTTGCCGTTGCCGGAGGCAACGCCGAGGTCGGCCTCGCGGGCCTCGCCCGGGCCGTTCACGACGCAGCCCATGACGGCGACGCGGAGCGGGACCTCCATGCCGTCCAGACCCGCGGTGACCTCTTCGGCCAGCTTGTAGACGTCGACCTGGGCACGGCCGCAGGAGGGGCAGGAGACGATCTCCAGGCGGCGCTGGCGGAGGTTGAGGGACTCCAGGATCTGGATGCCGACCTTGATCTCCTCGGCGGGCGGCGCCGAGAGGGAGACGCGGATCGTGTCGCCGATGCCCTCGGAGAGCAGCGCGCCGAAGGCGACCGCCGACTTGATGGTGCCCTGGAAGGCAGGGCCCGCCTCGGTCACGCCGAGGTGCAGCGGGTAGTCGCTCTGGGCGGCGAGCTGGCGGTAGGCGTTGACCATGATGACCGGGTCGTTGTGCTTGACCGAGATCTTGATGTCGCGGAAGCCGTGCTCCTCGAAGAGGGACGCCTCCCACAGGGCCGACTCGACGAGGGCCTCGGGGGTCGCCTTGCCGTACTTCTTCAGGAGGCGGGCGTCCAGGGAGCCGGCGTTGACGCCGATGCGGATCGGCGTGCCCGCGTCCTGGGCGGCCTTCGCGATCTCCTTGACCTTGTCGTCGAACTGCTTGATGTTGCCGGGGTTGACCCGGACCGCCGCGCAGCCCGCGTCGATCGCGGCGAAGACGTACTTCGGCTGGAAGTGGATGTCGGCGATCACCGGGATCTGCGACTTGCGCGCGATCGTGGCGAGCGCGTCCGCGTCGTCCTGCGTGGGGCACGCCACCCGCACGATCTGACAGCCCGACGCGGTCAGCTCGGCGATCTGCTGCAGCGTCGCCCCGATGTCGGACGTACGCGTCGTCGTCATCGACTGGACCGAGACCGGAGCGTCCCCGCCCACGGCCACCGTCCCGACCTGGATCTTGCGGCTGACCCTTCGGTCGGCGAGCTTGGTCGGAACGGACGGGATTCCGAGCGATACGGCAGTCATCTGGCGAGCATCCCCAAGAGTGTGGATCACAGAGTCGAGTCTGGGGCCCGAGATCGGCGGGACCCGGTTTCGAGATTACGGCACCCCACAGGGCACGGGCACATCACCTCCGGAAGTCCACTCAATGGTGGGCGGCCCGACACACAAGGTGCCGGGCCGCCGCAAAATCCTCGGAATCAGGAGATTCTCACCGGATTCACCACGTCCGCGATGAGCACCAGGATCGTGAAGCAGATGAAGATCCCCGCCACCACGTAGGCGACCGGCATCAGCTTGGCGACGTCGAACGGGCCCGGGTCGGGGCGGCGCAGGACCTTCGCCGCGTTGCGGCGCACGGACTCCCACAGGGCGCCCGCGATGTGGCCGCCGTCCAGCGGGAGCAGCGGCAGCATGTTGAAGAGGAAGAGCGAGAGGTTGAAGCCCGCGATGAGGAACAGCATCATCGCGATCTGGTTCTGCGGCGGGATGTCCAGGGTGAACACGTCGCCGCCGACGCGGGCCGCGCCGACCACGCCCATCGGGGAGTCCTGCTTGCGCTCGCCGTCACCGAACGCCGCGTTCCACAGGTCGGGGATCTTGGAGGGCAGCGCGATGATCGACTCGACGCCGTTCTCCATCATGTCGCCCATGCGGTCGACGGAGTCGCCGAAGGACTGCTGCACGATGCCGGTGGCGGGGGTGAAGCCGAGGAAGCCCGCGTCGACGTACTTGCCCTCCACGTAGGCGCCGTCGCCGTCGGTCTTGGTGACCTGGTTCTTGATGAGGGTGGCGTGCAGGTCGACCTGCTTGCCGTCGCGGTCGACCGTGATGGTGGCCGGGCCGATGGTCTCGCGGATCTTGGACTGGAGCGCGGACCAGTCGTCGACGGACTGCCCCTGGAAGGCGACGATCTTGTCACCAGGCTTCAGGCCCGCCGCCTTGGCGGGCGCGGCCTTGTCGCCGGCCTCGCACTTGGCGCGGTTCTCGCTCTGCTGGATGACGCAGTCCGAGACCTTGCTCACCTGGGTCGTCTGGCTGCTGATGCCGAACGTCATCATCACGCCGAGGAAGATCGCCACGGCGAGGATCAGGTTCATGAAGGGGCCCGCGAACATCACGATCACGCGCTTCCAGGGCTTGCGCGTGTAGAAGAGGCGGCTCTCGTCGCCGGGCTCGAGCTCCTCGAAGGCCGCCGAGCGGGCGTCCTCGATCATGCCGCGCCACGGGGACGTCGACCGTGCCTCGATGCGGCCGTCGGCGCCCGGCGGGAACATGCCGATCATGCGGATGTAGCCGCCGAGGGGGATCGCCTTGACTCCGTACTCGGTGTCGCCCTTCTTGCGCGAGAAGATGGTCGGGCCGAAGCCGACCATGTACTGCGGCACGCGGATGCCGAACATCTTGGCGGTCGACAGGTGCCCCAGCTCGTGCCAGGCGATCGAGAAGAGCAGCCCGATCACGAAGACGACTATCCCGAGGATCATCATCAAGGTCGTCATGCACGAGCCTCCGCGGTCGTCTTTGCTGCCAGTTCACGTGCCCGAGCACGTGCCCAGGTCTCCGCTTCGAGGACGTCGTCGACGGTCAGGGAGGTTCCCGACCCGCCGCCCGCGGGGGCGCCGTGTTCCTCGACGGTCCTCGTCACGGTCTCCATGATGCCGTTGAAGGGCAGCGCGCCCTTCAGGAACGCGTCCACGCACTCCTCATTGGCGGCATTGAACACTGCCGGAGCCGTGCCCGCGAGCTCCCCCACGTGCCGGGCGAGGCCGACCGACGGGAACGCGTCGTTGTCCAGGGGGAAGAACTCCCAGCTCGACGCCTTGGTCCAGTCGAAGGCGGGCGCCGCGTCCGGCACGCGCTCGGGCCAGCCGATGCCGATGGCGATCGGCCCCCGCATGTCGGGCGGGGTCGCCTGGGCGAGGGTCGAACCGTCGGTGAACTCCACCATGGAGTGCACGTACGACTGGGGGTGGACGACGACCTCGATGCGGTCGAAGGGGATGTCGTAGAGGAGGTGCGCCTCGATGACCTCCAGGCCCTTGTTGACCAGCGTCGCGGAGTTGACGGTGATGACCGGGCCCATGGCCCAGGTCGGGTGCGCCAGCGCCTCCTCGGGGGTGACGTTCGCCAGATCGGCCTTCGTACGTCCCCGGAAGGGGCCGCCGGAGGCGGTGACGACGAGCTTGCGCACGTCCGCGCGCGTGCCGGCGGCCAGCGCCTGGAAGAGGGCCGCGTGCTCGGAGTCGACCGGGATGATCTGGCCGGGCTGGGCGAGCGCCTTCACCAGGGGGCCGCCGACGATGAGGGATTCCTTGTTGGCGAGCGCGAGGGTGCGGCCCGCCTTCAGGGCGGCGAGCGTCGGCGCGAGACCGATGGAGCCGGTGATGCCGTTGAGGACCGTGTGGCAGTCGGAGGCGGCGAGCCGCGTCGCCGCGTCGGGACCGGCCAGGATCTCGGGCAGCGGCTCCCCCGCCGCGTACCGCGCCCCAAGTGCCTCGCGCAGCGCCGGTACGGCGTCCTCGCGGGCGACCGCCACGGCCTTCACCCGCAGCCGGTGTGCCTGCTCGGCGAGGAGGCCGACGCGGCCGCCCGCGGCGGAGAGCGCCGTGACGCGGAAGCGGTCGGGGTTGCGCAGGACGAGGTCGATGGCCTGGGTGCCGATCGAGCCCGTGGCGCCGAGGACCACGATGTCCCGGGGCCCGGCCCCGTCCGTGACGGAGACGGGGTCGAAGACGAGATGCGGGTCGGCGAGGGGGGATGGGCTGTCGCTCATCCCCCTATTGTGGCCGCACCGCGCGCCGGGTCCGACAGGGCGTGCCCGGTCGGGGCGTCCGTGGCGCACGGCGGGGTCACCGCTTCGTGCGGCGGGTGCCCGCGGAGCCGTCGCCGGACTTCCGCGCCGGCGCCTCGAAGTCGCCTTCGAGGACACCCTCCGCGGTGTCGACGGTCGGGGCGCTGAAGTGCAGTTGGCCGGTGTTCTGCCGGGCCTGAAGGCCCTTGGCGCTGATCTCCACGGCGTCCTGTTCGAGCTGTTCGCGCTGTTCCACCTGGACCTCCAGGTGGAACAGGTAGCCGACCGACTCCTCCTTGATGGCGTCCATCATCGCGCCGAACATCTCGAAGCCCTCGCGCTGGAATTCGAAGAGGGGGTCCCTGCCGAGGTAGGAGCGCATCCAGATGCCCTCCTGGAGGTAGTCCATCTCATAGAGGTGCTCGCGCCACTTGCGGTCCAGGACGGAGAGCACCACGCGGCGCTCCAGTTCGCGCAGGGCGTCCTCGCCGAGGGCGCTCTCGCGCTCCGCGTACCGCTCGTGGACGTCGTCGATCAGGGCCTCGCCGATCTGCTCGGCGGTCAGGTCCGCGCGCCCGCCGGCCGCCTCGTCGAGCTCCTCGGCGGTGACGCGTACGGGGCAGAGCTGGCGGCAGGCGCTCCAGAGCCGTTCCAGGTCCCACTCCTCGGCGAAGCCCTCGGCGGTCGCGGCGCCGACGTACGCCTCCACCGTGTCGTCCATGAAGTGGTGGATCTGCCCGCGGAGGTTCTCGCCCTCAAGGACCCGGCGGCGCTCGGCGTAGATGAGGCCGCGCTGGCGGTTGAGGACCTCGTCGTACTTGAGGACGTTCTTGCGGGTCTCGAAGTGCTGCTGCTCGACCTGGGACTGGGCGGAGGCGATGGCGCGGGTGACCATCTTGTTCTCGATGGGGACGTCGTCGGGGACGTTGGCCATGAGCATGACCCGCTCGACCAGTTCCGCGCGGAACAGCCGCATCAGGTCGTCGCCGAGCGAGAGGTAGAACCGGGACTGGCCCGGGTCGCCCTGGCGGCCGCTGCGGCCGCGCAGCTGGTTGTCGATGCGGCGCGACTCGTGCCGCTCGGTGCCGAGCACGTAGAGGCCGCCCAGCTCCCTGACCTCGTCGTGCTCCGCCGCGGCCGCCGCCTCGCTGCGCTCCAGGGCCGCGCTGTACCCGTCCGGGTCGTCCTCCGGGGTGACGCCGTTCGCGCGGAGCTCGGCCTCGGCCATCGCCTCGGGGTTGCCGCCCAGCATGATGTCGGTGCCGCGGCCCGCCATGTTCGTGGCGACGGTGACGGCGCCCTTGCGGCCGGCCTGCGCGACGATCTGCGCCTCGCGCAGGTGGTTCTTGGCGTTGAGGACCTCGTGCCGGATACCGCGCTTGGCGAGCAGGGCGGAGAGGTGCTCGGACTTCTCCACGGAGACGGTGCCGACGAGGATCGGCTGGCCGGTGCGGTGCCGTTCGATGATGTCGGTGACGACCGCGTCGAACTTCACGGATTCGTCGCGGTAGATGACGTCGGGCCGGTCGGCGCGGACCATCGGTTTGTTGGTGGGGATGGGCACCACGTGGAGCTGGTAGATCTGGTGGAACTCGGCGGCCTCGGTCATGGCCGTGCCGGTCATTCCGGAGAGCTTTTCGTAGAGGCGGAAGAAATTCTGCAGGGTGATCGTGGCGAGCGTCTGGTTCTCGTCCTTGATCGTGACGCCTTCCTTCGCCTCGATGGCCTGGTGGACGCCTTCGTTGTAGCGGCGCCCGGCGAGAATGCGGCCGGTGTGCTCGTCGACGATCAGGACCTCGCCGTCGGTGACGACGTAGTCCTTGTCCTTCTTGAAGTGTTCCTTCGCCTTGAGGGCGTTGTTCAGCTGGCCTATGAGGGACGTGTGGGCCGAGTCGTAGAAGTTGTCGATGCCGAGCTGGTTCTCCAGGAATTCCACGCCGTTGTCGAGGACGGCGACGGTGCGTTTCTTGGGGTCGTACTCGTAGTCGTACGCGGCCCGCAGTTCGCTCAGTTCGAGCTTGCGCTGCGGGGTCGTGAACTTCTCCTCCTGGATCGCGATGCCCCGCATGCCGCGCACGGCCCGGGCGAAGAATCCGTACCAGTGCGTCGGCTGGTCGGCCGGGCCGGAGATGATCAGCGGCGTGCGGGCCTCGTCGATGAGGATGGAGTCCGCCTCGTCGACGATCGCGAAGTGGTGTCCGCGCTGCACCAGCTCGCCCTTCGACCAGGCCATGTTGTCGCGCAGGTAGTCGAAGCCGAATTCGTTGTTGGTGCCGTACGTGATGTCGCAGGCGTAGGCGGCACGGCGTTCGTCGGGGGTCATCTCGGCCCTGATCACGCCGACGCTCAGGCCGAGGAAGCGGTAGGCGCGGCCCATCCACCGGGCGTCGCGCGCGGCCAGATAGTCGTTGACGGTGACGAGATGGACGCCCTTGCCGGTCAGGGCGTTCAGATAGACGGGGAGCGTGGCCGACAGGGTTTTGCCCTCGCCCGTCTGCATTTCGGCGATGTTGCCGAGGTGGAGGGCTGCGCCACCCATCACCTGAACGTCGAAGTGGCGCATGCCGAGGGTGCGCCGGGCGGCCTCGCGCACGGTGGCGAAGGCCTCGGGCAGCAGGTCGTCGAGGCTCTCCCCTTCGGCGTACCGCTCCCGGTACTCGTCGGTCAGGGAACGCAGTTCGAGGTCGGAGAGCTGCTCGATGTCGGCCTCGACGGAATTGACCTGGTCCCTGATGCGTTCGAGGCGGCGCAGCATTCTGCCCTCGCCCGCGCGCATGATTTTCCCGGTGAGGCGTTCCAGTTTGAGGACGGACAAGGTGATCCCCTCCTGGCTCGCCGGCCGGTCCGCTCATTGTGGGCAGGGCCGAATATCGAGAGCAAGCAGCGGGGGTGCGGGTGCGACGGAATGCGGTGGGTGCGCCGGGATTCGGCGCATGGGGTGGGCACGCCGACCGGTCGGGCGGCTTGCCGGGCCGGTGCGGGCAGGCCGCTCCCCCGCCCCGTCGACGGTGCGCTCCCGGCCCTGTGCGGGCGGGCGACGGGCGCCGACGGGGCGGGGGGCACGGAGGTCACCCCTCCTTGATCACCCTGCGCACGTCGGGGCGCGGCGTCTCGGGCAGTTGGGTGGCCGCGATCCACGGTCCGTCCCCGGAGGGGTCGACGACGCCCGACTCCAGCCAGGTGTACGTCCCCGAGAGGACGCCCTTGACCACCTTGCGGTCCAGGTCGTCGGTGTTGGTCCACAGCCGGTCGAAGAGTTCGTCGGTGCGGATGCGGGACTGGCGGCAGAAGGCGTCGGCCAGCTGGTACGCCTCGCGGCCGTACTCCTCGGTGGTGCGCAGGAGTTCGGCGCGCACGCACGCCGCGCTCATCGCGAAGAGCTCGGCGCCGATGTCGACGACCCGGCCGAGGAAGCCCTGCTTGGTCTCCATCTTCCCCTGCCAGCGGGACATGGCGTAGAAGGTGGAGCGGGCCAGCTTGCGGGCGCCGCGCTCGACGTAGCGCAGATGGCCGGAGAGGTCCACGTGGCCCGCGGGGTGGAACTCGGCGTAGGAGCGCGGGAGCTGGCCGGGCCCCGTGACCAGCTTGGGCAGCCACCGGGCGTAGAAGCCGCCGGCCCGCGCGCCTGCCCGTGCCTTGTCGGACAGGTTCTTGTCGGGGTCGATGAGGTCGCCCGCGACCTTGAGGTGGGCGTCCACGGCCTCCCGGGCGATCAGCAGGTGCATGATCTCGGTGGAGCCCTCGAAGATGCGGTTGATGCGCAGGTCGCGCAGGACCTGTTCGGCGGGGACGGCGCGTTCGCCGCGGGCCGCGAGGGACTCGGCGGTCTCGAAGCCCCGGCCGCCGCGGATCTGGACGAGCTCGTCGGCCATCAGCCAGGCCATCTCGGAGCCGTACAGCTTGGCGAGGGCCGCCTCGATGCGGATGTCGTTGCGGTCCTCGTCGGCCATCTGCGAGGAGAGGTCCAGGACGGCTTCGAGCGCGAAGGTCGTCGCCGCGATGAAGGAGATCTTCGCGCCCACGGCCTCGTGGTGGGCGACCGGCTTGCCCCACTGCTCCCGCACGCCCGACCACTCGCGGGCGATCTTCAGACACCACTTGCCGGCACCCACGCACATCGCGGGCAGCGAGAGCCGGCCGGTGTTGAGCGTGGTCAGGGCGATCTTGAGGCCCGCGCCCTCGGGGCCGATGCGGTTCGCGGCGGGGACGCGGACCCGGTGGAAGCGGGTGACGCCGTTCTCCAGGCCGCGCAGCCCCATGAAGGCGTTGCGGTTCTCGACGGTGATGCCGTCGGAGGCCGCCTCGACGACGAAGGCCGTGATGCCGCCCTTGTGGCCCTCGGACTTCGGCACCCGCGCCATGACGACGAGCAGGTCCGCGACCACGCCGTTGGTGGTCCACAGCTTCACGCCGTCCAGCACGTAGGCGTCCCCGTCCGGGACGGCCGACATCGCCATGCGCGCCGGGTCCGAACCGACATCGGGCTCGGTCAGCAGGAACGCGCTGATGTCGGTGCGGGCACACCGCGGCAGGAAGACGTCCTTCTGCTCCTGGGTGCCGAAGATCTTCAGGGGCTGCGGTACGCCGATCGACTGGTGCGCGGAGAGCAGTGCGCCGATCGCGGGGTTCGCCGAGCCGGCGAGGGCGAGGGCCTTGTTGTAGTAGACCTGCGTGAGACCGAGCCCGCCGTACTTCGTGTCGATCTTCATGCCGAGCGCGCCGATCTCCTTGAGGCCCTGGATCACCTCGTCGGGGATCTTCGCCTCGCGCTCGATGCGGGCCGAGTCGATCTTCGTCTCGCAGAAGTCGCGGAGCTTGGCGAGGAACTCCTCGCCGCGCTGTGCGTCCTCACCGGGCGGCAGCGGGTGCGGGTGGATCAGGTCGAGCCTGAACCGGCCGAGGAAGAGTTCCTTGGCGAAGCTGGGCTTGCGCCAGTCCTGCTCGCGGGCGGCCTCGGCGACCTGCCGGGCCTCGCGTTCGCTCACGGACGGTTTCGGGGTTGGTGCGGTCATGAGGAGCTCACCTCGCCGCGCGTCGGGGCCCGCCGGACCCCTTGGTCCGATCTTGACCCGGTCGGTTACTGACTGGTGCTACTGGATCGTTGGTACCCCATTCGTCCGGCACCTACCAGTCCTCGCGCAGCGTTGGGTACGAGAACGGCCGGAGCCCCCGCACAGTGGGCTCCGGCCGTCGTCCCGGGGGACGCGCGCCGCTACAGGGCGAGGCCCGTCAGGACCATGACGCGCTCGTAGGTGTAGTCGTCCATCGCGAAGCGCACGCCCTCACGGCCCACGCCGGACTGCTTCACGCCGCCGTACGGCATCTGGTCGGCGCGGTAGGACGGGGCGTCGCCGATGACCACGCCGCCGACCTCCAGGGCGCGGTGCGCGCGGAAGGCGGCCTGCAGGTCGTGCGTGAAGACGCCCGCCTGGAGCCCGTACTTGGAGTCGTTGACGGCGTCGAACGCCTCGCTCTCGCCGTCGATCCGCTTCAGCGTGAGGACCGGTCCGAAGACCTCCTCGCACGCGAGGGTGACATCGGCCGGTACGTCGGCGAGCACGGTCGGCGCGTAGGAGGCGCCGTCGCGCTTGCCGCCGGCGAGCAGCTTGGCGCCCGCGGCGACGGCCTCGTCGACCCAGGACTCCACACGCTTGGCGGCGTCCTCGCTGACGAGCGGGCCGACCTCGGTCGCGGGGTCGGACGGGTCGCCGGTGACCTGGGCCTCGACGGCCTTGACCACGCGCGGCACCAGCCGGTCGTAGACGGTGGCGTCCGCGATGACCCGCTGCACCGAGATGCAGGACTGGCCGCCCTGGTAGTTGGAGAACGTCGCGATGCGCGAGGCCGCCCAGTCGAGGTCCTCGTCGGAGGAGTAGTCGGCGAGGACGACGGCCGCGCCGTTGCCGCCGAGCTCCAGCGTGCAGTGCTTGCGCGGCACCGAGTCCATGATCGCGTAGCCGACCTGCTCGGAACCGGTGAAGGAGATGACCGGCATCCGCTCGTCCTGGACGAGGGCGGGCATCTTGTCGTTGGCGACCGGCAGGATGCTCCAGGCGCCGGCCGGCAGCTCCGTCTCGGCGAGCAGTTCGCCGAGGATCAGGCCGGAGAGCGGGGTGGCCGGGGCCGGCTTGAGGATGATCGGCGCGCCGACGGCGATGGCCGGGGCGATCTTGTGCGCGCAGAGGTTCAGCGGGAAGTTGAAGGGCGCGATGCCGAGGACGACGCCCTTGGGGAAGCGGCGGGTCAGCGCCAGGCGGCCCTGGCCGCCGGCGTCGGTGTCCAGGCGCTGGGCCTCGCCGCCGTTGAAGCGGCGGGCCTCCTCCGCGGCGAACCGGAAGACGGAGATCGCGCGGCCGAGCTCGCCGCGGGCCCACTTGATCGGCTTGCCGTTCTCGGCGGAGATCAGCTGGGCGATCTCCTCGGTCCGCTCGACCAGGCGGTTCGACACGTGGGTGAGGGCCGCGGCGCGTACGTGGGCCGGGGTCGCGGCGAACTCGTCGCGCACGGCGTACGCGGCGGCGACGGCCTCCTCGACCTGGGCGTCGGTCGGGACGGCGGCCTTGCCGACGAGCCGTCCGTCCCAGGGCGAGGTGACGTCGAGGGTGGTCTCGCCGGTGGTCTGGCGACCGGCGAGCCAGAAGGCGTGGATGGAAGTCATGTCGATTCCCGGCCCTTCCGCGGAGGTGTGTCTGGGGGTACGTCCCTCACCGTAGGGGCAGCCGAACCCTCTGACGTTTGTCCGACGCGGAGTACTGGCCGGGAGCCTCGCACCGGTTTGTCAGGGCGGGCACGCCCGGGCCGGGAAGGCGGGCACGCCCGGGCCGGGAAGGCGGGCACGCCCGGGCCGGGAAGGCGGGCACGCCCGGGCCGGGAAGGCAAGCGCATCCGGGCGGGGAAGGCCGTGGCGGCGGGACGGCCGCCGGCCCGACGCCCCGTCAGTCCGAACCCATCGACGTCGCCTTCAGCGAGAGCCACAGCTCCATGCGGACGTCCGGGTCGTCCAGGGAGCGGCCGAGGATCTCCTCGACCCTGCGCATGCGGTAGCGCAGGGTGTGCCGGTGGACGCCGAGGTCCGCCGCCGCCGCGTCCCACTGGCCGTGCCGGGAGAGCCAGGCCCGCAGCGAGGCCACGAGGTCGCCGCGGCCGGTCGCGTCGTGCTCGTGCAGCGCCCGCAGCAGGCCGTCGGCGAACGCCCGCACCGCGTCGTCCGCGAGCAGCGGCAGGACGGATCCGGCGGCCAGTTCCTCGTGCTCGACGAGCGCGCGGCCGCGCCGCCGGGCGACGGAGAGCGCCTGCTCGGCCTGCTTGTACGCGGTGGCCGCGGCGATCGGTCCGGCCGGCGCGGAGAGCCCCATCACCAGCTCGGCCTCCTCGCCGGACACGGCTCCCTCGCGCCCCGGGGCGCCCCGGCCCGCCTCCAGCGCCGCCGCGTACTCCGCGCAGGCCCCGACTCCGGCGCCGCCGTCCACGACGAGCAGCACGAGCCGTTCCCCGTACGGGACGACGAGCAGCGCCTCGCCGGAGCGTGCGGCCGCGGCCTCGACGACGTCGACGAGCGCCGCCAGGGGGTCACCGCCGCTCGACGCGTCGGCCACCGCGGCGAGGACCGCGGCGGACGCGGTGCCGGGACCGCGCTCCGCGGCGCCGTCGGCCTTCTCCTGTGCGCCCGCCCGTACCCGCGCCGCCGACGCGGACGCCACCTGCGCGACGACGAGGCGGAAGGGCGCGTCCAGGAGGCCGCCGTACAGGTCGCCCGCGACGGTCCGCGCGTGATCGGGCTCCCCGGCGAGCAGCATCCGCAGCACGGCCGCGCCGATCCGCTGTTCGGCGGCGTGCAGCGAGCGGGAGCGCTCGGTGGTCAGGGTGAGCAGCGCGATGGCGGAGTGCACCGCGTACCGCTCGGCGGTGCCGAGCGTCGATGCCGTGCCGACGGCGAGCGCGGCGCGCGGCCTGCGGCCGGTGCCGAGCGAGTGCAGTTCGACGCGGTCCTCGGCGCCCGCGACGACGGAGCTCGCGGGGGCCGGGCGCTCGCGCAGGCGTTCGACGTCGGAGGTGAGCCTGGCGGCCCGGCGGTTGGCCCACTCCGGGGCTGCGGCGACGACGGCGCCGGACGCGTCGTACAGCGCGGCCCAGCCGTCGACCTGTCCCGCGAGGGCGAGCAGCAGCCCTTCGGGGCCGTCGCTCAGCGCCTGCTTGGTCAGCTCGCGCTGGGCGGCGAAGCCCGCCGTCACGGCGCGGTACTGCTCGGCGGCGATGGCGGCGGAGACGGCCTTGCTGATCGCGAGGAACGGCGTGCGCCGGGGCACCTCGATGAGCGGCAGCCCCGCGTCGGTGGCGGCGTCCAGGAGGGCCTTGGGGATGTCGGGGTAGTGCACGCCGACCGCGAAGCCGAGGCCGACGACGCCGGCGCCCGCGAGCCGTTTCACGTAGCGCCGCATGGCCTCCGGGTCCTCCGCGTCCAGCTTGAGCGCGGTGATCAGGAGGAGTTCGCCGCCCTCCATGTAGGGCACGGGGTCGGCGAGTTCACTGGCGTGCGCCCAGCGCACGGGGGCGTCCAGGCGTTCCTCGCCGGCCCGCACGGTCAGCTTGAGCGCGGAGTGGTGGACGAGCGAGGCGAGCGTGGGCGGCATGGGACCTTCAGGTCTGCGGCAGGCGGGGCGGGCGGGCTCCCGGCCACCGCGGAGCGGGGCGCCGGGATGTCAATCGTCGCGATGTGGATCTTTTGGCCGGTCCGTATGAACGACCTGTGCCGATTCTGCCTCACCGTACGGTGCGCTCGAGACCGAACACGTGGTCCGTGCGGTGGGGGAACCGGCGCGCGACGGACCCTTCGAGTGCCCGGTCCGCCCCGTTTCAGCCCCTCAGGTCCACGAGCAGGGGCGGCGCGTACTCCCCCCGGACGTCGGTCAGCGACAGCACCGCGTGCCCCGGCGGCACCCCGTGCGCCAGCTCGGAGGCCGACCAGCGCTCGCGTTCGACCTGGCGGACGGTGACGGCGCGGGCGGTCGGGGCGTTGCCGGTGATGACACGGCGCAGCATGTGCACGGTTTTGCCGAGCGGGGTCTCGGCGATGATCTGCCGGTCGGTGACATCGCGTGCCTCTGTCCACTCCTTGCCCCAGACTTCCGCGAAGTCCTGCCCGTCCCACGGGGTGAGGCCGGAGAGCGCCATCCGGCAGCCGGTCGCGCCGAGCAGCGGCGTGCGCAGCGGACGGGGTACGTCGTCGAGCGTACGCAAGGTCATGACGACGCCCGCGTTGGCGGACCGCAGACGCTGGACGCGGCGTACGGATTCCGGGGTGACCGTGCCGGACGCGTCGTCCAGGACGAGGCAGGCGAAGAGCGAGCGGTCCTCGCGGGCGGCGGCGCTCGCGGTGAACTGGGCGAGGACGAGGCGGGCCAGGATCCGTGAGGCGTCGGCGTGGCCGCGCTCGGGCAGGTCGATGCGTACACGCACGGGGTGGTCCAGTGCCCGCAGGGAGAAGGGGGTGCTCTGGCCGGACGTGTCGAAGAAGGCGGCGAAGGCGGGGCGGTCCAGGAGGGCGATGCGGTCGGCGAGGACCGCGCCCGGGTCGCCGGGGTGGCCCGCCTGGCGTTCGCGGGCGTCGAGTTCCCGGATCATCGCGTCGTGTCCGGCCTCCCGCAGCGCCGTGCGCAGCGCGCCCAGCGGGGCGGGCGTCCCGTCGAGCAGGGCGCGCAGCTCCGGTACGGAGGGGAAGCGCCGGTGGACGGCGAGGAAGGGGCCGAGCAGCTGGGCCAGGCAGGTCGTCGAGCGGCGGCTGTCCCCGCTGGGATGGGGGTCGACGAGGTCGCCGACGAGGGCCTCGGCGAGGACGGCGGCGGCCTCGTCCGGGTCGTTGGTGCCGCCGTACAGGTCCAGGTCGTACACCGAGTCGGGCTGCCCGACCCGCACCACCACGTCGTAGTCCTCGGCGGGCCCGAGCCCGGCGCCCGCGGCCCCGACGACCACGACGGCGGCCCGCCCGGCGAGGGCTCCCAGGCAGAGCGACTCGGCGATCGGCCAGACCACGCGGGCGGTCTTGCCGGACCCGCCGGGCCCGACGGCGAGCAGCGAGGTGCCGATCAGGTCGGGGCCGAGCGCGAGCCCCGTGCTCCGGTAGGCGTAGGGGTTGCGGGGGTCGTCGGCGGTCGTGCCGATGCGCACCTGTGCCGTGGCGAGGTCGTGGCGCGCGGCCCGTGCGGGCAGGTCCCGGTCCCCGGAGGGGTGCGGGCAGGCGCGAGCGCCGTCCCGCAGGACCGCGTCGGTGAAGGCGGCGAGCGGGCTGCGCCCGGCCCGTACGGAACGCCAGGCGCGCGCGATCCTGGCCTGGTCCACGTCCCGCATCAGCCCGGCTCCGGCGTCGGCGGCGAGCCGGTCGGCGGCGGCCTCCGCGCCCGCGGCCCGCAGCTGCGGCCAGCGGGCGGGGTCCTCCTCGGGGGCGGGCGGCGGCGGGGGCGCGTCGGGGCGGCGCAGGCGGGGGGCGACGAAGCGGCGCCAGACCTCGCCCCAGCGGCCGATCCGGCCGACGCCGATCATGATGGCGAACGCGATGAGGGTGTAGTAGCTGTACCAGACGAACGCGTTGCCGAACCGGTCGTCCGTGTAGATCCAGGCGTCGGGCAGGAACAGTTCGAGCGGCAGCACCCACCATCCGCCCAGGTACCCGTTCCACAGCAGGGACCAGAGCAGCCACCCCACCAGGAACGCGATCAGCGCCCCGCTGAGCAACTGCCGCGTCGGGATGAGCTCGGGCTCCTGCTCGGGCCGCGGCTTGTGCGCGAACCGCCAGATGCCCGGCGGCGCGGCGGGCCGCGGCGCCCGCAGCCAGGCCAGGAAGGCCGCGCCGTCGGGCAGCGGCGGCGCCCCCGGAGCCTGCGCCGGCCTGGGCGGCAGCCCCTGCGCGGGTGCCCCTGGCCGCGGCACCGCGGACCCGGGCGGAGGCGCCGCCGGGCGCGGCACCGGTGTGGCGTGCGTGCCGCGAGCGTCGTGCGTGCCGTCGGAGTCCATGCCCCTTGCCCCCTGACCAGCCGATCTGTTGGTTCGCGGGTCAATCTAGTGCCCCCGCAGGGGGAGTTCACCGGATACGCGCCCGGGCCTGCGGCGATCCGCTTTCGGCGGACGGTCCGCGAGACGCCCGCCGCTATGTCCACGACGGACAACCGACGCGCCGAACGACTCCCCGATGGAGCATGCCCACCCCATGGACCCACCCCTAACCTGCGAAGAAAGCAGTAGAGCGTCCGTATCGTCGCCCCACCCCCCAGGAGCCCCTCATGACCGCCCTTCCGCAGGAGCGCCGCCTCGTCACCGCCATCCCCGGTCCGAAGTCGCAGGAGCTGCAGGCCCGCCGTACCGCCGTGGTCGCCGGTGGCGTGGGTTCCGTGCTGCCCGTCTTCGCCGCGCGCGCGGGGGGCGGCATCGTCGAGGACGTCGACGGCAACCGTCTGATCGACTTCGGGTCCGGCATCGCCGTGACGTCGGTGGGCGCGTCCGCCGAGGCCGTGGTGCGCCGGGCGTCCGCGCAGCTCGCGGACTTCACGCACACCTGTTTCATGGTCACGCCGTACGAGGGCTACGTCGCCGTCGCCGAGGCGCTGGCGGAGCTCACGCCGGGTGACCACGCGAAGAAGTCGGCGCTGTTCAACTCCGGTGCCGAGGCCGTCGAGAACGCCGTCAAGATCGCCCGTGCGCACACCAAGCGCCAGGCCGTCGTCGTCTTCGACCACGGCTACCACGGCCGCACCAACCTCACGATGGCGCTGACCGCCAAGAACATGCCGTACAAGAACGGCTTCGGCCCGTTCGCGCCCGAGGTCTACCGCGTCCCGGTCGCCTACGGCTACCGCTGGCCCACCGGCGCCGAGAACGCGGGCACCGAGGCCGCCGCCCAGGCCATCGACATGATCAGCAAGCAGGTAGGCGCCGAGAACGTCGCCGCGATCATCATCGAGCCGGTGCTCGGCGAGGGCGGCTTCATCGAGCCGGCCAAGGGCTTCCTGCCCAAGATCGTGGAGTTCGCCAAGGACAACGGCATCGTCTTCGTCGCGGACGAGATCCAGTCCGGCTTCTGCCGCACCGGCCAGTGGTTCGCCTGTGACGACGAGGGCATCGTCCCCGACCTGATCACCACCGCCAAGGGCATCGCGGGCGGTCTGCCGCTCGCCGCCGTCACGGGCCGCGCCGAGATCATGGACGCCGCGCACTCGGGCGGCCTCGGCGGCACCTACGGCGGCAACCCGGTGGCCTGCGCCGGCGCGCTCGGCGCCATCGAGACCATGAAGGAGCTCGACCTCAACGCCCGGGCGAAGAACATCGAGTCCGTCATGAAGACCCGCCTCTCCGCCATGGCCGAGAAGTTCGACATCATCGGCGACATCCGCGGCCGCGGCGCGATGATCGCCATCGAGCTGGTCAAGGACCGCACGACCAAGGAGCCGCACGCCGAGGCGACCGCCGCCCTGGCCAAGGCCTGCCACGCGGAGGGCCTGCTCGTGCTGACCTGTGGCACGTACGGCAACGTCCTGCGGTTCCTGCCGCCGCTGGTGATCGGCGAGGACCTCCTGAACGAGGGCCTGGACATCATCGAGGGCGCGTTCGCCCGCGTCTGATCCGGCCGCGTCCGCGCGTGCCGGTTTGCGAGGCCCGTACGGAGATCCGTACGGGCCTTCGCCGTGCCCGAACAGCCCCTGACGTGCGCGTTTCCCGGGTGGTCAAAGGTGGGTGTCCTTGGGTGACCGTCGGGGCGTGTGAAGAAGGTGTGCGAGCCCCATGACGGGTTGCCGTTGCGGCTGTCGGGCCGCGACGACCTGCCGTACGGTTTCTGCAGTTGAGAGAAACACCCGCCCACAGGGGACTGTGGGCGACACCACGGCGGAGCCTCCCCAGCCCCGTCCTGGCCGTGCCCTTGCGCACACACCCGGAGCCCTGAGCTCCGGAACTCCTCACCGATCGGACGGCCGCTCGCCCCACACCCCCCGGGGCGCGCGGGCCACCGATCCGGAAGGCCGCCTCGTCTCCGACGGACCCGCGCATGCGGGCCGCCTCGGACAGGCCGGGCCGGTCGGCCACCGAAGGGCCAGCGCACTCCCCCCCCTTGCGCTGGCCCTTCGGCCTGTCCGCAGACGGCCCGGGCGCCGGACCGGACCGGGCGCCTGCCCGCGGAAGTCCCAACTGGCCACCCTGACACGGGAGATCGCCGTACACCGCAGGTTCACGGCGCACGGTGGGACCCTCCGCCGCGCGCCGCCCCCTCGCTCGTGCGGGCGATCAGTGGTGCCAAGCTGGGGGCCATGTCCGCATCCCCGGTCCCCCACCGCCAGGGCGAGACCGCCCCGCGGGGCGGCCGGCCGACCGTCCCGCGGCGGCCGGCCCTGTCCCTCTCGCTGTGCGCGCTCCTCTTCGCCGTCCTCACCTGGCAGGTCGTCACGGCAGGACCGCTGCGCCGCGTCGACGAACGGGCCGGGCGCGCGCTCACCGGCAGCCGGCTCTCGGACCGCGCCGCGGAATTCCTCGCCGACCTCGGCAACGTCTCGGCCGCCGTGCCGGTCCTCGTCGCGGTCCTCGCGTACAGCGCGTGGCGCGGACACCGTTCCCGCGCGTTCCGCTGGTGGCTGCCCGCGACGGCCGCCGCCGTCGCCATGGCCCTGGTGCCCGTGCTCGTCGCCCCGCTCAAGGCGCTGATCGACCGTCCGGGCCCGCCCGGCACGCAAGGCCACGACGGCTTCTACCCCTCGGGGCACACGGCGACCGCCACGGTCGCCTACGGGGCGTCGGTCCTGCTCCTGCTGCCCCTGCTGCGCGGCGTGTACGGCCGGCGCGAACTGGTCATCGGCTGCGCCCTGCTGAACGTGGCGGTCGGCTTCGGGCTCGTCCGGCGGGGCTACCACTGGCCGCTGGACGTGGTCGCGTCGTGGCTGCTGTGCGGGATGCTGCTTCAGGTGATGGCCCTGGTGATCGCACGGTACGGCCGGCGGCCGGTCCAGGAGTAGCGCGGCCGTACCGTGCGGGAGGGGACAAAGCGGGGTGCGTCAGCCGAAGTAGGCGTCGAAGTTCTTCGAGAACTCCCTGTTGTTGAAGCGGTCCCAGTTGATCGACCAGGTCATCAGGCCGCGCAGGTCCGGCCAGGTCCCGTGGGTCTGGTACGCGCCGCAGTTCGTGCGCTTGGTCAGGCAGTCCAGGGCCTTGTTGACCTCGCCCGTCGACACGTGGCCGTTGCCCGCGTTGACGGAGGCCGGCATGCCGATGGCGACCTTCTGGGGCGGCAGGGCTGGGAAGACGTTGTTCTTGTCGCCCGCCACGGGGAAGCCGGTGAGCAGCATGTCGGTCATCGCGATGTGGAAGTCCGCGCCGCCCATGGAGTGGTACTGGTTGTCCAGGCCCATGATCGGCCCGGAGTTGTAGTCCTGGACGTGCAGCAGTGTGAGGTCGTCGCGCAGGGCGTGGATGACCGGGAGGTAGGCGCCCGCGCGCGGGTCCTGGCCTCCCCACTTTCCGGTGCCGTAGTACTGGTATCCGAGCTGCACGAAGAACGTCTCGGGCGCCATGGTGAGCTGGAAGCCCGCTCCGTACTTGGCCTTGAGGGTCTTCACCGCGGAGATGAGGTTGACGATCACCGGGGTCTTCGGCTTCTTGAAGTCGGTGTCGTCGGCGTTCAGCGACAGCGAGTGGCCCTCGAAGTCGATGTCCAGGCCGTCGAGCCCGTACTCGTCGATGATCGAGGAGACCGAGGCGACGAACTTGTCCCGGGCCTGGGCGGTGGTGAGCTGCACCTGGCCGTTCTGGCCGCCGATGGATATCAGGACCTTCTTGCCCGCGGCCTGCTTGGCCTTGATCGCGGCCTTGAACTCGTCCTTGGTCTCGACGTTCGGGCACTCCGTCTTGGGACACAGGCCGAAGCGGATGTCTCCCGAGGTCGCGGAGGTCGGCTCGCCGAAGGCGAGGTCGATGATGTCCCAGCTGTCGGGGGTGTCGGCCAGGCGGGTGTAGCCGGAGCCGTTGGCGAAGCTGGTGTGCAGGTAGCCGACGAGGGCGTGGCCGGCGGGCGCGGCCGTGCGTGCGGCAGCGGCCGGCCTTTCGGGGGACGCCGGGCCATCGGGGGACGCGGTCGCGTCGGTGGACGCGAGCAGGCCGGACGCGGCGAGCGCGCAGGCCGCGGCGGCGACCACGGCGGCGCGTCTCACGCGGCGTGCGCGACCGGTTCGGGGCAACGAAGAACGATCCACAACTGCCTCCGGGCATGGGGGGATTGGAGGGCGGGTCGCGCTCAACTTGGTCCAGACCAATGAAGTTGTCAAGGTGTCCGGCAGATCACTCCTCGCCCTCACGCGCCCGCTGTGCGGCCGCCTCGTGCATCGCGAGTTCGAGCAGCGCCGGGTCCGTCAACGTCCCGGAACCGTCCGGCGGGACCAGCCACCGGACCCCTCCCGCGGCCCGCCCCGGGTAGGGCACGACGATCCAGGTCCCGTGGCCCGCGCCCCGTACGCCCGTGCCGAGCCAGCGCGAGACCGTGCCCGCGGGCACGAAGAACCCCATGCGCTCATCACCGAAGTCGGCGAGCACGGGCCCCGGCCGGTCGACACAGCGCGTCAGCACGTCGAGGGTGGGATAGCCGAGGTCGCCGGGCAGGATCAGCACGTCCCAGCGCCGGCCCGCGGGCAGCAGCGCGACCCCCAGGGGATTGCGCTCCCACTCCCAGCGGCAGGCATCCGGGTCCGGTGCCACCGACACCAGCCATTCGACAGCCGACTTCGCTCCCGAGCCGCCGGACCCCCCGAAATTGCCGGAGCCACCGGAACCACTCGTGCCAGCCATGGCGGGACCTCTTTCCTGTAGGACAACCGTGCACGTCACAGGTGAGAGGGGGCCGAGGGCCGAGCATTACGCGGGTTTCGGCTACCAGTTGGTAGTGAGAGGGAGCACAGGTGGGAGGCGGGGCGTGCGCCGGTTGATCACGCCCCGCTCACCGGTGGGCCGACCGCTCAGCTGTCGAAGCCGAGCCCCAGCTTGTCCATCGTCTTGAGCCAGAGGTTCCGCTTGCCGCCGTTGGCGTCGGAGCGGGCCAGCGACCACTTGGTCAGGGCGACACCGGTCCACGCGAACGGCTCCGGCGGGAACGGCAGCGGCTTCGTGCGCACCATCTCCAGGCTCGTGCGCTCCGTCCGCTCGCCGGACAGCAGGTCCAGCATGACGTCGGCGCCGAACCGGGTGGCCCCGACGCCGAGGCCCGTGTAGCCCGCCGCGTACGCGACGCGCCCCTTGTGGGCGGTGCCGAAGAACGCCGAGAAGCGCGAGCACGTGTCGATCGCGCCGCCCCACGCGTGCGTGAAGCGCACCCCCTCCAACTGCGGGAAGCAGGTGAAGAAGTGTCCGGCGAGCTTCGCGTACGTCTCGGGCCGGTCGTCGTACTCGGCGCGCACCTTCCCGCCGAACGGGTAGATCGCGTCGTAGCCGCCCCACAGGATGCGGTTGTCGGCGGAGAGCCGGAAGTAGTGGAACTGGTTCGCGCTGTCGCCGAGGCCCTGGCGGTTCTTCCAGCCGATCGCGGCCAGCTGGTCGTCGGTCAGCGGCTCGGTCATCAGCGCGTAGTCGTAGACCGGGACGGTGTACGGGCGCAGCCGCTTGACCAGCGAGGGGAAGATGTTCGTGGCGAGCGCGACCTGCCCGGCGAAGACCCTGCCGTACGGCGTGCGGATCGCCATCCCCGCGCCCGAGGGGGCCAGGTCGAGGGCGGGTGTGTGCTCGTGGACGCGGACGCCCTTGGCCAGGCAGGCCCGCTTCAGGCCCCACGCCAGCTTCGCCGGGTTCAGCATGGCGACGCCGTCGCGGTCCCAGAGGCCGCCGAGGAAGGTCGGCGAGTCGACCTGCCCGCGCAGGGCGTCCGCGTCCAGCAGCTCGGAGCCGTCCGCCAGGCCGTGCTCCGCCATCTCCTCGTGCATCTCGCGGAGTTCGGCCAGCTGGTGCGGCTCGGTGGCGACGTCGATCTCGCCGGTGCGCTCGAAGTCGCAGTCGATGGAGTAGCGCTTGACGGCCGCCTCGATCTCGTCGAGGTTGCGGGCGCCGAGCTCCTCCAGTTTCTGGATCTCGCCGGGCCAGCGGGACAGGCCGTTGGCGATGCCGTGGGTGAGGGACGCGGCGCAGAAGCCGCCGTTGCGGCCGGAGGCGGCCCAGCCCGCCTCGCGGCCCTCCACGAGGACGACGTCGCGCGCCGGGTCTCGCTCCTTGGCGATGAGCGCGGTCCACAGTCCGCTGTACCCGCCGCCGACGACCAGGAGGTCGCAGCGGTCGTCGCCGGTGAGCGCGGGTTCGGGGGCGGGCCTGCCGGGGTCGTCCAGCCAGTACGAGAGGGGCCGGGCGTCGGAGAGGGACGTGGTCCAGCGGGTCATGGCGCGAGGGGCCATGATTTCCACTCCTTCAAGAAAGTTAAGAGCGTCAGTTCGCTTGTTTGTTACGGCGCTTGCTTGTTACGGCGCTTGCTTGTTACGGCGCTTGCCGATGAGCATTCCGGAGAGTACGAGGAGAACGGCGACGAGGAACATCGCCGTACCGATCACATTGATCTGAACGGGCGTACCCCGCTGCGCGGATCCCCAGACGAACATGGGGAACGTCACAGTGGATCCGGCATTGAAGTTCGTGATGATGAAATCGTCGAAGGAGAGCGCGAAGGCGAGCAGCGCGCCCGCCGCGATGCCCGGCGCGGCAATCGGCAACGTCACGCGCAGGAACGTCTGCACGGGACCCGCGTAAAGGTCCTGCGCGGCCTGTTCCAGGCGCGGGTCCATCGACATGACGCGCGCCTTGACGGCGGTCACCACGAAGCTGAGGCAGAACATGATGTGGGCGATGAGGACCGTCCAGAAGCCGAGCTGCGCGCCCATGTTGAGGAAGAGCGTGAGCAGCGAGGCGGCCATGACGACCTCGGGCATCGCCATCGGCAGGAAGATCAGCGAGTTCACGGCGCCGCGCGCCCGGAAGCGGTAGCGCACGAGCGCGAAGGCGATCATCGTGCCGAGCACGGTCGCGCCGATCGTCGCCCAGGTGGCGATCTGCAGGCTCAGCGAGAGCGAACCGCACATGTCGGCGACCCCGCACGGATTCTTCCACGCGTCGAGCGAGAACTCCTGCCAGGAGTAATTGAAGCGTCCCTTCGGCTTGTTGAAGGAGAACACCGTCACGACGACGTTGGGAAGGAGCAGATAGGCGAGCGTCAGCAGGCCCGCGATGACGATGACATTGCGTCGGAGCCAGCGGAAGAAAGCGGCCATCAGACGAGATCCTCCGTCCCTGACTTGCGGATGTAGAAGGTCACCATGAAGAGGATGGCGGCCATGAGGATGAAGGAGAGCGCCGCGGCCGTCGGGTAATCCAGAATGCGCAGGAACTGTGTCTGGATGACGTTTCCGACCATGCGGGTGTCGGTGGACCCCAGGAGGTCGGCGTTCACGTAGTCGCCCGCCGCCGGGATGAAGGTGAGCAGCGTCCCGGAGACGACGCCCGGCATGGAGAGCGGGAAGGTCACCTTGCGGAAGGTCGTGGACGGCCGGGCGTACAGGTCGCCCGCCGCCTCGTGCAGCCGGCCGTCGATGCGCTCGAGGGAGGTGTAGAGCGGCAGGATCATGAACGGCAGGAAGTTGTACGTGAGGCCGCAGATCACCGCGAGGGGGGTGGCGAGGACCCGGTCGCCGTCGGTGACGCCCAGCCAGCTGGTGACGTCCAGGACGTGCAGGGAGTTGAGGGCGCCCACCACGGGCCCGCCGTCGGCGAGGATCGTCTTCCACGCCAGCGTACGGATCAGGAAGCTGGTGAAGAACGGTGCGATGACCAGCACGAGGATGACGTTGCGCCAGCGGCCCGCGCGGAACGCGATCAGGTACGCGAGCGGGTAGCCGAGCAGCAGGCACAGGACCGTGGCGGCCCCCGCGTAGAGCACCGAGCGCAGGAACTGCGGCCAGTAGTCGACGAGCGCGTCCCAGTAGGTGGCGAAGTGCCAGGTGACCTTGAAGCCCTCTTCGAGGGAGCCGGTCTGCACGGAGGTCGACGCCTGGTAGACCAGCGGCAGCGCGAAGAAGACGACGAGCCAGAGGATGCCGGGCAGCAGCAGCCAGTAGGGGACGAGCCGGCCGCGCCTGCGGACCTTGCGCGGGGCGTCGTCGTCCTCGGGGGCGGGCGCCTTCGGCGGTGGTGCGTCGGTCACGGTCGTCATGCGGACGCGTCCTCCTCGACCTTCTCGACGCCCGCCTCGACGTCCTGGGCTGCGTCCAGGCCGAAGGTGTGCGCCGGGTTCCAGTGCAGGATGACCTCGGCACCCGGCACGAGACGGCCGTCGCGCTCGATGTTCTGCGCGTACACCTCGAAGGAGTCGCAGAGGGGCCCGTCGACGACGTACTGCGTGGAGACGCCGATGAAGCTGCTGTCGGCGATGCGGCCCGTGACCCGGTTGCGGCCCTCGGGGATCAGGCCCGCGTCGTCGGCGTGCGTGAGGGAGATCTTCTCCGGGCGTATGCCGACGATGACCTTGCCGCCGGTCGTGGTGGGAGCGCTGCAACGCTCCGCGGGCAGCGTCAGCTTGCGGTCGCCCGCCGTGAGGACCAGGTCGTCGCCGCTCTTCGCGCTGATCTCCGCCTCGATGAAGTTCGAGGTGCCGAGAAAGTTGGCGACGAAAGTCGTCTGCGGGTTCTCGTAGAGGTCGGCGGGGGCGCCGAGCTGCTCGACGCGGCCGCCGTTCATCACGGCCACGGTGTCGGCCATGGTCATGGCCTCCTCCTGGTCGTGCGTGACGTGCACGAAGGTGATGCCGACCTCGGTCTGGATGCGCTTGAGCTCCAGCTGCATCTGCCGGCGCAGCTTGAGGTCGAGGGCGCCGAGCGGCTCGTCGAGGAGGAGCACCTTGGGGTGGTTGATGAGCGCGCGGGCGACGGCGACGCGCTGCTGCTGGCCGCCGGAGAGCTGGTGCGGCTTCTTGCGGGCCTGCTCGCCGAGCTGGACCAGGTCGAGCATCTCGCCGACCTTGCCCTTCACCGACTTGATGCCGCGCCGGCGCAGGCCGAACGCGACGTTCTCAAAGATGTCCAGGTGCGGGAAGAGCGCGTACGACTGGAAGACGGTGTTCACGGGCCGCTTGTACGGCGGCAGGGCCGTGACGTCCTGGTCGCCGAGGCGCACCGTCCCCGAGCTGGGCTCCTCCAGGCCCGCGATCATGCGGAGCGTGGTGGTCTTGCCGCAGCCCGACGCGCCGAGCAGCGCGAAGAAGGAGCCCTGCGGCACGGTGAGGTCGAGCGGGTGCACGGCGGTGAAGGAGCCGTACGTCTTGCTGATCCCGCTGAGACGGACATCGCCGCCGTGATCTTGAGCAGTGGTCATGGTGGGTCCAGGGGAAGTCGAGGGGAGAACAGGGGGCGCCCCGCGAGGGGCGCACAAGGGGCGCGGGGAACTGCGCGACAAGCCACGACGGGCCCGCAGGACGGAGCCGGCGACAGCGCAGCCGCCTACGCCCCCGTGAGCTTCGCGAACTTCTCTTCGTAGGCCGTCTCTTCCTTCGGCGTGAGAGAGCGGAAGGCCCGGGACTTCTCCTTCATCTCCTTGTCGGGGATGATCAGCGGATTCGACGCGGCGTCCTCGTCGATCTTCGCGAGCGCGTCCCGCACTCCTTCGACCGGGCACACGTAGTTGATGTACGCGGCGAGGCGGGCCGCCGGCTCCGGCTCGTAGTAGTAGTCGATGAGCCGTTCGGCGTTGCGCTTGTGGCGCGCCTTGTTGGGGACCAGCAGGTTGTCCGTGGACGTGATGTAACCCTGGTCGGGGATGTGGAAGTCGATGTCCGGGTTGTCGGCCCCCAGTTGGACGATGTCGCCGGCCCAGCCCAGGCACGCGGCGATGTCGCCCTTGTCGAGGTCCGAGGTGTAGTCGTTGCCGGTGAAGCGGCGTATCTGCTTCTTGTCGACGGCCTTCTGGAGGCGGGCGATGGCCGCGTCGAAGTCGTCGTCGGTGAAGTTGCCGGGGTCCTTGCCCAGGTCGATGAGTGTCATGCCGACGGTGTCGCGCATCTCGGAGAGGAACCCGACGCGCCCCTTCAGCTCCGGGTCGTCGAGCAGTTCGGACACCGAGGTGATCTTCTTCCCGCCGGTCGCCTTCTTGTTGTACGCGATGACCGTGGAGATGCCGGTCCAGGGGTAGGAGTAGGCGCGGCCCGGGTCCCAGTCGGGGTTCCTGAACTGGGAGGAGAGGTTCGTGTACGCGTGCGGCAGGTTGGCCGGGTCCAGCTTCTGGACCCAGCCGAAGCGGATGAGCCTGGCCGCCAGCCAGTCCGTGACGCAGATGAGGTCGCGCCCGGTTTCCTGCCCCGCCGCGAGCTGCGGCTTGATCTTCCCGAAGAAGTCGACGTTGTCGTTGATGTCCTCGGTGTACTTGACCTTGATCCCGGTGCGCTTGGCGAACGCCTCCAGGGTGGGCCGCCGGTTCTTGTCCTTCTCGTCGACGTCCATGTACTCGGTCCAGTTGGAGAAGGCGATCCGCTTCTCCTCGGCCGAGTGGTCGTCGGACGAGACCTCTCCCTCGCTCTTGCCGGCCGCGGGGATCCCGCAGGCGCTGAGCGCCCCGAGTCCGCCGGTGGCGAGCGCGCCGCCCGCGCCGGCGCGCAGCACGGACCGGCGGCTCAGGGGGCCCCTGCCGTTCCTCAGGCTGCGGTGCATGGCGGCCAGTTGGGCCGGGGAGAGGGAGGTGGGCTCGTACTGCTCCATGCGCGTGGTTGCCCTTTCGGGAAGGCGGCCGCCGGTCGTGCGGCCTGTGACGACGTGGCTACGTGACTATCGGTCCCCGAAGATCGTGCGGTGCCAGTCCTTGCGGACCGCCGCGGTGTTGTCGAACATGACGTGCTTGACCTGTGTGTACTCCTCAAACGAGTACGCGGACATGTCCTTGCCGTAGCCGGACGCCTTGTAGCCGCCGTGCGGCATCTCGCTGAGGATCGGGATGTGGTCGTTGACCCACACGCACCCGGCCTTGATCTCGCGGGTCGCGCGGTTGGCGCGGAACACGTCGCGGCTCCAGGCGGAGGCGGCGAGACCGTACGGGGTGTCGTTGGCGAGCCGGATGCCCTCGTCGTCGGAGTCGAAGGGCAGCACGACGAGCACGGGCCCGAAGATCTCGGACTGGACGATCTCGCTGTCCTGCGCGGCGTCCGCGACGAGGGTGGGCTTGTAGTACGCGCCGGGGTGCTGGAGCGCCTCGCCGCCGGTCACCACGCGCGCGTAGGAGCGGGCCCTCTCGACGAAGCCGGCGACGCGGTCGCGGTGCGTGTGCGAGATGAGCGGCCCCATGTCGGTGCTCGGGTCGAACGGGTCGCCGAGCCGCACGCTCTCCATGACATCGGCGACACCCGCCACGAAGGCTTCGTACAGCGGGCGTTGGACGTACGCGCGCGTGGCGGCCGTGCAGTCCTGCCCGGAGTTGATGAGCGCGCCCGCGACCGCGCCGTGCACGGCGGCGTCGAGATCGGCGTCGTCGAACACCACGAAGGGCGCCTTGCCGCCCAGCTCCAGGTGCAGCCGCTTGACGGTGGCGGTGGCGATCTCGGCGACGCGCTTGCCGACGCCGGTGGACCCCGTGAAGGAGGTCATGGCGACGTCCGGGTGCCCCACCAGGTGCTCACCGGCGTCCTTGCCCGCGCCCGAGACGATGTTGACGACGCCGTCGGGGAGGCCGGCCTCGGTGGCGGCCTGCGCGAAGAGGAGCGAGGTGAAGGGGGTGAGCTCGGCGGGCTTCAGAACGATGGTGTTGCCCGCGGCGATCGCCGGGAGGACCTTCCAGGCGGCCATCTGGAGCGGGTAGTTCCAGGGCGCGATGGACCCGACGACACCGATCGCCTCACGGCGTACGTAGGAGGTGTGGTCCCCGGTGTACTCGCCGGCCGACTGGCCCTGCAGGTGCCGGGCGGCGCCCGCGAAGAAGGCGGCGTTGTCGACGGTCCCGGGGACGTCGAACTCCCGGCTCAGCTTGATCGGCTTGCCGCACTGCAACGACTCGGCCTGCGCGAACTCCTCGGCACGCTCGGACAGCACGCCCGCGAAGCGGTGCAGGGCGTCCGACCGCTCGCCCGGGGTGGCGCCCGCCCAGCCGGGGAACGCCTCGGCAGCCGCCGCGACGGCGGCGTCGACGTCGTCCCTTCCGGCGAGCTCGTACGAGTAGACCTCGTCGCCCGTGGCGGGATCGACGACCGCGTGGGCGGTGCCCGACGTGCCCTTGGTCAACCGCCCGGCGATGTACTGCGCGCCGTCCGCGAAATGTTCCCGCGCCTGGAAGTTGTGCATGACGCTCTCCTCCGCCGTCCTCCCCGTGCGGGGGTCGGCGTAGCTCCAGATCGATTTGAGTGCCGATCCTGGCAGAGCCGTGGTAGTCCAACAAGTGATTCCGTAGTTGCCTTTTGGTTACGCGACGGAATCTGTCGACCAGGTGTCGAGTCGTCCTGGAAAACCCAGGACGGTGTGTCAGTGGTGCGTGCCAGACTCGCGTGCATGACGAAGATCGACATCGGCTCGGTCCGCTCGACGCAGGCGCTCCTGGCCGCGGTGCGCGCGGGCGAGAAGGTGAAGTACCTGCACTTCTGGGGCCACACCCCGCGCCGGGACGGCTCTCTGGACCGGAGCTGCCTCAGCCAGTGGTGGCCCTCGCCCTTCACCGTGGACGGCGTCGAGTACGCGACGGCCGAGCACTGGATGATGGCGGCCAAGGCCCGTCTCTTCGACGACGCGGAGGCGGAGCGGGCGGCCCTCGCGGCACGCACCCCCGCCGAGGCGAAGAACGCGGGACGGCTCGTACGAGGCTTCGACGAGGCGATATGGGCGCGCGAGCGGTTCCGGATCGTGGCGCGGGGCAGCATCCACAAATTCACGTCGACCCCGTCGCTGCGGGACTTCCTCGCGGCCACGGGCCACCGCGTCCTGGTGGAGGCAAGCCCCCTGGACCGCGTCTGGGGAGTGGGCCTGGCACCGGACGACCCCCGGGTCGGGGATCCGGAGCGGTGGCGGGGAGAGAATTTGCTGGGGTTCGCGTTGATGGAGGCGCGGGGGCGCGTGACGGGGTCCGGGGTCAAGGGTTCTCTCGGGTAGAGGTTCCCTCGGGTAGGGGTACCCTCACCGCCGCGGTGCGCTGCGACGCAGGGCGGGTCCCGGCACCGCCGCGGTGCGCTGCGACGCTGGGCGGATCTCTGCACCGCCCCGGTGCGTCGGATCACTCCCAGCCGGCCACCCCTCTACCCCGCACCGAGCCCGGCCGCGGGAGCCGGCAGGGCGAGGACGCACGACGTGCACGGCCCAGGAGCCCCGCCCCCGCCCGGCGGCCCCGTCACGAGCCCTCCCCAGGCGCCGGTGCACCGACATCTGCGGGGTGCTGTAGCGCCGCTCGGGCCGCCCGCACCGCACGCCGGATCCGACCGCCCTCCACACAGCCTGCCTCGGTCCCGCAGACCGGGCAGTCACTGACGTGCGCGAGCAGGACGTTGTACGCCTCCTGCGCCCGCTGCTCCTCGACGGGCGTCCCGCCGGCGCTCACAGCGACCCCCCTTGCAGGGCGCCGCGGGCGATGTCGACGAGCGCAGCGACGGCCGACAGCGCGCACAGGTCACCGGCTGCGCGCGGGGACACTGCCCAGTACAGTCCGGTCGGACCGGTGAGGTCACAGGCGGGGACGCCGAGAAACTGCCCGGCGCCCAGCATCGGGGCATCGACGCGGTGGCCCCAGCGCACGGGCGGGTATTTCGCGACCAGCGCGTAGTACTTATCCTTCGGCCGGTTGTGGATGACGGGCCCGTCGAGCGACTCGGCGAGGGTCGCGGCCACAATGCCGAGGTCGTCGGTGCCGACACCCGTGTGCACGATCCGGGCCGACAGCCGCACCGTGTTGAATCGCGATCCGAGCGGCAACAAGGCGATGCCGCGCTCCTGCCATTCGCGGTGTGCCTGATGCGGTTCCTCCTGGGATCGCGCGAGCCAGTCGAAGACCGCTCCGTGTGTGTGCCGAGTGCTCACTGGTGGCTCCGTCGTCAGCGGTGGTCAGGGCTGACACGACGTTAAGAGCCCGGACGCAGGAAAGGGGGGCCAAAAAGGCCCCCCTCGCTACGCGGCAAGCAGGTCGAGCTTCACGGCCAGTTCGGACGCGCGCTGCCGCCTGGCGGGCGAGCGCGACTCGGTTTCCTCCAGGACGATCCGCTTGGCGTAGCCGTTGTACCTGATCGTTTCGGGTGCGGCTTCATGGGCCAGCGCGAGCGTGGCCAGCGCGACATCGGGCTGCCCGTCGAGCTGGTAACCGCGCGCTTCCTCGATGCGATGGCGGGCTCGGCGGGGCCGGGACGTGATCGTATGGGCGTCGGCCGCGGCAGCCTGCCGGACGGACTCTCCGCCGGCGTGCAGCTCAACAGCGACCGTGACCGCGTGGGCGCCCATGATGCCGCGGCCGAAGCTGGTGACCGGATGGCAGTAATCCGCCGGCAGCCGGGTCGCCATGTCGCGGGCCTGATCCCAGAATCGCCAAGCGGTGCCCGTCTCGCCGCGTCGGGCAGCTGTGTACCCGGCCTCGAACGTCAACGCCCCCGCCACGGCGAGGACATCGTCGCCCGCGTCCGGCAGCAGCCGCTCCAGATATCTCAGCGTCGCCAGGTTCACGGCGTCGGCAGCATCGTAGTGGTTCGGGCCCGAGTCGCGGTGCGCCTGGGCAGCTAGCCAGGCGGCGACGCCCAGCGCGTGCGGGTCCTCGGACTCTTGCGCCGCGATCAGCCCCCGCTCGGCGACGCGCCACAGCAAGGCGGCATCGGGCTGGTAGGCGATGAAGAACTGGGCGAGGGAATAGACCTCGGCGAGCAGCGCCTGCGCCCGCCGCCGCGCGGCGGCCGAATCGGTCTGCCGGACGGCCAGTTGGGCGTCCCGGATCAGCTCAGGCAGCAGGGCACCCACGACCTCCCTGTGGTGGGGCGCGGAATGGCGCGCCTTCCAGGCGTGGGCGAGGCGCGCGGCCAAGTGCTCGGCCGGTGGTGCCTCCTGGGTGGTGACGAGAGGGAAGACGTCCACCGCGGACCTGACCGCGGCAAGTCGCGGATGGCCCGGACCGACGAACAAGGGGATGTGTACGCCCAGATCTCCGGTGAGTTCGGAGAGGAACCGGACGCGCAGCACTTCGGCGATACGGAGGATCATGTGCAGCCCGGGCGTCTTCAGCCGACCGCGCTCCACCTTCCTCACCCAGTCCTCTTGCTGACCGATCAGCCCGCCGAGCTGGACGCGGGTGAGACCACGTCGTTGACGCAGGATCTGCATTCTCTGACCGAACGCGACGGGGTCACGGTACGGGTCCGGGGAAGCATCGGTCGACACGGTCTCGCCCCTCTCTGCACAGCTCGTCACCGTCAGGGTATGGGGCGGGGCAAGAGTGAGGTGAGGTTTGGCGGCAAGGGCTCTGGCCGGTGATCACAGCACCGGGCCGGGCATGACGTGTGCCCCCTCCCGTCCGCATACGGGAGAAGGTCGCACCCCTAGGTCAGCCCGCGCCTGGACAGGAACCTGCTCCATTCGTCGAAGGCGTCCTCGGCTATCCCCAAAACGTCGTACTCCGTGCCGCCGGACGCGACGTAGAAGCGGTGCGCAGAGATTCCGGTGCCGACGAGGACGGCGGCGTCGTTCCGCGTGATCGCTGTGGAGGGGTCGCCCGTCTGCGAGCGCGTCGGTGTGAGGTGCTTCGAGCCGTTGGCGACATCTGCGCAGAGGCGGAGATCCAGACTGTCATCCATCAGTTTGTGCACATGGGAGTCGAGCACCCCGCTCGTCGGATCGTTCCTGAGCCAGTCCTTGAGGTGGTGCACCGTCTCGAAGAACGACAGAACCGTGTCGACCGCCACGTCGGTGCCTCCCAGCGCACCCGCGTATACCGCCCGCACGTCCTGGAGCCGACGCCCTACCCGCTCCCACTGCGATTGCCAGCCTTGGCCCAGCATGGACCCAGTGTCGCAGCGAACAGGGCGAAGGGAGCCTTCCCGCCAGAAGGTCACAGGAGGCGGAGCGCGACGTCAGCCGCTCCCTACTCCCCTACAGCCAACGTCGTGGAGAAGCCCGGGTCGTCCGGCGACGAGCCCGCGTCCGTCTCCTCGTCCGGCACCACGAGCAGGATCACCATCAGGGCCACCGCCAGGACGATCCCCGCCGCCCCGCAGATGATGCCCGCCAGGGCCTGGCCGCCGTTCGTCGCCTGGCCTCGCCGCGCCCTCCCCCGCCCCACCGCGCCGAAGATCACCGCGAGGATGCCGAGGACGATCGCGAGGGGCCACAGGCAGAAGCCGACCGCCGCGATGATGCCGAGGACGAGTCCGGCCACGCCCATGCCGTTCGCCGGCGCCATCGGCATCGCGGGCCAGCCGTACCCCGGGCCCCCGGGGCCGCCCTGGAACCCCGGATAGCCGGGATACCCCGGGTATCCGGGATGACCCTGGTGGCCTGCGGGCCCCGCCTGCCCCGCGTACCCCGGGTAACCCTCGTACCCCGGAAAACCGCCGGGCCCCGGGTACCCGTACGGCGCCTGGCCCGGCCCCTCCGGTGAGACGGGAGGCGGCGGCACCGGTTCCCCGGGCGCCGCGAAGGGGTTGCCGCCCCCCGCGTAAGGGGGCGGAGGCGGCCCGGCCCTCGGCATCGACGTCACCGTCCACTGGTCGTGAACCGACGGCGGGCCACCCTGCGCGCCAGGACCACCGGGCCCTGCGGGACGTCCGGCACCAGCAGCCCCGCCAGGACCGTCCGCACCCCGCGCCCCCGCATCCTCCACAGGCGCCGCCCAAGGGTCCCGCTCTTCGTCCCGCGCCTCCCGAGGCACCCTCGCGGCAGACAGCTCCGCCCCCGCGCCACCCTCTCCGGGTGCAGCGCCGCCCTCGGACTCCGAGGGCTCCTCAAACTCCTCGGCCCCCTGGGACTTCCCGGACTTCGCGGACATGACGGGTCACCTCTTTCGTACGTTCCGTCATGCTACGGCCCCCGCTTTCCCCGCGCCGACCGCCGCCTACGATGATCCCCGACCCACCGATCAGCCGATCAAGCCCGTTCCTGGGGAGGAAACCGTGACCGAGCAGCAGCCCGTAGACGTGTCAGCCACCGCCGAAACCGCAGCGGGAGCCGCGGTGGAAACCACTGCGGAAGCCGCAGCCGCGAAACCCGGCACCCCGCTCGCCGGCGACCCGCACGCCTTCATCGCCGGGCTGCCCAAGGCGGAACTGCACGTGCATCACGTCGGCTCGGCCTCCCCGCGCATCGTCTCCGAGCTGGCCGCGCGGCACCCCGACTCCGCGGTGCCGACCGACCCCGAGGCGCTCGCCGACTACTTCACGTTCACGGACTTCGCGCACTTCGTCCAGGTGTACCTCTCCGTCGTGGACCTGATCCGCACCCCGGACGACGTCCGCCTCCTCACGTACGAGGTGGCCCGCGACATGGCGCGGCAGAACGTCCGCTACGCGGAGCTGACCATCACCCCGTACTCCTCCGTCAGCCGCGGCATCGACGACCGTGCCTTCATGGACGCCATCGAGGACGCCCGGCGGACCGCCGAGGACGAGTTCGGCACCGTGCTGCGCTGGTGCTTCGACATCCCGGGCGAGGCGGGGCTCGTGTCGGCCGAGGAGACCGTCCGGCTCGCCACCACCGACAAGCTGCGCCCCGAGGGCCTCGTCTCCTTCGGCCTCGGCGGGCCGGAGATCGGCGTGCCCCGGCCCCAGTTCAAGCCCTACTTCGACCGGGCCATCGCCGCGGGCCTGCACTCGGTCCCGCACGCGGGCGAGACCACGGGGCCCGAGACGATCTGGGACGCCCTCGTCGATCTGCGCGCCGAGCGCATCGGCCACGGCACCTCCGCCGCGCGCGACCCGAAGCTCCTCGCCCACCTGGCCGAGCACCGCATCCCGCTGGAGGTCTGCCCGACCTCGAACATCGCGACCCGCGCGGTGCGGACCCTCGACGAGCACCCGATCAAGCAGTTCGTGGAGGCCGGGGTGACCGTGACGGTCAACTCCGACGACCCGCCGATGTTCGGCACCGACCTGAACACCGAGTACGCGGTCGCGGCGCGCCTCCTCGACCTCGACGAGCGCGGCATCGCGGCCCTCGCGAAGAACGCCGTCGAGGCATCCTTCCTGGACCCGGCGGGCAAGGCCAGGATCGCCGCGGAGATCGACACGTACACGGAGACGTGGCTCGCCCGGTAACCCGGCACCACAATGGGCCCATGCACACCGTGACTGCTGTGGCCCACCGGGGCGACCCCTACCGCGTCCGTGAGAACACGATCCCGTCCCTGCGCTCCGCACTCGAACGGGGCGCGGACGCGGTGGAGGTCGACGTCCGCCTGAGCCGCGACGGCGTGCCCGTGCTGCTGCACGACGAGACGCTCAAGCGGCTGTGGGGGTACGAACGTCCGCTCGCCGCCCTGTCCGCGGCCGAGGTCGTAGGTCTCACCGAGGGCGGCGTGCCGACGCTGGCCGAGGCCCTGCGGGCGACGGAGGGGCACCGGGTCATGATCGACCTGCCGGGTGCGACGTTCGAGGCCGTGCGCACGGTCGTCGGGGTCGTCGCGGAGTGCGGTGCGGCGGAGCGCGTCTACTACTGCGCGGGCGGGCGGACGATGCTGGCCGTGCGCGAGGCCGATCCGGCCGCGGAGATCGCGCTGACCTGGACGACCCTGGCCCCGCCCCGGCCCGTCCTGCTGGACGCGGTCAAGCCGCGCTGGCTCAACTACCGCTTCGCCCTGGTCGACCGGGAACTCGCCTTCCAGGTGCACCGCGAGGGCTTCCTCGTCTCGGCCTGGACCCCGGACACCCGCCGCTCGATGCGCCGCCTGCTCGACGCGGGCGTCGACTCGATCACCACGAACCGCATCGACGTCCTGCACACCCTGCGCGGTCCCGCCTGAGGCAGGCCCGACCGCGTGGAACCAGGTCGGGCCGGGTCACATCAGGGGCGGCGGCACGGCCTTGGCGTCCACCCCTCCCCCACCCTCGGGCCGGTCAGCAGCGCCGCCGACTCCAGCAGGCCCGCCCGGTCCGGGCCGCCCGCCGCGAGCGGGACGCGGCCCAGGCCGCCCCTGCGGGCCGGTGACCCGGGGGACGTACGCCGGGTCGCCGCCGCGCGCCGCGTACGAACTGACGGCGTACGAACTGACGGCGTTCGGACAGACGTTGCCGGGTCCCTGGCAGGGGCGAGACAGTGCTCGGCCCCCTAGGGGACACCCCTGCCACCATCCCTCCCCCCAACGCCCGCCGACCCCGACGGCTTCCCGGGGCCGTGCCCTCCCCACTGACGATCCGCCCCGCCCCACGTGATCCCCAGGATGAGAGCGCACCGCACAGCACCACCCCCTGCACGCGGCACCGCGACGCCGCACACAGCAGCGCACCGCACCGCAGCAGCGCCCGCAGCCGTGCCCGCCGAAGTCACCCCAGGAGTCACCGTGAAGGTCCCCGCCCGTGCCGCTCTCGCCGCCGCCCTCGTCCTCGGCCTGACCGGCGCCGCGGCCGCCCCCGCCCTCGCGCACGCCCCCGCCGCCCACACCCGGCCGGTGCCCGCTGCGCACACCGCGCCCAACGCCGGCGCCCTGCGCGACGCGATCAAGGGCCTGCCGGACGCCGACGCGACGGCGGCCCTGGTCCGCGTCGGCGGCACGGACGGGACCTGGCGCGGGAGCTCCGGCGTGCACGACCTGGTCACGCACCGCAAGGCCGATCCGCACGGCCGTTTCCGTGCCGGGTCCACGACCAAGATCGTGACGGCGGCCGTGGTGCTGCAGCTGGCCGCGGAGGGCACGGTCGACCTCGACAGGGCCGTGCAGCGGTACATGCCGGGCCTGTTCACGGACGAGTTCAAGGACATCCCCGTACGCAGCCTGCTCAACTACACGAGCGGCCTGCGGCCCGGCGACGGATTCGACGACGAACTGGCCCACCGTTACGACACGTTGGACCCGCGGAAGGTCCTCGCCTCCGCCATCGCCAAGGGACCCGCGCACGACCCGGGCGACGAGCAGCACTACGGGAACATCGGCTACACCGTGCTCGGCCTGCTGATCGAGAAGGTCACCGGGGACTCGTACGCCCACCAGGCCGCCCGGCGGATCTTCGAGCCGCTGCACATGCGCGACACGTACTTCCCCGGCACCGGCCTCCGCATCCGCGGGCCGCACAACCGCGGCTACCAGAAGGTTGAGCAGGCGGACGGCGGTACGCGGCTCGTCGACGTCACCGAGTGGAACCAGTACGACCGTTTCGCGGCGGGCGACATGATCTCCTCCACGGCCGACCTGGAGAGGTTCACCCGGGCGCTGTTCGCCGCGGAGGTCGTGCCCGAGCGGCAGCTGAAGGAGATGCTCACGCTGCCCCGCCTCGCACCGGACGTCCCCGAGGCCACCTTCGGGCTGGGGCTGCAGCACGTGAAGGTGGGCGACCGGGAGATATGGCTCAAAACCGGCTCTCGCTACGGCTACACGAACATGATCGCGTCCACCGACGACGGCTCCCGCACCCTCGTCTACTCGGTCAACGCGACCGACGCCAAGGGGAAGGACGCGAACCGGGTGGCGGAGCGCATCGCCGCCGCCGCGCTGAGCTGACCCAGCGCCCCCTCCCGGCACCGCGGGACCCGCTCACCGCTTCCCGCAGGTCGGGAGCCACGGGCAGCCGAGCTTTGCGTAGACCGCCGCGCCTTGTACTTTCATGCGAGCACGTAGTTGTTCGTGTGGCGTGTACGACGGGGGATGCGGCATGGCGGGACATCGACCACGGGACTGGCATGTCCTTGACCTGGAGAAGGATCCGACGCCGGGTGATCCGCACCGGGTGCGCAATCTGGCCAAGAACCTGCACGATTTCGCGGACG
>NZ_JBVIXD010000019.1:60097-77427 GCF_055593965.1 Streptomyces sp. NPDC040622 | reverse complement strand
CTGGCCAGCGACCGCTCGAAACCACTCACATGGGTGCCGCCCTTGGGAGTGGCAATGATGTTGACGAACGACCGCAACGTCGTCTCATACCCGGTACCCCAGCGCAACGCCACATCCACACCCAGCTCACGGGTCACCTCCGTGGGCGTCATCTGCCCGTGCTCATCCAGCACCGGCACCGTCTCCTTGAAGGTGCCCTGCCCGGAAAACCGCAGCACATCACAGACCGCCTTGTCCTGCGCCAGATACTCACAGAACTCACTGATCCCACCGTCGAAGCGGAAAGACTCCTCCCCCTTCGACCCACCCTCACCCAGACCGAACTCATCACGCACCACCAGCGTCAGCCCCGGCACCAAAAACGCCGTCTGCCGCGCCCGCTGATGCAGATTCTCCAACGACAGCTTCGCGTCCTTCAGGAAGATCTGCCGATCCGCCCAGTACCGCACCCGCGTACCCGTACGAGCCTTGGGGATCTTCTTGACCTTGCTCAGCGTGGCCGACGAGTCGAAGGCCGCGTCGGGTCCCGGCTTGGCGAAGGCGCCGGGGACACCGCGGCGGAAGCTGATGGCGTGGGTGTGTCCGGCGCGGTCCACCTCGACGTCGAGGCGCGCGGAGAGCGCGTTCACCACGGAGGCGCCGACGCCGTGCAGACCGCCGGAGGCCGCGTACGAGCCACCGCCGAACTTTCCGCCCGCGTGCAGCTTCGTCATGACGACCTCGACACCGGAGAGGCCGGTCTTGGGCTCCACGTCGACCGGGATGCCGCGGCCGTTGTCCCGGACCTCCACGGACGCGTCGTCATGGAGGATGACCTCGATGTGGTCGCAGTACCCGCCCAGGGCCTCGTCGACGGAGTTGTCGATGATCTCCCAGAGGCAGTGCATCAGGCCTCGACTGTCCGTCGACCCGATGTACATGCCCGGACGCTTGCGGACGGCCTCGAGTCCCTCCAGGACGAGCAGGTGCCGCGCGGTGTAGTTGGAACCGTCCCGGTCTGCTCCGGTCAGCAATGCTGTGGACGGCACGGACGTCTCGGCGGTCACGCGGTTCGCTCCTCGCTGAATTTCAAGGGGGGTCCTTTGGGGTAAGGACGCGGCTTCGGTTACCGGTGAGAGGGTACCGAGGCCTGGTAGAGCCGTTGTAACGCCACCCTCGTCTCAACTCAGACTAGTCCAGACTCGCATACATGTTCGATCCCTCGTTGGAGTGAAGCGCACGTCACGTTCCCTTCCAGGCATGAACCATTTAGGCTCCGGGCACGTCCTCATGAACAACCGGCAAGCCAGCCGGTGAGGATCCGACCTGACAGACAGCGCGAAACCGTAAGACACGTAAGAGACGCAATACGGCACATTCGCCGCCAACCGGCAACGGACAACCTCCTCAAAAGAAACTTCGAGGAAAAGCCACGAGCGGGAACGTTTTCGGCCTGGTTGGATGTTGACCCTGGTACGACAGCTCGTCGAGCTAGAGAAGAGGCGACGTGACTACTGTTCTGACCCCCGCGAGCCCCCTGACGGCCGCTGATCGCTGCGACCGCTGCGGCGCCCAGGCATACCTGCGCGTCGTCCTGTTGAGCGGCGGTGAACTGCTCTTCTGCGCCCACCACGGCCGCAAGTTCGAGCCGGAACTCAAGAAGATCGCCGCTGAGATACAGGATGAGACGGAGCGACTGACCGCCGTTCCCGAGAGCGCCACCGAAGAGGAACGCTGACACCTCGCACCCACGACGAGCCAGCTCCGGCGCACCAGGCCGGTGAACGGGCGGCGGCCCCTGCCAACAAGGCAGGGACCGCCGCTCGCTCTCGTCACAGGGCCTCTCAAGGCCCCTGGAGGCTCTCCTGAGCCGTTCGCAGGGTCGGCCCGGGGTGGACAGCCACCTCAGCCGTCGCCGCGCGCCAGCCCGGCCACCTCCGAGATCCGCGTGTAGACACCCGGGCTCCCCGGGCGCCCGCAGCCGCTCCCCCAGGACACGAGCCCGATGAGCCGCCCGTGCGCCACCAGCGGCCCGCCGCTGTCCCCCTGACAGGCGTCCCGCCCCCCGTCCGGCTCACCGGCGCAGAGCATCGTGCGGGCGACGTAGCGCCCGTCGGCACTGCCCGGGTACGCCTGCTCACACACGGCGTCGGCCAGCACCTCCACCCGCGCGGCACGCAGCGAGCGGGCGTAGTCACCCGCACCCGAGGTGTCTCCCCAGCCGTACACCGAGGCGCTCGTGCCCGCTTCGTACGCGGAGTCGCCCGAGGGCGCCATGGGGATCGCGTACTTCTCGGGAAGGGGCTCAGCCAGGGTCAGGACCGCCACGTCCCCGGAGTTCGTGTAGTTGTCGTACTCCGGGTTGACCCGGGCGTCACGTACCGGCACCTCTTTCCCCTCGTCCGACCGCAGGTCTCCGCGGCCGGCGATGACCTTCAGGTCCGACACCTCGTCCAGGGGCACTCCGAGCACGTCCTTGCTCATGCAGTGGGCCGCCGTCAGGACCGTGGAACGCCCGACGACCACGCCGCCGCAGAACTGCCCGGCGCGCGCACCGCCGAATCGGTCACGGCTGGAGACGGCCACCACCCACGGACTCTCGGACACCTTCACCGGGTGCCCCCCGATGACCACGCTGTCGGCCGCCGCGGGTGCCGGGGAAGCCAGCGGCAGAGCGGCGGCGGCGGCCGCCAGAGCCAGCACCCCCGTCGATGCTCGGGCGAAGGGACGACGCATGCGATCTCCTCACTCTGGGTTGCCATGGTGCGAACCCAGAGTCACGCAGTATCGCGCACGGCGCACCCGACACGCGACACACGAAAGGCCCGAAGCCGCGCTGCGGGCTTCGGGCCTTTCGTGGGGTGCTCCGGGACTGCCGGTGCCTAGTCGAGGTAGTCGCGCAGGACCTGCGAACGCGACGGGTGACGCAGCTTCGACATCGTCTTCGACTCGATCTGCCGGATGCGCTCACGCGTCACCCCGTAGACCTTGCCGATCTCGTCGAGGGTCTTGGGCTGGCCGTCCGTGAGGCCGAAGCGCATGGAGACCACGCCCGCCTCACGCTCGGACAGCGTGTCCAGGACGGAGTGCAGCTGCTCCTGCAGGAGCGTGAAGCTGACCGCGTCGGCCGGCACGACCGCTTCGGAGTCCTCGATGAGGTCACCGAACTCGCTGTCGCCGTCCTCACCCAGAGGGGTGTGGAGGGAGATCGGCTCACGGCCGTACTTCTGGACCTCGATGACCTTCTCCGGGGTCATGTCGAGTTCCTTGGCCAGCTCCTCCGGCGTGGGCTCACGGCCCAGGTCCTGGAGCATCTGGCGCTGCACGCGCGCGAGCTTGTTGATGACCTCGACCATGTGCACCGGGATACGGATGGTGCGGGCCTGGTCGGCCATGGCGCGGGTGATCGCCTGACGGATCCACCAGGTGGCGTACGTGGAGAACTTGTAGCCCTTGGTGTAGTCGAACTTCTCGACCGCGCGGATCAGACCGAGGTTGCCCTCCTGGATGAGGTCAAGGAAGAGCATGCCGCGGCCGGTGTAGCGCTTGGCCAGGGAGACCACCAGGCGGAGGTTGGCCTCCAGGAGGTGGTTCTTGGCGCGGCGGCCGTCCTCGGCGATGATCTCCAGCTCGCGCTTGAGCTTCGGAGCGAGCTTGTCGGCGTTGGCCAGCTTGTCCTCGGCGAACAGACCGGCCTCGATGCGCTTGGCGAGCTCGACCTCCTGCTCCGCGTTGAGGAGCGGGACCTTGCCGATCTGCTTCAGGTAGTCCTTGACGGGGTCGGCGGTGGCGCCGGCCGCGGCGACCTGCTGGGCGGGCGCGTCGTCCTCGTCCTCGTCGGACAGCACGAAGCCCTGAGCACCCTCCTCGGCGGGCTCGCCCTCACCGGGCTTGCCGGCGGCGGGTGCTTCCTCGGTGGCCTCTTCGTCGAGGAGCTCGTCGGCATCCTTCTTGGAGGTGGTCTTCTTGGCCGTCGTCTTCTTGACGGCGGTCTTCTTCGCGACGGCCTTCTTGGCCGTCGTCTTCTTGGCAGCGACCTTCTTCGCGGGCGCGTCCTCGTCGACGCCGTCCGCGGTCGGCGCCTCAGTGGCGGCGGTGGCGGTGGGCTTCGCTGTGGCGGTCTTGGCCGCGACCGTCCTGGTCGCGGTGCGCTTGGCCGGGCTCTTCGCTGCGACGCTCTTGCGGGGGCGCTTCGGCTCCGCGGCACTGACCATCAGCGTCACACCCTCTTCCTCGAGGATCTGGTTGAGGCTGCGCAGAACGTTCTTCCACTGAGTGGCCGGAATCTGGTCAGCTTCGAAGGCACGACGCACGTCATCGCCGGCGATCTGCCCATCAGCCTTTCCCCGCTCGATGAGCGCCATGACAGAGACGGATTCGGCGATCTCCGGCGGGAGCGTACGGGATGTGCTGGCCGACACGAACAACCTCTCGGAACGTTGGAAAACGGCTTCCGGCCCCGTCCACTGTGGACCGGAGCCGACGACCGGCGGCTGGGGATTGGGCCGACGGCGCGGGCGGGGCCTGGGAGCTGGACAGCGCCGCGAACGACGGCTGTATTCCCTCCTCGGCTATCACCTCTTAGGTCATCGCGCTGTTCCTTGGAGCGTTACGCCCAATCTACGTGGCCCGAGTCACACCCCGTAAGTGCTCAAAAGCATCCATACACGGTCAGAAGCGTCCTATACGCATGCACGAATGATCCCCGGATGCCCGGTGGAGAAACCCCCCACGATCGTGTCGCCGGACCCCGCCGGGCCCTCGAGGAGCCCGCGGCGATCCGGCGACACAAGGAGCGGCGGCAGAGCCGTCGGCGGCGTACGGAGTGACGTACGCGACGACTCGGCGCTGCCGGGAAGCACGCGCACGGCCGCGGCGTCGGTCCGGCCGCGCGGTCAGTGCTCGCGCGGGGCGGGCACGACGCGCTCGACCTCGGGGTGGACGGTCAGCAGCTGCCGCATGGCGGCCTCGGCGCCCGCCCCGTCGCCGGCCGCGAGGGCGTCGACGATGCGCGAGTGGTGCACGAGGGAGGCCTCGCTGGGACGGTCGCAGCCGGTGACCGGTCCGCCCGAGACCTGCAGGGCGGCCGAGACGATGCCGGAGAGGTGCTCCAGCATGCGGTTGCCCGCGAGCTGGATGAGCAGCGAGTGGAACTCGGCGTCGGCGCGCGAGAACGTGATCGAGTCGCCCTGGGCCAGCGCGTGCCCCATGATCTCGACCATGTCGGCGAGACGCTGCTGCACCTCCTCGCGGCCGTGTCCGGCGGCGAGGCGGGCGGCGAGGGGCTCGATCATCCAGCGCAGCTCTCCGAGTTCGCGCCGCTGGTCGTCGCGCTGTGGCCCGAAGGCCCGCCACTCGATGATGTCCGGGTCGAGCAGGTTCCAGTCACTGACGGGACGTACGCGCGTGCCCACGTTGGGCCGGGCACTGACGAGGCCCTTCGCCTCGAGCACGCGCAGGGACTCACGGACGACGGTCCGGGAGACCTCGAAACGCTGGCCGATCTCCTCGGGGACCAGCGGGCGGTCGGCGCCGAGGTCACCGGAGACGATCATCTGGCCGAGTTGCTGGACGAGTTGGCCGTGCAACCCGCGGCCGCGGCTTCCGGCGGCGCGCCGGCCCACGCGCCCCAGGTCCTGGTCGGCGCCGTCCCATACGGAAGCGGCAGCGCGCTCGCCTGCCGGGGACTCGGCATAGGGGTATCGGTCGAGGCCGCCCGGGCCGGCGAGACCGGAGTCGGCGGAGCGGGCGGTGGTCATCATGGTGTGCGCAAGGGTACTCACGGATCAGTTGTCGGCGCTGCTCCCAACTCCCTTGAGGTCTTTGGTGAAAAGCACACGAAAGGGTGATCGCTTACCCTTCCGCAATTGACGCCTTATCGGAAAGAAACGGACGCCGTCCGGGGAGTTGCGCACCGCCTCCCGACGGAGGCCGTCGGGAGCTGACGGACGGGCGTCAGCGCACCCTGGCGCGCGTGGCCGTGAACAGATATGCGCAGAGCAGAGCGGTCAGCGACAACATCAGCGCACTGCCCACGGGTTGGGCGAGCATGCGCACTCCCGCCGCCAGATACCGCTCGGCGCCGAACGGCCACTGCACCAGGGCGAGGTCTCTCAGCCGTCCCGGGAGTCCGGCCGCCGATCGCACAGACGGTCCCTCGACGGCCTTCTGTACGAGCGGTACGACGATGATCGGCACCGCGAGCACCGCGGCGAGACCCGCGGTCGTGGACCGGAAGACGCCCGCCGCCAGCACCCCGGCCCAGGAACAGCCGGTGACCAGCGCGATCCAACTCGCGGTCAGGGACGGCCAGTCCGCGGGAACTTTCGTGAGCTCGTCTCCGTACACAAGGTGGAGCAGCACGGCGTCGGAGGCCACCACGAGGCCGCTCAGCAGCAGGGCGGTGGCGGCCGCGACGAGGAGTTTGGCGGCGAGCATCCCGAGGCGGCGCGGGACGGTCCCCCGGTCGGTGGCGAGGGCGGGGTGGCGGAACTCGTCGCCGAAGGCGAGAGCACCGAGCAGCCCGGCGCCAAGGGCCGCCGGCGGCAGGGGAAGTTCGTGGGGCCAGGCGGCGAGGAGGCGCGGCTGCGGCGTGTGCCCGGACCGCGCGAGGAAGATGCAGAGCAGGGCGGAGGTGGCGAGGACGGCGGCCAGGGTGAGGTATCCCGTGCCGACGCCGAGCAGGCGACGCAGTTCGTAGCGCAGGGGGCGAAGAGGGCTTCGGCCGGCGCGGACGGTGATGGGGGGCGGCAGGGCGGACAGCGCGCTCTGCGGAGCGGGCGGGGCCGAGAAGCGCGGGGTGGCGCCCGTCCCGACGACAGCGCCGCCCTCGAACGGCACGGTGTCGTCGGCGTCGAGGGGCGCCAGCGGGACCAGCCGGCTGCTCCGCGCCCCCTCCGTCCCGCCTTCGGCGGCGACGTCACCGGCAGGGGCGTCAGCAGCGGAGGCGCCTTCAGCAGGGGGGCCCGCGAGGGCTTCGGCTGTGGCGTCCGCGAAGGCTTCGGCTGAGGCGTCCGTGCAGATCCCCGCCGAGCCGTCGGCGAACTGCTCGGCGAACTGCTCGGCGGGGATCTGCACGGACTCGGAGGCGGATGCCGCGTCGGAGGCTTCGGCCGCCGAGGGCGCCGACACCTCGGCCCAGGCTTCCGCCGGGCCCGGCGCGGGGCCGGCGACCGGACGGGCGCCGATGCCCGCTTCGGCACCGGCCACGCGACCGCCCGCCCCTGCGGACCCGAGTGACGGTGCGGCCCCCTGAGATCCCGCGGCCCCCGACGACTCCCACCGCTCCGCCGCGCCAGGCCCCGCATCGCCCACCTCGTCCGCGAGTTGGTGGACGAGGATGCTGTGCCGGTACGCGGTCTCCCCCACGTCGGCGCAGTTGCTGCCGTACACCGAGAGCCTGTTGCCGTCCTCCTTGACCACCTCGATGGAGCGATGGCCCACGCGCGCCTCTTTCGTGAGCAGGGCGCCGAGGCGGGCGGCGTGCGGGCTCCGGACGGCGACGCGGGGACGGAGTCTGGTGCGGGCGAAGTCCGCGGCCTCCTGGTCGGCCACGAGCCGCCCCGCCTCCAGGGTGACGACGCGGTCGGCGGTGCGTGCGGCCTCCCTGGGGTCGTCCGTGGTGAAGAGGACCGTGCCGCCGTGGCTCGCGTGGGCACGCAGGATTCCGTGCAGCCACGCGCCCTCCCGTGCCGAGAGGCCGTCGCCCGGTGCGTCGAGGACGAGGGTGTGCGGGTCGGCGAGCAGGGCGCAGGCGAGCCCCAGGCGGCGGTCCATGCCGCGGGAGAGGGCGCCGAGGCACTGGTCGCGGAGACTGACGAGGCCGACGACCTCCAGGACGTCGTCGGCCCGCCGTACGGGCACGCCGACGGCCGCGCACACCATGCGCAGATGACCGCGGACCGAGCGTGCGGGATGTCCGGGGACATCACCGAGGAGCACACCCACCTCACGCGAGGGGTGGGCGATGCGGTGCAGTGGACGCCCTCTGAAGTACGTGACTCCACGGCCCTGTTGGAGTTCGAGCATCAGCCGCAGCGCCGTGGTCGGGCCGGTGGCCTCGGCGTCGAGCAGCGCCGTGACGAGGCCGGTCCGCGCCTCGAAGGACACGTCGTCCACGGCGGGCGGGAGCTCCTGGCGGGGATTGCTGGTCAGTCCGATGGCCTGGATCATCGCTTCTCTCGCAGGATGTGCGACCGTTCGGCGGCCGGGGACCGTCCGCCGGGTCGGGGACGGACTAATCCCGTGGGTACTGCAGCAAGATAACGCGACATTTACGGCTTTTCGGTCAGGGTGTGGGCCACTGGTGTCCAGGGAGGGGCCCGACCGGCCGGATCAGCAGGTGACGGCGAGCGCGGCCGTCAGACTTCGGGGCGCAGCATCGGCGGGTTGAGGAGCGTCGCCCCGCCCGCGCGGAAGAGCTGGGCGGGGCGGCCGCCCTGCCGGGTGGTCGTCCCGCCGGTGGGCACGAGGAAGCCCGGGGTGCCGGTGACCTTGCGGTGGAAGTTGCGCGGGTCGAGGACGACGCCCCAGACGGCCTCGTACACCCGGCGCAGCTCGCCGACGGTGAACTCGGGCGGGCAGAAGGCGGTGGCCAGCGACGAGTACTCGATCTTCGAGCGGGCGCGCTCCACGCCGTCCGCGAGGATCCGGGCATGGTCGAAGGCGAGCGGCGCCGCCTGTTCGTCCTCGCGGCCGTATCCTCCCTGCTTGAGCAGGGCCTCGACCGGCGCCCAGCGCGCGCTGTGCGCGTCGCCGCCTGCGCGGGGTGCGGGCAGGTCGGGGGCGAGCGCCAGGTGGGCGACGCTGACGACGCGCATGCGTGGATCGCGCTGGGGGTCGCCGTAGGTGGCGAGCTGTTCGAGGTGCGCTCCGTTGACCTGGGCCGGTGCGTCGGGGTCGTGAGCGCACAGGCCCGTTTCCTCGATCAGCTCGCGCGCCGCCGCGGCCGACAGGTCCTCGTCCTGGCGTACGAATCCGCCGGGGAGCGCCCAACGCCCCTGGAACGGCTGCTCACCGCGCCGCACGGCGAGTGCGCAGAGCGCGTGACGGCGCACGGTCAACACGACCAGGTCGACGGTGACTGCGAAGGGCGGGAAAGCCGACGGGTCGTAGGGCGACATGCCGCGATCATAGTCGTCTGCCTGACGATAAACACCTCCTTCGCACATCGCTTCCCGGTCCGGTCCGCCCGGACCACCTGTCCGTTCCTCTGCGTGCCGCCGCTGCGGGCCCGTCGGCGTCACACCCCCAACTGCAGCCCGTCGGCCGCCTCCTCGACCATGGCGAGGCCCAGCCGGCTCACCCGCACGGAGAAGGGGGCTCCTGCGACGCTCAGCTCGCTCAGTCCGAGCTCGCCCAGCGGGGCGCCGCGGACCGGGCTCAGCGTCACCGTGCCGGCGGGCGCGTCGGGCCGGATCCCGGCGAGCGCCGTGAGGACGTGCACCCCGGCGGCCGCGGCGGTGGCCGCCGGGCGGCAGGCTGCCGGGTGCGGCAGCGGGGCCCCGCCCTCGGTGCGCTGCTCCCCCGCGTACATCTCGGGAAGCCGGTACCCGAAGGCCTCGGCCGCCGACAGCAGGCCACGCAGCAGCGAGGTCGCCTCCTTCTCGTACCCCGCAGCCGCCAGTCCGGTGACGGCGACGGCCGTCTCCTGCACCCGGACCGCCCCGCCCCGGTGCCCGAACGGGTTGTACGCGGCTTCCTTCGCACCCAGCCCGCGCAGCCCCCACCCGGAGTCCATGGCGGGCCCGCCGAGCAGCCGGGCCAGCTGCTCGGTCATGACCTTGTCGAGCAGGCCGGGCGCGAGCGTGCCGGCGCCGAGCAGGCCGGTGTCCAGGAGGTGCGCCGCTCCCCCGGTGAGATGAGGCACGGGCCGCCCGTCGCGCAGGCGGGCCGCGGCCGGTCTGCCGCCCGCCCGGTCCTCCACCCAGAACTCCTCCCGGTACGCGGACCGCAGCCGCGCCGCCCACTGCCGCAGGCCCGCCCCGTCCGCGCGGCCGTGCGCGTCGAGCAGGTCGGCGCCGAGCAGAGCCGCCCGGTGGGCGTGCGCCTGGATCTCACCGCGCGCGAGCCCGCCCGGGGTCACGTCGGGCAGGAACACGCCGTCGCCGACCGCCGTACGCAGCCACGTCAGGCACCGCTCCGCGGCGGGCAGCAGGTCCTCGACCTCCTGCGCCGGCAGACCCCAGCGCCACGCCTCCGCGAGGAGTGCCGGGAAGAGCAGGGTCGCCTCGGCCCCCGTGCAGCCGGGCGGCAGGTGCGGTCCCGCGTCCCGCAGCGGACCCGGCAGCAGGCCCGACCTCGGCCCGGGGCCGCCGAGTTGACCGCGGGCCAGCGTGCGCAGGGTCCCCGCGGCGATGCGGGTGCCCAGCGGCAGTGTCATGCGGGCGGCGGCAAGCGCCTCGGCCGGCGCCAGCCCGCAGCGCCAGGGTGCGCCTGCGGCGAGGAACAGGTCGGTGGGGCGCTCGGGGTCGCGCAGCAGCAACGCCTGCAAGTCCTCGACGGAACGGGCGAGAAGCGGCTGGAGTCTGGGGTCGTCGCCGACCGCCCGCGCCCCGGCTGCCGAGCGAAGCCCTCCGTGACCCGCAGCGCGGATCGGTCCGGCACCGTCCGGTCGTACCCGCAGCTCCACGCTCCGGGAGGCCCCCGGCGGCAGGTCCACCTCCCAGCGCAGCAGCCCCGCGGAGGCCAGGGCGTCCTCGGGCGCGGGGTCGGCGGTGACCAGGCAACTGGCCGGTCCTGCGGACCAGCGCATGCCGGAGGCGTGCACGCTGGCCGGCAGTTCGGGTCCGGGCCTGCCCGACGCGACCATGCCCACCTCGGCGAGATCCGTGCCGAGCGAGACCTCGACGGGCAGCCGCAGCGGGCGCCCGGACGCGCTGTGCAGGGTGATCCGCTCCGTGCCGTCCGCGTGGCGGATCCGCTCGACGACGACTTCCGGGTCGGGGCCGCCGTCCGTCGGCAGCCGGAGCGTCGCGACGAACCGGGCGCGGTCCGCGGAGAGCATGCGGGCCTGCACGGCGGCCGGTTCGCGCCCCGCCACCCGCACCTGACAGCGGGACAGGGTCCGGCGCCCCGCGCGGTAGAAGCCCTCCAGTCCACGGCCGGTCAGTTGCCCCTGGTCCGTGGAGATCGCGAGGGCGGGCAGCGCGACGCAGATCAGCAAGGAGTGCGCGGGCGGGAGTTCCACGGGGCGGCGCGGCATCGGAGCCGGAGCGGGGGCGCGGGCCGGGCCACCGGGCAGGGGCGTGCGGGCCGGCACGGCTCGCCTGGGCCCCTCCCTGTCGGAGACGGAAGACGGAGCGGGGAGAGACATGGGGCAGCTTCTTCTGCGTTGTCTGCGCTACGGGAGGTCGGAGGAGGTGCGACGGCGCGACCCGGCTACGGGTACCGCCACACAGGTGAACGGGCCGACCCCGCTCCGGGTCACGCCCCCGCCCCGGGAAGCCGACCAGGTGGCCCTGACGTCCCGGGCGAACCGGCCCCGATCGCCGTCGCGTCGCTCGTCGGCACCACCGCGGAGCTCGTGTGCCCCTCTGCCGGGCACGCCACCGCGGGAACCGCGTCCTCATCGGTCGTCCCTCGCACCCCGGCGCATGGTGCGGCGTCGGTTCAGCGGGCCCGCGCCCCGGCCGCCCGACGTACGCGGGCCGCCGAAGGGGCGCCGGCCGCCCCCGGGAGTGCGGGGTCCGTCGTCCGTCGAGCGCGGCAGGTGGCGGCGGCGCCATCGAGGCAGTGAAACCTTTTCCGGGGCCTGCGCCTCGGGGGGAGCCGCTGAGCCGGAGGGGCCCGCGATGGGCACGGCGTCCGTATCGCCCGCACGTGCCCCTTCGCTCGCCTCCACCCCTTCTCCGGCCTCCGCTTCTGTTCGCACTTCCGCCCCCGTTCCCTCTTCCACCGCTGCTCCCTCTTCCCTCTCTGCTCCCCGCTCGCCCTCCTCGCGTTCGTCACGCGCGCCGCGCAGGCAGCGGCGGATCGACTCGGGGTCCACACCTTCGTTGCAGGCCTGGTTGAGGAGGAGGGCGAACGCGTAACGGGAGTCGGCGCACAGGGCCATGTCCAGGGCCTCCTGGCCCTCCGTCAGGTCCCCGAGGGACCAGGCGACCCAGCCCGCCAGGGCCAGCGGGGCCGCCGCATATTCCGTGTACGCCCCGACGCACCGCCGGGCGAGGGCCCTCCAGAGACGCAGCGCGGGCGGTGCCGTGTCGCCCTCCATCCACTCTGCCGCACGGTCGCGGGTCGTCCGGACCTGGAGGCCGAGGATCAGCGCGGCCGCCTCGTCGTGCGCGATCAGCTCGTCGTCGCCGTTGTCCGCGTCGAGCGCGTCGGGGGACTGCGGCGCGGCGGCCAGGCGTGCCATGACCCGGCGGGCCAGGTCGATCGTCTCGGCGGCGACGCCCCGGCTCACCTCTTCCTCCTCCTCGTTCAGGATCCTGGGGACGAGGTCGAGGCCTGCCGCGTCGAGCGCGCGCTCCTGGTCTGCCGCGGCGGCGGTCTGCCACGGTGTGAGGCGCCCACGGATCTCACGCTGCGTGGTGTCCGTCCGCACGCCCATGTAGGTCGCGGCGGCGGCGAGGACCGACGTGCCCGGCCTGAGCAGAGCGATGCCCTCCGGCGGGCAGCATCGGGTGTCCGGGCAGCAGTAGGTCCAGAAGCGGCCCGCCGAAATGCACACGACCTCCAGCACCGGGACGTCGAGGCTGCCGCACGACGTGCGCAGCGCCTGGGCCAGCGGTCGCAGGCGCTCCACGACCTGCCGCCCGGTCTCCGTGCCGTCGGGTTCCTGGCAGAGGAAGGCGACGACGCCGTCGGGCCGCGCGCCCCGCCGCTCGCACCCGCCCACCAGGCACTGGGCCAACTGCTGTGCGACACACGGCCAGTCCTCCGCGCGCTCGGGGACGCCGAGGCGCACGCGGCCGCCGAACCTCCCCCGCTCGCCGTGCAGGGCGATGAGCACCATGCTCTCCTCGGGCCTGAACCCGAGCAAGTACGGCAGGGCGTCCGCCAGTTCGGCCGGTGTGCGCAGGGTGACCACCGGCTCGTCGGCAGGTCCGGCTGCTTCGCTGCGATGCGTCGTGCGTCGATTCGTCATGCGCCGACTCTCGCGCGAATCGCGGGATTCCGGTTGCCCCTGTGGATAACCCCGATCAGGGGCACGCCAACACTTGTCCACAGCCTCGCCCGACATTAATTAGGTTAGGCTAAGCTAAGGTCAACTTGGCAGTCCGGACTCGGCGGTGCGTGCGTCATCAGGGGAGGAGAAATCACCCATGGGCATACCCGCCATCGGCGCCGTGGGCTCACCCGCCATCGGCTCCTACCCGATGCCGGACCGCACCGCCCTCCCCCGGTCCCAGGTTTCCTGGCGGATCGATCCGACACGTGCCGCACTACTGGTGCACGACATGCAGAACCACTTCGTAGGAGCGTTCCCGACAGGACGCTCCCCCGTGGTGGAACTCGTCGACAACATAGCGACACTCAGGGAACTCGCGGGGACCTTGGGCATGCCGGTCGTCTTCAGTGCCGAGCCCGCAGGTCAGGCACCGGGACAGCGCGGCCTCGTCGCCGACATGTGGGGACCCGGCATCGGCGACGAACCGGGCGCCGCCGCCATCGTCACCCCCCTCACGCCCCGCGCGGGCGAGCATCTGGTGGCGAACGTGCGCCACAACGCCTTCTTAAGAAGTCACCTCGGCCGGCTGCTGCGTTCGAAGGGCCGCGACCAGCTGATCGTCTGCGGGGTGTACGCGCACCTCGGCGTCCTGCTGACCGCGGCGGACGCCTTCATGCACGACATCCAGCCGTTCGTCGTCGCGGACGCGGTGGCCGACCTCTCCGCCGAGGACCACGCCCTGGCACTTCGCTGGGCCGCGCGCAGCGGCATGGTCTGCACGACGGACGCCCTGCTGCGCGGTCTGCTCCTGCACAGGGAGCCGAAGAACGCGTGACGTTCACACGGAGCGCGCGGACCGCGCGCCGGCCGACGCCGTGCCCCGTCCCGGGCGGCGGGCGCCGGACACCCGGCGGACACCGGACACACGGACACCACGAGAGACGGAGACCATGACAGTACGGGCCGCGGTGGCCGGAGCCAGTGGCTATGCCGGCGGGGAGATCCTCCGCCTGCTGGCGGCGCATCCGGAGATCGAGATCGGCGCGGTGACCGCGCACAGCAGCGCGGGACGCGGACTTCGGGAGGTGCAACCGCACCTGGCCGCCGTCGCGGACCGGGTCCTTGAGCCGACGTCCGCGCAGGTACTGGACGGGCATGACGTGGTGTTCCTCGCGCTGCCGCACGGCCAGTCCGCCGCACTGGCACGGCAGTTGGCGCCCGGCACCCTGGTCGTGGACTGCGGGGCGGACTTCCGGCTGCGCGAGCCGGCCGACTGGGAACGGTTCTACGGCTCCCCGCACGCCGGCACCTGGCCCTACGGACTGCCGGAACTGCCCGGGGCGCGGGACGAGTTGAAGGGCACCGACCGTATCGCCGTACCCGGCTGCTACCCGACGGCCGTGACGCTGGCGCTGTACCCGGCGTTCCTGGCGCAGTTGGTGGAGCCGGAGGCCGTCGTCGTCGCCGCGAGCGGTACCTCGGGGGCGGGCCGGGTGGCCAAGCCGCAGCTGGTCGGCTCCGAGGTGATGGGGTCGATGACGCCCTACGGAGTCGGGGGCGGCCACCGGCACACGCCGGAACTGACGCAGAACCTGTCGCAGGTCGCGGGGGAGCGCGTGACCGTCTCCTTCACGCCGACGCTCGCCCCCATGCCCCGGGGCATCCTCGCCACCTGTTCGGCCCGCCTGCGCCCCGGCCTGACGGCCCGCGACGCGCGGGACGACGCCCGTGCCGCGTACGAGACCGCCTACGCCGACGAACCGTTCGTACACCTGCTGCCGCCGGGCGCCTGGCCGTCCACGGCCGCCATCCTCGGGTCGAACACGGCCCAGGTGCAGGTGGCCGTGGACGCCGACGCCCGCAGGCTTGTCTGTGTCAGCGCGATCGACAACCTGACCAAGGGCACTGCGGGCGGTGCGGTGCAGAGCATGAACATCGCCCTCGGCCTGCCCGAAGAGACGGGCCTTCCCATGAACGGAGTGGCTCCGTGAGCGTGACCGCTGCCCGTGGCTTCCTCGCGAGCGGGGTGGCCGCCGGGATCAAGGAGTCCGGCGCCCCGGACCTGGCCCTGGTGGTGAACCGCGGTCCGTCTGCCGCGGCGGCCGGGGTGTTCACATCGAACCGTGTGCAGGCCGCGCCCGTGCGCTGGACCCGGCGCGCACTGTCGGACGGCACGCTGTCCGCCGTCGTCCTCAACTCGGGCGGCGCCAACGCCTGCACGGGCCCCGCGGGCGAGGACGACACCCGGGCCATGGCCGAGCGCACCGCCCGCGCGGTCGGCGCCGGGGCCGAAGAGATCGCGGTCTGCTCCACGGGAGTGATCGGCGTCCGGCTGCCCATGGAGCAGGTGACGGCGGGCATCGACGACGCCGCCGCACAGCTGTCGGACGACGGCGGCGAGTCCGCGGCCGTCGCGATCAAGACGACCGACTCGGTGCACAAGACGGCGGTGGCGGCCGGTCCCGGCTGGAGCGTCGGCGGCATGGCGAAGGGCGCGGGCATGCTCGCGCCCGGCCTCGCGACCATGCTGGTCGTCCTCACCACGGACGCCGACGTGAGCGCGCCCGAACTCGACTCCGTGCTGCGGGAAGCGGTGCGCACCACGTTCGACCGGGTGGACTCGGACGGCTGCATGTCCACCAACGACACCGTGCTCCTGCTCGCCTCCGGCGCCAGCGGGGTGCGCCCGGAGCCTGCCGTGTTCGCGGCGGCCGTGCACGCCGTGTGTCTCGACCTCGCGCACCGGCTGATCGCGGACGCGGAGGGCGCGTCGAAGGAGATCGAGGTGCGCGTCGTCGGCGCGGCCTCGGAGCGGGACGCGGTGGAGGTGGGCCGGTCGGTGGCCAGGAACAACCTCCTCAAGTGCGCCCTGCACGGCGAGGATCCGAACTGGGGCCGGGTGCTCTCGGCGATCGGCACGACCTCCGCCGCCTTCGATCCCGAGCGCCTGGACGTGGTGATCAACGGCGTACGGGTGTGCAGGGACGGCGCGGCCGGAGAGCCCAGGGACACGGTGGACCTTTCGGGCCGTCACGTGACGGTCGTCGTCGACCTGCGCTGCGGCGACGCGACGGCCACGATCTGGACGAACGACCTCACCGCCGCGTACGTCCACGAGAACAGCGCGTACAGCTCATGAACGGAGCAGGGACAGACATGAGCACGGTCGTCAGCGAGGGCGCGGAAGCGGATCCGTCCGTCGGGGAACTCCTGCGCTCCGCGGATCCGCGGGGCAGCGTGGTCGTCGTCAAGTTCGGCGGCAACGCGATGGTGGACGAGAACCTGCAACGGACCTTCGCCCGGGACGTCGTGGAGCTCTGGCACGCGGGCCTGCGCCCGGTCGTCGTGCACGGCGGCGGACCGCAGATCAGCGCGATGCTCGACCGCCTCGCCCTGGAGAGCCGCTTCGAGGCGGGCCTGCGGGTGACCACTCCGGAGACGATGGACGTCGTACGCATGGTGCTCACCGGCCGGGTCCAACGGGAGCTGGTCGGCCACATCAACGCCCACGGTCCCTACGCCGTGGGGATGACCGGCGAGGACGCACACACGATGACGGCCGTGCGGCGGCCGGCCTGGGTGGACGGCCGTCCGGTGGACATCGGCCTCGTCGGCGAGGTCGTGGACGTGAACCCGGGCATGGTGCGCGCGCTCCTGGAGCAGGGCCACATCCCGGTGGTCTCCCCCGTCGCGCGCGGCGAGGAGGGCGAGGTCTACAACGTCAACGCCGACCTCGCGGCGTCGGCCCTCGCCGTGGCCCTGGACGCCGAACGCCTGGTGATGCTCACCGACGTGGCGGGGCTGTACGCGGACTGGCCGCACAGCACCGAGGTGATCGAACACCTGACGGCCGACGCGCTGGACGAGCTGCTGCCGGGTCTGGCGAGCGGGATGCTGCCGAAGATGGAGGGCTGTCTGCAGGCCGTCCGCGGCGGGGTGCGCCGGGCGCACGTGCTCGACGGCCGGGTCCCGCACGCGGTCCTGAACGGCCTCCTCAGTGAGAAGAGCCCCGGTACCACCGTGGTGCGTGACGGCGGCGACGCCGTTGCCGCGGTTCCCGACCACAGCCCGGACCACGACGAGTGCGCCGTCTGACGGCCCGCCCGCCCCGGGGGAAAGGGGGGGGGGGGGGGGGGGGGGGGAGGGGGGGGGGGGGGGGGGGGGAGGGGGGGAGGGGGGGGGGGGGAGGGAGTAGGGGAAGACCGTAGCAGGCGTCGGGTCGGGGCACGCGGGCCTA
>NZ_JBVIXD010000019.1:0-60087 GCF_055593965.1 Streptomyces sp. NPDC040622 | reverse complement strand
CACCCCCTCACAACCACAACCAAGATCGACCTCCCCCCCCCCCCCCCCCCCCCCCTCCCCCCCCCCCCCCCCCCCCCGGGCCCGCGACGCGTCACAGGCCCATCGACAGGATCTGCGCGTTGCGGCGGGGGTCCAGGGACTGGGCCCAGGCCGGCGGCGCCAGGCGCGCGCTCGCGGGCACGAACCCGTGGCGCAGGAACAGGTCCCCACCGCCGGTCGTCGCCGTGAACAAGGCGCCGAGGGACCGGGCGCGCGCCACGGCGAGCACGGCGCGCAAGAGGCCGCCGCCCACCCCGCGGCCCTGCCGGTGCCCGGCCACACAGAAGTTGTAGAGCACTCCCGCGGCCCCGCGCCCCTCCCCCGGGTCGGCCGGATGCACGCGCAGTCCGACGCAGCCCTCCAGAGGGCCGCCGGGGGTGTCCGCCACGAGGAAGTCGTCCGCTTGGGCCGCGTACAGCGAGGCGGGCCGCTCACGCAGCGCGCCCGTGCGCACGAAGGGTTCGGACAGGGCGACGAGTGCGCGGGCGTCCTCCTCGCGGGCGGCGCGTACGGAGGGAGTCCGCACGGAGGGCGTCCGCACGGAGAGCACGTGCGGCAGCGGGGCAGGGCGCGGCGTAGCCGTGATCAAGGCTTGACCTTCCTCGGTTCCACGATCGAGAACGGCTCGTCGCCGTGACGCGTCAAGCCGTGACACCTCACGTGACACACCAAGGAGACAAGCTCGATAAGGCTAGCCTTACCTAAGTATCGCGTCCAATTGGGGTGCCCGACGGCCGGGACGATCGCGAGACGCTCGGGACGCCCACCCACGGCGCACCGGGGTCACCACGGGCCAGGGGGGCGGAGCAGGGGGCAAACAGAAAGGCAAGAGGGGAATCCCACCTCTTGCCACTCTCAACTTATAGCGCAGTGGGGGGCTTGCGGCAAGGCCCCGCTCGTACCGCACAATCACTGGCCTGAGCCAGAACCTGCGGAAATCGGAGATTCACGAAGTGCATGAGCTTTTGTCGGTTCACCTGGACCCTCTGACCGGCAGTGCGTTCGACCTTCCCGACACCCTCTCGCAGAAGGCGGAACCGGCGCTGATCGCGCGCGACGACCAGCACTTCGCAGCCATCGCGGAGTGCCTCGACCAGACGATCACCGAGCTCTCCGGCCGCCTCGACGAGGTGCGCAGGGCGCCCGGCGGCATCGGCCGCGAGGCGATGGACCGGGACGCGGAGATCCACCGGATCAGCGGCAGACTGCGCGCCCTGCGCCGCTTCGGACTCGACCTGTGCCTGGGCCACGTCGTCGTCGCGGACGAGCCCGAGCCCGTGTACATCGGACGGCTCGGCCTCACCGACAGCGAGGGCCGCAGGCTGCTCGTCGACTGGCGCTCCCCCGCCGCCGAGCCGTTCTTCGCCGCGACCCACGCCAACCCGATGGGGCTGTCGAGCCGCCGCAGGTACCGCTGGACCGGCGGCCGGATCAGCGACTACTGGGACGAGGTGTTCACCGCCGACGGCCTCGAACGCCGCGCCGCGCTCGACGACCAGTCCGCCTTCATCGCCAGCCTGGGCACCAACCGGTCGGCCCGGATGCGCGACGTCCTCGGCACCATCCAGGCCGACCAGGACGCCATCATCCGCGCCGGCTCGCGCGGCGCCCTCGTCGTCGACGGCGGGCCCGGCACGGGCAAGACCGTCGTCGCCCTGCACCGCTCCGCTTATCTGCTCTACTCCGACCCGCGCCTCGGCAAGCACCGCCGCGGCGGCGTGCTCTTCGTCGGCCCGCACGAGCCGTACCTGGGTTACGTCGCCGACGTCCTGCCCAGCCTCGGCGAGGACGGCGTGCAGACCTGCACCCTGCGGGACCTGGTCGCCGAGGGCGCCGCCGCCGTGCCCGAGAGCGACCCGGACGTTGCCCGGCTGAAGTCGTCCGCCGACATGGTGAAGGCGATCGAGAAGGCCGTCAGGTTCTACGAGGAACCGCCCACCGATGGCCTGTCGGCCTCGACGGCCTGGTCCGACGTCTGGGTGGGCGCGGACGACTGGGCGGAGGCGTTCCGCGCGCCGGACCCGGGCACCCCGCACAACGAGGCGCGCGAGCAGATCTGGGAGGAGCTGGCGTCGATCCTCATGGACAAGCAGGGCATGGACGAGGAGGAGGACGGCGTCTCCCCGGAGATGTTCCTGCGCTCGCTGCGCCAGGACCGCGAACTGGTCACGGCCCTGCACCGCGCCTGGCCGCTCCTCGAGGCCGCCGATCTGGTCTCCGACCTGTGGACGGTCCCCGCCTACCTGCGGATGTGCGCCCCGTGGCTCGACCGCGACGAGGTGGCGAAGCTGGGACGCAAGGACGCCCCCCAGGCCTGGACGCTCTCCGACCTGCCGCTCCTGGACGCGGCGCGGCAGCGGCTCGGCGACCCGGAAGCGGCCCGCCTCAAGCGCCGCCAGGCCGTCGCCGTGGCCGCCGAGCGCGAGCGCATGTCCCACGTCATCGACGACATCCTCTCGGCCGCCGACTTCTCCTCGGCCGGCGACGACAGCGAGGGCGCGGTGCGGATGCTGCGCGGCAAGGACCTCCAGGACACCCTGATCGACGAGAGCGCGCTGCCCACCGCGACCCCGGACCGGCTCGCGGGCCCGTTCGTGCACGTCGTCGTGGACGAGGCCCAGGAGCTGACCGACGCCGAGTGGCAGATGCTGCTGCTGCGCTGCCCGTCCCGGAGCTTCACGATCGTCGGCGACCGGGCCCAGGCACGGCACGGGTTCACCGAGTCGTGGGAGGAGCGCCTGGAGCGGGCGGGGATCGACCGGATCACGATGGCCTCCCTGAGCATCAACTACCGCACTCCGGAAGAGGTGATGGCCGAGGCCGAGCCGGTCATCCGGGCCGCGATTCCCGACGCCAACGTGCCGACGTCCGTGCGCAGCAGCGGCGTCCCCGTCGTCCACGGGCCGCTCACGGACCTGGACCGGGTCCTGGACACCTGGCTCGCCGCGCACGACGAGGGGGTCGCCTGCGTCATCGGCGGGCCCGCGTTCCAGGAGAAGTTCCGGGAGAGGGCCCACGACGTGCCGCGCGTCCGGGCCCTGACGCCCGAGCTGTCGAAGGGCCTGGAGTTCGACCTGATCGTGCTCGTCGACCCGCAGACGTACGGCGAGGGCATCGAAGGAGCGGTGGACCGCTATGTCGCGATGACCCGGGCGACCCAGCAGTTGGTCGTGCTCACGAGCTCGTGACCCGGTCGGGGGCCGGGGCGTGGGCCGAGGTGCGGGCCTCGCCGTCGACGTACGTCGCCACCACCTCGATGTCCCCGATGCGTGCGGGGCCGACCGTCCTCGGGTCGTCGCCGAGCACGACCAGGTCGGCGAGCTTGCCCGGCGTGAGGCTGCCCACCCGGTCCTCCCAGTGGCAGGCGAAGGCGCCCGCGGTCGTGTAGGCGCGCAGGGCCTCGTCGACGGTGATGCCCTCGTGCGGGCCGACCGTCCGGCCCGACTCCGTGGCCCGTTCGACCATGAACTGGATGGCGCGCAGCGGGGAGCCGTCCGTGACGGGGCGGTCGGAGCTGCCGACGAGGGGGATGCCGTGGTCCAGGAATCCCCGGCCCCGGTAGAGCCAGGGGGCGCGCTCCTCGCCCATGATCGCCGCGTAGTCGTCGCCGAAGCAGCGCAGGAAGTTGGGCTGGACGACCGCGCTGAGGCCGAGCCGTGCGAAGCGCGGGAGCTGGTCGGGACGGATCAGTCCCGCGTGTTCGATGCGGTGCCGGGCGCCGGGGCGGGGCCGCAGGCGCTGGGCGCGTTCGAGGGCGTCCAGGGCGAGGTCGGCGGCGCGGTCGCCGATCGCGTGGACGGCGAGCTGCCATCCCGCGAGGTGGCCGTCCACGATCGTGTCGAGGAGGGCGTCCGGGTCGCCCTGCAACTGGCCCGCGTGGTCGAGGCCTTCGTAGGGGCTGCTGAGGGCGGCGGTGCGGGCCATCATGCCGCCGTCGGTCCAGATCTTCAGCGCGCCCACGGAGAGCCAGTCGTCGCCGAACCCGGTGCGCAGGCCCAGGTCGAGGGCCCGGGGGATGCCGTCGCTCGCGTGTGCGTCGACCGGGTTCAGGCGGTCCGCGGAGACCATGAGCTGCACGCGCAGCGGCAGCAGCCCTTCGTCGCGGGCGAGTTGGTAGGCGCCGAGCTCGACCGGACTGTGGCCGAAGAGGGCGCCGCCGATGCCCGCCTCGGCGCAGGCGGTGACGCCCTCGGCCAGACAGATCCGGGCGGCGCGCCCGATCGCCTCGGCCAGATCGCGCTGGGAGTGGGGCAGGCGCAGCGCGCGGGCGGCACCCATGGCGGCCTCGGCGAGGAAGCCGTTCTCGTGCGGGACGCCGGCGGGGAGCAGGTCGAGGACGGCGGAGTTGACGACGCAGCCGTGCCCGGAGTCGTGCAGCAGGAAGACCTTGCGTCCGTGACTGACACGGTCCAGTTCGGCGGCGGTCAGGTGGCGGCCCAGGGCCCGCTGGTCGTAGCCGGCGACGCTCACCCAGTCCTGCGGAGAGCCCGTGCGGGCGGCCTCCTCGACGACGGCGAGGACGTCGTCGGCCCGGGTGCGGCCCGCGATGCTCGCGGTGTTCTCCTTGAACCCCGTCCAGGCCAGGTGCACATGGGCGTCGATGAAGCCGGGCAGCACGGTGGCGCCCTGGAGATCGACCACCTCGCGTGCGGGCAGGGAGGTCACCGCCTCGTCGAGGCCCGCGATCCGGCCCCGCCAGATGCCCAGGTCATGGGCGACGGGGTGATCCGGATCCATGGTGAGGAAGCGCGCGTTCGTCAGTCTGGTGCAGAGCATCGGTACTGTCCTCCCCGGCGTGGCGGGCCTCCCTGTGGCCGGCCGTCGACGTGGTCAGCCGTCGGCGTGGCCGGTCAGCCGTCGACGGACGCCGCGAGGGAGCGGGGGCGCAGGTCGGTCCAGTTGGTCTCGATGTACTCCAGGCAGGCGTCCCGGGTGTTCTCCTCGAAGGCGACGGTCCAGCCGCCGGGCACCTCGGAGAAGGACGGCCAGAGCGAGTGCTGCCCCTCGTCGTTCACCAGGACCAGGAAGCGGCCTTCGGGGTCGTCGAAGGGGTTGGTGCTCATGTGTCAGTGCCTCCTTGGGGCGACAGGCGCTGAAGACGGGCGGGAACAGGGCCCGTTCGGCCGGTGGATCGGGATGGAAGGGAAGAATACGATTAGGTTAGGCTCCCCTAATTAGTCGTGAGCTTAGCCTCTCCCCCTTCTCTCTCACAAGGAGACGTTCATGCGCCTGGTGACCGACCCCTGCTGCCTCACCAGCCGGTCATGACGCATCCCGCAGCGGGCCGCGCGGCCGACACCGAGAACGCCTTCGCCCGCTTCGGGCTGCCCGGCGAACCGGGCGCCGACGCCTTCTGGGCGCAGGCCCGGGGACCGGTCTCGGTGTCTGCCGACGACGGCGGCTGGACGACCCTGTTCCTCTGGCGCGGGTCACCGGCGAGCATCGGCTTCGAGAGCTGGTCGGAACAGGTGCCCCTGCATCGGTGGCGCGACACGGACTGCTGGTACGCCGAGGTCGCCATGCCCCCTCGGCTGCGGGTGACCTACCAGTTCCTGGTGGGCGAGGACGCGTACGCCGATCCGTTCAACCCGGTCGGCGCGGGCGGCGACCGGTCCGTCGCCGCGACCCCCGACGCCCCGGCCCAGCCCCACTGGCCGCTCGTCGGCGGCGGCTCCGACGTCGTCCTGCCCGTCCCGCGCGCCCGGATCCGCTGGGCGAGCGAACGGCTCGGCGGGCGGCGCACCGTGCGGGTCCATCCGGTGGCCGGCGGCGGGCCCGTGGTGCTGCTGCTCGACGGGGACGACTGGCTGTACCTGCACCCGGCCATGACCGCGTTCGACGCGGCGGCCGCCGCCGGTGACCTGCCTCCCGTCACGCTCGTGTTCCTCCCCGCCAAGGACAGGGAGGCCGAGTTCACGTGCCGGCCCGAGCTGTGGGAGGCGGTCCGCGACGAACTGCTCCCGCTGGTGGCCGCGAGCGACGTGCCGGCCGACACGGACCGCCTGGTCGTCACCGGACAGAGCCTCGGCGGGCTGAGCGCGCTGTACGCGGCGCTGGAGTTCCCCGAGCTGGTGTCCCGCGTCGCCTGCCAGTCGCCGTCGTTCTGGTGGACGCCCGACGCCGTCGGCTCGGCGGACCCGTTGGGCGGCCCGGCGGGGGGCGCGCTCGCCGCGCGCCTGCGGGAGCGGCCCGATCTGTCGGGGCTGCGCGTCGCGTTCGACGTCGGGGAGCACGAGGCGCGGATGCTGCCCCACTGCGAGGCGGCCGAATCGCTGGTGCGCGAGGCCGGTGCGACGGTACGCGTCTCGCGCTCGGCGGCGGGCCACGACCGGGCGGGCTGGCGGGGGGCCCTGCTCAGGGACGTCGCCTGGGCTCTCGCCTGAGGAACGCCCCGTAGGAGTGCGCCCAGTACCCCCACCAGCACACCTGATGCGCCGCGCTGCCTTACCGCACAGTTCGGCGCATCAGGCGCATCACCGGCCGGCCGGCCCACCGCTCACCGCGCCACCGCCGCGCAGTAGTCCTCGTCCGTGGCGAGCAGGTTCCGGTGGCTGTCCTCGGCGGCGATGACGCCGTCGTCCAGGACCAGTACGCGGTCGGCCGCGTCCAGCAGCGCCGGGCTGCTGGTGATCACGACCGTGGTGCGGCCCCGGCGCAGCTTCGCGACGTTGCGCGCGATGAGCTGCTCGGTGACCGCGTCGACGGCCGTCGTCGGGTTGTGCAGGACGAGCACGTCGGTGTCGGCGGCCAGCGCGCGGGCCAGCGAAAGCCGTTGGCGCTGCCCGCCGGAGAGGTTCGCGCCCCGGTCGCGGACGCCGTACTCCAGCCCTTCCTTGTGCAGGGCGACGACGTCGGTCAGCATCGACGCCTCGACGGCCTCGGGCACCGTGGCGCTGTTGCCCGACGGGTCGATGTTGGTGCGCAGGGTGCCCGCGAAGATCTCGCCGTCGTACGGGTTGACCAGCATGTGCTCGCGTACCGACTCGGCCGAGAGGTCCGCGATCTCCTGCCCGCTGACCCGCACCACCCCTTCGTACGCCTCGGGCGGCACGTTCACCGCGAGGATCGAGGCGAGGTCGGCCACCGCGCGCGGCTGGTAGCCGGCGATCGCCACGAACTCACCGGCCGCCACCGTGAACTTCAGCTTGCGCAGGGACCCGTACCGCACGCAGTCGATCTCCAGGTCGCCGCCCGCGGCCGGACGCCCGGGGCCGGGCGTCGTCACCGGCGGCGCGGCGAGCACCAGTGCCATCCGCTCGGCCGACGCCCGGGCGATCATCACGTACTTGGGCATCTCCGAGAACATCTTGAGCGGTTCCATGATGAACTGCGCGAGGCCCACGGCCATCACCAGCTCACCGATGGTGATCTGTCCCTCGAAGGCCAGCCAGCCCGCGGTCAGGGTCACCGCGGCCGCGAGGACCGCGTTGAGCGCCTGGGCGGTGCCCGCGTACACGCCGTTCACCTTGGCGACGGTGATCGACTGGTGCTTCGCCTCCGAGCTGACCGTCCGGTAGGACCCGAACGCCGCGTGGTTGCCGCCGAAGCCGTGCAGCGGACGCAGGCCGGAGATGAGGTCGGCGACCTTGGCGCCGGCCCGTGCCACCCGCGCCTGCTGCTCGCGGGTGCTGGAGCCGATGCGCTTGGACATGACGCTCAGGACCGTCAGGATCGCGACGGTGCCCACGATCACGAGCAGGCCGAGCCGGAGGTCGGCCATGCCGAGGGCGACCGCCGCGACCACCACCGCGACCAGCGAACTGACCAGCAGCGGCACCACCTCGATGATGTCGGCGGTCTGGTCGGCGTCCTCGGTGGCGATGGTCAGGACCTCGCCGGACTTCAGGTCGACGTCCCTGGCCACCGGCTGGAGTCCGCAGGACGCGACCCGCACCCGCCAGCGGTGTGCCTCGGTCGTGTTGGCCTTCTGCAGGACGCGCATGCCGAACCGCCACGACAGCGAGACGGTCGTGATGATCACGGCGAGCGCGGCGATGGAGAGGCCGAGCGCGCCGAGGGTCCTGTCGTCCTGCATCGTGTGCTCGACGATCATGCCGAGCGCGATGGGGAAGGCCGTCTCACCTGCCTGGTACAGGCCCATGAGAAGGGTGCCCGCGGCCATGGCGCCCAGGTTGCGGCGCAGCGCGGTCCGCAGGATGTCGGACCCCTTACGGGGTCGCTGCGTGTCAGTTGTCGGCATTGTCATCGAGATGGCGGGCAATCGCTTCCGGGGTTCGCAGGGTGAACAGGTCACGGATGGTGACCACGGGACCGTACTCCCGGCGGAGCAGCCCGATCAGGCGCACCGCCAGCATGGAGTGTCCCCCGAGGGCCACGAAATCGCTCACCGCGCTCACCTCGTCGTCGTCGAGGTCCAGGGCTTCGGCGAAGAACTCGCAGACCACGGTCTCGGTCTCGGTCTCGGGGCCGCGCTCCCCCACCGTCGTCAGCGCGCCGAGCGGCTTGGCCTCGGGCAGCGCCTCGGTGTCGGCCTTCCCGTTCACCGTGAGCGGGATGCTCTCGACCTGGGCGTAGTGCGTGGGGCGCAGGAAGTCGGGCAGCCCCGCGCCCACGTCGGCGGCGACGTCGGCGAGGTCCGCGCCGTCGAGCACGAGGTAGGCGGCGAGCCGGTGGGCACCGTCGACCTGCGGGTCGGGCTGGGCGACCGCCGCGGCGAAGCGCACCGCCCGGTGCGCCGCGAACGCGGCCTCGACCTCGCCCAGTTCGACCCGGTGGCCCCGGATCTTGACCTGCTGGTCGGTGCGGCCCAGGTACGTCAGGTTCCCGTCGGGCCGGCGGACCACGAGGTCGCCGGTGCGGTACATGCGCTCGCCGGGCGCGCCGAACGGGCAGGCCACGAAGCGGTGCGCGGTCTGGCCCTCCTGGCCGAGGTAGCCGCGCGCGATGCCGATGCCCGCCACGTACAGCTCGCCGGGCACTCCGTCCGGCAGGGGCCGCAGCCACGGGTCCAGGACGTACACGTCGGTGTTGTCGATCGCGACGCCCACCACCGGGTCCTGGCACTCGAAGGTGCCGACGCCGAGGGTGTTGATCGTGTACTCGGTCGGGCCGTAGAGGTTGTAGCCGACCGTTCCCTCGGTGTCCGCGAGCCGCCGCCACAGCGTCGGGGTGACGGCCTCGCCGCCGAGCAGGACGAGGGCCGGGCGGCGCTCCGGGGTGTCGAGCAGCCCCTCGGCGACGAGCTGCTGGGCGTACGTCGGCGTCACGTTGACGACGTCGACGGCGTGCTCCAGGCAGTACGCGACGAGTCCGGGCGCGTCACGGCGGAGTTCCTCGTCGCAGATGTGCACCTCGTGGCCGTCGGCGAGCCAGAGCAGCTCCTCCCACGACATGTCGAAGGCGAACGACACGGTGTGCGCGATCCGGAACGTCCGGTGCCCGTGCTCCGCGAGGACCGGCTCGAAGATCCGGCGCTGGTGGTTGACCAGCATGTTGGTGAGTCCGGCGTACTCGGTCACCACACCCTTGGGCTTTCCGGTCGAGCCGGAGGTGTAGATCGTGTACGCGGGGTGGCGCAGGCGGTCCGGGTCGTCCGGCGCGAACGTCACGAACGGCTCGGCCGCGGGCAGCGGACGGTCCAGTTCGATCAGGGCGTCGGCCCCGACCACGCTCCCGGTCAGCCGCGGTGACACGGCGCTCACGGTGAGGATGACGTCCGGTCGGGCGTCCCCGACGATCGCGGCGATCCGCTCGTCCGGGTGGTCGAGCTCCAGGGGCACGTACGCGGCGCCGACACGCAGCACCGCGAAGAGCGCCACGATCGAGTCGAGGGAGCGCGGGATCGCGAGCCCGACGTTGCGCTCGGGGCCGATGCCACGCGCGGCGAGCACGCCCGCCACCGCCCGGCTGCGGTCCCGGAGCTGGGCGAACGTCATGGTCGCGCCGTGGGCGACGAGGGCGACCCGCTCGGGGTCGCGGTCCGCCGCGCGGTCGAACCGGTCGACGACGGTGTCCGTGCCGACATCGGTGCGCTCGACGGGCCGGGGCTCCTCTGCGAGGCCCGGCAGCGCGCCGACGGGCCCGGTCGACGCGGCCAGGTCCGCGAGGACCCGCACGTAGTCGTCGAGGAGGCGACGGGCGTCGTCGGCGTCGCCGTGGCGGTGCTCCAGCTTGACCGTGAGCCGCTCACCCGGGGTGACGACCCAGGTGAACGGGTAGTGGGTGGAGTCGTCTGCCTTCACCGAGGTGATGCCGTGCCGGGAGTTCATCTCGGCGAACGCGTCCATGTCCAGGAAGTTCTGGAGCACGAAGAGGTTGTCGAACAGCGTGTCGTGACCGCTGGCGCGCTGGATCTCGCCGAGCCCGAGGTGCTCGTGCTCCATCGCCTCGACCCTGGCCGCCTGGACGGCCGACAGGTAGGCGCCGACGGTGTCGTCCGGCCGGGCCTTCGTCCACATCGGCACGGTGTTGAGGAGCACGCCGACGATGTCGGAGAGGCCCTCGCCGTCACGTCCCGAGACCGTCACGCCGAACACCGCGTCGCCGCGGCCCGTGTGCGCGCCGAGCAGCAGGCCGAACGCACCGGTCAGTACCGAGTTCAGCGTGACGCCGTGCGCCTTGGCCGCGTTGCGCAGCAGCTCCGACTGCTCCTCGGAGAGCGTGCGCACCAGCGCGGGCGGCAGCTCCTGGGAGAGGTCGGGACGCGGCCCGGCCAGCAGCGTCGGGCCCGGTAGCGCCGCCAGGTGCTCCGCCCAGAAACGCTCCGAGACGGCGGGGTCCTTGGCGTCGAGCGCCCTGGCGTACTCCTCGAAGCTCGGGGTGGCGGGCGCCGGGTCGAGCGGCTCGCCCGCCACGACGGCCTCGTAGGCGTCGAACAGGTCACGGAGCACGATCTCGCGGGACCAGCCGTCCCACAGCAGCAGGTGGTAGCTGAGCAGCAGGCCGTCGTGGCCGCCGGGCAGGCGGACCACGGTCAGCCGGATCAGCGGGGGCTCGACGGGGTCGAAGCCGGTGTCCCGGTCCCGGGTGCGCAGGTCCTCGACGTCCGCGTCGCTCGTGAGCTCGACCGTGCGGACGTCGACCCGCCGGCCCGCCTTGAGGACCTGGACCGGATTGCCGTCGTCGTCCGTGGTGAAGCCGGCGCCGACGACCGGGTGCCGCGCGATGACGTGCGCCATCGCCTCGGCCAGGGCGTCCTTGTCCAGCCGCCGGTCGAAGGTGAACCAGCTCTGCGCCACGTAGTGCCCGGCCGAACCCGCCATCTGCGCCTGGAAGAACAGGCCGCGCTGGAGCGGGGTGACCGGCGCGGTGCGCTCGGCCGTCACGGAGGCCTCGGCGACGCTCTCCAGTGCGCCGCGCCAGTGCTCGGTGATCGCGTCGGGGATGCCGTCGGCGAGGGTGAAGGCCGCGTGCAGGCTGCCGGTGGCGTCGTCGATCCAGGCGTTGACCTCGACGGCGTACGGGCTCGCCTGGTCGCCGCCCGTGACGTGCACGGCCTGCGACTCGCTGCCCCGGCCCAGGTAGTTGAAGAGCACCTGCGGGCGGGCGGTCAGCAGCGGCGCCGTCTGCGGGTTGAGGTACTTCAGCCGGCCGTACGCGACGTGCCCGTGCTCGTCCGGCTGGCGCTCGGCGACCTCGCGCGCCGCGGCGACGGGGTCGGTGTGCGGGCTCAGGCGCACCGGCGCGATGGAGGTGAACCAGCCGACGGTACGGGTGTAGTCGTGCTGCTCGACGGCCGGGACGCGGCCGTGCCGCTCCAGCTCGACCGCGAGGTCGGTGGGCGACGGCTGGACGTGGGTCAGCGCGGTGCGCAGCGCGCCGCACAGCAGCTCGGTCAGGCCGACGCCGAGGGCGGCGGGCGCGGTGCGCGTCACCCGGTCGCTGACCTCGGGCGCGAGGACGACCGTCGTCTCGCGCAGCGCGGCGGGCGTGGCTGCGTAGTCGGCGGCCCCGGCGGTTTCGGCATCCTCGGCGAGCAGCAGCGCGGGCGCCCCGAGCGTGCTGATCCAGTGCCCGAGGTCGTCGGACGCCTCGGCGGAACAGAGCGTCAGCGCCTCGGCGTACTCGGCGTAGGACGTGGTCGGCGGCGCGAGCTGCGCCCCGTTCATGACGGTGGCCAGGTCGTCGAGGAGGATCAGCCAGGACACCGCGTCGACGGCGAGGTGGTGGACGGTGACGACGAGGGTCCGGCTCGTCTCCAGCCACGAGAACGCGACGACGTCGCCGGACTCGGGGTCCAGCCGCCCCGCGGCCTCGTCCGCCGCGGCCCCCGCGGCGACGGCGTCGGTGCGCACGACGGCGACGTCACGGGCGGGCTCGGTGCGCAGGCTCCACACGCCATGCTCGACGCGCAGCCGCAGCCGCAGCACCGGGTGCGCGTCGACGACGGCGCGCGCGGCACGCTCGGCGTCGGCGAATCCGGTGCCCTCGGGGGCCGTGAGCGTCCTGGCCTGGACGAACCGGGCGAGGGAGCCGCCCAGTTCGCGCTGGCGCAGGATGATCGGCGTCGGCGTCAGCGGCCCGTCCTCGCGGCGGGCGGGCGCGGGCGCGGCCGCCCGCGGGACGCTCGTGCCCAGCTGTTCGGCGAGCGCGCGCGGCGTCCTGAACAGGAACACGTCCCGCGGGGCGATCGGCAGGCCGAGCGCCCTCGCGCGGTTGATCACGGTGATGGCGACGATGCTGTCGCCGCCCGCGGTGAAGAAGTCGGTGTCGGCGTCCGCGGCGGAGCCCGGCAGCGTCTCGGCGAAGATGTCGACGAGCGCGGCCAGCGCGGAGTCACTCGCGCCCGCCGGGGAACCGCCCGGGGAGCCGGCGGGGCCCGACGTGGTGGCGTCCTCGGCCGCACGCGCGACGAGCGCCTTGCGGTCCAGCTTGCCGTTGACCGTCAGCGGCAGCGCGTCGGCCGTCAGGACCCGGCCCGGCACCATGTGCACGGGCAGTTTCGCGGCGAGCGCGCCCGCGAGGTCGGCGGGCGCCCGGCCCACGACGTGCGCGACCAGGTGGTCGCCGCTGTCCGCGACGGTGACGGCCACGTCGACCACGCCGTCGAGCTCGCGGACCGCGGCCTCCACCTCGCCGAGCTCGATGCGGAACCCCTTGAGCTGCACCTGGTCATCGGCGCGTCCGGCGAACTCCAGCTCGCCGTCGAGCGTGCGCCGGGCCAGGTCACCCGTGTGGTACATCCGGGAGCCGTCGTCCGCGAACGGGTTCGCCACGAACCGGCCTGCGGTGAGCCCCGGCCGGCCCAGGTAGCCGAGCGACACCTGGTCGCCCGCGACGTAGATGGCGCCGGTCCGGCCCGGCGGCACCGGCCGCAGCCGGTCGTCGAGCAGGTGGACGACCAGGCCAGGGATGGGTCCGCCGATCGGGCTGACGTCGTCGCCGGGGCCGAAGTCGTCGTCGGTCAGGACCCGGTGGGTGACGTGGACGGTGGTCTCGGTGATGCCGTACATGTTGACCAGCTCGGGCGTCCCCGTGCCGTGCCGCTCGACCCAGCCGCGCAGCCGTCCGAGGTCCAGCGCCTCGCCGCCGAAGATGATCCGGCGCAGCGCGCTCACGGGTTCACCGGCATGCCGGTCAGCCTCGATGAACCGGTAGAACGCCGACGGGGTCTGGTTGAGCACGGTCACGCCGCGCTCGCGGACCAGGCGGTGGAAGTCGACCGGGGAGCGGGTCAGACCGTACTCCGGCACGAGCAGTTCGGCGCCGTGCGCCAGCGCGCCCCACAGCTCCCAGACCGCGAAGTCGAAGGAGTAGGAGTGGAACTGCACCCACACGTCGTGCGGGCCGAACTCCATGGCGGGGCGGGTGTTGGCCAGCAGGGTCACGACGCTGGAGTGCGGGACGACGACGCCCTTGGGACGGCCGGTCGACCCGGACGTGTAGATCACGTACGCGGGGTCGTGCCAGCCGGCGGCAGGCGCGGGCCCGCTGGTGTCCGACGGCTGCTCCTCGCCCTGGACGAGTACACGGGCCGGCACGCCGGCCCGCTCCAGGAGTCCGGCGAAGCGGTCCCTCTGCTCGCGGTCGACGAGGACGACCTGCGGGGCGGCGTCGGCGAGGATGTACTCCAGGCGCTCGTCGGGGTAGGCGAGGTCCAGCGGCACGTACGCGCCGCCCGCGGTGACGATCGCGACCAGCGCGACGACCTGCTCGACGGAGCGCGGCACGGCGACGGCGACCCGCCGGCCCGGGGCGACGCCCGCGGCACGCAGCGTGGCGGCCAACGTGTCCTTGGCGTCGGCCAGTTCGCCGTAGGTCAGGGACCGGGTGCCGCCGTCGAGAGCGCACTGGGTGACGGCGGTGGCCGCCGGGTCGCGCTGCGCGGCCGCGTCGAACAGGGCGCCCAGGGTGGCCGGTTCGACCCGCGCGGGGAGCCGGGTGCCCTCGGCCGTCAGGTCGGCGACCAGGGCGTCGGGCCGCGTGAGCAGCCCGGTGAGGGTGTCGGCGAACGTCCCGAGGATCTGCCGGGCGGTGCTCTCGCCCAGCAGTTCACCGTCGTAGATCAGGTTGAAGCGCGGGCGGCCGTCGAGCGCGCGCTCGACGACGAGCGTCAACGGGTAGTGCGGGGCGCCCTCGTTGACGATCTCGGCGATGACGAGTTCGGCGTCGGGGGTGCGCAGGTCGGCCACGTCGGTCGCCACGTCGAACACCACCAGGGTGTCGAACAGCGAGCCCGCGCCGGCCTGCCGGCCGATCCGTGCCAGTGAGACGTGCTGGTGCGGCAGGACGGCGCTCTGGTGCTCCCGCACCGAGGCGAGCAGGTCGCCCGCCGTGGTCGTGGCGGTCCACCGGGCGCGCACGGGGATCGTGTTGATGAACAGGCCCACCATGTCCCCGATGCCGGGGACGTCCGCGTCCCGCCCGGACACGGTGGATCCGAACACCACGTCGCCGGTGTGCAGGATGCCGCCGAGCGTCACCGCCCAGGCGCTGTGCACGGCCACGCTCAGCGGCACTCCGGCCGTGCGGACGGCCGTGTCGATGTCGTCCGCCGCCTCGACGGCGGTGTCGGCGAAGGAGTCGGAGGGGGTGTGGCCCTCGGCGACCAGCGAGGAGCCGGGCAGCCCGTCGAGCTCCTCGCCCCACACCCGGTCGCTCTCCTCGTCGTCGCGTCCGGCGAGCCAGGTCACGTAGTCGGCGAAGCCGCCGACCGGGTGCACCGTGCCCGGCGCGTGGTACTCGGTCAGGAGCGCGCGCAGCATCGGCGGCACCGACCAGCCGTCGGCGATGATGTGGTGCACGGTCTGCACCAGGACGGCACGGCCCGCGTCGGCGCGCACCAGCGTGTACCGCATCAGCGGTCCGGTGGCCAGGTCGAATCCGGCGCGGCGGTCCCGCTCGGCGAGCTCGCGCAGCTCGGCGTCGGTGATGCCGGGGCGGTCCAGGGTGGTGAACGGCGCCTGGACGCCGCTGTCCAGGACGGAGACCACGCGGCCGTCGGCGAGGGCCGTGAAGCGCGCGGCGAGGTTCGGGTAGAGCGTGAGCAGGCGGGTGGCCGCGGCCGCGAGCCGGTCGGCGTCCACCTCGCCCTTCAGCGTGAGGAGCTGCTGTTCGACGTACGCGCCCGCCGAGTCGTCGTCGAAGACCGAGTGGAAGTACAGGCCCTCCTGCAGCGGGGTGAGCGGCAGGATGTCCCGCAGTTCGGGTCCGTCCAGGGCGTCGACGTCGGCCTGGTCGAGGGCCACCAGGGGGAAGTCGCTGGGCGAGTGGCCGCCTTGGTCGAGGGCGGCGAGGGCGGCCAGCGCGGTCCTGAAGTAGCCGCCGAGCGTCGCGATGTCCGCGTCGGTGAAGACTCCCTCGGGCCAGGAGATGGTGGTGACGAGCTCGTACTCGCCGCCGGCCGAGGCAGGTTCGGCGATCGCGTTGAACTCCAGGGCGCGCGGCAGGCGCATCGCGGGGTCGCGCTTCTCGCCCAGCTGGCCGGTGGCGCCGGCGAGCTGCCAGTCACCGCCGGCGCCCGCGTCGAAGCGGCCGAGGTAGTTGAAGAGGACCTGCGGGGCCGAGGCGTCGAACGCGGTGTCGGCCAGGTAGCGCAGGGCGCCGTAGGAGATGCCGTTGCTCGGCACCCGGGAGAGGTCCTCCTTGACCGCCTTGAGCGCGGCGGCGAGGTAGGCGGGGTCGGTGAGGTCGGCGGCGGTGCCGGGGTCGACGGTCACCGGGAAGAGGGTGGTGAACCAGCCGACGGTGCGCGACAGTTCGGGCTCGAACCCGGCGAGGGCCGCCACGTGGCGGCCCTCGCGGCCGTGGCCCTCCAGCTCGATGTGGGCGAACGTCTGGTCCTGTCCGAGGTCGCGGCGCCAGCGGGCGAGGGTGACGGCGAGCGCGGTCAGCAGGACGTCGTTGACGCCCGCGTGGAACTTCGCCGGTATCTCGCCGAGGAGCGCGGCCGTGACCTCGGGACCGACCGTGACGGTCCGCAGCCGCTCCCGGTCCACCGTGTCGGCCTCGGCCAGTTCGCGCCGGCCCACCCGCTGGTCCACGCCGGGCAGGGGGCGCTGGAAGTAGCCGAGGTCCGCGTCGAAGTCCGTGCGTGCCAGGAGCTGGGTCCAGCGCCGGAACGACGTGCCCACCGCGGGCAGTTCGACCGTCTCTCCCGAGATGACCTGGCGCCACGCCGTGGCCAGGTCCTCCATCAGGACCCGCCAGGACACGCCGTCCATCACGACGTGGTGGACGACGACGACCAGTTGCTGTGCCTCTCGGCGCCAGACGGCGCGCAGCATCGCGCCCTCGTCGGGGTCGAGCCCGTCGGTGGCGAACGCGACACAGCCGTCGAGCGGCAGGTCGCTCTCCTGCCACACCGGAGCGGTCCCGTCGGCGGCGCCCGGACCGGCCTCGGGGATGTCGAAGCTCCACCGGTCGCCGCGCACCAGCCGGGCGCGCAGCATGTCGTGCCGTGCGAGCAGGGCGGTGAGGATCGTGTCGAGCCCGTCGGCGGTCAGCTCCGCCGGGGTGTTCAGAACCACGGACTGCACGAATCCGTCGATCGCGTCGGTCGTCTCGCCGAGCCACCGCACGATCGGCGAGCCCACGACGGAGCCGGTGCCGACGTCGCCGTGGTCCACGGTGGAGACGTCCTCGCGGCTCGCCACGGCCGCGAGCGCCCCCACGACGCTGTGCGTGAAGATCTGCCGCACCGTGACGTAGAGGCCCGCTTCGCGCAGCGCGCCGAGCAGCGAGATCGTCAGGATGCTGTCGCCGCCGAGCTGGAAGAAGTCCTGGTCGACGCCGACCTCGTCCAGCTGCAGCACGGAGGCGACGGCCGCGCACACCGCGCGCTCGTCCTCGGTGCTCGGCGGGACGATCGACCCCGTACGGGTGTCGGGTTCGGGCAGTGCCTTCCGGTCGAGCTTGCCGTTCGCGGTGAGCGGGAACTCCGTCATCACGACGACGTGCGTGGGCACCATGTACTCGACCATGTGGTCGACGGCCCAGGCCTTGACCTCGTCGGCCGTCAGGTTCTCGCTGGTGCCGGCCGGGATCACGTAGCCGACCAGGTAGGTGCCGCCCGAGGCGTTCTTCTTCGCGATGACGCAGGTGTGCCGTACGCCGGGGTGCTCGGCGAGGCCGGCCTCGACGTCCTCGATCTCCAGGCGCATGCCGCGGATCTTGATCTGGTTGTCGGCACGGCCGAGGAAGTCGAGGGAGCCGTCCGGGGCGAACCGGGCGAGGTCACCGGTCCGGTAGAGCCGGGAGCCGTCCTGGGCGAAGGGGTTCGCCACGAAGCGGGAGGCCGTCAGGCCGGGCGCGTTGACGTAGCCGCGGCCCAGGAGGAAGCCGCCCGCGTACAGTTCGCCGCCGACGCCCACGGGGACCGGGCGCAGCTCGTCGTCGAGGACGTACAGCTGGGTGTTCGGGTTGGCCTTGCCGATCGACGTCGACAGGCGCTCGGCCTCGCCCCGGTAGATGACGTGCGAGACGCCGATGGTCGTCTCGGCCGGGCCGTAGCCGTGGTAGAGCGGGATGTCGAGCTGGGCGCGGAACCGTTCGTACAGCTCGGGGGTCAGCACCTCGCCGCCGCACCAGACGTGCCGCAGGCTGCCGAGGCGGCCGGAGTCGCCCGCCATCTCCAGGAGCACGTCCAGCATGGACGAGACGAGGTACGTGAAGGTGACGCGCTGCTCGTCGATGACGCTCAGGAGGTGGTGCGGGTCGCGCTCGCCGCCGGTCCGCAGGACCACCAGCCTGCCGCCGGTGACCAGCGGAAGGAAGATCTCGTTGATGGAGATGTCGAAGGACAGCGGCGCCTTGAACAGGGACGCGTCGTCGTGGCCGAAGCCCAGGATCTCGGCGCTCTGCCAGAGCAGGCGCTCGCTGATCGCCTCGTGCCGGATCATCGCGCCCTTGGGCCGCCCGGTCGAGCCGGACGTGAAGATCACGTACGCGAGGGAGTTGCCCGCGACGGCGATGGCGGGCGCCTCGGTGGGGCGGTCGCCGTAGCGCCAGTCGGCGAGGTCGACGGCGACGGCGTCCGGTTCGCCGACGCCCTCGGGCGACTCGCCGGAGGAGTTGAGCTGCAGGACGATGCGGGCGTCCTCGATGACGACGGCGCGGCGCGCGGCGGGCCACTGCGGGTCGAGCGGCACGAAGGCGCCGCCCGCCTCGAGGACGCCGAGCAGGCCGATCACCATGTCGGCGGAGCGGCCCAGCGAGATGCCGACGACCTGTTCGGCGGTGAGCCCGCGCTCGATCAGGTGGTGGGCCAACTGGGCGGCCCGTTCGGCCGCTTCGCGGTAGGTCAGGCTGCGGTGCTCGTCGACGATCGCGATCTCGTCCGGGCGGGTGCGCGCCTGCTCGCGGAACATCTCGACGATCGTCGGGCGGGTGCGCTCGGCGTCCGTGTCGTTCCACCCGGCCAGGACGCGCAGCCGCTCGGCGGCGTCGGAGGGGGCGATGGTGCCGAGCGGACGGTCCGGGAAGTCGGCCAGGTCGTCGAGGGCGCGCTGCGCGTCGGACGGCTCGACCCCCTCGGGGACGGGGACGGACCAGCCGTGCGCGCCTTCCTCCCGGCTGCCGGGCCCGGTACCGCCGTTGTCGACCCAGCCGAGGACGTCTGCGAAGAGGGTGCCGGGAGCGAGCTCGATGCCGTCGGGACTGCGGCCGGTGGCCCAGTAGGCGAGACCGATGGAGCACGCCTCGGCGATGGTCCGGTCGGAGTAGGCACCGTGGTCCCCGGCCCTGCGGCGGAGGTCGGCCAGGCGGGCGGGGGTGAGCAGCACGAGGCGGGTGCTCGGTTCCATCATCGAAGACACAGCGTCCCTTCCAGGTAATCGCAGTTAGGCTAACCTAAATTAGGGTTGCCTAACTACCCTCTCGCCAGGCCCGCCACAGGCGTGCGTACCGGCCGCCGAGGGCGACCAACTCCTCGTGGGTGCCCTGCTCCACCACACGTCCCGCGTCCAGCACGGCGATCCGGTCCGCCGCCATCGCCTGCGTCAGCCGGTGCGCCACGAACAGCGTGGTCCGCCCCGCGCACGCGGCCAGCACGGCCCGCTCCAGCTCGGCGGCGCCCTCGCTGCCCGCCTCCGCGGTCGACTCGTCCAGCACCACCACCGGCGTCCGGCTCAGCACGAGCCGGGCCAGCGCGATCTGCGCGATCTTGGTGACGTCCAGGCGCTCGCCGCCCTCGCCGACCGGGGTGTCGAGCCCCTCGGGCAGGTGCTCGACCCAGCCGGCGGCGCCCACCGTGCGCAGCGCGTCGGTCAGTTCGGCGTCGGTGGCGCCGGGCGCGGCGAGCCGCAGGTCCTCCGCGAGCGGACCGGAGAACACGTGCGTCTCCTGCGTCAGGATGCTGACCAGGGCCCGCGCCCCGGCCTCGTCCAGCGCGCCGAGGTCGTGCGTGCCGACGTGCACCGATCCCGCCTGGGGAGTCCCGACGCCCGCGATCAGCGCCGCCAGGGTCGACTTGCCCGCGCCCGTCGCCCCCACCAGGGCCAGCGAACCGCCGGCCGGGATCGTCAGGTCGACGTTCCTGAGGACCGGTTCGTCGGTGCCGGGATAGGTGAAGGTCAGGCCCTCCACCCGCACCGGGTGCGGTCCCGCGTCGGCCGCCTCGACGGACGCGTCGCCGACCAGCCGCTCCTGCGCGGACTCGCCGAGGACCCCGACGAGACGGGTCAGGCTCGCGCCCGACTTCTGGGCCTCGTCGAAGGTGAACATGATGGCGCCGAGCGGCGTGAAGAGCCGGTGGAACATCAGCGGGGCCGCCGACACCTCGCCGAGAGTGGCGGCGTCGGCCTCCAGGAGGGCGTAGCCCACCACGAGGATCAGGACGAGCCCGATGAACTCGGCGCGGTTCTCCCGCCCGACGAAGCGGCCGAAGAACCGGAACACCTCGACACCGAGGTCGCGCACCCGCCACGACTCGTGGGTGACCTTCTCGCGCACGGAGTCCTCCAGGCGGTACGCCCGGACCGTGTCGATCCCGTTCAGGCCACTGATCAGCGCCTGCGCGCGGTCGGCCTGCGCCACCCGCTGCTTGCGGTAGAGCGGGGCCGACCGGGGCAGGTACCACCGCAGGGCCAGCGCGTACGCGGGCAGCGCGGCGGCACCCGCGAGACCGAGCCGCCAGTCGAGGCCGAACATGCCGACCGTGGCGATGAAGACGAGCACGCCCGCCGAGAACACGGTGGGGATGGCCGTCCTGATGCCCTTGGAGAGCACCGCCACGTCGTCACCGACCCGGGAGAGCACGTCTCCCCTGCCGACCTGCTCGATCCGTGCGCTCGGCATCCCGAGCACCGCCCGGACGGCGCCCTCGCGCAGCGTCGCGAGCAGATCCGCGCCCAGCCGCCCGATCAGATACGTCGAGAGCGCGGTGGCCACCGCGCCGAGCAGCGCGGCGGCCCCCATCAGGACACCGACCGTGACGAGGACCGAGCGCGAATCGCCCCCGACCACCCCGTCCACGACCCGGCCGAGCAGGAGCACGGGCAGCACTTGGAGCGCCGCTCCCGCCACCGTGCTCACCACGGTGGCGGTCGTCAGCCACGGCACGTCGCGGCAGTGCGCCGAGACCCACCGGGTGGCCTCACGTCCGCTCGCCGTGCGCAGCGTCGCCGGGGCGACGGAGGTGACGGGGATGTCGGGGGTCGGTGTTTCAGTGGTGCTCACGCGAAGACCAAGTCGGGCCGGGGACGGGAGGGGTTGAACGGCACTGCTATGCGACCGACTTGACGAGCTCGTCGATCGCGTACGGCAGGGAGAGCGCGGTGCCCTGGGACATGGCGGCACCGACGGCCGGGCCTTCGCTGTCCAGCAGGTAGGACACGTTGCCCTTCTTGACGGCCTTCAGGTTCTTGAAGAGTTCGAACTTCTTCAACGCGGCCTGGTCCGCCTTGTCGTTGATGACGACGATGCGGTCGACGTCGACCAGGTCCGTGCGCTCGGGCGAGAGCTCGGTGGAGAACTTGCCGCCCGCGATCCTGTCGATCTTGGTCTGGTACTTGAAGCCCATGCCCGTCAGGAGCCGGCCGCGCACGTCGATGGAGGTGAACGGGTTGATGGAGTCCTTGTACCAGGACAGCGCAACGGCCTTCTGGCCCGCGAACTTCGGGTGCTCCTTCTTCGCCTTGGCCAGCTTGTCCTCGATGCCGGCGACAAGCTCCTTGCCCTTGTCCTCCTTGCCGAGAGCCTTGGCGATGTGGACGACGTTGTCCTGCCACGGAGCGCTGAAGAGCTCCTTCTCGCCCTTGGTGCGGCCCACCGTCGGGGCGAGCTGGGACAACTTGTCGTAGGCGGCCTTGTCGATCTCGGAGTACACCGCGATGATCAGGTCCGGCCGCAGGGAGGCGATCTTCTCGTAATTGGGGCCGGAGTCACCGTTCTTCATGATGACCTCGGGCTTGGTGTCGCCCCACTTGTCCTTCACCCACGGCCACTGGGTGTTGATGTCGGGGGACTTGCCCTCCGGGTTCGGGTACTGGTCGACCATGCCCACCGGCTTGGTGCCGAGCCCGAGAACGGTCTGGTCGTCGGTGTAGCCGACGGTGACGACCCGCTTGGGGGCCTTGGTTATCTTGGTGGATCCGAACGCGTGCTCCACGGTGACCGGGAACGCGCCTCCGGCCGCGGCCGGGGCCTCGTCACTCGCCTTGTCGTCCGAGTCTGAACCGCAACCCGCGAGGAGGCCGACGCCGAGCGTCGTGGCGGTGAGTACCGCCGCCAGGCGCCGCCAAGGCTTCGTAACGGTCGTTCGATGGAGGAGCATCCGGATTCCCTTGCTTTAGCGCTGTCCGCCGCGTCCCTGTCTAAGGGCAGCCAAACCTTATCCTGTACAGATGAGGTTAGCCTAGCCTTACCTGCCTGCCTGCCGCTTCGCGGGCAGGGTCTTCACCGACGACCGCACGGATCGGCCGAGTTGGACCGGCGGCGCGCGGTGGGCCGAGCGGGGTCAGTCGAGCTGGACATGCGTACGGCCGATGGGCACGATCAACGGCCGGTCCCCCACCGGGTCGTCGACCACCTTGGCGCGCAGCCCGAACGCCTCGTGCAGCAGCTCCGCGGTGATCACGTCGCGCGGGTGACCCTGCGCCAGGATCGACCCCTCCTTCATCACGATGAGGTTGTCGCTGTACCGCGTGGCGAGATTGAGGTCGTGCAACACCATGACCACGGTGTTCCCCGACTCGTGCAGGTCGTCCACCAGGTCCAGCACGTCGATCGCGTGCGCCAGGTCCAGGTACGTGGTCGGCTCGTCCAGGAGCAGCAGGTCGGTGCCCTGGGCCAGGGTCATCGAGATCCAGACGCGCTGCCGCTGCCCGCCCGACAGCGAGTCGACGGGGCGGTCGGCCAGGTCCGAGACCCCGGTCATGGCGAGCGCCTGCTCGACGACGCCGGCGTCGTCCGACGACCACTGGCGCAGCCAACTCTGGTGCGGGTGACGTCCCCTGGCGACCAGGTCGGCCACGGTCAGCCCCTCGGGCGCGACCGGCGCCTGCGGGAGCAGGCCCAGCTTCTTCGCCACGTCCCTGGTCCTGAGCTTGTCGATGTCCTCGCCGTCCAGCACGACGGTCCCCGCGGTCGGCTTGAGCAGCCGCGTCAGGGTGCGCAACAGGGTGGACTTCCCGCAGCCGTTGGGGCCGATGATGGTGGTGATCACCCCGGGCGGGATCGCCACGTCGAGGCCGTCGATGACGGTCCGGCTGCCGTAGCCGACCGAGACGCCCCTGGCGGCGAGCCGCGCGGCGTCCTCGACCTTCGGATCGGTCTCGGTGACGTACTGAGTGACCACAAGCCCCCCTGTTATTAGGATTGCCTCACCTTTGTACCAGCTATCGGCACGGTACCGGCTATTTGAGGTTCGCCCGCACCAGCAGGTAGACGAGGAAGGGACCGCCGATCGCGGCGGTGACCACACCGACGGGCAGGCTGATCGGCAGCGCGGTGCGCGCGACCAGGTCGGCGCCGATCAGCAGCAGCGAGCCGACCAGGCCGGAGGCCACCAACGGCGGCGTGGGGCAGCGCGCGAGACGCATCGCCACCTGCGGCGCCACCAGCGCCACGAACGGCACCGGGCCCGCCGCGCTCACCGCCACGGCGGCCAGCAGCACCGCGCAGAGCAGCAGGACGGCCCGCACCCTGGTGTACCGGACCCCCAGGCCCGCGGCGACGTCGTCGCCGAGGTGCAGCGGCTTGAACTGGAAGGCGACGGCGGTCACCACGACCAGCAGGGCGAGCGAGCACCACAGCGCCACCCACACCTGGTCCCACGACCGGTTGTCCAGCGAGCCGACCAACCAGGCCTGGGCGCGGGCGACGTCCCTGATGTCGGCCGAGACGAGCAGCCAGGTCGTGATCGCCTCCATCACCGCGCTCACCGAGATGCCGATGAGGATGAGCCGGAAGCCGTCGACACCGCGCCGCCAGGCCAGGAAGTACACCAGCAGGCCCGTGCCGAGACCGCCCGCGAGGGCCGCGGTGGACAGGCCGACGGAGTCGACGACCGCGGTGGCGGCCCCGCCGGACACCGTCACCAGGAACACCGAGACCGCGCTCGCCCCACCGGTGATGCCCAGAATGTCCGGACTGGCCAGCGGATTGCGCGCGACGGACTGCGTGATCGCCCCGGAGACGCCCAGCGCGATCCCGACGATGAGCCCGGCCAGGGCCCGCGGCATCCGCAGGTCCATGATCACGAACTCGTCGACCTGCTCGCCCCTGCCGGTGAGCGTGGCGAACACCCGGGACATGCCGATGGAGAAGTCGCCGATGCTGATGGACAGGCAGAACACCAGGAAGGTGGCCGCCGCGAGGACCAGCGTGACGAGGACGGGCCAGGGCCGCCAGACGAACGACATCGTGCCGATCCGTACGCCCGGCGCCACCGAGGGCTGCGCGTCCGCCTTGTTCATGACCGTCTTGTTCATGCGCTCTTGAACTTTCCTCGCCAGACCAGGACCGCGAAGAACGGGGCCCCCAGCAGAGACACGACGACTCCCGCCTCCAACTCACCGGGCCGCACGACCAGCCGCCCCACGATGTCGCAGACCAGCAGGACGACGGCGCCGAGCAGGCCCGCGTACGGCACGAGCCAGCGGTAGTCGGGTCCGGTCAGGTACCGGGCCACGTGCGCGACCATGAGCCCGATGAACGCGATGGGACCGCACGCCGCCGTCGTGGCGCCCGCCAGCAAGGTGATGGCGATGATGCCGACGGTCCGGCTCAGCGCGATGTTCACGCCGAGCCCCCGTGCCACGTCGTCGCCGAGGTTGAGGAGGTTGAGGGAGGGGAGCATGGTCAGGGCGAGGACCAGGCCGACCGCGATGAACGCGGCGACCGGCCAGATGACGTCGAAGCCGACGCCTGCGACGGAGCCCGCGTTCCAGAACCGGAGCGCGTTCAGCGACTCCTTGTCCGAGAGCGAGACCGCCGTGGTCATCGCCGTGAGGAACACCGTGATCCCCTGCCCGGCCAGCGCCAGGGTCAGGGGGTTTCCCGCGCCCCGCCCGATGCTCGCGAGGCCGAACACGATCACCCCGGCGACCGCCGCTCCCAGGAAGGCGAACCAGACGTACTGGAAGGGGTTCGAGAGACCGAAGACAGCGATCACCGACACCACGGCGAACGAGGCGCCGGCGTTCACGCCGAGCAGTCCGGTGTCCGCGATCGGGTTGCGCGTGTAGCCCTGGATCAGCGCGCCGCCGACGCCGAGGGCGATGCCCGCGACCACCGCGAGCACCGTCCGGGGCACCCGCACGGTCTGCACGATGAGCCGGATCTCGGTGAGCCGCTGGTCGGCCTCCGGTCCGGCGAACAGCCCGTGCCACACCTCGGCGGGGGTCAGCGAGCGCGCGCCGACCGCCAGGGAGAGTGCCCCCGCGACCAGCAGGACCACGGCAAGCACGGCCAGGCCCGCAACCCGCCGTCGCCGGGCTTCCGTTGTCCCCCTCGCTACGGGGCGCTCCACTGCAGTCGTGCTCATGTCGACGTACGTTATCCCTTTGATCGGACCGGGCCGCACGGCCGGTGGCCCGCTCCGCCCGGAACGGGCAAAGCGGGCCAGGGCGGGAAGGGGCAGCGGACTAGCGGGCGGCGCTGCCGGTCTCGTCGGCGACCGGGCGGGCCTCGCCGGAGGCGGAGCGGGCGGCGCGCTCGCGCACCGAGTCCAGGATCTCGCCGACCCGGATCGCGATGTTGGACAGCAGCGACGACGTGATGCCGTGCGTGTGCTCCGTACCGCCCTGGAGGTAGATGCCGCAGTGCAGGTCGTCGTCGGTGGCGATGCGGTAGTCGCGCTCGACGCGGACGCGGCCCTCCTCGTCCCGCAGGCAGCGGTCGGCGATGTCACCGAGGAGGCCGACCGGGTCGGCGGGGCTGTAGCCGGTGGCGAACACCACGACGTCGGCGTCCACGGCGTTGTCCTCGCCGGTGACGAGCGACTTCACGGTGGCGCTGACCCCCTCGGGGGTCTCCTTGACGCCCGTGAGGCGGGACACGTTGAGGAAGCGGAGCCGCTCGGTACCGAGGACCTTCTCCCGGTACATCTCCCGGTACAGGTCGTCGATCAGGTCGATGTCCACCACGGAGTAGTTGGTGTTCCCGTGGTAGTCCATCAGCCGGCGCTTGACGTCACCGGGCGCGTCGAAGTACTCGTCGACCGCGTCCGGGTCGAATATCCGGTTGGCGAAGCTGCTGTCGTCGGCGGGGCTGTAGCCGTACCGCGAGAAGACGGCGCAGACCTCGGCGTCGGGGAAGCGGCGGTGCAGGTAGGCGACGTTCTCCGCGGCGCTCTGGCCGGCGCCCACGACGACGAAGCGGGAGGGCGACGTGCCCTCCAACGCGTCGACCTTCGTCAGCAGTTCGGAGTTGTGCCAGACGCGGTCGCCGCGCTCCACGCCCTCCGGCATGAGGGGGCGCAGGCCGGTGCCGATGACGAGGTTGCGGGCCCGGTGGACCGCGAGACCCTCGGCCGAGCGGACCGTGACGTCCAGGTACTCCACGACGCCGTCGCGGACGAACGGGGTCACGCCGACGACCTCGTGGCCGTAGGAGACCATGTCGTCGACCTTGGCCGCGGCCCACTCCAGGTAGTCGTGGAACTCCACGCGCAGCGGGAAGAGGTTCTTGTGGTTGATGAAGTCGGTCAGCCGCCCCTTGCTCTTCAGGTAGCAGAGGAAGCTGAACTCACTGGTCGGATTCCGCTGCGTGACCAGGTCCTTGAGGAACGACACCTGCATGGTCGCGTCGTCGATCAGCATGCCGCGGTGCCAGCCGAAGCTCGCCTGCTGCTCGAAGAAGTGGGCGGTGACCGTCTCCTCCCGGCCGGCGCTGGCGTTGTGCTCGCTCAGCGCGATCGCCATGGCCACATTGGACGGGCCGAAGCCGATGCCAATGAGGTCGTGGACCAGTGGTGCGTCGCCAGGAAGAACCTGTGACATGTCACTCCCATCGTGCGGGGAATCCGCCTGTCAGGCGTGGGGGAAGGTACAGCGGTGGGCACATCGACAGAGCGACCCACTCGAACTTAGGTGAGCCTAAGCTAATCGAGCGACGCTGTCGACCGGGCAAAACGGACGTCAGGCCCCTTAGCACGGCCACCCGCCCGGCATCAACTGAGCCGTCGAACCAGCTCGTTGCACACTAAGGTAAGCCTTGCTTTACTGGGCGTCGGCCATTCCCTGCTCTGAGGAGGAACCCCATGCGGGTCGTCATGTTCGGTTACCAGACCTGGGGGCACCGCACCCTGCAAGCCCTCCTGGACTCCGAGCACGACGTGGTGATGGTCGTGACCCACCCCAAGAGCGAGCACGCCTACGAGAAGATCTGGAGCGACTCGGTCGCCGACCTCGCCGCGGAGCACGGCGTTCCGGTCGTCATCCGCAACCGCCCTGACGACGAGGAGCTGTTCGAGCGCCTCAAGGAGGCCGACGCGGACATCATCGTCGCCAACAACTGGCGTACGTGGATTCCGCCGCGCATCTTCGACCTGCCGCGCCACGGCACACTGAACGTCCACGACTCGCTGCTGCCCAAGTACGCCGGTTTCTCTCCCATCATCTGGGCGCTGATCAACGGTGAGCCCGAGGTGGGCGTCACCGCGCACATGATGGACGGCGAGCTCGACGCCGGTGACATCGTCCGGCAGGAGGCGGTCGCGGTCGGCCCGAAGGACACCGCCACCGACCTCTTCCACAAGACCGTCGACCTCATCGCCCCGGTCACCATCGGCGCGCTCGACCTGATCGCCGGCGGGCAGACGGAGTTCACCAAGCAGGACCGCTCCCAGGCGAGCTTCTTCCACAAGCGCTCCGCCGAGGACATCCGCATCGACTGGACCTGGCCGGCCGAGGACCTCGAGCGCCTGGTCCGCGCCCAGTCCGCGCCGTACCCCAGCGCGTTCGCCTTCCACAAGGGCAAGCGCCTCGAGGTCGTCACCGCGGTGGTCTCCGAGGGCCGGTACGGCGGCACGCCGGGCCGCATCTTCTACCGCGAGGGCGAGGGCGTCGTGATCGTCGCCGGAGCCGACGCCCGCACCGGCCGCAACCACGGCCTCGCCATCACGCGCGTACGGACCGAGGACGGCCGGGAACTGCCCGCCACGGAGTACTTCACCTCCATGGGCGGCTACCTGACGAGCCGTCCCTGATCCGAGGTCCCCTCAGACGCCACGGTCTCCCGCGCCCCCCTCGGCGCGGGAGGCTCAGCCCGCCGCGGCGAGCACCAGCGGCAGGACCTGCTCGCTGCCGGACCTGCGCAGCAGCCGGGCGGCGACCGCGAGGGTCCATCCCGAGTCGGTGAGGTCGTCCACGAGCAGCACGGGACCGGGATTCGCGGCCAGCGCGGCGGCCAGGTCATCGGGGACGGCGAAGGCGCCGGACAACGCCCGCAGGCGCTGGGCGGAGTTGCTGCGGCGCGCCGCGTGCGCGCCGTCCGCCCCGGTGTACGTGAGGGTCCCCAGGAAGGGCAGCCTGCCGACGGACGCGATGCCCTGGGCCAGCGATCCGACGAGCTGCGGGCGGGCCATGGACGGCACGGCGACGACTCCCACCGGGCGGGCCGAGGCATCCGGCGCGTCCGTCGCCCAGCCGCCCGACGAGCGCGCCCAGTCGGCGAGCACGGCCACGGCGGCCTTCAGGACGTCGTCGGGAACCGGAGCGTCCGGCGCGCTGTCCGCCAGCAGCGGGCGCAGCCGGTTGCCCCAGCCGATGTCCGAGAGCCGCCCGAGCGCACGCCCGGTGGAGCACTGCTCCTTGACGGGGATGCGGCCCTTGAGGTCGACGCCCAGCGCGGGCATGCCGGTCGGCCACATCCTGCGCGGCTCGACCTCGACCCCGGGGCGGTCCAGTTCCTTCGCCGCCCCGGTCAGCGCCTCCGCCGAGACGGACGCGTCGGTCCAGGGGCCCGCGCAGTTGTCGCAACGGCCGCAGGGCACCGCCCCCTCGTCGTCCAGCTGCCGGCGCAGGAACTCCATCCGGCACCCGGTGGTGCTCACGTAGTCCCGCATGGCCTGCTGCTCGGTCTGACGCTGCTTGGCGACCCACGCGTACCGCTCGGCGTCGTAGATCCACGGCTCGCCGGTGGAGGTCCAGCCGCCCTTCACCCGCTTCACCGCCCCGTCCACGTCGAGCACCTTCAGCATGGTCTCCAGCCGGGTGCGGCGGAGCTCGACCACGGCCTCGAGGGCCGGTACGGACAGCGGCCGTCCCGCGTCGGCGAGGGCCGTGAGCGTCTGGCGGACCATCTCCTCCGGAGGGAAGGCGGTGTCGGCGAAGTAACGCCAGATGGCCTCGTCCTCCTTGCCCGGCAGGAGCAGCACGTCGGCGTGCTCGACACCGCGGCCCGCACGGCCGACCTGCTGGTAGTACGCGATCGGCGAGGACGGCGAGCCGAGGTGGACCACGAAGCCCAGGTCGGGCTTGTCGAAGCCCATGCCGAGGGCCGAGGTGGCGACCAGCGCCTTGACCCGGTTCTCCTGGAGGTCGATCTCGGCCTGCAGCCGGTCCGCGTTCTCCGTGCGTCCGGTGTACGAGGCCACCTTGAAGCCGCGCTGGCGCAGGAAGGCGGTGGCCTCCTCGGCGGCGGCGACGGTCAGGGCGTAGATGATGCCGGAGCCCTGCAGCTCGTCGAGGTGTTCGGCGAGCCAGGCCAGCCGGTGCGCGGCGTCGGGCAGTTGGACGACGCCGAGACGCAGGCTTTCCCTGTCGAGCGGTCCGCGCAGCACCAGGGCCTCGCCCGCACCGGTGCCCAGCTGCTCGGCCACGTCGGCGGTGACCCGGGCGTTCGCGGTCGCGGTGGTGGCCAGGACCGGCACACCGGCCTGCAGCTCGGCCAGCATCGCGCGCAGCCGCCGGTAGTCGGGCCGGAAGTCGTGCCCCCAGTCGGAGATGCAGTGCGCCTCGTCGACCACCAGCAGGCCGGTCGTGGCCGCGAGCCGGGGCAGCACCTGGTCGCGGAAGTCCACCGAGTTGAGCCGCTCCGGGCTGACGAGGAGGACGTCGGTCTCGCCGCGCTCGACCTCCTCGTAGATGGTCTCCCACTCCTCCGGGTTGGCCGAGTTGATGGTGCGCGCCTGGATGCCGGCGCGCGCCGCCGATTCGACCTGGTTGCGCATGAGGGCCAGGAGCGGGGAGATGATCACCGTGGGGCCCGCGCCGCGCCGGCGCAGCAGCGCGGTGGCCACGAAGTACACGGCCGACTTGCCCCAGCCGGTGCGCTGGACCACCAGCGCCCGCCGCCGCTCCTCGACCAGGGCCGCCACCGCCTGCCACTGGTCCTCCCGCAGCCGCGCCGACCCTCCCGGGTCGCCGACGAGCTCGGCGAGGATGGCGTCGGCTTCGGTGCGCAGCTCCACGTTGGTCATGACCCCATGCAACCCGATGGCACTGACAATGCCCAATCCGCCACGGGCTCGTGCCCGGCCGACGGGGCGGCGTCGCGGGTGCCGGCGGTGCGGACGCCGTGCGGACGCCGTGCGCGTCGAAGGTCGACGATCTGGGCAGGGATATATGCAGCGCATCGCCCGATACCGGCTTTCGGCGCTGATTGCTCGTTGCCGGGGGCGACGGCGACAGGAAGAATTGGGACCGCTCCCCGTACGGCTCCCCGTGGTCCAGCAGAGCTGTGCCGCGGTGCGCTCCCCCAGTCCGTCCCCGCCCTCCCGCAGGGGGCTCGTAGCCGAAGGGAGGACCGTGGCCTTCGGATTCGCCTCGTCCGGTGCGGCGTCGATGCCCGAGACCCCGACATCCGCCGCGCTGTCCGCCGACTCCGCCCACCGACTGGCCCGGATGCTCGAGCCCGCCGAGTGGTCGGCCGCGGGGATTCCTCTGCTGCGCAACCCCCGGGAGGTCGTCAGCGGCCTCCACACGCGCCATCGGCCGACCCCGGAAACGGCCGTCGTGGCCGTGCTGGATCCGGACGAACGGCTGCGGGCGAGCGCCTCGTTCAGCCGGCGCGCCACCGCGACGGACGGCTGGGTCTTCCGCAACGCGCTGCTCGCGCAGTTGCGCCGGGTCATCCCGCACGACCTGCGGCGCCGCACACCGGTGCGTACCGCCGTACTGCTCTACTGCCGGGACGGGGACGCCCGTTGGACCCAGGAGGACGGCGCCTGGATGTGGGGTCTGCGGGATGCCTGCACCCTGCACGGGCTGCGCTGCGGCGCGTACATCACGCTGACGCGGGACGGCTGGCAGGTGCTCGGCGAGGGACGCGGCGGGCGGCGGCCGAGCGCCGGTTCGCAGCCCGAGGCCTTCACCGGGAGCGATCCGCCGGCGCCACGCACCGGAGGCGCCGCCTCCGATGTGCTGCGCCGCGCGGCGGCACGCTGATCACCGACCCGCTCGCCCTCGCGCGCCGGCAGCCGGGGCCGACGTCGGCCCCGCCCGCGCCCACAGCGCGCGCCGAGCCGGACCGGCACGCGGCCGACCGTGCTCCGCTGTCGCAGGGCATACGCCGGCCACCGCACCGTGCTTCCACCCGGCCCACGCCGCTCGGCGCCGAAGGACCGGACGACGCCCGAAGGCACCGCCGCGCGGTCGGCACCTGACGCCGACCGCCGGACGTCGGTGTCAGACGCCCGCGCCCAGCATCGAGTTGATCCGCTGCGGGTCGCCGCAGACGATCAGCAGGGTGCTCGCGCGGGTGAGCGCCGTCGGCAGCACCGTGACCGCGGTCTCTTCGCTGCCGCCGTTGACGGCGACGACGACCACGGGCCGGGCCGAGGCACGGGGCAGCGCGGCGGCGTCGGCGTAGAAGACGTCGTCACCCGCCTCGTGCTGGGCCCAGTAGGCGGCCTCGCCGAAGGACAGCTCGTGCGTGGCCCACGGGTGGGGGTCGCCGGTGGTGATCACCAGGACCTCTCCGGGCGCGCGCCCGGAGTCCAGCAGCAGGTCGACGGCTTCCTCGGCCGCGTCCAGCGCACCCTCGGCCGAGGCCGGGATCAGCTGGACCTGCGGAACCGATGCCGCGGCGGCACCGTCGGCGGTCGGTCCCGCGACGGGCGCCGCGGTGGCGACGGCCCCGGGGGCGGAGGGGGCAGCCGGGGCGGACGGCCCGGGCTTGGCGGCCGCATCACGCGGCGTGCGCTGCGCGGGCGGCATCGGCCGGGCGGGACCCGGACGGCCGGGACGCGGCGGAGCCGCGGGACGCGGGCCGGGTACGGGGCGGGGGGTCGGCGCGGTACGGCCACTGGCCGGCGTGGCGCGGGGACCCTGGGCACTCTCGTGAATCTGAGGCTCCTCGGGAATGAGAGGCATGAAGTGTTGTCTATCAAACGCCGATGCGAATCGCGTCGGCGGGTGGCACATGAGTGCGACCGGAAGTGCCGGAAAAGCGTCAGAACTCAAAGCCGAGCTGACCCTCGATTTCCGGAACCTTTCCGTCCGCCCAGCTGCGGGCCTTCTTGAGGTGCCGCCACTGGGGCAGCGCATCAAGATACGCCCACGAAAGCCGGTGGTACGGGGTGGGCCCCCGCTCCTCCAGCGCGGCCTTGTGCACCGGCGACGGATAGCCGGCGTTGGCCGCAAAACCGAAGTCTGCATGTTCGATGCCCAGTTCGGCCATCATTTTGTCGCGCCGGACCTTGGCGATCACCGAAGCCGCGGCGACGGCCACACAGGACTGGTCCCCCTTGATCACCGTACGAACGCTCCAGGGAGTGCCGAGATAGTCGTGCTTCCCGTCGAGGATGACCGCGTCCGGACGGACCGGCAGCCCCTCCAGGGCACGCACCGCGGCGAGCCGCAGCGCGGCCGTCATCCCCAGCTCGTCGATTTCGTCGTGCGAGGCGTGACCGAGCGCGTGTGCCGTGACCCAGCTCTCCAGTTCCTCGGCGAGCGCGGTGCGCCGCTTGGGGCTGATCAGCTTGGAGTCGGTGAGTCCTTGGGGCGGCCTGCGCAGTCCCGTGACCGCCGCACAGACGGTGACCGGTCCCGCCCACGCGCCGCGCCCGACCTCGTCGACACCGGCGACGATCTTCGCTCCGGTGGTGGCGCGCAGGGAGCGCTCGACGGTGTGGGTGGGTGCTTCGTACGGCATGGCGCCAGACAGCGTACGCCGCCTCGGCCCGGCCGCGACACCGGGGCTCGCCGCGGCGCCCCGCAGGTCATTTTCTGACATGTCCGAAAACAGTCGGGGGCGGCCCTTCAGGGGCGCAGCAGCGGGATCATCACCCGGTCGATCAGAGCCTCGAATTCCTCGTCCAGCCATTCGCTTCCGCACACCTTCGTGCGATACATGAACATCGCCGGAATGACATCGCAGACATAGTCGTCCACCCCTCCGGAACGCACCTCTCCGCGGTCAATTCCCCGGCTTATGACCTCTTTGATCAGCTTGACGCTCGGCTCGATGATGCCTTCGAAGATCACTTCATGGAAGCGCTCGGCCGTCGACGTATCGCATTCGTGAAGCACCGCACGGAGAGCGAATCCGGTGCGCGAGAACATCGTGACCCGCATTTGACCGCACAGCCGCAGCAGGTCCTCCCGGACGCTGCCGAGGTCCGGGGCGCTGTCGAGTCGTGGCAGTCCGGCCCGCAGCGCGTGCACGACGAGGTCCTCCTTGGACGGCCAGCGGCGGTACACGGCGGCCTTGCCGGTCTGCGCGCCGGTGGCCACGCCCTCCATCGTCAGACCGTTCCAGCCGACCGTACTGAGCTGCTCCAGGGCGGCATCCAGGATCGCCCGCTCCAGGACGACCCCGCGCCGGCGCGGGGATGCCGTCCGGGCGGAAACGGCCGTCCAGCGCGAAGTAGCCATCAATTCTTCTCCATCGAGCAGGCAAAGAAGTCGGGGGTCGGACAGAGAGTGAGGGAACGCTTGCGTTCACACAAGAGGAGTCACTACCGTCGTAGTTGACAGTGAACGGGACCGTTCACTAAGGAACTTGCGGGGGATCATGACGACCGCCTCTCCATTGACAAAAGATCAGAAGCCCGGGGCCGCCCGCCGGGAGGGACACCCCGGCATGGCCCTCACCGTCATCGCCGCCTGCCAATTGATGGTGGTCCTGGATGCCACCATTGTGAACATCGCGCTCCCCCACATCCAAGGAGCGCTCAAGTTCTCGACGACCGACCTCACTTGGGTGGTCAGCGCGTACACCCTCACCTTCGGCGGACTGCTGCTGCTCGGCGGGCGCGCCGGAGACATCCTGGGACGCCGCCGCGTCTTCATGACCGGCATCCTGCTGTTCACCCTCGCCTCACTCCTCGGCGGATTCGCCCAGGAGCCGTGGCAGTTGCTGGCCGCGCGCGCCCTGCAGGGCGTCGGCGGCGCCATCGCGTCGCCCACCTCGCTGGCCCTCATCACGACGACTTTCCCCGAAGGCCCGGCACGCAACCGCGCGTTCGGCGTCTTCGCCGCCGTCTCCGCAGGTGGCGGCGCCATCGGACTGCTGGCGGGCGGCATGCTCACCGAGTGGCTCGACTGGCGCTGGGTCCTGTTCGTGAACGTCCCCATCGGCATTCTGATCGCCGTCCTCACCCCGCTCTACATCAATGAATCCGAACGCCACCCCGGCCGTTTCGACATCCTCGGCGCCCTGACGTCGACGCTCGGCATGGCCTCCTTGGTCTACGGGTTCATCCGCGCGTCCGAGGAGGGCTGGCGCGACAGCGTCACCGTGGGGTCGTTCGGCGCGGCGATCGTCCTGCTCCTGGCCTTCGTACTCGTGGAGAAGCGTGCGAAGGAGCCGATCACGCCGCTGCGGATGTTCGCCGACCGCAACCGCTCGGGCACGTATGTGATCATGCTCAGCCTGGCCGCGGCGATGTTCGGCATGTTCTTCTTCATCGTCCTCTTCGTGCAGAACATTCTGAACTACACGCCGATCGAGGCGGGCCTCGCCTTCCTGCCGGTCACGTTCGTCATCGCGATCGGCGCGGCCCTCTCGCAGAAGTTCCTGCCCGTGCTCGGCCCCAAGCCGTTCATGGTCACGGGTTCGATCATCGTCGCGCTGGGGCTCGGCTGGCTGACCCTGCTCGGCCCCGACAATTCGTACGTCGGCGGAGTGCTCGGTCCGATGCTGCTGTTCGGCTTCGGCATGGGCCTGAACTTCGTGACGCTGACGCTGACAGCGGTCTCCGGAGTGGCCCCGCACGAGGCGGGCGCGGCCTCCGGGCTGCTCAACGCCACCCAGCAAGTGGGCGGTTCGCTCGGCCTCTCCATCCTGACCACGGTCTTCGGCACGGCGAGCCGGAACGAGGCCAAGGACCAGATGGCGGACTTCATGGCCAACGCCACCCCCGAACAGAAGGCCCAGTTCGCCCGGACCCACGAGCTCCCGGCTCCCTGGGGCCACGAGGTGCTGTCCCAGGGCATCTCGACCGCCTTCATCCCGGCCGTGGCCATGGCCGTGCTCGCCCTGCTCACCGCCGCGCTGGTGATCCGCGTACGCAAGAGCGACCTGGACGCACTGGCCGGCACGGCGAGCGCCGCGGGGCCCGCCGGCGGCTGACCGGCCGCAGAAGCTTCTGCCCCGCGGGCCGTTCCGCGGGGCCGGAGCTTCAGGAGGAGGAGAACGAGGTGTACGGGGTGTTCCTGCTCGCGTCGCAGACCACGGGGTCCACCGAGAGCGGCCGGTCCTCGATGATCCGCCTCGCCCTGGACTCCCCGAGGCTCGTCGCGAACCACGGCCCGCTCTCGGTCCCGAGGTCGGCGGCAATGCCCCTGAGCGCGCAGGAGCGCTGCGGCTCCGGCAGGCCGTCCAAAGCCGGTGCCGCGTCCGCCGACAGCTGCCGCGCGTAGTCGAGGTCGAACTTCCCGCTCTCCTCGTAGCGCTGCACATTCCTCTCGGCGATCAACGCGTCGGGCGAAAGCAGGCCGAACGCCAGCACACCGACGGCCGCACTGGCCGCCACGGCACGCGGCAGCCACCGGGCGCCCCAGACACCCGCGGCCATGATCAAAAGGATGATCACGCCGAGCCAGAGCTCCCCGGCCACCACCGATATCCGCAGCCTGGTCAGTCCGTACGCCTCCACGTACATGTCCATGCGTCGCACCGCCGACGCCACCACGACCAGTGTCATCACACAGAGCGCGCCGAGCACCGCGCGCACCAGCGTCCGGTCCCTCACTCCGCCGCGCGGAGCCCAGCGCAGGGCGAACACGATGACGAGCAAGGTCAGCAGGGTGGCGAGAAGCAGCTGCCAGAACCCCTGCCGCGCATAGGCGGAGTACGACAGGCCCGTCTTGTCGAGAACGGTGTCGTACCCACCGAAGAGCACGGCAAGCTGGACCGCGTTGAACGCCGCGAACAGTACGTTCAACACGATCAGCGGCAGCGCCCACTCGACCCGGCCACGGGCCCGGCCGGGCTTCACCACGAGCCGGTCCCAGCGCACGGGCGAGGCCGCCGCACGCGCCACGGCGAGCGCTCCGACGACTCCGGCGATCAGAAGCAGAATGCGCCAGGGGCTCCCCGAGAGCGAGGCATCGGGCATCAGCTCGCCCAGCAGGTCGGCGAAGGCGGCGTCGGCACCGGCGAACAGCGCACCGAAGACGATCAGCAGCACGGCCGCCACCGCGACGGCCCGCAGCAAGGGCGCGGCACCGCGCAGACCGCCCGCCTGTTCCCGCACGCCGCGCCAGCCCCAGCGGAGACCGGAGAAGATCCCGTCGAAGAGCCCGAGAGGGCTCAGGACGATCCCGACCCAGGTCCGGCTGCCGTGCAACGCCAGCGATCCGAGCGCCACCGAGGAGACGATCGCGAGGAACGACGGCCATCCCGCGTCGTCCAGCGCGGGCACCACCAGCAGCGCGAGCCCTCCGCCGGCCCACACCAACGACCAGGGCCGCGGCCGCCGTCCGGCCTTCCGTGCGGCGAAGTAGGCGGCGAGCATGGCCGGGACGGCGACGATCGGCAGATTCAGCGCCAGCCTGTCGCCCAAGAGCAGCATGCTCAGCACGCCGGTGGCCAGCACCGCCCAGAGCGTCGCCGCCGGAACGGGACCCGGCGGCTCCGCGCGCAGATCGGCGAGCAGCGGGGCCTGCGGCGCAGGTGCCGGGTAGCCCCGGCCGCCGCCCTGACCGGGCACGCCGTGCCCTGCCCGACCGCGCTGCGCATCCTGCCGCCTCGGCCGCTGTCTCCGCAGGCCGTCCTGGCTCTGCCGGCTCCCCTGCCGCACATGCCGTGTCACCACGGGCGCGGCGTCCCGAAGCTCGCCCACGGGTTCCTGCTCCGCCTCATGCGCCTCAGAACCCCCGGACATGTCAGCCACCTCAGACGACTCAGACGATTCGGGTGGCTCAGGTGGCTCGGGTGGCTCAGGTGGCTCGGGTGGTTGGGACGGCTCGGGTGGTTGGGACGGCTCGGGTGATTCACCGGGCCCCGGGCCGGGCCCGGGGCCGGGCTCGGGCTCGGGCTCGGGCTCGGGCTCGGGAACATGCGATGTGTCGCGTCCACCTGGTGTGTCAGTCACGGGACCCCCTCCCGGCCGGTTCACCCGCAGCACACACGCGTCCCACAGAGGTGGCTGCGGAACTGCCGGGACCGGCTTCTCGTTCGACGCACGCAGTCAAGATCAACTAGCGGCCCGCTTCAGCGTAGCCGCGCACCCAGGACGCCTCCCCTGCCTGGTCACCCCTGTGGCACGACCGTGACAGTGGGGCAGCCGAGGTCCGGCCCTCCCACCGCCCGACGCTCCCCCAGTCCGGACCTCCGACATTGGCCCCCGGGTCAGCCCGCGGCGACGGAGAGCCAGCCGGGCAGCGCTTCGGTGCTCTCCAGCCACTCCGCGGGCGGCGCGCCACCCGCACCGGACGCGACGACTCCGCCCACGATGGCGCAGGTCGTGTCCATGTCCCCGCCCGCCTGCGCGGTGTCCCAGATGGCCCGCTCGTACGACCCGAGACCACGAGCCGCCGACCACAACGCGAACGGCACCGTGTCATGCGCCGTCGTCCGACGCCCGCATCCCAGCACCGCCGCCACCGTGCCGGTGTCGCCGTAGTCGAGCATGTCCCGCGCCCGGCGCAGCCCCGCTCCCACCGCGCTGCGCGGCACCAGGGCGATGACGCCGTCGAGGAGTTGCCGCGGCGTGGGCGGCCCCGCGGGGTCGGCCGTCAGCGCTGCGGCCGCGGCCACCGCCATGGCCCCGACGACCGCCTCGCGGTGCTGATGCGTGGGGTATGCCGAGATCTCCGCCTGGTGCGTCGCCTGCTCCGGATCGTCCGCGTACCAGGCGCCGAGCGGTGCGATCCGCATCGCGGCACCGTTCCCCCATGATCCCAGCCCCTTGAAGAGCGCGGACGCCAGCTCCCGCCAGTCTCCGCCTTCCCGGACCTGCCTGAGGAGCCGGTTCACCGCGGGGCCGTACCCGCGGTCGAAGTCGTGGTGCTCGGCGAACGACCGCGCCAGTGCGTCCTGGTCGATCCTTCGGTGCTCACCGAGGACGGCCAGCACGGAGCAGGCCATCTCCGTGTCGTCGGTCCACTGCCAAGGGGCGTCGGGCAGCTGTCGGCGCTTGAGCAGCGGGTAGTGCGCGGGCACGAAGAACTGGGAGCCCAGCGCATCCCCCACCGCCAGTCCGCGCAGGCTGGCCAGAGCGCGCTCTAGGCGCAGGTCGGGAGAGGAGTCAGCGGTCATCGCCCTGCCACTCTATCCGGTGACGCCGTACGGCTCGGGCTCGCGCCAGCGTTCGAACGGCCGGTCCAGCGTGTACTTGCCGTCCTCCCCGAGCACCAGCACCCTCATCTCTCCGTTGCCCGGGTTGGACAACGACTCGAACTCGGCCACCGACCAGTGGAACCAGCGCATGCAGAACAGCCGCATGGTCAGTCCGTGCGTGACCAGCAGGACGTTCGGCGGATGGTCCGGAGCTTCGAAGCTCCGGTAGAGGCTTTCGAGGAAGGCCCCCACCCTGTCGTAGACATCGGCCCCCGACTCCCCCTGCGCGAAGCGGTAGAAGAAGTGCCCGTACGCGTCTCGGTACGCCTTCTGCAGCCGTACGTCGTCCCGGTCCTGCCAGTTGCCCCAGTCCTGCTCCCGCAGCCTCGGCTCCTCCCGCACACGCACCAGCTCGGGATCGAGCCGGAAGGCCTGGAACGTCTCGTGGGTGCGCCGGTACGGCGAGACGTACACGCTGACGCGCTCGCGTCCGAGCAGTTCCCGCAGGGGTTTGCCGGTGTCCTCCGCCTGCGACCACCCCGTCTCGGTGAGCGCGAGCGCGTGGTCGGGTTCGCGCTCGTACACGGTGTCGTCGGCGTTTCCGGCCGACTCGCCGTGCCGGACCAGGATGATGCGCCGCGGGCGTGCCATACGGAAACCCTAGATCGGGTCGTCGGCGGCCCGCTCAGTCGGGTAGCCGTCCGGACTCCATCCGGCGTATTCGACCGGTGAAGCGCCGGCGCAGCAACCGGTCGTGCGAGACGACCACAAGGGCTCCCGTCCACTGGTCGAGTGCCGCCTCAAGCTCCTCGACCAGGCCGAGCGCCAGATGGTTGGCGGGCTCGTCGAGCAGCAGCAGGTCGGCCGGCCTGGCGAGCAGCCGCGCGAGGGCCAGCCTCCGGCACTGGCCCGCCGACAGGGATCCCATCGGAACATGCAGGTCACGCGGCCGGAACAGCCCGTACGAAAGGAGGAGTTCCCGCTGCTCCTCCTCGACGAGCCCCAGTCCTCTGCCGAACACTTCGAGGACATGGTCGGCGGGCTGCCGTACCGGTATCTCCTGGGCGAGATAGCCGATCCGTCCTCTGCGGACGACGGTGCCCTCGTCGGGTTCGAGCACGCCCGCCATGGTGCGCAGCAGCGTGGACTTCCCCGCTCCGTTGCCCCCGTGGATCAGCAGTCGCTCGCCGGCCGAGACGGTGAGCGTGTCCACGGCGAGCCGCCCGCCCACCCGCACGTCCCGCAGAGTCACCAAGGCCCCTTCTGCCGCCCCCGAGACGGGACGCGCCGTGAAGCTCAGCGGTTCGGGAGGCCTGGTCACCGGCTGCTCCCGGAGTCTGCGGAGCCGCTCCTGCGCGTTCCGCACCCGACCCGCGACCGACGCCTGGACCCGTCCTCCGGCCCGGTCGTACGCCATTTTGTTGTTGTCCTTCATGCCGCGGCCACCGGCGACGGCATGGGCCGTGGTCGACATGAATTCCTGGAGTCGACTTGTCTCCTCGCACCACTGGGCGTACTCCTGCTCCCAGCGCAGCCGGGCGGCGGCCCGTTCCGCCACGAGCCCCTGGTAGCCCCCGCCGTGCCGCACCACCGTCCGGCGGTCGGCGTCCACTTCGAGGATCGCGGTGGTCACACGCTCCAGGAACACGCGGTCATGAGATACCGCGACCACGGTCCCTCGGTGCGCCGACAAGACAGCCTCCAGCCAGTCCAGCGCATCCTCGTCAAGGTGGTTGGTCGGCTCGTCCAGGAGCATGACCTCGGGCGCCGCGGCGATGAGGCAGGCGAGGCCGAGCCGGGCCTGCTCACCGCCGGACAGGCTGCCCAGAATCCTGTCCCGGCCGATGCGACCGAGCCCCAGCCCGTGCATCGCCTTGTCCACCCGCACGTCCGCCTCATAGCCCCCGCGCAGTTCGAAGGCCGTGAGCAGGTCGCCGTACTCGCTCAGTTCACGCTCGGTCGCGTTGCCGAGGCCCGTTTCGAGCTCGCGCAACCGTCCTTCCATCGACCGCAGCTCGGCCAGCGCGGCGTCGATCGCGTCACCGACACTGTGATCCGCGGGGAGTTGGGGAGTCTGCGCGAGGAGTCCGGCCCCCTGCTCGGCGACGGTCACGATCTCACCGTCGTCGGGCCGCTCGTCGCCGGACATCAGGTGCAGCAACGTGGACTTCCCCGCGCCGTTCTCCCCCACGACGCCTATGCGCTCGCCCGGCCTGATGGCGAGCGACACCCCGTCGAGCAGCAGCCGCTCTCCTCGCGCCTTGGTCACACCATGCAGAGAGATCTGAGTAGGCAAAAGCACCCCCGATTTGCATCCAACTCGAAGCTAACGCAACCTCCGTCGCATTACGATGAGTGTGGCACACTGATCCGGCTAACGCAACATGAGTTGCAGTTGAATGATCGAGCCGGGACGACGGAGAAGGAACGAGCCAATGGCGGACAAGCCTGTTGCGGCTGGTCAGGGCGCCGACGCACCTGACGTCGGACACAGCGGAACCAGCGGGGCGGGACGGCTCGGCGCGGGACGGCGAAGCCCGGCAGCGCGAGGCGGCTCGGGACGCGAGGAGCCACGGCAGCCACAGCCGCAGTCGCAGTCCCAGTCGCAGCCAGTGTCGACGCGCAGCTCAGAGACCCAGCTGCCGCGAGAATCCGCGCCGCAGCCCGCCGGAGCTGCTCCGCCCGCCGGGCCGGCGCGGCCCGGCGGATCCGCGTCGGCATCGCCCTCACCCGCTCCCGGCACCCGCCGCCCCGGCGGTCGCACGGCCCGCACCCGCGCAGCCGTCCGGGATGCCGTGCTGAGCGGCTTGGCGGACCACGGGTATCCCGGACTCACCGTCGAGTACGTGGCGGATCACTCGGGGGTGCACAAGACCACGCTGTACCGCCGCTGGGGCGGCCTCGAAGGCATGGTCGCCGATGCTCTGGACATGGCGGGCGAGGACACGTGGACCCCGCCGGACACCGGAAGCCTGGAGGGGGATCTGCGGGAGCTCGCCCGGGAGGTGGTCGATTCCTTCGCCGACGACGCGACATCCGCCGCACCCACGGCCTTCGTCGCGGCGGCCTTCCAGTCGGAACGGGCCGCCGACGCCCTGCGCACGTTCTACGCCGAGCGGTTCGGCCGGTGCGAGGCGGTCGTCGCACGCGCCGTGGCACGGGGCGAAGCGGCCCCGGACACCGACGCGGCGGCGGTGGTCCGTGCCGTCTCCGCCCCGATGCTGCTGCGCGTGTTCATCACCCGCGAGCCGATCGACACGGCGCTCGCCGACCAGTCGGCAGCGGCTGCGATCGCCGCCACCCGGGAGGGCGCGTTCGCCCGGCCCCCGGGCGACCGATAGCGCGGCCACGAACACCCGATCAAGAAGGGCGGCAGGTGAACGGGACCCCGGGCGGGGACGGGCGGGGACGGCGAAAGCGTCATACCGTCCACGACGGTTCCAGTTGCACGACGTCCCCCGCCAGCGCAGCGACATCCGCTTCCGTCTGCGCCCGCAGCGACAGCCTCTCCACGCGCTCGGCCCGGTACTTGCCGTGCTCGGCTGCCGACTGCCACATGGAAAGCACCAGGAACTCGTGGCCCGGCGCCTCCCCGAAGACCCCGCGCACCATCCCCGGCGAACCGGCCATCGCGGGGTTCCAGACCTTCTCCTGCATCAGCGCGAAGTGCTCCACCCGCGCCTCCCGGACCCTGCAGTGCGCGACGCGCAGCACGTCCGCGTCCGTGAAGCGCGGCTCGAACCCCGTCTTTACGTCGAAGCGGTAGTCGAAGAGCTTGGCCTGCAGATCCTTGTAGGTGCCCGCCTGGGAAGCCGCGAGACGATCGTGCGCCCGGGCCATGAAGGAGTCGTAGAAGGCACGGCTCTCCCAGAAGGCGACGACGTGCGCGACACCGGGACGACCCCGACTCCACCCCCCGCCCTGCCCCCGGAATCCCGGCTCCCCCAACAGCCCCGCCCACTTTCGCTGCCCTCGTTCGAACCCCCGACGATCGACCACGGTGCAGCGAATCCACTTGACCAGCACCGCGCCATCGTACGGCGCGGAGCACGACCCGGGTCACGCTCCGGCGTAGTGCACCCGGATCAACTCGGCCGAATCAGCGGCGTCCAGTTCAATACCGAACTCCCGGTCGAGAAGATCCGTCAATTCGTGCACAGGAACGGTCCGTTCCTCCTTCGAGCCGTCGGGACGCACCACGGTGAAGTGATCGCCCACCAAAGCGCGGCGCACCTCGGGGCCGGCCTTCTGCACCACCGGGCGCCGGATGAACGCCGACCTGGGGTGGGTCGACGTGTAGTGGTTCAGCACTACGTAGTCGACGGGAAGCCGCCGCTCCAAGGTGTAGGCGTAGAGGTCGGACCAGCCGTCGGCGCGCCAAGTCCGCAGCGCCAGAACACCGTCGTCCTCCTGACGGAGGACGTAGCGCCAGTCTCCTTGCCGCACTTCCACGCCACTGCGCAGCGGGATCGGCTCAAGGAGCCCGTCGGCGCCGAAGCCGACATCGCAGTGCCATGCTTCGCCGTCCACCTCGACCTTCAGGAGCATGTGCGTCACCGCGCGCGTGGTCGACGTTCCGGCCCTGACCCGGGCCGCGAGCCCGGTGACGGCGAAGCCGATACGTTCCAGGGCGGCCGCGAAGAGCAGGTTCTGTTCGTAGCAGTAGCCACCGCGCCGCCTGTGCAGCATCTTGGCCTGCAGCGCCGGCAGGTCCAGCGGAACCGGGCGGCCGAGCATCATCTCCAGGTTCTCGAAGGGGATGGCCGCCACATGCTCTCTGTGAAGCACACGCAGGGTGTCCAGGTCAGGCTTGGTCCCTCCGGTGTGCCCGAGCCTCGCCAAGTAGGCATCGATGTCGAGATCGTCCGAGTTCCACGTCATAGGGGCATGATCTCCCCGCGGCCGGGGGACGTGCCAACGGGCCACACCCAGGGCGCGGTTGCCCGGCACTGATCAGGAACGCCACTCCGTTGTCAGTCGTACGCCGTAGCGTGGGTCTGGGACGTGCCTGGTGAGCCCGCAGCGACCAGGTCATGAGGAGTCACGAGGAGGGGGAAGCCCAATGAGCAGTGTCAGCAAGGGAATCAAGAAGGTCGAGATCGGGCTCAAGTGGGACCCGAGCCCGACGGGGCAGACACCCAACGATCTCGACATCATCGCCGCGACGTACGCGGCGGATGCCCCCTACGGCAGCCCCGTGTACCTGGTGCACTTCGACAGCCGCTCCCCCGACGGCACGATCACCCTCAACCGCGACAGCCGGACGGGACAGGGCTTCGGGTTCGACGAGGTCATGACCCTGGAGCTGGACCGCCTCGCGTCCACGATCACCCGGGTCGTGGTGGGCGTGGCCATACAGCAGCAGGCGGAGGAGAAGGTCTTCGGCGACATCGCCAACACCGCGGTCCGGATCCGCGAAGGCCACACGGACCTGGCCCAGATCGACCTCGCCGGTGTCTCCGGATACGCGGCCTCAACCGTCGCCGAGTTCATACGGGACGAGGCCGGGGCGTGGTCGTTCCGCGAAGTCGTCCGGGGCTTCGACGCCGATCCGACGTCGTTCGCGGCGCTCATGGGCGGCGATCACTGACCCCTCGGGGCACGACGGCCGGTTCCGGCGGCGAGAAGTCGGTGGCCATCCGGGGGAACGGGACGGCCCCGGGCAAGGGCGACGGCCACCGACTCCTGGCATTCGCCTTCCGGCGTGCGCCCATGCGTCGACGGCAGGTCCCGGATTCGTGTCGGCGCGCGACCCCGACTCGTCGACGGCAGGCTCACGATCGGGACACGCCCGCGGCCCCGATTGCGGCACCTTGTAGTCGCCGAGCCGGCGCCTCCGGCTGTCCCCGCCCCCCCGGCGCGCGTGGGGCCGGGTCCACTCCTCGCGGTCGAGCGCCCGGCATAGGTCGTCCCAGGCCCCCAAGACCCCCCTCACACACGCCGGAGGCGGTGGAGCCGCGCAAGCGACTCCACCGCCTCCAACAGGTACTTCACGCCTCAGCGGCGCCCAGGGTCAGCTGCAGCCGCTGGTCGAGCCGCAGCCCTCGCAGATGTAGCAGGAACCGGCCCGCTGCATCTTCGTGCCGCAGGAGAAGCAGAGCGGGGCGTCGGCCTGGATGCCCAGCTGCATCTCGACGAGCTCGGCGCTGGTGTGCGCCTGCTGCGGGGCGTCCTTGACCGTCTCGGCCTCCGCCTTCGGCGTGGCGACCGCCTTCAGCGACTCGGTCTGCCGCGGGGCGGACTGGGCCAGACCCTCGACGTCGACCTCGGACTCGTCCATGGAGGGCTCGTACGAACCGGTCTCCAGGTGGCGCTGACGCTCCTCGGCGGAGTGGATGCCGAGCGCGGAGCGCGTCTCGAAGGGCAGGAAGTCCAGCGCCAGGCGGCGGAAGATGTAGTCGACGATCGACTGTGCCATCCGCACGTCCGGGTCGTCCGTCATGCCGGCCGGCTCGAAGCGCATGTTCGTGAACTTGGAAACGTACGTCTCCAGGGGCACGCCGTACTGCAGACCGACCGAGACGGCGATGGAGAAGGCGTCCATCATGCCCGCGAGGGTCGAGCCCTGCTTGGACATCTTCAGGAAGACCTCGCCGAGACCGTCGTCCGGGTAGGAGTTGGCGGTCATGTAGCCCTCGGCGCCACCCACGGTGAAGGAGGTGGTGATGCCGGGACGCCCCTTCGGGAGGCGCTTGCGGACCGGGCGGTACTCGACCACCTTCTCGACCGCGGCACGGATCGTGTCCTCGGTCTTCTCGGTGATCTCAGCCTTGACCTCCTCCTTCTTCTTGGCGGAGAGAGGCTGGCCGACCTTGCAGTTGTCGCGGTAGATGGCGAGCGCCTTGACGCCCATCTTCCAGGCCTCGTAGTAGACCTCTTCGACGTCCTCGACGGTGGCGGTCTCGGGGAGGTTGACCGTCTTGGAGAGGGCGCCCGAGATCCACGGCTGGATCGCGGCCATCATGCGGACGTGGCCCATCGCCGAGATGGAGCGCTCGCCCATGGCGCAGTCGAAGACCTCGTAGTGCTCGGTCTTCAGACCCGGGGCGTCGATCACATTGCCGTTGTCGGCGATGTGGGCGACGATCGCCTCGATCTGCTCCTCCTGGTAGCCCAGGCGACGCAGGGCCTGCGGCACGGTGCCGTTGACGATCTGCATCGAGCCGCCGCCGACGAGCTTCTTGAACTTCACCAGGGCGAGGTCGGGCTCCAGGCCCGTGGTGTCGCAGGACATCGCGAGACCGATGGTGCCGGTCGGGGCGATGACCGATGCCTGAGAGTTACGGAAACCGTTCTTCTCACCGAGGCGGAGCACGTCCTGCCAGGCCTCCGTGGCCGCGGCCCAGACCGGCGTGTCCAGGTCGTCGATGCGGACGGCCGTGGCGTTGGCGTCGGAGTGCTGCTTCATGACGCGCTTGTGCGGGGTGGCGTTGCGGGCGTAGCCGTCATAGGGACCGACGACCGCGGCGAGCTCGGCGGACCGCTTGTACGAGGTACCCGTCATCAGCGACGTGATGGCGCCGGCCAGGGAGCGGCCGCCGTCGGAGTCGTACGCGTGACCGGTGGCCATCAGCAGGGCGCCGAGGTTGGCGTAGCCGATGCCCAGCTGGCGGAAGGCGCGGGTGTTCTCGCCGATCTTCTGGGTCGGGAAGTCCGCGAAGCAGATCGAGATGTCCATCGCGGTGATGACCAGCTCGACGACCTTGGAGAAGCGCTCGGCGTCGAAGGACTGGTTGCCCAGGCCGTCGTCCTTGAGGAACTTCATCAGGTTCAGCGAGGCGAGGTTGCAGGACGTGTTGTCCAGGTGCATGTACTCGCTGCACGGGTTCGAGCCGTTGATGCGGCCGGACTCCGGGCAGGTGTGCCAGGCGTTGATGGTGTCGTCGTACTGGATGCCGGGGTCGGCACAGGCCCACGCGGCCTCGGCCATCTTGCGGAAGAGCGACTTGGCGTCGACCTCCTCGATGACGTCGCCCGTCATGCGGGACGTCAGGCCGAACTTGCCGCCCTCCTCGACCGCCTTCATGAACGTGTCGTTCACGCGGACCGAGTTGTTGGCGTTCTGGTACTGGACGGACGTGATGTCGTCGCCGCCCAGGTCCATGTCGAAGCCCGCGTCGCGCAGGGCGCGGATCTTCTCCTCTTCCTTCACCTTGGTCTCGATGAAGCCCTCGATGTCGGGGTGGTCGACGTCGAGGATGACCATCTTGGCCGCGCGGCGCGTGGCGCCACCGGACTTGATCGTTCCTGCGGAGGCGTCGGCACCGCGCATGAAGGAGACGGGACCCGAGGCGTTGCCTCCGGAGGACAGCAGTTCCTTGGAGGAACGGATGCGGGAGAGGTTCAGGCCGGCACCGGAGCCGCCCTTGAAGATCATGCCCTCTTCCTTGTACCAGTCGAGGATCGACTCCATGGAGTCGTCGACGGCCAGGATGAAGCAGGCGGAAACCTGCTGCGGCTGGGGCGTTCCGACGTTGAACCAGACCGGCGAGTTGAAGCTGAAGATCTGGTGCAGGAGGGCGTACGCCAGCTCGTGCTCGAAGATCTCGGCGTCGGCGGGCGAGGCGAAGTAGTTGTAGTCCTCACCGGCCTTGCGGTAGGTCTTCACGATGCGGTCGATCAGCTGCTTGAGGCCGGTCTCGCGCTGCGGGGTACCGACGGCCCCGCGGAAGTACTTGCTGGTGACGATGTTGACCGCGTTCACCGACCAGAAGTCGGGGAACTCGACGCCACGCTGCTCGAAGTTGATCGAGCCGTCGCGCCAGTTGGTCATGACGACGTCACGGCGCTCCCAGGCCACCTCGTCGTACGGATGCACGCCGGGCGTCGTGTGGATGCGCTCGATACGCAGACCCTTGTTGGCCTTGGTTCCCTTGGCGCGGGAACCTCGTGCCGGGCCGCTCGTCGTCTCGGTCATGCCGCCTCCCTGTATCAGGCTAAAACGCCCTGAAGTGCCACGTTGTTCCCCGTGGCACGGATGTGTGTCTGATGTTGCGGGCATCACGAATGACGCCCTCAACAGGTCTGGTTCGCCGCCGGCCGGTCGGTAAGCCGGTCAGTCGGCGGCGGTGGCGGGCACCGGGACTTCGACAGTCCCTCCGGGCCCGCTGTCATTCACGACGCGCTCTCCGCCCGCGTCGCGCGGCTCCGCGTCGAGCCGCTGTTCCCTCAGCTCCCCGATGGCAGCCTCGAAGTCCTCGAGCGAGTCGAAGGCCCGGTACACGGACGCGAAGCGCAGGTAGGCGACCAGGTCGAGCTCCTGCAGCGGACCGAGTATGGCAAGGCCCACGTCGTGCGTGGTCAGTTCGGCGCTCCCGGTGGCCCGCACGGCCTCTTCGACCCGCTGGCCGAGCAGAGCGAGGGCGTCCTCGGTCACCGGCCGCCCCTGGCATGCCTTGCGGACGCCATTGATGACCTTCGTACGACTGAAGGGTTCGGTCACGCCGCTGCGCTTGACCACCATCAGTGAGCACGTCTCCACGGTCGTGAAACGACGGGAGCAGTCTGGGCACTGACGGCGCCTGCGGATCGACGTGCCGTCGTCAGTGGTGCGGCTGTCGACTACGCGACTGTCGGGGTGCCTGCAGAAGGGGCAGTGCATGGAACTCCCAACCCTCCTTCACGGCACGACTCATAAGCCTCAACGGACCCTGGGGGCCCTCGAAGCAGCCCCAAGCATAGGCGATCCCCGAGCCCCTGAAAGACCAGGGACCACAACTTCTGGGCTGCTGCCGCAATCCAACCACTAGATCTGGGGTTTGGCCGCTTTTTCGACCCCGCGCGTGTCGTCCCGCCCCAGGCGGCGCCGGGCGCACTCAGCCGTCACTCGCGCCGCTCGGCACGGGGGCCGGTGCGGGGTTGACGGGGCGCCGGGTGGCAAGATGGAGACCCCACCGAGGGGCTCATCGTCCCGGCGGTGAAGCGTACCGTAATGAACCGAAATGCCGTTCGGCCCGAGCGTGAGCCATACACCCAAACACATGATCACGATAGGTAATCTGCGGTTTTTCACTCGAACGTGTGTTTGGCGCAACCTTTCGAAAGCAACTACCGTTGGCTAGCTAGGGAGAGAACATCTCGAGAGGGGCCGACCGACGTGACCACCACCGCAGACAGCGCCACCATCACTGCCCAGGACCGCTCCCAGAGCCGACTCGAGCCGGTGCATGCCATGAATGACGCAGCCACGAACCAGGAGGGGCCCAAGCCCACCCGCTCCCTGCCGGGCCGACCTCCAGGCATCCGGGCGGACAGCTCGGGACTCACGGACCGGCAGCGCCGGGTCATCGAGGTGATCAGGGACTCCGTGCAGCGACGCGGTTACCCGCCGTCGATGCGGGAGATCGGACAAGCCGTCGGCCTCTCCAGCACCTCCTCGGTCGCCCATCAGCTGATGGCCCTGGAACGCAAGGGCTTCCTGCGCCGCGACCCGCACCGCCCGCGCGCGTACGAGGTGCGGGGCTCGGACCAGCCGAGCAGCCAGCCCACCGACACCGCGGGCAAGCCCGCCGCTTCGTACGTGCCGCTCGTCGGCCGTATCGCGGCCGGTGGGCCGATCCTCGCCGAGGAGTCGGTGGAGGACGTCTTCCCCCTCCCCCGGCAGCTCGTCGGCGACGGTGAGCTCTTCGTGCTGAAGGTCGTCGGTGACTCGATGATCGAAGCGGCGATCTGCGACGGCGACTGGGTCACCGTGCGCCGCCAGCCCGTCGCGGAGAACGGCGACATCGTGGCCGCCATGCTGGACGGCGAAGCCACCGTCAAGCGCTTCAAGCGCGAGGACGGACACGTCTGGCTCCTCCCGCACAACTCCGCGTACCAGCCGATCCCCGGCGACGAGGCGACGATCCTCGGCAAGGTCGTGGCGGTGCTGCGGCGGGTGTGAGACACCGCCCCTGACCGGGCCCCGGAACCAACTGCGCCGGTTCCGGGGCCCTGCCGCGTCCGGCAGTGGCAGCCCCGGCTCCCCGGAGCGCCGGGGGGGAACAAATCCGTCCGGCCCGCGGGACTCCGCGGGCTACGCCTCCTCGGCCTTCGCCGCGGCGTCGATCGCGGCCAGCGAGCGGCGCGCTTGATTACGGTCCGTCGTGTACCAGAAATCGGGCAGCGAGGCCCGCAGATAGCTGCCGTAGCGCGCGGTGGCCAGCCGGGGGTCCAGGACGGCGACCACACCGCGGTCCCCCGACGCTCGTACGAGACGTCCCGCGCCCTGCGCCATCAGCAGTGCCGCGTGCGTCGCCGCGACCGCCATGAAGCCGTTGCCACCCGCGTCGTCGACCGCCTTCTGGCGGGCGCTCATCAGCGGATCGTCAGGACGCGGGAACGGAATCTTGTCCATGATCACCAGCTGGCAGCTGGTGCCCGGCACATCGACGCCCTGCCAGAGCGAGAGCGTCCCGAAGAGGCACGTCTTCGAGTCCGCCGCGAAGCCCTTGATCAGCTCGCCCAGGGTCTCCTCGCCCTGCAGCAGGATGGGCACGTCGAGGCGCTCCCGCAGCTCCTCCGCCGCGCTCTGGGCCGCGCGCATGGAGGAGAACAGGCCGAGGGTGCGCCCGCCGGCCGCCTCGATCAGCTCGGCCAGCTCATCGAGCATGTCGCTGCGGGTGCCCTCGCGTCCCGGACGGGCCAGGTGCTTGGCGACGTACAGGATGCCCTGTTTGCCGTAGTCGAACGGCGAGCCGACGTCGAGGCCCTTCCAGACGGGTACGTCCTCGGCCTCGGTGCCCTCCGGAGACAGGCCGAGCGAGGCCCCCACGCCGTTGAAGTCACCGCCGAGCTTGAGCGTGGCGGAGGTGAGAATCACCGAACGGTCGGCGAAGAGCTTCTCCCGCAGGAGCCCCGACACGGACATGGGCGCCACGCGCACGGAGGCACCGAAGCGGTCGTGCCGCTCGTACCAGATGACGTCGTACTCGGAGCCGTTCGTGATGCGCTCCGCCACGTCGTGGATCGACTCCACGGAGGCGAGCGCCTGCTTACGGACCGCGTCCTCGTCCTGGACCGACTTGTCCCGGGTCGAGCCGATCGCCGTGATGACCGTGCGCGCCGCGTCCCGCAGGGCCATCAGCGCGTACCCGAGGTCCTCGGGGACCTCTTCCAGGCGGCCCGGCAGGGCCAGCTCCATCACCCGTTCGAAGCCCTCCGAGGCGGTCTGGAGCTGGTCCGCCGCCTTTTCGTTGACGAGCTTCGCCGCGCGGCGCACCGCGCGGTTGACCTGCCCCGGGGTGAGCTCGCCCGTGGCCACGCCCGTGACACGGGAGACCAGCTCGTGGGCCTCGTCCACGATCAGCACCTCGTGCTGGGGCAGGACGGGTGCGCCCTCGATGGCGTCGATGGCCAGCAGTGCGTGGTTCGTGACGACGACGTCGGAGAGCTTGGCGCGCTCGCGGGCCGCCTCGGCGAAACACTCCGCACCGTAGGCGCACTTCGACGCGCCCAGGCATTCCCTGGAGGAGACGGAGATCTGGGACCAGGCCCGGTCGGACACGCCGGGGGTGAGGTCGTCCCGGTCGCCGGTCTCGGTCTCGTCCGCCCAGTCCCGCATCCGCAGGAGGTCCTGGCCCAGCTTGCTGGTGGGGGCGGCCGCCTCGAACTGGTCGAAGAGCCCCTCCTCCTCGTCCTGCGGCACGCCTTCGTGGAGGCGGTGCAGGCACAGGTAGTTCGAGCGGCCCTTGAGCATCGCGTACTGGGGGCGACGGCGCAGCAGCGGATGCAGCGCGTCCACCGTGCGTGGCAGGTCCCGCTCCACCAGCTGGCGCTGCAGGGCGAGGGTGGCCGTCGCGATCACCACGCGCTCGCCGTGCGCCAGGGCCGGCACGAGATAGCCGAGGGATTTGCCGGTTCCGGTGCCGGCCTGGACCAGCAGGTGGGAACCGTCGTCGATCACCTGGGCGACGGTCTCGGCCATGGACACCTGGCCAGGGCGTTCCGTGCCGCCGACGGCGGTGACGGCGGCGTGCAGGAGCTCGGTGAGGGAGGGCTTCGTCATAGCGCGACCACCCTACGGTGCCCCACTGACAATCCGGCGATCACGGCTGGTGGAGGGGGTTGGCCACGGTGCCGTGCACGGCGGCGTGCGGACGCTCCGAGCGGTCGCGGTAACCGTCGAGGTGGAGACGGTTCCGGTTCAGGCAGAGCCGCTCGATACGGGGAGTGAGCAGGTCGAACATCTCGTACCGTTCCTTCAGCTCCGGGGCATTCGCCTGGTACCGGAGGATCTCCGCCCGTACGAAGCCCCAGAAGTCGGTCTCCGGCACGCTGAGTTGTTCCTCGCACAGAGGCGCCAGGTATCGGAAGACGCCCACGAAAAGACCCGAGTGGATGAACTGCGTGAGAAACCCGGGGGGCTCGGTGAGCAGTACGTCGCGCACGTCGTCCGGCATCGAGTCCTGCTCGGGCAACGGCACGGCGCTCACGTTGACGTCGTCCACGAAGTCCTTCACCGCGAGCCGGACGGGCACGTCCTGGTCGTCGAAGACGACGATGGTGTTCTCCCCGTGAGGGGAGAACACGGTGCCGTACCGGTAGAGGAAGTGCAGCAGCGGGGGAAGCAGAGCGCTGAAGAGCCGGCGCAGCCAGGCCTCGGGAGCCAGCCCGGAACGTTGCACGAGCTCGGCGACGAAGGCGCGGCCTGCGGGATCGGTGTGCGCGAGCGAGGCGAGGGTGCGGGCACGTTCGCCGGGGGCGAGGTAGCGGCCGATCGGCTCGCGCCAGATGGCGCCGAGCAGTTCCCTGTACTGGTAGGGGACTTCGGGCAGGCCGTCGTACACGGGGTGTTCGACGGCGACCGAGGCGACTTCGCCGAGCAGGATCACCCCGCATTCTTCACGCAGGAACGGGTCCGCGTCGCGCAGGGCGTGCATCCACGCGGTGACGGCGGGCGCGGCGATCGTGCGTTCGGTGGGCAGGCCGCGCCACACGAGGGTGTTGAGGACCGACAGCGGAAGCTTCACGGTGTGGCGGTCGGGGCGGGACATGTTGAGGAACGTACGGATCGACTGTTGCGGAAGGCGCAGATCCCCGTCGCTGCAGAGCGGAACGATGGCGTCCGAGGCCACGGACGGCGCGAAGAGAGGCAGCACGATCTCGTCCCACTGCCAGGGGTGCACGGGCAGGTAGAGGTACTCCCCCGGGTCGAGTCCGCGTGCGCGGATTAAGTGCGCGAAGGATTCCCGGGTGTCCTCGGCGAGTTCACGGGCGTAGAGCTGCTGCGCGGTGTCGAGCCCCGCGACGCCTCGGTAGGTGGCGAGGGTGGTGTGGACGGCGATCCAGGGAAGGGTCGTGGAGCGCCGGGCTTCGGGCACCCACCGGTCGGTGTCACCGGCGGAGAATCCGATCCGTCCCTTGTTGAGGACGAGCCAGGGATGGCCGGTCTGGTGGCCTTCGAGTTCGGCGTAGCCGAGGTCGGCGAGTTGCGCGGCGCCGAGAGCCGTGTGGCCGATGCGCACGTCGGCGCTGAGCGTGACGGTGAGCTCACGGATGAGATGGCCGAGCGTGGCGCCGTCCAGGCCCAGGGTCCGGCGGGCCAGCACGAGGAATCGCAGGGGGTCGCCGAAGGGGAGGGCGGGCCCGTCGCCCTCAGCCAGGGCGAGACTTGCCGGGTCCACGTACCAACTGCCGTACGAGCCGCGGCGGGCGCGGAAGATGAGGCAGGCGTCCTGTCGCCCGGTCAGTGCGGGGGCCGGTGCGGGTGCCGATGCCAGTGCGGCGGCCATGCCCTGTTCGGCAAGCTTGGGCGCATCGTCCTCTTCGGTCGACTCGGACGCGTCGTCCTCTGCGGTCGGCTCGGGGACCCCGTCCTGTTCGGCCGGCTCCGAGCCCCCGTCCTGTTCGGCCGGCTCGGAGACCCCGTCCTGTTCGGCCGGTTCGAGGGGGAGCAGGTAGGTGTCCACCCGCCCCTCCCCTGCCGGTACGGGCCGGATGACTTCCTCGTACGCGAACTCGCCGATCATCTTGGCCAGCAGGCGGCGCCCGGCCTCCCGCCATCTGTCCTGGTTCAGCTCGGGCGGGGCATGCAGCTCGGCGGCGGGGCGAAGAATCTGGCTGGCGGACGGATTCGGCACGGGGACTCCTCAGGGAGGGAACCGGATCGGGGCGAGCGGTGTACTAAGAGTGACCGGGTCAGAGCACGGCGCGCAGGGCCCGGTCACGGACCATGAGCGCCGCGCGTTTGTCGGGCAGATCCAGCTCGGCGGAGAAGCGGAAGCCGGCGCTCAGGAATGCGGAGACGGAGGGGGTGTTGCGCAGGTCGGGTTCTGCTACGACACGTGCGCAGGCGGGGCGGTGGTCGAGCACCAGGTCGGCGACGGCTCTCAGCAAGGACGTGCCGAGGCCCCTGCCACGGTCCGCGACACCACCGACCAGGAGGTGAATTCCGGTGTCGTGCGGGCGTGAAGGGTAGTGCCGGGCGAGCGGGTCGAGGTCCGCCCGGTAGATCTCCCAGTAGCTCATCGGCATGCCCTCCAGCACGCCCAGGCAGGGGACGCTGCGCCCGTCTCCGTCGAGCTGGGTGCGCAGGTGATCCTCTGTGACGCCTTCGGGTCCGGCCAGTTCCCAGAAGGCGGTCACGGCCGGGTCGTTCATCCAGCGGCTGATCAGTGGCAGGTCGCGTGCGAGGCGTACGGGGACGAGCTGGAAGACGCCGGCGGCGGTGGTGACGGGGCCCCAGCCGCCGACGCCGTCCAGGAGATCGTCCGTCGCCGTGGCATCGCGCCCGTCGCTCTCGGCCAGCAGGGCGACGAGCTCGTCGGACAGACGCAGGTCGAGGGTGTCTGTGCAGTCGGAGCCGGCTGCGGCGGATTCTGTCCCGGCGTCGGTGCTCGCATCGGTGGGAGGCACGGCGTCGCTCCTGTCAGAAGAGGTGGGTCATGTTCCTCAGGAATGAAGGGGGTTGGCGATGGTGACGTAGACGGACTGGGTGTCGACCGGGCCGACGAGTTCGTCGAGGCCGTGCAGCCGGGTCAGCAGGTTGGCCTTGCACCGCAGCACCGGTGAGTCGAGCAAGGTCGCGGGCAGCGAGGTGCGCAGCCTGTCCGGTCCCGACGCGGCATCGCCGAGGAAGCGGCGGAAGGCGGCGAGCAGCAACCGTTCGTCCGCGAGCCGTTCGGCACCGAGCGCACCGATGAGGCCGAGGACGTTGTTGATGCCGAGGTAGTAGGCGAACCGCTCGTCCGCCACCTCGTCGGAGACGAAGGTGTCGCTCTCCCGGCCGAGGCCCGGAAGCCGCCGCTCGAGGTCGGCACGCCGGGATTCGCGGAAGTAGTAGCCCTGGTTGTCGCGGTAGCGGCCGCCCACGGGCCACCCCTCGGGGTCGAGCAGGAGGAGGGTGTTCTGCTGGTGTGCCTCGAGGGCGACGCCTGCCTCGCTGTCCAACCACAGCACGGGGCGGACGACGATCTCGAGGTAGCGCAGGAACCACTCGGCGGCAACGGCGCCGCGGGGACGTCCCGTTCGTCCGGCGAGGCGCGTGATCGTCTCGCCGAGCCGGGACCGCATCACCGGCCGGTCCTGGCAGGCGGGCAGCGCCGACGGCCGAGGCGAGACGAGTCCGGCGATGCACGTGGCGTCGTCACCGGGGCCGAAGGGGTTGTGCCGGATCATGACGTCGAGCCCGGCCACGGGCGTGCCGTCGGAGCCGGTGACGGCGAGCCAGGCGGGGTCGCGGACCACGTCGAAGCAGGGGTGGGCCGACTGCCACGCTTCCCCGAGGCCGCTGCGCAGCAGGCGGTGCACCTCGACGCCGCGGTGGAGTTCCTTGCGGAGGTTCTCCCGACGGGAGTTGGTGATGCGCAGACCGAGCGAGAGCTTCAGCATGGCGGCCGCGCCCGAACGGTAGAGCGTGCGCACGGAGGAGGTGGGGGACCAGGGGGTGCCGTGTGGGCCGAGGTCACGGAGGAGTCCGGCGTCGAGGAGCTCGGCGGTCGAGGGGCGGTGCCGGAGCTCGCGGATCTGCCAGGGATGCACGGGCAGGGCGACGAAGTCGTCCGGGAGCGGCAGGTCCGAGCCGGCGAGCCGGGCGGTGAGCCGGTCGGCGGGGACCGTGCGCCCGCGCTCGGTCCAGGCCGAGTCGGAGGCGAGTACGGAGCGGTCGACGGCCAGCCAGTGCAGAGGGAAGGCGCCGCGCATCTCCGGTGAGTAGAGGCGGGATTCGGTGTCGGACAGGCCCTCGCGGCTCTTGGGGGTCGGATGCAGGGGGTGCCCGAGGAGCAGTGACTGTTCGGCGGCGAGAAAGAGATCGGTCTCGTCGATGGGCCTGTTGCGGCGGTCGGCGATGAACTCGGCCGTGCGCCGGACCGAGTCGGCGACCCGTCCGACCAGGTCGGCGCCGTCGACCGGATCGGGCGCTCCACGCGTGCCGGACAGGTCGGCAGCGTCAACGGCGTCAGCGGCACCTTCCGTATGTGCCACGGCACCCGGTCCGGCCTGGTCGCCCGCCCCGGCCGGATCGCCGAGGGCGGCTGCCTCGTTCCGGGCCGGCCCAGTCGACCCGGCCGGCCCAGTCGACCCGCTCGTGCCCGGTGCCTGCGATTCCGTGGCGCGGCGGGCGGTCTCGCGGCCGAGGAGGGCGGCGACGGTGACGGCGTCCACGGGCGGGGCGGTCGCCGGGCCTTCCTCCAGGTAGGGGAGGCTGAAGCGGTGCCAGCCGGTGGCCGACCAGTAGTGCACGGGGACGAGCAGGGCGGTTCCGCTGGCCTCGAGAGGAATCCGCAGGACACCGCGGTCCGGGGCGGGGAGGTTGTTCTCCCTGACCCAGCAGCGCAGGAGGTTCTCGACGGCCGCCGCCTGTGCGGCGGTGTGCGGGTCGGGGTGCTCCAGCAGGTCGGTGGAGGCGCCGCGCAGGCGCTCGGCCTCCTGGCCGCCACCCTTCTGCCGGGGGACCGTACCGGACTCCGCCACCGTGGAGGTGTGCGCGCCGCACGCGTCTGGGGCGTGGGGGTGGGGCCGGCCTTCGGATGCGGGGGTGGCGTTCAAGAGGGCTTCCTTGTGAGGTTGTTCGGGGCTCCGCGCGGCGGTGGGCCGGTGCGCGCCCGGTGGTTCACGTCCGCCGAGAGCGGCTCCGGTCCGTCGTGGCTATCCGCGGTGGGTCCTCGCCGCGGTGACCAGCGCGTCGGCCAGGCGGTCGAGGACCGCCACCGCCTGTTCGTCGGTGATGGTCAGAGGAGGAAGGAGGCGTACGACGCTGGAGTGACGGCCACCGAGTTCGACGATGAGGCCACGGCGCAGGCACTCGCGCTGCACCGCCGCGGCCAGTTCGGGGGCCGGTGGGCGGGGCCGGGCGGCAGGAAGATCGTCCGAAAAGGCGTCCGAGCGGCCGGGAAAGACGTCCGGACGGTCGGGTGCCGTCTGGGCACGGGTGGGGCCCGCCGAGCCCTCGGGGTGCCCGCCCCGCGCGTCGGCACAGGGCGCCAGAACCGCCTCCGACACCGTTCCCCGCTCATGGGCCACATCCACTCCCGAGCCTTGCCCCAACCCCGACGAAGGGACCAACTGCGAAGCAGGATCCACCAGTTCCACGCCGATCATCAAACCCCGGCCGCGCACTTCACCGATGCAGGGGTGATCCTCGGCCAGGGAACGGAGTTGGGCGAGCATGTGGGCGCCGAGGGTGGCGGCGCGTTCTGCGAGGCCGTTCTCGCGGACGAACGTGAGGGTCGCGGCGCCCGCGGCCATGGCGAGTTGGTTGCCGCGGAAGGTGCCTGCGTGGGCGCCGGGCGGCCAGACGTCGAGGTCGTCCCGGTAGACCACGACGGCCAGCGGGAGACTGCCGCCGATCGCTTTGGAGAGCACCATCACGTCCGGGACGACTCCGCTGTGCTCCACGGCCCAGAACGCGCCCGTGCGCCCGACACCGGTCTGCACCTCGTCCGCGATGAGCGGGATGTCGCGTGCGGCGGTGATCTCGCGCATCCGGCGCAGCCAGGAATCGGGAGCCGGGAAGACCCCTCCCTCGCCCTGGACCGGTTCGAGGATCATGCCGGCCGGTACCGGGACGCCCGACTTGGTGTCGTCGAGGAGGTTCTCGGTCCACCGGGCGGAGAGTTCGGCGCCGCGGGCACCGCCGAGGCCGAACGGGCAGCGGTAGTCCTGCGGGTAGGGCAGGCGCGTGACGCGTACGCCGGGTGCGCCGCCGGAGACTTCGAGCGCCCCGGCCGTCATCCCGTGATATGCGCCGGTGAAGGCGAACATGCCGTCGCGACCGGTGGCGGCGCGGACCAGTTTGAGCGCCGCCTCCACCGCGTCCGTACCGGCGGGGCCACAGAACTGGATGCGCGCGCGGTCGGCCAGGCCACGCGGCAGTGTCTGGAACAGCTCGGTGGTGAAAGCGTCCTTGACGGGCGTGGCCAGGTCGAGGACGTGCAGCGGTGCCCCGGAGTCGAGGACTTTCCTGATCGCTTCGAGCACCACGGGGTGATTGTGGCCGAGGGCCAGGGTGCCGGCGCCGGAGAGACAGTCGAGGTAGCGCCGCCCGTCGGCACCCTCGATGGTCAGGCCGCGGGCGCGGACCGGCACGATCGGCAGGGCGCGCGCGTAGGTGCGTGCCGCCGATTCGCGCGCCGACTGGCGCCGCAGGATCCCCTCCTGTGCCGCGGATGCCGCGGAGGGCGCCGGAGTGTCCGCTTGGGCGTGCGCCGCCGCGTGCGTCTCTGCGTCCGGTGCGGTCCGCCGCGCGGACCGAGGTGTGCTCTGTGGCGCGGACTGAGGTGCGATCCGCGCGGTGGAATGCGGTGCGGACTGCGCCGCGGAGGGCGTTACGGAATCTTCCGCGGACACTGCCGCGGGCGCAGGCTCGATCACGGCCACGACTGTTGGTCCTCCCGCTGGGGACGAGCGCGCCGGTCCGAAGGCGGCTCCGGGGAGCTCCATGTGGGCAAACGCGCGGGCGAGTTGGCAGGGGAATGAACGCAGGACGCGACTCCCCCGTACGTACCAACGACGAGGGCTCCGGGGGATCACGGGTCAACGGAAGATCCTTGCCGTGACGGAACCGTTGCCGTTCCGTCGGCCGTCCCCAACGGCACCGGCATAGTGTGGGGGCCGTTCATCAGCGACCGGTGCACCGCTCCCCCGCGCAAACCCGAGCAAATCCTGCGAAGGGGCCCGCACCGGTGGCAACGGGTGCTCCGCACCCGGATGTCCAGCACTTTGGAACGATTTCGAGGCCCAGGGGGATTCTCACGATGCGACCCATACGTCCGCTCTTCACCGTTCGCAGTGGGAGGAGTGTGCGCAGCAGAACGTCCCCCGTGGCTGCTGTGGCGCTCGGCGCGGCGCTCGTCCTGACGGCCACGGCCTGCGGCCCCAGTGAGGACAACGCCGGCGGCGACTCGTCCTCGTCGCAGCCCGGCGGCAGCAACGGCGACGACAAGATCAGGATCCCGGACGCCTGGAAGGACAAGCTCAAGGAAAACGGGATCGATCTGGACGAGTGGAAGAACGGCGCCTGGAAGAACTGGAACAAGGACGACTGGCTCCGCGAGGCGGGCGACTTCGTCAACCCGATCATCGAGGACCTCTGGGACCCGGACAGGATGCGCGACGCCGACAAGAACCCGGACCGGGGCGTCGACGACAACGACATCTCCGGTGACCAGGGCGTCACCGACCCGACCCCCAAGCCCGTGGAGGCGGCCGCCGTGAAGGCGCCGTACCATGACCAGGTCGCCGAGTCGGGCAAGCTCTTCTTCGACAGCCCCGAGGGTTCGATGGTCTGCTCCGCGACCGTCGTGAAGGACCCGGCCCACCCGGGCAAGTCCAACATGGTGTGGACCGCGGGCCACTGCGTGCACGCGGGCGCCAAGGGCGGCTGGTACCGCAACATGATCTTCGTTCCCTCGTACAACGACAGCGGCAAGTCGGCCGAGGAACTGCAGAACGCCCCCAAGGAAGAGGTCGCTCCCTACGGCGTCTGGTGGGGCGACTGGGCGCAGACCTCCGACCAGTGGATCGAACAGGGCGGTCCCACGGGCGGCAAGGGCGCCCCGTACGACTTCGCGGTCATCCACGTGAAGCCCGAGAAGGGCAGCGAGGGCAAGTCCCTCGAGGAGACGGTCGGTTCCGCGCTCCCGGTGGACTTCAACGCCCCGGCCGTGCCCCGGATCGACACGATGACGGCCACCGGCTACCCGGCGGCGCCGCCGTTCGACGGCCAGAAGCTGTTCCAGTGCGCGGACAAGCCCGGCCGGCTCTCGCTGACCAAGGCCGACCCGACGATGTACCGCGTCGGCTGCACCATGACCGGCGGTTCGTCCGGCGGCGGCTGGGTCGCCAAGGGCCAGGACGGCAAGCAGGCCCTGGTGTCGAACACCTCCATCGGCCCGGTGACGGCGGGCTGGCTGGCCGGCCCGCGCCTGGGCAAGGAGGCCAAGGGCATCTACTCGGCGGTCAGCAAGAAGTTCGCCGACAAGTAGAGCCGACAAGTAGACACGTACGGCGGCGGGGGGGGGACCTCCGAAAGGCAAGCGCCCCCCCCCCCCCCCCTGCCAGCCAACGCCACGCAACCGTCCTGCCCCCCCACAACAAACAAAGGTCCCCCCCCCGCCA
>NZ_JBVIXD010000018.1:0-89685 GCF_055593965.1 Streptomyces sp. NPDC040622 | reverse complement strand
CGCGCGCCCTTCACCGACTCCACCGTGCGCTCGATGAGCTCCTCACGCGCCTGCGTCAGCACCGAGATCGTCACGTCCTCGGGGATCGCGTCCTCATCCTCGATGATCGAGCGCACGAAGTCGAAGTCCGTCTGCCCCGACGAGGGGAAACCGACCTCGATCTCCTTGTAACCCATCCGTACCAGCAGATCGAACATCGCCCGCTTGCGGGCCGGCGACATCGGATCGATCAGCGCCTGATTGCCGTCCCGCAGATCCGTGGACAGCCAGCGCGGCGCCACCGTGATCCGCCGGTCCGGCCACGTCCGGTCGGGAATGTCCACCTGCTCGTACCGCCCGTACTTGTGAACAGGCATCCGGGAAGGTATCTGCCGCGAAGGTGTCATGTCTCCTTAGGTGCCCGCCGTCGCGGGGGCGACCGTGCCGCTCTCCGGCGGGGGCGTTGAACGTGTTGAGAGCACCGGGCCTTCGCCGTGTCCCGGCGGCAAGCCCGCGACGGCAGGCGAGCCTGCCTGGAAGACGACCACCACCGTCGACGCCCACCGGCCCCGGCCGTGGCGCGACCGCGTGCCCGCCGCATCCGCCGCACCCGCCGCACCCGCCGGTCGAAGCTCCGGCCGGTAGCCCGCTCGCCCGGTGCGGTGCCTTCCCCCGCCCCCCGGCACACGGCGCCGTCGCGGATGCGCGCTCTGCCGAGCCATGATCCGATTCATTGCGTACGTCAACGCCGTCTGGGGATATGGGTGCGCAATGGGTCCCGTCGAGTTCGTCGTGCCGGCGTTTCCCGGCGAAGTGCAAGCTGCACCAGGCCGTGAGCCACACCGCGGTGGGTGCCGCGGGCGGCACCATGGCGCGGGCGGCTCAAGAAAGGCGGCTCAGGAGAAGACGGACCCGGCATCGCAGCCGCCCGCCTCTCCCGGCCCGCCCGCCACTCCCTGACCTGACACCTCGGCCGCCCGGGCCCACCGATCCGCCATCTCCCGCACCCGACACCCGTCAAGGAGCAGCACACGTGAAGACGCCCGGATCGCCCTACGACCAGCAGTCCACGTCCGTGTACGGGGGCGACGCGACCGCGCCGCCACGGACTCCGCGCCGCGTCGACGCCGCGCGCCTGTGGGCGGGTGGCGTGATGACGGCCGTCGTCGCGGCGCTCACCGCCGTCGTCGCCGTTCTGCTGGTCCGCGGCATCCTGGGCATCGCCGTCTTCGCGCCGGACGGCGAGGGCGCCCTGGGCGACGCGTCGACGGGGCTGCTGGCGGGCGGCGCGGCCGTGGCCGCGCTGGTGGCCACCGGCCTCCTGCACCTCCTCGTCCTCACCACTCCGCAGCCCGGCCGGTTCTTCACCTGGATCGTCGCCCTGGCCACGGCCGTCCTGGTGCTGCTGCCGTTCGCGACGTCGCTGACCACCGAGACCAGGGTGGGGACCGCCGCCGTGTACCTCGTCATCGGCGTGGCCATCGGCTCGCTGCTTTCGGCCGTCGCGCGCAGCTCGGCCCTTGGTGGCCGCGACTGACGCCACGTCCGATGTCGGCATGCCGTGCGGCGAAGCGAGTGTGCGGATACGCCCTAGGTCAGGACCAGCCAGCGTCGGCCGTCGATGAGTTCCCGTGCCGCGTCGAGGTGTCCGGCGTGGCACGCGGTCTCGGTGATGACGTGCAGCAGGACGTCCCGAAGGGTGTGCAGGTGCGGTTCGCCGAAGAGGTGGTGGGGCCACCAGGCCAAGGGGGCGTCGGCGGGGGTGGCGGAGACAGAGGCGTTTGAGAGCTGAATCTCCCGGCGGTACCGGTCGACGACCTCGGCCGCCGGCACATCGGCCCCCATCCGCCAAGCGTCATCGATCTCCGCCAGGGCGGAGATGACGCTCTCCTCCCCGGCGACGACGGCACGGAACCAGAACCGTTCGACGTCCAGCGCCAGGTGCTGGACGAGTCCGAGGCAGCTCCATCCGGACGGCAGGACGGGCCGTCGCAGCGCGCCGTCGTCGAGGCCGTCCAGGATGCCGAGGACGTGGCGCCGCTGTCCGTCCAGGGCGGAGAGGAGCGCCCTGATCTCAGGGGCCGAAGCGCTCACCGGGTCACTTGCCGTGTGGGTCATGGTGCAAGGCTCTACGAGCGGTTCAGCCGTGCATAGGGGGCGGCCGGAGGCTCGTGGTGCCGCGTGGGCGGGACCGGCCCGTCGACGCACTCCGGCCCGCCCCTCGGGGGCCGCTGCCGGGCAGCCCTCCGGCTACTTCTTCAGCGCTTTCGCGAACTCCGGCACGACCTCGTCCAGGGTGTAGTTCACCGAGAGCACCGAGTCGGTCGCGAAGGCCTTGCCGGACGGCGACTTGGGATCGAGGATCACGTCGTGTCCGGCCTTGGCCGCCGGTACCTTCTTGAACAGCGGGTCCTTGCCGACCTCGGCCGCCGACATGCCGATGGGCTCCATGACCATGAGGTCGGCGTCGAGCTTGTTCACGTTCTCGCGGGCGACGCTGATGTAGAAGCTGTCGCCGCCCTGCTTCTCGACCCAGGGGTTGTTCTTGAGGCCGAGCCGTTCCAGGAAGTCCACGCGGCCGCTGCCCCGCACGTAGGCGCCGAAGCCGTCGGACGTCAGCGAACCGGACGTGACCGTCTTCCCCTTGAACTCGGGGTGCGCCTTGGCCGTCGCGGTGAACTTGGCCTTGGTCTTGGCGATGAGTTCCTGGCCCTTGTCGTGCAGGCCCAGCGCGTCGGCGACCATCTCGGTCTGGTCCTGCCAGTCCGTCAGGTACTGGTCACCGCCCTTGGGCACCCCGACCGTGGGCGCGAGCTTGCTGAGCTTCTCGTACCGCTTCGGGTCACCGCTCGACTTGGTGTCGAGGATCAGGTCGGGACGCAGCGACGCGATCTTCTCGTACTCGGGCTCAAGGGTACCGATCTTCGTGGGGCTCTTGTCGTACTTGCCCTTCGCCCAGGGCCCCACGCCGTCACCGCCGAAGTCGAGCCAGTCGCTGGCTCCCACCGGCTGCACGCCCAGGGCCAGCGCGGTCTCCGCGTCGCCCCAGCCGAGCGCGACGACGCGCTGGGGCTGTTCCTTGACGGTGACCTGACCGAACTTCGTGGCGACCTTGGCGGGAAAGTTCCCCTTGGCGACCGCACCGGTGTCGCCGTCGTTGCTGCCTGCGCCGGAGCCCGACGAACAGCCCGCGACCACGAGGGTGGCGGCGACCGCCACCGTCACCGCGGTGAGGCGCCGAGAGCGCGAGGACGGGGCAGTCGGCCGTGAGGAAGATGTCGAACGCTTGAACATGAAGAAAGGCTAACCTAACCATTCATATTCGGTTGTCGTGGGCCCTGGCAGCTCCGACAAGATGCTTTCCGTGCCGCTCTACCAGAAGCAGAGCGCGAAATGGGCGGCGAAAGTCCTCAAGACAGCTGGAAGAAGGTCCGGAATCTCGCGGCCGAGGGCTCAGATCCCGGAATTGTGCGCCTGCGTGTCTGCCCTGCGGGCTCCGGAACGCAGCGCCTTGCGGTCGAGTTTCCCGACACCGGTCAGCGGGATGTGATCGAGCACATGGATTTCGCGCGGGTATGTGTGCGCGGCCGGACCGGCTGCAACGCGGCATGGCGGACGACATGACGACATCGAGACACTGGCCGGCCACCTGACCGGGATCGGCGTGGCACTGCTCGCCGACCTGGAGTGACGACAGCTCCGAGCGGCGACGAGAGTGCCCCGCTCGGGGTCTCGGATGGTCCGGTTGGCGCCCGTGCCGTCAGTCGGCCGGATCCGGGACGGGCAGGTGCTGCTCGGCGGCCCAGGAGGCCAGGATCCGCAGCCTGTCGTGGGTGGACGAGCCGGCTTCGGCCGTCCACACCACCAGTTGCTGGTCGGAGTCGGTGGTCGCCGTCAGGGTGTCCCAGTCCAGCGACAGTTCCCCGACCACGGGATGGGTGAGCACCTTCGTGCCCACGCTGCGGGTGGCCACCCGGTGCTCGGCCCACCAGCGCCGGAAGTCCGCGTCCTGGACCGAGAGTTCACCGACCAGTGCGGTCAGCCGGGGATCGCCCGGATTCTTCGCCGCCTCCATCCGCAATTGCGCGACCGCCATGCGCGCCACGCTCTTCCAGTCGGCATACAGCGTCCGCATCACGGGGTCCGTGAAAAGGATCCGCAGATAGTTTCGGTGCTTTTCAGGAACGGCCGAGAAATCGGTGATCAGCGCGGCGGCGAGCGGGTTCCAGGAGATGACGTCCATCCGGCGGCCCATGACGATCGCCGGAGTCGAGGAGAGGTCGTCCAGGACCCGGCGCAGCTGCGGCTGGACCTTCTGCGCGGACCGCAGGCGCGGCCGGGCGGTCTCCTTTCCGGCCAGGCTGTACAGGTAGCGCCGCTGGTCCTCATCGAGCTGCAGGGCCTCGGCGACCGACTGCAGGACCGGCGCCGAGGCCGGCATCCGTCCCTGCTCCAGGCGGGTGTAGTAGTCCGTGGAGATCGCCGCGAGCTGCGCGACCTCCTCGCGACGCAGCCCGCTCACCCGGCGGGGCCCCGTGCTGTCGGGCAGGCCGACGGCGCGCGGGCTCAGCTCGGCCCTGCGCGCCTTGAGGAACTCGCCGAGCTCGTTCAGATGCGGTGTCCCACTCATGCGTCCAGTCTCGCAGTACCGGCTGTCCGCGTGAGGGGGAGAAAACTCTCCCAGGATGTTCTCCTCCCGGGAGGAAACTCTCCTCTTGGCGCGCTTACGGCGGTTTGCCAAGGTGGAATTCAGCGGAAAGGACGGCACACCATGGAATTCGTCAAGGCCAAGCCCACCGGAAAGGGACCGGCCGACTGGTTCAACGGAGACGTCTGGTTCGACGTCATCCACGCCGGCGAGGAGCCCTCCCGCATCCGGGCCAACATGGTGCGCTTCGCACCCGGCGCCCGCACCGCCTGGCACCACCACGCCGTCGGACAGACCCTCCACGTCGTCGCGGGGACCGCGCTGGTCGGCACGCGCGACGGCACCGTCTACGAGGCCCGCCCCGGCCAGACCGTGACCTGTCCGCCCGGGGAGGAGCACTGGCACGGCGCCGACGAAGAGCACTTCATGCAGCACCTGGCCCTGTGGGACGGCACCGCTCCCGACGACGACAGGCCCGAGACCACCTGGCTCGAACACGTCAGCGACGCCCAGTACCGCGCGCCGCGCACCCGAAGCCACTGACCACTCCGGAAACCGGAGAGGAGACATCGTCATGACCGCCACGATGACCGCACTGTTCGGCGGCCACGGTCCCCACTGGACTCCGCGGCAGATCCCCGTGCCCGCACCTGGGCCGGGCCAGATCGTGGTGCGCGCCCACGCCGTCGCTCTCAACAACGCCGACATCGCCATGCTCGCCGACGCCGACCCCGCGGCCGGCGGCACCGGCGCTCCCTACCGGGCGGGCTTCGAGTTCGCCGGCGAGGTCACCGCGCTCGGCGAAGGAGTCGAGGCGCCCGCCGTCGGCAGCCGGGTCATGGGAACCACGCCGGGCAGCTTCGCCCAGTACGTTCTCGCCGACCACCGGCACGTGCTGCTCGTCCCCGACGGCGTGGACGACGTGGAGGCGTGCGCGCTGCCCACCGGTCTGCTCACCGAACACGGCGCTCTCACCGTGGCGGGCTTCCGGCCCGGCCGGAGCGTGCTGATCACCGGTGCGACCTCCAGCATCGGCCTGATCGGCGTACGGATCGCCCGGGCCCTGGGCGCAAGCACCATCGTCGCCACCACGCGCACCGGCGCGAAGGCCGACCTGTTGCGCGGGACCGGTGCCGATGAGGTCGTGGCCACCGACGAACGGGACCTCACCCGGGCCGTACTGGACCTCACCGGCGGCGAGGGCGTCGACGTCGCCCTGGACCACGTCGGCGGCCGGACGTTCGCCGCCTGCCTTCCCGCCACCCGCACCGACGGCGCCGTCGTCAACATCGGCCGGCTGGCCGGGGCAGCGTCCACCATCGATCTCGACGCCCTGTCCTACCGGCACCTGCGCGTCGCCGGAGTCTCCTTCGGCTTCACCCGGCCCGCGGAACTGGGCGCCGTCATCGCCGAGGCCGGCGCCGCCCTCCTGCCCGCCGTCGCCGACGGGCGCGTACGGCCACTGATCGACACGGCCCTGTCCTTCGACACAGCGTCCCTGGCCGCGGAGCGACTCCGCTCCCACCGGGCCCACGGCAAGGTCGTCCTCTCCGTGCCGTGAGGCGTGCGGGTCCCCGGTCACCGGATCCGGGGACCCGCCCGCTTCGTACGAGACGGTCTAGCAGGTGGGGGGCTCCCCCACGCCGGAGTCGATCAGGACGTTGCCCGGCCAGTACACCCATCCGCTCACACCGGTCACCCTGTTGGTGATGCGCCACCAGGGGTTCGCGGTGCAGTGGATGGTGATCGCCTGCCCCTTCTGCCCGTGTCCGAGGCTCTGGTAGCTGGTCGAGGGCCCCGTGCGGATGTTCACGCCGCTGGCCGTGAAGAATCCGGAGACGCCGGCGGCAGCCGTCACGGACGCCGGAGCCACGGTGGTGCCCTGGGCGTGGGCGGTACCCGCGGTCATGGCGCCGCCGAGCGTCACCAGGGCCGCCAGGCAGACGGCCGTCCTACGCGTGCGTGTACCGGACTTGTGCGTGGACCTCATGGTTGTACCTCCCAGAAGAGTGCGACGGGAACGAGAATCCGCACTGCCACACCCGCGCGTCCAACCTTTTGATCAGCGTTGAATACATGGCCGGGCCCGGGCCGGTTGGTGGACGATGTGCGCGGAGGAACGGCGCGCGGTGCGGGGGACCGTACGCCGGCCGGCGGCGCCGCACAGGCCGTCTCCGTACGCCCTCCGGGCGGTGCGCGGCTCGCTGAGCGGTGCGCGGCCCGGAGGGCGTCTCCGCACCGGCGCCCGGGGCAGCGCTCACCGCGTGAAACCGGTCCCGTCAGCCGTGCCGGGCGTGCGTCTCCAGAAGGCTGATGCCCAGGGACGTAGCCGCGTGCAGCACGGCCTTGCCCTCACGGGTCGTGGTGATCAGACGGGCGTTGCGCAGCACCTTCGCGTGGTAACTCGCGGCCGCAGCGGAGACGTTGAGCCGTCGCGCCAGCTCCAGCGTGCTGCATCCGCCGACCGTCGCCTCCAGCGTCTCCGCCCTCGTACGCCCCAACAAGTCGCCCAGCGACCCGCCGCCCGGCCCTTCGACGGCCCACAGGTCTCCCGCGGACGCGGCGTCGACCGGGGCGGGCACGGCGAGGACCGGTGCGCGGTCCGGGTCCAGCGGGGCCACCAACAACGCGACCTGTGGTGAGGAGAACATCGTGGGTGTGATCACCAGGCCCCGCCCGCCCAGATGCACGTCGGCGTCCCGGGGATGCCTCATTTCGAGGACGGGCGGCCGCCAGCGCAAGGACGGCCCGTGGAGCGTGGCGAGCAACCGCTCCACTCCGCCCTCGCCGAGCGTACGCGCCTGCGCCGACCGGACCGCCGCGAGATGGGACCGGATGCGCTGCCAGTAGGGCGCGACCGTGACGCCGTGGCAGGCCCGGAGCGCCGAGGACAGCTCCCGCAGGACCTCGCGATCACCGTCGGCCAGCAGCCCCGCCCAGCGGAGGTGTGCCCGGTCGAACAGGATGTCCTCCAACTCGGCGCGCAGCAGGGCGCGGGGAGCCGACAGGAGGGTCTCCACCGCCTCGTCGATGTCCGCGGAGTCTCCCGCGAGGCTCGCCACGTCCACGGAGGGGCCGTGCGCCGGCATCAGCGCGGTCAGCGGCCCGATCCGGTCGGCGAGACGGTTCCCCAGCGACGCGCGCCACGGGCCGAACGCCCGGCGGGAGTCACGGTCCTTGAGAATCTTGAGGCTGTCCAGGGTCTCCGCCGCCGCACCGATCGTCGGGCCCAAGCGGGTACGTGCGATGTCCTCGGCCGTGAAGTGGATCCGTTTCACTGAGCGTTCCGTTCCGGTCGTACCTGCCGCCAGCCTCGCAGGAGCCCCGGGAACCGCGCAACGGCCGTTCAGGCCACGGGCGTCGCCCCGCACGGCCACGCGCGTGCGCCTCGTCGAGCGGACCCCGGCCACCCGGCACACGGCACACGGTGAGCAGCGAAAATCCACGTGCGCCGATTGATCACGCCGGGGAACACTGTGCCGATGAGCACCGCGGCGACCCCGACATCGCAGGAACGAGCCCTTCGGCATGTCACCGGACTGGCGTCGGGCCCTCCGATGGACCCGGCGCTGCGCGTGACCCTCAACTTCCACCCGGACCGTCTGCTGCACGGCATGCCCATCCTGGACGCCATGGCCGGGGACGGTGTCTACCGTTCGCAGTTCGTCACGGGGACCAGCAACGGCGGACTGACCGCGCATCCGGGCGGCGACCGGTGGCGCTGGGAGAGCCGGATCTTCGACGGGGCGTACGACGGAGCGGTCGCTCAGGAGCGGCCCGTCTACGGCGCGTTGAACTTCCGTCGCAAGCCGGTCGGCGCGGCGCCACGGTTCGGCTCGGCCCACTTCCGGCTGACTGCGGGGACGTTGGCGCGGACCACGTTCTGCTACCCGGACAGCTTCCTCGAACCTTCGGATTTCGGCGTCGAAGCCCGCATGGGGCTCGTCGAGCTTGCGCTCGCCGACCGCCAGGACGACCTCGACGACTACATCGAGGCACAGGTGCACGGGCCGGTCCGGCTGCACCACGGTCAGGTGGAGGCGCTGGTCCTTGACCCCTGCTACCGAGGCACCACGGTCGAAGCGGCAGCGCTGCGGCTCGACTGCGCGGTGGAGTGGCACCCCGGCTTCCGTCTCGGGGTCGACGAACTCCGGCGTCATCCCGGCTACCGAGGCCAGGAGTACGTCGACTTGGGCGCGCGGATCGCGGTCGACGGCGTACTCGACCCCCGGATCGTCGGGGACGCCGCACGTGCCGACCGCCACGACCCGCAGGCGGTCAAGAAGGTCTGGCACTACCTGGCGCGATTCGGAACGCCCTGAAAAGCCACGGACAGGGCGGTGACTCCGACGCCGGCGAAGAGGGCCACGCTCGACGGCCTTCGCTGAGAGAGCGGGATGACTGCGGGGCACCCACAATCGGCCATCACTCACACGAGTGAACCGCTGAGAGCCTGAACGATTCTGCACGGGGATACTTCCTAAGGTGGAAGGCGTTGCCCCGGCCCCCGGCGACCCGCCGATGATCGCATCGCCTCCCCCCGCCACCGCGGGGACCGTCGCCTCGGGAAACGTCATGACCCTCTCTCCTCCGCAAGCGCCGCCCGAATCCCCCGCCGTCGTCCGTACCTACACGCTGGACACCGTCACCGTCGTCGAGCTCCGGGGGACCCTGGACATGGCGACCGCCCACCACGTACGGGCGCATCTGGACGCCGCTGCCGCCCCGCCGGGAGCCCAGGTGGTCGTGGACATGCGCCCTGCGGAGTTCTTCGACTGCACCACCCTGGGACTCCTCTGCCGCACCCGCCGCCGGGCACGGGCGTCCGGCGGGCTCCTGGTCGTGGTCTGCGTCCGGCCCTGGCACCTGCGGATCCACTCGGCGGCCGGACTCCACCGGCTGCTGCGGCCGGTCCCCACCCTGGAGGACGCCCTCACCGCGGCGAGCCAGGGGCAGCGGCCGGCGGGCTTCCCCGCCCGTGCCGTGACGCCCGAGCCGTGACCCGCGGGATCCGACCTCGGGGCCCGTCACCGACCGCTGTAGTCGATCCAGGTGCGGGGCCGCTCGTTCTGGCCGGGGCCCGGTCGCGTGCAGTCGCACACGCCCTTCGGGAAGGCCTTGTGCAGGCGCGCCCTTTCGGTCCGGGTGAAGTGCACCTGGTAGTCACCGAAGTCCAGCGGCCGCAGGGCGCACTTGAGCGTCGACTCGGCCAGCGGTTCGCCGGCTCGCAGGCGCGGGTCCGCGCCGATCGGGTACTCGTCCGCGCACGGCCCGCTCGCCGGGTAGGTCAGCGGAGCGTGGACGAGCTTGTCGGGGGTCAGGTAACACCCGTCCGAGAGGTCGGTGGGCTTGTTCGCGATGACCTTCGCCTGCTTGTCGCGCGAGGATCCGTCGGCCGCGATCCTGGTCAGCCACCGGTCCATCGACTTCAGTACGTAGGCGTCCGCGGTCTGCGCCTCACCCGTCAGGTCCGGCTTGCTCTCGATGATCACCTGGTTGGCCGAGGTGCCGTTGGCCGCCTTCAACCGTGCCCGGGTGACGTACGACCACTGGGCGGTGTGGACGTCGAGCGGTACCCGGTCCAGGTGGACGCGGTGGTCGATGATCGGCGTGCTGCGCAGACCCAGCCGCATGCTGTTGAGCTGGTCGTTGCGGTACGCCGCCGTCAGCGCGCGCGGGTCCGCCTGCGAACGCCGGGCCACCGGTGCCCCCTTGGCGTCGAACCCGCCGATGGCGAAGTTGAGCGCGACGTACCGGCACTTCACCGGCAAGCCCGACCTCCTGGCCCAGGTCCTCTCGGACACCTACGGCCGCCTGCAGGGCGTCGCGGACACCGCAGGCAGCGCGGAGGACGTGCTGCGCGGCCTTGCCGACGTCATCACCGAGCGGTGTGCTCCGCGGGCCGGCTCCGGGAGCAGATCGCGGAGCTCTCGGTCACGGTACTGCGCCACGGCACCGTGCACGAGGACGCCCCGGCCGCCCCCGCACCCGCCACGGGCGGCGGTCTTGCCCTGGCCTCACGCCGGGAGACCCTGGTCGGCGCGGCCACCAAGCTGTTCGGCAGCCGGGGATTCCATCAGGTCAGCCTCCACGACATCGGCGCGGCCGCGGGCATCGCGGGGCCGAGCGTCTACAAGCACTTCTCCAGCAAGGGCGAGATCCTCTTCGAGATGCTGAACCGGGGCGCGGGCGTGCTGCAGGTCGGAGTGACCAGGGCGATGTCCACGGCACGCACACCGGAGGAGGCACTCGACGCGCTCGTGCGCGGCTACGTGGAGATGTGCGGCGAACACACCGACCTGATCGGCGCGCTGGTCACCGAGGTGCTTCACCTCCCCGACGACCAGCGCCACACGATCCGCCGCGTCCAGCACGAGTTCGTCGCCGAGTGGGTCGGACTTCTCTCCAGGATCCGCCCGGAACTGGACCAGACGGGGGTCCAGTTGACGGTGCACGCCGCGCTCGGGATGATCAACGACGTGTTCAGGATCAGCCGCTTCCGCGCCCGCCCCCGCCTGGCGGAGGAGCTGACCGGCCTGTCCCGTCTGCTCCTGATCGGACTCTGACGCGGTTCACGGCTCCACGGGCCGCGCGAAGTCGTCACGGACCGCTCGAAGCTGTCGGCCAGGGCCTTCACCCGTACCGTCAAGCGGCTGAGACGCGGACCGGAGCGCTGAAGGCGTCAAGGATTCCGTGCGCGCGGATCTGGACCAGGTACTCGGCCTCGGGGAGATCCGGGACGGTCACCACCCAGTTCGTACGGCTCTCCGGTACCGCCTCGGCGAGGACCGCGCGGCTGACCGCCTGCAGCCCCTCCATCTGGACCAGCTCGATGGCGACCGTGTCCTTGGCGCCCGCGGTGAAGTACCACACCACTCTCTGGCGGCTCCCCCGCACCCAGACCGCACCTTCGGCAGGCTCCGCGACCAGCAGGTCGTCGGACTCGACCAGCAGCGCCCGCAACGGAATCCGGAGCGCGGCACTGACCCGTCGGCCGATCCTGCGGGCCGGCATCGAAGACGTAGTCATGGCGCTGATCCAATCGGACAGGAAAGCGGGCAGGAAGTCGGACAGGAAGGGGACACCTTCGAGGCTACGACCGGCACGCCGACACGGACCGCCACCAGCACGAGGTCGTGACCGACGACCCCGACAGACAGCCTCTACGTACCGTCCGCCAGGGACCAAAGCCCTGCAACCGACCCGGCCGCGGGCTCAGTCCCGATGGCGAGGGCGAGCGCGGTGGCCCCGGTGCTCGGCACCCGACTGCTGCACCGCACGGGAGCGACGACGCCGTGGCTCGTCACGTCAGGAGCCTGCCCCGTGCTGTCCCTCACGCAGCCGTTCCTCGCCCGCGCCGTCACCGTGCGCAAGCCCCTCGCGGGCAAGAGCACGTCCACAGACCTGGACGGGAACACGTCCACACACCGGGACGGGAACACGTCCGCAGAACCACACCCGCCCCACCGCGCGTCCTCCCCCGAACAGATCCGGACCGAACAGATCCGCAACGGAACGTACAGAAGGCTCGCCCCGTGACACGCACCACCCGGCACGACCGCACGGTCCCACCGACGCACGAGGACCGACAACACGGCGTCACAGTCTCCACATTCGCCGTCCTGCGACGGCACCCGAGGACACTGACCGGCGCGACCGGGCGCGTCGTCGGCCTCGCCGGACTGGTCGGGCTGCTGCTCACCGCCACGATATTCGCGCTCGCCTGGCCCCTGTTCACCCACATGCGCAACCAACGCATCTGGTACCACTACAACGAGGACCCCTACCTGCACGACCCCAGCGATCTGGTGCAGGTCGCCCTGTGGACGCTTCCACTGTTCCTGCTCCTTCTCGGCATCGGCAGCGCGGCCCTGCAGGGCGTGTGCTCCCGGGCCGTCGCGGCAGGGAGTCAAGCGCCGCCGGGTGAGCGGCGGTTGCGTGACCCGCTCCGCCCCCGGCTGCGACCGGTGCTCGCCGTGTACGCCCTGCGCGGCCTGGCCGTGTGGCCCCTGCCGCTGCTCGTCGCCGTCTGGGCGGACAGTCTCACCGGCTACCACCTCGACACCCCGCTGCCCCTGGAACGCGGATCGTGGCAGTACACACTCGTCGAGTACTCCCCGGCAGTCGCCGCGTTCGTCGCCGTACTGCTGCGCCTCGCGCTCACCCTCGCCCCGGCCGCCGCTGCCAACGGGCTCGGCCCCCTCGCCGCCCTGCGCCGCTCCTGGTCGTTGACCTGGACGTGCGCCGGAGGAGCGCGCGTCCTCGCGCTCGCCCTCCCGCTGGCCGCACTCACCGCCGGCGTCCTGCGGCTGGTCGTGCAGGTCGCCCTGCCGCTGCGCCCCCTCGTGCGGAGCCTCCTCGAACAGGCCACGGGAAACTTCTTCGCGGCCTACTACGCCGGCATCCTGGCCCCCGTCATCGTCGGCATCCTGGTCACGGCAGCCCTGTCGCTTCCTCTCACGTGCACGGCCTTCGCAGTGCTCCACGACCGCCTGCGACCTAGAATCTGACCGCCGCCGCGATGGCGCTCCCCTCCGGCCAATCGATGACCCGTGCCCGGGACCGAATACCCCGGAGCCGAGCGGCCGGGACCCCTGTTATCGTGCGCCGATGTCTTCGATCAAGCAGGTCCAGGTCACCTTCGACTGTGCGGAACCCGAGCGCGTCGCCCGCTTCTGGTGCGAGGCGCTCGGCTATGTCGCGCCCCCGCCGCCCGAGGGGTTCGGCACGTGGGACGACTTCAACCGCTCCCTGCCTCCCGAGGAGCGGGACGCGTGGTTCGCCTGCGGCGACCCCTCGGGGGTGGGCCCTCGGCTGTACTTCCAGCGCGTCCCCGAAGGCAAGGTCGTCAAGAACCGGGTGCACCTCGACGTGCGGGCCGGCACCGGGCTCGTGGGCGAGGAGCGGCTGGCCACGCTCGAAGCCGAGTGCGCGCGGCTCGTCGCGCTCGGCGCGGTGTGCGTGCGGGTCATGCGCGCCGACGGCGTCAACGAGTCCTGCATCGTGATGCAGGACATCGAGGGCAACGAGTTCTGCCTCGACTGAGTGCGCGAAGGCGCCCACCTCCTCGGACGCGGCCTCGACCGGACGTCCTGCAGCACGGCCGTGCCGACGGGGTGGCCGGCGGACGGACCGGTCAGCGGACGGGCACTCCCCCTCGGTTCGTGGTGTCCTGTTGGGTATGAGTAGTTCAGCCGATCACGTTTCCGCAGGTCAAGGCTCTGCTTCAGGAACCGGTACCGAGCCCGACAGCCGCCGTTGGTGGGCGCTGGCCGTGATCGCGCTGGCGCAGCTGATGGTCGTCCTGGACGCCACCATCGTGAACATCGCCCTGCCGTCGGCGCAGCGCGAACTGGGCCTGACCAACGGAAACCGGCAGTGGGTCATCACCGCGTACACGCTGGCCTTCGGTGGTCTGCTGCTGCTGGGCGGTCGGATCGCGGACCTGGTGGGCCGCAAGCGCACCTTCATCATCGGCCTGGTCGGGTTCGCCGCGGCGTCCGCGCTCGGCGGTGCGGCGACCGGGCCCGGCCTGCTCTTCGCCGCCCGCGCGCTGCAGGGCGTGTTCGCCGCCGTGCTCGCGCCCTCCGCCCTTTCGCTGCTGACGACCACCTTCACCGACGGCAAGGAACGCGCGAAGGCGTTCGGGATCTACGGTGCGATCGCGGGCGCGGGCGGCGCGATCGGTCTGCTCCTGGGCGGCATCCTGACCGAGTACCTGGACTGGCGCTGGTGCCTGTACGTGAACGTGCCGATCGCCGTCCTCGCGGTGGCCGGCGCCGTGCAGCTCCTGCACGACCGCACCGGGCACAAGGACGCCAGGCTCGACATCCCCGGCGTGATCCTGGGCTGCGGCGGCCTTGTCGCCGTCGTCTACGGACTCAGCCAGGCCGAAGCGGACGGCTGGACCTCCACGCTCGTCCTCACCCTGCTGATCGGCGGCGTCGTCCTGCTGGCCGTGTTCACCTGGTGGCAGACGCGCACCACGCATCCGCTGCTGCCGCTGCACATCGTCAGGGACCGCAACCGCGGCGGCTCCATGCTCACCATGGCCCTGGCGACCATCGGCATGTTCGGCCTGTTCCTGTTCATGACCTACTACCTGCAGAACATCCTGGGCTACTCGCCGGTGAAGACGGGCCTCGCGTTCCTGCCGATGTCGGTCGCGATCATCATCGGCTCGACCCAGATCTCCGCCCGCCTCCTCCATCACGTGCCCCCGCGGCTGCTGATGGGCCCGGGGCTGCTGCTCGGCGCGGTCGGACTGTTCACCCTGACGTTCCTGGACACGCACTCCAGTTACGCCGCGCACGTCCTGCCCGGCATCCTGCTGCTCGGTCTCGGCCTCGGCCTGACCTTCATGCCCGTCATGTCCACCGCGACCACCGGCGTCGCCCCGAGGGACGCCGGTGTCACCTCCGCGAGCGTGAACACGGCCCAGCAGATCGGCGGTTCCATCGGCACCGCCCTGCTCAACACCATCGCCACGACGACCACCGCCACGTACATCACCTCCCACTTGTCGGACGCGGCGCGTACCGGCGGGCTGAATCCGCGGGAGAAGTCGGAGATCGTCAACTCCGGTGTGGTGCACGGCTTCACCGTCGCCACCGGGTGGGCGGCAGGGATCATGCTGGCGGCCTCCGTCGTCGCCTTCACCCTGGTCACCGCCCGCGCCCCGCGCCATCACGACACGAGCGCGGCGCCCGAGGTCACCTCCGCCTGAAAGGGGGGCGGCCGTAGCGCTACTCCTCGTCGCGCGCGGCGGACCGCTCGGCGACCTCGGTCCTGACCCTCTCGCGCAGTTCCTCGGAGGTGAAGCCGAGGTCGCGCAGGACCTGCGCGGCGGGGCTCTCCTCGGTGCGGATCAGGCCCAGCAGTGCGTGTTCCGTGCCGACCCAGTCGTGGCCGAGGTCGGCCGACGCGCGGCCCGCCTGCTCGATGGCCTCCTTGCTCTCCGGCCGGAACGCGATGTGTCCCCGCAGCGCCTTCTGGCCGGCCGGCGGCATCGCCTCCTCGATCGCGTCCCGGACGCGCTGCTCCGACCCGGCCTTCGCCGTCAGCACCGCGTACGCCAGGCCCTGCCGTTCGCCGAGCAGGCCGAGCAGGAGGTGTTCGGTGCCGATGAAGTCGTGTTTGTGCGTCCGGGCCGCTTCCTGCGCGAGCACGATGCTGTGCCGGTTCAGATCGGTGTACCGCTCGAACGGTCCCGGTGCGTGGCGCTGCTGGGCGGCCTGCTTGGACACGCCGATGGCGTCACCGATCTCGGTCCACGAGGCGCCGGTCCGCTTGGCCTTGCTGACGTAGTGGTCGATGAGCTGGTCACCGAGGTCGGACAGGGTCTGGGCGCGCAGTCGCGCCTCGCTGATGCGGGACAGTTCGTCGGCTTCGGGAAGTTCCTCGTCGAGCCGGGCGATCAGGTCGGCGAGGCTGATGTCGAGTGGACTCATGCGTCAACCGTAAGTTGACGCATGAGGATCGTCAACCAGCAGTTGACGCTTGGTGTCGCTTCTCGGTCATCAGTCGGTGATCTCCCCCAGGAACGGCGCCACGTCGTCCCACATGCCGACGTCGGCCAGCAGCAGCTGCACCAGCTCGATCGACCACTTGTGGTCGCAGTTCTTCGCCCCGAAGAGCCCGGCGAGCACCACGCCGAGCGGCATCCGCAGGAACCGCTTCTTCAGCCCCTTCCTGCTGGGCACCGTCACGGTGTCGAGCGTGGCCGGATCGATGTTCCACCGGCCGTGGACCCAGTCGGCCACCGCCTGGCGGTCCGGGGTCGCGTTCTCCTCGGCCAGTGCGGCGCGCAGCGCGTCCTGGTTGCCGGCCACCTCTTGGAGGAAAGCCTCCACCGGGGCAGGGAGTTCGAAGGCGGAGTCGTTCTCCGTGCAGGAGTTGTTGCTCTTGCGCCACTGGTCCACCGCGCCCAACGCGCCGTAGTCCACCTCGAAGTCGAGCGAGTCCGGGCTGAGGCTCAACCGCTCGAGGTTCTTGCCCTGGCGCTCCTTGCTGCCGCTGCTGGTGATCATCGAGGTGAGTCCCTCGCGCCCCGCCCCGTGCAGTCCGTTCACCGTCTCGGCCGCCGCCTTCAGGGCCTCGGTCACATCCGTCTCGCCGTCGCCCGCGACCTGCTGGGCCACTGTCTGGGCGCCGTAGTAGTAGAGCGCTGCGCCCGTGTCCTTCACCAGCTCCTGCAGGGCCGGATCGGTGAGGATCGACTCGAGGGAGTTCTCCACGATGTCGATCTGTGCGGTGTCCCCGAGCTCGCCCAGCAGGTCGGCGTGCGTGACGCCGACATTGCCCACGCCGATCCCCGTGGCCGCCCCCTCACCCTTCAGTTCGGTGAGCACGTGCCAGGCCGTCCGCGCCGCCTGCTCGTCCCCGCCGATGTTGTGGATGACGAGCCCGTCGAGCCGCCCGCCGAAGAGCCTGGCCACCGCGGTCAGCCGCGCCCGCAACTCCTCAGGCCGCTCACCGGCCCGTACGTCGAACTTGTAGATGACCTCGTACGACTCCCGTGCCAGCGCGGCGAGTTCGGCCGCGAGCACCGGGGTGTTGCCGTAGCTCTCGGCGCAGTCGAAGCGGCGGTAGCCGACGTCCACGGCGGACCTCAGCTGGTCCTGGCTCTTGCCGTCCACACCGAACACCACCCAGGGCTTGGCCGTCCCCGTCTCGTCCTCGGCCCGCTGGACCACGGCATTGAACGCCTGGTTCCCCGCGCTGCGCTGGATGGCCGCCACGTGCGGCGGCACGGTCACGGGTACGTAGGCGCTCCCCGACCGCGAGCGCTGCGGCCGTGCGGCGGGTGTGCGGAGGTCCTCGCCCTGGACCGGTGTCTGCGTACGCATCTCCCCAGTCTGGGGGGCGGGAGTGGGGTGAGTGAAGGGAAGAAGGGCGGTTGACGGGGGCAGCGCCGTTGCCCGAACGGTCACACGGGCGCCCGCCGGCGGGCCGGCAGCGCCCCCCGGCCCCCTGCCCCGACTCGCGCATTTCCCCGCGGCCTAGAATCGTGGGGTTTGTCCCCGAGCCGCGTACGGAGCCCTGCCCATGCACAGCCCTCATGATCCGTTCGTACGTGTCCGGGGTGCCCGGGAGCACAACCTGCAAGGCGTTGACGTGGACATTCCGCGTGACGTCCTCGCCGTCTTCACCGGCGTCTCCGGGTCGGGGAAGTCCTCGCTCGCGTTCGGGACGATCTACGCCGAGGCCCAGCGGCGCTACTTCGAATCGGTTGCGCCGTACGCCAGACGGCTGATCCACCAGGTGGGCGCGCCGCAGGTCGGTGAGATCACCGGGCTGCCGCCCGCGGTCTCGCTCCAGCAGCGCCGCTCGGCGCCCACCTCCCGTTCCTCCGTCGGCACGGTCACCACGCTCTCCAACTCCCTGCGGATGCTCTTCTCGCGCGCGGGCAGCTATCCGGCGGGCGCCGAGCGGCTCGACTCGGACGCCTTCTCGTCTAATACGGCGGCCGGCGCGTGCCCGGAGTGCCACGGTCTGGGCCGTGTCCACCGTACGAGCGAGGAGCTGCTGGTCCCCGACCCGTCGCTGTCCATCCGCGAGGGAGCCATCGCCGCCTGGCCCGGCGCGTGGCAGGGCAAGAACCTCCGCGACGTCCTGGACGCCCTCGGCCACGACGTGGACCGCCCGTGGCGCGAGCTGCCGCAGCGGGACCGTGACTGGATCCTGTTCACGGACGAGCAGCCGGTGGTGACCGTGCACCCGGTGCGGGAGGCCGGCCGGATCCACCGGCCGTACCAGGGCACGTACATGAGCGCGCGGCGCTATGTGATGAAGACCTTCGCGGACTCCAAGAGCCAGACGCTTCGGGCCAAGGCCGAGCGGTTCCTGGCGAGCGCGCCGTGCCCGGCGTGCGGGGGCAGCAGGCTGCGCCCCGAGGCGATGGCGGTCACGTTCGCGGGCCGTACGATCGCCGAGCTCGCCGCGCTGCCGCTGTCCGAACTCGCCGAGGTCCTCGCGGGGGCCGCGGACTCGTCACAGACGGCGCGCGTACTGACCGAGGACCTGCTCGCCCGCATCGCGACCGTCACCGAGCTCGGCCTCGGCTATCTCAGCCCGGACCGTGCCACGCCCACCCTGTCGGCGGGCGAGCTGCAGCGGCTGCGGCTCGCGACGCAGCTGCGCTCGGGGCTGTTCGGCGTGGTGTACGTCCTGGACGAACCGTCCGCGGGGCTCCACCCGGCGGACACCGAGGCCCTGTTGACGGTCCTGGACCGGCTGAAGGCCGCGGGCAACTCCGTCTTCGTGGTGGAGCACCACCTCGATGTCGTACGGCACGCGGACTGGCTCGTCGACGTCGGCCCGCAGGCGGGAGAGCACGGCGGGCGGGTGCTGCACAGCGGACCGGTGGCCGGGCTCGCGGGCGCGGGGGAGTCGGCGACGGCCCGTTTCCTCTTCGACCCGGCCCCGCCCCCGGGCCGCGACGTGCGCACTCCCGAGGGCTGGTTGAAGATCGGCCCCGTCACCCGGCACAACCTGCGCGAGGTGACGGCGGAGATCCCGCTCGGCGCTTTCACCGCCGTCACGGGCGTGTCGGGCTCGGGCAAGTCCACGCTCGTCGGCGAGATCACCGAGGACCTCGCGGGCGTCGGCCGGCTGGTCCGCGTCGACCAGAAGCCGATCGGGCGCACGCCCCGCTCGAACCTCGCCACGTACACCGGTCTCTTCGACGTCGTGCGCAAGGTCTTCGCGGCCACGGACACGGCGAAGGAGCGCGGCTTCGGTGTCGGCCGGTTCTCCTTCAACGTGGCGGGCGGGCGCTGCGAGACGTGCCAGGGCGAGGGTTTCGTCAGCGTCGAGCTGCTCTTCCTGCCGAGCACCTACGCGCCGTGCCCGGACTGCGGGGGTGCCCGCTACAACCCCGAGACCCTCGAAGTGACGTACCAGGGACGGAACATCGCGGAGGTCCTCGACCTGACCGTCGAGGCCGCCGCGGAGTTCTTCGCCGACACCCCGCCCGTCGTACGCAGCCTGCGCACGCTCCTCGACGTCGGCCTCGGCTACCTGAGGCTCGGCCAGCCGGCCACGGAGCTGTCCGGCGGGGAGGCCCAACGCATCAAACTGGCCAGCGAGTTGCAGCGGGTCCGGCGCGGCCACACGCTCTATCTGCTGGACGAGCCGACGACGGGCCTGCACCCGGCCGACGTCGAGATCCTCACCCAGCGCCTGCACGAGCTGGTCGACGCGGGCAACTCGGTGGTCGTCGTGGAGCACGACATGGCGGTCGTGGCGGGTGCGGACCAGGTGATCGACCTGGGGCCGGACGGCGGCGACCAGGGCGGCAGGATCGTCGCGTCGGGGCCGCCCGCGGTGGTGGCGCGGGCCGGGGAGAGCCGTACGGCGCCGTATCTGGCGCGGGCGCTGGCGCCGAACCCGTCAGGTTGGTCCGCACCAACTCCTTGACGGCGCCTCGGGGGCTGCCTTAAATCAAGTACTGAACAAAGCGGGGCGACCGGTCGCCCGTCGCGTTCAGTTCTCGACACCTGCTTGTCATGCGCATGCCCTGCCGACGCTCCGGCCTGCCACTCCGCCGGGCCGCCGGTCCCCCACGCACCACCGCCCCCACGCGAAGCGATGTGATGACAGTGCACACCTCCATCCGCCGCCGGACGGCACTCACCGCCGCCGCCCTGGCCTGCTGCGCCGCCTCCCTGATCGCGCTCCCCTCCGGCGCGTCGGCCGAACCCGCACCCCGCGCCCCCGCCGCCAAGGCCGCCACGTTCACCGACGACTTCAACGGCCCCGCCGGGTCGGCCGTCGACGGCTCGAAGTGGCAGATCGAGACGGGCGACAACGTCAACAACCACGAACGGCAGTGGTACACCTCCGGCAACAAGAACGCCGCGCTCGACGGCCAGGGCAACCTGGTCATCACCGCCCGCAAGGAGAATCCCGGCAACTACCAGTGCTGGTACGGCCGGTGCGAGTACACCTCGGCCCGCCTGAACACCGCCGGCAAGTTCACCCAGACGTACGGCCACGTCGAGGCACGGATGAAGGTGCCGCGCGGCCAGGGCATGTGGCCCGCGTTCTGGATGCTCGGCGCCGACATCGGCAACGTGGGCTGGCCGCAGAGCGGCGAGATCGACGTGATGGAGAACGTCGGGTTCGAACCCGGGACCGTCCACGGCACGCTGCACGGCCCCGGTTACTCGGGATCGGGCGGCATCGGCGCGGGCTACACACTGCCGGGCGGCGAGGCGTTCGCCGACAAGTTCCACACCTTCGCGGTGGACTGGTCGCCGAACAAGGTCACCTGGTCCGTCGACGGCACCGTCTACCAGACCCGCACCCCGGCCGACCTGGGCGGCAAGCAGTGGGTCTTCGACAAGCCGTTCTTCGTGATCCTGAACCTCGCGGTCGGCGGCTACTGGCCCGGTGACCCGGACGGCAGCACCAACTTCCCGCAGCAGCTCGTCGTCGACTACGTCCACGTGTCCACCAACAACTAGGCAGCGCACGGCGGTTGATGCGCCGCGCGTCACACCTCCCGGCGCGCGGCGTCCTCGTACTGACGGGCCGCCAGGACGTGTGCGGCCGTACGGGTCGACGGATACAGGTCCAGGTAGAGACCGTAGAGCTCGTCGTAGGCGGCCGAGGCGGTCGCGTCCGGGGTGACCGTCTCGACCGTCGGATTCCAGTGCGCGATGTCGCCGGGCGAGGCGAGCCCCGCACCGACGGCGGCGAGGAACGCGTCCCCGTACGCGGCGCCGATCGTGTGCCTCGGCAGCTGCTGCTCGCGCCCGGTGACGTCGGAGACGATCCGCGTCCACAGCGCACGTGCGCCGCCGCCGACCGCGACCAGGCGGTCGGCCGGGGCGCCCGCCTCGCGCAGGGCGGACAGGTTGTGGCGCACGCCGTACGCGGTGGCCTCCAGCGCGGCCCGGTAGAGATGACCTCGGCCGTGCCGCAGCGTCAGGCCGTGGACCAGTCCCCGGGCGTCCGGGTCGAAGAGCGGGGTGCGCTCCCCCGCGAAGTACGGCAGCATCACCAGACCCTCGGCGCCGTGCGGCAACCGCTCGGCCTCCAGGGTGAGTTCCTCGTAGGAGGCGCCAGTGAGGTCCCGTAGCCACCCGGTGATCGCGCCGGACGTCGCCATGCCCGCGGCCAGGCAGTACGTTCCCTCGAACGCACCCGCCGTGCCCCACAGGTGCGGGCTGGTCAGCGGCCGCTCCACGATACCGACCAGGAACATCGTCGTTCCGTACATCAGCATGAGGTCGCCGGGCGCGGCCACGCCGACGCCCGCCGCCTCCGCCCAGGCGTCGACGGTGCCCGCGACGACCGGGGTGCCCGCGGGGATGCCGGTGCGGGCCTCCGCCCACGGGGTGACGGTGCCCACGGCCTCGGTGGGCCAGACGAGTTCGGGCCACTCGATGCCCGGCGCGATCTCCTCGCAGCGCCCGGTGATCCACGCGCGGGCCGCCAGATCGTACAGCGGGGCGCACTGGCTCGCCGAGTGGTGGTCGAGGACGTAGCGTCCCGTGATGCGGTGCACGAGGTACGAACTGGCCATGAACCAGCGGGCCGTGGCCTCGTACACCGCGGGCTCGTGGGCGCGCAGCCAGGCCAGCTTCGGCCCGACGGCCTGGCTGGTCAGGGGTGAGCCGCAGCGGGCGATGATCTCGTCGGGGCCGTAGCGCTCGTTCTGTTCGGCGATCTCGGCACCGGCCCGGGTGTCGACGCCGTACAGGATCGCCGGCCGCAGCGGCCTGCCCGCCGTGTCCACGGGCAGCAGGCAGGGGCCGATGCCGCTGACGCCCACGGCGGCGAGCGTCTCCCCCGCGGGCAGCCCGGCGACCAACTCCCGCGCCAGGGAACGGAAGTCGGCCCACCAGATGTCGTCCGCCTCGTGTTCGGACCATCCCGGGCGCGGCGTGGACGTCGGGTGCTCGCGCTGCGCCCGGGCGACGAGCGTGCCGTCGGAGCGGGTGAGGACGCCCTTGGAGGAGGACGTGCCGATGTCGATGCCGAGCAGCAGTCCCGCGCGGGGCGCGGTGGCGGAGGTCATCGGCTACGGGACGATCGTGTCCACGTACCCGCCGTCGACGCGTACCGCGCCGCCCGTCGTCGCGGAGGCGAGCGGAGAGCTGAGGTAGACCACCATGTTCGCGATCTCCTCGGGCTCGATCAGCCGCTGGAGCAGCGACTGCGGCCGGTGCTTGATCATGAACTCCCGCTGAGCCTCCTCCCACGGCAGCGCGCGGTCCACCAGCTCGTACACGAAGTCCTCGACACCGCCGGTGTGGGTGGGCCCCGCGATCACGGAGTTGACGGTCACGCCCGTCCCCGCGGCCTCCTTCGCGAAGCCCCGGGACACCGCGAGCAGCGCCGTCTTCGACGTGCCGTAGTGGATCATTTCCGCGGGCGTGACGATCGCCGAGTCACTGGCGATGTTCAGGGCCCGTCCCCAGGCGCGGTCCTTCATGCCGGGCAGGTAGTGCCGGATCATCCGCACCGCCGTCAGGACGTTCACCTCGAAGTAGCGCCGCCACTCGTCGTCGCTGATCTCCAGGGCGGGCTCGGCACCGAAGATGCCCAGGTTGTTGACGAGGATGTCCACCTGCGGCACGGCCTCGAAGACCTGCCCTGCGCCCTCGTCGGTGGAGATGTCACCGGGTGCCCGGAGGAACTCGGCGCCCGCACACTCCTGGCCGAGCCGCTCGACCGCCTTGTCCACGGAGGCGGCGCTCCGTCCGTTCACCGCCACCCGGGCGCCCGCCCGGGCCAGGCCGACCGCGATGGCGGCCCCGATGCCCTGGGTGGAACCGGTGACGAGAGCGGTCTTTCCGGAGAGATCGACGAGCATGTTGCTTACCTCCTGCTGCGGCCTGCCAGGTCGTGCCGTGGCGTCCGTACGGTCCGTGTTCAGTAGATCATTCACGCGGTCAGCGTCTGCTTCAGCGCCGCGAGTCCGTCGCTGAAGATGCCGTGGAACAGCGTGACGGCCTCGTCGTCGCCGACGCCGACGGGCGTGAACACGCCGGACCACTCCACCCGGGAGGCGCCCTGGCCCGGCAGGTCGTGCACCGTGAGGGTGGCCGTGTAGTCGGTGACAGGGAAGGGCGCCCGCAGGATCGTGTAGCTGTAGGTACGCGCCGTGTCGTCGAAGGTCCGCAGGCGCTCGACGATGACGCCACCGTCCGCATTGGTGAGGCTGCGGACGCGGCCGCCCTCGCTGGACTCGCTGGAACGGATGTAGGGAAGCCAGTCGGGCAGCGCGTCGAAGCCGCCGATCAGCTGCCAGACGCGGTTTGCGGGCGCGGGTATGTCGAGGGATGCGGCGGTGGAGGCCATGGGATTCTCCTGACGGGTCGTCGGGGTTGCGGGTCGTGGGTGTACGGAGGAGTGGCGCGGCGGTCGGGGCCGACGCGCCGGCCGCAGGGTCAGACGGCCGGCACCGGCGCGTCCGGGGCGATCAGCCGCTCCGCGCGCAGGTCGGCCCAGAACGCGGCGGGGACCGGCTCGCCGAGCGCGGCGACGTCCTCGGCGATCCGGCTGGGCCTGGTGGCCCCGGGGATCGCCGCCGCCGTCGCGGGGTGGGCGAGGGAGAACTGCAGCGCGGCCGCCTTGATGCCGACGCCGTGCCGCTCGGCGAGCGCCTTGATGCGGCCGACCTTGGCGATGATCTCCGCGGGCGCCTCCTGGTACTCGAAGTGCCGGCCGCCCGCGAGGATGCCGGAGCTGTAGGGGCCGCCCACGACGATGTCGACGTTCTGGGCGGCCGCGTCCGGCAGGAGGCGCTGCAGGGCGCGGTCGTGGTCGAGGAGGGTGTAGCGGCCCGCGAGCAGGAAGGCGTCGGGCTTGGGCTCGTCGAGGTCGAGGGTGAGTTCGAGCGGCTCCACCCGGTTGACGCCGAGGCCCCAGGCCTTGATGACGCCTTCCTCGCGCAGCCGGTCCAGTACGCGGAAGGCGCCGGTGCGGGCGCTCTCGTACGCGGCGAGCCACTCGTCGCCGTAGAAGTCCTGGGCGACGTCGTGCACCCAGACGATGTCGAGGCGGTCGGTCCGCAGCCGCTTCAGGCTGTCCTCGATGGAGCGGAGGGTGGCGTCGGCCGTGTAGTCGTTGACCATCTTGTTGGGGCGACCGTGTTCGAACAGGCCGCCCTTCTCACCGAGGTCGCGGGCGGCGGGGTCCTCGACCTCGTCGAGGATGACGCGGCCGACCTTCGTGCTCAGCACGTAGGCGTCGCGGGGGTGCCGGGCCAGGACCTCGCCGAGGCGGAGCTCGGAGAGTCCGGCGCCGTAGAACGGGGCGGTGTCGAAGTAGCGGATGCCCTGGTCCCAGGCGGCCTCGACGGTGGCCGATGCCTCGTCGTCGGGGATGGCGCGGAACATGTTGCCGAGCGGGGCGGTGCCGAAGCCGAGGGCTCCGGGGAGGAGGGAGGTGATGCTCACGGGGCGATCCTTGTGGTGGTGGTTTTCGGACGGTTGCTCCCGATGGGAGGGATCCGTCGGCCTTGCGTTGTCGAGGTTAGGATCGATGCTTGAGACTGTCCAAGACTCGCTTGGACACACTTGAGTCCTCCGAGGTCTTACATGCTTGACCTGCGACAACTCCGCTACTTCGTGGCCGTCGCCGAGACGGAACACGTCGGAAGGGCCGCGGAGGCCCTGCACATCTCCCAGTCGCCGCTCAGCCGTCAGATCGCCCAGCTGGAGAAGCAGCTCGACCTCAGCCTCTTCGAGCGCAGCCAGCAGCGCATCCGGCTGACCTCCGACGGCCGGGTCTTCCTCAGCGAGGCCCGCGCCCTGCTGCGCCACGCCGACCGGCTCGAGAACCTGGGCCGCCGCCTCGGCCGCGGCGAGGAGGGCGGGCTGTGCATCGGCTACGTGGCCGACGCCATGCACACAGGTGTCCTGCCCGGCGCGCTGCGCACCCTCCAGGACGAGCGCCCCGGCATCCATGTCGCGCTCTACAGCCTCTCCACGGCCGAGCAGTTCGAGGGCCTGCGCCAGCGCAGCCTCGACATCGCCCTCGTCCAGGAGCCGCCGGCGGGGGACGACCCGGACCTGGTCGCGGCGCCCCTCCTGGAGGATCCGCTGCTGCTCGCGCTGCCCGCGCAGCACCCCCTCGCGGCGCGGACGGACGTGACCCCCGCCGACCTGGACGGCCAGCCGTGGATCGCGGTCGAGGACTCCCTCGACGCGGCCTGGCGCGACGCCATCCTCGCCTCCTGCGTGACCTCCGGCTTCACCCCCGACATCAGGCTCGACGCCGCCGAGCCGCTGACCGCGCTCGGCCTGGTCGCCTCCGGGCTCGGCCTCGCGCTCATCCAGAAGAGCATGGTGCGGGGCACCACGGAGGGTGTCGCCGTACGCGAACTGCCCTGGTATGAGGCGTCCGTTCACCTGTGGGCGGCCTGGCACCGGATCGATCTGCGGCCGGTGGTGGCGTCGTTCCGCGAGACCGTCCTGGCGGGCAGTGCGACCATCTGAGACCACGCCGCTCCCCCGCGTCACTCCCAGTAGGCCGCGCGCAGCCCGGACTTGGCCAGCTTCCCGGTCGGCGTCCTGGGCAGCGCGTCGGCGAAGTCGACGGAGCGCGGCGCCTTGTAGTGGGCGATGCGCTCGCGCACGAAGTCGATGAGCTCACGCGCCAGTTCGGGTCCGGGCGTGATGCCCCGTTCGACCTGGACGACGGCCTTCACCGCCTCGCCCAGCTCGGGGTCGGGCACGCCGACGACCGCGACGTCGGCGACGGCCGGGTGCAGGACGAGCGCGTCCTCGGCCTCCTGCGGGTATACGTTCACACCACCCGAGATGATCATGAAGGCCTTGCGGTCGGTGAGGAAGAGGTAACCGTCCTCGTCGACGTGACCGATGTCCCCGGTGGTCGTCCAGTTCGGGTGCTCGGGGTGCTGTGCCTCGCGGGTGCGGGCCTCGTCGCCGTGGTAGCGGAACGGCGTCTCATCGCGCTCGAAGTAGACCGTGCCGGTCTCCCCGGGCGGCAGGACGCGCCCCTCCTCGTCGCAGATGCGCAGGATCCCGAGGAACCCGTCGCGGCCGACCGAGCCGGGCTTGCGCAGCCACTCCTCCGGCGAGATGAAGGTGATGCCGTTGCCCTCCGTCGAGGAGTAGTACTCGTACAGGACCGGCCCCCACCACTCCATCATCCGCCGCTTGACCTCGACGGGGCAGGGCGCGGCGGCGTGGATGGCGATCCTCATCGACGACAGGTCGTAGCGTTCGCGGGCCTCGGCGGGCAGCTTCAGCATGCGGACGAACATGGTCGGCACCCACTGACTGTGCGTCACCCGGTGCCGCTGCACGGCTTCCAGAGCCCTCTCGGCGTCGAAGGAGTCCATCAGGACCACGGTGCCGCCGAGTGCGGTCACCACACCGCAGAAGCGCAGTGGCGCCGCGTGGTGGACCGGTGCGGGACAGAGGTAGACGGTGTCCTCGTCGAAGCCGTACATGGTCTGGAAGACGACGGTGTACGTGGTGGGCCGGGTGCGCACGTCCCCCTCGGGGAGCACAGGCCGCACGCCCTTGGGACGCCCGGTGGTGCCGGAGGAGTACAGCATGTCGGCGCCGAGGGGCTGCCGGTCGGGCGGCACGGGGCTGGCGTCGTCCAGGGCCTTCTCGTACGTCCCGTCGTCGAGACCGAGCACGAACGCGGGGCCGCCCGCCACCTCCCGTACCCGCGCCCCCAGTTCGTCGAGCGACCCCGAGACGATCAGCGCGCCCGCCCCGCAGTCACGCACGATGTAGGCGGCCTCGTCGGCGCTCAAGTGGTGGTTGACGGCGGTGAGATAGAGCCCGGAGCGCATGGCTGCCCAGGAGACCTCCAGGGCGCGCGGGTCGTTGTCGCAGAGGAGGGCGAGGTGGTCGCCTCGGCGCAGGCCCGCGGCCCGCAGATGATCCGCGAGCCGCAGGGAACGTTCTTCCAGCTGTCCGTAGGTGAGGGCCCGTGTGCCGTCGGCGCTGACGACGGCCGGCCGGTCGGGGTCGTACGCTCCCGGGTACATGCCGCGAAGGTACGCGCCCCGGCCAGGCAGGGGGAACCGCGCGGCAGGCCACGAACGACCCACGTATGCGCCACTTCCCCTGGTGCCCCGGGAGGACCCGCAGGCCCCGGAGCCTCTAGCGGCTCACCTTCCTCGTGGCGCGCAGCCACTCCTTGTTCATCGCCGCGATCGACGGCAGCGGGATGCCCTTGGGGCACGCGGTCGCGCACTCCCCGGTCAGGGTGCAGCCGCCGAAGCCCTCCGAGTCCATCTGCGCGACCATGTCCAGGACGCGGGTCTCGCGCTCGGGTGCGCCCTGCGGGAGGACGTTGAGGTGGTTGACCTTGGCCGAGGTGAACAGCATGGCCGAGCCGTTGGGGCAGGCGGCCACGCAGGCGCCGCAGCCGATGCACTCGGCGTGTTCGAAGGCCGAGTCGGCGTCGGGCTTCGGCACGGGCGCGGCGTGTGCCTCGGGCGCCGAGCCGGTCGGGGCGCTGATGTAACCGCCGGACTGGATGATCCGGTCGAAGGCCGAGCGGTCCACCACCAGGTCCTTGACGACCGGGAAGGCGGCGGCACGCCACGGCTCGATGTCGATGGTGTCGCCGTCCTCGAAGGACCGCATGTGGAGCTGGCAGGTGGTGGTGCGCTCGGGGCCGTGCGCGTCGCCGTTGATGACGAGCGAGCAGGCGCCGCAGATGCCTTCGCGGCAGTCGTGGTCGAAGGCGACGGGGTCGTCGCCCTTGACGATGAGCTCTTCGTTGAGGGTGTCGAGCATCTCCAGGAAGGACATGTCGGTGGAGATGCCGTCCACCTCGTACGTGGACATCGCGCCGTCGGCGTCGGCGTTCTTCTGGCGCCAGACGCGCAGGGTGAGCTTCATGCGTAGCTCCGCTGAGTGGGGTGGACGTACTCGAAGACGAGGTCTTCTTTGTGAAGGACGGGGGCCCGGCCGGTGTCGGTGAACTCCCAGGCGGCGGCGTAGGAGAACTCCTCGTCGTGCCGGGCGGCCTCACCGTCGGGGGTCTGGGACTCCTCGCGAAAGTGGCCGCCGCAGGACTCGGCGCGGTGCAGGGCGTCGAGACACATGAGCTCGGCGAGCTCCAGGTAGTCGACGACGCGGTTGGCCTTCTCCAGGGACTGGTTGAACTCCTCGCCGGTGCCGGGGACCTTGATGCGGCGCCAGAACTCCTCGCGGATCTGCGGGATGCGCTCCAGGGCCTTGCGCAGTCCGCTCTCCGTTCGGGCCATGCCGCAGAACTCCCACATGACTTCGCCGAGTTCGCGGTGGAAGGAGTCGGGGGTGCGGTCGCCGTCGACCGACAGGAGCAGGTTCAGCCGGTCCTCGGTCTCGGCGACGACCTCCTGCACGACGGGGTGGTCGCCGCCCACCTCGTCCTTGTGCGGGTGGCGTGCGAGGTAGTCGTTGATGGTCGAGGGCAGGACGAAGTACCCGTCGGCGAGGCCCTGCATGAGGGCGCTCGCGCCCAGGCGGTTGGCGCCGTGGTCGGAGAAGTTGGCCTCGCCGACCGCGAAGAGCCCGGGGATGCTGGTCTGCAGGTCGTAGTCGACCCAGAGGCCGCCCATCGTGTAGTGCACGGCGGGGTAGATCCGCATCGGCACCTCGTACGGGTTCTCCGCGGTGATCCGCTCGTACATGTCGAAGAGGTTGCCGTACTTCTCCTCGACCTTCTTCTTGCCCATCCGCTCGATCGCGTCGGCGAAGTCGAGGTAGACGCCCTGCCCGCCGGGGCCCACTCCCCTGCCCTCGTCGCACACGTTCTTGGCGGCCCGCGAGGCGATGTCACGCGGCACGAGGTTGCCGAAGGACGGGTAGATGCGCTCCAGGTAGTAGTCGCGCTCGTCCTCGGGGATCCGGTGCGCCGGGCGGTCGTCGCCCTTGGCCTTGGGCACCCAGATGCGGCCGTCGTTGCGCAGTGACTCGCTCATCAGGGTGAGCTTGGACTGGTGGTCGCCGGTGCGCGGGATGCAGGTGGGGTGGATCTGGGTGAAGCAGGGGTTGGCGAAGTACGCGCCGCGCCGGTGGGCCCGCCAGACGGCCGTGGCGTTGGAGTTCATGGCGTTGGTCGACAGGTAGAAGACATTGCCGTAGCCGCCGGAGGCAAGGACCACGGCGTCCGCGAAGTACGTGTCGATCTTGCCGGTGATCAGGTCGCGGGCGACGATGCCGCGGGCCCGTCCGTCCACGACGATCACGTCGAGCATCTCGGTCCGCGGGTGCATCTCCACGTTGCCGGCCGCGATCTGGCGGCTGAGGGCCTGGTAGGCGCCGAGCAGCAGCTGCTGCCCGGTCTGCCCGCGCGCGTAGAAGGTCCTGGACACCTGCACGCCGCCGAAGGACCGGGTGTCGAGGAGGCCGCCGTACTCGCGGGCGAACGGGACGCCCTGCGCGACGCACTGGTCGATGATCTCCACCGAGATCTGCGCGAGGCGGTGCACGTTGGACTCGCGGGCGCGGAAGTCGCCGCCCTTGACGGTGTCGTAGAACAGGCGGTGGACGGAGTCGCCGTCGTTGCGGTAGTTCTTCGCGGCGTTGATGCCGCCTTGGGCGGCGATCGAGTGGGCGCGGCGCGGCGAGTCCTGATAGCAGAACTGCACGACGTGGTAGCCCTGTTCGGCGAGCGTGGCCCCGGCGGAGCCGCCGGCCAGGCCGGTGCCGACGACGATGACGGTGTGCTTGCGGCGGTTGGCGGGGTTGACCAGCTTCGCCTCGAAGCGGCGGGTGTCCCAGCGCTCGGCGATCGGCCCTTCGGGAGCCTTCCCGTCGACGAGCGGCTCCCCCGTCTCGTACGCGGAGTACTCACTGGAGTAGTTCATGGGTCAGCTCACCAGTCCGGTCATGACGGCCACGGGTACGGAGACGAAGCCCAGGGTCAGCACCACGGCGAGGCCGTTCGCGAGGGGCTTGAGGACGCGGTCGCGGGCCGCGGTGCCCACGCCCAGGGTCTGAGCGGCGCTCCACAGTCCGTGCCGCACGTGGAAGCCGACGGCGACCACGGCGACGATGTAGATGACGTTGCCGTACCAGGTGGAGAACGTGTCGATGATGTTCTGGTACGGCTTGAGGTGCTGGTACTCGCCCGGGTGCACGGTGCCGGTCGTCAGGTCGAGGATGTGCCAGACGATGAACAGCGCGAGGATGATGCCGCCCCAGCGCATGGTGCGGGTGGCGAAGCTCGCCTCGCGCCTTGTGTGCACGTACTTCGTCGGGCGCGCCTTGATGTCGCGACGGCTCAGCTGGTACGCGGAGACGGCGTGCGCGACGACCGCGGCCACGAGCACCACGCGGAACAGCCAGAGGCTCCACTCGTAGTGCATGAAGGGCTCGCCGAGCGTGCGGAGCCAGTGCGCGTAGTGGTTGATCTCCGCCGGGCCGAAGAAGATCTTCAGGTTCCCGATCATGTGCAGGAACAGGTAGAGCAGCATGATCAAGCCGCTCACCGCCATCACCGTCTTCTTGCCGATGGTGGAGTCCCACAGCGTGCGGGTCATGGACGGCCGTTTGTCCGTCCGCGTTGCCAGAGCCATGTCAGGGACGCTACGGCCGAAAGTCCCGATCAGTCCAAGAGATGGTTCTGCTCATCTCGATAGCCTTTCCCTATCGGGCGACGTAGCCTGCCCGTATGCAACTGCAGCAGCTGCACTACTTCGTCGCCGTCGCGGAGACCCGGCACTTCACCCGGGCCGCGGAGGAGGTCCACGTCTCCCAGCCCTCGCTCTCGCAACAGATCAGGGCGCTGGAGAAGGAGCTGGGCGCGGAGCTCTTCAGCCGGGCGCGCGGCAACATCACGCTGACCGACGCGGGCGAGGCGCTGCTGCCGCTGGCCCGCAGGATCCTCGCCGACGCGGACACCGCCCGGATCGAGGTGCAGGAGCTGGCACAGCTGCGCCGCGGCCGCATCCGCCTCGGCGCGACCCCGAGCGTGTGCACGGGCCTGCTCCCCGACGTCCTGCGCGCCTTCCACGACCGGCACCCCGGCATCCAGCTCCTCATCGAGGAGGGCGGCTCCCACGACCTCGTCCGCGAACTGGCGCGCGGCGCCCTGGACCTGGCCCTCGTCGTGCTCCCCCTGCCCAGCCCGTCCCCCGCCCTCACCACCGTCGAGCTGCTGCGCGAGGACCTGGTGGTGGTCTCGTCACCCGACTCGCGGGGCCTGGGCGCCTCGGTACGCATCGCGGACCTCCAGGGTGAGCGGCTCGTCATGTTCCGGCACGGCTACGACCTGCGCGAACTGACCGTCACCGCGTGCCGCGCGGAAGGCTTCGACCCCGAGTTCGCGGTGGAGGGCGGCGAGATGGACGCGGTGCTCGGGTTCGTGCGCGCGGGGCTCGGCGTGGCGGTGGTGCCGCGCATGGTCGCGGAGCGCTCGGGCCCCGACCTGCGCATGACTCCCCTCGCCAAGCCGAGTCTGCACCGCACGATCGCGCTGGCCCACCGCAGCGACGTGGCACCGCCCAGGGCGGCGCGCGAACTCCAGCGGATGCTGCTGGCGCGCTGAGCCGCCCGCACCTGCAGGAATCCGCCGATTCGCAGGTCACAGGCTCCACAGGCGCAGAGTCAACAGAGACGCTCACCGAGCGGGAGAACCCTCAGCCGCACGGGTGGTGCGACCGGTACCCCGGAAGACGGGCAGGACCGTCCCCCGGGCGCGGACCCCCAGGGGGCACGGGCGGTCAGCGGAACAGGCGGAAGAACCCGCGCACCTGCTCGACCAGCGACTCCGGCTGCTCCAGCGCGGCGAAGTGGCCACCGTGCGGCAGCTCCTCGAACCAGCGCAGGTCGGTGAACCGCAGCTCGGCTTCCCGCCTCGACGGGCGGGTGATGTCGCGCGGGTAGACCGACAGCCCGGACGGCGCGGTCACCTTGTCCCGGAAGTGGGCGAAGCTCTCCCAGTACAGGCGCGCCGACGACGTGGCCGACGCGGTGAACCAGTAGACCGAGATCTCGTCGAGGATCGCCTGCCGCGACAACGCGTCCTCGGGACGGCCGTCGTTGTCCGTCCACGCCCAGAACTTCTCGGCGATCCAGGCGGCCTGCCCCGCCGGGGAGTCGGTGAGGCCGTAGCCGAGCGTCTGCGGCCGGGTCGCCTGGATCGCCGAGTACCCCCGGCCCGTGCGCCGCATCTCCTTCTCGGCCTCGAGATTGGCCAGCTCCGCGGGCGTCGGGTCGTCGAACGTGCCCGCCGCCACGGATCCCAGGTTCAGGTGCACGCCGGCGACCCGCTCGGGCGCCACCTCGCCCAGCACCGCGGACACCGCCGAACCCCAGTCACCGCCCTGCGCGCCGTACCGTTCGTATCCGAGCGAGACCATCAACGTGTCCCAGGCCCGCGCGGTGCGGGTGACGCCCCACCCGGTCGTCGCGGGCTTGTCACTCCAGCCGTAGCCGGGCAACGACGGCGCGACCACGTGGAACGCGTCCGCCGGGTCACCGCCGTGCGCGCGCGGGTCGGTGAGCGGGCCGAGGACCGCCAGGAACTCCAGCACCGAACCCGGCCACCCGTGCGTGAGCACGAGCGGGAACGCGTCCGGCTCCGGCGAGCGGACGTGCAGGAAGTGGATGCCCAGCCCGTCGATCGTGTCGCGGTACTGCGGGAACACGTTCAGCCGCTCGGCGAACCCGAAGTCGTAGCCCTCGGCCCAGCTGCGGCAGAGCTCTTGCGCGTACGCCAGCGGCAGACCCTGCGACCAGTCGTCCACCGGCTCGCGCTCGGGCCACCGCGTCCGTCGCAGTCGTGCACGCAGCTCCGCGATCTCGGCTTCGGTGATGCTGGCCTCGAACGGCTCGGCGGACATGGCAAGGCTCCTTACTGGTCAAGGCGATATCGGATCAGACGCAGGGGGACCGTCATCGCGGGCTCCCACGCATGGCGTCGGGCCGGGGGCGGCGGCAGGGCGCCGGGTCAGGCCGAGGACGAGTCCGGCCAGGGGGAGCGTCGCGAGCACGGCGAGGGCCACCGGCGCCGGCACGATGCCCGACAGCCCCGCGACAGCGGCCGGACCGATCCCGCCCCCCAGGGCGTTCATGAAGTTGAGCAGGCCCTGCGCGGTGTCGCGGTCGCCCGCGGCGACCAGGTCCGGCGCGAGGCTCACCAGTACGGCCGTGGTGCCGGCGAACCCGCACACGGTCAACGCCGTGCCGACGACGATGGGGACCGGGCCGGCGAAGACCGCCACCACGAGCACGCCGACGACGGTGAGGGCCGCGAGCCCTGCCGACACCTGCCAGCCGGTGAACCGGTCGGTCAAGGTGCCGACCAGCCGCCCGGTCAGCACCGAGCAGGCGGCGGCCGGGACCAGGAGCACGCCGGCTTCCAGGGGGCCACCGCCCGTGGCCTGCTCGATCAGGGCCGGGGCGCGGAACAGCACCCCGTAGTAGCCGGCGAAGACGGTCCCGCCGATGAGCCCGGCGGCCAGGAAGCCGTGGGAGGCGATCACCCGCCGAGGCACGAACCCGTCGGGCGTGCCGCGCACGCGCCACCACAGGCCGACGGCGGCGAGCGTCCCGGCTCCGGCCACGACGAGCGTGACCGGAGCGGACAGGCCGACCGAGTGTGCCTGCAGCAGCGTGATCAGGGAGCCGGCGAGTACCGACAGCACGGCCGCGCCGACGATGTCGAGTCGCCCGGTCGAGCCGTTTCGCCCGCCGCTGCCGCTCCGCGCCAGCGCGCGCCTGCTCGGCCATGCGACCAGCAGGAGGGGCAGCGCGAGGACCGGGATCGCGAGCACGGCACGCCACCCGAGCCATGCGGTCACCGCTCCGCCCAGCAGCGTCCCGCACCCCGACGCCGTCGCACCGGCGGCCGCGATGATTCCCAGGGCGCGGATCCGTTGCCGCCCGGGAAGGGCGGCGGCCGCGGCGAAGACGGCGATCACGGTCGCGCCCGCCCCGGCGCCGCCGATCAGTCGGCCGATGATCACGACGGACAGTGTCGGCCCGGCTCCGGCGAGCACGGAACCCGCGGCGAGCCCCACGACCCCGGCGACGAGTACCTGGAAGGGGCTCCAGCGGACCAGCAGCCGACCCGCGACCGGCATCGCGAGCGCGGAGGTCAGCGACCACGCGGCGAGAATCCACGCGGTGGCACCGAACGGCACCGCGAGTGCGTGGCCGATGGCCGGCAGGGCGACCGACGGCGCTCCCAGTGCCACGTACATCGGCAGCACCAGCATCCCCAGAGTCAGCCCCAGCCGACGCCCGTCCGGGGCGTCGGTTCGCTCCGGTACGGGGTCCGGTATCGGGTCCCTTCCAGAGGGGACCGTCTGCGGCGTCGTCCCCTGCCGGGCATGTTGTGACATGCTAAAGCTCCTTTGGGTGTCACATTACGGAGCGGTGAGGAGATACGTCAAATGCAGGATGCGTATTACAGCCCATCGGTGGTCCAGACGGCCGTCGACCTGGCCAACACCTTGCGGCCGGTCAAGGGAGAGGACGCGCTCGAGACCGTGGAGCAGCTCCGGGACTTCCTTGCAGACCATCCCGCGGCTGAGCCTCCCGGTTCGGCCGCGAGCCCAGGGACCGGTCCGCGCCCTCTCACCCGCGCCGACCTGGCGGAAGTCCGCGCGTTGCGCGAGACGCTGCGGACGGTGCTCGAACGGGCGAACGCGGACGCGGACGAAGCCGCGGCTCTGATCAACGACGGACTGCGGCGCAGCCGCGCCACCCCGGTACTGCGGTACGAGGACGACCGCTGGTGGACCGAGGTGACCTCCGACACCGACCGCCGCTCGGCACACCTTGCCGCGACTGCGCTCAGCGCACTGGCCTCCGTGATCGCCACGCTCGGTCCCGCTCGTCTCGGCGTATGCGCGGGGCCGACCTGCCGGGCCACGTTCGTGGACCTCTCGCGCAACGGTTCGAAGCAGTACTGCACCCGAACCTGCGCGCACCGGGCCAGCGTCGCCGCCTACCGGAGTCGGCGCAGCCCGCGTTGAGCGCCGGCATCTGGCCCTGCCGCCGGGCCGGCTCCGGGGTTCCGTCCGAGCCGGCCGTCACCGCAAGGTCTCCGTTCCGGCCGTCCAGGACGCAGCGCGAGCCTGGTGTCAGTCCGCCGAGGCGTGTGTTCTCCGCGCGTATCCCGAGCCGGACCGACTCCCGATATGGCTCGTCACCCCGCACTCCCCCGTGTCACCAGCCCCGTGACCGGGTCACGCCCCGTCAAGCAGTACGTTCCGCCCGCCGGGTCCCGCATGACGAGCCAGTTCGCGCCGTGGGACGCGAAGGTCGCGCCCTGGCTCTCGTGCCAGGTCCGGGTCGCGTCCGGGGACGCGCAGGCCAGGTCGATGTGGGCACCGGGGGGTCCCGGCACGGCCAGGCGCTGGAGCAGGACACGGATCGGCAGGTCCGCGGGCGGACGCAGCACGTGGAACTCGGGGTGCAGGCCCGCCGTGGACTCCCAGCCCGTGAGCGCCGTCCAGAAGGCGACCTCGTCGTCGAACGCGTCCGGGGCCACGTCCAGGCACACCTGGTCCAGGCGGCTGACCGTCCCGTCGGGCGCGGCGACGGGTGCCGGGCGGGACCGCTCGCCACCCCGGAGGACCAGGCAGAACGGCAGGCCGCCGGGGGAACGCAGCACTTCGAGGCCTTCCTCGGAGAAGACCCAGGTCGCGCCGAGCGCGCGGGCGCAGGCCGCCGCCACGGCGACGTCGTCCACCACGAGGTCGAGGTGCGCGCCGCCCGGCCCGTCCACCGCCTGCGCCTTCAGGCACGGGTCGGCGGATCCGCCGGGCAGCAGCGTCACGAACTCACCGAACGGTCCGCGCGGGGCGGACAGCCGCGTGCCGGTGACCGCCGTCCAGAAGGCACACGCCTCCTCGAAGCGGTCCCGCGGCCGGTCGACGAAGGCGTACGCCCAATGGATCACGGCTCAGCTCGTCGCGTCCGCGAGGGCCAGCTCATGGAGGCGGTCGGGCGGGCCAGGCCGGGCGTAGTACCAGCCCTGTGCCGTGTCGCAGCCGAGCTCGCGCAGCTGGTCCGCCTGCGCACCCGTCTCGACGCCCTCGACCGTGACCGCGAGGTCCAGGCTGTGGGCGAGCGCGACGATGCCCTCGACGATCTTCAGGTCGACGGGGTCGGCCGGGAAGTGCTGCATGCCCTGGGTGAACGAGCGGTCGAGCTTGAGCACGCTCACCGGCAGCCTGCGCAGGTTGGCGAGGTTGGAGTAGCCGGTGCCGAAGTCGTCGAGCGCGATGTCCACGCCCATCTCGGCGAGCCTGCGCAGCGGCTTGAGCAGGTCGTCGTCGGCTCCTATCAGCGCGGACTCGGTGACCTCCAGGCAGAGCGCGCCGGGCTCCAGGCCCTCGCGCTCCAGGATGTCGACCGTGTCGGACACCAGGCCCGGGTGGGTGAGTTGCATGGGCGAGAGGTTCACGTTGACGCGCAGTGGCCCCGCGTCGGTGTGCCGTGCCTCCCACAGGCGCGCCTGGCGTACGGACTCCTCGAGGACCCAGCGGCCGAGCGGCACGATCAGGCCGGTGTGCTCGGCGAGCGGAATGAACCGGTCCGGGCCGATGACGCCGTGCTGCGGGTGCAGCCACCGCACCAGTGCCTCGGCGCCGCGCACACTGCCGTCGCCGAGGTGCACGAGCGGCTGGTACTCGATGAAGAACTCGCCGCGCTCCAGGGCCGCGGGCAGCGCCGTGGTCAGACCGTGCCGGGTGATGGCGCGGGCGTCCGCCTCGGGGTCGGCGAGCTCGTAGCGGTTGCCGCCCGCGGACTTGGCGCGGTACATCGTGATGTCGGCGCTGCGCAGCACCTCGGCGGCGCCGCGCTCCCCCGCCGGTCCTTCCACGATGCCGATGCTGCCGCGCACGGTCAGTTCGCGGCCGTCGACGCGGATCGGGGAGGCGAGGACGTTCATGATGCGTCCCGCGAGCTCGTCCACCTCGGTCTCGGTGTCGGGTCCTGTGGTGAGCGCCACGAACTCGTCGCCGCCGAGCCGGGCCACCATCTCGCCGGGTGCGGTCGCACAGGACTGCAGCCGGTCGGCGACCTCGACGAGCAGCCGGTCGCCGGCCGCGTGCCCGAGGCTGTCGTTGACGGTCTTGAAGCCGTCCAGGTCGAGGTAGCACAGCCCGAACCGGGCGCCCGCGCCCGCCGCGAGGGCCTTCTCCAGGCGCTCGAAGAACAGGGTGCGGTTGGGCAGTCCGGTGAGCGCGTCGTGCGTGGCCTCGTAGCGCAGGCGGAGGTTGAGCAGCCGGCGCTCGGTGGTGTCCTCCATCAGCGCCAGTTGGTACTGCGGGATCCCGTCCGCGTCGCGCAGCAGCGAGACGGTCAGATTGGTCCACAGGACCGTGCCGTCGGGGCGGTAGAAGGCCTTCTCCACCCGGTAGTGCTCGCGCTCGCCGCGCACCAGCTCCTCGTACAGCTTCCAGACGTGGGGCGAGTCGTCGGGGTGCGTCCACTCCCCGACGTTCCGACCGCGCAGCTGGTGTTCCAGGCCGCCGAACATGCGGATCAGCGCGTCGTTGACCTCGAGGACCGTGCCGTCGAGGTCGGCGATGCCGATGCCGATCGCGGCGCCGTGGAAGACGGCCCGGAAGCGTGCCTCGCTGGCGTGCAGGGCCTCGGCGACGGCGCTGCGCGCGCTGAGGGCGGCCCGCGAGATCGCCTCCTGCTCGACGAGGGTGCGTTCCCGCAGCGCCTGCGCGAAGCCGGCGGCCATGGCGTGCTGGATGCGCGCGGAACGGGCCCGCAGCTCTTCCCGCGGGCCTTCACCGCCGCAGTACAGGACGAGGTAGGCATCCACGCAGTCGAGCGTGCGGCTGAGCGCCTCGGGGTCCGTGCAGTGCGTGCCGATGAGCGCGGCGCCGACGGCCTGGCTCTCCGCCGAGTCGAAGACCCGCTCGCGGAGCGCGTCGTTCAACCGTCGGGCCAGCGGCACCAATTGCTGTTCGAATTCGGGACGGGTCAGCGAGGTGGCCGTCACGGGGAAGATCGCACGGCTCCAGATGGTGGCGAACCGGCGAAGTCTTCCTTCGGGTCCGTCCTGCTCGCCGCTCAACGCTTGTGTCCCACGCCAGCGAATCCCGAGAAGGAGTACGGATCCTCCTCCTCGGGCGCGGTGTCGGGCCGCCAGTGCGGCATCGGCACCAGGCCGGGTTCCACCATGTCGTACCCCTCGAAGAACCGCGCGATCTCCTCGCGCGAGCGCATGATCAGTGGATTGCGGATGTCCTTGTATACACCGACCGTCCGGCCGGCCTGCTCGGGGGGAACCGGAATCCCTTCGTACGAGGCGTGGCTGACGACGACGAGGCTGCCGGGCGCGAGTGCGTCCCGCAGTTCCGCCACCGCCGCGTAAGGATCGTACGCGTCCTCGACGAAGTGCAGGACGGCGACGAGGAGAAGAGCCACGGGGCGGCCCGTGTCCAGGACCGCGGCGACCTCCGAACTGCCCAGAATGTCCCGGGGTTTGCGCAGGTCACCGGCGACGGCCGCGGTGCGCTCCGTGCCCTCGAGAACCGCTCGACTGTGGGCCACGGCGACCGGATCGTGATCGACGTACACGACACGGGCCTCGGGGCTGGCCTGCTGCGCCACCTCGTGGACGTTGCCGAAGGTCGGGATCCCCGAGCCGATGTCGAGGAACTGGGTGACCCCCCGTTCGACCGCGTGGCGCACCGCGCGCCGCATGAAGGCACGGTTCGCCTGCATGACCTTCGGGAGTCCCGGCATGAACTCCATCGCCTTGCGGGCCGCCTCCCGGTCCACCTCGAAGTTGTGCGAGCCGCCCAGGTAGTAGTCGTAGATCCGGGACACGCTGGGCATCGAGATGTCGATGCCGGGCGGTGCCCAGGCGGGACGCTCCATCAAGACTCCAAGGCGTAGGGGGTGGCGCGGGCGATCCGGTGTTCGAGGGTGAGGCTACTGATCGTCCGCCAAGGGAGCGAGTCAAAACGGAAATTGGCCGTCCGTTCTCGGTCACTGCCTTTGGCAAGTGCCCTATCCCACACCGCCGACCGGCCCGCCCCCTCCCCGTGGTATGGGAGGAGACGGGCCGGTCTGTCCCCGCGTCGCCGTCACTTCTTGGAGCCGCTTGAGGGTTCCTGGAACCGCCTGCGGCTGTAGGGCGCCATGCGCCGGGGCGGCCATGAGCCACGGGGCCTACTTGGGGGCGCCCACCGGCTTCCCCTGAGGGCTCGCGGCGTACCAAGTTCCCCCCACGCCCTGTCCGTTCGTGTCGCCGGGCTTCTTGTCGCCGGAGAAGGTGTACATGGGCCAGCAGTCGATGGTCTGCTGCTTGTTGCCGTCGGGTCGGTCGAAGACCACGAAGCCCTTCTTGAGGATGCCCTGGGTGTCGTTCTTGCCGACCGGCGCCACCACGGGCCACTTGTCCAGGCAGGCGCCGGTGCACGCCGACTTCATCGGCCAGGCGGAGTCCTTCGTGAAGCGGTAGACGGTCATGCCGTTCTTGTCGACGACGATCTCGCCGAGCTTCGGGTCCTTGCGGGTCGACAGGCCCGCGGAGGCGACGGGGGCGGCGCCGGCCGCGGCGGGTGCGGCCTTCTTGCCGTCGGGGGCCGCCGCGTACCAAGTGCCGCCCACGCCCTGCCCCTTGGCGTCGCCGGGCTTGGCATCCTGGGCATACCGGTACATCGGCCAGCCGTCGACGGTCAGTTGCTTGGTCCCGTCGGCGGTGGTGACCTCGCCGAGCAGGGACTCGTCGACACCCGGCGCGGCCTTCGCGCCGTCGGCGGCGACGGCGGGCCAGGCCTTCAGACAAGCCGCGTCGCAGTTCGACTCGGGCGGCTGGGCGGTGTCCTTGTCGAACCGGTAGAGGGTGAACCCGGCACTGTCGGTGACGACCTTGCCGAGCTTCTTGCTGTCCCACACCGCGAGTTGGCCCGCGGGCTTCGCCTTGGCGCCCGCACCCTTGTCGGCGGCGTCGGAGTCCGTTCCGTAGCCGTCGTCCGCGCCGTAGTCGTCGCTCTTGGCGGGCGCCTCGTTGCCCACGCTCTGACCGTTCGGGGACTGGTCGCCCTTGTCCTGACCGCACGCCGTCGTCAGCGCCAGCAGGGCCGCAGCTGTCGCCACGAGCGAGGCGCTCCGCCAGGCCCGGGGGGAACCCCCACTTGGATGAAGCATTCCTGACTCCCACTGTCCGCAGAGGTGTTGTGGCGCCTGTTTGCGTCACACATGGCCCTAGGTACGGGGCGCGGCAGCCGCCCCGTTCAACCGCGCGGCAAGATTCTTTGCGGGGGAAGGGACCCGGCAGGAGCGGGGTGCGCGCCGCCAAACCCCGGCCGGGAGCGCTTCCTTCCTTCGGGTCATTCCGGGGCTTCTCCGGCGTGCCGGGCGTGCGAGCGGCCCATGATCCCCGTCGTGCACAGAACTTCTCGGGTCATGTCGCCCCTAGTCACACGTGTGTTGGCGCTCGTCGCCCTGGCCCTGCTGCTCGGCGCCTCTTCGGCGGTCGGCGCGGCCTCCGCCGACGACTGCGCGTACGCCTCGATCTCGCAGAACGGTGGTGCGTCGAGCGGCGACACCGTGGCCGTCTCGGGTGACGGCGTCGACTGCCACGCCGGGCCCACACACCGTCCGAAGCCACCCCCTCCTCCGCCCAAACCACCGCCACCACCTCCGCCTCCGCCCCCTCCTCCGCCGAAGCCGCCCGCCCCCGAACCGCCCCCACCGCCGCCGGCTCCCGCACCGCCCGAGCCGACCGTCCAGCCCAGTGCGCCGCCTCCGCCGCCACCCCCCGAGCCCGTCGTCAAGGCTGCGCCCAAGCCCGCGCCCAAGCCGAAACCTAAACCGAAACCCTCCGCCAGCCCCGAGGTCACACCCGCGCCCGTGGCATATCCGGAGTATCACGCCCCGCCCCGCAAGCAACGGCCGCGCGGAGGCCCGTCCCTCGTCTCGCTCACCCTGCTCATCACGGCACCCGCGGTGCTCGCCGTCGCCGCGCTCCGCCCGCGCTGACCGCCGGAGGTCTCCATGTCGGAATGGCTTGTTCTCACCCTCGCGATGGTGGCCGCTTGCGGTGTTGTGCTCATCGTGACCCTGCTGCGCCACCGAAAGACCGGCGCGGACTACGACGCGTCGGAGACACCGGACGTCATCGAGTACATGACGATGATGATCGGCGTCGTCTACGCCATCGTCCTGGGCCTGGCCATCGCGGGCGTCTGGGAGGCACGGGGCGCCGCGCAGGAACATGTGCGCCTGGAGGCACAGGCGTTGCACGAGGTCTCGGAGCGGGCGCGGATCTACCCGGAGGATGTCAGGGACCGCATTCGCGCCGACGTCCACACCTATGTCAGCCATGTCGTGACCACGGAGTGGGACACGATGAAGTCCAAGGCGGAACTCACCGACCGAGGCGACGATTTGCTGGCCCGGGTGCGGCACGACGTGACCGACTACCAGCCGAAGTCGGACTTCGAGGCGCAGGCGTACCAGCCGCTGGTGGACTCGGTGGCCGCCGCGGACGACGCGCGCAGTGCCCGCGCGGACAGCGTCGGGGCGACGATGCCCGGCGTGGTCTGGTTCGGCCTGATCATCGGCGGTCTCGTCACCATCGGCATGATCTTCGCCCTGCAGATCCGCCGCACCCCGCGCGAACTCATCCTCGCCGGGCTCTTCTCCGCCCTGTTCGCCTTCCTGCTCTTCCTCATCTGGGACCTCGACGCGCCCTACAGCCGTGGCGTCGCGGCGACGGCCGAACCGTTCAAGGCGCTGTTCCCCGGCCTGGGAGGCTGACTGCCCGGGACGGGGCAGTTCCCCGAGGCCGGGCGCGCCGCCCCCGGCCAATGGCCGTCGGGGCGCGGAGGGCCGTCACTCCTCCGCGCCCCGACGGCCGTACCGCGGCCTCAACGGGGTGGTCCTCCACGGCCTCCAGGCAGGCCGCCCGCAGCACGGGACGCCGCGTTGGCCGTGAACCCCGCTGCGCGACGCCGCCGTACGGCGCACTCTGGTGCCATGGCCTGGCAATCACCGATCGTCGTCCACCCGCCCACCGCCGACGGCGGGCGGCGGATCACCGTGCGCGGACAGGACGCCGGCGTCGCACACGGCGACCGGGACCTGGTGGAGCTGTTGCGGGGCGCGGGGATCGGCGAGGCCGACATCGCGCTGGACGACCCACACCTCGTCGAGTGGCGGGGCGCGCCACACGGATGGCCGAACGGCTGAGGACGCCCGGCGCGGGCCCAGCGCCCTCTTATCGCCCGATTTGCCAGTTTTGCGCCGATTGCTATCGTTTTGGGTGAGCGGGCAGATGGTGCGTTCAAGTCCACCCAGCTCCACTGCGCGGGGCTGTAGCTCAAGGCAGAGCGGCCCGCTCACCTACCTCCACCGGGGGCCGGCCTGCTGGCCGGCCCCCGGTCCGTGTCACAGGGAACCGAACGGAACGGGGACGCACGTGGAGCGGGTGCCGATGGCCGGGGGGCCACTGGACTGGTCGCTGGTCGACGGGGCGGTGCCGCTCGTCGTACAGATCCTCGGCTGCGTGGCGCTCGCCCTGCTGCTCTTCTCCCGCGACCGGCGCTGGTGGACCCGGCTGCTCCCGCTCGCGGTGGTCCTGGCCGCGCTCCTGACCCTGCTGGTCAAGCTCACCGTCGACGACTGGTGGCAGCCCTTCCCCGACAAGCTCCCCGGCGATGTCGTGGTGTGGATCGGGGTGGCCGTCCTCGGGGTGTGCCTGGCCCTGTTCCGGATGCCGACGCTGCGTTGGCGCGGGCGTGCGGGCGCCCTGCTCTCGGGCGCGCTCGTCGTGGTGCTCGGCCTCAGCGAGGTCAACATCCACTACGACAACTACCCGACCGTACGCACCATGCTCGGCCCGCAGGACACCGTCAGCCTCAAGGACGCCACGGGGAGGAAAGAGCCGACCCTCGACGTGCCGGAGGGCAAGGCGCTGTCCCAGGTGTGGAAGGCGCCGGCCGGGCTGCCCGCCAAGGGCACCGTCTCGACCGCCTCGATCCCGGGCACGAAATCGGGGTTCAAGGCCCGCGACGCGTACGTCTACCTGCCTCCGGCCTACCGCGCCTCACCCCGGCCGCTGCTTCCCGTGCTCGTCCTGATGGCGGGCCAGCCCGGCGCCCCGCAGGACTGGATCACCTCCGGTCAGCTGCCGGACATGATGGACGACTTCGCCGCCGGGCACGACGGGCTCGCGCCCATCGTCCTGGTGGTCGACCCGCTGGGTTCCTCCTTCGACAATCCGCTGTGCATGGACTCCAAGCTCGGCAAGGTGCAGACGTATCTCGCCGACGACGTCCCGGCCTGGGCGGCCGGCCACCTCCAGGCGGCCGGGGGCCGGGCGCACTGGGCGGTCTCCGGGCTCTCCAACGGCGGCACCTGCGCCCTGCAGCTGGCGGTCAATGCGCCAGGCCGATACGGCGCGTTCGTCGACATCTCGGGGCAGGACGAGCCGACGCTCGGCGACCGCAAGAAGACCGTGGACGCGGCGTTCGGCGGGGACGAGGCCGCGTTCGAGAAGGTCAACCCGGTGGACGTGATGGCACGGAAGAAGTTCCCCGACACCGCGGGCGTGTTCGTCGCGGGGACCGACGACTCGACGTACCGTCCGCAGGCGCTCAAGGTGTACGCGGCCGCACAGAAGGCAGGGATGCAGGCCGAGCTCGTCCAGCTCCCGGGCGGGCACAGCTGGCAGGTGTGGCGTCCCGGCCTGGCGAAGCAGCTGCCGTGGCTGGCGTCGCACATCGGCCTGACACCCTGACGCCCCAACGCCCCCGGCCCCTCCGCCACGCGCCCCGGCGGCCTCCCGCGCCCTGACACACCATCGGGTGCCGACCGGGGCGCCACGCCGCCTCGTTCCCCCGACCGGCCCACACGATTGCCCCGTTCGCGCGACACGGATCGCGGCACCGCACGACCGTACCTAGCGTTTCGGGCATCGAGGTGCATTTCAGGCGTCAGCGGAAGAAGCTCCGCAGCTGCTCCTCGGGGACCCGGGAGGATCCACCATGCACGCGATACGCGTCGCCTCGGCCGCTCTGCTCACCGCTTCCGCCCTCACCCTCGCCGCCCCGTCGGCATCGGCGCTCGCCCCCGCCGACGAGAACGTGACCGCCTTCGGGTTCAGCGTCTCCCCCACGACCATCGCCGCGGGCGGCCAGGTCACCCTGAACGTCGACGGCTGCGACGGCGAGACCAAGGTGACCTCCGGCGTCTTCGAGGACACCACCATCCCCAAGGGCCAGAAGTCCGCCACGGCCCAGGTGTTCTGGGACGCGAAGCCGGGCGCGATGTACGAGGTGACGTTCACCTGCAACGGCAGTGACCCCGGCAGCGACAAGACCGACCTGACCATCGCCACCGGACGCCCCGACAACAACACCCACCACCCCGAGCACCACAAGGGCGTGAAGGCCGGCATCGGCGGCAGCCTCGGCGGCCTCGACCTGCACGAGATCGCCCTCGGCAGCGCCCTGATCCTGGGCACCGTCGGCGTGGCGTACCACAAGACGCGGCGCCGCACCGGCGAGGACAACTCCTGAGGCACCCCCGGGCAGCGCTTCGCCCCCGGGACGTCTCCAGATCCCGGGGGCGAGGCGCGCTCACGTGCGGTGCGCGACGGCGTGCCGGGCGCGGGGCGGAAGGGGGCCGCTCCGGTCCCGGCCTGCGGCCTCAGACCCTGTTCTCGGCGTTCTCGGTCCTGCGCCGCATCCAGAAGACCCCGCCGCCCACCAGCGCGGCGGCGACCAGGGCACCGCCGATCGCCATGTCGGTGCTGGTCGCGCCGGAGGTCGTGGCACCGCCGATGCCACCGCGCACACCGCCGTGGATGACGGTGAAGGCCGCGGGGCGGGTCAGCGTCTTGCCGCCGCAGTGGGCCGTGATGTCGTAGGCGCCCGGACGGGCGTGGGAGTGGATGATCGCGGTGGCGCTCGCCGTGGTGCCGCCCGGGATGCCCTGCAGATTCGTGTCGGGGAAGGCGGGCGACGTGACCTTGCTGCCGGACGCCTGGCAGGACGATCCGTCGACGGTGACCGTCAGATGGCCACCCTTCGGGATCACGCTGGGCATCGCCACGATGTTGGTCGGGTCGGCCCACGCGGACGCGGTCGGGGCGGCGAGCCCGACGGCCCCGACGGCCGCCGCGGCGACCGCGAGGGCACGAGTGGTCCGCATACGAGAAGTACGCATGGCAATCCTCCGCGGAAGACGCCCCGGGGATACCGTCCCCGGTCGATCGGCGAGAGCGCCTCCCAGACTGACCCTCAGATGCGGTGCGCGGCCCCGCATTTCGGCGATCGGCCGTCCTGGTGAGACGACACGCCGAAGCGCGTCCGCGCAACCCGACATCGCCGCAGGTCACGGACCGTCAGAAATTTCCTGCCCGGCGCGACTCGGATGGCGCACCCCGATCCCGGCGCCACCCGTTCGCTTCCGCCCTTTCGCACGCCGCGCGCCCCGCGCTTAGCGTGCTGTTACGCGCAACGGACGTGGCTCCCGTGCCGCGTTGAGAGGGGATAGAGAATGCCTTCGTCCCATCCGGCCGACGAATTCGAATTCCAGGAGATGCAGGAGGAGGAGAAGCAGAAGAAGCGCGCCCCGTGGGGTGTGATGGCGCTTGTCCTGCTGACCGGCCTCGCACTGATCCGAAATGGTTCCGGTGAATTCGACGTCGGTCCGCCGCAGCCCGCTTCCGCCGCGGCCGCGGACCGGGCACCCCGTGCGGGCGAGGGCGCCCCCGCGCCGCTGACGTTTTCGCCCGCCGAGCGCGTGCGCATCAAGGGGATCCAGGTGGACGCCCCGATCATGCAGGTGGGACTGGACTCGGAGGGCTGGGTGGACGCGCCGCCGCCCGACGACCCGAACCTCGCGGGCTGGTTCACCGGCGCCGTGTCGCCCGGCGAGAAGGGCACGGCCGTGGTCGTCGGCCACGTGGACAATCAGCAGGGCCCCGCCGTCTTCTACGGCCTCGGTTCCCTGAAGAAGGGTAATCACGTCGAGATCAGGCGGAAGGACAAGAAGACGGCGATTTTCCAGATCTACGGAATTGAAGTTTTCGAGAAAGATGGCTTCCCGGGCAAGCGTGTGTACGGCAACGATGGAACTCCTGAATTGCGTGTCATCACCTGCGGCGGCGGATTCTCGAAGCAGTCCGGATACGACGGGAACGTCGTCGTCTTCGCCCGCCTGGTCGCCGTGCGCTGACACGGGACCAGGCGGTGGGGTGAACGGGGGCGCGCCTCAGGACATGTAGCGGCTCGGCAGCGTGATGCGGTAGCCGGATTCGAGCAGCTCGGGGAGGTAGCTCCGCAGCGCGGTGACGCTGCCCGAGCGGTCGCCGCCCGCGTCGTGCGAGAGCACCACGACACCGGGCCCCGCGCCCGCGCGCACGCGCCGCACGATGGTCGCCGCGCCGGGTTCGGTCCAGTCGAGGGTGTCGACGGTCCAGGCGAGGGGTTCCATGCCCAGCTCGGCCCCCAGGTGGAAGGCGTGACGGTTCCACGCCCCGTAGGGCGCGCGGAACCAGGAGGGGGGTTCACCGGTCGCGTCCTCGATGACGTCGCAGGTCCGCTCGATCTGCCGGCGCACGGCGTTCTTGTCCAGGCGGGGCAGGAGCGGGTGGTCCCAGGTGTGGTTGCCGATCAGATGCCCGTCGTCGGCCATCTCGCGCAGCAGGTCCTTGTTGTCGACGGCCATCTCCCCGCACACGAAGAACATCGCGCGCACGTCGTGCCGGCGCAGCGTCCGCAGGATGTCCGGGGTGTAGCGGGGGTCGGGCCCGTCGTCGAAGGTCAGCACCATCGAGCGGTCGCGCCCCGGCATGCGCAGGATCGGCTCCTTGCGCACGCGGGGCAGGGCCCGTGCCGCGCGCTGGGGGCTGCCCGCCATGGGCTGCAGGCGGTACGCGGAGGGCTTGAAGGCGCGTGCGGCCTGCGGGCCCCCGGCGGCGGGCGCGCCCGCGGTGCCGGCGGGGCCGGGGACGGAAGGGCTCTCCGTGCCCGCACAGCCCGCGGTCGCGCCCAGACCGAGCACCGCGGCGGCGCGGAGCAGGACGCGACGCCCTGGAGTCAGCTGATCATCTTTCATGACTAATCCGTCGCATGGCCGAAGGCCCACGCGGCACATCAACGCCGGGACGGCCCCCGAAAACACCCGATCAGACGCGGCGGACGAGGGGGAAGGGCAGGGTTTCCCGGATGGTCAGGCCGGTGAGGAACATGACGAGCCGGTCGACGCCGATGCCGAGGCCGCCGGTGGGCGGCATGGCGTACTCCAGGGCGTCGAGGAAGTCCTCGTCGAGCTCCATGGCTTCCGGGTCTCCCCCGGCGGCGAGGAGCGACTGCGCGGTCAGCCGCCGACGCTGCTCCACGGGGTCGGTCAACTCCGAGTACGCGGTGCCCAGTTCGGTACCGAAGGCGACGAGGTCCCAGCGTTCGGCGAGGCGCGGGTCGGTGCGGTGCTGGCGGGTCAGCGGGGAGACGTCGGTCGGGAAGTCCTTGTAGAAGGTGGGCAGCTTCGTCTTCTCCTCGACGAGCCGCTCGTACATTTCCAGGACGACGTCACCGCGCCCGTCGTCCGCCGTGTACGGGACGGCGACCCGGTCGCAGAGCCGGTGCAGCGACTCCAGCGGGGTGTCCGCGTCGACTTCGTCGCCGAGCGCCTCGGAGAGCGCCCCGTAGACGGTCTTCACCGGCCAGGGCCCTGAGATGTCGTGCTCGACGAGCCTGCCGTCGGCATCGGCCTTGCGGGCGACGGGCGAGCCGAAGGCGGCGGTCGCCGCGCCCTGGATGAGTTCGCGGGTGAGGTCGAGCATCACGTCGTAGTCGGCGAAGGCCTGGTAGGCCTCCAGCATCGTGAACTCGGGGTTGTGCTTGTAGGAGACGCCTTCGTTGCGGAAGGTGCGGCCCATCTCGAAGACCTTCTCCATGCCGCCGACGCAGAGCCGCTTCAGGTACAGCTCGGGGGCGATGCGCAGATACAGGTCGAGGTCGTAGGCGTTGATGTGGGTGGTGAAGGGGCGGGCGTTGGCACCGCCGTGGATCTGCTGGAGCATCGGCGTCTCGACCTCTAGGTACCCGCGGTCCAACAAGCCCTGGCGCAGCGCCTGTACGGCGGTGGAGCGGGCCCGCACGACGTCGCGAGCCCCGGGGCTCGCGACGAGGTCGAGGTAGCGGCGCCGGACCTTGGCCTCGGGGTCGGTCAGCCCGCGGCGCTTGTCGGGCAACGGGCGCAGACACTTGCCGGTGAGCCGCCAGTCGGTGACGAAGACGGTGAGCTCGCCCCGGTCGCTGGTGCCTACCGTGCCGGTGGCGGTGATGTGGTCGCCGATGTCGGTGCCGGCGGTGAAGCGGTCCAGGACGTCGGGCCCCGACGTGTCGCGGGTGAGGGCGAGCTGCAGGTCGCCCGACCAGTCGCGCAGGACGGCGAAGACGATGCCGCCGAAATCGCGTACGAGCATGACGCGGCCGGCGACCGTGACCGGCCCGGTCGCCATGTCCCGGGTGACGGAGGCGAGTTCGTGGGTGCGCGGGGCGAGGCCCACCGGGTACGGGTCGACGCCCTGCGCGCGCAGGCGGTCGAGTTTGCGGTGCCGGATGCGGATCTGCTCGGGGAGGTCCGCCGTGGGGTCGGCGTCGGCCGCCTCGCCCTGGCCCGCGAGGCCGAGCGCGGCGATCGGGGGCAGGCCCTCGGTGGTGGCGGGCTGGGTGACGCCCCAGGTCCTGCGTCCCTTGCCCCAGAGCTTGCGCAGCGACGGCACGGAGACGAACCCCTCGGCGATGCCGGACGCCAGGCTGATGCGGGCGAGGGCGCCGCTGTCGCCGTAGCAGATGAAGCGCGGGTACCACTCGGGGTGGTACTTGGCGTTCGAGCGGTAGAGGGCTTCCAGCTGCCACCACTTGGAGAAGAACAGGAGCAGCTTGCGCCACAGCCTCAGCACCGGGCCCGCCCCGATACGGCCGCCCTCCTCGAAGACGGAGCGGAACACCGCGAAGTTCAGGGAGATGCGCCGCACGCCGAACTTGCCCGCCGCGGCGCACAGTTCGGCGACCATGAACTCCATGACGCCGTTCGGCGCGCTGCGGTCCCGGCGCATCAGGTCCAGGGAGATGCCGTCCTTGCCCCATGGGACGAGGGAGAGCAGCGCCCGGAGCTTGCCGTCCTCGTCCAGTGCCTCGACGAGGAGACAGTCGCCGTCCTCGGGGTCGCCGAGGCGGTCCAGGGCCATGGAGAAGCCGCGCTCGGTCTCGGTGTCCCGCCAGGCGTCGGCCTTGTCGATGATCTCCTCCATCTCCCCGTCGCTGAGGGTGGAGTGGCGGCGGATGCGCGTGGTGGCGCCGGTGCGGCGGACGCGGTTGACGGCCTGGCGGGTGACGCGCATGTCGCGGCCATCCAGGTCGAAGTCGGCGACGTGCAGGATCGCCTCGTCGCCGAGTTGCAGCGCGCCGAGTCCCGCGCGGGCGTACGCCGTGGCGCCGTCCTCGGAGGCGCCCATGACGGCGGGCTGCCACGCGTACCGCCGTGCCACGTCGAGCCAGGCGCCGATCGCGTGCGGCCAGGCCTCGCGGTCGCCGACGGGGTCGCCGCTGGCCAGGCAGACGCCCGCCTCGACGCGGTAGGTGACGGCGGCCTTGCCGCTGGGCGAGAAGACGACGGCCTTGTCGCGCCGGGTGGCGAAGTAGCCGAGCGAGTCCTGCGCGCCGTACGCGCCGAGCAGCGCGCGGATGCGGGGCTCCTCGTCGCCGTGCAGCGCCGCCTCCATGCGTTGGGAGCGGAAGAGCGTGGCGGCGGCGTTCAGCAGGGCGAGCGCGCCGAACAGGCCGAGCCAGAAGTAGAGGGCGCGGGGCGGCGAGCCGTCGAAGTAGTCGCCGCCGTGGATCAGCCCGCCGCAGACGCGGTTGGCCGCCCACAGGAGGCGTTCCTGGCGGGGCAGCGTGCCGGGGAACAGTTCGACCAGGCCCCAGCCGACCAGGATCGCGACACCGAGGCCCGCGGCCAGGACCGCGAGGGCCCGCCAGACGGCGCCGCGCCGGGAGTCGGCGGAGAACTGCTTGCGGGCGAGTATCAGCAGGACGAAGGCGACGCCGCAGACGACGAAGGACGGCAGCGAGTCGGCCCAGAAGCCGAGGGCGGCGCCCAGGATGTCGAAGACGAGCAGCAGGCCGAGATAGCTGACGACGAGCCACCAGGCGACCTTCTTGCGGGCGGCCGTGGCGGCGGCCAGCAGGAAGAGGAAGACGGCGTAGGCGAGGTTGGCGCTGACCGGGACGGTGACGAGGTCCAGGGCGCGGATGACGGGCAGGAGCAGGCGCCGCAGCGGGGCGATCACCGCGAGGACCGCGCAGAAGACGCCGAGGGTGCCGAAGAAGGCGGCGAACCCCTCCGGGACGCGTCCGAGGAAGCCGCCCCGGTTGCGTATCTGCCCTCTGGCCTCGGTTTCCTCCGTACTGACAGTCATGGTCACGACTCTAGGAAGGGCCGCGCCACCACGCCCGTCGAGAGCGACGGCAGGGGGACGGGCGGGGTACGGCCGCCTGCCCGGGACACAGGCGGTAGGAGGGCCTCCGCTAATCTCTCGGCGTGAGCGCAGACCAGTCCCAGCAGTTTGAACGCGGCACCGACGGGCCGAAGGTGATCGTCGTCGGAGTCGATGGCTCCGATTCGTCCCTGCGGGCGGCGGCATATGCCGGAGGCATGGCCAGGAGGCAGCGGGCACTGCTCGCCGTCGTCTACGTCCAGCCGGTGATGGCGGCGGGCGCCGCATTCGGCGCCCCGGTCGCGGAGACCACCGACGAGATCGCCGAGGGGCTGATCACGGAGATCCGCGCGGCCACCGAGCGCGTGAAGGACATATTCGATGTCCGGTGGGAGTTCCACACCTTCCGCGGCGACCCGTACACCGGCCTGGTGACCGCCGCCGACGACCTGAAGGCGGACGCCGTCGTCGTCGGCGCGTCCGAGCAGGCGGGCCACCGCATCGTCGGTTCGGTCGCCGTCCGGCTGGTGAAGGCCGGCCGCTGGCCGGTCACCGTGGTCCCGTAACCGGCGACCGTCCCCTCGCACTGCCCTGAATGGCCCCCGTCGCGCCCCGCCTGCGGGCGGCCGGGGTGTGGCGTCTTCCGTCGCGGCCCTGGCTGGGCCATCATGATCCGCCATCGGCCGACTGCCGTCTGCGAAGAGGTGGAGCTCATGTCGGGACTGCGGATGGGGCAGGGCGTACTGCGCCGCAAGCCCATCGAGAACATCCAGGAGACCGAGGGGGGCGGCGGACTCGCCAAGTCCCTCGGGCTCTGGCAGCTCACGGCGATCGGGGTCGGCGGCATCATCGGCGCCGGCATCTTCAGCCTCGCCGGGGCCGTCGCCAACGGCACCGCGGGACCCGCGGTGCTCGTCTCGTTCCTGATCGCGGGGGTCGCGAGCGCGGCCGCCGCCTTCTCCTACGCCGAGTTCGCGGGCATGATCCCGAAGGCGGGATCGGCGTACACCTACGGCTATGTGGTGCTCGGCGAGCTGACCGGCTGGTTCATCGGCTGGGACCTGCTCCTGGAGTACACCGCGATCGTCGCCGTCGTGGCGATCGGCATCTCCGGCTACTTCGGCTTCCTCGTCGAGGAGATGGGTGCCGAGCTGCCGAACTGGATGATGGGCGCACCCGGCACCGGTGACGGCCACAAGGTCGACCTGTTCGCCGCGGTGCTCTGCCTGTTCATCGCCTACCTGCTCACCCTCGGCATCAAGAACGCCGCACGCTTCGAGATGATCGTGGTCGTGCTGAAGGTGATCGTGGTGCTCGTGGTGATCGCGGTCGGCTTCTTCCACATCGAGACCGGCAACTACGACCCGTTCTTCCCCTACGGGGTCAGCGGCGCGTTCACGGGTGCGGCGACCGTCTTCTTCGCCGTGTTCGGCTACGACGCCATGTCGACCGCGGCCGAGGAGTCCAAGGACGCGCAGCGCCACATGCCGAAGGCGATCCTCTACTCCCTGGCGATCTCGATGGTGCTGTACGTCCTCGCGTGCCTGGTCCTGACCGGCATGCAGAGCTACCAGGACGTCGACCCGGAGAGCGGCTTCTCCACGGCCTTCAAGTCCGTGGGGCTCGGCGGTCTCGCGGACGTCATCGCGGTGGGCGCGATCATCGGCATCCTCACCGTGATGTTCACGTTCATGCTGGGCTGCACGCGCGTGTGGTTCTCGATGAGCCGGGACGGCCTCCTGCCCAAGTGGTTCGCCAAGACCCACCCGACGCGGCAGGTGCCGACGCGCGTGACGTGGATCGTCGGGTTCGCGTCGGCCGCCATCGCCGGGTTCCTGCCGATCGGCGAGGCGGCCGAACTGACCAACATCGGCATCCTGTTGGCGTTCGTCGTGGTGTGCATCGCGGTGATCGTGCTGCGCTACAAGCGGCCGGAGCTGCCGCGCACGTTCCGCTGCCCCGGGATGCCGGTGGTGCCCGCGCTGGGCGTGGTCTTCTCCATCTGGCTGATCACGTTCCTGCAGTGGCAGACCTGGGTGCGGTTCGCCGTCTGGTTCCTGATCGGCCTCGGCGTCTACTTCGGGTACTCCTACCGGAAGTCGGAGCTCGCCAAGGCCGACCGGGGCACGGGGGCCTGACGTCCGTCAGGAGCTCTGCTCGATCGACTTCTGGAACTCGCGGGCCATCTGCTCCAGGCCCTTGTTCTTCCACTCGGCCCAGAACGGCCGCCACTCGCTGAGCTTCTTGCGCCCGCTGACGATGTCGTTGACCAGGTCGGTCGCCTCGGTGGACATGCGCCCGTAGTGCTGGGTGTACGCGTCCGAGTAGTGGCCGACCGTCGGGTTGCGCACCGCGGTCTCCAGGAGCTTCTGCTCGGCGGCGTAGACGTCCTTGACGTCCTGGGCCCGCTCCGTGCCCGGGAACGTCGACGCGATGAGGGCGAAGGGCGACGTCGTCACCGTCTGCAGTCCGCTGGAGAGGCCCTCGACCTGCTGCTTGCCCTGCTTGGTGCGGTCGGGGAAACCGTTCTTGTCGTACGTGAAGTCGTCGCCCTCGGTGCCGTACTCCAGGAACTCGCGCTCCTTGCTGCCGAACGGCGCTGCCAGGTAGTCCAGGACGCGCAGCAGCATCCGCACCCGCTTCTCGTCGCCCTTCTTGATGGCGGTGTAGCCGATGGTGCCCAGGTGGTAGTGGTGGTTGGGCTTCTTGCCGCCGGCGCCGAACGGGATCAGGATCTCCGCGGCGACGCCCGGGTCCTGGACGCGGATGTCCCTGCGCGCGTTGAAGGGGTTGGCGTGCACGGTGGCGCCGATCGTGCCCTGCGCCATCTTGATGTACGCGTCGGCCATCTTGGGGTTGCCCGGGTAGAAGACGCCCGCCTTCTTCAGCTTCAGGACGAAGTTCAGAGTCTCCTCGTACTCGTCGGTGTCCTGGAACCAGGTGAGCGAACCGTCCTTGTTCTGGCGCCACTTGTTCGGTGCGCCGAAACACTGGCTCAGTACGCTGGCGGCGTTGACGTAGATGGGCTCAAGGGCCCAGACCTTGCCACCGGTGACCTCCTTGCACTTGGCGAGGAACTCCTCGGGACCGGCGGAGCGGATGCCGTCGGCCTTGTCCCAGACCCGCGGGTTGCCCGCGTAGACCTGGCCGAGTGCCGGGTAGGGTACGGGAGCGCCCCAGATCTTGCCGTTGACGACCGCCGTCTTCCAGTGCGCCGGGGTCATCGCGGCCAGGTTCGGGTACGTCTTCACCGCGTCGCCCGACACGTACTCCGTGATGTCCGCGCACTTGGCCTCCAAGAGCTCCGCGACGTGCTGGATGCCCTGGTTGGGCGGTATCCACAGCAGGTCGGGCAGGTCGCCGCCGGCGATCGTCGCGGAGAACTTCTCCTCGTAGCCGGGGTCGGTGCCGAGGATCGCGGTGAGGTCGACGCCGAGTTCCTTGTTGAGCCTCTTCCAGTACGCGTTGGAGCCCTTGGGCGTCGGCGGCTGCGTCCAGATCTCCGTGAGCATGGTGATCTCCGAGCCGTCGCCGGGGGTCTTCGCGACGCTGCGGACCAGGTCCTTGGGGTAGGAGAGGAAGCCCGCCGAGAGGCCCTTCGCGTTCGGCGCGAGATCGGGCTTGATCTTGTTGAAGGGGACGTGCGAAGGCAGCTTCACCTTCGACGACGCCGCCTCACCCGTCTTCTTGGCGGACGAGCCGCAGCCGGTCAGGGAGGTGACGGCCGCACCCGCGGCGACGGCGGTGGAGAGGCTGAGGAAGCTGCGTCGGGACATGCCAGGCATGGGGAATCTCCGCAAAAGAGGTCGTGTGATGAGGAACGTGCGGCGCGGGGTCAGCCCTTGATGGCGCCGGTGAGCACGCCCTTGGTGAAGTACTTCTGCAGGAAGGGGAAGAGCGCGAGGATCGGCAGCAGCGCGATCATGACCACGGCCATGGACAGGGACTGCTGCGGCGGCATGTGGGCGATGCCGAGCTGGTCGCTCGTCATGGACTTGTTCTGGACGACGTAGGTGCGCAGGACCAGCTGGATGGGCCACTTGCCGGAGTCGTTGAGGTACAGCATCGCGTTGAAGAAGGCGTTCCAGTACGTCACCGCGTAGAAGAGCCCGACGACGGCGACGACGCCCTTGGAGAGCGGGAGCACGATGCGGGTGAGGATCCGCCAGTCCCCCGCGCCGTCGATGCGGGCCGCCTGGTAGAGCTCGTCGGGGATGTTCATGAAGAACGCCCGCAGGACGACGAGGTTGAAGGCGTTGATCAGCACCGGCAGGATCAACGACCAGTAGGAGTCGAGGAGTCCGAGCTCCTTGACGACGACGTACATCGGGACCATGCCCGGCGCGAAAAGCAGCGTGAACAGGACCAGGAGCAGGATCGGCTTGCTGCCCGGCACCCCGCGCTTGCTCAGGGCGTACGCGAGGGCGATCGTCGTCAGGAGCGAGAGGGCCGTGCCGACCACGGTGATCAGGACGCTCACGATCACCGCGCGGGAGACGATACCGCCGGACAGGATCGTGCGGTACGCCTCCAGGGTCGGCTCGCTGGGGAAGAGGACGAAGCCGCCGGACTCGGTGATCTCCTTGCGGGAGGCGAGGCTCGTGGAGAGCACCGTGAGGAAGGGCAGGATCATCACGCCGCAGATCACCGTGATGACGACGGCCTTGGCGGCCGAGCCGATCTTCGTCGGCGGCTCCTCCCAGGCGGGTCGCTCCTCGCGGTGCCGCGGGGTGCGCAGGGGGAATCCGAAGCTGCTCATTTGCTGTACACCCCGTGCTCTCCGAAGGCATGGGCGACCCTGTTGGCGCCCCAGATCATCAAGGCCCCGATGACGCCCTTGACCAGGCCGGCCGCGGCGCCGACGCCCCAGTCGCCGTAGACGACACCGTGGTAGTAGATGTACGTGTCGAGGACTTCCGCGGCGCGGGCGCCGACCGCGTCGCGCTGCAGCAGGAACTGCTCGAAGCCGACGGAGAGCACGTCGCCGAGGCGGAGGACGAGCAGCATGATCGTGACGCCGCGCACGGCGGGCAGCGTGACGTGCCACATGCGGCGCCAGCGTCCGGCGCCGTCGACGGCCGCCGACTCGTACAGGCTCTGGTCGACGCCGGCGAGCGCCGCCAGGTAGATGATCATTCCCCAGCCGATGTCCTTCCAGATCACCTGTCCCGTGATCAGCAGCGGGAAGGTGCTGGGGTCGCTCATGACGTCGAGCGCCGACATGCCGTGGTCGCGGAGGTAGTTGCTGAACAGTCCCGCGCCGCCGAGGACTTGCTGGAAGAGCGCGACGACCAGGACCCACGAGATGAAGTGCGGCAGGTACACGATGCTCTGCACGAACTTCTTGACGCGCGGGCTGACCAGGCTGTTGATGAGCAGCGCCAGGGCGAGCGGGGCCGGGAAGAAGAAGATGAGCTGGAGGGCCGCGAAGGCGAGGGTGTTGCGGACCGACTCCCAGAACGCCGGATCGGCGAACAGTTCCTGGAAGTTGGCGAGGCCGACCAGCGGGCTGTCCTTGAAGCCGATGAAGGGCTGGTAGTCCTGGAAGGCGATGATGTTGCCCAGCATCGGCACGTAGAAGAACCCGATGAAGAACAGCACGCCCGGGGTCATGAGGGCGAGCATCACCCAGTTGTTGCGCAGCCGGACTCGCAGTGGCGCGCGCATGCGCAGCTTCGCACCGGGGTCCCCCGAGGGGGGCTTCGACGTCGACTTCGACACGGACGCGGGCGGTGACGCGGCCTGTGGCCTGCGTCGCGTTGCAGGGGATGTCACTCGTTCTCCCTGGCCTGGCGGCACGACGGAATGGGGGCACCGACAGCGGGCATCTCGGGGCGTCCTCGGAAGGACTTAGTTAAGAAGCCAACTTGCCGAAAGTGAGCCACATCATGGAAGGGCCGCTCGCGCCCGTCAACCACTTGTGAGAGTTAAGGGGTTGGACTTTTCTGCGCGGCGCGGTCGGTCTGCTCCATCTGTTCCAAGTGGTCCAGTGCGAGACGGGCTGCCCCGATTGCGGTCGATTCCTCACCCAGGACGGAGGTGCGGATCTCGGGCGCGTACGGGCAGCGTTCGGCCAGGCGCCGGGCGAACGGCTCGCTCAGCAGGAGGCCCGCCCGGGAGATGCCGCCGCCGAGCACGACCGCGCGCGGATCGAGCACGGCGACATGTCGGGTGAGGCTGTCGGCGAGGCACTCGGCGAAGGCGCGCAGGGTGTAGCGGGCCCCGCCGTCGCCCGCGGCCGCGGCGGTGACGACGGCGCGTGCCGCGTTCTCCCTGGTGGGCCGCTCGGCGCCCTGGTGCCCTGCGAACCAGTCGAGAAGCCGCTGGTAGGAGAGTTCCCAGCCGTCCCCGGCGACCATCTCGCCGGCCGCCCCGTGGTGGCCGCGGTGCAGTTCGCCGCGGAGCCACAGGCCGATGCCGAGGCGGTTGCCGACGTACAGGTAGACGCAGTCGCGCACGTCGACGGAGACTCCGCCGGTGCACTCGGCCAGGGTCGCCAGCTGGATGTCGTTGCCGACGACCACGGGGCCGCGGGCGGCGCCGGTGAGTTCCCTGGCGAGGTCGAGGCCGCTCCACCCGGGCAGCGAGTCGCTCACCGCCACCCGCCCCGCGGTGTCGACCATGCCGCTGGTGCCGACGCCGGTGGCGAGCGGGCGCACCCCGGCGGCCTCCGGCGCCGCGAGGCAGCCGGTGATGGCGGAGCGCACGGCGTCGAGCCGTTCGGCCGCGGGGAGTTCGGGGGTGACGGCGACGCGCCGGGTGGCAACCGTGCGGCCGAGCAGGTCGGCGGCGATCACCAGGACCTTGTGCGCGCCGATGTCCACCCCGATGACGTGTCCGGCCTCGGCGCGGAACCGGAATCTGCGGGCCGGCCTGCCGACCCCGCCGCCGCTGCCCGAGGGCAGCTCCACCAGGCGCCCTTGGCGCAGGAGTTGGGCCGTCAGGTCCTGGGCCGTCGGCTTCGAGACGCCGATCAGCGCGGCGAGCTCGGGCGCGGTGATCTCGTCGCGCTCGCGCAGCACGCGCAGGGCGGCCGCCGCGTTGAGCCGCCGCAGCAGTGACGGATCGCCACTCAACGGGTCGCCACTCATGGGTCCCTCCCCCTTGACAGCAAGATCGGTTGCTCTCAGGGTGACCCGGAGCGATTGAGAAACTTACCTAATAAACAGCGCCCTTGGGGAGCACAGATGGGTGAGACAGAACCGCGGGCCGGCCATCCGGAGCTGGAGTGCGGTGTCGGCCTCTGGGATCACGACGTCTACGGACATCATCGCCTGCTGGTGGACGTGACGGCGGCGGCGCCCGCGGTGGCGGCCGACCTTCCGTGGCGCCGCCAGGACCTGGACGTGCGCTCCGTCGTGGGCGATGTGGACGTGATCGTCCTCGCCCCGTCCGGCCTGCGGGTGCACAACACGGTGGCCGTGGAGGTGACCGAGGAGCGCGGGCGCATCGCCTTCGAGCCGGTGGAGGGCCCCGGCGCCTACGCGGTGCACTACCTGCCGTACGCGCACACCGGCAAGCCGTACTACCCCCAGGCCGCCTACCGCCCGCCCACCCGGAGCGCGGACCCCGGCTGGGCGCACCGCTGCGGCCTCGACGGGGCCGGGCTCGACGGGTCCGTCCACAGCGGGTCGAGCGGCGGCTGGGAGCGGCTTCCGCGCGCCGAGGCGTTCCGCTACGAGGCGGCGAGCGCCGTCGACTCGTTCGCGCCGATGGGCTTCGCGGCGACCGCCGACGAGTGTCTGGCCGTTCGACAAGCGCACGCGGACGAGCCGTTCGTGCTCTTCGGCGAGGACCGGGCGCACCCCCTCGGCCGGTACGGAAGGCTGCCCGCACGCTGGGCGCACGCCCCTGCCGGCGCCCCCTTCACCGGTGCGGCGGACCGCGGCGAGTTCTACGCGGTGCAGGTCGGCGTGTACGCGCTCGCCGACCTCACGGACGTGCGCGCCGACGTGCGCGGCCTGCCCTTCCCCGTGCGGTGCCTGAGCACCGGCGGCACCGACGCGCGCGGGGAGACCTTCCGGCGGCACGTCGAGGTCGGTGCGGGCGGGGTGAGCGCACTGTGGATCGGCATCGACGTGCCCGAGGAGGCGCGTCCCGGCCGGTACGAGGCGGAGATCGCCGTCCGTGCGCAGGGCGCCCCGGAGCGCGTCCTGCCCCTGCTGCTCGACGTCGGCGAAGCCGTCGTCGCCGACCACGGCGCGGGCGAACCGGAGCGGCTCGCCCGGCTGCGCTGGCTGGACTCGACGCTGGCCCAGGACGACGAGGTGGTCCCGCCCTTCACACCCGTGCAGGTCGACGGGCAGCGCCTCGCGATCCTCGGCCGCACCGTCGAACTCGGCCCCGACGGACTCCCGCACCGGCTCGCCACCACCTTCACCCCAGCCGGGACCCGCACCGACGGGCCCGAGCGCCCCCTGCTGGCCGCACCGGTCACGTTCGGCGTCGGCCGCCCTCTGGAGCACGGGCCGCTCACCCTCGACCAGCCGGGACCCGCGCGCGTGCGCTGGTCGACGACGGCCACCGGAGCGGACGTACTTCTGCGCACCGAGGGCGAGTTGGAGGCCGACGGCTTCCTCGTCGTGCGGGCGACCGTCGAGGCCACCGCCGACACCGAACTCGACGTGACGCTGGACGTGCCGCTGCGCGAGGACGTGGCGCGGTACGCGATGGGGCTCGGCCTGACGGGCCGCGCGTGCCCGGCGACGTACGACTGGACCTGGCAGACCCCGACCCGCAACCAGGACGCCCTGTGGCTCGGGGAGCCCGCGGCGGGTCTGCAGCTCTCGCTGCGCGACGAGCACTACGCGCGGCCGCTGAACACCAACTACTACCGGGAGAAGCCCCTGGTCACCCCCCGTTCCTGGGCGGGCGACGGGGGTGGCGGCGTGCGGCTGCGCACGGCCGGCGGGGTGCGCGGGCTCACCGCGTTCAGCGGGCCGCTGCGGCTGCGGGCGGGCGAGAGCCGCCGCTTCGAGTTCCGGCTGCTGCTCACCCCGTTCAAGCCGCTCGACCCGGCCCGCCAGCTCACCGAGCGGTACTTCCACGCGTACGCCTCGCCCGACGAGGTGGCGGCGTACGGCGCGAACGTCGTGAACCTGCACCACGCGACGCCGCCCAACCCCTACATCAACGACCCGCTGCTCGCCGCGGAGACACTGCGCGCCTACACCGACGAGGCACACCGGCTCGGCGTGCGTGTGAAGGTGTACGACACGGTGCGCGAACTCACCCGGCACACCCCGGAGTTGCCGGTACTCGCCGCGCTCGGCGACGAGATCTTCGCGCCCGGGCCCGGCGGCGGCCACGCCTGGCTGCGGGAGCACATGGGCAGCGGTTACGTGCCGGGCTGGGTGGCCCCCGACATCGGCGACGTCGCGGTCGTCACGTCCGGCGACTCGCGGTGGCACAACTCCTATGTGTGCGGCATCGAGCGGCTGCGCCGGGTCGTCGGCGTGGACGGGCTCTACCTGGACGATGTCGCGTACGACAGGACCACCATGAAGCGGGTCCGCAAGGCGCTCGCCGGGTCCGGGGAATCCGCGCCGCTCGTCGACCTGCACTCGTGCAACCAGTTCAGGGAGCCGGACGGCTTCGCCTCCAGCGCCAACCTCTACGCGGAGTTGCTGCCCTACGTCGACCGGCTCTGGCTCGGCGAGCTCTTCGACTACGACGGCACCGGCGAGGGGGACCGCGCGGACGGCGCCGACCCCGCCTACTGGCTGGTCGAGATGTCGGGCATCCCGTTCGGCCTGATGGGCGAGATGCTTCAGGGCGGCGGCAATCCCTGGCGCGGCCTGGTCTTCGGCATGACGGCGCGGGCCCCGATGACCGACGTACGGCCGCTGTGGCGTGCCGTCGACCTGCTGCGGCTGCCGGAGGCGGAGATGACCGGGTGGTGGGCGGGCGGGCCGCCGGTGCGGACCGGGCGGGACGACGTGCTCGCGACGACCTGGCGGGGCCCCGGCGGGACGGCGACGGCGCTCGCGTCCTGGGCGGCGGAGCCCGTCGAGGTCGTCCTGGCCACGGAGTCGGTCCCGGTCGCGGCGTACGCGCCCGCGATCGAAGGGTTCCAGCCGGAGCGGGAGTTCACCGCGGGCGAGCCGGTCCCGGTGGCCCCGGGACGCGGCTGGCTGCTGCGGATCGAGTCACCCGCCGGCGGGACTACTTCCCCATGACGAGGCCGTCCTTGGCCGCACCCCGGCTGAGGACGACGCGGCGGATCCGGTCGCGTACGTCACCCACCGCGGCGCCGCGGTCCAGCGCCCTGTTGAGGTTGACGACGCGGCCGGGATCGGTGTCGAACCACATCGGGATGAACTCGGCCTTCTTCACCTCCCAGCGGGCGCCGGGGCGCGCGGGCGGGGCGAAGGTGAAGCGGCCGATGGAGCCCTGGTTGCCGCGCGGGTCGTGCGCGCCCTCGTGGTTGATCATGTCGCCGGCGATCTGGTCGCCCATGCCGTAGATGACCCAGGTGCCGTTCACCTTCTCGTAGGCCTGCGGCACGTGCGCGTGCGTGCCCAGCAGGACGTCGATGTCCGGGCGGCCGGCCGTGCGGGACGAGGTGAGCTGCTTGCCGAGGCTCACCTGCTGCCGGTCGGGCTCGTCCTGCCACTCCGAGCCCCAGTGCAGGCTGACGACCACGACGTCGGCGCCCGCCTTGCGGGCCGCCCGGGCGTCCGCGACGATCTTGCCGCGGTCGATGAGGTCGACCGACCAGGGCTTGTCCTTCGGCACCGGGTAACCGTTGGTGCCGTAGGTGTACGCCAGCTGCGCGACCTTCGCGCCGCCCGCCCGCAGCCACGCGGGGGTCTTGTCCTCGGCGGCCGAGCGGGCCGAGCCCGCGTGCTTGACGCCCGCCTTGTCGAGCGCGTCCAGGGTGCGGCGCACACCCGCCGAACCGGCGTCCAGGGTGTGGTTGGAGGCGGTCGAGCACGAGTCGTAGCCGGTGGCCTTGAGGGCCCGGGCCACCTGGGGCGGCGACTTGAAGCTGGGGTAGCCGCTGTAGTCGCCGTCGGCCCCGTAGACCGTCTCCATGTGACAGATCGCCAGATCGGCCTTGGCGACGACGGGCTTGGCGCCCGCGAGCATCGGCGCGAAGTCGTAGCCGTCGCCGCCCGCGTCCGCGGCGGCCTGGCGGATGATCGACGCGTGCGGCAGGACGTCACCGGACGCGACCAGCGTGAAGCCGCGCTTCTGCGCCGCTCCCCCGCCGGCCGGGGAGTGCGCGGGCGCCGGCCCCGAGTCGCGGCCGTGCGCGTCCTTCGGCGCGTGCCGCTGGGCGGGATCCGTGCGGTCCGCCGCGGACTGGGGAGAGCAGGCCGCGGCACCCGCGACGCCCGCGATCAGGAGAGCCGCCGCAGCGACCGCCGCGGGACGCGGGCGCGGGCTGCGCCGTGGGCTCGGTGGGGTGGATGAGGTCGGTGTGTGCCGTGTGGTCCGTGCGCGCTGCGTCATGGTCGGACTCCGTGGATGGGGGTGATATTCGGCCAGACGAATCCATATGCGGAGCTAACGGCAAATCAAGGACCATTACCGTCGCAGTACCTGAAAAGGAGTCACTCAACGAGGCATGTGACGCGAACAACACGGGGCGGCTCACCTGCGGTGAAACCGGGGGCCGGGTCAAGGCTCCGCAAAGCGCCTTGCTCAGCACCCCCTCCGGGTAATCGGCTGTCCTCACCGTGTGCCGGATTGGGGGGCCAAAGACCGGTGACGCGCGCGGACCGGAGGAAGGCGGAGCGGATGCGACACGGAAGCAGAGGAAACACGGGCGGCCCTCAGGGCGACGAACTGGCCGTCCCGATGGCGTGGTTGTACGCCGAGTACATCGCCGACGAGCTGCTGCGCACCGGCGACCTGATGCCGCCCACCTCCTTCGAGTACCGGGCAGGGCGTGACGCCCTCGCCCTGACGATCTTCCTGTCGGACAGCGAGGGCGAGCTGTCCGGTATCCGGGTGATCTCTCAGCTGGAGACCTGGCTGACCCTGACCGCGTACGGCCAGCCCTGGCAGGACTGGGTCCGCGAGGGCATGGAGCTGCGCACCCGGGAGGCCGCGTCCGCGAGCGGTCCCGCGCCCGACCTGGAACTCGCCGACCGGGCCTGGCGCTGGCTGCAGGAGACCGAGCTGCTGGCACCGGACCTGGACGCGGTGCCCGGCGGCGCGGGGCAGGGCGAGGAGGACGGGCCGAAGGTGTGGACCCCGGCGTGGCGGCTCGGGCTGCCGCTGGGGCACCTGGCCATCCATCTGTTCTGACGCCCCGCCGGCCCCTGATCCCCTGCCCGCCCTTGAATGATTCGGCCGTCCCGTGCGTACCGGAGGACGTACGGAACCCGCGCCGACACGGAACGACGAGGAACGCCATGAGGCCCCTGGAGCGGCATCGCGACGCGGGTGCCTACGCGCTCGGCGTCCTCGACCAGGCGGATACCTTCCGCTTCGAGGATCACCTCACGGACTGCCCCGCCTGCCTCCTCACCCTCGCCGAACTGCGCCTCACCACCTGCCAGTTGGAGATCTACGGGTGTGCGACACCGTCCCCCGTGGAGCGGTTCGCCGCGCCCTCCGCGAGCCTCCTGGACCGCCTTCTACGGGAGAGCGGAGGCCTGCGTCGTCTGCGGCGCGGGCGACGGCTGGGTGCCGTCGCCGTCGCCGTGGTGCTGGCCGTCGGCGCACCCGCCGCGGCCTTCCTGACGGCACACGGCCCCGGCCCGGTACGGATCAGCGCGCGGGACGCGCGCAGCGGGGTCTCCGCCACCCTGACCGCGCGGGACCGCGCCACCGGTACCGAGGTCGGGCTCACGGTCCGTGGCACGGCCGCCGCCGGACGGGTCTGCGAGCTGGTCGCCGTCGGCACCGACGGCTCCGAGCAGACCGTGACGACCTGGCGGGACCCCGCGCGGGCCGTGCGGACGCAGGGTGCCGCGGCCCTGCACCTCGCGCGGACCGCGCGGTACGAGGTGCGCACGGCCGACGGAAAGGCGCTCCTGACGCTGCGGCGCGGGTGAGCGTCGCCTGCGGCGCGGGTGAGCGTCGCGGCCGCTACTTCAGCAGCCGCGACATCCTCCGGTCCGCGAGCGGCTTGCCGCCCGTCTGGCACGTCGGGCAGTACTGCAACGAGGAGTCGGCGAAGGACACCTCCCTGATCGTGTCACCGCACACGGGACACGGTTCGCCGGTGCGGCCGTGCACCCGCAGGCCGCTCTTCTTCTCCGCCTTGAGACGGCCCGCCGCGACACCGCGCGAGCGCTCCACCGCCTCGTTCAACGTAGCCAGCAGCGCCACATGCAGCCCATGGACTTCCTCCTTCGTGAGGCTCGACGTGAGCCGGAACGGGGACATGCGGGCCGCGTGCAGGATCTCGTCGCTGTACGCGTTCCCGACGCCCGCGATCAGACTCTGGTCGCGGAGCGCCCCCTTGATCTGCCGCCGTTCGCCCGCCAGGAGGTGGGCGAACCGCTCCTCGTCGAAGTCGGCGGCCAGCGGATCCGGGCCCAGCCGTGCGATGCCAGGGATCCGGGAGGGCGCCTCGGTGACGTACACCGCGAGCCGCTTCTGCGTGCCCGCCTCCGTGAGGTCGAAGCCCTCGCCGGTCTCCAGGGCCACGCGCAGCGCCAGCGGGCCCTTGCCGGGGCGAGGGGCGCCGTCGGGGAGCCGGTCGTGCCACCGCAGCCAGCCCGCGCGGGCGAGGTGGGTGACGAGGTGCGTCCCGTCGGCGTCGATGTCCAGGAACTTGCCGTACCGCTGCACGGCGGTGACGGTGCGGCCCTCCAGAGCGGTGAGCGGCGGGTCGTACGTCTTCAGGACGCTGATCGCGGTGGGCAGTACGCGCACGATCTCGCGGCCCACCAGATGGTCCGTCAGGAACGCGCGCAGAGCTTCGACTTCGGGCAGTTCAGGCATCGCTTCCCCTCAACCCCGGCTCTCTCTGGCGGGCACGACGAACTCGCACCACACGCACTTGCCGCTGCCGCGCGCGTCCACGCCCCACGCGTCCGCGAGCCGGTCCACCAGGAGCAGTCCTCGGCCGGACACCCCGGACTCGCCCGCGTCGCGGCGGCGCGGCAGGGCGCTGGAGGAGTCCTCGACGTCGACGCGCAGCCGCCGGTCGGTGCCGCTCAGGACCCGCAGGGTCACGATGGCCGAACCGTCGGTGTGCATCAGGGCGTTGGTGATCATCTCGTCGGCGACCAGCTCGATCTCGTCGGCGCGCTCGCCCGCGCCCCAGGCCCGCACCGCCGCCCGGATCATGTGCCGGGCCTCGGCGAGCGCCTCCGGGTCGCTCGGTGCGACGTGCTGCTGGAGCCGGCCGCCCGACTGGGGAGCGTCGATCATGCGGCGGCGCATCAGGAGCAGCGCGGCGTCGTCGTCCCCGCCGCGGCCGTCCACGATGCCGCAGAGCCGGTCGGCGAGCTTCTGCAGATCGCGGGGGCCATCGACGGCGAGCTCCGCCAAAGCCCGCAGGCCGTCGTCGAGGTCGGCGCCCGGCTCCTCCACGAGGCCGTCGGTGCAGAGCAACAGGGTCTGGCCCGGGTCGAGTTCGAGGGTGGTGACGGGGTACTCCAGGCGGCCGAACTCGGCGGAGAGGCCCAGCGGCAGGCCGCCGTCCACCGGCACCCTTCGGCAGGAGCCGTCGGTGAGCTGGAGGATCGGGTCGAGGTGGCCGGCCCGGACGAACTGCACGACGCCGGTGGACAGGTCGGCCTCCGCGTACAGGCAGGTGGCGAAGCGGTCGGTGTCCAGCTCGTGCAGGAAGCCGGAGGCGCGGGCCATGACGGTGGCGGGCGTGTGGCCCTCGGCCGCGTAGGCACGCAGCACGATGCGGAGCTGGCCCATGACGGCGGCCGCGTGCGTGTCGTGGCCCTGCACGTCCCCGATGACGGCGCCGAGCCGGCCGCCGGGCAGTGGGATCACGTCGTACCAGTCGCCGCCGATGTCCCGGCCGAGCGCCGCCGAGCGGTAGCGGACGGCGATCTCCGCGCCGGGCACTCCGGGGATGGAGCGCGGCAGCATGGCCTGCTGGAGGCCCTGGGCGAGGTCCTTCTCCTGCTCGTAGAACATGGCGCGCTGCAGGCTCTGGGCGATGCTGCTGCTCAGCGCGACCAGGACGTTGCGCTCCTCGTCGGTGAAGCCGGTCTTGTCCTGGTAGAGCAGGCCGAGGACGCCGATGGGGCGGGCCTGGGCGATCAGCGGGAGATAGGCGGCCGCGGTGATGCCCAGCTCGTCGATGTGCGGCCACAGCAGCGGGTAGGACTCCGCGAAGTCGTCCGCCGTGTCGATGTAGCGCGGCGCGAGGGTGCGGACCACCTCGCTCATGGGATATTCCTCGTCGACGCCGGTCAGGCGCGTGCCGGGCACGTAGCTCCCCACGGGCCCCTCGGCGACCAGCCTGATCCGTCCGGCCTCCACGAGCCCCATGACGAGGTTCGACGCCCCCAGGTGCGCGAGGCCGTGGGTGTCCCTGAGGACGTCGATGACGTCCCGCACCGTGCGGGCGTGCGCGAGGGCCGCCGTGGTGCCCTGCACGATGCTGGTCGTACGGCGCCGCTCAGCCTCCTCGTCGGCCCGCTCGCACAGCGCGGCCGGGCTGTCGCCGAGCTCCCGCGTGGCGTCCCTGACGAGGCCCACGATGCGGCGCGGACGGCCCGTGGCGTCCCGCTCGATGCAGCCCTGGGTGTGGGTCCAGCGCAGCGCGCCGTCCCGGCAGCGGATGCGGAAGTACACGCCGTACGTGTCGCTGCCGTCCTTCAGGGCGTGCGAGACCGTCAGGTCCAGACGGTGTGCCTCGCCGGTCGGCACCCGGACGGCCAGGGTCTCGGGCCGGTCGTCGTATTCGTCGGGGCGCACGTCGAAGACCTCGTGAGCGGTGGCGTCCATCTGCATCCGGCCCGTGTCCAGATCCCAGTCGAAACGGCCCATGCGCAGCGCTGCCCCGTACAGCGCGAGGAAACAGCCGGCCGGTTCCCCGGCCGGCTGTCCACAGCGGCAGTGCCCCGCCGGGTCGTGCTCCATGGGCCCACGCTAGGCGGAGGCCCCCGTGCCCGCATGTGGGGGAAGCGCCGTGCGGGGCCTGCCCGGCGCCGTGTCCGGGCCCCGGGCGGGCGGCAGCGGCCTGTCCCACCGCGGGCCGTGCCCACTGGGACAGCGGGACAGCGGGACAGCGGGACAGCGGGACAGCGGGACAGCGGGACAGCGGGACAGCGGGACAGCGGGACAGCGGGACAGCGGGACAGCGGGACGGTACCGGGTTCCCGGTGCCGCGGGGGCCCGGTACGCGCCGGAGCCGTCGCCGCCCACCGGGCGGGCACTGCGCCGTCTCCGCGACCTCGCTCTGTACGCGCACGGCCACCTCCGTGCACATCTCGGCGCTCTCCCCGGCGAGGAGGTAGGCCACGATGCCCCGGCAGTGCGGCGGGACCGTCTCGATGATCTGGTCCCCCTCCTCCCTGCTGATCGTGCGGAGGTCGAGCAGCCGCAGCAGGGTGCGGCCGATCTCGCCGAAGCGCAGCGCCGCCTCGGCCCAGGCGCTTGACGGCCTCGGCACGGTCCTGGGCCGTCCCGGTCGGGCCCGGTCCCGTCAGCTGTCGAAGGTGCCGGGATCGCTGTCGGTGAGCGGGTTCTCGGACAGGTTCGGGTCGTCGGGCACGAGACTGTCCGGGTCCTGCTCCGTGGGCGGATCGGGCGCCGACGGCGTGTCCGTCGACGGGGGCGGCACCGGTGGCGGGCAGCCGTCGGGGAGCGGCGATGCGGGGTCGCTCGGCGTCCCGCTGCCGCTCGGGCACTCGGTCGACGAGCCGTCGGGGTCCTGGTCCTGGCCGGGGCCGGTGGGCCGCCCCGGGGTGTCGCCTGAGCCCGTCTCGTCCGGCTCGGTCTCGCCCGGGTCCGTCGCGTCGGACTCCGACTCGTCCGGGTCCGTGGGCGTCGTGCTCGTGGGCGGCGTGGAGGTCGGCGGGGTCGGCTTCGTGGGCGTCGGCCTGGGCGGCGCCGGAGGCTTGGTCGCCCGGTCCTGGTCCGCGTCCTCGTCACCGATCTTCCGTTCGATCCAGGTGTTGTTGACGATGTTCACGATGGTGATGTTGGTGATCGGCCGCGGCGCCGGGGTCACCACGACGACCGTCGTCGGCCGGTAGCCGCTCCACGCCTGTCCGTTGTGCCGGGGCGAGCCCTTGAGGGCGACCGGCGGCTTCAGCGGGTTGCCGCACGCGCAGCGCACGCGGGGCAGGCCGCGGTCGTCCACGAGGACGGCCGTCCCCGCTTGCAGGACCGACTGGAAGCTCGTCGCGGAGCCGGCCCGGAAGCCGTGGTTGGTGATGCGCGTGTCCGCCCGCAGCACGACGGGCGTCAGCCCGCGCAGGAAGCTCGACACGGAGGCCACCTCGATGCCGGACGCCTGCGCGAAGGCACGCGCCTTGGCCCGGTCCGCGGAGAGGAAGCGCACCTGCCGGCCGACGTCGCAGCTGCCGACGGCGTGCGTGCCGCCGTACAGCCCGGGGGTGCCGCCCGAGACGGTCCGGGTTCCCTGTGGGGTGGCGGATCCGGTGGGCGAGGGATGCGGCGAACGGGTGACGGGCGGCGGGGACGCGTCGCTCTTCGCGGTGGACTCGGTGAACGGGTCGGGGCCCTGTGCGGCGACCGGCTGCATGAACAGCTCACCGTCGCCGCCGGCCGCCTTCTTGTCGCCGTCGCCGGAACAGCCCGCGACCACGAGGGCCGCGGACACCGCGAGGACGATCGCGTGGGTCCTGGTGGGTGTGCGCACCGGTTCTCCCGCCGTTGCCGTGCCGTGCGCCCCCGGTCGCTCGGGGCGTTTTGTCATTGTCTGCAGGGGTTGCGGCGGGCCCGCAAGCCGACGCCGGTCACCCACTGTCACCGCCTGCCCGGCCGGGTGAAGATCCCGACCGGCGGCACAATGGGTGGGTGGAGTGGTTCACGGCGGACGCGTACTGGGTGAGCCGGCTGGTCTTCCAGCGGGCCCTCGCCGGCGTCTACGCCGTCGCCTTCCTGGGGGCCGCCCTGCAGTTCCGGGCGCTCATCGGCGAGCGCGGGATGCTGCCGGTGCCCCGGTACGTCGAGCGGGTCCCGTTCCTGCGGGCCCCGAGCCTCTTCCAGCTCCACTACTCGGACCGGTTCTTCGCGCTCTGCGCCTGGACGGGTTTCGTGGTCGCGCTGGCGCTGCTCGCCGGGGCGGACGCCCAACTGCCGCTGTGGGGAGCCATGCTGCTGTGGCTCGTCCCCTGGGTCCTCTACCTCTCCATCGTCAACGTGGGGCAGACGTGGTACGGCTTCGGCTGGGAGTCACTGCTCCTGGAGGTCGGCTTCCTCGCGGTCCTCCTCGGCAACGACCGGGTGGCCCCGCCGGTCCTCGTGCTCTTCCTCCTGCGCTGGGTGCTCTTCCGCGTGGAGTTCGGCGCGGGGCTGATCAAGATGCGCGGTGACGCGTGCTGGCGCACGCTCACCTGCCTGGACTTCCATCACGAGACGCAGCCGATGCCGGGCCCGCTCAGCTGGTTCTTCCACCGTCTGCCGCGGCCCGTGCACCGCATCGAGGTCGCGGCCAACCACATCACCCAACTGATCGTGCCCTTCCTCCTGTTCGCGCCGCAGCCGGGAGCGACGGTCGCCGCCTCACTGATGATCGCGACCCAGCTGTGGCTGGTCCTGTCCGGCAACTTCGCCTGGCTGAACTGGCTCACCATCGTGCTCGCGGCCTCCGCCCTCGACCTCTCCTCCTGGGGCACGCCGCCCGACGTGGGCACCACGCCCCTCTGGTACGAGGTGGTGGTCACCGGCGCCGCCGTGGCACTGCTGGCGTTGAGTTACCGTCCGGTGCGCAATCTGCTGTCCCGGCGCCAGGTCATGAACCGCTCGTTCGACCCGCTGCACCTCGTCAACGCGTACGGCGCGTTCGGCAGCGTCGGCCGTGTCCGCCAGGAGATCGTCGTCGAGGGCACGGCGGATCCGGTGCCGCGCGAGGAGTCCGACTGGCGGGCGTACGAGTTCAAGGGCAAGCCCGGTGACGTACGGCGGTGGCCGCGCCAGTTCGCGCCCCACCACCTGCGGCTCGACTGGATGATGTGGTTCGCCGCGCTCTCCCCCGCGTACGCCGGGTCGTGGTTCGGACCGCTGGTGGAGCGACTCCTGGACGGCGACCGCGACACGCTGCGGCTCCTGCGCGGCTCACCGTTCCCGCCCGACGCCCCGCCCGCGTACGTCCGCGCCCGGCTCTACCGCTACCGGTACACGACCTGGCGCGAGCTGCGCGGGACGGGCGCCTGCTGGGAGCGCACGTACATCCGTGAGTTCCTGCCGCCGACCCGGCTCGACACGCCGGCTCAGAAGCCGTAGACGCGCCGGGCCGTGCCGCCGAAGACCTCACCCAGGTCGTCCGGGCCCAGGGAGCCCGTCAACAGCCGTGCCGCGTCCAGGACTTCGGTGTACTGCGCCGCGAGCGTGCTGACCGGCCAGTCGGAGCCGAACATCAGCCGCCGGGGCCCGAAAGCCTCCAGGACCGTGTCCGCGTAGGGCCGCAGGCCGTCCACCGTCCACGTCCTGTGGTCCGCCTCGGTGACCATGCCGGAGAGCTTGCACATGGTGTTGGGGCGGGCGGCGAACGCGCGGACCGCCGACGCCCAGGGCTCCAGGGCCCCGGTCACGATGGGCGGCTTGCCCACGTGGTCCAGGACGAAGGTGAGTTCGGGCAGCTCCGCCGCCACCTTGGCGCAGGCGGGCAGCTGGTGGGGCAGGACGACCAGGTCGTGGGCGAGGCCCGCCGCGGCGAGCGCGGTGAGGCCCCTGCGGACGTCCGGGCGCAGCAGCCACTCCGGGTCCGCCTCGCCCTGCACCTGGTGGCGGATGCCCACGAGGTGCTGTCCGCCGGGGAGTTCACGCAGCGCGGCCAGAGTGTCGGCGACGTCCGGGCGGGTGAGGTCCGTCCAGCCGACGACACCGGCCACCAGGTCGCTGTCCGCCGCGAGGGCCAGCAGCTCCGGCGTTTCCTCCGGAACGGTCACGGTCTGGACGAGGACCGTCGCGCCGACCCCCGCCGCACGGGCCTCGGGCGCGAGGTCGGCCAGGGAGAAGTCCCGGCGGATCGGCGCGAGCGCGTCGCCGGTGATCCAGTCCTGGTCGCGGACGGAGAGGTCCCACACATGGTGGTGCGCGTCGACGAGGGGCCCCGTCACGGCAGCTCCCACACCACGGGCAGGCCGGCGCCGGCGCCCTCGGCGGAGTAGTCGTGCACCACGTCGAGGAGCTCCGCCATGCGGGCCTGCCAGGCGATGTTGACCGGGAGCCCGTCCAGCTCGGCGAGCATCCTGGCGTAGTCCTCGTACTCCAGGAGGTGGAAGAGGTCGGTGCCGCTCCGCCAGATCGTCCACGAGGAGGCGCCCGCGGCACGGATCGCCGCGACCAGTTCGGCGGGCACCTCACGGTGCGCGGCGTCGTACGCGTCCACGCGGTCGGCGCGGACCTTGGTGTGCAGGGCGATCCTCACAGGCGGTCCCTTCCGGTCCTCACAGGCCGTCCTTTCCCCGTACGGCACCCGGTATGTCGTCCCGCCCGTCTCTGGGGGCCGGTACCCGCGTGCCTTCTGCGGGCACCGGCACCTCCGCGGGCAGCAGCCCCTCCTCCCGTGCCTCCTGCCAGAAGGCGGCGGGCACCTCGGCCGCGAACTGTTCGGCGGCGTCGGTGACCTGCTCGGGCGCGTGGATGCCGACGAGCACGCTGGCGACCGCCGGATGGCCGAACGGGAAGGCCAGCGCGGCGGCCCGCAGCGTGGTGCCGTGCCGCCCGGCGAGGGTGTGCAGGGCACGGGCGCGCGCCAGCAGTGCGGGCGGCGCCTCGGTGTAGTCGAACCGCGCCCCTGGCTTGGGGTCGGCGAGCAGCCCGGAGTTGAAGACGCCGCCGATGACGACCGACGCGCCGCGCACGCTCGCCGCGGGCAGCAGCTCGGTGAGGGCCTGATGGTCGAGGAGCGTGTAACGGCCCGCGCAGAGCACCGCGTCGACGTCGGTGTCGCGGACGAACCGGGTGAGCATCTCCGCCTGGTTCATGCCCGCGCCGATCGCGCCGACGACACCTTCGGAGCGCAGTCTCTCCAGGGCCGGGTAGCCCTCGCGGAAGGCTTCCTCGCCGTGGTGGTCGGGGTCGTGCAGGAAGACGACGTCGACGCGGTCGACGCCGAGGCGGGTGAGGCTGGACTCGATGGAGCGGCGCACGCCGTCCGCGCTGAAGTCCCAGATCCTGCGGTGCGTCCTCGGCACGGCGAAGCCGCCGTCGGCGAGGTCGTCTCCGGACACCTCGTCCACCGGCTCCAGGATCCTGCCGACCTTGGTGGAGATGACGTACGAGGAGCGGTCCCGGCCGCGCAGGGCCTGGCCCAGGCGGCGCTCGGAGAGGCCGAGGCCGTAGTGCGGGGCGGTGTCGAAGTAGCGGATGCCGGCGTTCCAGGCGTGGTCGAGGGCGGTGGCCGCCTCCGCGTCGGTGATCGGCGAGTAGAGGTTGCCGATGCCGGCGGCGCCGAAGGACAGCTCGGTCACCTCGACGCCGCCGGGTCCGAGGCGCCGCCGCGCCAGGCCGCTCACCGGCCCACCGGCCGCAGGCGCAGGCCCTGCATGCCGCCGTCGACGGCGAGGGCGGTGCCGGTGGTGGCGCCGGACAGGGGGCTCGCCAGGTAAGCGATGGCGCCCGCGACCTCGTCGGCCGAGACCAGGCGGCCGGTGGGCTGGCGGGCCGCCAGTGCGCTCCGTTCGGCGTCCGGGTCGGGGGCGGCGTCCAGGAGCCTGCCGACCCACGGGGTGTCGACGGTGCCGGGGTTGACGCAGTTGACTCGTACGCCTTCGCGCACGTGGTCGGCGGCCATCGCCAGCGTGAGGGAGAGCACCGCTCCCTTCGACGCCGCGTACAGGGCGCGCTGCGGGAGGCCCGCGGTCGCGGCGATGGAGCAGGTGTTCACGACGGCCGCGCGGGAGGAGGCCCGCAGGTGGGGCAGGGCTGCGCGGGTGGTGCGGACGATCCCGAGGACGTTGACGTCGAGGACGGTGTGCCATTGGGTGTCGTCGTTGTCCTCGACGGTGCCCTGCGCGCCGATGCCCGCGTTGTTGACCAGGACGTCGAGGCCGCCGAGGTCGGCGGCGGCCGACGCGACGGCCGCCCGCACGGACACGTCGTCGCCGACGTCGGCGGTGTAGCCGTGCAGCGGTTTCGCCACGCCGCCCGGGTCGAGGTCGAGCACGGCGACGCGGGCGCCGCGTGCGGCGAGGAGTTCGGCGGTGGCCCGGCCGATGCCGGAGGCGCCGCCGGTGACCAGGGCCGTGAGCCCCTCGAAGTCCTGGGCGACCGTGTCCTGCGCGAGCGTCATGCCGCGGCTCCCTTCTCGTGCGTCCGGTGGGCGAGGTCGGCGGCCCAGAAGGTGCCGCCGGGGTAGGTGAACTCGGCGACGGACTCGGCCCGCATGGTCGCCGAGAATCCCGGTGCGGTCGGGGCCGCGTAGTGGCCCGCGCGCACCACGACCGGGTCGGTGAAGTGCTCGTGGAGGTGGTCGACGTACTCGATGACGCGGTTCTCCGTGGTGCCCGCGAGCGCCACGTAGTCGAACATCGACAGGTGCTGGACGAGCTCGCAGAGGCCGACGCCGCCGGCGTGCGGGCAGACGGGGACGCCGAACTTGGCGGCGAGCAGCAGGATCGCGAGGTTCTCGTTGACGCCGCCGACGCGTGCCGCGTCGATCTGGAGGATGTCGATGGCGCCGGCCTGGAGGAGCTGCTTGAAGACGATGCGGTTCTGCACGTGCTCGCCGGTGGCGATCTTGACGGGGGTGACGGCGGCGCGGATCGCGGCATGGCCGAGGACGTCGTCCGGGCTGGTGGGCTCCTCCACCCAGTAGGGGTCGAACTGGGCGAGCGCGCGCGTCCAGCGGACGGCCTCGTCGACGTTCCAGCGCTGGTTGGCGTCGATCGCCATGCGGATGCCGGGGCCGATCGCCTCGCGGGCGGTGCGGCAGCGGCGGATGTCGTCGGCGAGGTCCGCGCCGACCTTCAGTTTGATCTGGGTGAAGCCGTCGGCGACGGCCTGGCGGGCGAGGCGGGTGAGCTTCTCGTCGCTGTAGCCGAGCCAGCCGGGCGAGGTGGTGTAGCCGGGGAAGCCGTGCTCCCTGAGCAGCGCGGTGCGCTCCGCCGCGCCGGTCCGGCCGGCCCGCAGCAGACCGAGGGCCTCCTCGGGGGTGAGGGCGTCGGCGATGTAGCGGAAGTCGACCTGGGAGACGAGCCATTCGGGCGTGGCGTCGGCCAGCAGCTCCCACAGCGGCTTGCGGGCCCGCTTGGCGGCGAGGTCCCAGACGGCGTTGACGACGGCGCCGATGGCCATGTGCATCACGCCCTTCTCGGGGCCGAGCCAGCGCAGCTGGCTGTCGCCGATCAGGTCGCGGTTGACGGTGCCGGGGTCGGCGCAGAGCTCGTCGAGCGGGCGGCCGACCACGTGGTGGCGCAGGGACTGGATCGCGGCGACCTGGACCTCGTTGCCGCGGCCGATGGTGAAGGTGAAGCCGTGCCCCTCCAGGCCGTCCCCGGCGTCGGTGCGCAGCACGACGTAGGCGGCGGAGTAGTCGGGGTCCGGGTTCATGGCGTCGGACCCGTCCAGCTCCCGGGAGGTCGGGAACCGTATGTCGAAGGTGTCTACCGCGGTGATGCGGGCGGGGGTCGGGGACACAGGAGGCCTTTCCGGAAAGGGGCGGGGCCGCGGGCAGGACGGAGCGCCGGGCGGTCAGTCCTGTGCGCGGCCCGTGGTGACGCGGGCGATCATCAGGGCGACCAGGATGATTCCGCCGTAGATGGCCTGGATCCAGAAGGACGGGACCTGGGCGAGGGTGAGCAGGTTCTGTACGACGCCGAGCAGCAGGACGCCGGTGAGGGCGCCGAACATGGTGCCCTTGCCGCCGTCGAGGCTGATGCCGCCGATGACCGCGGCGGCGAACACGGTGAAGATCATGTTCTGGCCCTGGTTGGCGTTGATGGCGCCGACGTATCCGGTCTGCATGAGTCCGCCGACCGAGGCGAGGACCCCGGCGACGACGAACACGCCGAGCATGACGCGTTCCACGCGGATACCGGCGGCGCGCGCCGCGTCCGGGTTGCCGCCGATGGCGTACAGGGCGCGGCCCACCCGGTGGTACTTGAGGACGAAGCCCGCGATGCCGAAGGCCGCCGCCGCGAGCCACACCGACATCGGGATGCTCAGGAAGGTGGAGGTGGCCAGGGTGTAGAAGGCGTCGGGCATGCCGAACAGGGTCTTGCCCTCGGTGGCGCCGACGAGCAGGCCGCGCAGCACGATCAGCATGGCGAGCGTCACGATGAACGCGTTGAGCTTGAGTTTCACGACGAGGATGCCGTTGAAGGCGCCGATGGCCGCGCCGACGAGCAGGATGGCGAGGATGCCGACGAAGGCGGGCAGGTCCGTGCCGAAGCCGGCCTGGGCGGCGGGCAGGACGAGGAGCGCGCCGACTGCGGGGGCGATGCCGACGACCGACTCCAGGGACAGGTCGAACTTGCCGGTGATCAGGACGAGCGACTCGGCGAGGACGACCATCGCGAGCGCGGCGGATGCGCCGAGGATGGAGATGAGGTTGCGCTCGGTCAGGAACGAGTCGTTGACCAGCGCGCCGAGCAGGATGAGCAGCAACAGGGCGGGCACGAGGGCGAGTTCACGGGCGCGGCGGAACAGGACGGCACGCGCCTGGGCGCGTGCGTTGTCGGTCTTGGCGGGTCCCGCGTCCCGGGTGGCCGGTGCGGCCGTCGGGGCCTTGATGTCAGCCACGGTCTCGGTCAACTCCCTCAGTTTGTTGTTCGGTGACCCCTTCGATGGAGGCGATCAGCTCGTGGTCGTGGAAGCCCGCCGCGTGCTCCGCGACGATCCGGCCGTGGAAGAGGACGAGTACGCGGTCGCAGCGGCGCAGGTCGTCCAGTTCGTCGGAGACGACCAGGACGGCGGTGCCGTCCTCGCGGGCGTGGTCCATGCGGGCGAGCAGGGACTCCTTGGACTTCACGTCGACGCCCGCGGTCGGGTTGATCAGGACCAGCAGGCGCGGGTCGGTGGCGAGCGCCCGGGCCATGACGACCTTCTGGGCGTTGCCGCCGGAGAGGTCGGAGACGGGCTGGTCGGGGCCCTGTGCATGGATGTCGAGGCGCTGGATGAGGTCGTCGGCGAAGCGGCGCCTGGTGTCGGTGCCGATGAAGCCGTGGCGGCCGAGCCGGTCGAGGACGCTCATCGTGGCGTTGTCGCCGATGGTCATGCCGAAGACGAGGCCCTGGTCGTGGCGGTCGCGCGGGACGCAGCCGACCCCGGCGCGCAGGGCGGCGCTCACGTCGCCGAACGGCAGGGCAAGACCGTCCAGTTGGGCTGACCCCGCGGTCGGGGTGTGCAGTCCGGCGAAGCTCTCCGCGAGGTTGATCTTGCCGCTGCCGCTGGACCCGGCGAGACCGACGACCTCGCCCTTGCGGACGCTCAGGTCGATACCGGTGTACGACTCGCTCGTCAGGCCCCGCACGTCGAGCATGACCGGCGCGTCGGCGGGGGCCCCGGTGCGCGCCACCGCCCGCTCGGCCTCGGCCTGCTCGGTGATGACCTCACCCGCCATGGCCTCCACCAGAGCGCCGCGCGGCAGGTCGGCGACGGGTGCGCTGGTGATCCAGCGGGCGTCGCGCAGCACGGTGACGGTCTGGCACACCTCGTACACCTCCTGGAGGTGGTGCGAGATGAACAGGAAGGTGACGCCGGATTCCTGCAGGGCGCGCATGCGGGTGAAGAGGCGCTCGATCTCGCGGTTGTCGAGCTGCGCGGTCGGCTCGTCGAGGACGATGAAGCGGGCGCCGAAGCTCAACGCCCGTGCGATCTCCACCATTTGGCGGTCCTCGACCTTCAGGTCGGCGGTGCGCGCCTCGGGGTCGACGTGCACGTCCCAGGTCTCAAGGACCCGCGCCGCCTCGGTGCGCAGCCTGCGCCAGCTGATGAAGCCGCCGCGACCCTCGGGCTGCCGGTTGATGAAGAGGTTCTCGGCGACCGTCAGTTCGGGGACGACGGTGGGCTTCTGGTAGACGCAGGCGACCTTGCGGCGCCAGGCGTCACGGTCGGTGAGCGGGGGCGCGGGCTCGCCGTCGAAGCGGACGGTGCCCTCGTCCGGGGCCTGGAGTCCGGTGAGGACGGTGACGAGGGTGGACTTGCCCGCGCCGTTGCGGCCGACGAGGGCGTGCGACTCGCCGGGCAGGACGGTCAGGCGGCCGTCCCGCAGCGCGACGGTGGGTCCGTACCGCTTGACGATGCCGGACGCCTCGACGAGCGGGGTCGCGCCGGCCCGGCCGGTGGGGGGCTTGGTCGTCGGGGTAGTCATTTGACCGTGTTGCCCCACAGCTTGGCGTCGTCGACGTTCTCCTTGGTGACCAGCGGGGCGGGCAGCTGGTCCTCCAGCACGCCGTTGGGCAGCTTGACGATCTCGGAGTCGTGGTCGGTGGGTCCGGGCCGGAACTTCTTCCCGTTCATCGCGGCCTTGATGTAGTACATGCCGTACTTGGCGTAGGCGTCGGCCGGCTGCGAGACGGTCGCGTCGATCTGGCCCTTGCGGATGGCGTCGAACTCCTGCGGGATGCCGTCGTTCGAGATGACGGTGATGTGGCCCTCCTCGCCCGCCTTCTTGAGCATCTTCTTCGACTTGAGGGTCTGCAGGGTGGGCGCGAGGTACACGCCGCCGGCCTGCAGGTAGATGCCCTTGATGTCGGGGTTGGAGTTGAGCAGGGTGTCCAGCTTGGCCGCGGCCGTGTCCGACTCCCACTTGGCGGGGATCTCCAGGACCTTCAGTTTCGGGTACTTCTTCTTCACGCAGTCGCGGAAGGCCTTGGAGCGCTCACGGCCGTTGACGGACGCCAGGTCACCCATGATCTGCACGACCTTTCCGGACGTGACCTGACCGCCCAGGTAGTCACAGGCCTTCTCGCCGTAGGCGACGTTGTCGGCCCGCACCACCATCGCGACCTCGCCCTCCTCGGGCGCGACGTCCACGGCGACCACGGGCACACCCTTGCGGTCGGCCTGGTCGAGGCCCGCGGAGATCGCGGCGCTGTCGAGCGGCGCCACGACGAGGCCCTTCACGCCCTGGTTGAGCTGGTTATTGATGTCGGTGATCTGCTGCGAGGGGTCGCTGTTGGAGTTGACGGTCTTCATCGCGTCGACATCCTCGGACTTCGCCATCTTCGGCACGTAGTCGTTGTACGACTGCCAGAACGGCGAGGTCAGCAGGGGAAGGACCACCCCGACCTTGCCCTCGCCGCCCCCGCCACCACCCGATGCGGCGGTGTCCTTCGTACTGCCGCACGCCGCGAGCACGAGGGACGCGCAGGCGGCCGCCGCCGCGGCGCGCACCGCCCGCGACGTGCCCGTCCTGCTGGGCCTGTTGCGCACATTCCTGCCGGGCATCTGACGGCTCCTCACCGGTGGAGAGCGAACGGGGTCGAGGGGAATCAAGGGGGATCGAGCGGTTCCCAGGGACCTGATGACGCGAATATTTATCAGACCACTTGGCGCCCACAACACCCCTCGTCGTCAACTTTTCGCGCTTTCCGGCCGTAGTGGTCGGACCACATCTCTGGCTAGACTGCGGCGCACTCGGCCAGTGGAGGAGCGTTACGTGGACCAGCCAGACCAGTCCGCCCCGCAGAAGGGCACCGTGACGCAGCGGGCCATCGAGCAGATCAAGGCGATGATCGGCGAGGGCCGCCTGGAGCCGGGCCAGCGCCTGCCCACGGAACGGGACCTGGCCGTTCAGCTCGGCATCTCCCGCAGCTCGATGCGCGAGGCGATCCGCGCACTCACCGTGCTCGGCGTCCTGGAGGCCCGGCACGGCTCCGGCATCTACGTGACACAACTGGAGGCCGGCGACCTCCTGGAGACCTTCGGGGTCGTGGCGGACCTGTCCCGGGGACCGCAACTGGTCGAGCTCCTGGAAGTGCGCCGCGTCCTGGAGTCCACCGCCACCGCGCTGGCGGCGGCCCGGATCTCCGCGGACCAACTGGCCGACGTCGAGAAACACTTGGAGGCGATGAACGCCACCGAAGACCCGGAGGAGATCCTCTCCCACGACCTGGCGTTCCACCGCACGATCGCCTTCGCGGCGGGCAACGACACGATGGCCGCGATCCTGGAGGGCCTCTCCTCGCGCACCTTCCGCGCCCGGGTGTGGCGCGGCTACCAGGAGGAGGGCGCCTTCGAACGCACCCGCAGGGAGCACGCCCGCATCCACCGCGCCCTGCTGGCCCGCGACCCGGAGGCGGCACGGGCCGCGGCGGCGGCACACGTGGGCGAGGTCGAGGAGTGGCTGCGGTCGCAGTTGGACGGGTGAGGGCGCGGCTGTGCGGGTGAGGGCACGGCTGTGCGGGCGACTTCGCGGCTGTGCGGGTGAGGAGGTGGCTGGACGACCCCGGAGACGATCGAGATCCGTCCGGTCCTCGAATCCGCCTGAGGTCGGGGGGAGGCGGAGAAAAGCAGGCGCCACGCGGAGGGCCCTTCTGGCACCATCCCCTGGTGATCACTGACCCGCGCAACACCCCGTCCCTGACCTCGGCCGTACGCAACAACGCCGAGTGGTGCGCTGCCGTCTGCCGTTCCCACGGAGTGGCGGGGACCGTCGAGGGGGACCTGTGGGCCAGTTCCGTGCGCACTCCCCCGCTGTACCCCGACGCCGTGACGCTCTCGCCCGACGTGACACCCGAGGACGTGCCGCCCCGTATCGACGTCACGTCACCGGGCGCGTCCGTCAAGGACAGCTTCGGCTCGCTCGACCTCTCCGCGGCCGGCTTCGAGGTGCTGTTCGAGGCGCAGTGGATCCACCGTGCCGCCACAGCACACCGGCGGGAACCCGGGGACGGGGGCTGGGAGGCCGTCGAGGGGGCCGACGCGCTCGTCGCCTGGGAGAAGGCGTGGAACGGGGACGGGACGAGCGACGGACTGTTCCGGCCCGCCCTGCTCGACGACGGCGCGATCTTCCTCGCGGCCACCGTCGGCGGAGACATCACGGCGGGCGCCGTCGCCTACCCCGCCGCCTCCGTGGTCGGCGTCTCCAACCTCTTCGCCGCCGACGACGACCTGGACGCCGCCTGGCGCTCCTGCCTGGCGGCCACGGACCGGCTGTGGCCGGGTGTGCCGGTCGTCGGGTACGAGGGCGGCGACGACCTCGCGGCCGCCGTCCGTCAGGGGTTCGAACCCGTCGGCCCGCTGCGCGTGTGGCTGCGGACCGACGGGTGAGGGGGCTCGGCGCCGGACGTCAGCCCCGCGTGAACCGCAGGGTCACCAGCTCGAACGGCCGCAGCGGCACCGTCACCGCATCGCCCGCGAGCTCCGGTGCCGCCACCCCGTCGAGCGGCCGCTCCAGCAGGTCGGTCACCGCGACCGAGCCCGCCGTGAACCCGGCCGTCAGCGTGGCCCTGGCCCGGCCGCCGCGCGACTCGTGGAAGCGGACGACGACGTCTCCGCTGCCGTCGTCGGCGAGCTTGACGGCCGTGACGACCACGGCGTCGTCGTCCACCGTCACCAGCGGCGACACGTCGGAGCCGCCGGTGAGGCGGCGCTCGGGCAGGTTGATGCGGTAGCCCTCGCGCACCGCGTCACCGATCGCCGCACCCGGCACCAGCGCGTGCCGGAAACGGTGCACGCCCTGGTCCGTCTCCGGGTCGGGGAAGCGCGGGGCGCGCAGCAGGGAGACCCGGACCGTGGTGGTCGTACCGGAGTCCTCGGTGCGGACCGCGCGGGTCACGTCGTGGCCGTACGTCGAGTCGTTGACCAGCGCGACGCCCCAGCCCGGCTCCTCGATGTGCACGAAGCGGTGGTTGCACGCCTCGAACTTGGCGGCTTCCCAGCTCGTGTTGGTGTGCGTCGCGCGGTAGAAGTGCCCGAACTGGGTCTCCGACGCGTACCGCTCCGCGTGGATGTCGAGCGGGAAGGCGAGCTTGAGGAACTTCTCCGTCTCGTGCCAGTCGACCTCGGTGTCGATGTCCAGGCGCCGCACGCCCGGCTCCAGCGAGAGCACCTGCGTGAGCCGCGAGCCGCCGAAGGTGCGCACGATCCGGACGGAGGCACCGTCGCCCGGCTCGACCCGGTCCGCCTCGACGAGGTCGGTGACGGTGTTGCGGTAGAACTCGTCGACGTCCCACGCGTCCCACATGTTGGGGAAGTCGGCGTGGACCTGCGGCAGGTTCGCCGGCTGCCCGGGGGCGACGGTCTCCCGGTCGGCCACCCGGTCGTACGCGGACACGACCAGGCCGCGCCCGTCGATCTCCACCCGCAGCAGGCCGTTGTCGAGGACGAAACCGCCGTCCGCGCGCGAGGCGATGCCGGACTGGCCCTCGACCGCCGCGGCGCGGGCGCCGCCCGCGGGGACGCCATCGCGGGTGTGCGGCGCGGAGTTGAAGACCAGCGCGCCGGAGCCCTCGCCCGCCAGCGCGCGCTGCGCCCTGTCGATGATGCCGTTCAGTTCCTGGGCCAGCGCCGCATAGGTCGCGCGGGCCTCGCGGTGCACCCAGGCGATGGACGAGCCGGGCAGGATGTCGTGGAACTGGTGGAGCAGCACCGTCTTCCAGATGCGGTCCAACTGCTCGTAGGGATAGGCGAATTCGGTGTCGCGGACGGCGGCCGTAGCGGCCCACAGCTCCGCCTCGCGCAGCAGGTGCTCGCTGCGACGGTTGCCCTGCTTGGTGCCGGCCTGGCTGGTGAGGGTGGCGCGGTGCAGTTCGAGGTAGAGCTCACCCACCCAGACGGGGGCGTTCGGGTACTCGGCCTCGGCCTTCTCGAAGAAGGCGGCGGGGGTCTCCCACTGGACGGTCGCCGAGCCCTCCAGGTCGCGCAGGCGCCCCGCCTTGGCGATCATCTCGCGGGTCGTGCCGCCGCCTCCGTCGCCCCAGCCGGTGGGCGCGAGGGAGTGCCGGGCAACGCCCTTGTCCTTGAAGTTCTTCGCCGCGTGGGCGATCTCGCTGCCCTTCATCGAGCAGTTGTAGGTGTCGACGGGCGGGAAGTGCGTGAAGATGCGGGTGCCGTCGATGCCTTCCCAGTTGAAGGTGTGGTGCGGGAAGCGGTTGGTCTGCGACCACGAGATCTTCTGCGTGAGCAGCCACTTGGAGCCGGCCGCCTTGATGATCTGCGGCAGGCCGGCGGCGAAGCCGAAGGTGTCGGGCAGCCACGCCTCGTCGTTCTCGACGCCGAACTCGTCGAGGAAGAACCGCTTGCCGTGCACGAACTGACGGGCCATCGCCTCCGAGCCCGGCATGTTCGTGTCCGACTCGACCCACATCCCGCCCGCGGGCACGAACCGTCCGTCGGCGACGGCCTTCTTGACCTTCGCCCACACCTCGGGGCGGTGCTCCTTGATCCACGCCCACTGCTGGGCCTGCGACATCGCGAACACGAAGTCCGGCTCGTCCTCGATGAGGGCGGTCATGTTCGACGTCGTACGCGCCACCTTGCGCACCGTCTCGCGCAGCGGCCACAGCCACGCCGAGTCGATGTGGGCGTGGCCGACGGCGCTGATGCGGTGCGCGGAGGGCTCGGCGGGCGTGGTGAGCACCCCTTCGAGCAGCGCACGCGCGGCGGCGGCCGAGCCGTTCACGTCCTGCAGGTCGACGGCGTCCAGGGCGCGGCCGACCGCGCGGACGATGTCGTAGCGCCGCCCGGAGTTCTCGGGCAGCTCCTGCATCAGCTCGCCGAGGACTTCGAGGTCGATGACGAGCTGCCACACCGTCTCGTCGAAGACGGCGAGGTCCATGCGCTCCAGCTTGTACTGGGGCTCGCTGCCGGCGGTCTCCTTGTCGCCCAGCTGCGTGGGCAGGAAGGGGTGGTAGTCGAGGATGACGGGGTTGGACGCGGCCTCGACGTGCAGGCGCACCTCTTCGCCGCCCTCGGCGGGGGCGGCGATCCGCACCCACTGGTTGCGCGGGTTGAGGCCCTTCACGGGCGTGCCGTCGGGCCGGTAGACCAGGCCTTCGCACTGGAAGCCCGGCATGTTCTCGTCGAAGCCGAGGTCGAGGATCGCCTCGACGGTCCTGCCCGCCCACTCCTGCGGCACGGTCCCGGTCACCCGGAACCAGCTGGTCCCCCAGGGCGCACCCCACCGCTCGCCGACCGCGGTGGGCGACGGCTCGGCGGCGAGCCCTTCACTCACCGGAACGGGCTCGCCGGGCGCGTCCCACACCGCCACGTCGAGCGGCACGGACACGGGATACACGGCGGGCCTGATGCGCTCGTCCAGAACGCGCTTGAGACGGGCTTCGACCAGGGTGCGGTCGTCATGCATGAGGGGTCTCCCGGGAGGGTCGGTCGGTGAATCTGTCAGTAGTCAGGGGACTGGGGATTGGGGACTGAGGTTGGGGATATCAGCCCCTCCGGCGTTCGAGGAGCGGGGCCCTGGGCGGAGGCCCGTGCCGGTCGGCGGACGGGCGCCTACCCCACGTCCGAGGGCAACACGACGTCGCCAATGCCCCGCGCAGCGAGATGTTCCGCGTCGGCGCCCCGGCTCGCGAGGACGACCGTCGGCCGCACCCCGTCGGCGACGAGGCGGGCGAACGCCTCGAACACCGCTCCCCCGGGCGCACACTCCGTACGCTTCGTCGTGTCGTCCTCGACGACCAGCGCCGTCGTACGGACCGCGGGCGCGTACGTCCGGCCGCGCCACTCCCGCACGATCCGGCTGATCGCGGCGCCCGCGGGCTTGACCTTCCCCTCGTTGGTCAGCAGACCGAGGCTGTACTCGAGCTCGGGGAAATCCGCGAGGTCGCGCGAGACGTCGTGGGAGCACCACCAGGTGACGCCCCACACGTCCTGGCAGTCGAGCGCCGCCTCGATGGTGTCCTCGGTGAAGGCCGCGGCGTGCTCGGCGGGGATCAGGGGCGCGGGCGCGCCGACCTCCTGGAGCCAGACGGGGCGGCCCGGGTCGAGCGCCCAGGCCTTGGAGAGCTCGATCATGTACGCGGCATGGGTACGGGTCGCCGTGCCCGTCCGTCCGTGGCGCTGGGCCGTGCCGTTGAACACCCAGGAGTGCACGGCCGTCACCGCGCCGAGGCGGGCGGCCTGCGCGGGGGTGAAGGGCTGGTCGTCCTGGTACCAGGCGGCGTCGTACTCGGCGTGCAGGTGCAGCTTGCCGGGGGCACCCTCCTCACAGGCGGCCAGCACCGTGCGCAGCCAGGTCTCGGCCTGCTCCTCGGTGATGCGGTCCGGGTCGGGGTGCGGGCCCGCCGAGAACTGGTTGATCTCGTTGCCGATGGTCATGCCGATGAAGTTCGGCCGGTCGGCGAGGGCGGCGGCGAGGGTGCGCAGGTACTCGGCCTGCCCGGACACCACGTCCGGGTCGGTGAAGATGTTGCGCCGGTGCCAGGTCTGCGTCCACGCGGGGAGGAAGTCGAAGCTCGACAGGTGTCCCTGGAGTCCGTCGACGTTGACGTCGAGGCCGCGTTCGGCGGCGGCGTCGGCGAGCTGGACGAGCTGGTCGACGGCGCGGGGGCGGATCAGGGTGCGGTTGGGCTGGAAGTACGGCCAGATCGGGAAGACCCTGATGTGGTCGAGGCCCAGCCCGGCGATCGCGTCGAGGTCGGCGCGTACGGCGTCGATGTCGAAGTCCAGCCAGTGGTGGAACCACCCCTGGCCGGGTGTGTAGTTGGCGCCGAAGCGCGGCGTGCCCGAAGGCGACGGGGAAGGCGATGCGGAAGGCAAGTGCGGATCCTGGTTCTTCGGAGTTCGGGGTGGTGCCGCTCAGCCCTTGACCGCGCCCTCGCCCACACCGCGGAAGAAGTACCGCTGCAGGCAGGCGAAGAGGACGATCAGCGGGAGCACGGCGATGACCGTGCCCGCGGCGACGAGGCGCTCGTCGTTGGCGAAGGTGCCGTGGAGGTAGTTCAGGCCGATGGTGAGCGTGAACCGGTCCGGGTCGCTGAGCACGATCAGCGGCCACAGGAAGTCGTCCCAGGCGCCCATGAAGGCGAAGATCGCGACGACCGCGAGGGTGCCCTTGACCGCGGGCAGCGCGATGCGCAGGAAGCGCTGCCAGACGTTCGCGCCGTCCACGAACGCGGCTTCCTCGATCTCGTAGGGCACGTTGAGGAAGGCGTTGCGCATCAGCAGGACGTTGAGCGCGGAGACGCAGCCGGGCAGCAGCACACCGATGAGGGTGTTGTTGAGGCCGAGCTCACGCATGGTCGTGAACTGGGCGATGATGATTCCCTCGACGGGCACCAGCATGGCCAGGATGAAGACGACCGTGGCTGCCTTGCGGCCGCGGTAGCGCAGCCGCGCCAGGGCGTAACCGGCGAGCGTCGCGCCCACGCAGTTGGTGACGACGTTGGCGGCGGCGACCTTCAGGGAGTTGAGCGCGTAGTCCCAGACGGGGATGGTGTCGGCGACCCGCTCGTAGTTGTGGAAGGTCGGGTCGGAGGGCAGGAACTTCGGCGGGGAGCTGAAGATGTTCTCGTGCGGGCCCTTCAGGGACGTGGACAGCTGCCAGAGGAACGGGCCGATCATCAACGCCAGTACGGCGAGCAGCAGGCCGTAGCGCAGGACGATCTCCCACACGGGCATCCGGCGGCCGTGCTCGTCGGTGAGGCGCCCGCGGCGGGCCTTGGGGCGCCCGCTTGGCGCGGGACGCGTGCCGTCCTTGGGACGGGCCTGGTTCTCGGAGATGCTCACGCGTCCTCCTTCCGGTCCGCCCGCAGCACGAGCAGCATCAGCGCGACGGTGACGACGAAGACGACGACCGAGATGGCCGAGGCGTAGCCGACCCGCCCGGTCAGGCCGGTGCCGACGCGCTGCACCAGCATCACGAGCGTGGTGTCCTCGCCGGCCGGGCCGCCGGTGGGGCCCGCCATCAGATAGACCTCGGAGAACACCTTGAAGGCGGCGACCGAGGAGAGCGCGCCGACCAGCACCATGGTGGAGCGCACGGCGGGCACGGTGACGGTGAGGAAGCGCCGGAACGCTCCCGCGCCGTCGACCGCCGCCGCCTCGTGGAGCTCGCGGGGCACGTTGGCGAGCGCCGCGAGATAGATGATCATGTAGTAGCCGAGGCCCTTCCAGACCGTGACGGCCATCGCGCTGAACAGCAGCAGCCACTGGTCGCTGAGGAAGCCGACCTTGCCGACGCCCACCGCCTCGAGGACCGCGTTGACCAGGCCGCGCTCGTCGAGCATCCACACCCAGATCAGACCCACGACGACGATCGAGGCGACCACCGGGGTGTAGAAGGCGGACCGGAAGAAGGTGATGCCGGGGATGTGCTTCTGGACGAGCATCGCGAGCAGCAGGGGCAGCAGGACGAGCGCGGGAACGACCACGAGGACGTAGATCGTGCTGTTGCGCAGGCCGATCCAGAACATGTCGTCGTGCAGCAGCTCACGGAAATTGGCGAGGCCCACGTACCCGCCGGGCATCAACGTCCGTTTGTCGGTGAAGGAGTTGTTGAGCGTGCTGAGGAACGGATAGAGGATGAACACGGCGACGATCACGAGCCCGGGGGCCGCGAAGAGCCAGGGGCTGGTGGGCAGTTGGCGCCGGATGCGGGTGCCGTCCGCGCCCTTGCGGCCGCCGGCGGGCAGGCGCTTGAGCGCCGGGCCCGCGGTGCTGATGTCGGACGAGGTCGCCTTGGTGGCGGTGGGACTCTTCATGGCTGGTGTTCCCGGGTCGTGGCTCGGCGCGGCTCAGCTCTGCGCTGGGCCGCTCAGCTCTGCGGTCAGCTCTGCTGGAGCAGCCGGTCGCAGTTCTTGACAGCGTTGTCAAGCGCTTCCTTGGGGCTCTCCTTGCCCTGCAGGGCCTTGGCGACGGAGTTGCGCAGCTCGACCTTCATCTGCTCGCTGAACAGCACGGGCGTGTAGTTCACCGCGGTCTTGATGGACTTCGCGGCGGCGACGCGGACCCGGGTCTCCTCCTTGCCGTCCTGCTTGGTGAAGTACGGGTCGTCGAGGGAGCCCTTGGTGCTGGGGAAGATCGCGACCTTCTTGGCGAACTCCATCTGGTGCCGGGCGTCGGTGACGAAGTGCGCGAAGGCGACGGCGGCCGGGGTCTGCTTGGTGCGGGCGTTCACCATCACGCCCATCACGTACATGTTGTCCTTGCCGGTGTTGCTGATCTGCGGGGTGATGCCGATGTTCTCGTAGAGCTTCGGCGCGTCCTTCTTGAACTTCTCCAGGTCGAGCGCGCTGCCCGGGTTCATGGCCACGGCCTCGGTGAGGAACTTCTTGCCCGTGGACTCCGGGGTGGCGGTCAGCGCCTGCCCGTCGAGCGCCTTGGCGTCGTACAACTCCTTGTACTTGGTGAGGAGTTCGACGCCCTTGGCGTCGTTGAACGTAAAGCCGGTGCCCTCCTTGTTCATCAGCGGGACGCCGTAGCGGCCGAAGTCCTCGACGGTGGGGACGTTGGCGAGCGTGGCGACCTTGCCGTCGCTCTTCTTCGCCAGCGCCAGGGCATTGTCGAAGAGCTGGCCGAACGTCTTCGGCGGCTTGTCCTGATCGAGGCCGGCGTCCTTGAAGAGGCGCTTGTTGTAGAAGAGCGGGCCGGTGTTGAGGTACCAGGGGAAGGCGTACGTGCCGTCCGTGCCCGGTATCTGGTGGCTCTTCCAGGCGCCCGGCAGGTACTCCTTCTCGTACTTCCCCGCGGCCTTGCCGAGGTCGAGGGCGATGCCCGCCTTGGCGAGCGGCGCGACCAGGTCGGGCGAGACGTTGACGACGTCCGGGAGCGTGCCCGCCGCGGCATCGGCGCTGATCTTGTCGGCGTAGCCCTCGCCGGGCTGGTCGACCCAGTTGACCTTCGTACCGGGGTACTTCTTCTCGAACTCGTCGACCACACCCTCGAAGTAGGGCTTGAAGTTGGCCTTCAGGTTCCAGGTCTGGAAGGTGATGTCGCCTTCGATCTTCCCGGACGCGTCCGTGGAACCGCCGTCGTCGCCTCCGTCGCCACAGGCGCTCAACGGCAGCAGGACGGCGAGGACGGCGCCTGCGGCGACCGCTCTGCGGGGGATGCGGGAGATACGCACGGTGAAACGGCTCCTTTGCTCGGCCCAGCGTGAGACGGCGGTGACTGCAACCGTCCAAGCCGGGCAATCCACGCCGAGGCAGACCCTGCATGGAACGGTGGCGCAAAGTCAATGGATTCGCGGGAAAGAAATCGAAGATCGGTCGATCATCCGACCAACTTTGCAGGTCAGAGCGGCCTGTTGGAGGCCTTGCGGCAGATGACTAATGCGCTTTAGAGTCGGACAGCTCAAGCGCATTAGTATCCGTGGGCCAGGAAACGGGAGCCAGGAAAGGGGCAACGGGTGCAAGGCAAGCGGTCACCGGCGCGCCGGCCGACCATGAAGGACATCGCGCGCCGCGCCGGGGTCTCCGAGAGCGCCGTCTCCTTCGCGCTCAACGACCGGCCCGGCGTCTCCGACATCACCCGCGACCGGGTGCGCAGGGTCGCGGAACAGCTGGGCTGGCGGCCCAGCACGGCGGCACGCGCCCTCTCCGGCGAGGGGTCGGCGACGGTGGGCCTGGTCGTGGCACGCCCGGCGGCGACCCTGGGCGTCGACTCGTTCTTCCTTCAGCTGATCTCGGGCATCCAGGAGGTCCTTGCGGAACGGCACCTGGGCCTGCTCTTCCAGGTGGTGGAGGACGTCGAGGCCGAGTGCGCGGTCTACCGCCGCTGGTGGGCCGAACACCGGGTCGACGGCGTCCTGGTGGTGGACCCGCGCACGGACGACCCCCGCCCCGCACTCCTGGACGCGCTCGGGCTGCCCGCGGTGGTGACGGGCGGGGTGCCGGACCCGGACGCGGGGCACCCCGGACTCTCCACGGTGTGGGCGGACGACGCGGGCGCGATGGCGTCGGTCGTGGGCCATCTGCACGCGCTGGGTCACCGCCGCATCGTGCACATCGCCGGCCTGCGGGGGCTCGCGCACACCGAGCGCCGCATCCGTACGCTGCGCGTCGAGGCCACGGGCCGCGGCCTCTCGGGGGTGCGTTCGGTGACGACGGACTACTCGGACGCGGAGGGCGCCGCGGTGACCCGCCGGGTCCTGGAGTCCACGGAGCCGCCGACGGCGCTCGTGTACGACAACGACGTGATGGCCGTCGCCGGCGTCGCCGCCGCGTCCTCCCTGGGCTTCGCGGTCCCCGACGACGTCTCGGTGGTCGCCTGGGAGGACTCGGCGCTGTGCCGCATGGTGCATCCGTGGCTGACGGCCCTGTCCCGGGACACGGTGTCGTTCGGCCGCACGGCGGCCCGCGAGCTCCTGGCCCTGCTCGACGACGGTCCCGCGGCGACGGTGCAGGTGCCGTTGCCACGGCTCATCGAGCGGGAGAGCACGGGGCCGGTGCGACCGGTGCGGGTACGGAAGGCCTGACGGTGCTTGCACTGCCTGCAGCGGACGACCGCCATCCCTGCTCCGGGTGCCAGGAGCAGGAGTGGCGCGGGCAGTGACACCCCGAGCGAGCCACCCGAGCGGCAGGAGAGGGCGAACCAGCCGAGGTGGCGGCCGAGCAGCACGATGAACAGTTGGCCCATCGCCCGACGAAGCCGCGAAGCGGCAGGGCCGGGGGGGGGGGGGGGGGGGGGGGGGGGGGGGGGGGGGGGGGGGGGGGGGGGGGGGGGGGGGGGGGGGGGGGGGGGGGGGGGGGGGGGGGGGTGGG
>NZ_JBVIXD010000017.1:73947-94807 GCF_055593965.1 Streptomyces sp. NPDC040622 | reverse complement strand
CGCCGGCCTGGTCGGCTACCTGGCCTCCGACACCGCCGCCTCCCTCACCTCCCAGGCCCTGAACGTCTGCGGCGGACTCGGCAACTTCTGACCGCCCCGGACAAGGAGCAGCTCTCATGACGACGCGTCAGGTCGAGCACGAGATCACCATCGGCGCGCCCGCGGCCACGATCTACCGCCTGCTGGCGGACGTGCGCCACTGGCCGCAGATCTTCCCGCCCACCATCCACGTCGAACGCCAGGAGACGGGCGAGCACGAGGAACGCATCCACATCTGGGCCACCGCCAACGGCGAGGCCAAGAACTGGACATCGCGCCGCACCCTGGACCCCGAAGGCCTGCGCATCGTCTTTTGCCAGGAGGTCACCACCGCGCCGGTCGCCGCGATGAGCGGCACCTGGATCGTGGAGCCGCTGGGCCAGGACCGCTCCCGGGTCCGCCTGCTGCACGACTACCGGGCCATCGACGACGACCCGCAGGACCTGCGGTGGATCGACCGGGCCGTGGACACCAACAGCACCTCCGAGCTCGCGGCCCTGCGGGAGAACGTCCAGCGCGCCCACGCCGCCGAGAGCGAGCAACTGCTCTTCTCCTTCACCGACACCGTGGAGATCAACGGCTCCGCGCAGGACGCCTTCGACTTCGTCAACGAGGCCGGCCGCTGGCCCGAACGGCTGCCGCACGTGGCCACCGTCCGCTTCGAGGAACCCGCCCAGGGGCTGCAGATCCTGGAGATGGAGACCCGCGCCAAGGACGGCTCGGTGCACACCACCAAGTCCTACCGGGTCGTCCCCGACCCCCGCACAATCGCCTACAAGCAGGTCACCCTGCCCGCCTTGATGACCCTGCACACCGGGGTGTGGACGTTCACCGACACCGGCCCGGGCACCATCGAGGCGAGCTCCCAGCACACCGTGTCGATCAACACCGCCGGCATCGCCAAGATCCTCGGCGACCAGGCCACCGTCGCCGACGCCCGCGCCTACGTGCACAGCGCGCTGAGCACCAACAGCCGCGCCACGCTGGGGCATGCCAAGGACTACGCGGAGCGGAAGCGCTGACATGGCCGCGCCGCACGCACAGCCCGCAAGCGGAGCCGGCCCTGACCGCACCGAGGTGATGGAGACCCAGGTCATCGTCGTCGGCGCCGGGCCCGTGGGGCTGCTGCTCACCGCCGAACTGTGCCTGCACGGCATCCAGGTGGCCGTCGTCGAGCAGCGCCACCGCCCCACCAAGGAATCACGGGCCTCCACCCTGCACGCCCGCACCATGGAGATCTTCGACAGCCGCGGCCTGCTCACCGACATCGGTAGCCCGCCCACCGAGCCGCGCGGCCACTTCGGCGGGGTGCCCCTGGACCTCACGCTGCCCGGCGCCTACCCCGGCCAGCACAAGGTGCCCCAGACCAAGACGGAGTCGGTGCTGGAGGAGTGGGCGCTCTCGCTCGGCGCGGACATCCGCTGCGGCCACCGCCTGCAACTGCTCGACCTGGCCCAGGACGGCGAGGCGGTCGAGGCGGAGGCGGTGGGCCGCGACGGGCGTCCGGTGCGGCTGCGCGGCCGCTACCTGGTGGCCTGCGACGGGCAGGACTCCACGGTGCGCCTGCTGACCGGAGCCGACTTCCCCGGCCAGGAGGCCGCCCGCGAACTGCTGCGCGCCGACGTCGAGGGCCTGCGCATCCCCGACCGGCGCTTTCAGCGGCTGCCGGGCGGCCTGGCCATCGCCGCGCGCCGCCCCGACGGCGTGACCCGGGTGATGGTCCACGAGTTCGGAGCCCGGGCACGGCAGCGCACCCGACCGCCGGGGTTCGAGGAGATGGCCGCCGCCTGGCAGCGGGTGACCGGCGAGGACATCAGCGCCGGCACCCCGCTGTGGGTCAACCACTTCGACGACGCCAACCGCCAGCTCACCCGGTACCGGCACGGCCGCGTGCTGTACGCGGGCGACGCCGCGCACCGCCAGATGCCCATCGGCGGCCAGGCCCTCAACCTCGGGCTGCAGGACGCCTTCAACCTCGGCTGGAAACTCGCCGCCGTCCTGGCCGGCCACGCCCCGCCGGGACTCCTCGACACCTACCACGACGAGCGGCACGCCGTGGGCAGCGCCGTGCTCGCCAACATCCGCGCCCAGGCGATGCTGCTGCTGGGCGGTGGCGAGGTGGAGCCGCTGCGCGCCCTCCTCGCGGAGCTGGTGCCGCACGAGGAGGCGCGCACCCGCCTGGCCGCAATGGTCAGCGGCCTCGACATCCGCTACGCCACCTGCGGGAGAGCCCATCCGCTGGTGGGCCTGCGGCTGCCGCACGCCCGGCTGCGGGTGTCCAGCGCCACCTGCACCACCCTCGAACTGCTCCGGTCGGGGCGGGGGCTGCTGCTGGGACTCGAGGGCCGGGTGCCGGTGGTGGGGGAGCGGTGGGCCGACCGGATCGACCTGGTGGCGGCCCGCCCGGAGCCGGGCGGCGGGGCGGGGGAGCTGGAGGGGGTCGGTGCCGTCGCGGTGCGGCCGGACGGCTACGTGGTGTGGGCGGGGGCGAGCGCGGATCCGGGCGGCGCCCAGGAACTGGCGGCCGTGCTGGAGCGCTGGTTCGGCGCCCCGCACTGACCTGATCCGGCCCGGCCCTGTCCACCACCGGCGTGCCGCACGAGCGCCTGCGGGCGAACGAAACAGAGGACGATCCGCGCGAGGAGAGGCAGGACAACATGGCAGGGACAGCGCTGGACACCGACGTCATCGTGGTCGGCGCCGGGCCGGCGGGGCTGATGCTCGCGGGCGAACTGCGCCTGGGCGGGGCCCGGGTCACCGTCGTCGAGCGGCTGGCGGAGCCGACCGGGCAGTCCCGCGGTCTTGGCTTCACCGCCCGGGCCATGGAGGTCTTCGACCAGCGCGGGCTGCTGCCGCGGTTCGGGCAGGGCGAGAGCCTCGCGGTCAGCCCCGTGGGCCACTTCGGCGGGGTGCAGTTCGACTACACCGCGCTGGAGGACGCGCACTTCGGGGCCCGCGGGATCCCGCAGGACCAGACCGAGGCCGTCCTGGAGGCGTGGGCGCGGGAACTCGGCGCGGACCTGCGGCGCGGCTGGGACGTGCTGGGCCTGGCCGAGGGCTTCCTGGACGGCGACCACGTCGAGGTCACCGTCGCGACCCCCGAGGGCACCCGGCAGCTGCGCGCCGCCTACCTCGTGGGCTGCGACGGCGGGCAGAGCAGCATCCGCAGGGCGGCCGGCTTCGACTTCCCCGGACTGCCCGCCAGCCGCACGATGTTCCTGGCCGACGTCGTGGGCTGCGGCCTCAAGCCCCGCTTCCTGGGCGAACGGCTGCCGCACGGCATGGTGATGGCGGCGCCGCTGGCCCCGGGCGTGGACCGCGTCATCGTCTGCCCGCACGGCGTGCCGGCCCGCGACCGGGACGACGACGTCACCTTCGCCGAGGTCGCCACCGCCTGGCAGCACATCACCGGCGAGGACATCAGCGCCGGCAGCGCGCGGTGGGTGAGCTCCTTCAGCGACGCCACCCGCCAGGTCGGCCAATACCGGCGCGGCCGGGTGCTGCTGGCGGGCGACGCGGCGCACATCCACCTCCCGGCCGGCGGCCAGGGGCTGAGCACCGGCGTGCAGGACGCGGTCAACCTGGGCTGGAAGCTGGCCGCCACGGTGCGCGGCACCGCCCCGCCCGGCCTGCTGGACACCTACCACACGGAACGGCACCCGGTCGGACAGCGGCTGCTGATGAACACGCGCGCCCAGGGGACGGTGTTCCTGGGCGGCGAGCAGTCGGACCCGCTGCGGGCCCTGTTCGCCGAACTCATCGAGCACGACGCGGTCAAGCAGCACCTCGCGGGCATCGTCAGCCACCTCGACATCCGCTACGACGTCCACACCCCCCACCCCGGCACAGAGGGTGCGGACACGGGCCCCGCCCACCCGCTGCTCGGCTGCCGCCTGGCCAAGCGCCCGCTGACCGGCGCCGACGGCGAGAGCGACACCGCACGCCTCCTGCACGCGGCACGCGGTGTGCTGCTCGACCTGGCCGACGACGCAGAGGTGCGCGCCGTCGCCGCCGGCTGGGCGGGCCGCGTGGAAGTGGTGACGGCCGCCGCCAAGCCGGCCGAGGGCGCCACCGACGTCCTGGCCGGCCTGGACGCGGTCCTGGTGCGGCCCGACGGCCACGTGGTGTGGACGGGCCAGGGCTCGCCGCGCGGCCTGGCCGGCGCGCTGGGCCGCTGGTTCGGCCGGGAGCGCGCCGCGTAGTGGGCACGGCCACGGCCTCGGGGGCGGCCGGGTCCGGCCCGCGGCACACGGAGCCCGCGGGCTCCGTGCGCGCCATCGTCCTGGACGCGGCGGGACTGGCCCTGTCCGCCCTGCTGGGCGAACCCGCGGACGGCGACCCGCGCGCCCTGGTCGTGGCGGTGCACGGCGGCGGCACGAGCGCCGGCTACTTCGACGGACCGGCCCGCCCGGAGCTGTCCCTGCTGCGGCTCGGGGCCCGCCTCGGCTACACGGTCCTCGCGGTGGACCGGCCCGGCTACGGACGCTCCGCCGCCGCACTGCCGGACGGCCTCGGCATCGCCGAGCAGACCCCGCTGCTGCGCGCGGCACTGGCCGACTTCGCCCGCCGCCACCCCGTGGGAGCGGGCGTCTTCCTGCTGGCACACTCCTTCGGCGCCAAGCTGGCCCTGTCGGCCGCCGCGCACGCCGGGAGCGGCGAGCGGCTGCTCGGCCTGGACATCTCGGGCTGCGGGCGGCGCTACGCCCCGGACGCCGAGGACGACGTGCGCCACGGCCGCCCCGGGGACCGGCGCCGGCACTGGGGGCCGCTGCGGCTGTACCCGCCGGGCACCTTCCGCACCGGTGCGGGCCTGCTCACGCCGATGCCCGCGCGGGAGGCGGCCGACCTCGCGTCCTGGCCGCGCGAGTTCGACCGGCTCGCCCCCCGGGTGCGGGTGCCGGTACGGGTCACCTTCGCCGAGCACGAGCTGTGGTGGCGCCGCGAGGAGGCCGAACTGGCCGCCCTGGCGGCCGGCTTCGGCGCCGCGCCCCGCGTCCTGCTGGAGCGGCAGCCGGACGCGGGACACAACATCAGCCTGGGCTGGGCGGCCCGCGCCTATCACCTGCGGGCCCTGGCGTTCTTCGAGGAGTGCCTGCTGCCGGGCGCCGCCGCGCACGGCGGCCCCGGGAGCTGACCGCGCACGGCACCCGGCCGCCCGGGACGCCCGGTCGCACGGCACCCGGCCGCCGGGGACGTTCAGCCGTCCAGGACCACGATGTCCAGTTCCCTCAGCCGCTCGGGCCCGGCCACCAGGTCGATGGCGGCGATCTTCCCGTCCTCGATGGTGAAGTTGAAGACCACGATCGGGCGCTTCTTGGCCTGCCACACGGCTCCCACCGACCCGTCGATGAGCGCGATGCGGGCGGCCTCGGCGCCGCCGGAGAAGATGCTCGCCACGCCCTGGGCGCCCTCGGTGAGCGGCGCGGCCCCGATGCGCACCGCCGTGTCGTCGGCGTGCATGGTGGCGTCGGGGGCCAGCAGGGTCAGCAGCCGCTCGAACTCGCCGCTGCGGGCGGCGGTCAGGAAGGCGTCCACGAGCTTGTGCTGGCGCTGCAGGTCGGGCAGGGGAGAGGCGCCGTGCACGCGCCGGCGGGCCCGGGAGGCCAGCTGGCGGGTGGCCGCCGGGCTGCGCCCGATGATCGCGGCGATGTCGGCGAACGGCACGGCGAACGTGTCGTGCAGGACGAAGGCGAGCCGCTCGTCGGGGTCGAGGGTGTCCAGGACCACCAGCATCGCCAGGCCCACGGAGTCGGCCAGCACGGCCGCCTGCTCGGGGTCGGAGGTCTCCTCGGTGCGGGGCTCGCCCGCGGGCTCGGCGTGTTCGGCCAGGAACTCCTCGCGGCGGTTGCGGGCGCGGAGCATGTCCAGGCAGACCCGGCCCACCACGGTGGTGAGCCAGCCGTCGAGGTTCTCCACGCTGTCGGTCTCGGTGCGGTGCAGCCTGATCCAGGCCTCCTGCACGGCGTCCTCGGCCTCATCGGTCGACCCGAGCATGCGGTGGGCCACGGCCTGCAGCCGCGGACGCTTCTCCTCGAACGCACGCGCCAACCGTTCGTTTTCCTGCATGACCACCGTCGTCCCCTTCGATCCCGGTCGGTGTGTGACAAACGCCTGTCACATCTTCGCGCTGCCGGGCGTCATAGCAGTGACGAACGGGACCACCCGCGTGTGACGGGATGCGGCCGCAGGCCTCACCGGGGCGCCGCGCCCCTCCCCGCACTCTCTCCCGGATACGGACCGGAGCTGTCGAGAGCAGGCTCCCTGACCCTTTGCGAGCATTCATGACAACGCTACGACGTCGACCAGACACCCACAGTGACAGTCCGGGCGCCGCAGCCGGTTTCTTGACCCGCTATGCCCGCATGGTCAGCGGTCGCCGCTCCAAGTGGGCCGTGCTCGTGATCTGGCTGGTGCTGATCTTCGCGGGCGGATCCCTGGCGGCCAAGCTGGGAGACGTACAGGACAACGACCCCGAGACGTGGCTGCCCTCCAGCGCCCAGTCGACCCAGGCCGTCAAGCTGGCCGAGGAACACTTCGCCGACAAGGACAGCAGCACCGCCATCATCATCTACGCCCGCGGCGGCGGACTCACCGACGCCGACCGGGACAAGATCGCGGCGGACCGCACCGCCCTGCAGGACGACGTCGCCGTCGGCGACGTGGCCAGGGCCGAGATCTCCGGCGACGGCAAGGCCGCCTTCCTCAGCTACCCGCTGCGCACCAGCCCCAGCGACAACAAGGTGCTCACCGACGCCGTCGGCGACTCCGAGGACATCGTCAAGAAGGGCGCACCCCAGGGCCTGGACATCCGGGTGGCCGGCGAGGCCGGCAGCGTGCGGGACTTCGCCGACGTCTACAGCGGCATGGACGGCGCACTGCTCGGCGCGGCCCTCGCCGTCGTCGCGCTGCTGCTCCTGCTGACCTACCGCAGCCCCGTCCTGTGGCTGGTCCCGCTGCTGACCGTCTTCCTGGCCAGCCAGGTCGCCAGCGGCGTGGTCTACCTCCTGGCCAAACACGCGGGCCTGCTCGTCAACGGGCTCAGCGCGTACATCCTGATGATCCTGTGCGTGGGCGTGGGCACCGACTACGCCCTGCTGCTCATCGCCCGCTACCGCGAGGAACTGCACCGCCACGAGGACCGGCACGAGGCGATGCAGATCGCCGTGGGCCGCTCCCTGCCGGCGCTTGCCGCCTCCGCGGCCACCGTGGGCGTCGCCACGCTCTGCCTGGCCTTCGGCTCCATGAACTCCACCCAGGGCCTGGGCCCGGTCGTGGCCATCGGCATCGCGGTGGTGTTCCTGGCGATGACCTCGCTGCTGCCCGCCCTGCTGGTCATCCTGGGCCGCTGGACGTTCTGGCCCTTCGTGCCGCGCCACACCCCGGGCTACGACGCGAGCGTGGAGAAGGAGCACGGCGCCTGGGCCCGCGTCGCACAGGCCGTGGGCCGCAGGCCCCGCGTGGTCTGGGCCGCCTCCCTGGGCGTCCTGGCCGTCCTGGCCATCGGCACCACCTCGGTGGAGACCGGCCAGACCCAGGCCGAGCAGTTCACCAAGAGCGTCGACTCCGTCGAGGGCCAGCAGCTCCTGGCCAAGCACTTCCCCGCAGGATCCGCGGGACCCGCCGACATCTACGTGCCCGCCCCGGGAGCGGACACCGCCCTGCGGACCGTCAAGGACGTGCCCGGCGTGGAGTCCGCGGCCACCCGGCGCACCGCGGGCGGCTGGACCCACCTGACCGCCGTGTTCGAGGACGCCCCGGACAGCGCGGCGGCCAAGGACACCGTCGAGCGGATGCGCACCGCACTGGACAAGACGCAAGGCGAGAGCGCCGAGGCCGTCGTGGGCGGCCAGACCGCGATCGTCCTCGACACCTCCGACGCCCAGAAGGACGAGGAGATGCTGCTGATCCCGCTGATCCTCGCGGTCGTCTTCCTCATGCTGGTCCTGGTGCTGCGCGCGGTGGTCGCCCCGCTCGTCCTGCTGGCGTCGGTGGTCATCTCCTACGCCTCCGCCGTCGGCGCCGCCTCACTGCTCTTCCACGCCATCGACCACCCGCGCATCGACCGGGGACTGCTGCTCATCGGCTTCCTGTTCCTGGTCGCCCTCGGCGTGGACTACACCATCTTCCTGATGGCCCGGGTCCGCGAAGAGGTCAAGCTGCGCGGCCACCGCGAGGGCACCCTGACCGGCCTCACCGTCACCGGCGGAGTCATCACCAGCGCGGGCGTCGTGCTGGCGGCCACCTTCTGCGTCCTGGCCGCCATCCCGACCGTCTCCTCGCTGCAGCAGGGCCTGCTCATCGCGATCGGCATCCTGCTGGACACCTTCCTGGTGCGCAGCCTGCTCATCCCCGCCCTCTCCCTCAGCATCGGCCCGCGCATCTGGCGCCCGGGCCACCCCGAGGACGAGGCGCCGCAGCCCGGCGAGCGCCCCTCGTCACAGACCGCCCGCGTCGACGTCGGCACCTGACCGACGCGCGGGAGGGAAAAGGGGCGCCGCGTCCAATCCCCCGCGACGCGGCGCCCCCTCCACCACAACGCCCGCCAGACCCCTGCAGCCCCTGTGACCTGCAGCTGTCACACATACCCGACCCCGTTCGTCATAGAAGTGACGCTGCCCGACAGCGGCGTCAGATGGTGATCCAAGAGAGGAAGAATCATGGAAGCGCGCCTGCAGAACCCGGCGATGATCCTTGACGCCACCCAGCCTGTGCAGGACATGTACAAGGCGATCTACTCCGGTGGCGTCCCGAAGACGACCCTGGACCTGGTCCACCTGCGCGCGAGCCAGATCAACGGCTGCAGCCCCTGTGTGGACTCCGGGGCCCGCGGCGCCCGCAAGGCCGGCGAGACCGAGGAGCGCCTGTTCGCCGTCGCCGCCTGGCGGGAGACGACCTACTTCACCGACGCCGAGCGCGCCGCGCTGGAGCTGGCCGAGGCCGCCACCCGGCTCTCGGACCGCAGCGACCCGGTGCCGGACGACGTCTGGGAGCGGGCCGCCGCCCACTACGACGAGAAGGGCCTGGCGGCCCTGACCCTCATGGTCGCCCTGACCAACTTCTTCAACCGCCTGAACGTGACCACCAAGGCGGTGGCCGGCGCCTGGGGCTGACCGGACCCGGACACGGCTGAGGCCGGCCACCGTGATCGGTGGGCCGGCCTCAGCCGCGTCCGGCCGCTCACCGCCCGCGCGCGCCCCGGGACGGTACGAGATTGATGCGCCACGACACCCCGAACCGGTCGGTCAACCACGCGAACCGGGCACTGAATTCATACCCGCCGGCCGGCATGATGACCTCACCCTTCTCGGAAAGAGCCGCGTAGAAAAGATCGAATTCGCTTTCCGATTCGCACTGCACGTATATCGCGGTCGCGGGGGAGAACTCATACGAATCCCACGGGGCAAGATCGTATCCAACGGCCCCCGGCGGAGGCATGTTCGTACACATGAACATCTGCCCGTCGAGTGTAAAGAGAGCGTGCTGCAGCGTCCCTTCCTCCCACCCCGGCTCCCCGGCACGTGCCCGGATCATCCGGTGCACCTCGGAGTTGTCGAAGAGCGAGGTGTAAAACTGCAGCGCTTCCTCGGCCTCCCTCCTGAAGGTCAGGAACGTCATCAGTTTCGGCGCCGGTGTCGCGGGCATCGTGGCTGCTCCTGTTCGTGGTCGGGGGCCCAGGCTATTTCCCGGCGCGACACAATCGGGGCGATCATCACTGTTCAACCGGGCAATTCTCCGGTTGAACAAAGCAGTCGAGCAAGCCACCACCGAAGCTCATGGAGAGGTCGAGACCCCGTCGTAACGATGTGGGCGTCTCGAACCGACCCGAAGGGTGAGTGTTCCGTGAGCGAGAACGCATTGCCGGCGGCCAAATCCGCCCGTTCCGAGCGGATCGCCGCGCGAACTCGCGGCGAGAGCTGGAAGAAACCACCGCGCCGCATAGAAGCCTCGGAGTGCATCACCTGCGACAGCTGTCTGCGCAGCTGCCCCGAGGAGTTCGGCGCCATATTCGACCGCGGTCTCGATGTCATCATCATTCCCGAACTGTGCTCGGGCTGCCCCGCCTGCGTCCTGGAGTGCCCCGTCGACTGCATCTACGTCGACGAGGACTGGGACCCCACCGACGCGGGCCTGTGGAGCCACATCGACCTGTCCGCGGACCCCTCATGAGCGGCCCGGCCGAACGCGAGAGCCGCCGCGCCGCCAACGCCAGGAAACGCATCAGCCGCCGCCCCAGCCGGCTGGGCACCCCCGCGGGCACCGCGGTGGGACCCGACCGCGCGCGGGAGCACGGCGCCGGCTTCCCCGCACTCCTGGACCGGGTCTGGGAGCGGGCCCGCTCCGCCAGCGACCTGCGCGCCTGCGTGAACATCCTGCTCAGCCTCGACGGACACGTACCCCCCGAGGTGCAACTGCGGGCGCTGAGCACCACCGAGGAGGCCGCGTTCCGCGCGCTGTGGGACCTGACCTGGCGCCAGGACACCACCGACGCCACGGACACCGACGCCACGGACCCCCGCGCCACAGACCCCGGCCCGGCCCCCGACCTCATCGAAGCGGCCGACGAGGAGCCCGTGTTCATCGGCGAACTGGCGCTGGCCGCCACCGGCCGCATCGCCCTGCGCGGCCCCGCCCAAGGCCCCCTGGACCGGGGGAAACTGGCCGGCGGGGTGCTGCGCGTGCCCTGGTCGCTGCAGGCCGCCCGCGCCTACCACGCCGAAATGGGCCGCGCCGCCGCCCGCACCGCCCGCACCCTGGCCGACTGCCGCGCCTTCCTGGAGCGCCAGGGCGACAAGGGCCGCGACGAACTCCTGGAACAGGCCAAGGAAGCAGCCCTGCGCACCGCGCCCTTCGTCCTCTACCAGGAGCACCGCCAGTACACCAACTTCCGGGAGCAGAACAGCCTCACCGGCAAGACCCTGTGGCCGGGCCACCCCGACTGCGTCCTGAGCAGCCTGCAGCAACTGCCCCTGGAACTGTGGTCGGACCACGACGTCCAGCTGGTGGTGAGCCTGACCCTGCTCATCCGCTCGGCCGGCTTCGGCCGCATCGAGGAGGCCAACGGCACCCAGGTCAGCATCGACCACGTCGCGGCCATGCTCGAACGCATCCGCCGCTCCTACAACAGCGTCCCCGGCCGGCCGGTCGCCCCCGCCGCCTCGCACCGCGTGGAGGACCTCAAGACCCTCGCCGAGGCCCTGGGCGCCCGCCGCCGGCAGGTGCTGCGGCAGGCGCCGCTCTACCGCGAGATCCACGGCACCCTGATGCACAAGGTGGAACGCATCGCCGCCGACACCGACACCGACGCCGTCCGCCGGCGCGACGAACAGATCAGCCGGCGCCTGGCCGAACGCCTCCCGCTGAGCGGCACCACCCTGGACGAACTGGGCCACAGCGCCGCTGTGGACCCGCAATGGCTCGCCGACCCGCACGGCCCCTACGGCAGCGGTCTCGAAGCGCTCGTCCACCAGAGCGTCGCGGCCGTCGCCGAGGTCTTCTCCGCCGACTTCGCCATGAGCCGCGGCATGCGCTCCCTGCCCGCCCTGATCAGCGCCCTGCGCACGGAGAGCTGGGCGGAGATCTGCGGCTGGGACATCACCCGCTACTTCTGCTGCGTGGTGCCCCGCCCCCAGGCGCACGCCCACTTCGGCGGCTCGGCCCAGGCGACGGCCGACGCCGCCTGGGCGATGTCCTCGCGCATGCAGTACAACTCCTGGCACTTCGTGCCCGGCAACCTGCCCCGGCACCCCGCCGTGGTGGCCCGCGACCACTTCGTACCGCCCACCATCCCCGACATCGCGTTCTTCTCCGACCAGCACCACCACGGGCACGTCACCAACCAGGTGCGGTTCTCCATCCGTTCCCCCCAGCCCGTCGAGGTCGCCGGACGCACCTTCAACGGCTTCGTCGACCTGCGCCTGCTGCGCTGCGCGGGCACCCCCTTCGACGAAGCGGACCTGCTCGCCGCCCACCGGGCCTCCCGCTTCGTGGCCCGCGCCACCACCCTGGCCGCCGAACTGGCCGCCGCCGGGGCGCCGGCACAGGTCACCGCGTTCGACGCCGCATGGCACTGGCGCACCATCACCGGCAACGACGCGGCCCGCCCCGGCCCCCCGGGCGCCCCACGATGACCGCCCCGGGCATCGGCGAACTCACCCGACGACTGCGCCGCGGGCAGACCACCGTCACCGCACACGTCCAGGACGTCCTGAACGCGGTACGCACCAAGGACACACTGGGCGCGTTCGTCACCGCCGCCGGCGACGAGGCCCTCCAGGCGGCCGAACAGGCCGACCGGCGTATCCGCGAACGCGGCGACGACGCCTGGCGCGGCGCCCCGCTGCTGGGCGTCACCGTCTCGGTCAAGGACCTGCTGCAGACCCGCGACCTGCCCACCACCCGCGGCTCCCTGCTGGAGAACCGGCGCGCCCGCCAGGACGCCCCGGCCGTCGCCCGGCTGCGGGCGGCCGGCGCCGTCATCATCGGCAAGACCACGACGTCCGAGTACGGCTGGAGCGCCTCCACCCTTGGCCCCCTCGCCCCGCCCACCGCCAACCCCTACGCACCCCACCGCACCGCGGGCGGCTCCAGCGGCGGAGCCGCCGCCGCCGTGGCCGCCGGCCTCGGCGAGGGCGCCCTGGCCACCGACGGGGCAGGATCCATCCGGATCCCCGCGGCGTTCTGCGGCGTGGCCGGCTACAAACCCTCCTACGGACGCGTCCCCTACGTGCCCAGCGGCCTCGACCGGCTGGCCCACCAGGGAACCCTGGCCCGCACCGTCGCCGACGCGGCCGCCCTGGCCGACGTCATCGCCGGACCCCACCCCGCCGACCCCGACTCCGGACTCGGCTCCATCGACCGCCCCCACAACACCCGCTCGCGGCCCATCGGATGGATCGAGTACGAAGGCACCACCGACGAGATCCGCAAGGTCACCGAAGAGGCGATGGCCGCCCTGCGCGGCCAGGGACACCGCGTCGAGCGCATCGAGGTGCGCTGCCAGGACCTCTACCCGGCCCTCGTCGACATCCTGGCCGCGGCCGAGGCGGCCGGCACACCACCACAGGACGACGAGCGGTGCGACCCGGGCCGCCTCGAAATCGTCCGCCACGGACGCTCCCTGAGCGGCACCGCCCTGCTCCACGCCGAAGGAGTCCGCCAGCAACTGCGCACCACACTGCGCTCGGTGATGCGCCGCTACGGCCTGCTGGCCATGGCCACCGTCCCCATCGAACCGTTCGACATCGGCGCCATCGCCCCGCCCTGGGCGGCCGACCCCCGCGACCTGCTCTGGCTGGCCTGGTCACCGGCCTCCTACCCCTTCAACATGACCGGCCAGCCCGCGGTGACCCTGCCGGCCGGCCTGACCGGCTCCGGACTGCCGGCCGGGATCCAGCTCGTGGGGCCCGTCGGCGCCGACGCCCTGGTCCTCACCGTCGCCCAGCGCCTGGAGGCGGAGCTCGGAGCGCTGCCCCCGCCCCGCGCGCAGCACGCCCTCGTCCCCGCCACCGAAAGGACCCCCTGAACCCATGTACACCCGGTCATGGCGCTCCGTGTCCGCCCAGGACGCCGTCGGCACGCCCTCCTTCGTCGCCGACCACGGGCTGTGGAGCCAGGAACAGTTCGCCGCCGCCGAGCAGATCGAGGCCGACCTCGACCAGATCGACTTCGTCCGCCTGGTCTTTTCCGACCCGCACGGCCTGGCCCGCTCCAAGACACTGACCCCCGACACCTTCCGCTCGGTCCTGCGCAACGGCATGAACTTCAGCCCCGGCCCCTTCCTCTTCGACACCGGCCACGCCATCGCCGTCGACTTCCTGGGCGAACCCGGCCTGGGCGTGGCAGAACTCGCCGGCGCGGGCAACTTCCTCCTGGTGCCCGACCCGCTGACCTTCCAGCTGCTGCCCGGCACCGAACCGCGCACCGCCTGGGTCATCGGCGACGAACACCTGCGCGACGGCACCCCGCACCCGCTCTCCTCACGCGCCGTGCTGCGCCGCCTGGACGCCGCCTACACCGCACACGGCTACGACCCCGTGGTGGGCCTGGAGGTCGAGTGGTACCTCACCCGGCTGCTCGACGACGCACCCGGCAACCAGGGCAACGGCTTCGGACTGCAGGGCAGCGCCCCACACGTGGCACCCCTGAACGCCGGCTACCAGTTCAACCTCGACGCCCGCTACGACTCCGTGGCCCACATCACCGACCCCCTGGCCCAGCACCTGCGCGCACTGGGCCTGCCCCTGCGCTCGATGGAACACGAATCGGGCCCCGGCCAGGTCGAATCCACCTTCAGCCCGATGTCCGCCCTGGACACCGCCGACGCGATGCTGCTCTTCCGCACCACCACCAAACGCTGGTGCGCCCGGCGCGGCCACCACGCCTCCTTCATGTCCCAGCCGCGCCTGGACGCCTTCGACCCCAGCGGCTGGCACCTGCACCAGTCCGTGTACGACAGGGCCACCGGACGCAACCTCTTCGCCGCCGAAGGACCCGCCGGCGGCCCCTCGGCCCACGCCAAGGCCTACGCCGAGGGCCTGCTGGCCTGGAGCCGCGAGCTGTTCCTGCTGTCGGTGCCCACCGTCAACGGCTACCGCAGACTCAACTCCCGGCACGCGCTGGCCCCCACCCGCCTGGACTGGAGCGTGGAGGACCGCAGCGTCATGCTCCGCCTGGTCGGCGCCGGCACCGGCGCACACATCGAGAACCGCAGCGCCGAACCGTGCGCCAACCCCTACCTCGCCATCGCCGCCCAGCTGTTCGCCGGCCTGGAAGGCCTGGAGGGAACCGCCGGACCCGAGACGGGCCAACGCCCCGGCACCGCCGTCGAAACCGTGCCCCAGTCCCTGGAGGACGCCCTGGCCGCCTTCGGCGCCGGACGCGCCGCACAACTCCTGGGCCGGCCCCTCACCGCCTGCCTGACCAAGCTCAAGGAGAGCGAACTGCACCGCTACCAGACCTGGCGCGCCACGACCGGCACCGACGACGGCCAGGTCACCGCATGGGAACAGCGCGAGTACTTCGAGGCGTACTGACAACCGGAGAACAGAGGTCGTTGCATGATTCCCCGATACACCTTGCCCGAGATGGCGGATCTCTTCTCCGACCAGTCCCGCTATGCCACCTGGGTCCGCGTCGAGATCCTCGCCACCGAGGCACAGGTCCGCCTGGGACGCGTACCCGAGGACGCCGTCCAGGACATGCGCCGAGCCCCGGTGCCGCTCGCGCACCGCGTCGCCGAGATCGAGAAGGAACGCGACCACGAGGTCCTCTCCTTCCTCGCCGCCTACTGCGAGGACATCCCCGAGTCCTCGGCCCGCTGGGTCCACCTGGGCATGACCAGCTACGACCTGGTCGACACCGCCCTGGGCCACACCCTGGCCAAGGCCTGCGACCTGCTGGACACGGCCGCCCGCCGCCTGCGCCGCACCCTGGTGACCAGGGCGCTGGAGCACTGGGACACCCTCATGGTGGGCCGCACCCACGGCGTGCACGCGGAACCGACCACCTTCGGCCACAAACTCGCCGGCTACGCCTTCGCCGTCGACCGCTCCCTGCACCGGCTGGCCGCGGCCCGCGAAGCCGTCGCGGTCGGCACGATCTCCGGCTCGGTGGGCACCTACGCGCTCATCGACCCCTTCGTGGAACAGTACGTGTGCCAGTCACTGGGCCTGGGCATCGAAGAGGCACCCAGCCAGGTCGTCGCCCGCGACCGGCACGCCCAACTGGTGCAGGCCGTCGCCGCCCTGGGCGCCTGCGTCGAGCAGATCGCCCTGGAACTGCGCCTGTTGCAGCGCACCGAGGTCGCCGAGGTCGAGGAACAGCGCGCCAGCGCCTACCAGGGCTCCAGCGCCATGCCCCACAAACGCAACCCCACCACCAGCGAACGGCTCTGCGGCCTGGCCCGCCTGCTGCGCGGCTACGCCACCACCGCGCTGGAGGACGTCGCCCTGTGGCACGAACGCGACCTGGCCCACCAGTCGGTGGAGCGCGTCATCCTGCCCGACAGCCTCAGCGTCGCCCACTTCCAGGCCACCCGGGCCGAGGAACTGGTGGCCTGCCTGCGCATCCACCCCGACCGGATGCGGGCCGCCCTGGACCGCACCCACGGCCTCATCCACAGCTCGGCGGTCCTGGTGGACCTCCTGGGCGACGGCACCGAGCGCGAGCGGGCCTACCGCTCGGCACAGGCCGCCGCGAACCGGACGGCGGCCACCGGCACCCCCTTCGCGGACACCCTGGCCGCCGAAGGCGTCACCCTGCGCGAAGAGCTGCGGCCCGAACGCTTCCTCGTCCACCACGACGTCGTACGCCGGCGATTGGAGAAGCTCGATGAGCTGGAAGACTGAACGCGTCAACGGCACGGACCTCGCCCTGGACGACGTCCTCGCGGTCTACCACCAGTCGGGCCTGGGCGAGCGCCGGCCCGTCCAGGACCGCGCACGGATGGCCGCGATGGTGCGCCAGGCCAACCTCGTCGTCATCGCCCGGGACACCGACGGCACCCTCATCGGCATCGCCCGCAGCATCTCCGACTTCTCCTACGTCACCTACCTCAGCGACATCGCCGTCATCCGCCGCCACCAGCGCTCGGGAGTGGGCACCGCCCTCATGGAGGCCACCCGGCGCGAGGCCCCCGAGGCCAAGGTGGTGCTCCTGTCGGCCCCGGCGGCCGCCGGCTACTACCCGCGCCTGGGCTTCACCCGGCACGAATCGGCATGGGTCCTGGACCCCGGCCGGCCCCTGGAAGGACCCCGCACCCAGCCGTGAGCCCCGCCGCAACGGCACCCGACCACGCGCACACCGGGCCGCCCGCCGAACCCGGCCGTCGGCCCGCCCGGGCACCGCACACTCCACGGGGGAGGCATGAGCCACATTCCGTCACCGGCACTGCTGGAGCCCTTCGCCCCCGTGCCCGACGCCGAGGGACCCACCGAACCGGGACCCTCGGCACCCGCCCGCACACCCACCGGCCAGCGCATCCTGGTGGTGGACGGCGACGCCGCGCTGGCCGGCTCACTGACCGCCCAACTGCGCCGCCACGGCCACGACCCGGTCGGCGTCCGGCACGGCAGCGCCGCCCTGCAGGCCTACGAGGACGCCGAGATGGTCCTGCTGGACCTCGACCTGCCCGACCTCGACGGCCTGGAGGTGTGCCGCGCCATCCGCGAGGTCAGCCGGGTCCCCATCATCATCGTCACCGCCCGCCGCTCCGAACTCGACTGCGTGCTCGGCCTGCACGCCGGCGCCGACGACTACGTCACCAAGCCCTACGGGCTGCGGGAACTCATCGCCCGCATCGAGGCGGTGACGCGCCGCACCCGCTGGCAGCCCGCCGCCGCCAGGGAACTGGACCACGGCCGGCTGCGCATCGACGTCGACTCCCGCCAGGTCACCGTGGACGAGCACCCGGTGGCCCTGACCCGCAAGGAGTTCGACCTGCTGTACCTGCTGGCCTGCCGGCCCGACACGGTCATCCCGCGCAAGCAGCTCCTGCAGCAGGTGTGGGGCGACTCCTGGTCACGCCGCACCATCGACACCCACGTCAGCAGCCTGCGCGGGAAACTCGGCGCCAGCGCGTGGGTCGTCACCGTACGCGGCGTGGGATTCAAGCTGGGCACCGGCTGAGCGGCCGGCCGCCGCACCCGACGCACGAGCCGCCCCCGAGCCCCGGAGAAACCATGATCACACGACGCGGTGCCCTCAGCGCCACGCTCGCCACCACCGGAGTGGCCCTGACCGGCGCGGGACTCACCCCGCTGCTCGCCGCACACCTGCGCACCCGGCCCCCGGCCGGCAGCACCCCGGCAGACCCCCGGGTCCCGGAGAAGTTCCGGCGCCCGATGCCGCTGCTGCCCGAGAAGAGACCCCTGGCCCGCACCGGCCGCTCCGACGTGTACGTGATGACGATGAAACCCGCCCGGGCACAGATCCTGCCCGGCATCCAGAGCGACGTCCTCACCTACGACGGACACTTCCCCGGACCCGTCATCAGGGCCCGCACCCACCGTCCCGTCATCATCCGCCAGCGCAACCGCCTCACCGTGCCCACCGCCGTCCACCTGCACGGCGCCGCGGTCCGCCCCGACAGCGACGGCGACCCGATGGACCTCATCGAGCCCGGCACGGACCGCGTCTACCACTACCCCAACCGCCAGCCGCACGCCCCGCTGTGGTTCCACGACCACGCCCACCACCTCGAGGCGGAGAACGTCTACCGCGGCCTGTCCGGCTCCTACCTGCTCACCGACGCCACCGAACGCGCCCTGCCGCTGCCCGCGGGCCGCTACGAGATCGTCATCGCCCTGCGCGACGCCCGCTTCGACGCCCAGGGCCAGCTCGCCTACGCGATGGGCGACCGCGACCGCAACACCCTCCTCGCCAACGGCGTGCCCTACCCCTACCTCCGCGTCGCCGCCCGCAAGTACCGGCTGCGCCTGCTGAACGCCTCCAACCAGCGTCGCTTCGAACTGCGCCTGGCAGACGACGGCCCGCTGGTGCAGATCGGCTCCGACGGCGGCCTGCTCACCGCCCCCCACACCACCGACCGCATCACGATGAGCGCCGGCGAACGCGCCGACGTCATCGTCGACTTCTCCCGCTACCCGCTCGGCAGCAGCGTGGTACTGCGCAACACCACCGGCACCGGACCCGCAGGCGAGATCGGCGAGGTGCTGCGCTTCGACGTGGTGCGCACCGCCCACGACCCCAGCGAGATACCCGCCCGGCTGCGCACCCTGCCCCCGCTGCCCCGCCCCGACGTGCGGCGCGAGGTGGTGCTGCGCATGGACGAGGGCGGCGAACACCCCGGCGCCTACATCGACGAGAAGGTGTACGACCCCCACCGGGTGGACGCCGACATCCGGTTCAACTCCAGCGAGATCTGGACGGTCACCAACGCCAACGCGCGCGCCGAGCACAACTTCCACCTGCACCTGGTGCAGTTCCGCGTCCTGGAGCGCGGCGGACGGCCCCCGCAGGCGGCGGAGAGCGGCCTGAAGGACACCGTGTTCCTGGCCCCCGGCGAAACCGTCACGCTCCAGGCCGTGTTCGACACCTACCGCGGCAACTACCTCTACCACTGCCACATGTTCGAGCACGGCGTGCGGGGCATGATGGCCACGATGCGCATCAGATGAGGCGGGACGGCCAGAAGGAGGAGCCCGTGGACGCGCCGCCGGGCGAAACCGAGGGGACCCGGCGCGGCCCCCGACAGCGCAGCGTACGCCTCGCGCTGATACCCCTGCTGCTCGCGATGCTGCCCTCCTCGCTGGGCACCACCATCGTGGCGACCTCGATGCCGACGATCGCCGGCGAACTCGGCGGCGTCACCTACCTGTCCTGGGCGGTCACCTCCTACACCCTGGCCGCCGCGGCCTCGATCCCCATCTGGGGCAAGCTCGGCGACATGTACGGGCGCAAGCGGTGGCTCGCCGTGGCGATGTCGGTCTTTCTGACCGGGTCCCTGCTGTGCGGACTGACCCGGGACATGGGCGAGTTGATCGCCGCCCGCACCGTCCAGGGCCTGGGCGGGGGAGGGCTCGCGGTCGGCGTCATGGCGGTCGTCGGCGAGCTGATCCCGCCGCGCGAACGCGGCCGCTACCAGGGCATGATCACCAGCGTCATGGTGTTCTCCATGATCACCGGACCGCTGATCGGCGGCGGCATCACCGACTCCGTCGGCTGGCGCTGGGCGTTCCTGGTCAACCTGCCCGTCGGTGCCCTCGCCCTGGTCCTGATCGCCCGCCTGGTGCGGGTGGCGGACCGGCACAAGAAGGCACACATCGACTACCTGGGCGCGGTGCTGCTGGTCCTGTGCATCGTGTCGTTCGTGCTGGTGGTCACCTGGGGCGGGGTCCGGCACGCCTGGGGCTCGGGGACGATCGTGTCCCTGGCCGTCCTGTCCGCCGCGGCCCTGGCCGGCTTCGTCGCCGCCCAGGCACGGGCCACCGAGCCGGTCCTGCCCCCGCACCTCTTCCGCAGCCCCAACTTCTCCCTGATGGCCGTCCTGAGCTTCACCAACGGCTTCGTGATGTTCGGCGCGGTCCTCTACCTCCCGCTCTACCAGCAGGCCGTGCACGGCGTCTCGGCGACCGGCTCCGGCCTGCTGCTGCTGCCGATGCTCGGCGCCCTGGTGCTGGCCTCCCAGCTCTCGGGCCGCACCGTCGCCCGCACCGGCCGCTACAAGGCCCTCCAGATCGGCGGCTCGGCCGCCATGCTCACCGGCACCCTGCTGCTCTCGCACGTGGGCACCGGCACCTCACGCCTGGCCGCCGCGCTCTTCATGGCCCTGCTGGGCACCGGCATGGGCTTGCTGGGGCAGAACGTGATGACCGTCGCGCAGAACAGCGTCCCCACCCGGGAAGTGGGCGTCGCCTCCGCCGCGATGACGCTCTTTCGCACCCTGGGCCAGTCGGTCGGCGTCGCCGCCATGGGCACCCTGTTCAACCACCGGGTACGCGAGGTGATGAGCGGGCGGACCCACGGCGCCGCGCTCTCCGACACCCGCCTGGACGCCGAGGGGATGGGCCGCCTGTCGGCCGGCGTACGCGCCGTGTACCGCGGCGCCGTCGCCCAGGGCGTCCAAGGGGCCTTCCTGCTGGCCTCGTTCGCCGCGGGCCTCTCGCTGCTGGCCGCGCTCCTGGTCCGCGAGGTCCCCCTGCGCTCCCGCAAGCAGCCCGCCGAGCGCGAGCGGCAGCCCTGACAAAAGCAGCCGGCGAGGGGGGGGGGAGGGGGGGGGGGGGGGGGGGGGGGAAAGGGGGGGGGGGGGGGGGGGGGGTCTCTAAAAAAAGGAGGGCCCCAGAGGGGTTTACCACCCACCCTC
>NZ_JBVIXD010000017.1:0-73937 GCF_055593965.1 Streptomyces sp. NPDC040622 | reverse complement strand
CCCTCCCCCCCCCAAAAACCACCCCCCCACCCCCCCCCCCCCCCCCCACACCCCCCCCCCCCCCCCCCCCCGACCCCCCCCCCCCCCCCCGGCTGCGCACGGGGACGGTTCAGCGCGGGCTCGCCTCGACGACCGAGATCGCCGCCGGGGTCTGCACCACCCGCTCCAGCCGGAACCCGGCCTTGGCCAGCAGCTCGGCGTACTGGGCACGGGTGCGCTCCTTGCCGCCCACCAGCAGCATCAGCCACAGGTCGACCAGCTTCCCGGAGTGCGGCCCGTTGAGCTTGTCGGGGATGACCATCTCCATCACCAGCAGGCGCCCGCCGGGGTTCATCGCCTTGCGGACGTTGCGCAGGATCTCCAGGGCCTGCGGCTCGGGCCAGTCGTGGAGGATGTGCTTGAGGAGGTACGCGTCACCGCCGGCGGGCACCGCGTCGAACAGACCGCCGTCCGCGATCGTGCACCGCTCGGACACACCCTGCTCGGCCAGGAACGCGCCGGCGCCGTTGGTGCCCACCCGGGGGTCGGAGAGGATCCCGCGCGCCGAGGGCGTCTTGCGCAGGATCCCGGCGAGCAGGTCGCCCCGTCCGCCGCAGAAGTCCACCACGGTGGCGTAGCGCGCGAAGTCGTAGGCGGCCAGCAGCGGCTCGGTCTCCGTGCCCGACATCGAGCCCATGCCGCCGATGAAGATCTCCCCGTACTCCGCGTTGGCCTCCAGGTACTCGAAGGCGCCCATGCCGCGCAGCTTGGGCAGGCTCGGCTCGCCGGTGCGGACCGCGTCGACCAGGTGGCCCCAGTCCTCCCAGTGGATGGGGTGGCCCATCAGTTTCGCTATGCCGTGCATGGACATCGGGGCGTCCCTCAGCAGCGCCCGGGCCATCGGGGTCAGTTTGAACCGGCCGTCCTTCTGCTCGGCGAAGATGCCGTAGGTCGACAGGAGCCGCAGCAGCCGGTGCAGCGCGTCGGGGTCCGCACCCGTCTTCGTGGCGATCCGCTCCGGAGCCAGCGGGCCGTCCACGAGGGTCTCCGCGATCCGCAACTCGGCGGCCACGTGGATCGCCTGGCTGACCATGGCGCCCTGGACGAGTTCGAGCAGGGCGAACGGCGGGGGTGCGAGGGTGCGCGTCAGTTTCTGCAGGGCGCTGCGCACGCTTTCGACGGCGCGGACGACACGGGCGGGCGGCAGTGGCGGCATGACATTCCTCCGGCTGGGCGGTGGGTGGACGGGTGCTTGGCGGTTGCGAACGGGCGTGCCTGGAAGGTGTCTCGATGGACGACGGGGGGTCACCTGCCTCGAAGAGAAGGGGCGTGAAGGGGAGAGGAAAGAAGGCGGGGGAGTGGGCGAGGGAGAGGGAGGAGGGGAGAAGAGCAGGGGCGGCGCGGGTCGCGTCAGTCGCGCAGCGCGCGGTCCACCAGCAGCCCCGCGGCGCCGGTGTACTGCCCCGGATCGAGCAGCTCCGCCAGCACCGCACCGCTCAACACGCCCTTGAGGCAGGGGAGTTCGGCCAGGACGTCGCCGAGCGGACGGCCGGTCAGCCGCGCCCGCTCCGAGGCCTCGCCGAGCAGCTCCTTGGCCGCGGTCCTGCCGAGCAGGGGAGCCAGATGCGCCGAGAGACGCTCGGAAACGACCTGACCGGCCGTCATGCCGAGGTTGTCGCGCATCCGTTGCGGGTGCACGCGCAGCCCCGCCGCCAGCTCGGCGGCCGCCCGCACGGCGCCCCCGGTCAGCCGCAGGCACTCGCGCAGCGGCTGCCACTCGGCGTGCCACAGCCCCGCCGAACGCTCGTCCTCCGTAGGCAGGCACTGCGCCAGGACGGAGCTGAGCGCGGGCACCTGGACGGCGGCCGAGCGGATCAGGGTGGCAAGGACGGGGTTCTGCTTGTGCGGCATCGCCGAGGACGCGCCCCGGCCGGGACCGGCGGGCTCGGCGACCTCACCGATCTCGGTACGGGTCATGACCTGCACGTCCGCCGCCATCTTGCCCACCGCGCCCGCGGTGTGGGCCAGGGCCGCCCCCAGGTCGGTGACCGGTGTGCGCAGGGCGTGCCAGGGCAGCACCGGCCGGGCCAGGCCCGTCTCGGCGGCGAACGCCTCCTCCAGCTGGTCCACCACCTCCTGCGCACTGCGGGCCTCGGCGCCCGCCGCGGCCTGCGCGGCGTACTGCAGGTAGCCGGCCAGCGTGCCGGCCGCGCCGCCCAGCGACACCACGAGGCCCTCGTCGGCGACCTGTTGCAGGCGCGCGGCGGCCTGGAGCACCAGGTGCCGCCAGCCGGCCGCCTTGAGCCCGAAGGTGGTGGGCACGGCATGCAGGCCCAGGGTCCGCCCGGCCAGCACCGTGTCGCGGTGCGCACCCGCCAGGGCCGCCAGGGACGCGGCCGTGGCCCGCAGGTCCGCGATGATCAGGCGCAGGGCGCGCGCGGCCACCAGCATCGCCCCGGTGTCGAAGACGTCCTGGCTGGTGGAGCCGCGGTGCACGTACTCGGCGGCCTCCGGCGCCCGTTGGCCGACCAGCCGGGTCAGCGCCGCCACCAGGGCGACCACCGGGTTCGCCGTCCGGCGGGCGGCCAGGGCCAGTTCCCGTACGTCGAAGTGCTCGGCCCGGGCGGCGGCGGTGATCGCCTCGGCGGCCGCCGCGGGCACCGTGCCGCAGCGTGCCTGGGCCCGGGCCAGCGCCGCCTCCGCGTCCAGCAGGGCCTGCAGCCAGGCGATGTCACCGACCGCGGCCTCGACAGCGCTGCCCACACGCACCGGCGACAACAGCCCGGAGTCCGGCTGCCCGGCTGCGCCCGGCTGCGCACGGCCGCCGTCCGGCGCGCTCACGGCCGCACCTCGCCGGTGCCGGGCGCCATCGCCATCCCGCTCGCCCCGCCCGCCGCCGCGCCCCGCGGGGCGGCGGACGGCGCGGACGGTGGCGGGGCGGGCAGTGCCAGCACCGCGCCCGCGATGGCGTCGGATTCCTCCAGCGTCACCGACCCGACGCCGGGCCGGATCCCCGCCGCGGTCACCCAGTGCACCGCCTCGGTGGGCACCCCGTACGCGAAGCGCCGCGGATGCGCCGCCCCGGCCGCACTGAGCAGATGGCAGGAGCGTGTCACGGCCAGCCCGCCCGTCTCGTGGCCGCCGATGCGGTAGGGGCGGCACTGCCCCGTCTCGAGCAGCCGGCGCAGCAGCGGGTCGTCCGTGCGGCGCAGGTCGATCTCGGGCAGCCGTGCCTCGATCAGCGCGGTGGCCCGCACCCGCACGCCGGGAATCAGCGCCGACGTGCCGACGAAAGCCGCCCCCTCCCCGTCCTCATCCCCGCCGCCGCCGTCCTCATCCCCGCCGTCGCCGTCGCCGTCGGTGGTGGTGACGCGGATGCCGGGGCAGGACACGTCGAGCACACCGGCCTCCATGAGCGCGAGCATCTCCTCCACCCGCCCGGCGGGCGGGCCGATGGACAAGTAGGCGTTGAGCGGCGTGTACCAGCCCTCAAGCTCCTCGCGGTGCGAAGCGCCATCGAGCCCGCCGTGGTCGACGGCCAGCCGGATCTCGTTGCGCAGGTCGCGCAGGACGTCCAGCGCGGCCTTGAGCGGCCCGCGCACGTTGCCCCGGCGCGCCTCCAGGACGTCACGGGCGAGGTGCTCGCGCAGCCAGGAGCGGAACTGCGCCAGGTCACCGAAGGTGCGGCAGGCGCACGGATCGGCGACGGCGTCCCAGTCCCAGCGCTCCTGCCCGCCGATCCCGGCGGCCGCCAGCACACCCTCCTCCGCCCCCGGCGCCGCGGACAGGAAACGCGCGGCGAAGCGGTCCACGGCCGCGGCCTCGGCTCCCCGCGCGGCCAGCAGGGCCTCGTAGTAGACGCTGCGCACCTCCTTGGAGATCAGCGGCCACAGGTCGGCGGCGAAGCGCAACGGCCCATGGCCCGCCGCGCGCAGCGCCGTGACGTGCTCGACGGTCAGCAGCCGCGGCCGGTAACGGCCGTGGGCACCCTTCTCGTTGTCGCCGCGCGAGTGATAGGGGACACCGCGCCGCGAACCGGCGTGCAGCCGCGGCTCCCGGCCCGAGGGCCGGTAGACCAGCCGCCCCCCGACCCGCTCGAAGACGCCGCCCCTGGCATGGGTGAACAGCGACACGTAGTCGAAGAAGTTCAGGCCGAGACCGCGCAGCAGCACCTCCTGGCCCGCCTCGACGCACGAGAGGTCCACGTCGGCGGGGTTGGCCGGCGGGATGTAGAGGAGGCCGTGCCGGTCGGCGAACCGGGCCAGCGCGCGCTCGTGTCCGGCCGGACGCACGGGAAGATGGCCCTGCGCGAGCACCACCGCGGACAGCCCCGAGAGCCGCGTGCCGTCCTCGAGGACCACGACCTGCGCCCCGGCCCCGCGCGCCCCGGCCGGCACCCCGGCGTCCTGCGCCCCCGCCGGCGGCGCCTCTTCCTCCAGGGCCACCGCCCGCGCCCGGTGCGCACGGATCACCACGTGCTCCGGCGCGTTCGCCAGGACCTGCTGGAACGCCCAGGTCAGGTACCACCCGTACAGGGCGCGGGTGGGGTAGGTGTCCGGGCCCAGCGCCCGGGCCTCGGCCAGGACGTCCTCGCCGCAGGGGGTGGCAGGGCCGGGCGGGATCGAGCCCCGGCCCACCGCCCTGGCCCACTCGTAGAGACTGGGCCCCTCCTCCAGCGGGCCGCGGATGCTGACGCTGCCGTCGGTGTACACGGTGACCTGCGAGGCGACGGTGTTCATCAGCAGATGGGGCGACTGCGTCAGCCGCCACACGCGGCCCGCGCCGGGCGGCTCGGGATCGACGACGTGCACGCTCACGCGGTCCCACAGCGGGGACTTGCGCTCCTGCGCGCAGAGCCGTTCGAGCAGGGAGAACCCGCGCGGTCCTGCCCCGATCAGGCACACCTCGGTGTGCCGGGCGCTCACCAAGGTGTGCCACCCGGCGCATCGTCGTGAACTAAGGGTCCTGTGGGCATGGTCGCGTTCTCCTTGTCGGGGAGGGCACACCGGCCTGAGAGCAACCGCCGGGCGGTGCGCACCCACATTCCCGACGGGGTCAGGAGCCCTGCTCAACCAGGACTCGCGTCCCGTTGGAGGCCCGCGCGAGCGCCGCAAGGGGTGCGGAGCCGCGCGGCGGCACACACCGGCCCGGTGAAAGGAGGAAGGGGCGTACGCATTCTGCGGGGCACGGCCCCGGCCGCTCTCACGTGATTATCGAAACTCCGCCCGCAGGTGTGCGGGAGCGAAGGAACGCGTGAATGAGGGCATGGCGTCACGACGGACGCTACTCCGTCCGGCACGGCGGACAGATCACAATCCCGCAGACCTTATTACAACTGCGGGCGTGAGGGGAGACTCCGTGCACGGAAGGCAGGCGGAGGTATTTCCTCCGCTTCAATCGGGCCCGGCCGCCTCGGTCGCCCAGGGAAGCACTTGCCGCACCTGGCATTCAGTCGCCACAATTCTGCTGGCCCATGAGTTATCGGTGGACAACGGCGAAATCGACAACAGAGGGACACCTGAAAAGCGGTGGGAGATTCTGCGGATCCGGGCCGCCTCAGCGGCTGGCGTACGCGACGGATCGGTTAGCAGAGAGAGGCTGTGAAGTCTGCCATGCGACATGCGCTGCAGATCAGATTCGGTGCCGGCTCGCAAACGCGAAGCCGCCGGATTCTAGGAGGAATCTGTGAGGGTAAAGGTCCTCGGCCCGCTTGGTGCCGATGTTAACGGTGTGAATGTTGTGCCAACCGCAAGCAAGCCCCGGCAGATCCTGGCGCTATTGGCCCTCTACCCGAGGCGGGTCGTGCCGATCTCGACGCTCATGGAGGAAATCTGGGGAGTCGATCTGCCGGTGAGCGCCATGACGACCCTGCAGACGTACATCCTCCAGCTGCGGCGGCGGCTGGGTACGGCGATGGGGCCCGACGCCGCGGGCAGCGCCAAGGACGTCCTGGTCACCCGGTACGGCGGATATCTCCTCCAGATCCCGCCCGAGCAGGTGGACGTCCACGAGTACGAGCGCCTGGTGGTCGCCGGGCAGCGCGCGTTCGGCAGCGGCGACGACCTGGCGGCGGCCACCCTCTTCCGGCGGGCCCTGGACCTCTGGGACGGCTCCGCGCTGGTCGACGTGCGGATGGGCTGCGTCCTGGAGATCGAGGCGACCCGCCTGGAGGAGAGCCGTCTGGTCACCCTGGAGCGGCGGATCGACGCCGAGCTGCGCCTGGGCCGGCACTGCGAGTTCATCGCGGAGCTCACCGACCTGATCGCGCGCCACCCCCGGCACGAGGGCCTGCACGCGCAGGCGATGGTGGCGCTGTACCGCTCGGGCCGGCAGGCCTCGGCGCTGGACGTCTACCAGCGCCTGCGGGCCCGGCTGATCGAGGATCTGGGGGTGGAGCCGCAACCGCAGTTACAGCGGCTGCACGAGGCGATCCTCGCGGTCGACCCGCGACTGGACGTGATCGCGGGACCCCGGCCCTCGTCCACGTTCGACCGCTACGCGAGCTGAGCGGGCAGTACGCGGTGTCGTCGGCGGCATCTGCAGATCCCCGAGGAGCGCACCGGCTCCGCGGTGGATGCCGCCAACGTCGACAGGACAACCCCCTCCCCGCCGAAGACGCCCAAGACGCCCAAGACGCTGAGGACGCCGAGGACGCCCAAGACGGCTCAAGATGCCGAGGGCGCAGGCGGAGCCTCCGTCACCGCCGGCACGGCCCGGCACGGCACGGCACGGCACAGCCCGGCGGCCGCGGCACGTGGGGCCGACTGCGGAATTTCCTCAGTTGGACGCCTGGGAGCACTCGTCGCAGACGAGGTCCATGTGCATCGCGATGCAGTTCCACTGCGCGGCGCACGCGCGCGCCAGAGCGGCGATCTTCCTCGCCTGATGGGCGGGGACCTTCAGCACCAGACCGGGATCGGACTTGCGGACGATGCGGGCCTCGAGCCAGCGGATCATCTCCCGGCCGTCGTTGCTGTACTTCAGGGCGGGGTCCCGTTTCAGCGACTCGAGCTGGGCGAGGGGATCGACGGACGGGCCGGCGGGTCCGGGGCCGGCCTGCGCCGCACGGGCCATGGCCGCCGCGCCCGGCAGCGGCCTGTCGCCCTTGCCCAACCGTTCCTGCACCGGCGGGGCCGCGGGGCCGGGCACACCGGCCGCCTGGGCGGTCCTGCGCAGGACGATGTCCGGCTCTTCGGGAAGAATTCCGGTGCTCTTCTGCCGGCCTTTGTGGGAATTGAGCGGCCGGACCCGGCCGTCGCGCCCGATCCTGAGAGGGGCCTGGGCGATCTGTCCCGCGAATTTTCGGCGCAACACCCCGACGGTCTTGCCGGAAAGCCCGGTCTTCACGGCGACCGCCCGGTCCGACCACTCGGGAAAAATCTCAAGGATCTTCATCGCCGACTTCTTGCGGTCGGAGAGGGTGAGGGCCAGGCCGTGTTTCATGTTTAACTCGACGGCCAAGAGGAATGATTCCCGGTCCGATCCTTCGAAGTAGCGGACCTCAATGGTTTCCTGGCAGTTCAGCCGGGCCACGTGCAGCCTGTGCATTCCGTCGATGACCTTCATGGTCGCGCGGTGCACGATGATCGGCGGGAGTTTATCGGTGCACGCCGCCAGGGCGCGCACATGATCCTGATCAATGGCAAGCCGGGGGGAATCAGCGTCACGGAGCGTGTTGATCGGGATCCGAATGATTGAATCAGAGACTTCGGTCGAGTGGTCAGGCCCGACGGGTCGACATAAATGATCTCTCGGGAGTTCCCCCCCAGGGGCGGTCTCCCCTGGCATTCCGATCACGCTGCTTCTCCTCCCCCGGAACGAAGCGCATAATGCGGCGAGAGTATCATGAGATTCCGCCATGAACAGAGACCTCTCCGGATTTCATGCAATTACGTTATGCCCGTTTTTTCCGGAGACGGCTCGCGGCGGCGGAGACCGCCGATGATCACCCGGCCGGGCCGGGGTGCGACGCACCGCGCGCGACCTCCGCCATCGGCCCCGGCAGCCCCCGGAGCCGCCCGGGAAATGGCCCGACGCACCTGAACCGCCCCGGCGCCCGGCGGTGCGCCCCGCCCCGTACGGCCCGCGCGCCGGCCCCGCCGGCACGCCTGCCCGCGGCCCGGCCCGGGCCCTGTCGGGCCGCGGGGCCCGCGCCCTCACATTCAGCCACCGGAGCCCCGCCGGGACGCGGTCAGCCGCGGCCGAGCAGGTCCGCGAGTTCGGCGGCGTAGAACTGCTCGGCGTCGAAACCCATGCCGGTGAAGTGCCCGGCCAGTTCGAGGGAGAGCAGGCCGTGCAGCCGCGTCCAGAAGGACAGGGCCCGGTGCAGGACCGCGGGCGGGGCGTCGTGCCCCTGGGCCCACTGCCGGTGCGCGTCCAGGTGTGCGGCGAACGGCGCCGCGGGCCCGGCCGGCGGGGGAGTGGCGGCGCAGGCGTCGAGCAGTGTCGTCATGATCTCGCGCGAGATGGCGGTGGTGTCGTCGGGCGCGTGATAGCCGGGGACGGGGGTGCCGTAGAGGAGGAAGTAGCGCTGGGGGTCCGCCAGCGCCCACCCGCGCAGCGCGTGCGCCAGTGCGGCCGGGCCGGCGCCGGGGGTGGCCGCGGCGGCGAAGGTGTCGGCCAGGCTGCGGTAGGCGTCCCGGATGAGCTCGGTGATCAGCTCGTCGCGGCCGGCGTAGTAGCGGTAGAGCGCGGGCCCGCTCAGGCCCATCTGCTTGGCGATGGCGTTCAGGGAGAGCGCGGAGGCGCCCGCCGTGGCGATCTGCTCCCAGGCGCGCTCCTTGATCTCCGTACGCACCTGGGCGCGGTAGCGCTCGCGCGGAGTCCTCGTACCCGTGTCCGCCATGGGCCTGCCGCCTCTCTCCGCACCTGCATCGCTACATAGTCAAGGGTTAGTTAGAGAGTATCACGCAGGCTCTTGACGCCTCCCTCTCGCGTAGTTACAACTTATAACGAACGGCAAAGCTTCTAACCCTCCGTGGTCCAGCTCCCAACCCCCTCCCGCAGCCCGCACATTGACACCCGACAAGGGGAAACACATGTCCCGCACCAGCGCCCGCGCCGCCCTGCTCACCGTCCCGCTCGCCCTCGCCGGCGTCCTGGGTACCGCCGCCGCGCCCGCCCGGGCCACACCGCACCCCGGCGCGTCCCTGACCTGCCGCGGGCAGGGCGTCGATCCCGACGCCCGCGTCCGCCACCGCACCCAGACCCTGATCCACGCGCCGCTGAGCACCGTCTGGAAGCTGCAGACCGAGGTGGAGCACTGGCCGTCCTGGCAGGCCCACGTCCAGGACGTCGAGCGCCTGGACCACGGCCCCTTCCGTACGGGATCGGCGTTCCGGTGGGCGACCCCGGTGCCGCCCAACCCCGCGAGCCCCGCCACCCGCCTGGACATCACCTCCAGCGTCAAGCAGCTCAAGCACGGCTCCTGCATCCGCTGGACCGGCCCCGCGACGGGGGAGGGACTGCACATCGACGGCGTCCACGTCTGGCGGTTCACCAAGGTCAAGGGCGGTGTCCTGGTGCGCACCGAGGAGACCCACACCGGCCCGCAGGTCGATGCGCACGTGCCCGCCGCGACCGAGATCCTCGGCCAGGGCCTCGAAGGATGGCTGAAGGACCTGAAGACCACGGCCGAGTCCCGCACCGGTCACCGGCCGCGCTGAGTCACGCCTCCGCCGGGCCGCCGCACGCCGTACGGGGTCGCCGCACACCGCCGCCGTATCGCATCACCCGCGGCGGCCTGGCCCTCACCCCGCATCCGGCAACGGCAGCTCCGGATGGTGGCGCAGGGCGTCCAGTACGGCGCGCACCGCGGCGCTCGGCGGTGAGCCCCGGCGGATCGCCGCCGTGATCGTGCGGGTCACCCCGGCCGGCAGTTCCCGGGTGGCGACGCGGTAGCGCCGGTCCACCGCCAGGCCCGGCAGCAGCGCGATCGACAGGCCGGCCTCCACGTGCTGCAGGGCCATCATGTAGTTGCCGAACCGGCCCACCACCCGCGGCTCGAACCCGGACTGACGGCACAGCCGCAGCGCGAGGTTGGCCATGTAGGTCTGCGGCATGTCGAACGTCCACGGCTCGTCCGCGAGCGCCGCCAGGTCCACCGCGCCGCGCCCGGCCGCGGGGTGCCCGGGCGGGAGCACCAGCAGGACCGGGTCCGTGGCCAGCGGCACGATGTCCAGGTCCGGGCCCAGCGGCAGCCCGTCGAAGTCGGTGGTGGTGATGATGATGTCCACGTCGCCGACCCGCAGCGCCGGCATGCTCTCGTGCGGCTCCAGCTGCAGCAGCTCGATGTCCAGGTGCGGATGCGCGCGCGCCAGCCGGCTCACCGCGGGCACCGCCATGGTGTGGATCGCGCTCTGGAAGGAACCCAGCCGCACCAGCCCGGCCGGCTCCTCGCCGAACCCGCGCAGCTCCGCCTCCACGCTGTCCATCTGGTCCAGGAACGCCCGCGCCCGCCGCGCCAGGATCAGCCCGGCCGAGGTGAGCCGCACCCGCCGCCCCGTCCGCTCCAGCAGCTGGGTCCGCGTCTCGGTCTCGAGGGCCGCCAACTGCTGGGACACGCTGGACGGGCTCAGATTGGCGGCCTGGGCGACCGCGCGGACGGTGCCCAGCGTGTCCAGCTGGCTGAGCAGACGCAGTCTCCAGGGATTCATCACACCCCCATTGTTGTACGGCAGAGCCGAACAGCACAGCCACAAATGTGCGATGGACGTGTCGCTCGCGCCCGCCCTACCGTCGGGTCCATGGCTGCTTCGACCACCACCGCCGCGCCGTCCACCGACACCTTCTGGACCGACGTCGACCGTCATCTGGTGCGCTACGGAGGCGAGTTCACCCCCGAGATCATCGAGCGCGCCGCCGGCAGCTTCGTCTTCACCGCCGACGGCCGCCGCATCCTCGACTTCACCTCCGGCCAGATGAGCGCGATCCTGGGCCACTCCCACCCGCGGATCGTGGAGACCGTCCAGCGCCAGATCGCCGGCCTCGACCACCTCTACAGCGGCATGCTCAGCCGCCCGGTGGTCGACCTCGCCCGCCGCCTGGCCGCCACCCTGCCCGCCCCGCTGGACAAGACGCTGCTCCTGACGACCGGCGCCGAGTCGAACGAGGCCGCCCTGCGGATGGCCAAACTCGTCACCGGCAAGTACGAGGTCGTCTCCTTCGCCCGCTCCTGGCACGGCATGACGCAGGCCGCCGCGGCCGCCACCTACAGCGCGGGCCGCACCGGCTACGGCCCCACCGCGCCCGGCAACTTCGCCATCCCCGTCCCCCACACCTACCGGCCCGACGTCACCGCCGCCGACGGCACCCTGGACTGGCGCCGTCAGCTGGACCTGGCCTTCGACCTGATCGACGCCCAGTCCACCGGCAGCCTGGCCGCCTGCCTGGTCGAGCCGATCCTCAGCTCCGGCGGCATCATCGAACCGCCGCCGGGATACTTCGCCGCCCTGCAGGCCAAGTGCCGCGAACGCGGCATGCTGCTGATCCTGGACGAGGCCCAGACCGGCCTGTGCCGCACCGGCACCTGGTACGCCTTCGAACGCGACGGGATCGTCCCCGACATCCTCACCCTCTCCAAGACCCTCGGCGCCGGACTGCCGCTGGCCGCCGTGGTCACCAGCGCGGAGATCGAGGAGGAGGCGCACGCACGCGGATTCCTGTTCTTCACCACCCATGTCGCCGACCCGCTGGTGGCCGCGGTCGGCAACACCGTCCTGGACGTCCTGGGCGAGGAGGGGCTCGACGCCCGCGCGCGCAGCCTGGGCGCCTTCCTGCGCGCGGGCCTGGAGGAGATCGCCGCCCGCCACCCGGTCGTCGGCGACATCCGAGGCCGCGGCCTGCTGGCCGGCCTCGAACTGGTCACCGACCGCGCGACGAAACAGACCTCGGACGCGCTGGGCGCCCAGGTCACCCGGCGCTGCCTGGAGCTCGGCCTGCACATGAACATCGTCCAACTGCCCGGCATGGGCGGCGTCTTCCGCATCGCCCCGCCGCTGACCGCCACCCGCGAGGAACTCTCGCTGGGCCTGGCCGTCCTGGACCAGGCGATCGGCGAGGCCGCCGCCACGCTCTGAGCCCCGGGGCGCCCCGCACGCGCCCGCAGGCCGGCGACCCCGCGCCCGCCGGCCGGCGACCCCGCCTCACGCGTCCTGCGGGTACCAGCGCAGTTCCACGGTGTTGCCGTCCGGGTCCCGCACGTACAGGGAGAGCGCGGTGCCCCGGGCGCCGAACCGCTTGCCGGGCCCCTCCAGCACGGTGAAGTCACCGGAGTCGATGACCTGTTGCCACTCCAGCGGCTCGACCACCAGGCAGATGTGGTCGACGTTGGAGCCCTCGGGCCCGCCCTCGGCGGGCACGACGAGGTCGATGATGGTGGTGGGACTCACCCGCACCGAGGGGAAGGGCACCTGGCCGGCCCGCCACTCCTGCACCCGCACCGGCTCCAGCCCCAGCGGCCCGGTGTAGAAGGCCAGCGAACGCTCGATGTCGGCGACGTTCAGGACGAGGTGGTCGAAGGCGATCACGCGCACGGGAATCTCCACAAGGATCGGGGCGCCGGTGGCGGCGCCAGGGGGCCGGGCGGGGCCGGCGGCTGCCCGCCGCGCCCTGCCGTCGGCTTCAGCATCACCGACCGGGCATCCATCGGTCCAACACATGCTTGTCATCGCCGTCCATCGCGATCCACGATGGATCAATGGATCTCCAGCAGATGCGCTACGTCATCGCCGTGGCGGAGACGATGAGCTTCACCCGCGCCGCCGAACGGTGCCACGTCGTCCAGTCCGCGCTCAGCCACCAGGTGGCCCGGCTGGAGAAGGAACTGGGCGCCAGGCTCTTCGAACGCACCAGCCGCCGGGTGCGGCTGACCCCGGCCGGCGAGGCGTTCCTGCCCGCCGCCCGCCAGAGCCTGGAGGCCGCCGAACGGGCCCGCGCGGAAGTCGCGGCGGCCACCGGCGAGATCCGCGGCAAACTGGCCCTCGGCTCGATCCCCACCGTGACCGCCGTGGACCTGCCCGCGGTGCTGCGCGACTACCGCCTGCGCTACCCCCGGGTGCGCATCAGCCTGCGCGCCGGTTCCAGCGAACGCATGGTCACACAGGTGCGCGAGGGGCTGCTGGACGCGGCGTTCCTCGGCGTACAGCCCGGCTTTCGGCCCCAGGGCGTCCACGACCGGGAACTCGCCCAGGGCCGGCACGTCGCCGTCCTTGCCCCCGAGCACCCCCTGGCCGGCGAGCGGGAGGTGGACCTGCGCCTGCTGGCCCAGGAGGTGTTCGTCGACTTCGCCGAAGGCAGTGCCGCCCGCGCCCAGTCCGACCAGGCCTTCGCCGCGGCCGGCCTGCGCCGCGAGGTCGCCTTCGAGGTGTCCGGGGTCGAACTCATGGCCCGGATGATCCGCCACGGCCTGGGCATCGCCCTGCTGCCCGCGGCCTTCGCCGCCCAGCTGCACGGCCTGCGCGCCGTGCCGGTCACCGACGGCCCGCTGCGGGTGGAACGCCTCATCTGGAGCCGCTCCGCCCCGTCCCCCGCGGCCTCGGCCTTCCTGGCCCTGCTGGGCGCGACCGCGTAACCCCCGCTCCGCCCCCCAGGCCCGTGACCGTGCGTCAGACACCGGACCCCGCACGCCGATCCACACCGATCCGGTACAAACGGGGGCATGTGCCACTACTGCGGATGCCGTGACATCCCGCTGATCAAGGAGTTCATCGCCGAGCACGAACGGGTCACCGACGCCGCCGGTGATGCCCTGCGCGCCCTGGACCGGGGCGAGAGCGCCCGCGCCCGCGAACTCGTCGACGTCATGGCCCGCGAACTGGACGCGCACTGGCGCGGCGAGGAGGACGGCCTGTTCGCGGTGATGCGCGAAGATCCCGAGTACGCCGGTTACCTCGACGCCCTGGTCCACGAACACCGCGACCTGGCCGCCCTGCTGCCCGCCCTGGACCTGACCCGCGAGGCGGACGTACGCCGGTTGCGCGCGGCCGTCGGGGAACTGCACCGCCACATCGCCAAGGAGGAGGACGGCCTCTTCCCCGCGTCCCTGACCGCCCTGACGGGCCAGGAGTGGAACCGCTCGATGGCCGCCTGGCGCCGGGCCCACCCCTGAACGGCCCGGCCCGGGCTGCGGCGGAACCCGGCATCAATTCGAGTGCCCCGCGCGCGGCGCGCGGCTACGGTGATCCTCGTTCAGGTGCGCAGGCTGCGGCTCCTTCTCCTCTCCAGAGAGCAACGCGGGTTCGAATCCCGTCGCCGGTTCTTCGCCGGTGTCGTCCAGCGGCCCAGGACATCACGCCGCCGCCGGCTTGATCTCTGAACAGCGCGGCACGGCCGTCCGTCACGGGGGAACCATGCGGACGGCCGTGCCGCGCACGGTTTTTGACGGGCCGTCGGGCGGAGCGGGGATGGTGGTCGGTCAGGCCATTTCGGCGGGCACCATGCGGTGGCCGTCCGCGCGGGAGACCACGCGGCCCGCGGTCGGCGGCGGGAAGTGCGTGCCCAGGACGAGGGTTCCGGTGTCGGCGAGCAGGCCCAGCATCCGGCGCCGGGTGGCCTCGGCCTGTGCGGGGTCGATGTCCACGCAGGAGCCGATGGCGGGGCGGGCGAACTGCACGGGGTGGTGGACGCAGTCGCCGGTGATCAGCGCCGATCGGCCCCGGCTGGTCAGGTGGACGGCGAGGTGGCCGGGGGTGTGGCCGGGCGTGGGCAGCAGGCGCAGCCCCGCGGCGATCTCCAGGCCGCCGGCCGGGACGTCCAGCGGGTCGAGGAGTCCGGCCCGTTCCACCGGGAACACGGAGTCCTCGAACATCTGCCGGCGCGCCGCGTCCAGGTTCTGCCCCGCCCAGAAGTCGCGCTCGGTGCGCGAGGTGACGTACCGGGCGTGGGGGAAAGCGGGCACCCACGCGCCGTCCACGGCACGGGTGTTCCAGCCGACGTGGTCGGTGTGCAGGTGGGTGAGCAGGACCAGGTCGACGGAGTCCGGGGGGAATCCGGCGGCCCGCAGGCGGTCAAGGTAGGGCGTGTCCAGGCGGTGCCAGGCCGGGTTCGCCCGCGTCTTGCCGTTGCCGATGCCGGTGTCGACCAGGACCCGCAGCCCGTCGATCTCGAAGGCGAAGCTGTGGCTGTGCAGGCGCAGGGTGCCGTCCGGATCGGCGAAGTCGGGGCGCAGCCAGCCCTCCTGGTCCACCACGTCCCGGGTGGCGGCGGGCAGCAGCCAGGGCCCGGTCGGTGCGGGCAGGGACGTCTCGTCGATGCGGTGCACGGTGACCTCTCCCACGGTCCAGGAGGCGGGGGCCGGGGCGGGCGGGGGAGCGGCGGGTGTGTCCGGGGTGGCGTGCGCGGTCATGGGGTCCTCGTCCGGTCGGGGCGGCGGTGCGGGCGGGCAGCGGTGGTCGGCGGGCCGGGGTGCGTCCAGGCCAGGGTGCGTCCAGGCCGGGCGGCCGGCGGCCCCAACACGTACCGCTAAAAGCTACGCATTTGCTTTAGTCGACCGTAGGCCCTAGCGTCCCCTAACGCAAACACTTAGCTTTTACGGGGGGTGTCGACCCGGCACGCCACCTCCCCGCACCCCACCGGACCCGGCCGGACCCCACCGGACCCGCCCGGGACACCCACCGGCCCCGCCCCGACAAGGAAGGACTCGCGCATGCCCGCCGCCGAGCACCCCCTCACACCCCCCGAAGCGGCCCGCCTCGCCGCCCGCGCCGGGCTCCCGCTCGCCGACGCCCGCCACGCCGGCGCGGCCGCCACGGCCGAGCACATCCACTCCGTCGTATCCGCCCTGCGCGACCTGGACTTCGGCGACACCCCGCCCGCCACCGCCTACCGGGCCCAGGAACCCCTCGCGCCGGCCACCGGCACGCCCGGCGCACCCACGCGAAAGGCGCACCCCGATGCAACTGGCTGACCTGACCCTCACCGAGGCCTCCGAGGCGATCCGCGAACGCCGCCTCTCCCCGGCCGAACTCGTCGACGCGGTCCTGGAGCGCGTCGAGCAGAGCGAGGCCCGCCTGGGCGCCTACGCCGAGGTACGGGCCGACGCCGCCCGCCGCGCCGCCCGCGACGCCGCGAACGAGATCGCCGCCGGACGCCACCGCGGCCCCCTGCACGGCATCCCCATGGGACTCAAGGACCTCATCGACGTCGCGGGCACGGCCACCGGCGCCGGCTCGCGGGTGCGCGCCGGGCACCGGGCCGGCGCCGACAGCACCGTGGCCGCACGGCTCGCGGCGGCCGGCGCCGTCCTGCTCGGCAAGACCCACACCCACGAGTTCGGCTACGGCCTGACGACACCTCAGACGCACAACGCCCGCGACCCGCGACGCGTCGCGGGCGGCTCCAGCGGCGGCTCCGCGGTGGCCGTGGCGGCCGGCGCCGCCACCTTCGCCCTCGGCACCGACACCGGCGGCTCCATCCGGGTGCCCGCCGCGCTCAACGGCGTCGTGGGACTCAAGCCCACCTACGGACTGGTGCCCCGGCACGGCGTGACCTCCCTGTCCTGGTCGCTGGACCACGTCGGCCCGATCACCCGCACCGTCCAGGACGCCGCCCTCGTCCTGGACGAACTGACCGGCCACGACCCGCGGGACCCGGCCTCCCTGCCCGCCCCCGGCGCCCCCTCCTGCCCGCCGGAGCAGAACACCGACCTGAGCGGCCTGCGCGTCGGCGTGCCCCGCACCTACTACTTCGACCACCTCGACCCGCAGGTCGAGGCCGCCGTGCGCACCGCCACCGACCACCTGGCCGGTCTCGGCGCCCACCTGGTCGAGGTCGACATCCCGATGGCCCGTCACATCCAGGCCGTCCAGTGGGCCCTGATGGTGCCCGAGGCCACCGCCTACCACGAGCGCGACCTGCGCACCGTGCCCGACCGCTACACCCCCGAGGTCCGCGCCCTGCTGGAAGCCGGTGAACTGATGTCCGCCGGGGACTACTTGCGCGCCCAGCGGGCCCGCGGCCTGATGCGGCGGGCCTGGGCCGAGATGTTCACCGAGGTCGACGTGGTCGCCGCCCCCACGGTCCCCACGACCGCCGTGCCCGCCGGGCAGGACGAGGTCACCTGGCCCGACGGCACGGCCGAGGCCGTCTCCGACGCCTACGTCCGCCTGTGTGCCCCCGCCAACGTCACCGGCCTGCCGGCCCTGTCGCTGCCGGCCGGCCTAGACGCGGCGGGCATGCCGATCGGCCTGCAACTGCTCGGCCGCCCCTTTGAGGAGGCACTCCTGCTGCGCACCGGACACGCCTACGAACAGTCCCGGCCCGCCCCCGCCCTCGCGCCGGCGGCCTGACCGCGCATGCCCGGGCCGCGCCCGTCCGCCGCGGCCCGGTGCGATCACTGCGCTCTAAGGTGGTGCCATGCATCGCAAACCGATGGCGCGCCCGGGCGGACGCAGCGCCCGGGTCCAGGAGTCGGTTCACCAGGCCGTGCGCGACCTGCTGGCGGAAGCCGGCCGCGACAAGCTCACCGTGCCCCTGGTCGCGGCCCGCGCCGGAGTCACCCCCTCGACGGTCTACCGCCGCTGGGGCGACCTGCAGGAACTCCTCTCCGACGTGGCCGTGGAGCGCCTGCGCCCCGAGACGCCCCCCGACGACCACGGCTCCCTGGCCGCCGACCTGGCCGCCTGGGCGGAGCAGTTCCTGGACGAGATGGCCTCGCCCGGCGGCCGGGAGTACATCCGCGACGCCCTGCTCGGCGACCCGGACGGCAGCAACGCGGGCCAGTGCTCCGCCTACGCCGCCGAACAGGTCGACGTCATCCTCGCCCGGGCCGCCGTACGCGGCGAGGACGTACCGGGGACGGAGGTCGTCATCGACCGGGTCGTGGCCCCCCTCATGTACCGCATCCTCTTCCGCCCGGCCGGCCTGGACGCCCTCTACGCCCGCCGCCTGACCGCACAGCTGCTGGACCCCGACACCCGCTGAACGGCGGGGGAGCCGGCGGCGCGTGCACGGCCGCCGCCACCGTGCCGCCACGGCTGCGCTACGCCGCCGTCAGCACGCTCGCCAGCTCGTCCAGGCTCCCGGCCCGCCAGTCGAACACGTCGTCCCCGGCCGGAGGATCCCCGCCGGGCCGGCGCACATGGGCGGTCCGCATGCCCACCGCGCGGGCCCCGCGCAGGTCCCAGGCGTGCGCGGCGACCATCAGCACCCGTCCGGCGGGGCAGCCCGCCGCGTCGAGCGCGAGTCGGTAGACCTCCGGCGCGGGCTTGTGGGACCGCGCGTCCGCCGCGGACAGGACCTGGTGCCAGCGCAGGCCCGCCCCCGCGCTCAGCCGCAGCAGTGCCGCCCGGCTCGCGTGGGAGAGCCCCAGTACCGGCCACCGCCGGGCCAGGCGCGCCAGCGCGGTGGCCGAGTCCTCCCAGGGCGCGAGGCGCCGGCCCGCGGTGGCGAGGCGCGCGAGGGCCGCCGGGTCGGTGAGCCCGGCACGGTCGGCCACGCGCCGGGCCGCCTCGCGGTCCAGGGCGTCGCTGTCGGCGTAGGGCCGGGCGCCGTCGGCCATGCGCCGCTGCTCGCGCTCGACATGGGTCTGCCACACGGTCAGCAGCCGGCCCGCCTCGTCCTCGCCGAGGTGGGGCAGTGCCTCCCGGATGGCCGCCCGCAGTCCGCCCGGTTCGTCGACCATCGTGCCGAGCACGTCCAGGACGACGACCTCGATGTCGTCTGCCGCGGCCATGTCCACCCCTTCTCCCGTTCGTGGACGGCGGGTTGCCGGACCCGGCCCACCCGTCACCTGTTCAACCGGTGACGATTCTTGTCGGGCCGTGCGTCACCGGTCAAGATGGTGACGTGACATTCGCATTCGTCAGCGGCAACCCGGCCCTGGACCTGGCGGCCACCGTGGGCTCGCGCCGGGAGAATCCCGAAGACCTCCTGGCCGCACCGGCCGACCTGGAGCGATGGGTCCGTGCCTGCGAGGGACTTCCCGACCGGGTGAGCGCGGACGCCGTGACCTTCGCGCAGGCGCTGCGGCTGCGCGAGGCGCTCTACCGGCTGGCCCTGGACCGCCTTGAGGGGCGCCGCTTCACCCCGGCCGCCCTGGACCTCGTCAACGCCACCGCCGCCGGGCCGCTGCCCACGGCCGAACTCGGCGACAGCGGCGTACGCCTGACGGGGGATCTGCCCTCCGCGCTGGCGCAGATCGCCCGGGGCGCCATCACCGTGCTCGCCGACCGCACGGTGTGCCTGAAGGAGTGCGGACGCCCGGACTGCACCCGCCTGTACATCGACCGCTCCCGCGGAGCCCGGCGCACCTGGTGCGGCATGGAAGCGTGCGGCAACCGCGTCAAGGCCGCCGCCTACCGCGCCCGCAGACGCCCAGCCCCCCGCACACGCGCCCCCGGCACGCCCTGAACCGGCCCCGCCCGCGCGGCGGCGGACCCCGGCCGGACTCCGGCCCGCATGCCCCGCACCCCCGGTGTCCGATCATGGGGGGATGGCCTTTTGCCACGTGTGTTTCGCCGTCCCGGACATCGCGCGGGCCATGCAGGACCGTGCAGGACTTCTCGCGGGCGGCCCGGGTCGTCTGGAGCGGGACGGCCCGGGGGACTGGGATTACCGGATCGTCTTCGGCACCGGCGGGCCGCCGTTCATCGAGCTGATCGAGGGGGCCGTGGGCAGCCCCTGGGACGCGAGGGCGGGCGCCGGCTTCGATCGCATCGGCTTCTGGTCCGGCGGCGTCGAGGAGGGCTCGCGCGTCGAACTCGTCGACGCCGCCCGGCAGTCCGCCTTCCCGAGCGGTGGCTGCCGGGCGGGGCGCCGATGCCGGTCATCGAGGAGCACTCCCCGCGGTGAGGCCGCGGGGGAGCTGTGCGCCGCCGGGGCCGCTGGGTGCGGCCCCCGGACGGCGCGGCCCTGGGTCCCGGGCCGGGTCAGGCGGTGGCGGGCCGCAGGCGCACCGGCAGGCTCTGGTGGCCGTTGCTGATCAGGGAGCCGAGCGGCTGCAACTCGGCTGCGGGGACGGCCAGTTCGAGGTGGGGGAAGCGTTCGAAGAGCAGGCGCAGGGCGGTGATGACCTCAAGGCGGGCCAGTGGGGCGCCCAGGCAGAAGTGGACGCCGTGGCCGAAGGCCAGGTGCTCCTTGACGGTGCGGGTGATGTCGAAGGCGTCCGCGCTGGTGCCGTGCCAGTCGGGGTGGCGGTTGGCGGCCGCGTAGGAGGCGAGGATGGCCTCGCCCTGGGCGATCTTCTGGCCGTCGGGCAGGTCGATGTCGCTGACCGCGAAGCGCAGGGGCAGGTGGCGGACGGCCGGTTCCAGGCGCAGGGTCTCCTCGACGGCGTCGCTCCAGTCGACCTGTCCCGAGCGCAGCAGGGCGAGCTGGTCGGGGTGGGCCAGCAACTGGGTGATGGCCTGGTCGATGACGTTGACGGTGGTCTCGTACCCGGCGCTGATCATCAGCAGCAGCGTGTCGCGCAGTTCGTCCTCGGACAGGCCGCCCTCCTCCTCGTCGCGCGAGGTGATCAGCAGGGAGGTCATGTCGTCGCCGGGCGCGGTGCGTTTGGCGTCGATGAGCCGTTGCAGGGCGCCGTAGAGCTCCTTGGTGTTGGCCTCGGACTCCTGGGCGGTCAGCGTGGTGTCGAAGACGCCGTCGACGACCTGGCGGAAGGCGTCCTGCTGGTCGGCGGGCACGCCCATGAGGCGGCTGATGACGGCGATGGGCAGCGGGTAGGCCAGGTGCTCGCGCAGGTCGACGCTCTCACCGGCCGGCAGGGCCTCCAGGCGGTCGAGGATGCCGGTCACGACGGTGTCTATGCTCTCGCGCAGCGCGGTGATGCGGCGGTGGCTGAAGGCGGGGGCGACCATGCGGCGCAGACGGCGGTGGTCGGATCCGTAGGCGGTGAACATGTTCTCCACCGCGACCCACAGCGCCAGCGGCCACCGCTGGATCGTGTCGTTGAACTCCGGCCAGTGGGTGCGGGCGTCCTTGGAGACGCTCGCACTGGTCAGCAGCTCCTTGAGGAGCGCGGGGTCGGCGACGGACCAGGCGGTCACGCCCAGGACGTCGACGCGGACCGCGCTGCCGTTCTCCCGCAGCCGGCGGTGCTCGTCGTGGGCGCGGGCCCCGGTGGGGTCAAGGACGATCGGCTGGGTGGACAGGGCCATGGTGGAGTCCCTTCAGACGGATGCGGCGGGGGGAAACTGGACGGGCAGGGCGGTCAGCGCCCGGTGGAAGGGCCCGGGGCGCCAGACCAGGTCCGCGGGGGCGGCGGCCAGGTCCATCTCGGGCAGCGCGTCGATCAGGTGGGTGATGGCCGTCTCGGCGATGAGATAGGCGTGCGGGCGCGCGGGGCAGGCGTGCGGGCCGGTGCTCCAGGACAGGTGGGCGCGGTTGCTGGCGATGCGCTGGTCGCCCAGGGCGGGGTCGTTGTTGCAGCCGGTCATCGAGATGAGGACGGGCTGGTGTGCGGGCAGCAGGAAACCGTCGACGTCGACCGGGTGCGGCGGGTAGCTGATGCAGTAGTTCGCCAGCGGCGGGTCGGTGTACAGGACGGTGTCCAGGGCCTCGCGCACCGAGGAGCCGCCGGCGTGCAGGTCCCCGGAGAACTGGTCGTCGGTCAGGATCCGCAGGACCGTGTTGGCGATGAGGTTGGTCAGCGGTTCGATGCCGGCGCCGTAGAGCGTGACGAGCTGGTGGGCCATCTCGACGTCGTCCAGGGCCGCGGCGTGTGCCAGGAGGCGGGAGGTGATGTCGTCGCCGGGCTGCCGCTTGCGCAGGCCCACCAGGTCGGCGACGGCCTCGGAGAGGATCTGGTTGCCGCTGGCGGCGTCCACCCCTTCGAAGATCTTGGCCATGCCGTCGGCGATGCGCCGGCCCATCTCGTCGGGGCAGCCCAGCAGGGCGCTCAGGACCCGGAAGGCGATGGGCCAGGCGTACTGGGTCAGCAGGTCCGCGCCGTCCCCGCCGCGGAACTCGGCGATGGTGGCATCGGCGACCTGCTCCACCAGTGTGCGCAGTTCGTGCTGGTCGACCGCGCCGATCGCCGCGCTGTTCGCCGACCGGTAGCGGGTGTGCGCGGGACCGGCCGAGCGCAGCGCGTTGGGCCGGTGCTCCATCATCGGGCGGACCGGGCAGGTCTCGGGGACCGACTGTTCCCACACCCGCGGATCGGCGGGAAAACGCAGGGGGTCGTTGAGGATGCGCCGGGCCTGGGCGTAGCCGATGACGAGGGTGGCAGGGACGCCGGGGATGAGGTCCACCGGCACGAACGGCCCGAACTCGGAGCGCATCCGCGCGTACGCGGCGTGCGGGTCGGCCGCGAACTCGGCTTCGTGCAGGGCGATCCGGCGCTCCGGCGCCGCGTCGGTCGTGGTCGGGCTGGTCACGGGCGGGGCTCCAAGACGGGTGCGTGCAGGTCGGACAGGTACTCGCAGAGGGTGATCAGGGCCATGACGCTGGAGGTGCCCTCACGCGCGTCGCACGTCGTCAACGGCGTGTGCGCGTCCAGGTCCAGGGCCTGGCGTATCTCGGCCAGGTCGTAGTGCGGGGCGCCGTCGAACAGGTTGACCGCCACGGCGTAGGGCGTGCCCTGCTCCTCGTGCAGCGCGAGGATCTCGAAGGAGGCCTCCAGGTTGCGGGTGTCGACCAGGACCAGTGCGCCCAGCGCCCCCTCGGTCAGGCCCGCCCACATGGGGCGGAAGCGGTCCTGGCCGGGGGTGCCGAACAGGTACAGCACCAGCGCGTCGCTCAGGTGCAGCCGCCCGAAGTCCAGGCCGACGGTCGTGGTCGTCTTGCGCGGGGTGCGCGCCAGGTCGTCCACCCCGGCGCTGGCCTGGGTGATCCGCTCCTCCATGCGCAGTGGAGGGATCTGGGAGGCGCTGCCCACGAACGTCGTCTTGCCGACGCCGAAACTCCCCGAGATCACGATCTTCGCGGACCGGGTGACGCCGGGGGGCACATAGATGAGGCCGTCAGACGAGGGCGCGGAGACCACGCAGTACCTCCTGGAGCAGATCGGTTTCGGGTTGGTCGTCACCGGCGGCGACCGGGCGGGTCAGCAGGCCTTCGTCGATGAGGGAGGAGACGAGGATGCGCACCGTGGAGGGCGGGAACTCCAGGGCGGCCGCGATGTCCGCGACCGCCAGGCCACCGCCGCCGGAGTGGGTGAACAGGCTCATCACCCGCCGGGCGTCCGCCCCCAGGCCCTCACGGGGGCCGCTCGCGGCGAGCACCACGGTCTCCAGGCGCACATCCGGATCGGCGCGCATCCGCCCGTCGGTACGGACGTAGGGCCTGACCAGGTCCGGGTCTCGCCGCGGCCCGCTCACGTCGTCGGCAGGCCATGTCCGGAAGGCGCCCGCGGGGCGACCTTCATCTCATGACCCACCCGCTGGGCCAGTTCCAGCATGTGATGGGTGATCAGGCCGATGTCCGCGTCGGGGCCGCTGGTCTGCACCGACAGCATGGTGTTGCCCCCGGCCTGCGTGATCAGACCCACGTGGTTGGTCAGCTCGATCAGGGCCTGGCGGGTGCCCCCGCCGCCGGTCTCCTCGTCGTAGGCGAGCGCGGCGGCCCGCACGGCCGCGGTGATCGCGGCGAACTTCTCCGCGTCGTCCTGCCCGATGCCCTCGGTCCGCGAGTGCAGCAGACCGTCGGAGCTCATCAGCACCGCGTGCCGGACACCTTCCAGGGAGCCCAGTGATCGGTCCAGCAGCCAGCCAAGTTCGTTGCCGGTGGTCACGGTCAGGCTCCTTCGTGCGAGGTGGTGGGGTCTTCGGTACGGGCCAGGCGCGTCCCCTTCGCCCAGGCCGCGGCGATGGAGGGGCGACCCGGCGCCGCCGGGGCCTCGGCGGGGGCCGGCTGCCCGCCCGCTCCCGCGGCCGGACGCCCGGCGGCCGGAGCGCCGCGGCGCGAGCGGACCGTCAGCCCGCTGGCCGTGGTCCGCCTGGCCGTCGCGGTGGCCGTCGCCGCGTCGGCCGTGTCGGTGGCGGCGGCCGTGGCAGCAGCAGCGGGAGCCGCGGGGGCGGGCGTGGCCGTCTCGGCGCGCGGCGCGGGGACGGGCACCGGAGCGGCGGACGTGGTCAGCAGGCTCTTGGGGATGAACATGTACACGCGGGTGCCGCCGAACGGGTTCGGGGCCTCCAGGTCGATCCGGAACCCGTAGTCACCGGCCAGGGCCGCGGCCGCCCGCAGACCGGTCTGCGGGTGCGCGCCCAGCTGGTTGATGTCATCGCGCCGCTCACCCGTCAGGATCTGCCGGGCCCACGTCAACTGCTCCTCGTTCATGCGCAGACCGGCGTCGTCCACGATCACCGAGACCCCGTGGTGGCCCTCCTGGAAGGCCACGTGCACCCGCGCGGAGGAGGGGGAGTAGCGCACCGCGTTGTCCAGGAGCACCGCCAGCGCGTGCACGATGGGCCCGACCGCCCGGCTGGTCACCGTGACCCCGAGCTCCTGGTGCTCGACCCGCTCGTACTCCTCGATGCTGCCCATGGCCGCCCGCACCACATCGGTCATCGGGGTGGCCGGCCAGCGGCGCGAGAGCTTGCCGCCGGAGAGCACCACGTAGTTCTGCGCGACGAGCAGCATCTGCTGCGTGGGATGGTCGATGCCCACCAGCGTCTCGTAGGCCTCGTCGCCCTCGTGGCGCCGCACACCCTGGCTGACCCGCTGGCTGAGCTTGGAGGCCATGCCCACCATCGCCGAGGAGACGGCACGCACCGCGGCCCGGCTGGAGTCCTCGGCGCTCTGCCGTGCGCGGGCCGCCTCGTCCTGCGCGCTCTGGCGGGCCGCGGTGATCTGGCTGCTCGTACTGGTCTGGGCGTCGTACTGGACCTTGCGCACCGTATGGGCCGCGGAGTTGGCCAGTTCCGTCAGTCGCTGGGCCAGCGCCGTGTTCACCAGCGCCTCGGGCAGCTCGATGTCGACCCCGTGGCCGGTGCCCAGGCGCTCGGCCTCGGCCCCCAGCCCCGGGATCACACCGTCGGCGAGCTGCGCCAGCACGGCCTCGGTGGCGTGCTGGCGCCTGGCGATCTCCTCGGCCTGTCCACGGAGGTGGTCGCTGGTGGCGCGTTCACCTCGGTACTGGTCCCAGAACCGCCAGGCCGCGCCGCCGGCGGCCAGGGCCAGAACTGAGGGCACCACGGTGGTGGCCTGTATCAGGTCTGTCATCACGTCCTCTACAGGTGTCAAAGGGGGGTGAGGCAGCCGACTGCCGCCGACGGGAGGTGGGGTGACTGTCCGGCAGGAACGGGGAGGGCCCCGGCCGGCAGTGCGTCCGCCGTACGGCGGCGCCCGCTGCCCGCGACCGGCCATGACGCGCATGGCCGGCCCGCCAGCCGCATGGACGCACGGACTTGCCCACCACGGCCACGGCGGGCGCGCTGCCCGGCGGTGGATGCGGTGGGGGGCCGGTCACGGGTGTCCTTGGGCTGTCGGGGGTCCGGCACGGGCCGGGGGAAACGGCCGGGCCGGGAACATCGCCGGGTGGGGGAGGGCGCCAACTACGGAAGGAGCCGCGCGGGCTGACGGCCTGCCCGGGGGGCGGGCCGGACGGAACGCGTCGCGGGGGAGCCGAGCCAGTGGGCGCATCGAGGCCGCCGTGAGGGCCCGGGCTGTCTCACTGTACTCATCAGCACGTCCTGGCTTCCCTCGGTTGCGGCAGGCTTCCCATGGCACACGTTTCGGCCAACTGGTGGCTGGAAAGAGCCAGTTGGCCGTCGTGCGTAAACGATATCTTGTCGTGTCCACCGGCCGCGGACCAGATGACCTGCGGACCTTCTCCAAGGCCCGCCGAAATCACCGCAACCCACCCGCACGACGGACACACCGACGTGCCGGGGCCGGAACCCGCCGTGGCCGAATCCCGTCCGGGCCGAACCCCGTCCGGGCCGGATCCCGGGTGTCCCTGGACCGCGGATGCGCCGGACCGCAGGTGTGCCGGATCCTGTCCGGGCGTTCGCAGAGCGGCACGCCCCGCCCGCGGCCGGCGCGGGGCGGTGCGGGCAGCACAAGACCCCGGCTGGACGGGGGAGACCAGCCGGGGCCGTTTGTGGTGTGGCACGCGGAGGGCGGTCGCCTCTCGGCGAAAGGCTCCATGGGGCTTCAGCCGAACGATCGTCCCCATGGGCAATAGGTGGGCCCGGGGACACTGTCCCCTCCGCAGCCACATACAGAGGAACGACGCACCACACCTGTTTGTTCCCGCCCCCCCCCGGCTCCTCGCCCGGCAGCCCGCGGGGAAGCCCGGGCGAAGCACTACGGCAGGGGGCTGCCGGAGCGGTGGAAGCGCGGCAGGACCGCCCCCGCGCGGGGGTGCGCGCTCCACACCCGCCCGGCCCGCCCCGCACCGGCCCCTGTGCCCCGGGCCACCGTGCGCCCTGGCAGCCCGCACCCCCGTCCGCGACCGTGGCACGCATGACCCTCACCCCTCTCGTCGCGGCCCGTCCGGTCCGCACCGCCCTGGCCGCCGCGGCCGCCCTCGCCCTCTTCACGGCCCTGCCCGCCGGTACGGCCCAGGCCGCCACCGGCACGTTCTTCTACCACTCCACACAGTCGGGCGACCTGGAGATGACCGACCCGGCCGACGGCGAGTGCCGGCTCCTGCTCCAGGGCGCCGACCACGCCTCCAACCAGACCGACACCCGCGCCACGCTCTCCTACGACCGGGGCTGCGAGGAGCCCGCGACGACCCTGGGGCCCGGCGCCTCCCGCGGCTTCACCGGCCCCGTACCCCGCAGCGTGATGTTCGGCTAGCCGCCGCCCACCACCCCCCGTCCGCCACCGCCCGGCGCCGGCGCCGCCCTGCCTCCCACCGCGTGCCGATCACCTTGAGGGTGGACGTGGCCTGCACAGATAGCCGATCCTGGCCCGATGTCGCTCAGTACGCACGGTAGGCACGAAGCCGATCTGTTCGAGGATTCCAGGGGCCGCCTCGAGGCGATCGCCTACCGGCTCCTCGGCTCGGCCGGCGACGCCGAGGACGCCGTGCAGGACACCTATCTGCGCTGGCACGCGGCCGACCGCAGCCAGATCCAGACACCTCAGGCCTGGCTGACGAAGGTCCTCACCAACCTCTGCCTCAACCAGCTCACTTCGGCGCGGGCCCGGCGGGAAACCTACGTGGGCCAGTGGCTGCCCGAGCCGGTCCTGGCCGGCGACCGGATGCTCGGCCCGGCCGACACCGCCGAGCAGCGCGAGTCGGTCTCGCTGGCGGTGCTCACCCTCATGGAACGCCTCACGCCCAACGAACGCGTCGTCTACGTGCTGCGCGAGGCGTTCGGCCACCCGCACCGCGAGATCGCGGAGATCCTCGACCTCACCGAGTCGAACTGCCAGCAGATCCACCGGCGTGCCGGACAGCACCTGGCCGCCGGCCGGCCCCGCGCCCGGGCGGACGCGGCCGCCACGAAGAGAATCGTCGAGGAGTTCCTCGCCGCGGCCCTCAGCGGCGACACCGAGCCGCTGGTCCGGCTGCTCGCCGACGACGCGGTCAGCGTGGCCGACGGCGGCGAGCGGATCGCGGCCCGCAGGACCCCCCTGGTCGGCGCCCTGGGCATCGCGCGCTACCTGCGCCGCCTGTTCCGGCCGAGCACCGCCCAGCGCGCCGGGTTCGGCGACAGCGCCCACCTGCACGCCGCCGTCGTCAACGGCGGCCCCGCCGTCCTGGTCCAGGCCGGCGACCGCATCATCGGCGTCATCGCACTGGACACGGGCGGCGAGGGCATCACGGCGCTCCACCTCGTGGTCAACCCCGACAAACTCGAGCGCATCACACGCCAGTGGGCCGCCGAAGGTCCCCGGCAGCCCCTCGCCCGGGTGTGGTGACCCGCCCCCGGGCGTGACCCACGTCACGTCGGATTCCTGTCAGGGATGAAGCGGCTGTCCGGTTCAGGAGGTGAAACCAGCCAGACAGGAGCTCGCCATGAAGCACCGCATCGTCGTCCTCGGAGCCGGATACGCCGGAGCCGTCACCGCCGGCCGCCTCGCCAGGCGACTGCACCGCGACGACGTCGAGATCACCCTGGTCAACGCCGACGCCGAGTTCGTCGAGCGGGTACGCCTGCACCAGGTCGCCGCCGGGCAGGACCTGCCCCGCCGCCCCCTGCACGCCCTCTACGCCGGCACCGGCGTGCAGGTCCGCCAGGCGCGGGTCACCGCCCTCGACGCCGAGCGCAAGACCGTCGACATCACCGGCGAGCAGGGCGCGCGGACCCTCGCCTACGACACCCTCGTCTACGCGCTGGGCAGCACCACCACCGACCACGGCGTCCCCGGTGCCGCCGAGCACGCCCACCACGTCGCCGGGAAGCAGGCCGCGCTGCGCCTGCGGGCACGGCTGGGGGAGTTGGCGCCGGGGGCGACCGTGCTGGTCGCGGGCGGCGGCCTGACCGGTATCGAAGCGGCCACCGAGATCGCCGAGTCGCACCCGCACCTCAAGGTCGCCCTCGCCGCCCGCGCCGGCGCCGGCGACTGGCTCAGCGACAAGGCCCGCCACCACCTGCACGGCGCCCTGGACCGCCTGGGCATCACCCTCCACGAACACGCGGACATCACCCGCGTCCACGCCGGCCACGTGGACACCGCCGGGGCCGGCGAGCTCCCGGCCCACGTGACCGTGTGGACCACGGGCTTCGCCGTGCACCCGATCGCGGCCGCCACCACCCTGGAGGTCTGCGAGGCCGGGCGGATCGTCGTCGACGCCACCATGCGCTCGGTCTCGCACCCCGACGTGTACGCCGTCGGCGACGCGGCACTGGCCGAAGGGGCGGGCGGCCGGCCGCTGCGGATGGCCTGCGCCACGGCGACCCCGATGGCCTGGCAGGCCGCCGACGCCCTGGCCGCCCGCCTGACCGGCCACAAGGTCCCCCGGGCCCCGATCGGTTACGCCGCCCAGTGCGTCAGCCTGGGCCGCCGCGATGCCATCGTGCAGCGGGTCACCCACGAGGACGAGCCCACCCCGACGGTCATCACCGGCCGCGCCGGCGCCCGCATCAAGGAACTCATCTGCGCGGCCGCGGCCTGGAGCATCGCGCACCCCACGATGCTCCTCCCGACCCGCCGCCACCGCCTGGCCCCCGCCGCCGCGGCAGAAGAACCCCGCCCGGCCGCCGTGTGAGACGACCGCCGTCCTCGGCCCCGGCGCCCCAGGCGAGCCCGGGGGCCGGCCGGACTAGCCGTGGTGGTCCGCCAGCCATGCCTTCAGCCAGGTGAACACGGAGGCTCCCAGGGCCCCGGCCCCTCCCAGGACCGCCCGCCGGCCCAGACGCCGCCACAAAGGCGGCGTGGTCCGCTCCGATTCCGGGTCACTGTGGTTGGTCATGCTGCCGTTCCTCCTGCGCGCATCAGCCGTCTTCTTCTGCCGGCCCGGGCGCCCATGGTGTCCGGGCCGCCGTGCGGTCAGGTCGGTTTCGCCATTGACGTTGTGAGGTGGCAGCGACGGAGGTGTTGCCGACTGCGGGTGGCAACGTTTTCCGGCTGCCGCCGCGCCGAACAGCCCTGATACTGAAGGGTGTTGACGGAAGGCGGGCGGTGGCATGAGTACCGGAAGCACCACGGGCACGGCACGGCTGTCACCACTGAGCCGGGACCTCACCGCGGAGAAGCGGGCCTTCGTCGAGGACCTCCGGATGCTCTTCTGCAGCCTCGGCGTGGGCGTGCGCCGCTACGCCGCACGCCATCACCTGGACGCCAGCACGCTGACCCGCTACCTGAAGGGCGACTGGCTCGCCCAGTGGGACTTCGTCGCCACACTGATCGCCGACCTGCGTGAGGGCGGCTCACCGATCACCCTCGAGGCGGAGCACCGGATCCGCGAACTGCACCGCGAGGCACTGCGGTCCAACCGGCCGGCGAGCAAGAAACAGAAGCTGGAGGACCAGCTGGCCGCAGCCGACGAGGAAGTCCGGCGCAAGCAGGCGCATGCCCAGGCGCTGGAGGAAGCACTGCTCGACCGGATGCAGCGGCTGTCGCACACCGAGGCCCGCTGCCACGGCCTGGTCGTCGAGCTCGAACAGCAGTCCCTGGCCCACCAGGCCGAAGTCGACGTGTGGCAGGGCGAGTACGAGCAGCTCGGACGGGAGTGCGACGACCTCCAGCAGGAGATCACCTACCTCAAGGAAGCACTGGCCGTCACCCAGGCCGAGCTGATCGCCGCCGAGGACCAGTGCCACATGCTGGAATCCCAGCTCGAAACCGTGCAGGGCCTGTGGCAGGAAGCGGTGGGCGTGCCCTCACTGATGGCGGCACTGGAGGCCACCGACCGCAGCGCTTCCGTTCCGGAACTCGTCACCGTGGTCAGCGATCTGGAGTCCCGCACCCAGCGGGCCATGGCCAGCGAACTGGTCACCTCCGTCAGCAAGTCCCGCACGGTCCATGAGGTGGCGGCCCTTCTGGCCGGGCTGGCGGGAGCAGGACTGGGCGCGCACGCTCTGGCGGCGCTGCCGGTGGTCGCGCTGACCCGTCCGGCCGGTGACCTCGGCGTGCTGGCGGCCGAACTGGACCGCTCCGGCCTTGTCGACTGCGGCGCCCAGTTGCTGCAGGCGGCCGTGCAATTCCATACCGTCAAGGACATCGCCGCCTTCGCGGTGGCCCTCGAACGGGAGCGGCTCTCCGATCACGTCCCGGTCCTGCTCGGCGCGTTCTGCGCCACCCGTCCCGTACCGCACGTGCTGGAAGCGGTCGCCCTGCTGGCACCGAGCACCCTGGCCGACGCCCTTCCGCAGGCCCTGCGTGCCGCGGCGACGGAACGATCCGCCTCGGACATCGTGGAGATCAGCCGCGGCCTCGGCTCCGGAGGCTGGTACGGCCTCACCAACGAACTCCAGGCCGCCGCGGTCGCCGCCCGCCCCGCGACAGACGTCACCGAACTCATCGAGAGCCTCTCGCGCCACGGTCTCCTGCAGGACGCCGACTTCGTCTTCGACAGCGCCCAATCCCGCAGCACCGGCCACCTGGTGGCTCTCGTCTCCGCCCTGCGCATGGTGCGCAACCACGTCGCGGCCGCCGCCGTCCTGGAGCGCGCGGCCCTCACCCGCGCCCCCGACGACATCGCCGCTCTGGTCAACGACCTGCACGCGACGGGCAACCAGAAGCTCGCGTGCGATGTCCTGGTCGAGTCCGCGGCGCGGCGCTCTTCCCGCGACTTCCTGGCCCTGCTGAGCGCTCTGGACGAAGGACACCGGGAGGTGCAGTGGCTGCTCACACAGGCGGCCAAAATCAGCAGCGCCAACGACGCGGCCCTCCTCTTCCAGGCCGTCGACGAGGTCGCACTGCCCTCTCATGCCGAGATGGTGTTCGCCTGCACGCTCAAAGAGCGGCCCACCGGTCACGCCGGGCACTTCCTGAGCATCCTCCACCACCGCGGGGCAGCCGCCCTCGACGAACAGGCCCTCCTGGAACGCGCCCGCAGGATGTTCCCCACCGAAGTGGCCTCCCTGGCGCTGGCCCTCGCCTCCGTCGGCCTCGACGCCCAGCTCGACGCCGTCCTGCGCGGGGGAGGAGCCGAACGGGAGGCCGGCGAGATCACCATCCTGCTCAGGCAAGTGGACCGCGCCGACAGCCTCACCGCCCCCGTGGGCGGAAGAATCTTCGACCGCCTCGCGCAGGCGTGCCTGGCCCTGTGGTCCGTCGAGGCTCTCGCCAGTCTCGTCCTGGCTCTGGAGGCCGCCAGCCTTCCCATGGACGCCGCCACCCTCACCCAGCAGGCGCGTGAGCGCCACAAAGGCTCCTTCACGTCGAGCCTTCGCAAGGAGCGCACCAAGAACGAGCAGAAGGTGCTCTCCACCAGATTCTGGCGGCGAGAGGACAGCGGCGAAGCCCGCCCCGCCCCAGGCACAACCCCGGGCAGCCGACGCGGCCGCCACCGGCGCACCCAGGGCTAGCGGGAGTCGCGCGGCGCGGTGCCGCGAGGCTCTCAGAACGCGCTCTTGACCTCGTCCGGCCACTGCGAGAGGTCCAGGGGCATGTCAGCTTCAGCGTCCCTGAGGAGCGTGGCCTGTCTCTGCGCGACGGCGCGGATGTCACGGGTGGTGGCGAGCGGGGAGCGGATCAGCTTGGCGCGGTGCGAGCCGCTGCAGGAATCGGAGGCGATCAGGACACGCCCGTACTGCTCGGGCTCGGCCACCACAGCGACCGTCCACAGCACGGTGCGCAGCCGCCGTGCCTGGACCGAGGTGATCTGCTCGCCGCGGTAGTGCGGCACGTTCTCGCGGTACGAGATTCCGGCGAACCAGTTCAGGGCGTACTGGGGGAAGCAGTAGTGCGCGTGCCCGTGCTTCTCCCAGAGCTTTCCGCCCAGCTTCGCCGCGTTCGTCGCGAGACTCAAGACGACGTTCCTCTCGCTGCTGACCTGCGGCCCCCGCCTCTTTGATCGCCGCAGAACATGCCTGCCGCCGCCGGCGCGTGCCCTGGCGATCCGGGAACAGGGTCCCCCATGGACGCTGCCAGGGCCACGGCCGGGCCGCGCACGGTTCAGCCGGCGGAGGCCTCCGGCTGCGGGGTGGCGGGCTGGTCGGTGGGGGCGGCCGCGGTGTAGAAGACCGAGGAGCCCTGCTTGGTGCGCTGGGCCCGGCCCTTGGCGACCAGGCCCTCCACCGTGGTGCGCACGACGGTGGTCTTGACGGTGCGGTCGGGGTGGGCCTGGGTGAGTGCGGTGGCGATCTCGGCGGCGGAGCGCGGTTCGCTCTGCCGGCCGAGGTGCTGGTCGATCAGGTCGACCAGGGTGGGTCCCGCGGCCGGCGCGGCCGGCTGCTTCGCGGAGGCCTTGGGCGCAGCCGTGGCCGCCTTGTCTTTGTTCTTGTCCTTGGGCCTGGGCTTGGGCTTGGTGGCTGTGGGCTTCTTGGACCGGGCCGCACCGGACTTGTCCGCACCCGTCCGCGGGGCAGGCACCGCCTTCTTGCGGGGGGCTGCCTTCCCGGCGGCGGCCGCCGGGGCACCGGAGGAGGAGCCCAGTGCCTGCTGCATGCTCAGCAACACCGCATGGTCGCTCTCCAGTACCTGCAACTGCTCCTGCAGCGCCGCCACTTCGGTCCCGACGCGTTCTTGTTCCTTGCGGTTGGTCTCCAGGTCCGCCGCTACTTGGGCGGCGTACTGGGCCTGCACTCCGGTGGATTCCTGCTGAGCGTCTGTCATGTCGGTGGCCTCTTCGTGCGTGCACGCGGTCGTGCGGGTGGCGGTCGTGCTCACGGCTGAGCACTCTTGACGGGGGCGCATCTGAGTGCACCCGTTGAATGCTGGCTGCCCAACTGCAACGGCAGTAACGCATGGGTGGTCGGCGAAGACTACGGGCTGGTGGCGCCGTCCACGAGGGCAAACAGTGAATCGGTGGGTGTTCGGCCCGCTGTGTCTGGGGAGTGGTTCACGCGATGTGACAGTGCCCGGCTCCGTCCCGGCGGCGCCGGCGCGTCGCGGATCCGTACGGTCGCGCACGGACTCAAGTCGCGGATCCGTACGGTCGCGCACGGACTCAAGGGGACGGCGTGGCCGGGGATCGCATGCCGAGCCACTGCTCGGCGCCCCAGGCCTCGAACCGCTCCACCTCACTGAACCCCAGCTTCGCCGCGAGACGCATCGAACCGGCGTTGGCGCTCTGGGTGGTGAGCACCACCGGCTCGCCGGGGAGTGTGCCGGCGAGCCAGTCGAGTGCCGCCGCGCACGCTTCGGCGGCATACCCGAAGCCCCAGGCCCGCGGCAGGAACAGGTAGCCGAGATCGGCCTTGCCCGCGGCAGCCGGGCGACGGTCGGCCGGTGTTCTCCTGAGCAGGATCTGGCCGGTCATCTCCCCGTCGAGGTCCACGACGAAGCTCCCGGGCCACCGCTCGGGCACCGTGGGCATCTCGCGCTCGAGTTCCGCACGCGGGCGGGGGCCGCCGAGGTAGGTGTGCACCTGCGGCGAGGCGAGCAGTTCGATGAACGCCGCACGGTCCCGGGCCTCGGACTCACGCAGCACGAGCCTCGCGGTCCTGATCGGGGCAGGCGGCCAGACGACGGATGCGAGCTCAGTCATACCGGCCAGCCAATCAGCGGGCCCCGGCAGCGATCACTACGCGTACGCCGACGGGCCCGCCGATGCCGGGGTCAGCCCCCGGTCGCGTCGAGGTAGTGCTCGTCGATCCGCGCCCGGTGGCCGGGGTCGGTGACGCGCAGGTCCCGGTCGAAGCGCGGGGCGGCCCTGACATGGTCCTTGGTGCGGGGCACGTGCACGGTGCGGGTCGCTTCGTCGACGTGGGAGATGACCCACAGGGGCAGCAGCACCTTCTTGCTCAGCAGCGGCCCGCCGGTGTCGACGACGAGGTGGTCGGGCGCCACTTCCTCGGATACGGGGTCCACCTTCCCGATCGCACCGTCGCTGCCCTCCACCGCGCAGCCCAGGAGGGCGGCGTGCGAGGGGTGACTGCCGGGGGTTCTGGGGGCCTGGACGCTGTCGGTCATCGCTGTGAATCCTCTCCGCCGCAAGCGGCATCCGTGGTCCGCGTCATGCGCTGTGCGTGTGCCGTGCCGACCGTGTGTGGGACTCACATGTCCGGGCCGTCGGCCGCGAAACCTTCCCCGGACAGATGTCAACAGCAGACGTCAACACGGCGCCGCACGGCCCAACAGGGAGCGGAACGGGGTGCGTCGGGGTGGCGGGGCGGCACATGTGACGGGCGGCGTTGCGGGACCTTCACATCCTGCGACCTGTGAAGACGCCCGAGCGGGGCAGCCGAGAGGAGATGCCGCGGGGAGGTCGCCGCAGATGCTAGTTGTCGCTCTCTTGTTGTTGCCGCTCATGAGCCTTCTGCTCATCGGCATGGACCGGGTCGAGGACCGGTTGAAGACACCTGTTTCACCACCGGCCGGCCGCCACCGACGCCACCTGCGCCTCGTCTCCGGCCACAAGCACGCGCACCGCCGGGAAACCGTGGCCCGGCAACGCCACGACGCGGCCTGAACCGCGACGCCGCACCCGTGGGCCGCGCTGGGGCTTTCACCGCACCCGGGCGCCACCGCCGACGCCCGCACCACCCGGGCGCTGTCCCCGCGTCGAGGGCGGAACGGCCTTTCACCGCTCGCGGGTCTGCACTGCCCGCGGCTCTTCACCGCTCGCGGGCGCGGGGCCTGAGCAGGTCCTCGACGAGGAGGTCGATCAGGGCGGCGGGGGCGCTCGACCGCGTCAGGGCGCCGTAGACGACCGGGCCGATCAGGGCGTCCATCGTGGCGTCGGGGCCGAGCCGGGGCGCGATCTCGCCGGCGGCGCTCGCCCGCGCGAGCATGTCGCGTTCCTGGTCGCGGCGCGGGCCGAGATAGCGCGTGTGGAAGCTGTCGGCCGTGCCGGGATGGTGCTGCGCCTCGGCGACGAGCGCGAGCAGGACCTTGCCCGCGGGGTCCTCGGCGAGGAAGCGCGCGAAGTCGTGGAGGTAGCCGCGGATGCTCTGCGCCGTGGGCTCTTCCGTCGGGACCGGCAGGCGTTTGCCGCTGTCCTCGATGAGCGTGTCGAGGAGGATCTCGACCTTCGAGGGCCACCAGCGGTAGATCGTCTGTTTGGCGACGCCGGCGCGGCGCGCGATGGCCTCGATGCTCAACGCGCCGAAGCCGTGCTCGACGAGCAGATCGTCCGCGGCGTGCAGCACGGCGAGGCGTGCGGCCTCGTCGCGCCGGCTGCCGGAGCGCGGCCTGCGGGGCTGAGGGCTGGCTGCGGGCATGCGAGACACCCTATCGGCCGGATGATCCCCGCGGATTGACGCTGATTCCCGCGGAACATTGATTAGACGCAACGGTGCGTCTAATCTAAGTCTCGTCCGCTACGAAGGAGTGAGCATGCCCGCCAACCCCCAGCGCACGGCCCTTGTCGTCGGAGCCTCACGAGGGCTGGGACTCGTCCTGGCCGGTGAACTCCTGCGGCGCGGCTGGCGGGTCATCGCCACGACCCGCCAGGGCGGCGGCGAACTGCAGGCCGACGCCGACGCCTCGAACGGGCTGCTGACCGTCGAACCACTGGAGATGAACAGCCCCGAACAGCTGGCCGCGCTGCGCGAGCGCCTGGAGGACGCCGGCCGACGACTGGACCTCCTCTTCGTCAACGCCGCCATCGACCGCGGAAATCTGCCGATCCACCAGGTCCCGACCGACATGTTCACCGAGGTGATGACCACCAACGCGCTGAGCCCGTTGCGCACCCTGGAAACCCTCAAGGGCCTTGTCGCGCCCGGCGGGACCGTCGCGGTCATGTCCTCCGACCAGGGCAGCGTCTCGCGCAACACCGAGGACGGTTACGAGCTCTACAAGGCCAGCAAGGCCGCGCTCAACCAGCTGATGCGCAGTTACACCACCCGCCACGCGGACGACGGACAGACCAAGCTGCTCATCGATCCCGGCCACAACCGGACCCGGCTCGGCGGACCCGGCGCGCCCCTCCTTCCGAAGGAGAGCATCCCGGCCGTCGTCGACGTCCTCGAAGCCCAGGCAGGCGCCCCCGGCCTGCAGTTCCTGGACCGCCACGGCGAGAGCGTCCCGTGGTAGAGCTCCCGCCGTCGCCCTGACCGCCGACCGGCCGTGCGTACAAGCGGACCGCCGAGCATGCATACGAGCCGAGCATGCATACAAGTCGGGAAGGCGGGCATCCGCTCTGCAGGGCCCCGCCGTGTCTCCCCCGTCGCGGCGGGGCCCGATGCCCTGCCCGCCCCGGCCCGCCCGGACCGCCCGCGCCGCCAACCCCACCGGCAGCACGCCGATATGGTCACCACGGCGCCACGGCGCCGGGACACGACGGCGGCGGCGCGCCACGGCACACGACCGTGACCGCGAGAACGGGTGGGCAGGCAGGCGATGGCGGCGGACCCGCGGCTGATGCTGATCACGGGAGCACCGGGGGCGGGCAAGTCGACGCTCCTGGCACACCTGCGCCACAGCCCTTTCCCCGTGGCCGACTTCGACGAACTGCCCGAACCCGACGGCCGCCTGCTGGGCTTCGAGATCACCTCGCCCGACGCGAGCGCCCTCTGGCCGGCCTACAACCGCCTGTGGGTGCGCATCGCGGCCATGCTGGTGCGCGGCGGCCGCCCGGCCCTGGTCACCTGCCCGCTCACGCCGGACGAGTGGGAGAGCGCCGCGGCCGACGTGCCCGATGCTCCTGCCACGGTGTGGGCCCGCCTGGACTGCACCGACCAGGACCGCCGCACCCGTCTTGCGGCCCGCGGCTGGGACGAGGCGGAGACCGAGGAGGCCCTCCAGGACGCACAGGAGCTGCGCGACCTCATCGGCACCGGGTTCTCCACCTCCCACCGCGCCCCCGCCGACACCGCCGCGGCCGTCACCGCCTGGGTCACCGACAACACCACCGGCCCCTGGCCGCGTTGACGCGGACATGGACGGCACCGTCAGCCCCGCTCCGCCGACACTCCGCTAACGGGCGAATACACCCGGCAGACCGGACAACAGCGGGTGTACTGGCCCCTTCTGGCAGTGACGTTCTGTACTGGAGTGACATGAGCACCCGTAACATCCCCCTCGCCCTGGGTCTTGCCGCCGTCGCGCTGGCCGGCAGCGCCGGCAGCGCGTCCGCGATCGGCGACGACGCGGGCACCCAGAGCGCCAGCGGCAACGGCGCCGAGCAGGCCTTCGGCAACAGCGCCACCGCGGGGAACCTGAGCCCGCAGGCGCGCCTGGTCGACGGCTCGCTCAACAAGCTGTGCGCCGGTGTGCCGGTCAAGGCGAACGTGGGCGCCCTCGTCGGCGTCCTCGTGCCGGTCGCCGTGCAGGACATCCCGGTCCTCTCCGCCCCGCAGAACCAGCAGTGCGCCGAGAACTCCACGCAGGCCAAGGGCGACGAGCCGCTGTCGCACCTCGTCAACGACATCCCGGCCCTGTCGGGCAACGGCGTCGGCAACCACTGACCCCTCCCGCACGCTTCCGCGGGCCGGCACTCGCCCGGCCCGCGGAAGCGGTGCGCGCGAGCTGGAGCCGCTTTCCCGGTCGTAGTGGTCGTAGCGTGGCCACAGAGAACGATCATCCGGGAGATCTGGTGACACCACGCCTGAACACGTACGACCAGCCCGTCGGCGAGCCCCTGCCCGACTGGACACCCCGCCCGGCCCCCGCACGGGTCGGCCTGGACGGCACGCACTGCCGCCTCGAACCCCTGGATGCCGAGCGCCACGCGGACGACCTCCACGCGGCCTACGCGACCGCGGCCGACGGACGCGACTGGACCTACCTGCCCGACGAGCCCTTCGACAGCGCGGAGGACTACCGCCGCTGGGCCCGGTCCGCGGCCCGCAGCAGCGACCCGCTGCACTACGCGGTCATCGACCGCGCGACGGGCCGAGCGGTCGGCACCCTGTCCCTGATGCGCCACGACCCGGCCAACGGGGTCGTCGAGGTCGGCCACGTCGTCTTCTCCCCGCTGATGCAGCGCACCCCCCTCTCGACCGAGGCGCAGTACCTGCTGATGTCCTACGCCTTCGACCGGCTCGGCTACCGGCGCTACGAGTGGAAGTGCGACGCCCTCAACGCCCCCTCGCGCAAGGCGGCCGAACGCCTCGGCTTCACCTTCGAAGGCGTGTTCCGCCAGGCGCTGGTGTACAAGGGCCGCAACCGCGACACGGCCTGGTACTCGATCCTCGACGGCGAATGGCCGCCGCTGCGCGAGGCGTTCCGAACCTGGCTGGCACCGGACAACTTCCAAGAGGACGGCCGGCAACGGCACCCGCTGCACGCCGCCTCGGGACCGCCCCGCCCGACGGCCTGATCCGCCTCAAGGAGCACCCGCCCACTCCGCACGGCCCACTGGCCGTGCCGCACGGCCGTGGCGGCCTTTTCCATGACTGCATGCGCTGTCGATGAGCTTTCCCCGCCGCCGTCACGGCCGCCGCGCTCACGGTGTCGGTTCCCCCGGCGTCCGCCGACGAACAGCCCTCGTTCCCGGCGTCTCCGAATCCGGCCAAGCCGGGTGAGTCGGTGATCCTGTCGGTCCCGGGCGGCTGCGAGGCCGGCTCGGCGACGGCCATGTCGGATGCCTTCACTGAGAAGGTGACGCTTTCGACGGGCTCGGCGGGCATCTGCACCGGCAACGCCACGATCGGCTCCAGCGCCGGGGCGGGGGAGTGCAACGTGGACGTGGACTGTGAGGGCGGTGTCTCCTCGTACAGCTGAGGGTGTCCGCGGGCGGCGGTCCGCACCCGCACCCGACGCGGGGCTCGCACGCGGGGGCGGGCGGCACCAGCGACGGACGCGACCCGGGCTGCGTCGGCGCCGGCGCGGCGCTGACCCTGGCGGTGGGGGCGGCTACGCCTGGCTCAAGACCCGCCGCCGCACCCGCCGCACCCGCCGCCCCGGCCGGCGATAGCCCCGACAGCCCTTCTCGGCCCACGAGATGGGGACAGTTCTCACAGCGCGGGCCGCCGCTTGTCGCACACCCGGCCTGGATACGAGGCACCGAGGCAGGCCAGGTGAGCGTCCCGGCGACCGGCGGACAGCGCCTGCACGGGCCGCAGCGTGATACGGCCGTCCGAGTCGACGGTGTCCCTCCAGGAGAGGCCCGCCGGCGGCAGCACCCGCCGTTCGGTCAGCGCGGCCGTACCTGCCGCCGGCCCCGCACGGACGGTGGCGCAGCATGTTGATGAAGCGTCAGCCGGTGGACGTGCCGGTCAGCGCATCGGGGGAGGAGTTCACACCGGAGGGTGAGCGGACTGGGCACGACAGAAACGGTTCAGCAAGGGTGTGGGCCCCAGCTGCCTCACCCGAAGGAATCCTGACGTGTCGAGACCTACCCTGCCGCTGTCTCTCCTGGTCGCCTCGCTCATGGTCCTGGGCGGCGCTGCCGCCGGACCCGCGGCAGCGTCGCAGGCCGCCGTCGGCCGCCCGCCCGCGGGATGCCCGAGAGCCACGGTGGATGCCGACGCCAACAGCGGCTGGGTCCAGACCGACCGCGTGCGCCTGCGGATCCGCGAGTACCCCACGACCCGCAGCCGCGTCCTGGGCCACCTCCCTCCGTGCGCGGTGACCGCCGTCACCCGACGCGAAGCCGGCCAGCGCATCGGCACCACCCGCACCTGGTACCGCCTCGAGGGCCGGCGCGGCTGGATCAGCGGCGCCTACGCACACCCGCTGCGCCCGGTACTCACCGACTGACGGCCCGGACACCGCGTACGCCACTCGGCGCTCTCACGAAGGAGCCGTGTGCGGTACGTCGGTGCGGAGTGCCCCGCGGCAGCGGCCAGCGCACCAAGGCCCGGTGGCCGGCCTCGCGGACGACCTGATCGGCGCTCTGGTCGGGGGTGAGGGCCGCGGTGTCGAACCACCAGCCGGCATCGCCGAGTTCACGCTCCATGCCGGCGTCGAGATCTTCATGCCGGCGTCGAGATGGTCGTCGCCGTCGAAGTCGAACCGCTCGCGCGGGTCCCTGACCGTGTTGCGGTACCGGCACACCTCGGTGCCCGGCGCGAGGACGACGAACAGGACCTGGCGGGCCGGGAGGAGGCTGACGAAGAAGTCCAACTGCCCAGACACTTCGACTGCTCGGCACCGATCACCTTCGGAAGCCTGCCAAGACCCGGCCCGGAGCGGCAACTGTGACGGGTGGGCTCGCATGTTGAGGTGTCGCGTATTCCTCGTTGAGGCCGTGCCTGGCGTCACTGTGTGTGGTCGCCGGAGGCGTACCGGTTCCAGGATCCTCCGGCTTCAGTGACCAGGCGGGTGGCTGTCCTGCCGTGGTAGCCGAGAGCGGCGCCTGAAAGGACGAGTTGGCAGATCGCGGAGGTCCTGCCGCGCTGCGGCGGGACGGCTCCTTGCGCACTCCTGCCACACCTCCGTCCCCTCCCTGACGGAACGCCCGTCCCGGCGCCGACGCGGTCGCCCGGCACTCGACGCGTCGCGAGTCGCACTGACACAGATCGTCAACTGATTGATTCTCACGGGTCTGGTCACTGTCCCGGTCCTGCGCGAGGGTTCCAAGAAGGCGGCAGTGCGGCATGTGCGCACTCGATCTGCCGCCGCGCCGAGTGTTCAGGCGCACTCACGAGACGAGGAAGCACACCCCTTATGCGCGCCCTTGTGGTCGATCACAGTGAGGCCGGCCCCGTCCGGTTCGACGATGTCGATGAGCCCGTACCGTCCACCGGCGAAGCGTTGGTGGAGATACGGCACATCGCTCTCAACTTCGGAGAGCTGAATTACGTGCACCAGTGGCCGGCCGGCGCTGTGCACGGTCACGACGCGGCCGGCATCGTGGTGCGCGCCGCGTCCGACGGCTCGGGGCCGCCCGTAGGTACACGCGTCGCCGTGGGAATGGCTCCCCACGCGTGGGCGGAGCGGGTGGCGGTCAGCCCCGCCTCACTCGGCGCCGTCCCCGAGGGCGTGGACCTGGCCGACGCCGCCGCGCTGGGAATCGCCGGAGTCACCCCATTGCGGGTGCTGCGCACACGTTCCCTGCTGGCGCGCAACGTTCTGGTCACCGGCGCCAGCGGGGGCGTGGGGCACTTCGCCGTCCAGCTGGCGGCGCTGGCGGGCGCCCGGGTGACGGCACTCGTCGGTTCGCCGGAGCGGGCCGCCGGACTCCGTGAACTCGGCGCCGACAACGTACTGACCGACCTGGCCGGGACCGGGGACAGGTTCGACCTCGTCCTGGACACGGTCGGCGGAACACTAGTGGCCCAGGCGTGGAGTTCGCTCGCCGAGGGCGGCACCATCCACCTGGTCGGTTACTCCTCGGGGCAGGAAACCACCTTCCCGGCAGGGGCCTTGTTCGGCTTCGGCGAACCCCGCAGCATCGCCACCTACGGGGACATGGCGCCGACCGGCGGGGAGCTGACGGACCTGCTGGGCCTCATGGCCGCCGGGAGGCTCTCGGCGCCGGTCGGACTGCGAGGCGACTGGCAGGGCGTGGACGACGCCGTCCAGGCGCTGTTCGCGCGGAAGGTGCACGGAAAGGCGGTTCTTGACGTGGCCTGACGCAGTGGACGAGGACACATGCGCCTCGCCCGCCGGTGGGCGGTTCGCGGCGGTGGAGGAGGATGGACCCATGGATGTGCTGGCGGAGGTCTTGCGCGTTTCGGGTGCGCGTGGAGGGCTCGGGGTCGTGCTGAAGGCCGGGGGAACCTGGGGCCTGTGGCTGGACTCCTCTCCAGGAGCGGCACTGCACGTGGTGTCCCGCGGCACCATGTGGCTGCACGCCACGGGCGAGAAACCTCTTCAGGTACAGGCCGGAGACGCCGTCCTGGTGCCGCCGGGCACCGCACACGGGATAGCCGGCGGCGCCGGCATGACGATGGGTTCCTGCGACCGCGAGGCAGCGGCCCGGTCTTTTGCCGATGGCCGGGCCCTGCGGCTGGGCTCGGCGCCGGTGCAGACGGAAGTGATGGTCCTGCGCTACGAGCAGGACCCGGAGGTGCGCACACCGGTGCTTACCTCCCTCGCCCGGCCGATGCATGTCACAGCCCGGGAGAACGCGCAGCTCAGAAGGACCGTCGAACTTCTCGCTGCCGAGCTCGCACAGCCGCAGATCGGCACCACCGCCGCCATCAACAGCATCGTCGACCTTCTGCTCGTCCAGTTCGTACGCGCCTGGCTGGCCCGCCACCCGCAGGAGGAGTCCGGCTCATGGCTGGGAGCGATGCGTGATCCGGTCGTGCGCGACGCTCTGGCATGCGTCCACGCCCAACCGGAACATCCCTGGACCACGGAGACCCTGGCCGCCGCTGCGAGCGTCTCCCGAGCGACGCTGTCCAGGCGTTTTAGGTCCGCCCTCGGACAGACGCCGGGCGCGTACGTGATGCAGTGGCGCATCGACCTGGCGTCGGTCCGGCTCCGCGATACCGATGAGCCGGTCGAGTCGATCTCCGACGCGGTCGGATACGGCTCTCCGCACGCTTTCAGCCGTGCCTTCAGACGTGCCCGAGGCACGGCCCCGGGCGAATATCGTTCTCGACTTCGCAGGTGATCCGGCCTCGACTGGTCGTCGTTACGGTACGGGCGTTGGCGCGAGTCGCCCAGCGCCTCGGGGCGGCGGGACCGCGCGGCCGTCGGCCGGCCCGTCGCCTCAGCGGCCGGCGCTTCCCGCCGTACCGAAGACTGCGTGGAGGTACTCGATTTCGGCAGCGGAGAAGCCGGCGCCAGGAAGACCGAGCTGCGACGCAACAGCCGGGATGCCGCCGCTGACTTCATGGACCTCGAGGAAGGCGTCATGGCAGGGCGCGCATGCCTTGAGGTGCTTGCGCAGGCCGCGTTCCGCGCGTTTCCTCAGTCCTCCGCGGGCGTACGCGCCGAGCCGCTCGGCGTAGCGCGCGCATTCGGCGCTCGGCACCGTGGCGATGTGCTGTTGCAGGTACGCCTGCTTGAGGCCTTCTCTGGCGCGGCTGGCAAGGGCGGATACCGCATTGGGCGTGAGCCCCAGCAGAGGCGCCACGTCCCGGGGCTCCCGCTGCTGGACGTCCATGTGCCACAGCACCGACTGCCAGCGCTCGGGCAGGCTGCGAAACGCCCGCATCGCCAGCGACTGCTCCTCGCTCCGCAGGGCCTGCACGTCGGCGCCCGGGCCGATCAGGTCCTGCGAGGCGGCCGCGCTCACCGCGCGTACGGGCAGGGCGGCGAAGTCCTCAACCAGCTGCGTACGCCCGGCTGACACCGCCCACGTCGCCGCGATGTTGCGCACGGACGTCAGCAGATACCCCAGCACGGCCGTGCTGGGCCCGGCGCCGCGGTGGATGGCCCGCAAGGTGCGGGCGAACGCCTCGGCGGTCAGGTCGTCCGCGGCGTGCGCATCCCGGCCCAGGCTGCCGGCGTAGCGGCGGACGGCCCCGGCGTGACGCCGGAACAACTCCTCGAACGCGCTCTGTTCACCTGCCCGCACCCGCAAGAGCAGTTCGGTGTCGCTGGGCTCGGCGGGCTGGAGCGTACCGTCGTGACGATCGTTCATACCGAGAAGACCTCCACGGCCCTGATGCGTGACGCGACTTCACCGAACTCGCGTCACGATCCTCCAGCACCCCGGTCTTCCGTCCATGAACGCCCTTTCCACCAGCACCTCTCTGGCGACCGGCTGCGCCGTCGCGCTCATCGCCCTGGCCATCATCGGGCCGCGCCCGCTGAGGGAACGCGCCCTGAGAGTCCTGGAACTGGTGACGCGGCAGGGACTTGCACCCTCGTACGAACAGGAGCCCGCGGCAGACACACCATCGGCCCGTACCTGCCCCACCTGCGGTCAGCAAGCGGACGGTGAAGCCGGCACGCCCGCAAGCCGTGCCACACCCACGGCGCGGTGAGGGGTGCGCGGCCCGGGCCGCGCACCCGCGCGAAGAACACCGAGTGCGGAACCGTCGCTCCGCCGTACGCGCCGCCGGTGTGGGGCGCCGGCGTGTCCTGCGGGTTGCCGCACTCGTCGTTCGCCGGATTCTCCGTGACCTGCCGGACGTACGTGTCGGCCCGGTTGCGAGGCGAACTCGCCGTGCGCGGCCTGGGTGCCGGTCGCCAGTCCTGTCACCAACACGGCCGCGGAAGCGGCCACCACGGTCATCCGGGCCAGGCGTTTTCACCTGTGCGTGGGAAACCGCTGTTCTGGTCCGGACGGTGTGCGGACCAGAACAGCGGGAACGGCCGCGGGCCCGCCGCTCCAGGTCGGGTGAGCACCCCAGCGAAGCGGCGGCGCGGCGGATGCGCGCGGCCCGCGAGCCGCCCGCCTGCAAGCGGCTCTCAGCCCTGCCCGATGCGGAAGCCCACCCCGTGCACCGTGACGATCCAGGCACGCGAGCCCAGCTTGGCGCGCAGGCTGCTCACATGGGTGTCCACGGTGCGCCGTGACCAGGAGTCCGCCCACACCTCCCGCATGAGCTGCTCGCGCGTGACGACCGACTCCGGGCGCGTGGCCAGCAGGTGCAGCAGGTCGAACTCCTTGCGGGTCACGGCGATGCTGCGCCCGCCCAGCCGGACCTCGCGCAGCGCCGCGTCGATGCGCAGTGCCCCGATCGACAGGACCGGGCACAGGGGCCGGGGCCGCACGCGGCGCATCACGGCCTCCATCCGGGCCAGCAGCTCCCGCAGCCCGCAGGGCTTGACCAGGTAGTCGTCGGCGCCGGCCTGCAGCCCGAGCACCACGTCCAGCTCGCCGCCGCGGGCGGTCAGCGCGAGGACCGCCGTCTGCTCGCACTCCCGCAGCTGACGGCACACCTGCAGGCCGTCGACGTCGGGCAGGTCGAGGTCGAGGAGCACCACGTCGACGTCGCCGCCCTCGCAGCTCTCCAGCGCGGCGCGGCCGTCGCGGGCCTGCTCGACGTGGTGGCCGTGCCGGCGCAGGGCCTCGGCCAGCGGACGGGCGTCCTCGGCGCGGGCGTCCACGACCAGGACGCGCCAGGTGGTGGGGGCGGGCTGCGCGGGAGCGGCCTCGAGCTCCTCGTCGTGCGGCGTCGTGCGGGCGGTGAGCAAGTCGGCCGAGGCCTGGCTCATGGCTCGTCTCCCAAGCGGAGGGACTGCGGGGCTGGCAGGGGACGCAGGCCACCGTAGGCAACGCCCTGCCAGCTTCCGGTCAGCGCACCCGCAGAGGAACCCCAAGCACGGGCAGCGGAAGGGCAACTGCGGGCACGGATTCGGCCAGCGGCCCGGCGCGGCGGACCCGCCGCCGGCCGCGCAGAGTTGACGCAGCGGTGCAGTGCGCCTGACACGGCCCTGCGGCTGCGTTGGCGTGACACCGCCGATGCTGGCAGCAGTACCCGCCCCGGGCGCCGCCACCCCGGTTGTCCGGGCCGGAGCCTTCAGACGCGACCGCGGTGAGCCGTCCGGTGCCACGGCACGCGCCGCGCGCCCGGCGCCGGGCGGGCCGGCCCGACGGCGTCAGGTACGGATATCTCGTGAGGGGCGTGAGGGGCGTGAGGGGCGTGAGCGTGATGAACGCAGGGGTCGTCGAGGACGACGACGCGGGGGGCGGGACCGGCCCGCACCGGCCGCACCTGCCCTGCCCGGCCCCGACCGGTGGCGGCAGGCGCGGGTACGGGCACGCCTTCCGCCGGGAACCGGCGTACCCGGAGCCTTCGGCGGGGCCGCCCACTCCCGGTGTCCTGGCTGCCCAAGACGACCGTGCCGCCCAAGACGACCGTGCCGCCAGAGGCCGCCGTGCTGCCGGTAGTGGCCGATGAGTACCGCCTCGTACGACCTCGCGGCGGCTGCCGCCCACCAGTTGCGCGGCCCGCTGGCCTCGATCCGGCTGCGCCTGCAGATGGTGCAGGAGCAGCGGCCCGACATCGCCGAACTCCCCGCCGTACTGCGGGAGGTGGAGCGCCTGGCCGCCCTCCTGAGCCAGATCCTGGCCTGGGGCGCCGCCCGGCACACCGCCCCCGCCCCCGAACCCGTCGAGGTCCTCGACGTGGCCGCCGCCCGCCTGGACGCCTGGAGCGCGGTCGCCGACGACCAGGGTGTCTGCCTGGACCTGGGCGGGACCGCCGCCACCGCCCTGCAGGTGTACGGCGCGCTGGAACACACCCTGGACGTTCTGCTCGACAACGCGCTGCGGGCCTGTTCGCCCGGCACCACCGTCACCTGCACCGTGCACGTCACGGGACACCGCGTCCACGTCGCGGTCACCGACGAGGGCCCCGGTATGAGCGGAGAGGAACGCGCCCGAGCGGGGCGCCCCTTCTGGCGGGGCGGCGCGCAGCCGGCCTGCCGCACCGGTATCAGTGCCGGTACCGCCCCCGGTGTCGATGCCGGTGCTGGACTGGGGCTTTCGATCGCCGCGTCGCTGCTCACGGCCTCCGGCGGCCGGCTCAGCCTGGACCGGGCCGCATCGGGCGGCCTCAGCGCCACCGCCGTGCTGCCCATGGCGCCCGACTGACCGCCCCCCTGGCATGCCGCCCCGCCCTTCCGCCCCGCCCCGGGAACAACCTGCCGCGCAGCTTGTGACCGGCACCGGCGGGCCCGTCAGCCCCCGCGCCGCCCGGAAACTGGCAGCACAGTCCGGGGGAGGCGGGATGCTGTTTCTCGATCGCGAGGCGCAATGGGACCGGCTGCGGGGGGCGTTCGACCGCTGCGCGGCGGGGGAGACGGCGATCGTCCTCGTCGAGGGTGCGGCGGGCTGCGGCACGACCAGCCTGCTGCGGCGCCTGGCCCACCACGCCGCCGACAGCGGGGCGTTCGTCCTGCACGCCCGGACGGCGCCCGGCACCCACCACCCGGCCCACGAAGTCCTGGGCCGGCTCCTGCACGCCCTGCCCGCCGCCTCCGTACCCCGGAGCGAACCGGACGGCCCGGCCGAGGAACTCGGCACCGCCCTGCGCACGCTCGCCCGCCGGGCCCCCGTCGTGGTGTGCGTGGACGACCTGCAGGACTGCGACGGCCCCTCCCTGGACCAACTGGCGCACCTGGCCCGCACCCTGCACCGCACACCGGTGCTGATCGCGCTGGGCCAGGTGCTCGGCATACGGGCACCGCACGCACCCGCGGTCCACACCGCGTTCCTGCGCCACGACGGCTTCCGCCGCATCCGCGTGGGCCGCCTGAGCCCCCGCGCCACCGCCGCCCTGGCCCGCCCGTACGACACCGACGGCACGGCACCGCCCCCCGCCCGCCTGCACGGCCTCACCGGCGGCAATCCGCTGCTGCTCAAGGCCCTGCTCCTGGAACACCCGGGGCCCGGGGGCTCCGGCGCGGACCGGCCCGCGCCGGACGGCCCGTTCCTGCAGGCGGTCACCGACTGCCTGCGGCGCAGCGGCAGGCCGGTGTGCCGCGTCACCGAGGCCCTGGCGGTGCTGGGACCGGACGCGAGCGCCGAGCGGGTCGCCCAGGTGGCCGGCACCGTGCCGCGCACCGCCGTGCACGCCCGCGACGTACTGGACGCGGTGGGCCTGACCGACGGGTGGCGGCTGCGGCACCCGGCCGTCGCGGACTCGGTCCTCGCGGCGGTGGCCCCCGACGAGCTGCGCGCCCTGTCGGTGCGGGCGGCCCGGGTGCTGCACACGGGCGGGGCCGGGGCGGGTGCCACCGCCCGCCGGCTGGTGGAGGCGTGCGGCCCCGCGGACCCCGTCTCGCCGGGCGCAGCGGAAGCGACGCGGTGGGCGCGGCCCGTCCTGGTCGAGGCCGCACGCCAGGCCCTGGCCGAGGACGACAGTGCCGCGGCCGTGGACTGCCTGGGGCTGGCCCGACGCCTCAGCCCCGCCGGCGCCGAGCGGTGGCCGCTGGACCTGCAGCTCGCCGCGCTCGTGCGCCGCACCGACCCCGCACGGGCCGAGCGGCAGCTCACCGAACCCCTCCAGGCCCTGGAGCGGGGTGAGTTGACCCACGAACAGGCCGACCGGCTCGCCTGCCTGCTGCTCGCCCAGGGCCGCATCGAACAGGCCGGAGAGGCACGCGCGCACGCCGCACACCGGCAGGTGGCGGGCGGCCGGGCCGCGGGCGGGCAAGCGGCGGGCGGGCACGCAGGGGGTGGGCACGGCGACGGTCCGACGCCCGGTCCGCCCGTACCCCTGTCGGGGCCCTCGCCCGTAGCCCCGCCGGCGTCTTCGCCCGCAGACGCGTCCGCAGACCTGTCCGCAGGCCTCCCGGGCGGGCGGCGTGACGCCGCCGCGCGGTGGACCGCCGCGTCCGCCGCACCGGACGGGGCCGCCGCCGAACGGATCCTCAAGGACACCCCGCTCACCCACGCCACCTTCGACCTCGTCCTGGACGAGATCCGCGCCCTCGTCCACGCCGACCACAATGAACGGGCCCTGGTGTGGTGCCAGAAGCTGCAGGCCGAGGCCGACCGAGGCCGCTCGCCCGGCTGGTTCGCCGCGCTGGGCCTGCCGCAGGCGCAGGCCCTGCTGCGCCTGGGCGACCTCAGGGGCGCCCAGCGGGCGGCCGCCGCGGCCGGCGCCGCCGTGGAGGAGCGCGGCGGGCTGCTGCCGGCCGCGCTCGCGGCCGTGGAGATCACCGCGTTCACGGCCATGGGCCAGTACGAGGAGGCCGCCCGGCGCCTGGAACTCCCGGCGCCCCAGGGCCTTTCGGGCAGCGTGTACGCACTGGAGGACCTGCGCGCCCGAGGCCACTACCACCTGGCCACCCACCGGCCGGCCGCCGCCCTCGCGCAGTTCCGCGACGCCGGCCGGCTGGCCCGGCGCTGGGGCCTGGACGACCCGCGCCACCTGCCCTGGCGCACCGACGCCGCCGCGGCCCTGGTCCAGCTCGGCGACCACGGGCAGGCCCGGTCGCTGATCGCCGAACAGGCGGCGCTGCCCGCCGGGCGCACCCCCCGGGCCCACGGCACCGGCCTGCGGCTGCGCGCCGCCCTCGCCCCGATCGCCGAACGGCCCCGGCTGCTGGCCCGCGCCCTGGAGGAACTGCGCCGCTGCGGCGACCGCCTGGAGCACGCCCGGGCCCTGGCCGACCTGACCGGCGCCCTGCAGCTGGCCGGTGAGGGCAACCGGGCCGGAGTCGTCGCGCGCCGGGCCTGGCACCTGGCCGCCGAGTGCGGGGCGCAGGCGCTGTGCGAGCACATCCTGCCGGGCCGCGCCGCCCTGCACGCGACCCGGCACCGGGTCCCCGAACCGTCGGCCGTGGCGGCCGGACGGCTCACCGGACCCGAGCAACGGGTGGCGGCGCTCGCCGCGTTCGGCTACACCAACCGGGAGATCTCCGCGAAGCTGTACGTCACCACCAGCACCATCGAGCAGCATCTGACCAAGGTCTACCGCAAGCTGGGCATCACCCGGCGCGGCGAACTGCCCCTGGACCTGGAGTACGACGCGTCGTGGGCGGCGATGCCCGCGCGGGACGCGACGGGCGCACCGGGATGAGGTGAGCGGGTGCCGGGCGGTGCCGTCACCGTCAGGCTGTCGCCGCTCCCTCCGCCGTCACCGTCAGGCCGTCGCCGCCCCCTCCGCCGTCGCCGGGCGGCCGCACCAGACGCCGGGCCGCATCTCGGACCAGCCGGAGTGGGGCGCGTGGTCGGTGCGCAGCCGGTCCAGCCAGCGCCGGGCGTAGGCCTCCAGGCGGCGGTCGCCGAGCGCGCCCGCGAGCGTGAGGCACTGCTGGAAGTGCGCGCGGGCCGCCGTGCCGCCCCGGCTCTGCAGCGCGTGCAACGCCAGGACGCGGCGGGCCTCGTAGCAGCCGCGGGTGTCCTGGGGCGTCCGGGTGAGGGTGGGGCGCACCAGCTGGGCGGCCTCGGCGAAGGCCCCGGCCTCGAGGCGGAGGTCGGCCAGACCCGCCAGGACCCGCCCGCGCTCGCCGGCCGCGATGTCGGCAGGGCGGCCGGCGGGTCCGGCGGTGTCGAGGGTGTCGGCGCTGTCGGCGCTGTCGAGGGTGTCCAGGGCGCGCCGGTAGAAGTCGTGGGCGGCGGCCGTGCGGTGGCGCTGCCAGGCCAGGTCGCCGAGCGAGCGCAGCAGCCCCACCGCCGCCGCCCTGTCACCGAGCCGCCCGGCCGCGTCCAGGGCCAGGGTGTGGGTGTGCTCCCAGGTGTCCCAGGCGGCCGACACCTCCAGGAAGACGGTCATGGCGTCGGCCAGGTGGAGGACGGGCGCCCACAGGCCCGCCTCGTGGGCCTGGCCGGCCAGGTCGGCCAGGGCGCCGCGCCGGCGGGCGAACCAGTCAAGCGGGGGCAGGCCGTCGGCGCGGGCGCCGCGCTGCGCGGTCAGGGCGTCCGCGGCGGCCGCGCACAGCCGGGTCAGGGCGGCGCGCACGTGCGCGCAGGGGCCTTCGGCGGTACGCCGTTCGGCGGCCAGGAGCCGGGTCAGGGCGGGGAACCGGTGCCCGCTGCCGTCCGCGTCCGGGCTCAACAGGCCTGCCTCGGCGAGGGAGTCCAAGATGCGTTCGGCGTCCTGGGGCCGGGTGCCGAGCACGGTGGCGGCGGCCTCGGCGGACAGGGGGCCGCCGGGCAGCAGGCTCAGCAGGCGGGCCGCACGCCGGCCGGCCGCGGGCGCCGCGTCGTAGGCCCCGCACAGCTGCCGGTAACACTCCTCGTCGATCGCGCGCAGCTCGGCCAGACGGGTGTGCGGCGGGCGCAGCCGGGCGGCGAGGCGGCCGGGGGAGAGGTGCGGCTGGGCGGCCAGATGGGCGGCGAGGGCGCGCAGCGGGCCGGGGAAGCGGCCGCACAGCTCGGCCAGTTCGCCCCGGTCCGCGTCCCGCCCGTCCGCTCCGTCCCGCAGGTCGTCGGCGGCGGAGGCGATGGAGGCGTCGGTGGGGGAGGGGGCGGCGAGGAGGTCCTGCGGGGGGCGGGCGGAGGCGGTGGCCAGCAGGTGCCGGGCGTCCTGCGGGGTGAGGGCGTCCAGCGGGAGCACGGGGCCGTCCAGCCCGGGCAGGGAGGGGCGGCAGGTGACCAGGACGGCGCACCGGCCACCGGCCGGTGGCAGCAGCGGCCGCAGCTGGGCGGCGTCGGCGGCGTCGTCGAGGATCAGCAGGAGCCTGCGCCCCTCGGTCAACTGCCGCAATGCTTCCCGCAGTTCATCGGCGGTGCGGGGCGCGGGGCCCGGGGCGCCGCAGGCGCGCAGGAGCTGGACCAGTGCCTGGGTGGAGTCCAGGGGGCGGCCGTCGCTGTCGCGCAGCCGCACCAGGACGCGCCCGTCGGGGAAGGCCGCGCCGGTCCGGTGGGCGGCGGCCACGGCCAGCGCGGTCTTGCCCGCCCCGGCCGGGCCGCTCAGGTGGAAGCAGCCGCCGCCCGGCCGCCGCAGCCATGCGCAGAGCTGCGCCAGCTCCCGCTCCCGCCCGGTGAACAGCGCGTCGGCGGGGGGTAGTTCGTCCACGGGTGCGGCGGGCCGCCGGGTGGCCGCGGGGGCCTGCGGGGGATGCCCGGCGTCCGCCTGGCGTCCGGGAGCCGGGTGCAGCAGGGCGCCGTCGCTGGCCAGGATGCGGTGCTGCAGCCGCCGCAGCCGCGGGCCGGGCTCGATGGCCAGCTCCTCGACCAGGGTGTCGCGCAGCCGGCTGAAGACGCGCAGCGCGTCCGCCTGCCGGCCCGCGCGGTACAGGGCCACCATCAGATGGGCGTGGAACTCCTCGTTCAGCGGCAACTCGGCCGTCAGCGACTGCAGTTCCCCCACCAGCTCCTGGTGCCGGCCAAGCCGCAGCTCCGCCCGCACCCGCTGTTCCAGCGCGGCGACGCGCACCTCGCCCAGCCGTACCGCCGTGCCGCCGAGGAGGCTGCCGTGCGTGGTGTCCGACAGCAGCGGGCCCCGCCACAGGGCCAGGGCCCGGCGCTGCAGGTCGGCGGCGGCCGCGTACTCGCCCCGCTCCAGCGCCTCCTGGCCGCGCCGGTGCAGCTCCTCGAAGACGACCAGGTCCAGCTGGCCCTCGCCCACCCGCAGCAGATAGCCGGGAGCACGGGTCACCAGCGCGTCGCGGCCGAACTCCGGCGCCACCTCCCGCAGGAGCTTGCGCAGCTGCGAGACGTAGACCTGCAGCGTGGTCATCGCGGTGCGCGGCGGCTGACGGCCCCACAGTTCGTCGACGAGACCGTCCACCGACACCACCTCGCCGGCCCGCACGAGCAGCGTCGCCAGCACGCTGCGGACCTTGGCGGCACGCGGCGTCACCCGCAGGCCGTCCGCCGCGGCGCGCACCTCCAACGGCCCCAGCACCCTGAATCGCATCCGGCCCCGCCCCCCCGTCGGTCGGTGCGCCGCGCCCGGTCCCGCGTGTGCCGGGCCCCGGGCGTACGGCGCGGCTCCACGGTAGGCGGGCGACTCCCCCCGGCATCGGACGCCGCCACCCCTGCGCCCGGACCAGGACCCCCGGGCCGGGCCCACCCGGCGCCCCCGGCCGCCGGGGAAGGCGCCACAAGCCTCCCTTTAGCCGTGCTCTGCAAGGTGCGGACCGTGGGCACCGGGGTGCCTCATGCCCGCCGTCGTCCCGTGCGCGCCACGAGGGAGCCGATGTTGACCGCTGCAGCCGCGTCCACGGCACGCCGCCCGGGTGCGGGGCGCCCGGCAGGACACCACCGGCAGGGCCGCCGCGGGAGGGGCCGCCGCCGGGAAGGGCGCCGGGCGGCGACGGCCCGGCGCGGGCGGGCCCCCGGTGACGCCGAGCGGGCCGGCCCACCGCACGACTTGCGCGTACCGCACCCTGTGACAGCACCGCGCCGCCCGCGCGCACCGGTGCCGCGCCGCCCGGGCGCCCCGCGCCACCCGCGCGCACCGCGCCGTCAGGCGGCATCACACCGCCCGGACGCACCGCACCGACCGCGGCCGGCGGCCGATGTGCCGTGTGGCCGGGGCGAGTTCACCCGAGGAGGCGCCGGCCCATGACCCCGCCGCCGCGCCGGTGCTCGCCCGGGCAACGGCTGCGCGAGCTGCGCAGGGAAGGCCGGCTGGCCGTCGACTGGCCCGCGGTGGCGCCGCTGCTCGCCGAGGTCGCCGACCCCGCCCGCCGGACCGCCCGCGCCGAGGACCTGGCCGAACTCCTCGCCTGCGGCCGGATCCTGGCCGGTGTGGACCCGGCCGAGGTCCTCGGCCACCATCCGGCCGTGCCCCTGGCCACGGTCGTGCTCACCGGGCACGCCCCCACCGCGCCGCTGGCAGGACCGCTGGCCGCCGAACTGGCCCGGCACGGCACGCTGCTGCGCCTGGTCACCGGCGAGCGGGACGCCCACCTGCGCGAGCTGACCGACCCGGGCGGCGAACTCGCCCTGGCCCGCCCAGACCTGACGCTGTGCCTGCTGGAGGCCGGAGCCGTCTTCGGCGAACTGTCCGCGCCCTGGGACGTCACCGACGCCGAGCTGGCCTGCGCCCGGCTGGCCGGCGGGCTGCGGGCGATGGCCGCGGCGCACACCGCGTGCGGGCGGGGCACCCTCGTCCTGAACACGCTGCCGCTGTCGCGCGAGCACACCCGCCGGCTGCCCGACGAGCGTCTGCGCACCCGGCTGTCCGCGTCCTGGCGCGACTTCAACGCCGGCCTGCTGCGACTGGCTGCCGCGTATCCGTCAGTGGCCGCCGTGGACCTGGACCTGCTCATCGCCGAGACGGGTCCGGCCCGCGAGGGCGACCCGGCCGCCGGTGCCGGGTCGCTCTTCACCGATGCGCTGTGCGCCGCCTACGCCGGTGAGGTCGGCGACATCCTGCGCGCCCGCACCGGCCCGGCCGCGCCGTGCCGGGAGGCCGTCAGAAGTCCTCGACCACCGTGGAGACCGCCTCCAGGACGGCCCGTCCCGCCTGGGTGAGCGTCAGGGTGACCGGTACCTGGCGGCGCCCGCGGGCATCGCGGGCGCCCGGTCCGACCACCGCGGCGCACCGCAGTGCGGGGCCGGGCTCCACGTAGCCGCGGAAGTGGACCGTCAGCGACGCGAGGGCGCACCGCTCGGGATCCAGGCGGTGGGCGCGGCCCGCACCGAGCAGCGCCGTCTGGCGCAGCGCCTCCAACTGCACGGCGGCGGGCACGTGGCCGTGCGCCGTGACCGCGGGCAGCGGCCAGCCGGCGGGGACGGACACCCCCACCGACAGCCGGCCGTGGGCGAGCGCGGAGGGCCCGTGCACCAGGACGTTGCCCCGGGCGGTGCGCCCCACCTCGGCGGGCTCCACCCGGGCCCCGGGCGCCGCGGACGGGGCCAGGGCGGCCCGCGTGCGGCTGTGTGCGCGGTGGTTGCGGTGGACCACGGGCGGCAGGAAGACCACATTGGCCGTGCCCGACCCGCAGGGCACGTCGTCGATCCGCAGGCCGGTGGTGAACTCCAGGGCGCGGGGCACCCCGTCGATGACCTTGTCCGGGCGCACCCGCAGCAGCGTGGTCAGCAGCGCGGGACGCTCCCCGGCGGCGCGCCAGGCGCCGATGTCGGGGGCCGTGACGGCGAACCGGTAGAAGATGCCGGTGCGGTTGGCCGGCACCCCGAACAGGCTCTGCCCGAGGAACTCGCCGATCTCCCTGACCATCTCGGCGCCCGCCTGCAGGTCGTGGAAGCGGCGCGGGCCGTCGCCGAACACCGGGTGGGCGTGCGGGAGTTCACCGGTCAGGACGAACTCCGCCTCGCCGCCGCCCGCTTCGGACGGGCCCAGCGCCTGCCACGAGGCGGGCCGGTGGACCAGACGCAGCGCGCCGCCCCGGGCCGGCGCACCGGCCCGCACACCGCTGTCGCCGCCCATGCGCTCACCCCCCTCCCGCGCCCCGCCGCCCCGGGGCACCCCCCTGGGTGCGGTCCCGGTGTCGTGGCGACAGCGTCGCGTCGGCGCACCGGGCGGAGCCAGGAAGATCAGCTGGCAGCAAGCTGTACGTCATCAAGTCCCCCGTGTTCGTGGCCCTGTGGGTCGTGCGGTGCGCCCGCCGGTCACGCCTCGCCCGGGCGCGGGTGGCCGACGGCCTCGTCCAGCGCGCCGGACAATGCGACGTTCACCCCGGCCTGGAAGCGGCTGGTGGAGTCCAGGTCGTCCATGATCTGGGCGATGTAGCGGCGGCAGGTGCGCACCGACATCCCCAGCCGGCGGGCCACCATCTCGTCCTTGTAGCCCTGTGCCATCAGCTTGATGATGGACCGCTTCACGTCGTCGGTGATGGCGGTGTTGTCCTCGGCGTCCGGCTCGAAGACCGTGCCCCTGGCCCACTGCTGGTCGTAGAGCTTGCACAGGAACGCCACCAGGGTGGGTTCGCGCACGACGATGGCGCCCGGGCGCCGGTCCAGCTCGCCCTGCTCGGGCAGGAACACGATCTCCCGGTCGTAGATGATCATCCGGTCGATCAGCTGGTCGGTGGTGCGCACCTCGGCGCCGGCCGCGCTCACCTCGCGGATGTAGGCGGTGGAGGCCGGGTCGTTGCGGACGGTGTGCTGGTAGAGGTGCTCGACCCGGATGCCGCGCGCCAGGCGCTCCAGGGTGCGCCGGCGGGCCCCTTCGAGCAGGTGCGGGGGGCGGGGGCCGCCGGGCTGGACGGTCAGGGCCTGCGTATGACAGCGCGCCCCGAAGTCCTCGATCATCACCTCCAGGACGCTGATGTTGGTGATGACGTCGAAGGCCTCCATGCGATTACGGCTTCTACGGCTCTCGAAGTACACGGGCAGCAGCGACAGCAGACTGTTGCGCGCGGTGGAGACCGACTGCTGCAGTTCCCTGATCTGCTGTTCGGCGGGGCCGACCAGGTCGGCGGCCGCGGCGTCGGGGCTTGCGGGGGCCAGCGTCTCCCGGTCGCCGGGCACCGCGTGCAGCAGCCGCAGGCCCAGCAGGGTCTGCGCGATCCGCGCCGCCTCCTCCCGGGTCAGCCCGAGGGCGTCCGCGATGTCCTGCGGTGCGTACTTACCCGCCTGGACCGCGGCGCGGTAGGCCGCGAGGGCCTGCTCATCCAGTTCATGCAAAAAGCGATCAGATGGGTAACTTTCAGACATCTCTTCAACCGCCCCCGCTGGAAAGAGAATTAGTTGCCATGCAACTTTACGCCACTGGCCGACTCTTAGCGGAGTGTGCAGACTGGCGCCCGAACAACTCAACACCGACACACGGGGGATAGCCATGAGAATTTCTGGCATGCGGAGAGAGGTTGTTGGGGCGATCTTTGCCATCGGCGTATTGGGGGTGCCTGCGGTGGGGGCCGTGCAGGCCGATACCGCGCCCGGCGTCACCGTCGCCGTCGCGGCGGCACCGCAGACGACGCAGGACGCCGGGCCTGAGGACGACGGCTGGGGCTGACCCGGCACGAGGTGACGCGCCGGTCGACCGAGCAGGCCATCGCATCGCGCGGTGGCCTGCTTTTCTGTGTCCGCGCCGGCCGGGGGCCGCCGGCCCTTTTCCCGTTCCCGGCCCGCGCCAGAAGGAATCTAGCCATAATCTACTGATACTCGAGCGGATGATTTCGTACCCGTTCCGAATATGTGAGAAGGGCGGGGCCTGAAGGGGCAGGCATGTATTCCGCTCACCGGAATGGGGCCGTCACCGTGCCGCGGACGGTTAGTCGGAAACGGCGCTATTTCGCGGACCTGTGGCCGGCGGGGCATTCCGGATGGCTCCTTTCCGGCCGCTCCCGCCGAATGCCCGCCACCGGCCGCGCCGGGCATGGCCAGGGCCTTCCCCGGGATCACGGGCACCGCCCGCGGGCAGCGGCCGCCGCACCGGGCCGTTCCGGCCGCACGCGCGGGGACGCGGCCGGGTGCCCGCCGCGCCGGGTGGCCGAAAGACGCGGTCGCCCGGCCCGGAGCGAAGACGCGACGGCGCCTGTGACCTCGTGCCCGACGCCCGCGACCTCGCGCTAGGCCCCCGGTGTTCAGGACAGCCGGGCGGGCGGCTCGGGCCCGGCGCCCAGCGGCACCTGCCGGCCCCGCCCGGACACCAGGACCACCGGGTCCGGGCCCGGCGCCACCACCTCGCCGACCACCGCGGCCCCGCCTCCGCACGGATCGCCGCGCACCGCGGTCAGCAGGTCCTCCAGCGCCCCGGGGGCCACCACCAGGAGCACACAGCTCGCGGTCGCCGCGTGCACGGGATCGACACCGAGCTCCTCCAAAGCGACCCGCACCTCGTACTGCACCGGCAGCGCCGCCTCGCGCACCCGCAGCCCGCAGCCCGTCTCCCGCGCGTACGCCCGCAGCGTGGCGCACAGACCGCCGCGGCCCACCGTGCGCACCGCCCGCAGCGCCCCCGGCACCACCGCGCCGCGCGCCCGCTCGAGCAATCCGGTCAGCGGCAGACACCCGCCCGCGATCACGCTCTCGTGGCCCGACTGGGCCCGCACCGACAGGACATGGGCCCCGAACCCGCCCAGCGGGGCACTGACCACCAGACGGTCGCCCGCCGCGGCCCGCGGCGCCCGCACCGCACCTGGGCCGCGGCCCAGGCCCGTCGTGTGCAGGTAGATCTGGTCGGCCTCGCCCGCCCGCACCACCCGCGCGTCGACGTCCAGGACCAGGACGCCGGCCGCGCGCGCCGCCTCCCGCACGGAGCGGGCCACCCGCCGCACCTGACGCAGCGGCAGGCCCGCCTCCACGACCGCCGACAGCGTCAGGCCCAGCGGCACCGCACCGGCCGCCGCCAGCTCGTTGACCGTGCCGCACACCGCGGCGTGCCCGATGTCGCCGTCCCCGTAGAAGGGCGGGTCCACGACATAGGTCCCCGACCGCACGAGCGGCAGCGCCCCCTCCAGCGGCGGGCACGGGCCGAGGACGTCGCCGAGCGCGTCACGCAGGAGCGCCCGCAGGCCGCCCGCACCGTCGTGGTCGTCACCCAGCGCCACCTGGGCCGGCGGCGGGGCCGCGGGATCGAAGGAGGCGGGATCCGAGGTCATGAGGGTCACCCCGCCACTCCTAGCGCGCCGCGCCGCGCCGCGCACCCCTCGCGCGGCACGGCCGGGGTCGCGGCGCCGCGAACAGGGGCACCCCCGGGCACCTTTGGGGTCCCGGGGCCCGCCCGGCGGGCGCACCGGGCCCAGGGCCTGCCTGCACACTCCTGCCTGCCGCACGGCGTCCGGCCCGCACTCCCGCCGTACCGTGCGGACGCCCGCGGATGCCCAGTACGAGGGCATCCGCCCGGCACACGAGAACACGCACCAGACGCCGCGGGCCCGCCCGCCGGGCGACGGCAGGAGCGTGCCGACAGGCCCCGGACCATGCGCCGCCGCGGCAACCACAAGTGCCGCTTTAGTCCGCCCGCCGAATCTGACCGCACCCCCGCCCGCCGGCCCGTCCGAGGAGCCCTGGCCATGACCACTCGACCCGCCGGGCCCGCGGCGCACGCCACCGAGCTGCGCGGCTGGCTCACCGCCCGTCTGGCGATCTACCTGGCCCGACCCGAGAGTTCCATCGACCACGACACCCCGCTGGCCGCGTACGGCATGGACTCGGTCTGGGCGCTGAGCCTGTGCGGCGACCTGGAGGAGGAGAAGGACCTGATCGTCGCCCCCACCCTGGTCTGGGACCACCCCACGGTCACCGGCATCGTCGCCCACCTCGCCCCGCCCCCGGCACCCGCCGAGCCCGTCGGGAAACCCGCACGGCCCGCCCGCCAACACCGTTCCCCCCGCCCGGCACGGCCCACGCCCGCACGGGCGGGCGAAGCGGCCCCCGACACCGCACCCGGCGCACCGGGCGGCCGCTGACCCGCCCTCGGCACGGCGCGGGCTTCCCCCTTCCGCGGCGGGGCGGCGCCGCGCGGGCGGCGACTTCAGGGCCGCTTAAGTCACGGTCCGTAGCTTCCGGGCGCACGCCGCCGGGGGGCCCGAGCACAGGGCAGGACCCGGTGCCGGCCAGTCATGAGGGGGGACATGTCGACGGATCTGCGGGTGCTTCAGCCGGCGGCCGAACTGGTGGGCCGCGAACTCGACCTGATCGGTGTCCAGGGCAGACTCCAGGACCCCGCCGTACGTCTGATCACCCTGACCGGCACCGGCGGCGTCGGCAAGAGCCGGCTGGCCGCCGAGGCCGCCCGCTCGGTCGCCGGCCTGTTCCCCGGCGGCATCCACCCCCTGGACCTGCCCGCCTGCACCGACCCGTCCGACGCGTTCGCACGCGTCGAGGAGATCGCACGGCTCGCGCGGGAAGCCGCCGGGCGCACCCTGCTCCTGGCCGACGGCATCGAACACATCGCCCCCGCCCTCGCCCCGGTACTCGCCGCCCACCTCGCCCGCACCCCCGCCCTCACCGTCCTGGCCACCGGACAGGAGGTCCTGCGCCTGTACGGCGAACGGGTCGTGCCCGTGCCGCCGCTGCCCGCGCCCGGAGCCCTGCTCGACCCCGACGTCGCCGACGTGCAGGACAACCCGGCCGTACGGCTCTTCACCGGCTGCGCCCACGAGGCGAACCCCGCCTTCGCGCTCACCGCGGAGAACGTCGAGGCCGTCGTCGACATCTGCAACCTTCTCGAAGGCGTCCCGCTCGTCCTGGAACTCGCCGCCCGCCGCCTGCGCCTCTACCCGCCCCAGGAACTGCGCTCCTGGCTGCGGCGCGGCGGCGACAGCCATCTGCCGGGCCCCGTCGACGTACCCGAACGCCAGCGCTCCACCCTGGCCATCGCCCACTGGAGCTGCCGCAGCCTGACCCCGGGCCAGCGCGCGCTGCTCGCCCGGCTCGCCCTGTTCCACAAAGGCCTGACCCTGGCCACCGCGGAGAAGGTCTCCCCCCTGGGCGCGGGGGAGACCGCCGTCGCCCTGGAGGCCCTGCTGGACCGCAACCTGCTCACCCTGGAGGAGAACCCGCGCACCGAGAGCCGGCTGACCATGTCGCGCACCCTGCGCGCCTACGGCCTCGCCCTGCTGGAGGAGGCCGGCCACCAGCAGGCCGCGGCGGCCCGCCAGGCGCACGCCCGCTACTACCAGAAGCTGCTGCACACCCTCGAAGGCCGCTTCCAGGGCTCCGAGCAGCAGCGCTGGCTGCGCGCCGCGGCCGCCGAGCACGACAACGTGCTGGCCGCGCTGCGCCACCTCGCCGGCGAACCCGGCCCGCACGACACCCCTGCCTCCTGCGAGAGCCGCGAGAGCCGCGAAGGACGCGAGCGGCACCAGGGCCGCGAGGACCCCGGCACGCGCGCCAGGGGCGGCGAACGCACCGGGCGCAGCGAGCCGCCCGAACGGGAGCGCACCGCGGCCCTGCTGGAGCGGGCCGCCCTGGTCACCGCCTGCCTGTACCCCTGGCTGATCCGCGGCGAACTCACCGAGGGCCTGCGCTGGTTCGACTCCACCGCACGCGCCCTGCAGGGCGAGGACGGCCAGGACGACGAGGAGAGGCTGCGCGCCCGCGCCCGCCTGTACACCGGCGCGGGCGTCCTGGCCGCGGCCCTGGGCGACCACGACGGCGCCGCCCACCGCCACCGCCGCGCCGTCGAGGTGTACAAACGCCTGCGCGACCCGGGCGCCGGCGCCCGCGCCTCCGCCCGCCGGGGACAGGCCCTCTTCCGCTGCGGCGACCGGGCCGCGGGCCAGTCCCTGCTCGCCACCGCCCGCACCACCCTCAACGTCCAGGGCGACACCGCAGGATCGGCCGAGGCCGCCACCGCGCTGGCCGAGGTCCTGCTCGCGGCCGGCGACCGGGAAGCGGCCCGCGCCCTGCTGGAGCGCGCCGAGCGCATCCAGCGGCAGAACGGCGCCGTCCGCGACCTGGCCCGCACCCGCTGCGTCGGCGCCCACCTCGCCCTGCACGAGGACGACGAGCAAGCCGCCCGCGCCGCCCTGCGCGAGAGCATCGGCCTGTACGAGTCGATCGACGAGCGCACCGAACTGCCCGCCGTCCTGGACACCTTCGCCCTGCTCCTGGTGCGCACCGCGGGCCAGCCCCAGCGCGCCGCCCGCCTGCTGGCCGCCGCCCACGCGCTGCGCTCACGCACCGGGACCCGGCCCGACGGCGCGCACCAGGACCAGCTGCGGGCCGCCGCCGACGAACTCCGCCGCCAGTTGGGCGGCACCGTCTTCGACACCGCCTGGACGGAGGGCCTGCGGCTGCGCCCGGAGGCGATGGCCGCCGAGGCGCTGGCGGTGGCCGAGCCCGGCCGCGCCGACGAACACAGCGAGGCCGGCGCCCTGACCCCGCGCCAGCTGCAGGTGGCGCTGCTGGTGGCCGACGGCATGACGAACCGGCAGATCGCCCACCAGCTGGACATCGCCGAGTGGACGGTGGTCAACCACGTCCGCCACGTGATGCGCAAGCTGGCCTGCAACTCACGGGTCCAGGTCGCCTGGGCCGTCGGCAGGAGACAGTGATGGTGACACCCCACCCCGGCCCACCCGGCCCACCGGACCGCCCGCGGCGGCCCCCGCACGACGCGGAGGTCCCCCTCGCCGGCCCGCTCGGCGCCCTGCGCCCGCCCGCCGCGACCGCCCGCACCTTCCTGGCCCAGGGCCGGTGGCGCACCGAGAGCGTGCTGCACGACCTGTACCGCGGTGCGGCCCGGCACCCGCACCGCACCGCGATCGTCTCCCACCGCGCGCACCGCCCGGCGGCCAGCCGCGTGACCCGCATCTCCTACGGCCAACTCGCCGCCTGCACCGACCGGTTCGCGCTCGCCCTGGACGCCCTGGGCGTACGGCCCTGCGACCCGGTCGCCTTCCAGCTGCCCAACCGCTGGGAGACCTGCGCGCTGCTGCTGGCATGCCTGCGCACCGGCGCCGTGGCCGTCCCGGTCATGCCCGGCTACGGCGCCCACGACCTGGAGGCCGTCCTGGGCGCGGCCCAGCCCCGGCTGTGCGTCGTGCCCGACCAGTGGGAGGGCGCCGCACCCGCCCGCATCCTGGCGGGCCTGGCCCCCCGGCTGCCCTGGCTGCGCCACCGGGCCGTGCTCGGCGACGCGGACGACACCGGTGCGATCGACTTCGACCGGCACTTCCTGCGCACCCCGCACGAGCGCCACCGCCCGCCCGCCGCACTGCCGCTGCCCACGGCGTCCGCCGACCGGATCTGCCTGGCGGTCACCTCGCTGGGCCTGCACGGGGCGCACCGCATGGCCCTGCACACCCCCAACACCCTGCACGCGGGCCTGGCACCGCAGGAGCGGCCGGGCGGCGCCTGTTTCTCCGCACTGCCGCTGGCCGCGCTGCCCTCGCTGCTGCACACGGTGATCGGCCCGCTCAGCCGAGGCGGCACGGTCGTCCTGCAGGACCGGTGGGACCCCGAGGCAGCCCTGGACCTGATGGCCCTGACCTGTGCCCGGCAGGCCTGTGCCAGCCCCGCCCAGTGGGCCGAACTCGTCGCCGCGCAGCGCCGGCTGGCGCGCCCGCTGGACGCGCTGGACCGCGCCTTCACGACCGGCCCGGCGGGCGCGCGGGCCGCGCCGGCCCAGCAGGTCCACCAGGTGCTGGGGCTGGTCCTGGAGGAGGCGCAGGGGCCGCAGGCGCCCGCGGCCGCGCCGCTGGCGGTGTGGCGGCGCGGCGGCGGCGCCCCGAGTCCGACCTGGCGCCCGGACGGCACCCTTGCCCACGACCCGGCGGACGGGGCGCAGGGCCCGGCGCGGACCGGGCGGCCCCGGCCGGGCACCGAGGAGGTCGGCGGCGTCTTCCTCGTCCCGGTCACCGAGATCGAGGAGCGGCTGCTGGACCACCCCCGGGTCGCCGAGGCCGCCGTCGTGGCCTGCACCGATCCCCAGCACGGCGAACTGGCCTGCGCCGCCGTGGTCCCCGACGGCGACCCGCCCACCCTTCTGGAACTGCGCGACCACCTGCTAGGTCAGGGCGTCTCGCCCGCGCACCTGCCCGCCCGGCTGGAACTCATGGGTGGCCTGCCGCGCGGCGCGACCGGAGAACTGCACCGCCGGCGCCTGCAGGGAGCCCTCGCCCGCCGCCTCGCCCGCTCCGCCTGAACCCCCTGCCCGCCCCGGGGCATGAGAAAAGCCCCCGCGCCCAGGGGGCGCGGGGGAGGGGAAGGTGCCGGCAGCCCCTCTGGGGTCAGCGGCTGCCGGCGGACACGGGCGGGGCGGTGCGCGCGCCGACGGCCGTCGCCGCCGAGCGGGTCAGGGCGGACACGAGCAGCAGGGCGAAGGCGGCGACGGCCGCGACGGCCCGGACCACGTGCGCGGTCTGCCACTCGTCGCGCACCTCGGCCCAGTCGGACGGCGGGGAGGCGACGGTCCAGTCCTTCTGGTCGCCGTTGATGGGCAGGTTGACGGTCAGTGTCACCACCAGCACCACGAGCATCAGGGCGAGCGCCGCCACCGGCAGCCACAGGTCGCGGCCCCGTGAGCGGCGCAAGGCCACGATCAGCGCGACGGTGGCGAGGATCGCCGGGATCAGGGTCGCGGAGGCGAGGGTGTCCAGGCCGTCCAGCTCGACCTGGCGCACCTGCGCGTACACCGGGCCGTCGTAGTCGCGCAGCGAGGTCTCCAGGACGACGACCGCGACGAGGAACCCGGCGAAGATCCCCACGAAGATCAGGCCCGCGAAACGCGCGACGGTGTCCAGGGGGCTGTGTTTCATTCCAACTCCTTGCAAGGGAAGGGGTGTTCGGCCAGAGATGGGTGCTGTGCGCGGCCGGTCAGGCAGGCCGCCACGGCGCGACCCGCGGCGGCGGTGAACTCCTCGGCGGGCCACGCCCGGCCGCCCGGCGCCATCCGGGGGAGCGTGGCGCGCTGGAAGCAGACGCCGAGCAGCAGCGCGGCCGCCGCGCGCACATCCGCGTCGGCACCCACCCGGCCGCACTCGCGCAGCGTCCGCAGGCGGCGCACCACCGCATCGAGCAGCTCGTCGGGGGCCGCGGCGGTGCCGCGGGGCAGCGGGTGCAGACCGGGCAGCAGCGCCCGGTCGGCGAACAGCGCGCCGATCAACGGCATGGACTGCTCGTAGAACCAGACCAGTTGGCGCACCAGGCGCACACAGCACGCCTCGGCGTCCTCGTCGCACCCGGCGCCCGCAAGGAGCGGGCCCGCCACCGGCAGCCGCTCGCGCAGCAGCGTGCCCAGCAGGTCGCCCTTGCCGGTGAAGTGCCGGTAGAGGGCCCCCTCGGAGCACCCCGCGTCGGCGGCGATGGCCTTGGTGGTGGCCGCGGACAGGCCCCGGTCGCGCAGCAGGTGCTCCGCGGCGTCCAGGAGGCGGGCGCGGGTGGGGTACCCGCGGGCCGAAGTGGACATTCACTCACCCTTCCGCGAACGGGCACCGGCCGGTCGGCCGGTGCCGGGCGGTGCGACGCCGTCGTCGCACCGCCGCTCCTGCGAGCCGCTCAGGCGCCCATCTTGGCCGCCGGAGCCTGGCCGTTCTGCCACACCAGGTCGAACACGAACCGGCGGATGCGCCAGCCGCGTTCGGTGCGTACCGTCTGCGCCTCCAGGTGTCCGCCGATGTCGAAGTGCCCGGCCGGCTCGTCGGTGTCCTTGACGTGCACGGCCATCAGGTGGGACCGCACCCGGGCGGTGTCGCCCGTCACGTCCACGACGTGGTTGGCGCACAGGTGATGGGTGCGCGCGAACGTGGTCCGCGCCATCTCCTGGAACCCTGCGAGCCCCGCCAGGCCCCTGAACTCCCCGAAGGGGAAGGTCAGATGCACGTCGTCGGTGAACACCGAGTCCAGCCAGTCGTTGTGGGAGCGGTCCTTGTCCAGGTGCATGACGTAGCGGTCACACAGCTGTGCCACCTCCAGACGGTCGTTGAGCAGCCGCAGCTGATCGCGCAGCGCCGCCAGGGTGGTGTCGTCGTCCAGCGCCGCCACGGCGGCGGCGTCCTCCAGCAGGGACATGGTGGATCCTTTCTCCGGCGGGCGGGAGACCCGCGCCCGCACGACAGGGGGGTGCCGCACCGGGACAGGGGGTGCGGGCACGGATTCAGGCGGCGCGCCGGTAGGCGCTGCTGCGCCAGGCCCGCGGCTCGAAGGGGGTGGGCTGGCCGCGGTACCAGCGCGCCGGGGCGCGCGGCGCCCGCCCGCGGTCCTGCCCGTCCGGGGCCAGGCGCAGCCGCAGCACCGCGAGCAGCGCGGCGAGCTCCTCGGGCGTGGGATCGCCCCGTTCGATGCGCACCAGGGGTGCGGGCGGGGCCGGTTGCTTGCTCATCGTGGTCCTCACTGCGGGGGGTTGCCGTGCTTGCGGCGCGGCAGGCCCGCGTCCTTGGCCTCGAGCATGGACAGGGCGCTGATCAGGACCGCGCGGGTGTCGGCCGGATCGATGACGTCGTCGACCAGGCCGCGCTCGGCGGCGTAGTAGGGGTGGACCAGCTCGCGCCGGTACTCGGCGATCTTCTGCGCGCGCATCGCCTCCGGGTCGTCGGCGGCGGCGATCTCCCGGCGGAAGACGACGTTGGCGGCGCCCTCCGCGCCCATGACGGCGATCTCGTTGGTGGGCCAGGCCAGCGCGATGTCGGCGCCGATGGAGCGGGAGTCCATGACGATGTACGCGCCGCCGTACGCCTTGCGCAGCACCACCGAGATCCGCGGCACGCTCGCGTTGCAGTACGCGTACAGGAGTTTGGCGCCGCGCCGGATGATGCCCTCGTGCTCCTGGTCGACCCCGGGCAGGAAGCCGGGCACGTCCACGAGGGTGAGCAGGGGGATGTTGAAGGCGTCGCAGAACTGCACGAACCGCGCGCCCTTCTCGCTGGCCCTGATGTCCAGGACCCCGGCCATCGCGGCGGGCTGGTTGGCCAGGACGCCCACCGTGGCGCCGTCCAGCCGGGCGAGCGCGCACACCAGGTTGGGCGCCCAGGCGGCGTGCACCTCCAGGTACTCGCCGTCGTCGACGAGCTCCTCGATCACCTCGCGGATGTTGTACGAGCGGTTGCCGTCGGCCGGCACCACCTCGCACAGGGCCGGGCACCGCCGGTCGGCGGAGTCCTCGCCGCGCGAACGCGGCGGCAGTTCACGGTTGTTGGCGGGCAGCATCGACAGGAGGTAGCGGACCTCGCCGATGCAGGTCTCCTCGTCGTCGTAGGCGAAGTGCGCCACTCCCGACGTCCCGGCGTGCGCGTCGGCGCCCCCGAGGCCGTTCTGGGTGATCTCCTCGCCGGTGACGGCCTTGACGACGTCCGGGCCGGTGATGAACATCTGCGAGGTCTCTCGGACCATGAACACGAAGTCGGTCAGGGCCGGCGAGTAGGCCGCGCCGCCCGCGCACGGGCCGAGCATCACGCTGATCTGCGGGATGACGCCGGAGGCCTTCGTGTTGCGCTGGAAGATGCCGCCGTAGCCGGCCAGCGCCGAGACACCCTCCTGGATGCGGGCGCCCGCGCCGTCGTTCAACGAGACCAGCGGGGCGCCGGCCGCGATGGCCATGTCCATGATCTTGTGGATCTTCGTGGCGTGCGCCTCGCCGAGCGCGCCGCCGAAGATCCGGAAGTCGTGCGCGTAGACGAAGACCGTGCGGCCCTCCACCGTGCCCCACCCGGTGATGACACCGTCGGTGTAGGGCTTCTTGGCCTCCAGGCCGAAGCCGGTGGCCCGGTGCCTGCGCAGTGCCTCGACCTCCTGGAAACTGCCCTTGTCCAGGAGCAGTTCGATGCGCTCGCGCGCGGTCAGCTTGCCCTTGGCGTGCTGACGTTCGGTCGCCGCCGGGTCCGGCCCCTCCCGTACCCGCTCCTTGATCTGCCTCAACTGCTCGACGGCGTTGCGTGGGTCGTTCATCGCTTCCCTCCTTGCGGGCGGGTGTCGCGGATGTCGCGGATGTCGTGGATGTCATCGGGGTGCGGTGCCCGAGCCGGCCGGCTCCGGCCGCGCCGCCAGCTCGGCGAGCAGCGCGGCCAGTTCGGTGACGCTCGCCTCGCGCAGCAGGTCGTGCGCCGTGAGCCGGATGCGCAGGGCCGACTCCAGCTGCCGCTTGAGGTGCAGCGCGAGCAGCGAGTCCACGCCCAGGGCGCGCAGCGGCAGGTCCGGCCGCAGGCGGTGGGCCGGCGGCACGCCCAGGGCGTGGCCCAGCTCCCGGCACAGCCAGGTGCGCACGGTCCGGGTCCGCGCCGCGCCGTCCATGGCGCGCAGCACGGACACGTCGGTGGGCCAGACGAACAGCGGCAGGGGGTCGGTGGGGGTCATGGGCGGATCGCTTCCGTCGAAGGGTGCGCGGGACTGCGCGGGGCGGGGCGCCCGGCAGGTCCGGGCGGGGGCGGACGGTGTCAGGCCGCCGCGGGACGGCGCGCGGGCGCCGCCTCGCGCCGCGCCAGGCACTCCGCCAGGAAGGCCAGGGCGCGCAGGTGGTAGGTGCGGGCCGACCAGCCCAGGCTGATGTTGTGGCCCGCGTCGGCCTGCCGGTCCACCACCAGCGGCTCGGCGTGGGTGAAACGGGCCCGCAGATCGGCCAGGGCCTCCTCGTCGTGGCGCCACCACGCCTCGTGCTCGGCGAACGTCAGCCGGGTGGGCACCCGCACCCGCGCGGCCAGCCGCGCGAAGGAGTCGGGCCAGCGCGCCGCCTCGGCCCGCTCGCGCACCGGCATCGTGGTGACCGTGTCCGCGCAGGCGCGGAACGTGTCCGGCGGATACAGCCGCAGCGCACCCCAGTTGTGCCGCCAGTGCCCGTGCCCGGCCGCCGAGGGCAGCCGGTGCGCGGGTACGGCGAAGCGGTGGCCGCAGCCGGAGATGTCGAGCCCCAGCAGCCCGGTGGGCAGGGGCGGCCCGGCCGCGCACGTCAGGGCCAGCTTCCCGCCGTAGGAGTGGGCCAGGACGAACACGCCCGCGCCCACCGGGTGCCCGGCGGCGAACCGGGCGAGCGCGGCGCGCACGGTGCGGGCCTGCCCGGCCAGCGACTGGCCGTGCGGCAGCCGCGCGGCCGAGGCGCCGTAGCCGGGCCGGTCCAGGGCCAGCACCTGGTAGCCCAGGCGCATGCCCAGGGTGAACAGCGACTGGTCGGGGTGCGCCTGCCCGTCGAAGTAGGCGGCGCTCATGCCGCCGCCGTGCAGGGCGAGCACGGTGGCCCGCGGCGCCGTGCCGCGGGGCGTGCCGAGCAGGGCGGACAGCTCGGTGCCCGCGGCGTTGAGGGTCAGGGACCGCACGCCGGGCGAGCGGGGCGGCGGCCCGCTCACCGCGCCCGCGCCGAAGCCGTGTCCGTGTGCTGCCCGGCCTCTCCCGTGCCGCGCGGCGGGCCGAACCAGCGGTGCAGCGCCGCCCGCAGAGCGGCCACCGCCTCCCGGTCGCCCGCCTCGCGGGCGGCCCAGGCCACATAGCCGTCCGGGCGCACCAGCAGCGCGGCCGCGTCCAGCGGCGCGGGTGAGCCGGGACCGGGCCGCACGGCGGCGACGTCGACCTGCCCGCGCCAGGGCTCCGCCGCCGCGCGCACCGCGGCGTCCCCTGCCAGGTCCAGGAGCACCCCGCGCGCCGGGTGCAGCAGCTCCATCGTGCTGGTCGGGCCCGCCTCGCCGTGCAGGACACGCGGCGGCAGGCGGCGGCCCAGCAGGGGATGCCCGCCGGCCATCGTGGCGTAGCGGATGTCGACGCCGCTGACCAGCCCGGCCAGGTGCCGTTTGACGTCGTCGTACTGGATGAGCTCACCGAACAGGGCGCGCAGCGGGTCCATCTCGGGCCCGCCGACGAACAGCATGCCCTGCGCCTGCGTGTTCATCAGCAGCCGCTCACCGGCCGCGTGCCGCTCGGCGTGGTAGGAGTCGAGCAGCCCCTCGGGCGCCGTCCCGAGCGCCTGGGCGGCCAGCTTCCACCCCAGGTTGGCGGCGTCCTGCACCCCGGTGCTCAGGCCCTGCCCGCCGGCCGGCAGATGGATGTGCGCGGCGTCCCCGGCGAGCAGCACCCGCCCGCGCCGGTACTCGGTGACCTGCCGCGTCGCGTCGGTGAACGAGCTGACCCAGTGGGCCGTGCCGTGGCCGATGTCCTCCCCGGTGATCCTCCGCCAGGCGTCGGCGACCTCGCTGAAGGACACCGCCCGCTCCTGCTCGTGGACCGGCGTCTGGTCCGGCACCACGATGATGCGGTCCACGCCCTCACCCAGCGGCGCGGCCATCACCATGCCGCCCTCCAGCCGCTCGCCCAGGAACCGGGGCCGCAGCTCGCACCCGGCCACGTCGGCCAGGTACATGGTGCGGGTGGCACCGGTGCCGGGGAAGGAGAACCCGGCCGCCCGGCGCACCGCGCTGCTGCCGCCGCCGCAGCCCACCAGGTAGGGGGCGCTCAGCCGCTGCACGCCCCGGGGCGTGGCCACCGCGATCTCCACGCGGTCCTCGCTCTCCTCGAGTTCGAGGAACTCCCAGCCGCGCCGCAGGTCGGCGCCCAGGGAGATCACCCACCGCTCCAGGACGCCCTCGGTGCGCGACTGCGGGATGCCGCGCGCACCGAAGTGGGCGTCCGCCAGGACGGTGTAGTCGAACTGCACGCCGCCGAAGTGGCCCAGCGGCGCCACCTCGAGCCCTTCGAAGTGCGCCAGCAGCCCGCGCTGGTCGAACACCTCCATGGCGCGGGCGGTGAACCCCAGCCCGCGGGACTGCCCGGTGGGCCGCGGGAGGCGTTCCACCACGATGACGTGCGCCCCGCCCAGGCGCAGTTCTCCGGCGAGCATCAGCCCGGTCGGGCCCGCCCCGACCACGATCACGTCCGCGTCCATGCTGGACCTTCCTTCGATGTCCGGTGGCCGACTGTCTGGCACGCGTCAGCCGAAGAGCTCTGCGATGTGCTGCGGGGCCTTGGTCCTGCCCCACTGAACGGCCTGCCCCAGCAGTTCGGGGGTGGCCTCGAAACAGCGCGTGGCGGGGTCGCCGAGCGCGAACGGGGCCGGCAGGAACTCCGAGTCCGCCACGCGGGCGAAGATCCGCCGCGCCGCCTCGGCCGGCTCGAGCCGGCCGGCCTCCACCTCCTGGCAGGTGGTGCGGGTGAAGGCGAGCAGCGCGCTGATGTCCTCGCCGACGGGGGAGGGCAGGCCGGGCGTGGAGGTCTCCTCCAGGTCCCGCAGGATCTGCTCGTCCCGCTCGGCCATGAAGCGGCGGTAGGCCCGCTCGACGGTCATCGTCGGCATGATGCTGGTGGACTCCCACACGCGCAGCACCGCGTTGAACAGGTCGTAGTGGCCAAAGCCCACGAACGAGCTGTAGACGAGATCGTCGTGCACGTCGTACAGCCCCTGCTGGAGCCGGTCGATGTAGGCGAACCGGCCGGTGGACCAGTCGCCGTCGCGGGAGGCCTCGATCAGCCGCCAGGCAAGGGAGTTGACGACCTCGAGGGTGTTGGTCAGACCGCGCGAGTACAGCGCGTCGGTGAACCCGGCGGCGTGCGCGGTCAGGCAGTAGCGCTCGCCGACGGTGTTCGTGGAGGAGTACTGCAGGCGCCCGGTGCTCACCCAGGGGCGTACCGCGCGCGCGTCGGTGAACTGCTCGGCGATCTGCGGGAAGCGCGCCAGGAACGCGTCGAACTCCTGCTGCGGCGAGGCCGCGCCCTTGGGGTGCACGCGCTCGTCCAGGGTCAGGCCCACACTGCACAGCGGGCTGAGCGCCCCGTCGTGGTTGTCGAAGGGGATCACCCACAGCCAGCCGCCGTCGAAGACGTGGTGCAGGGTGCCGTGGTGCCAGGGGCTGGGCTGTTTGTGCCCGGCGGCCGAGGGCGCCCGGTCGTAGGGGGTGACGCCCACCATGTGCGTGAACAGCGAACGCGAGTGGTGCCGGGCCCGGGTGGGCTCCTCGCGCAGCGCGAACTTCTCGGCGACCGGCGAGCGGAAACCCCCGCTGTCCACCAGGTACCGGGCCCGGTGGGCGGTGCCCCTGTCACAGCGCAGCACCACCCCGTCGGGGCCGGTCTCGATGTCGGCGATGCGGGTGTTGAGCAGCGGCGTGGCCCCGTAGCGCACCGCCAGATGGAAGAGGTAGGCGTCGGTGTCCTGCCGGAAGAGGTGGTTCTCGGTGCGCTGCCACTCGGGCACCACCAGCTGGTTGATCTCCTCGGGGTTCTGGTCCTGTCCCTCGCGGTGGTAGACGAAGCCGAAGTTCTGCTTGCGGCCCGACATGGGGGAGACGTGGTCCTGGACGCCGCGGAAGGAGGCCAGCGCCTCGATCTCGGGCACCCGGTAGCGCTCGGCGACGATGCGGGTCATGGCCGAGGTGTAGGGGATCGTCGACTCGCCCACCGCGAACCGCGGGTGGAGCCCGGCGTCGATCAGGAGCACCTTGACGCCGTTGCGGGCCAGCACCGCGCCCAGCATGCCGCCCGCCAGGCCCGCGCCGAGGATCGCCACGTCGTAGCGCTCGTCCGTCCACTCGCTCGTGTTCATGGCTCACTCTCCAGGGGCAGCAGGGTGCGGATGGGGCAAACGGTCGTGCGGCGCGTCAGGGCCGGGCCGTGCGGGCCCGAACCAGCGGGTGAGCGCCTCGTGCAGCGGCCCGGCCTGCGGGTCGGGCCGCAGCCAGGCGATGTGCCCGTCGGGGCGCACCAGGAGCGCGGTGACGCCCCGCAGCGGCCCTGCCGGTTCTGTGACGTGCGCCGCCACACAGGTCACCCGGTCGGCGAAGGGCACCACCGCCCGCTGCAGCCCGGCGTCCCGCCCGCCCAGCGTCAGCAGCACGCCACGCCCGGCACGCAGCAACTCCGCGCTGGAACACGCCTGCTGATCGACCGTCAGGGAAAGATGCGGCAGGCGGGCGCCCAGCAGCGGATGCCGTCCCGGCCCCACCTCGTGGCGCACGTCCAGGCCGGAGATCATCCCGGCGAGGTGGCGGCGGACGTCCTGCGTCGCCAGCAGCTCGCCCAGCAGGGCGCGCAGGCAGCCGGCCTCGTCGCCGCCGAGCAGCAGCTGCGCCTGGGTCCGGATGTTGTCGAGCACCCGGCGGCCCACCGCGTGCCGCTCGCCGTGATAGCTGTCCAGCAAGGTGGCGGGCGCCCGGTCGCGGGCCACGGCGGCCAGCTTCCAGCCCAGGTTGACCGCGTCGGCGAGCCCGAGGTTGAGGGCCTGGCCGCCGATGGGCATCTGCTGGTGCGCGGCGTCGCCCGCGAACAGCACGCGGCCGTGCCGGTACTGGGCAAGGAGGCGGGAGGCATCGCCGAAGGCGTTCACCCAGCGCGGCTCGCCGCAGCTGATGTCCTCCCCGGTCACCCGCTTCCAGGTGTCGCACACCTCGCCGAAGTCCGGCTCCGCGGTACGCGCCTTCGCCCGTACGCCGAACGCGTGCACCATCACCCGCGTCACGCCGTCGGCGCGCCGGGCCGCGATGGCCAGCCCCGCGGGCAGCCGTTCGAAGCGCCGGTCGGGGATGTCCAGGCCGGCGACGTCGGCGCGCAGCAGTTCGCGCCCGGCGTCCTGGCCGGGAAAGGCGGCGCCCAGCAGGCGCCGCACCGTGGAGTCCTGGCCGTCGCAGGCCACCAGATGGCGGGCGCGCACCCGCACCGGGCCGGCGGGCCCGGCGGCCACCACCTCCACCCGGCGGTGCGTGGCGCGCACCGCGCGCACCTCGTGCCGGCGCCGCACCCGGGCGCCGAGCCGCACGGCCCAGTCGCCCAGGAGCTGTTCGGTGCGGGTCTGGGGCACCTTCCACTGCCCCGGGTGCGTGCTGGGCAGGGTCAGATCCAGCGCCATCCCGCCGAAGTGCCCGCGCACCTCGCTCGGCGGTGTGCCCAGTTCATGGAGCAGGCCGCGGGCGTCGAGGAGCTCCATGGTGCGGGCATGCAGCGTCGAGGCCCTCGACTGGGTGGTGGGGCCCTCGCGCCGGTCCAGTACGACGACGTCGGCGCCGCCCAGGCGCAGTTCACCGGCGAGCATCAGCCCGACCGGCCCCGCGCCCACGACGACGACGTCGCTCTCGAGACGGTCCACGGACATGATCAGTGCTTCTCCGCGTAGTCCTTGGCGTGACCCAGGGTGGCCCGGCTGTTGGCGGACAGCGCGCCGCGCACGTAGTCGCGGGCGTCGGCGACGGTGGCGTCCGCGCCCAGGACCCGGGTGATGTTCGCGGTGTTGAGCACCACCGTGTGCTGCGAGCAAGCGGTGGTGGTGCCCTCCTCGTCCTCGGCGAACGTCCAGTGCCCGGTGTGCAGGGTCATCAGCGCGGGCAGCGTGACCTGCTTGTAGGCGATCTTGTGGTGCGGGAAGCAGACCCGGTACGACTTGGTGGTGTGCACCGAGCCGTCCTTGGCGCGGGTGTCCATCTCCAGGCTCTGCAGGCCCGGGGTGTCCTCCTGGAGGCGGACGGTGGCCACGTGCGGCAGCCGCTCGGCCCACGCCCCGGCCTCGTTGATGAAGTCGTACAGGTCCTTGGCGCTGCCCCGCACCCGCACGCTGTCCTCGAAGGAGAACGTCAACGCCTCGTCGGCGACGGCCAGTTCCACGTTCTGCTGGAGGGCGGACAGCTCCGCGCGGGAGTTGCGGTCGACGGCCTCGTCGATCCACCGCAGGCCCGCCGGGTCGTCGTCGACGGCCCGGTAGTCGTGCAGCAGCCGGATACGGGAGGTGTCCGGGGACAGCGGCTCGATCAGCCAGGTGCCGCCCATCGCCGCGACGGGCGGCGTGGAGACCTCCTGGCGGAAGCCGATCCGCAGGTTCTCCGGGTCCAGGGTGCGGCGCGAGGTCCACTGCTTGGCCTCGCCGTTGGCGGTCGCCCAGATCCGGATGCGCTCCTCGTGCTCGCCCTGTTCGACATGGTCGACGTGGAGGGTGGGCGGGAAGATCCGCGGCCAGTTCTCCACCTCGGCGATCAGCCGGTAGACGGTCCCGGCCGGGGCCGCCACCGTGATCTCGTGCTCGACCTCACGCGTCGTCATGGTCAACTCTCCTTGGTCTGTTGGCTGGTGGGGCCCGGACGGCGCCTGCGGTCAGAAGTTGCCGAGTCCGCCGCAGACGTTCAGGGCCTGGGAGGTGAGGGAGGCGGCGGTGTCGGAGGCCAGGTAGCCGACCAGGCCGGCG
>NZ_JBVIXD010000016.1:70968-121175 GCF_055593965.1 Streptomyces sp. NPDC040622 | reverse complement strand
TTCGCGATGTTCTCCGGCTTCCACTTCTGGTGGCCGAAGTTCACCGGCAAGATGCTCGACGAGAAGCTCGGCAAGATCACCTTCTGGACGCTCTTCGTCGGTTTCCACGGCACCTTCCTCGTCCAGCACTGGCTGGGTGCCGAGGGCATGCCGCGCCGCTACGCGGACTACCTGGACGCCGACGGCTTCACCGCGCTGAACACGATCTCGACGATCTGCTCGTTCCTGCTCGGCCTGTCGATCCTGCCGTTCTTCTACAACGTCTGGAAGACGGCCAAGTACGGCAAGAAGGTCGAGGTCGACGACCCGTGGGGCTACGGCCGCTCGCTCGAGTGGGCGACGTCCTGCCCGCCGCCGCGGCACAACTTCCTCACGCTGCCGCGCATCCGCTCGGAATCGCCGGCGTTCGACCTGCACCACCCTGAGATCGCGGCCCTCGACCACCTCGAGGAGCACGGTGTCGGGTCCGCAGAAAAGGCTGCGCTCGCGGGCGGCAAGGAGGCCGGCAAGTGAAGATCCAGGGCAAGATGTTCATCTGGCTGAGCGTCTTCGTCCTCGCCATGGCGATCGTCTATGGCGTGTGGTCGAAGGAGCCCGCCGGTACCACGGCGCTCTTCCTGGCCTTCGGCCTGTGCATCATGATCGGCTACTACCTGGCCTTCACGGCCCGGCGGGTCGACGCCTCGGCACAGGACAACACGGAGGCCGACGTCGCGGACGAGGCCGGCGAGGTGGGCTTCTTCAGCCCGCACAGCTGGCAGCCGCTCTCGCTGGCCGTCGGTGGCGCGCTCGCCTTCATGGGCGTCGTCTTCGGCTGGTGGCTGCTGTACTTCTCGGCCCCGATCATCCTGATCGGCCTGTGGGGCTGGGTCTTCGAGTACTACCGCGGCGAGAACCAGACCCAGTGAGTCTGTAGTTCCCGACGCACCCGAAGGGCCCGGACACTCCGAAACGGAGCGTCCGGGCCCTTCGGCGTACCGACACACCCTCGGACGGGTCACTCGCCGCGCCGGAGCTGATGAACCTTCATACCGTGTGTTTATGAGCCACTCACCGCGAATTCGCACGGTACTGAGCTGCACGATGCTGGTGGCCGCCCTCGGTGCGGGAACCTCGGCCTGCGGCAGCTCCGACGGCCATCCGCTCTCGGCGAAGCCGTACGACGCGGCCGGCCAGATCGCCTTCAACGGCCCCGTGGGCAGTCAGAAGGCGGACCCGGACAAGCCCCTCGAGGTAACCGCCCAGGGCGAGGACGGGCGCATCACCGATGTGACGGCCACCGATGCGATGGGGCGCTACGTGGCGGGCGAACTCGCCGCCGACGGCGCCCGGTGGCACAGCACCACCCCGCTGGCGGCGGGCGCCCACTACACGGTGCGGGTGAGCGCCGAGGACGAGGAAGGCGCACCCGGCCGCAAGGTCATGACCTTCGACACCACTGCCCCCGCCAAGAAGAAGCGGCTGAAGGTCACCTTCGGCCCCGACAAGGGCACGTACGGCGTCGGACAGCCCGTCACGGCCTCGCTCAGCACCCCGGTGAAGGGCAAGAAGGCCCGGGCGATCGTCGAGCGCGCCCTGAAGGTCCGTTCGGTGCCCGCGACCGAGGGGTCCTGGTACTGGGTGGACAGCGAGACGCTGCACTACCGCCCGCGGGAGTACTGGCCCGCGAACGCGAAGGTGAACGTCTCCAGCAACCTCGAGGGCCTCAAGATCAAGGACAAGCTCTGGGGCGCCGAGACCAAGCCGCTGAAGCTCACCATCGGCGACCGCGTGGAAGCCGTCACGGACGCCTCGTCGCACTACATGACGGTCTACCGCAACGGCGAGGAGATCAACTCCATGCCGGTGACCACGGGCAAGCCCGGCTACTCCACGCGCAACGGCGTCAAGGTCGTGCTGGGCAAGGAGTACTCCGTACGGATGACCAGCGCCAGCATCGGCGCATCGGACTTCTACGACAAGCAGGTCTACTACGCGACGCGGGTCACCGACTCCGGCGAGTACGTGCACGCCGCGCCCTGGTCGGTGGGCTCCCAGGGCTATGCGAACACCAGCCACGGCTGCACCGGCATGAGCACCGGCGACGCCGCCTGGTTCTACGAGACCGTGCGCCAGGGCGACCTGGTGGAGGTCGTGAACAGCTACGGCGAGGACATGCCGACCTTCGGCAACGGCCTCGGCGACTGGAACATGAGCTGGAAGAAGTGGCGCAAGGGCAGCGAGCTGCTCTCCGGCACCAAGGACGGCCCCGCGGCGGTCGACGCGGCCAGGCTGCGGCCGCGGGTCTAGCGATCCCGCAGAGCGGCTCTCAGGGACGCACGAGAGGGGCCCGCGCCGAACGGCGCGGGCCCCTCTCGTGCGATCTCGTGAGAAACGCCGCAGTCCAGTGGGGCTCGAGCGGGCCTCAGGCCTCCACGGCCTGCTTGCTGCGGAGCAGCGCGGCCAGTGCGTTCGCGAACTCCACCGGCTCGACCGGCAGGGTGACCGCGGCCTCGGCCCGGCTCCAGGTGGCCAGCCAGGCGTCCTGCGGGCGCCCGATCAGCAGCAGCACGGGCGGGGCCTGGAAGACCTCGTCCTTGATCTGGCGGCAGACGCCCATGCCGCCCGCGGGCGCCGCCTCGCCGTCCAGCACACAGACGTCGATGCCGCCGTGGTCCAGCTCCTTGATGACCGCGTGCGGGGTGGCGCACTCGACGAACTGGACCTCGGGAACGTCCGTGGCCGGCCTGCGGCCCGTGGCCAACCGGACTTGCTCGCGCGTGCTCGCGTTGTCGCTGTAGACCAGCACCGTGGCGGTCGGCTGCATTGTTCCTCCAGTACGTCCGTACGTTGAGCAGTGCTGTGCAGTGCGGAACCGATGCGCGGATGCTACTCCTCCCGACACCCCGTCAACACCGCTTCGGACAGGCCTCCGATGGGCCATCCGGGCTGGACACACCCCGTAGACACTCCGAACGGCACCCCCCGGGGTGAGGGCGGGATAAGCGACCGACATAATGTCGGTCGTGGCGACAGCAACGACAGTAGATACCGGGCACGCGCACCCGCCGGTCAATCGACCGAACCTCACCAGCGTCGGAACCATCATCTGGTTGAGTTCCGAGCTGATGTTCTTCGCGGCCCTCTTCGCGATGTACTTCACCCTGCGATCGGTGACAGGTCCTGATCACTGGAAGGAAATGGCCTCGGCCCTGAACTTCCCGTTCTCAGCGACGAACACCACGATCCTGGTGCTCTCCTCTCTCACGTGTCAGCTAGGCGTGTTCGCCGCTGAACGCGGAGACGTGAAGAAGCTCCGGATGTGGTTCATCGTCACCTTCATCATGGGTGCGATCTTCATCGGCGGTCAGGTGTACGAATACACCGAGCTGGTCAAGCACGAGGGCCTCTCGCTCTCGTCGGACCCCTACGGCTCGGTCTTCTACCTGACCACCGGCTTCCACGGACTGCACGTGACGGGCGGCCTGATCGCCTTCCTGCTGGTCCTCGGCCGCACCTACGCGGCCAGGAGGTTCACCCACGAGCAGGCGACCGCAGCCATCGTCGTGTCCTACTACTGGCACTTCGTCGATGTGGTCTGGATCGGCCTCTTCGCCACGATCTACATGATCAAGTAATCGGCAGGTCGCTGACGCGACGCATCCGAACATTCCAGCAGCATCGACGCAGAAGATCCTGACACCGGGGTAATCCGTGAAAAAGCTCTCCGCACGACGACGCCATCCGCTGGCGGCGGTCGTCGTCCTACTCCTCGCGCTGGCGGCCACCGGGGGGCTGTACGCCGCGTTCGCGCCGGCGGACAAGGCGCAGGCCGACGACACCGCCCAGTCCCTCGCCATCGACGAGGGCAAGAAGCTCTACGCCGTGGGCTGCTCCAGCTGCCACGGAACCGGCGGTCAGGGCTCCTCCGACGGTCCGAGCCTGGTCGGCGTGGGCGCCGCGGCTGTCGACTTCCAGGTCGGCACCGGGCGCATGCCGCTCCAGCAGCAGGGCGCCCAGGCGCCGAAGAAGAAGGTCATCTACAACCAGGCCCAGATCGACCAGCTGGCGGCGTACATCTCGTCGCTGGGTGCCGGTCCCTCGGTCCCGACCGAGAAGCAGTACAGCCCGGACGGTGCGGACATCGCCAAGGGTGGCGAGCTCTTCCGCACCAACTGCGCCCAGTGCCACAACTTCACCGGTGAAGGTGGCGCGTTGACGCACGGCAAGTTCGCGCCTTCGTTGGAGGGTGTCTCCCCGAAGCACATCTACGAGGCCATGCAGACCGGCCCGCAGAACATGCCGTCCTTCCCCGACACCACGATGCCGGAGAAGAACAAGAAGGACATCATCGCGTACCTCGACGCGGTCAACGGTGAGAAGACCGAGAGCCCTGGCGGTCTCAAGCTGGGCGGTCTGGGTCCGGTCAGTGAAGGCCTCTTCGGCTGGATCTTCGGTCTCGGTTCGCTGATCGCGGTCGCCGTGTGGGTCGCCGCTCGGACCGCAAAGGCCAAGAAGTCATGAGTAGCCAAGAGATTCCAGAAGAGAACCTGCCCAGCAAGCAGGAGACCGAGCACGGCTCGGTGGCGGTCACGGAGGAGAACCCGTTCGCCGACCCGGGGCTGCCGCCCCACGAGCACCGCGTCCAGGACATCGACGAGCGGGCCGCCAAGCGGTCCGAGCGTGCCGTGGCCTTCCTGTTCACGCTCTCGATGATCGCGACGGTCGGCTTCATCGCCTCGTACGTGGCGATCCCGGCCGACAAGAGCATCTACGTCTTCCCGATCGGGCACATCAGCGGCCTGAACTTCGCCCTGGGCCTGACCCTCGGCGTGGCGCTGTTCTGCATCGGCGCGGGCGCGGTCCACTGGGCCCGCACCCTGATGTCCGACGTGGAGATGGCCGACGAGCGGCACGAGATCGCGGCGGAGCCCGAGGTCCGTGCCAAGGTCATGGAGGACTTCAAGCAGGGCGCCGCGGAGTCGGGTTTCGGTCGGCGCAAGCTGATCCGCAACACGATGTTCGGCGCGCTGGCCCTGGTCCCGCTCTCCGGTGTCGTCCTGCTGCGTGACCTCGGGCCGCTGCCCGAGGACAAGCTCCGGCACACCAAGTGGGCCAAGGGCAAGATGCTCGTGAACATGAACACGCACGAGCCGCTGCGTCCCGCGGACGTGCAGGTCGGTTCGCTGACCTTCGCCATGCCCGAGGGCATGTCGGAGCACGACCACGACTTCCAGACCCAGATCGCCAAGGCCGCCCTGATGATCGTCCGGATCCAGCCGGAGAACATCAAGGACAAGCGCGAGCTGGAGTGGTCGCACGAGGGCATCGTGGCGTACTCCAAGATCTGCACCCACGTGGGCTGCCCGATCTCCCTGTACGAGCAGCAGACGCACCACGTCCTCTGCCCGTGCCACCAGTCCACCTTCGATCTCTCCGACGGTGCCCGAGTGATCTTCGGCCCGGCTGGTCACGCCCTGCCGCAGCTGCGCATCGGCGTGAACGAAAAGGGCTACCTCGAGGCGCTCGGCGACTTCGAAGAGCCCGTCGGTCCTGCCTTCTGGGAGCGCGGATGAGCACCACCACTTCTTCGAACGACAACCGCAAGCAAGCCCCCGCGGGCGAGCGCGTCGCGGACTGGGCCGACGGCCGGCTGGGGATCTACTCCCTGGCCAAGGCCAACATGCGCAAGATCTTTCCGGACCACTGGTCCTTCATGCTCGGCGAGATCTGCCTGTACAGCTTCATCATCATCATCCTCACGGGTGTGTACCTGACGCTGTTCTTCCACCCGTCGATGAACGAGGTGGAGTACTCCGGCAGCTACATCCCGATGCAGGGACAGCTGATGTCGGAGGCGTTCAACTCGACCATGCACATCTCCTTCGATGTGCGCGGTGGTCTGCTGATCCGGCAGATCCACCACTGGGCGGCGCTGATCTTCCTCGCCGGCATGTTCGTGCACATGATGCGCGTGTTCTTCACGGGTGCGTTCCGCAAGCCCCGCGAGGTCAACTGGCTCTTCGGCTTCCTGCTGTTCGTCCTCGGCATGTTCACCGGCTTCACCGGTTACTCGCTCCCGGACGACCTGCTCTCGGGAACCGGCGTCCGCTTCATGCAGGGCGCCATCCTGTCGATGCCGATCGTCGGCACGTACATCTCGATGTTCCTGTTCGGCGGGGAGTTCCCCGGCGGCGACTTCGTGGCGCGGTTCTACTCGGTCCACATCCTGCTGCTGCCGGGCATCATGCTCGGCCTCGTGGTGGCGCACCTGATCCTGGTCTTCTACCACAAGCACACGCAGTACGCGGGCCCCGGCAAGACCAACAAGAACGTCGTCGGCATGCCGCTGCTGCCGGTGTACATGGCCAAGGCCGGAGGCTTCTTCTTCCTGGTCTTCGGTGTCATCGCGGTCATCGCGGCGATCGCCTCGATCAACCCGATCTGGGCCATCGGCCCCTACCGGCCGGATCAGGTGTCCACGGGCGCCCAGCCGGACTGGTACATGGGCTTCGCCGAGGGTCTGATCCGTGTGATGCCGGGCTGGGAGATCAACCTCTGGGGCCACACGCTCGCCCTGGGCGTGTTCATCCCGCTGGTCGTGGTCTTCCCGCTGGTCCTCGTGGCCATCGCGGTCTACCCGTTCATCGAGTCCTGGGTCACCGGCGACAAGCGCGAGCACCACATCCTGGACCGCCCGCGCAACGCCCCGACCCGTACGGCCTTCGGTGTCGCCTGGATCACGGCGTACATGGTCATGCTGGTCGGTGGTGGCAACGACCTGTGGGCCACCCACTTCCACCTGTCGCTGAACGCGATCACCTGGTTCGTGCGGATCGGCTTCTTCGTCGGTCCGGTCCTCGCCTTCATCGTCACCAAGCGGATCTGTCTGGGTCTGCAGCGGCGCGACAAGGACAAGGTGCTGCACGGCCGCGAGTCGGGCATCATCAAGCGCCTGCCGCACGGTGAGTTCATCGAGGTCCACGAGCCGCTCAGCCAGGAGCAGCTGCACACGCTCACGGCGCACGAGCAGTACAAGCCGGTCGAGATCGGCCCCGCGGTCGACGAGAACGGTGTCGAGCGCAAGCTGTCCGGTTCGCAGAAGCTCCGGGCGAAGCTCTCCAAGGGCTACTTCGGGGAGGACAACCAGATCCCCAAGCCCACCGCCGAGGAGTACAAGGAGATCACGAGCGGCCACGGCCACCACTGATCAAACCGAGCTCCACGAGCTCTGACCACAAGGTCGCCACGGCAGGAGCCCCGTCCATTGCATGGACGGGGCTCTTTGCCGTCCCGGACGCTGGATAGGGTGGTGCCACCCCCTGTGCGGGGGCCCTTGTCACCCACGGACGAAGACCAGGAGCGGCTATGAGCGCTGTGACCCCCGCAGGAGGCGACACCGCGGCGGACCGTTCCTGGCCCGACGTGCTGAACGGCCTGCTCGACGGGCGCGACCAGAGCGCGGACGACACGGCCTGGGCCATGGACCGCATCATGCGGGGCGAGGCCACCGACGCGCAGATCGCGGCCTTCGTGGTCGCCCTGCGGGCCAAGGGCGAGACCGTCGAGGAGATCTCCGGACTCGTCCGCGCCATGTACGCGCACGCCAACGTCATCGACGTGCCGGGCCCGAGCGTCGACATCGTGGGCACCGGCGGCGACGGCGCCAAGACCGTCAACATCTCGACCATGTCGGCGATCGTCGTCGCGGGCACGGGCGCGAAGGTCGTCAAGCACGGCAACCGCGCCGCCTCCAGCGCGTCCGGCGCCTCCGACGTCCTGGAGAAGCTCGGCGTCAATCTGGACCTCACCCCGCAGCGGGTCGTCGAGGTCGCGGACGAGGCCGGCATCACGTTCTGCTTCGCCGTGAAGTTCCACCCCGCGCTGCGCCACGCGGGCGGCGCGCGCAGCCAGCTGGGGATCAGGACCGTCTTCAACCTCCTCGGCCCGCTCACCAACCCCGCCCAGGTGCGGGCCCAGGCCGTCGGTGTCGCCGACCCCAAGATGGCGCCCGTCGTGGCCGGCGTCTTCGCCGAGCGCGGCAACTCCTCGCTCGTCTTCCGCGGCGACGACGGGCTCGACGAGCTGACGACGACGGCGACGTCCCGGGTCTGGACGGTGCGGGACGGCGCGGTGCGCGAGGAGGCCTTCGACCCGCGTGACGTCGGCATCGACGTGGTGCCGGTCGAGGCGCTGCGGGGCGCCGACGCCTCGTACAACGCGGAGGTGGCGCTGCGGCTGCTGGACGGGGAGAGCGGGCCGGTGCGGGACGCGGTGCTGCTGAACTCCGCGGCGGCCCTGGTGGCCCTGAGGCCGACCGACGAGCCCCTGGTGGAGCAGTTGCGCGCCCAGATGGTCAGGGCGGCGCAGGCGATCGACTCGGGCGCCGCGAAGCGGGCCCTGGAGCGCTGGGTGTCCGCGAGCAACCGCTGAGGAGAACCCTCCGGTGTGACGCACGGCGCAGTCCGGAATCTGGACTGCGCCTTGCGCGCCGAAGATCGTGTGGCAGGATGCTGCACAGGTCATGAGTGACAGCGACTACGGCCCCGGCCCGCTGTCCGGCAACCCTCCGTCCGTGGCGGGGTGCCCCGGGTGAAGACCAGGCCGTGCGCAGCGAGGCGTATGGCAAGCGCGGACCCCTCTCAACCCTGGGGTCCTGGTCCTCAAGGGAGCAGTCTCGTGAGCAAGCGAATGTGCTAGGGCCTTCGGCCCCTTTCCGCACACCCTTCTTCTCTTCATCACTGCACCGCCGCACCCCTGTCGTGCCGCTGTCGTCGCAGTGAACTCACTTGTCTCTCACGGGAGTTCGCCATGTCTGTTTCCGCCGTTGCCGTCGACCCGTCCGTCTGCGCCCCGCTGGCCGTCCTCGGCAGGGACGTCACCGTTCCGCTGGTCACCGGTGGCGAGGTGACGTACGCGGCGCTCGACTACGCGGCGAGCGCCCCGGCGCTGCAGCGGGTCTGGGACGACGTGGCGGCGTACGCGCCCTACTACGGCAGCGTGCACCGCGGGGCCGGCTACCTCTCGCAGCTCTCCACCGACCTCTTCGAGAACTCCCGCGAGACCGTCGCCGCGTTCCTCGGCTGCCGCGACGGCGACCAGGTCGTCTTCACCCGCTCCACCACCGACTCGCTGAACCTGCTGGCCGCCGCGCTGCCCGCCGACTGCCAGGTCTTCGTCTTCGAGACCGAGCACCACGCCTCGCTCCTGCCGTGGCGCGACGCCCGCGTCACCTACCTCAACGCGCCGCGCACGCCCGGCGAGGCCGTGCAGACCCTGGAGCGCGCCCTCGCGGAGCGCGACCCCTACGGCCCCGCCCTGGTGTGCGTGACCGGCGCCTCGAACGTCACCGGTGAGCTCTGGCCGGTGCGCGAGCTGGCCGCCGCCGCCCACGCGCACGGCGCCCGGATCGTCCTGGACGCCGCGCAGCTCGCGCCCCACCACCCCGTCTCCATCGACGAGTTGGACGTCGACTGGGTCGCCTTCTCCGGCCACAAGCTGTACGCGCCCTTCGGCTCGGGCGTCCTCGCGGGCCGCTCCGACTGGCTGCGTGACGCCGAGCCCTACCTGGCCGGCGGCGGGGCCTCGCGGAAGGTGGCGCGCCGCGCCGACGGCGGCGTCGACGTGGAGTGGCACGACACCGCGGCCCGCCACGAGGCCGGTTCGCCCAACGTCATCGGCGTGTACTCGATCGCCGCCGCCTGCAAGGCGCTCACCGAGGCGGGCTTCGACGACCTCGTCGCTCGCGAGCAGTACCTCATCGGGAAGGTCCGCGAGGGCCTCGCCGAGGTGCCGCAGGTGCGGGTCCTCTCGCTGTTCGGCGACGACGCGCCGCGCGTGGGCGTCATCTCCTTCGTCGTGGACGGCTGGAACAGCTCGCACTTCGCCGCCGCGCTCTCCGCCGAGTACGGCATCGGCGTGCGGGACGGCCTCTTCTGCGCCCACCCGCTGGTGCGCACCCTGCTCGGCAGCGAGCCCGACGAGCCCGGCGAGTGCGGTGCCCCCGAGGCCGCGCCCGGCGAGAAGTCCCTGAACGCCATCCGCGTGAGCTTCGGCGCGGGCACCCCCGACGAGCACGTCGAGCGTTTCGTGCGCGCCGTCAAGGAACTGGTCGCCGACGGAGCGCGGTGGAACTACCGCACCGAGGACGGGCGTTGCGTGCCGGACACCAGCGCCGCCGCCTGAGCCGGAGACAGCAGCCGTGACCCGAGCCGGATCATCCGCACGGTCCGCTCGGCCGCGTCGGTGAGGAACTCGCCGCCCCTGCCGAGCGCCTCGGTCGGCGGGACCGGGGCGGGCAGGATGGCGCTGCAGGCGTCCACGCCCAGCGCGCGGACCGTGTGCGCGCCGGGCCACCTCGGCGGGGATCGCCGCGCGGCGTCCGGTGGTCCGGGGCGCCCTCGGCGGTGATGACCAGGTCGGCGCGGGCGAGCCTGCCGTCCAGGCCGACTCCGTCGAGCAGGACGTCGAAACGGGGCAGGAGGGCGGCGCCGAGCGCGGCGAGTCCGGTGCCCAGGCCGCCCGACGCGCCCGTGCACAGGTCGGCGCGTACGCGCAGGTCCCGCGTGAGGATGTGCGCCCAGTGCTCCAGGGCGGCGGTCAGCTGTTCGACCTGAGTGGGGGTCGCGCCCTTCTGCGGGCCGAAGACGCGGGCGACGCCGCGCTCACCGCACAGCACGTTGAAGGGGCCGCAGGCGACGCGGATCCCGGTGTGCGCGAGGCGCGCGTCGAGGCCGCTCGCGTCGATGCGGCTCAGGCGCGTCAACTCCCGCCCGCCGGGTCCCGGTTCCCAGCCGTCGGCGTCCAGGAGGAGGGCGCCGAGGGCCTGCAGGGCGCCCGTGCCGCCGTCCGACGTGCCCGGGTCGCCACAGCCGACCAGGACGCGTCCGGCGACGGCCCGGCCGATGGCCGTCGCCATCGGGAGCGCGACGCCCGAGATGGCGGGCAGCACGGTGAACACGTCGGCGGCCTTGGCCCGTTCGCCCGCCGGGTGGATGGCCACGACGAACGCGGCCGCCGGGTGGCCCTCGCCCGCCCCGATCTCCCCCTTCGCCCAGCGGATCTCGCCCCGGTCGCGGTGGAGCGTGCCGGTCGCGTCGGGGGACGCGAAGACGGCCCTCATCGCGGCGGGGTCCTCGGCCGGCGGGTGGTCGATGCGCGGCTCGCGGGACTGCTGCTTCTTGGCGGGCGCCCGGCCGGAGCGGCCGACCAGGCCGAGGAGTTCCTCGTCGGGGTCGGTGAACCTCTCACCCGTGTGCGGGCCGACGCCCTCGCGCGCGAGGTTTGGTGAACTCGCCGGTCTCCTGGGCCAGGAGGCGGTCGATGCGGTGCTCGACGTCGCGGAGCAGGACCGAGCGGGTGGTGGCCGCGACCGCGCCGAGCGCGACGGCCATCACGACGAGCAGCCACAGCAGGACGCGGACACGGGCCGGTATCCGGCGGCGCCGGGGCTCAGCCGTCGTCTCCGGGCCCGTCGTCGTCGCGCTCGCCCCGGCCGTCGTCGGCGCTGGCGTCATGGCCATCGTCCGAGGGAGTCTCGCTCACCGGAGGTGGGGACACCTTCTCGTCGCTGGGGGAGGGCCGGGGCGCGCCCGGTGGCGAGGAGGGCGAGCCGCTCTCCAGCTCCGCCTCGGGCGGGGCCTCGGGCTGCTCGGGCCGGTCGGTGAGGGCGTAGCTGGTCGCGGTGATGCCCAGCGGAATCGCCACGACGGCGGCCAGGGCGGCCATGCGGTGGGAGAAGACCATGACAGCGAGGGTGGCCGTCGCGGTGCACCGCCAGGATGAGGCGCTGAGGAAGAAACCCTCGTCAGGGCCCGTGCGTACGAGGACCGACCCGGCGGGCGGGACGGCGGGGGAGCGTGCCTAGGAGTCGAGGCCGATCGCGAAGGCCGCTTCCAGGTCGTGCTGCGAGTACGTGCGGAAGGCGACGTGCGTGTCGGTGCCCTCGACGCCGGGGATCTTGCTGATCCGGCCCGGGATGACGTCCGCGAGGTCGTCGTGGCGGGCCACGCGCACCATCGCGATCAGGTCGTACGTGCCGGTCACGGAGAAGACCTCGCTGACGGAGTCGAGCGCGGCGATCGACTCGGCGATCTCCGGGATCCGGTCCACGCTGGTCTTGATGAGCACGATCGCGGTGATCACGGCTGGCTGTCTCCCTCGGTGGCCGGTGCTGTGCCTTTCACTCTAGCCCTCCCGTCTCCCGCTCCGGCGCGCGCACGGACGTGCTCCGCGACCCCCTGTGCTGCCGCACGCACCACCCCCACGCGAAGAGGAACCCGAGCGAGAAACCCACCAGGTGCGCCAGGTACGCCACACCCGTCCCCTTGCCGCCCTGCCCCGCCGCCAGCCACTGCAGCGTCACCCAGAACGGCAGCACCACCCACGCAGGGAAACGCAGCGGCAGGAAGAAGAGGAAGGGGAAGAGGCTGGTGACGCGAGCTTGCGGGAAGAGATAGAGGAAAGCACCGAGGACGGCGGAGATCGCTCCGGACGCTCCCACGAGCGTCTGGTCGGAGCCCGCGTGCGCGGCCGCGTAGGCCAGCAGGGCGAGATATCCGCAGCAGACGTAGAAGAGCGCGTACAGGAGGTGTCCCATGCGTTCCTCGACCATGGCCCCGAACACGTACAAGAACATCATGTTCCCGAGCAGATGCAGCCAGCTTCCGTGCACGAAGAGAGCGGTGAACGGTCCGAGGGCGGCGCGCGGGACCCCGCTGAACAGTTCGACGGGTACCACTCCCCACCGCTCGAAGTAGGCCTGCTGCGCCGCCAGCAGCTCGTCACCCTTGCCGTAGACGGGGTTGAACCCGGACACGGGGGAGACGACGAAGACCAGGCAGCAGACGGCGATCAGCCCGTACGTCACCGGGGCGGACTGCCCCCTGAGCAGCCGGCCCGCCTTCGAACCCCATGTGTGGATCATGAACAGAGCATGACGTAACGGGCGCTACGCGCACAGATCGCCATGCCGCGTCGGAGGGCGCAGCATGGCGCCCCTTACAGGCCTTAGGGTTACGGGCACTACGCGCCGCGGAATCCCGCGTGGGCAACTCGGTCGCCGAAGACGTCGACGGACAAGTCTCCGAAGAAAGCGAAGAGCCACGATGACGGTTCCCCTGCCGACCGCCACCACCCGGTGGCGCTGCACGCTGTGCGGCAATCTCACGCGTTTCGACGTGACCCGCAGCTCCAAGGTCGTCGAGTATGTCCATCTCGACCTGGCCGGAGAGTCGAACGTCGAGGAACGAGAGGTGGTCAGTGAGACCATCGAGTCGGTGCGCTGCCGGTGGTGCAACGCGGTGGATCAGGTCGAACTCGTGGACAGGCCGGGCGCCGACTCCTGAAGGAGCGGGGCCCGCACAGCTAGTGGGGTGACGGATGGTGGAGAGCGCAGGCGGGGAGCCGGACGACGGCGCCGCTGAGGTGCTCGACCGCCCGCTGCCCGACGGGGTGCGCCGGCGGGTCGTCCAGATCGTCTCGGACGGTTTCGGCGGTCTCACCCTGGCCGAATTGCCCGCCCAGCTGCGGCAGTACGCGCGCTTCACGCCCACCCGGCGTGCGAAGTTCGCGGCGAACGCCATGGCGGCGGCGGTGGAGAACGACACCCTCTTCCGCCAGCGCATCGGCGAACGCCTCAGGGAGGTGCAGCCCGAGCTCGCCGGCGCCCTGGACGCGGGCTCGCCGCCCCCCGCCGCCGACCCCCAGGACGTGGCGGCCGCCGCCTATGTGCTGCGCCCCGCGGGCTGGGTGAAGCTGGTCACCGCCGCGGGCGAGGAGGCCCAGCGGGCCGACGCCGAGCGCGTCGACGACGAGACCAGGGCGGAGCTGGAGCGGCTGCGGGAAGAACTCGCCGCCGCCCGCGGCCAGACCAAGGCGGAGACCGAGCGGCTGCGCGTGGAGCTCGAAGCGGCGCGCAGGGAAGCCGAAGCGGTGCACCGCAAGCTGCGCGGCGCGCTCAGCGACGTCAAGCGGGGCGAGGCCGCGCTGCGCAAGGCCGCCGCCGAGGCCGAGGCCGTGCGCGCCGAGGGACAGGCCCAGGTGTCCGCCGCCGAGAGCGAGACACGGCGGCTCAAGGCGCGGCTCGGCGAGACCGAGGCGGCCCTGGAGGCCAGCCGCAGGGCGGCGCGCGAGGGACGCAGCGTCGAGGACATGCGGCTGCGGCTGCTGCTCGACACGGTCCTCGACGCCGCCCAGGGGCTGCGGCGCGAGCTGGCGCTGCCGCCCGTCTCGGTGCGGCCCGCGGAGACCGTGGACGCCGTGGAGCCGGGTCGGATGTCGCCCAAGGACATCGCCGCCCGCGCCCTGTCCGAGAACGATCCGGCCATCCTCGACCAGCTCCTCGCGCTGCCGCAGGCACACCTGGTGGTCGACGGCTACAACGTCACCAAGACGGGCTATCCGACCATGCCGCTGGAGAAGCAGCGGCTGCGGCTGCTCGGCTCGCTCTCGCAGCTCGCCCTGCAGTCGGGCGCCGAGGTCACCTGCGTCTTCGACGGCGCGGAGCTGGCGGCGCCGGTGCTCCTCGCGCCGCCGCGCGGGGTGCGGGTGCTGTTCTCCAAGCCCGGTGTCACCGCCGATGAGTTGATCCGTCAGCTGGTGCGGGCGGAGCCGCCGGGGCGGCCCGTGGTCGTCGTCTCGACCGACCGCGAGGTGGCCGACGGGATCGCCAAGGCCGGGGCGCGCCCGGTGGCTTCGGTGGTGCTCCTGAAGAGGCTCTCGCGGGGCTGACGGACGGGGCTTTCGCGGGGCTAAGGGGTCTCGCGTAACTCCTGGGCCCTATGCCCGAATTGAGCGTCACCGGATGTGACGTAGCGCCAGAAGATCATTACTGGCTGTGCGTTATCGGTAAAGAATGCGCTTCGCGACCGGTTTTTTGCCGATGAGATTTGAACTGATCACAAGAAGGTCACTAATGTCTCGCCTCGAACCTCCGCTCGGTTGATCACCCATCCGGGGTGACGGCGGCGGTACCCGCCCACCGGGTCTCGGTAGGCGGCTGGAGGAAGAAGGAGCCGCCTTCGTGGCGTCCCACCGTCGACCCAAGCAGCCGAGCCGCACCCGCGTGACCGTGCTCACCGCGACCGCCGCCGCTGCCGTGGCCCTCACCTCGCAGGGCGCCGCCCAGGCCGCGCCGAAGCCGAGCAAGGACGAGGTCAAGTCCAAGGTCGACAAGCTCTACGAGGATGCCGAGCGGGCCACCGACAAGTACAACGGGGCCAAGGAGAAGCAGGAGAAGCTCGAGAAGCAGATCGGCGATCTCCAGGACAAGGTCGCCCGCGGCCAGGAGGAGCTCAACGACCTGCGCGACGGCCTCGGTTCGATGGCCAGCGCCCAGTACCGCTCCGGCGGCATCGACCCCTCCCTGCAGCTCTTCCTCTCCTCCGACCCGGACAACTACCTCGACAAGGCGTCCACGCTCGACCAGCTGAGCAGCCAGCAGGTCGAGTCGCTGAAGAAGATCCAGAAGAAGCAGCGGGACCTCGCGCAGCAGCGCAAGGAGGCCGCGGGCAAGCTGGACGACCTCGCGGACACCCGCACGGAGCTCGGCAAGAAGAAGAAGGAAGTCCAGGGCAAGCTCGGCGAGGCGCAGAAGCTCCTCAACACGCTGACCGCCAAGGAGAAGGCGGCCATGGCCGCCAAGGAGCAGCAGCGCGCGAGCCGCTCCGCCGACAAGCGCGCCGACCTCGGCGACGAGGCGCCCGCCTCCGGCCGCGGCGCCGCCGCCCTGAGCGCCGCCGCCACCCAGCTCGGCAAGCCGTACGTCTCCGGCGGCACGGGCCCCAACTCCTACGACTGCTCCGGGCTCACCCAGTGGGCGTACTCGCAGGCCGGCGTCTCCATCACCCGGACCACGTACACGCAGCAGAACGACGGCACGAAGATAGGCCGCAGCGAGCTCAAGCCCGGCGACCTGGTGTTCTTCAACAACCTCGCGCACGTCGGCTTCTACGCCGGCAACGGCCAGGTGCTGCACGCCCCGAAGCCCGGCGCCGTGGTGCGCTACGAGTCGATGTCGTACCTGGGCTCCTTCCAGTTCGGCGTCCGCATCTGACCCGCACCGCCACCCCCGGCGTCAACGCCGTGCCGACACCGCCCAAACGGGCGAATTACGGCAACTCCCGCTGACCCCACGCCCCGTTGATGACCTGCGTCTGAAGCGGGGCGTCGGGCTGTCCGCCCCCTTTCCGCGCCCCTTCGGGTCTTTGGCGCACCGTGGCCGCGCGGCTACTGTCAGCGCGCATTCCCCCGGACGGCCGGGGGTCGTCAGCGGAAGGGAGAGCGGCTTCCCGTGGGGTCTCATCGCCGTCCCGCACAGCCCGGTCTCGACCGGAGCACGCGCGTGACCGTCCTTTCAGCGGCAGCGGCCACCGCGGCGGCGGCCCTCGGTGCCGCGCCCGCAGGCGCCGCGCCGCAGGACAAGCCGTCCGACACCCGCGCCAAGGTGGACCGGCTCTACGAGCAGGCCGAGCAGGCGACGGAGTCGTACAACAAGGCCGACGAGCGCGCGGACAAGCTGCGCGCGCAGGTCGGGCGGGCCAAGGACAGCGTCGCGCGCGGCCAGGAGCGCATCAACCGGATGCGTGGCGCGCTCGGTTCGCTCGCCGGGGCGCAGTACCGCTCCGGCGGCATCGACCCCTCGCTGGCCCTGATGCTCTCCTCCGACCCGGACGGCTACCTGGAGCGGGCCTCGGTCATGGACCGCGTCAGCGCCCGGCAGGCGGGCGAACTGGCCGATCTGCAGCGGGCCCAGCGCAGCCTCTCCCAGCAGCGCGCCGAGGCGAGCCGGCAGCTCGCCGAGCTGGAGAAGAGCCGTACCGCCGTCGCCCGCCACAAGCGCACCGTCGAACACAAACTGGCCAAGGCCAGACGGCTGCTCAACTCCCTGCCGAACGAGGAGCGCGACGCCTACGACCGGTCCTCGCGCTCCGGCGCCGACCGCACCGACCTGCCCGCCCTCGGCGGCGCCCCGTCCTCCTCGCGGGCCGCCGCGGCGATCGCCGCCGCCCGCTCCGCGGTCGGCAAGCCCTACGTGTGGGGCGCCAACGGCCCCTCCGGCTTCGACTGCTCGGGCCTGACCCAGTGGTCGTACGCGCAGGCGGGCGTCGGTCTGCCGCGCACCTCGCAGGCGCAGCGGTACGCCGGGCGCCAGGTGTCCCTCTCCGAGGCACAGCCCGGCGACCTCGTCGCCTACCGCGACGACGCCAGCCACATCGGGATGTACATGGGCAACGGCCAGGTGGTGCACGCCCCCTACCCCGGTGCGCCGGTCCGCTACGACCCCGTCGGCATGATGCCGGTCTCCTCCGTGACGCGGATCTGACCGGCCACCGGCCGCCCGCGCCCCGTACGATCAGGAAGGTGGCTGGTCACAGGCGTGGGTCGTGGGTGGTGGCGCTGTGCGTCGCGCTCTGCCTCGCCGTGCTCGCCGGGTGCGGCGCCGATCCGGTCCCCGACACCGCGGCCGACGACGTGCGCAGGCTCCTCGACCGGCGTGCGCAGGCCGTCCTCGACGGGGACGAGAAGGCGTACGACGGGACCGAGCGGCCCGCGAAGGGCACCCCCGACCTCTTCGGGCACGTCCGCGACGTCCCGCTGGACTCCTGGGACTACCGGCTGACCCGCCTCGACCGCTCCGGAGACGAGGCCACGGCGAGCGCCGAACTCCACTACCGCGTCAAGGGCTACGACCGCGCGCCGGTCACCGCCGCGCGCACCCTCACCCTGGAACGGCGCGCCAAGCGCTGGTACGTCACCGGCGAGCGGCCCGCGAAGAAGTCCGGCGAACAGCTCTGGGACCAGGGGCGCGTGCGCGCCGAGCGGAGCGAGCGCAGCCTCGTCCTCGGCGTCGGGCAGAGCGCCGCCGAGCTGCGCGTCCACCGTGAGCTCGCCGACCGTGCGGTGCCCCTGGTGCGGGACGCCTGGCCGGGGAAGTGGCCGGGGCGGGTCGTCGTCCTCGTGCCCCGGTCCCTGGACGGCATGGCGGGGCTGCTCGGGGCGCCCGCCTCCGGCTACCGGGGGATCGCGGCGGTCACCACGGGCGAGACGGGCGGGTCGGGCCGGGCACCCGCCGACCGGATCATCGTCAACCCCGAGGCGTACGGGGTCCTCGGCGACTTCGGCAAGCAGGTCGTCCTCACCCACGAGGCGACGCACGTCGCGACCCGCGCCGACACCTCCGCGGCCACCCCGCTGTGGCTCTCCGAGGGCCTCGCGGACTGGGTGGGCTACCGGGGCACGGGGCGCACCGCGGCGCAGGCCGCCCCCGAACTGCGGCGGGCGGTGCAGCGCGGGCAGCTGCCCGGCGCGCTCCCCAAGGACGAGGACTTCGGCTTCGGCGGGGACGCGGAACGGCTCGCGGGCGCGTACGAGGGCTCCTGGCTGGCCTGCCGGATGATCGCGGAGCAGTGGGGCGAGCGGAAGCTGACGGAGTTCTACCGGGCGGTGGGCGCCCACAAGAAGCGGGCGGGCTCGGTCGCGGACGCGCTGCGGGACGTCCTGGACACGACGACCGCGGACTTCACGGCGCGCTGGCGTACGTATCTGCGTGCGGAGCTTGGCTGACCCGTCCGGGGACCGGCTGCGGGGCCCCGCGCGGCTCGGACACCGCCTGGCGCCACAGGTTCCGGCAGGCCAGCAGGGTCGCCACGACCAGCAGGCCGTTGCGCACGAACAGCAGGGCCACCCCCAGCGGATCGCTGGCCACCACGTGCGAGAACCACACGGGGAACTCCAGGAACGTCACGAACGTGGCCGCGAGGACGAGGCGCGCAGGGACGGCCATGCGGGTGCCGCGGAACGCCAGGCAGACGGCGGCGGTCCCGACCAGCCAGAGCATGTACTGCGGGCTGATCACCCGGCTCGTGGCGGTGAAGAGCAGCACGGCCACGAAGGCCGCGTCCGCCGGCGTGCTCGCCGACCAGGCGCGGGCGCGCAGCCGCCACAGGAGCAGCCAGCAGAAGGCCGCCGCCGTCAGGGCCTGCGCCGCCGTGCTCACCAGCGGGACGTACGGGCCCAGGAACTCCACCGAGCCGTAGTTGAGCCGCACCTCGCCCTGCCAGCCGACGTGGCGCGCCACGTGCAGGACGAGGGCGCCGAGCGACTCCACCTCGGTGCCCCGGTCGCGCTGGAAGGTGAGGAACGCGAGCGCCCCCGGCATCGCCACCAGGAACGCCAGCGTGAGGGCGGCGGCCGTGCCCGCCGCCGTGCTCCAGGACCGCCGGGTCGCCCGCCCGCGCGGCGTGCCGACGAGCAGCAGCACCGGCCACACCTTGAGCAGCGCCCCGAACCCCACGAGCACGCCCATGGTCCGCGGGTGCCGCGCCCCGGCGAGCAGCGCGGCCACCGCGACGGCCACCACCATCACGTCGTAGCGCGCGTACACGATCGGCCCGAGCAGGGCCACGCCCACGACCCACACCCAGGCGCCCCCGGCCGACGTGCCGGGGCGCCGGGCCGCGTGCACGAGCAGCCCGCACACCGCCGCGTCGCAGAGCAGGGCGAGGACGAAGAAGGCCGACTCGTAGCCGAGAAAGGGCAGCAGGCCGGGGGAGAGGATCGCGAGGGCCGCGGCCGGCGGGTACTGCCAGGTGACGTCGTCGAGCGGGAAGGTGCCGGTGCGCAGGATCTCGTACCAGCCCTGGTAGATGACGGAGACGTCGCTGGTCACGTCCGGGCCCGGGGCCGTGAGCAGGCGCAGGACGCAGAGCAGCAGGACGGTTCTGGTCAGGACCCAGACGGTCAGGATGCGCGCCATGTGTGCCTCGCCCCTTTTCGCATACTTCATTGTGATTCGAGGAGCCATGATGCCGGGCGGGCCCGTGCGGGGGCGAAGAGGCTGGGCCGATCGGTACCGCCGGCGGGCCCCGGCCGGTCCACGGCTTTCGGCCGGGCCCCCGGCTTTCGGTACTGTCGTGCGCGATGCACAAGACCCTGATCGTCACGAACGACTTCCCGCCCAGGCCCGGTGGCATCCAGGCGTTCCTGCACAACATGGCGCTGCGCCTGGACCCCGAGCGGCTCGTCGTCTACGCCTCCACCTGGAAGCACGGCCGCGAGGGCGCCGAGGCCACCGCCGCCTTCGACGCCGAGCAGCCCTTCCAGGTCGTACGCGACCGCACCACGATGCTGCTGCCCACCCCGCGGGTCACCCGCCGTGCCGTCTCGCTGCTGCGCGAACACGACTGCACGTCGGTGTGGTTCGGGGCGGCCGCCCCGCTCGGCCTGCTGGGGCCGGCGCTGCACAAGGCCGGGGCGACCCGCCTCGTCGCCACCACGCACGGCCACGAGGCGGGCTGGGCCCAGCTGCCCGCCGCACGGCAACTGCTGCGCCGGATCGGCGAGTCGACGGACACGATCACCTACCTCGGCGAGTACACGCGCTCGCGGATCGCCGGGGCCCTGACCCCCGCCGCGGCCGGCCGGATGGTCCAACTGCCGCCCGGCGTCGACGAGAAGACCTTCCACCCCGGATCCGGTGGCGCCGAGGTGCGGGCCCGGCTCGGCCTGACCGACCGGCCCGTCGTCGTCTGCGTCTCCCGGCTGGTGCCGCGCAAGGGCCAGGACACGCTGATCCGCGCCATGCCGCGGATCCTGGCGCGGGAGCCCGAAGCGGTCCTGCTGATCGTCGGGGGCGGCCCCTACGAGCAGGACCTGCGCAGGCTCGCCGCCGGGACGGGCGTCGCGGACTCCGTGCGGTTCACCGGCGCGGTGCCGTGGGCGGAGCTTCCCGCGCACTACGGCGCGGGCGACGTCTTCGCCATGCCCTGCAGGACCCGGCGCGGGGGCCTGGACGTGGAGGGACTCGGCATCGTCTACCTGGAGGCGTCCGCGACGGGCCTGCCCGTGGTCGCGGGCGACTCCGGCGGCGCGCCGGACGCGGTGCTCGACGGGGAGACGGGCTGGGTCGTGCGGGGAGGCGCCCCCGAAGAGGCGGCCGACCGGATCACCGCACTCCTCGGCGACGCGGAGTTGCGGCGGCGCATGGGGGAGCGGGGGCGGGAGTGGGTGGAGGAGAAGTGGCGCTGGGACCTCTTGGCAGAGCGCCTCAAGGAACTCCTGTAGCGCCTACGGGGGGCCATTGGGGGAAGCGGGGCGCAGCCCCAGCCTTCAGGGGCGCGGGGAACTGCGCGAGCGACCACCGCTGACCGGGAGCCGCGAACGAAGGAGCCCTCCACGGCGAGTGGGCGCCCCCGCCCCGGATCTAGCCGTAGATCGACTCGATCTCGTCCGCGTAGTCCTTCGCCACCACGTTCCGCTTCAGCTTCAGCGACGGCGTCAGGTGGCCCGACTCCTCCGTGAACTGCGAGCCGAGGACGCGGAACTTGCGGACGGACTCCGCCTTGGAGACCGCCGCGTTGCCGTCGTCCACCGCGCTCTGGATCGCCGCGAGCAGCTCCGGGTCGTCACGGAGCGAGGCCGCGGTCGACCCGGCGGGCTTGCCGTGGTCGGCGGCCCAGCGGCCCAGGAACTCGTCGTCGACCGTGACCAGCGCGCCCACGAAGGGACGGCCGTCGCCGACGACCATGCACTCGGCGACCAGGGCGTGGGCGCGGATGCGGTCCTCGATCACGGCGGGGGCGACGTTCTTGCCGCCCGCGGTGACGATGATCTCCTTCTTGCGGCCGGTGATGCGCAGGTAGCCGTCCTCGTCGAGGGTGCCGATGTCGCCGGTGTGGAACCAGCCGTCGGCCAGGGCCTCTTCGGTGGCACCCTCGTTGTTCCAGTACTCCTTGAACAGGTGCTCGCCGTGGAGCAGCACCTCGCCGTCGTCGGCGATGCGGACGACGGAGCCCGGCAGCGGCTGGCCGACCGTGCCGATCTTCTGGCGGTCCCACGGGTTGAAGGCGGTGGCCGCGCAGGACTCCGTCAGGCCGTAGCCCTCCAGGACCGTGAAGCCGATGCCGCGGAAGAAGTGGCCGAGGCGCTCGCCGAGCGGGGCGCCGCCGGAGATCGCGTACTCGCCGCGGCCGCCGAGGACGGCGCGCAACTTGCTGAACACCAGCTTGTCGAAGACCTTGTGCTTGACCTTCAGGCCGACGGACGGGCCCGCGGGGGTGTCGAGCGCGCGGCTGTAGGCGATCGCGGTGTCCGCGGCCTTGTCGAAGATCTTGCCCTTGCCGTCGGCCTGGGCCTTGGCGCGCGCCGAGTTGTAGACCTTCTCGAAGACGCGGGGGACGCCGAGGACCATCGTCGGCCGGAAGGACGCCAGTTCGTCCGTGAGGTTCTTGACGTCGGGCGCGTGGCCGAGCTTGATCGGTGCCATCAGCGCGGCGACCTCGACGAGCCGCCCGAAGACGTGCGCGACGGGCAGGAAGAGCAGGACCGAACACTCGCCGGTGCGGAAGAGGGGCTTGAGGCGCTCCACCACGTTGCCGCACTCCGCGAAGAAGCTGCGGTGGGTGAGCACGCAGCCCTTGGGGCGTCCCGTGGTGCCCGAGGTGTAGACGATGGTGGCCGGGTCGTCGGCGCCCGCCACCGCGCTGCGCTCGTCGACGGTCGCGTCCGGGACGTCGGCGCCGGAACGGTGCAGCTCGTCGACGCCCCCCTTGTCGATCTGCCAGACGTGCTCCAGGGCGGGCAGCCTGTCGCGCACCGACTCGACGGCACCGGCGTGCGCGTCGAGTTCGACGACGCAGGCCACGGCGCCGGAGTCGCCCAGGATCCACTGGATCTGCTCGGCCGAGCTCGTCTCGTACACCGGCACGGTGACCGCGCCCGCGCTCCAGATGGCGAAGTCGAGGAGCGTCCACTCGTACCGGGTGCGGGACATCAGGCCGACGCGGTCGCCGGGGCGCACACCGGCGGCGATCAGACCCTTGGCGGTGGCACGCACGTCGGAGAGGAAGGCCTTGGCGGTGACGTCCTGCCAGCGGCCGTCGACCTTGCGGCCGATGACGGCGACATCCGGGTGCTGCGCGGCATTTCGGCGGACGATGTCGGTCAGATTGCCGTCCGCAGGGACCTCGTACAGGGCCGGAAGGCTGAACTCGCGCAAGACTGCTGCTCCTACATAGGGCGCCGGCGCCACGACGTTGTGTGCTGCGACGGTGCGGTCCAAGATCGGGCAGGTGCTCAGTCGAGTGGGGGGCTGAGCACTACTGGACTGCCCGGACGTTACCCATCGGTATGGCTGGTTCGGTAGGGGGTCGGGCCCAGATGTTCGGTGCGTCACACGTCGTCGTGGTCTGCATCGCACAGTACGCCACGGTCTTCCCGACTCGGAAGTAACCGCAGGTCCGGCCGTTGTACAGGGCCTCTACCCCCTGCGGGGCGGCCGTTCTAGGGTGATCGGCATGCCAGGTTTCCGGGTCCATGTGGTCAGTGACGTGCACGGCAACGCCGAAGGGCTCGCCCGCGCGGGGGACGGCGCGGACGCGCTCGTCTGTCTCGGCGATCTCGTGCTCTTCCTCGACTACGCCGATCACTCGCGCGGCATCTTCCCCGACCTCTTCGGCCCGGCGAACGCATCGCGGCTGGTGGAGCTGCGGACCGCCCGCCGTTTCGAGGAGGCCAGGGAGTTCGGCCGGGAGCTGTGGGCGGACATCGACCGGGGCCCTGCGATCGAACGCGCGGTGCGCAAGCAGTACGCCGAACTCTTCGCGGCCTTCCCCACCCCGACGTACGCCACCTACGGAAACGTCGACATCCCCACCCTGTGGCCCGAGTACGCGGGCCCGGACACCACCGTCCTGGACGGCGAACGGATCGAGATCGGCGGCCGCGTCTTCGGGTTCGTCGGCGGCGGCCTGCGCACCCCGATGCGGACGCCCTACGAGATCAGCGACGAGGAGTACGCCGCCAAGATCGAGGCGGTCGGCGAGGTCGACGTCCTGTGCACACACATTCCGCCGGACCTGCCCGAGCTCCTCTACGACACCGTCGCGCGCCGCTTCGAACGCGGCAGCCGCGCGCTGCTCGACGCGATCCGCAGGACCCGCCCCCGGTACGCCCTCTTCGGCCACGTCCACCAGCCGCTGGTGCGGCGCATGCGCGTCGGCGCGACCGAGTGCGTCAACGTGGGGCACTTCGCCACAACCTCCAGGCCCTGGTCCCTGGAGTGGTGACCCCCGGCCACCCGGGCCCGGGGGAGGGAGGCGACGCGAGCCGTCCCCCTGGTGGCGCGGTAGCCTTCACGCGGTACACACCACCCCGTCCCGGACCGCATCTGGAGGAGCCACAGCGATGGCGGAACACACCAGCTCGAGCATCACGATCGAGGCGGCACCGGCCGAGGTGATGGGAGTGATCGCCGACTTCGCTCGCTACCCGGACTGGACGGGAGAGGTGAAGGAGGCCGAGGTCCTGGCCACCGACGAGCGGGGCCGCGCCAAGGAGGTCCGCCTCGTCATGGACGCGGGCGCGATCAAGGACGACCAGACGCTCGGTTACACCTGGACCGGCGACGACGAGGTCAGCTGGACCCTCGTCAAGTCCCAGATGCTGCGCTCCCTGGACGGCTCCTACCACCTCAAGCCCGCCGGCGCGGGCACCGAGGTCACCTACCGGCTCACCGTCGACGTCAAGATCCCGATGCTCGGCATGATCAAGCGCAAGGCGGAGAAGGTCATCATCGACCGGGCACTCGCGGGCCTGAAGAAGCGCGTGGAGTCCGGCCCGAAGTAGGCGTCACGACGGGAGCGGCCGCCGGCCGGCGGCCGCTCGGGCGGAACGACCGCTGACGTACCGTTCACCCTTATGCGCACCCTTCTCGTCACCGGCCCCGGCGGCTCCGGGCGGACCACCGTCGCCGCGGCCACCGCGCTCGCCGCGGCCCGCGCGGGGCAGCGGGTCCTCGTGCTCTCCGCGGACCGCGCCGACACCCTCGGCACGGTCCTCGGCGCACCGGACGCGCACCCCGGGCTCACCGCCCGGCGGCTCGCCCCCGACGACCGCTTCCGGGACGACCTGCTCGCCCTGCAGGAACGTGCCGCCTCCGTCCTGGACCTGCTCGGTGCCGAGCGGCTCGACGGTGACGAACTGACCCCGCTGCCCGGCGGCGAGGAGCTGGCCCTGCTGCGCGCGCTGCGCGACGCCGCCCGCGACACCCCGTACGACACCGTGGTCGTCGACCTGCCCGCCACCCCCAGGGCGCTGGCCACCCTCGCGCTCCCCGAGCAGCTCCGCCGCTATCTGCGCAGGCTGCTGCCGCCCGAGCGACAGGCGGCCCGCGCGCTGCGCCCCATGCTCGGCCGCCTCGCGGGCGTTCCGATGCCGGCCGCCTGGCTGTACGACACCGCGGCCCGCTGGGAGGACGAACTCGCCGCCGCCCAGCGGGTGATCGAGGCCCCCGCCACCACCGTCCGCCTGGTCGCCGAGCCCGGCCCCGCGGGCGCCGACGCCGTGCGTACCGCCGCGGCGGGGCTGGCCCTGCACGGCCTGCGCACCGACCTCCTCGTCGCCAACCGGATGCTGCCCGACGCGAGCGCCGACACCTGGCTCGCGGGCCTGGCCGCCCAGCAGCTCAAGACGCTGGACGACTGGCGGGCCGCGTACGACCGGGTCGGCACGGTCCCGCACCTCGGGCGCGACCCGCGCGGCGCCGACGACCTCGTCGCCCTCGGCCTGACGGCACCCGCCGCCGAGGACGCCCGGCCCGCCGCCTGGCCGGTCACCGAAGCCCCCGCCGACGACGGCAGCCACACATACGTATGGCACATCCCGCTCCCCGGCGTCACGCGCGAGGAGCTCGGCCTGATCCGGCGCGGCGACGAACTCGTCGTCACCGCGGGCCCCTTCCGCCGCATCGTCACTCTGCCGTCCGCGCTGCGCCGCTGCACCGTCAAGGGCGCCGGGCTGCGCGAGGGCGAGCTGCGGGTGCGGTTCGCGCCCGACCCCGCCCTGTGGCCCCGCGGCCACTGATACTCCGCTCGTACCCGGGATGGCTCGTACATGGGATGGCTCGTACACGGACGGTGAACGCCCTACGGCCATTCGGGTAACGTCGAGTGGTATGAGCGATGCCACCGAGCGCGAAGCCCCGGACGCCCCGGAAACCGACGCCGACGCCTGGGAGAAGGCGTGCGCCGAGGATCTCGCGGCGGAGCAGGCCCGCCGCCGCACGCAGTACGGCCCCCCGCCCGGTTCGGCCGCCGAGGAGCTGCGCAAGCTCGTCGACGCCGTCTCGGAGAAGCTTTCCGGACTGCAGTCACCGCTGCTCGGCGCGGTGGCGCAGGGCGCCGTCGAACAGACCCTGAAGCAGGTCGTCAGGGAGGCGAAGGCCGTCGTCGAGCCGGTCATCGAGCGCAACCCCGACGTCTTCGACCACCTCGCCGCGGCCGGCTCCGAGCTGCTCGCCGCCTACCGCTCCGCGGTCGAGGGCCAGGAGGGCCGGTGGACCCGCGGCGACGGCACGGGCCCCGGCGCGGGGGAGAGCACGGACGGCCCGGACCGCCGTGACGAGGGCCCCGCGGCCGGGGAACACATCGATCTGGACTGACCCCCCTCGGGTACGGTGGGCCGTAGCGGGGCTCGATCGAACTGAGGGATTCATGGGACTCACCATCGGCGTCGACATCGGCGGAACCAAGATCGCGGCCGGCGTGGTCGACGAGGACGGCAACATCCTCTCGACCTTCAAGGTGCCGACTCCTGGTACTTCCGAGGGCATTGTCGACGCGATCGCCTCCGCCGTGGCGGGCGCACGGGCCGGGCACGAGATCGTCGGCGTCGGCATCGGCGCCGCCGGATACGTCAACCGGCAGCGCTCCACGGTCTACTTCGCGCCGAACATCGACTGGCGGCAGGAGCCGCTGAAGGAAGAGGTCGAGAAGCGCGTCGGCCTGCCCGTCGTCGTCGAGAACGACGCCAACGCGGCGGCCTGGGGCGAGTACCGCTTCGGCGGCGGCAAGGGCCACCGCAACGTCATCTGCATCACGCTCGGCACCGGCCTCGGCGGCGGCATCATCATCGGCAACAAGCTGCGCCGCGGCCACTTCGGCGTGGCCGCCGAGTTCGGCCACATCCGGATGGTGCCGGACGGCCTGCTCTGCGGCTGCGGCAGCCAGGGCTGCTGGGAGCAGTACGCGTCGGGCCGCGCCCTCGTGCGGTACGCGAAGCAGCGCGCCAACGCCACCCCGGAGAACGCCGAGTACCTCCTTTCGCTGGGCGACGGCACCCCCGAGGGCGTCGAGGGCAAGCACATCTCGATGGCCGCCCGGCAGGGCGACGCCGTCGCCATCGACTCCTACCGCGAACTGGCCCGCTGGGCGGGCGCCGGTCTCGCCGACCTGGCCTCGCTCTTCGATCCGTCCGCGTTCATCGTCGGCGGCGGCCTCTCGGACGAGGGCGAACTGGTCCTCGACCCGATCCGCAAGTCCTTCAAGCGCTGGCTCGTCGGCGCGGCCTGGCGCCCCGAGGCCGAGGTCATCGCCGCCCAGCTGGGCAACAAGGCGGGCATGGTCGGCGCGGCCGACCTGGCGCGGGAGCCCGACCCCGTCATGTGACACCCGCACGCCGGGCCGCGTTCCGGCCCGCACCCCGGTCCGTGCGCCGGTGCCCGCCGCGTCCCCTCGGGGAGCGGCGGGCACTGTCGTATCTTGATCGCCATGGCCAGCGACCTGCTTCCCAACTCCCGCACCGAATCCGACGGTTCGGCCGTCGTCCGGGTGCTCAGCTACAACATCCGCTCGATGCGCGACGACACCGCCGCGCTCGCCCGGGTCATCTCCGCCTGCGCGCCCGACCTCGTCCTGATCCAGGAGGCGCCGCGGTTCTTCCGCTGGCGCAAGAAGCTGGCCCGCCTCGCGCGCGCCGCCGACCTGGTGATCCTCTCCGGGGGCGGCAGCGCGGCCGGACCCGCGCTGCTCTGCTCGCTGCGCGCCACGGTCGAGCGCACCGAGGACGTCCTGCTCCCGCTCACCCCCGGGCTGCACCGGCGCGGCTTCGCGACCGCCGTCGTCCGCTTCGGCGGCGCCAGGATCGGTGTGCTGAGCTGTCACCTGAGCCTGCGGGGCGACGAGCGGTACGCGCAGGGCGGGATGCTGCTCGACCGGCTCGCCGGGATGGGCGTGGAGCACGCGGTCGCGGGCGGCGACCTCAACGAGCGGCCCACGGGCCGGACGTTCCGCAGGATCGCCGAAGCCCTCCAGGACTGCTGGGCGGCGAAGCCCTGGGGCGGCGAGAACACCTCGACGCCGGACGACCCCCACCAGCGCATCGACGCGCTCTTCGCCACCCGGGGCGTCGAGGTCCTCGGCTGCGGGGTGCCCCTCGGCCTCCCCGGGGTGGGCGAGGACGACCTGAGGGCGGCCACGGACCATCTGCCGGTCCTGGCCGCCCTCAGGGTTCCCGCCGCCGGGTGAGTGCTGCGGGGCGCGAGTGCTGGTGAGGCCTACGGGTGCTGCCTCACCTTGTCGACGACCGCCCACTCGACCGTGTGCGACAGCTGGATGTATGTCTTCTTTCCGTCGCGCGAGACCCGCTCGTCGCGGAAGCCCAGCAATGCGTAGGACTTCGCGTCGAAGATGAGGTACCTGCCCTTGAACTGGCTGGGGTAGGCGATCCCCACACCGGTCCGCCCGGCGGAGTCCTCGACCCCTTCGACCGTTTTGACGCCGGGCACGAGCGCCAGCCCTTCGTAGGCTGCGGCGCGCAGCCCTTCGGGCAGCGTCGGAGCCTTCAGGAGCTCGCCGAGCAGGAAGTAGGCCTGCCACCGGTCGTCCTTGGTCAATTCGCTGATCGGCTTGTCGGACGTGCCCATGGAAGTGATGGCCGGGACGAGCTTCTCGGGGTCGGTGGGCAGCTTCTTCAGTTCGTCCCACCGGCGGGGCGGCCACACCCCCTCGCCCTCGCCCAAGGGCTCCTCCCACATGATCTTGCCGAGCTCCATGCTCAAGGAGCGCTGGGAACCGTCCACCGAGTCCCACATCTCGTCGGTGTAGCTCTTGACCTCGCCGGTCTTCTGTTCCGTCTCCGTGATGATCCGCTTGGAGTAGATGAACTGGTCGTCGTGGGGCACCACGGTCCGCTTCTCGTGCCTCCGCTCCCGGGCGGCCGCTCCGTTGAGCACCTTCGCCGCGCCGACTTCGGTCACGTTCGGTGAGCTGACGGCGGGCGGCTTGGCCTGCTGCCCTTCCTTCGCGCCGTCGTCGGTGACCAGGAGAGCCGCGGCCACCGCGGCTGCCACCAGGCCGGTGACGGCGATACGCAACACGGGCCGGCGCCGCGACGGCCGTACCGCCGCGGGCCGTTCGTTCATCGCGGCGAACAGACGCACCCGCGCGCGGTGGCGCGCGTCGTCGTCCAGCGGGGGAGCCCCCGCATCCCAGCCGCGCAGTTCATCGAGCTCATTCATGGGCGTGTGCCTCCTGGAAAGCTGTCGGATCGGATCCGCCCAGTGCTTCGCGCAATCTGCTGCGAGCCCGGTGCAGCCGTGATCTGACGGTGCCCACGGGCACCCCCAACGCCTGGGCCGTCTCCTCGTAGCCGAGGTCGGCCCACGCCACCAGCAGGATCACGTCCCGGTGCCGGGCGGAGAGCCCGGCCAGGGCCGCCGCCAGGTCCCCGCGGAGTCCCTCGGCACCCGCGCGGGCGACCGCGCGGTCGGCGACCGGCTCCTCGTGCGGCACCGGCGCCGGCACCTGGGCCAGCGCCTTGAAGCGGCGGGCCTCGGCCCTGCGGTGCCGCCCGACGAGGTTGGTGGCGATGCCGAACAGCCAGGGGCGGGCGTCGGCCCGCGCCAGGTCGTACCGGTGGCGCTGCTGGAAGGCGGTGGTGAAGGTGTCCGCCATCAGATCTTCCGCCGCCTCGGGGCCGAGCCGGCGGGCCGCGTACCGGAATACGGAGTCGGCGTGCCGGTCGAAGAGGACGGCGAACTGCTCGGGCTCGTCCCGGGACCGCTCGATGGACCAGGCGTCGCTCTGCTCGCGCTGCCCGGGCGGCGGTACGTGCTCTCCCCTGTGGAGCACGTACCCCGCCCGGGCCTCGGGCTGCCGCGCACCGGCGCGGGGCTCGGGCCGCGTGCCGAGGGGAACGCCGGGTTCGACGGTCATCGGGGCTCCTTTCGTTCGTCTGAACGCCTCGAAGGCTTGGGCTCGTTCGGTGGTTCACCTCCTCTTCGCCGCCCGGCGGAATCGAGTTCCCTTCGGAATCCCCCCGGCATGCGAAGGGCCCGCCCGGAAGACTCCGGGCGGGCCCTCTTCGGTCCGTGGGCTCAGACGACGGCGCCGCGTCCGGGGTCGTCGTCCTCCTCGTCGTCGCTGTTCATCCGCACCACCAGGGTGGCGAAGCCGCCCAGGAAGCCACCGATGCCGAGCGTCGTCAGCCACCACGTCATCTGCCAGCCGAAGAGCACGGCGAGCAGGATCAGCAGCGGGCCGCCGAGCACGGCGAGCCAGGCGAACCTGGCCGTCACGTCGCTCTCGGGGAGCGGCGGCGGCTCCGGAGGCACGAAGTGACCCTCGTCATCGGCGTCGAAGTCGCTCTCGGTGGGCTCCGGCGCGGTGTAGTCGCGCGGGCCGCCGACGCCGGGCGCGAAGGAGACGGAGCTGCCGAGCGCCTTGCCGGGGCCGGACTTGTCGTCCTTGCCGGGCTCGGGGGAGTCCTTCACCGGGCCGCCGGAGGGGCCGTTCGTCTCCGTCTCCAGGAGTGCCAGGTCCTCGATCGCCTTGAAGGGCTTGGCGCCCGGCGGGTCCGCGGGCTCCTCGCCGTACCCCGCGACGATCGCCCGCCAGGCGGCGTCCTCGTCCAGAGGCATCCCGTCGGCCGGGACACCTTCCTGCGGCGCGCCGTCCTGCGCGGCCGCGTCCTCGGGGACCTTGCTCTTCTCCGGGCTCTTCTCCGGCTCGCGGCTCTCGTCGCGGTCCGCCTCGTGCTCAGCCACCGGTGGCCGTCCCTTCCTTACCGACGCTGGGGGCGAGCCGGCCGATGAACGCGTAACTCTCCTCGAAGATCCGGTCCGCGTCGTAGTCCAACGTCGCGACGTGGTAGCTCTGTTCCAGCAGGATCTCCTCGACGTCCCTGGAGGAGACGCGGCTGAGGATCCGGGCGGAGTCGGCGGGCGGCACCACGTGGTCGCGCGGGCTGTGCAGGACCACGAGCGGCTGGGTCACCTGCGGCAGCTCGGCGTCGACCACGCGGAAGAAACGGCGCAGGGAGTGCGCGGCGTGCAGCGGCACCTTGTCGTAGCCGATCTCCTCGGAGCCGGGCCTGGCGATGTCGCTGGCGATGCCGTTGGTCGTCGTCACGAAGTGCCGCACGACCGGCAGGGCGTGCGCCGCCAGGCCGTGCACCTTGTTCCCCGGGTTGACCAGGACGAGGCCGGCGACCTCGTCCCCGTGCTTCGCGGCGAGGCGCAGGGCGAGCGCGCCGCCCATGGAGAGGCCGAAGACGAAGACCCGCTCGCACCGGTCCAGGAGGCCGCGCAGCTCGCGGTCCACCTCGGCGTACCAGTCCTGCCAGCCGGTGACCTGCATGTCCTCCCAGCGGGTGCCGTGCCCGGGCAGCAGCGGCAGCGAGACCGTGAGGCCGCGCTCCGCCAGGTACTCGGCCCAGGGGCGCAGCGACTGCGGGGATCCGGTGAAGCCGTGGCAGAGCAGGACGCCGATCTCGCCGCCTTCGTGGCGGTACGGCTCGGCTCCGGGGAGGACCGGCACCTCGGTCTCCTTCGTGAGATGTGGCAAGGGGATCAGCGGGGGGTTTCGAGGAGTACTTCACCGTACGCGACCGGACTGACACCGACCAGGGTCGTCGGGCCCATTGGCCGTACCCCGGGTTAAGGTCTGATCCACAGAAACAGGAGGCACTCGGTTTGATCTACGGCGCAATGAAGGTTGCCATCGGAGGGCCGCTGAAGCTCGGCTTCAGGCCCTGGGTGGAGGGCCTTGAGAACGTCCCCGCCGAAGGCCCCGCGATTCTGGCGAGCAACCACCTCTCGTTCTCGGACTCCTTCTTCCTCCCCGCGGTCCTCGACCGCAAGGTCACCTTCATCGCCAAGGCGGAGTACTTCACCTCGCCCGGTGTGAAGGGCAAGCTCACCGCCGCCTTCTTCAAGGGCGTGGGCCAGCTTCCCGTGGACCGCTCCGGCGGGCGCGGCGCGGGCGAGGCGGCCATCAAGAGCGGCATCGAGGTCCTGGAGCGCGGCGAGCTCTTCGGCATCTACCCCGAGGGCACCCGTTCGCCCGACGGGCGTCTCTACCGCGGCAAGCCGGGCGGCCTCGCGCGCGTGGCGCTCGCCACCGGCGCGCCGGTGCTGCCCGTCGCGATGATCGACACCGAGAAGATCCAGCCGCCCGGCAAGGTGATGCCGAAGCTGATGCGCCCCGGCATCCGCATCGGCAAGCCGCTCGACTTCCGGCGCTACCAGGGCATGGAGCAGGACCGCTTCGTGCTGCGCGCGCTGACCGACGAGGTCATGTACGAGATCATGAAGCTCTCCGGCCAGGAGTACGTCGACATGTACGCGACGGCCGCCAAGCGTCAGATCAGCGAGGCGGCGAAGGCCGCCAAGTCCGTTGAGAAGACTGCTGAGAAGACTGCTGAGAAGGGCGTCGAGAAGGCCGCGGAGAAGACGGGCGAGAAGACGGGCGACTAGGACGGGGCGGCGGACGAGGAACGGTCCGGCGCCCTGCCGCGTCCGTTCAGGGGTGGGAACAGGGCGGTGGGGGACATGGCCAAGCGCGAGAAAGTCATGAGGATGTCGGTCGAGCAGCCGCTGTGGCGCGCGCTCACCGCCTACCGGGTCCTGACGATGCTGTACGCGATCGGCCTCTTCGTGGCGGCGCACGAGAAGCTGGACCGCCCCTGGCTGGCCGTCGCCTACTACGCGGTGCTCGCCCCCTGGACCCTGGCCACCCTGCCCCGCGTCGCGAACGCGGCGAGCTGCACCCGGCGCTTCCTCGTCGCGGACCTGACCGTGGCGATCGTGGGCATTTTGCTCACACCGCTCGCCGACTCCCAGCAGCGGATCGTCGACGGCGGCCCGACGCTGCCCTCCATATGGACCGCGGGATCCGTCCTCGCGTTCGCGATCAAGGGCGGCTGGCGCTGGGCGGCCTCGGCGTCCCTGCTGGTGGGCGTCGCCAACGTGGTGCAGCGCGGCGCCTTCAGCCGCGACACCCTGCACAACGTCCTGCTGGTCTGCATCGCCTCCATCGCCATCGGCTACGTCGTGGAGCTGGCCCGCGCCTCCGAGCGCACCCTCGCCCGCGCCCTGGAGATCGAGGCCGCGACCCGCGAGCGCGAACGCCTCGCCCGCGACATCCACGACAGCGTCCTGCAGGTGCTCGCCATGGTGCAGCGGCGCGGCACCGCGCTCGGCGGCGAGGCGGCGGAGCTCGGCCGCCTCGCCGGTGAGCAGGAGGTCGCGCTGCGCACCCTGGTCGCCGGTGGCATGGTGCCCGCCTCGTACGCGTCGGAGGACGCCTCGCAGGGTGCCGTCGTCCGCGCGGTGGAGGTGCCGGACGACGACGAGCGGGACGACGCGGCGCCGTGCGATCTGCGCTCGCTCCTGGTCCCGCACGCGGGCGCGAAGGTGACGCTCTCCGAGCCCGGGGCGCCGGTGCTCCTCGCGCCCGGGGCCGCCAGGGAGCTCGCGGCCGCCGTCGGCGCCGCACTGGACAATGTCCGCAGGCACGTCGGTACGGACGCCCGCGCCTGGATCCTCGTCGAGGACGAGCCGGACGGGGTGATCGTGACCGTCAGGGACGACGGCCCGGGCATCCCGGAGGGCCGGCTCGCGGAGGCCGAGGGGGAGGGGCGCCTGGGCGTGGCCCTGTCGATCCGGGGCCGGCTGCGGGACATCGGGGGCACGGCCGAGCTGATCTCGGTGCCGGGCCAGGGCACGGAAGTGGAACTGAAAGTGCCGCGCGAAGAGGCGTGGGACGCACGGGGGAAGGCGGAAAAGGCGAGATGAACGAGCAGCGACAGCAGGATTCGGCCACGGGGACGAGCGGACTCACCGGGGCCAGTGGGACGGCTGGGGCCTCTGGGGCCGCCGAGGCGGCGGGGGGCGGCGCGGTGGCCGACCCGATCAAGGTCATGGTCGTCGACGACCACCCCATGTGGCGCGACGCGGTCGCCCGTGACCTCGCGGAGGCGGGCCTCGACGTGGTCGCCACGGCGGGCGACGGCGAGCAGGCCGTCCGCCGCGCGCAGGCCGCGGCCCCCGACGTGCTGGTCCTCGACCTGAACCTTCCGCTGAAGCCGGGCGTGCGGGTCTGCAAGGAGCTCGTCGGCGCCAACCCCGCGCTGCGGGTCCTCGTCCTGTCGGCCAGCGGCGAGCACGCCGACGTCCTGGAGGCGGTCAAGTCCGGCGCCACCGGCTATCTCCTGAAGTCGGCGTCGACCGAGGAGCTGATCGACGCGGTCCGCCGCACGGCCGTCGGCGACGCGGTCTTCACACCGGGCCTCGCGGGCCTGGTCCTCGGCGAGTACCGCCGCCTGGCCACCGAGCCCGCGGCCGGCACCCCGGACGACCCGAAGGCGCCGCAGCTCACCGACCGCGAGACGGAGGTCCTGCGCCTGGTCGCCAAGGGCCTGAGCTACAAGCAGATCGCCGAGCGCCTGGTCATCTCGCACCGCACGGTCCAGAACCACGTCCAGAACACCCTGGGCAAGCTGCAGCTGCACAACAGGGTGGAGCTCGTGCGGTACGCCATCGAGCGGGGCCTCGACGACGCCTGACCCTCGTTCGAGTGAACGCGCATGATCAACTCCCCTGCGCAGCAAAGGAATTGACCGTTCGCACCGTCCCGGAGTGACCTGGATCACCATTAGCGTGACTCGCATCAGGTCACTGAGGCGAAGGGACTTCCCCATGGGGGCCAAGAAAATTGGCGTACTGACCGGAGGCGGCGACTGCCCCGGGCTCAACGCCGTCATCCGGGGCGTCGTCCGCAAGGGCGTGCAGGAGTACGGATACGACTTCATCGGCTTCCGGGACGGCTGGCGCGGCCCTCTGGAGGGCGACACCGTCCCGCTCGACATCCCCGCGGTCCGCGGCATCCTGCCGCGCGGCGGCACCATCCTCGGCTCCTCGCGCACCAACCCGTTCAAGGCGGAGAACGGCGTGCGCCGCATCAAGGAGAACCTCACCAAGTACGAGGTCGACTCCCTCATCGCGATCGGCGGCGAGGACACGCTCGGCGTCGCCGCCCGCCTCACCGACGAGTACGGCATCCCGGTCGTGGGCGTCCCGAAGACCATCGACAACGACCTCTCCGCCACCGACTACACCTTCGGCTTCGACACCGCCGTCGGCATCGCGACCGAGGCGATCGACCGGCTGCACACCACCGCCGAGTCGCACATGCGCGTCCTGGTCGTCGAGGTCATGGGCCGCCACGCGGGCTGGATCGCCCTGCACTCGGGCCTCGCGGGCGGCGCCAACGTCATCCTCATCCCCGAGCAGCGCTTCGACGTCGACCAGGTCTGCGCCTGGGTGACCTCGCGCTTCAAGGCGTCGTACGCGCCGATCGTCGTCGTCGCCGAGGGCGCGATGCCCAAGGACGGCGAGATGGTCCTCAAGGACGGCACGCAGGACTCCTTCGGGCACGTGCGGCTCTCCGGGGTCGGCGAGTGGCTGGCCAAGGAGATCGAGGGGCGCACCGGCAAGGAGGCGCGCACCACCGTCCTCGGGCACGTCCAGCGCGGCGGCACCCCGAGCGCCTTCGACCGCTGGCTCGCCACCCGCTTCGGGCTGCACGCCATCGAGGCCGTGCGGGACGGCGACTTCGGCAAGATGGTCGCGCTGCGCGGCACGGACGTCGTACGGGTCCCGATCGCGGAGGCCACGGCACGGCTGAAGACGGTGGATCCCGCGCTCTACGCGGAGGTCGGCGTCTTCTTCGGCTGATCCCACCCGCTCCTCGACGTCCCCCGGGGCGGCGGCGCCCGCCCGGCACCGCCGCCCTGGGCACCGTATATTCGGCCGCAGATCCGCATAACGGTCACCTGGCGATGTACGGGAGAAATCGTGGAGATCCTCGCATTCGGCGTGCAGTCCGACGAGAAGCCGTTGATCGAGAAGGCCTTCGAGGGGCACCACGACGTCCGCTGCCTGGACGTGTTCCTGAACGAGGACACCGCGCCCATCGCCGCGGGCTACGAGATCGTCTCCTCCAGCGTCAACGCCACGCTGAACAACCGCGTCCTGCAGACCCTCGCCGCCGGCGGGACACAGATGATCGCCCAGCGCTCCACCGGGTTCAACAACATCGACCTGGAGGTCGCCGAGCGCCTGGGCCTCACCGTCGCCCGCGTCTCGTACTACTCGCCCTACTCCGTGGCCGAGTTCGCCTGGACCCTCGCGATGGCCGTCAACCGCCGCATCGTCCGCGCCAGCAACCGCACCCGCGACTTCGACTTCCGTCTCGACGGCCTGATGGGCCGCGACCTGCGGGGCCGCACGGTCGGAGTGCTCGGCACCGGCAAGATCGGCGAGGCGTTCACCCGTATCGCGCACGGCTTCGGCATGCGGCTGCTCGGCTGGGACGTCGCCGAGAACCCCGCCTGCGTCGAGCTCGGCATGACGTACGTGGCCAGGGAGCAGCTCCTCGCCGAGGCGGACCTCATCAGCCTGCACGTGCCGCTGCTCCCCTCCACCCAGCACATCATCGGCGCCGACGCCCTGCGGATGATGAAGGACGACGCGATCCTGGTGAACTCCAGCCGCGGCGGCCTCGTCGACACGGACGCCCTGGTCAGGGAGTTGCGCGCCGGCCGGTTCACGGGCGTGGGCCTGGACGTGTACGAGGCGGAGGCGGGGCTCTTCTTCCTCGACAAGTCCCTGGAGGTCGTCGAGGACGACACCCTGGCCCGCCTCGTCACGTTCCCGAACGTCGTGGTCACCTCCCACCAGGCGTACTACACCGCGGACGCGGTCGGCCAGATCATCGACACCACGGTGCAGAACGTCCTGGACTACCGGGCGGGCCGCCGCTCCGAGAACGTCCTGGTGCCCGCCCCCGCCGTCAGCTGACCGAGCAGGTCCCGCACGAGCGCGGTCCCGCGCAGCGTGAGCACCGACTCCGGATGGAACTGCACGCCCGCGACCGCGATGCCCGGCGCGCCCGCGCGGCGGCGCAGCGCGTGCACCTCGCCGCTCGCCGCGTCCCTGCTGACCTCGATGTCGTGCGCGGCCAGCTCCGCGGCCGCCTCGTCGTCGCAGCGCGCCACGAAGCTGTTGTAGAAGCCGACGGTCTCGGCCCGCCCGAACAGGTCGATGTCCGTCTGCGCACCCTGGTACGGCACCTCCTTGCGGACGATCTCCAGGCCCAGCTCGGCCGCGATCAGCTCGTGCCCGAGGCAGACGCCGAGCACGCCGTGCCCGTGGGCGCGGAGCACCTCCGCCGTCAGGGAGCGCAGGAACCGCATCTTGGGGTCGGTGAGGTCGGACGGGTCCCCGGGACCCGGGCCGAGGACGACGGGGCCCTCGTGCGCGAGGACCGTGTCGCGCAGCCCCTCCTCGTCGTAGCGCCGCACCGAGACCCGCAGGCCGCAGGAGCGCAGGACGTGCGCGAGCATCGCGGTGAACGTGTCCTCGCCGTCCACGACGAGCGCGTGCCCGCTCAGCTCGCCGGTGGGCTCCCGCATCCGCAGCCAGAACGGCGCGAGCGACGCCCGCCGGCCGTCGAGGGCCGCCCGCACCCGCGGGTCGTCGGCGAGAGCGGGCCGGGTGCCCTCCCCGCGCGGGCGGCCGGGGCGCACGCCGAGGGCGGCCAGCACACCGGCGGCCTTGGCGTGGGTCTCGGCGACCTCGCCCATCGGGTCGGAGCCGCGCACCAGGGTGGCGCCCACCGGCACCCGCAGCCGGCCCGCCGGGGAGATGTCGGCGGTGCGGATCAGGATGGGGGAGTCCAGGGTCTGCGCGCCGCCCGCGTCCCTGCCGATGAGGGCGAGGGCCCCCGCGTAGTAGCCGCGGCCCACGCCGTCAGGACCCGGCGGCTCGTGGCGCTCGATGACGCGGCAGGCGTTCTGCACGGGCGAGCCGGTGACGGTCGCCGCGAACATCGTCTCCTTCAGGACCTCCCGCACGTCCAGCGACGACTTGCCGCGCAGCTCGTACTCCGTGTGCGCGAGATGCGCCATCTCCTTCAGGCGCGGCCCGACCACGACACCGCCCATGTCGCCGACCGCGCACATCATCTTGAGCTCCTCGTCGACGACCATCGAGAGCTCCTCGGTCTCCTTGCCGTCGGCGAGGAAGGTGAGCAGGTCCTCGGGGGTGGGGCCGTCGGCCGGGTAGCGGTACGTGCCGCTGATGGGGTTCATGACGACCGTCTCGCCGGACATCCGCACGTGCACCTCGGGGCTGGCCCCGACCAGCGTCCGGTCCCCGGTGTGCACGACGTACGTCCAGTACGCGCCCCGCTCGCCGACCAGCAGCCGCCGGAAGAGCGCGAGGGCGTCGGCCCTGCGGAAGCCCGGGATCTCGCCCTCGTACGTGCGCCGGATGACGAAGTTGGCGCCCTCGCCCCGCCCGATCTCCTCGCGCAGGACCCGCCCCACGATGTCCGCGTAGGCCGCGTCGTTAACGTCGAAGGCCCCGCCCTCGACCCGCACCTCGTGCGCGGGCAGCGCCCGAAGTGCCTCGGCGAGCGGTACTTCGTACCGTTCCTCGGGGGTCAGGACCATCAGCGGTGTGCCGTCGTCGCGGACGTCGAACCCGCGCTCCCTGATCTGCCGGAAGGGCACGAGCGCGAGGCCCTCGGGGAGGTCCGCGAGGCGTTCGTGGGTCCGGGTCGGGCCCACGAGGACCTCGACCGTGTCGGGGTCACGGCCCGGCGTGCGGCGGCGCAGCAGGGCGAAGGGGCGGTCGTCGGACAGGAGGTCGGTGAGGTGCATCGGGTCGGTTCCTTCTCACTCGGAGAGGAACGGCCCGGGCCGCGGGCCCTCAGGACCCGGCAAACACAGAAGGCCGCCCCTCGGGCGGCCTTCGCGAGTCTGTGTGCGCAGAGTCAGTGGGCCGCCGGATGGGCGGGCCACCACCAGTTCTGGTTCGTCGTCTGCGTACGCATGTCCGGCACCCTAGCGCATCGGCGGGGCGGCGAAGAGGAAGCGCTCACCCCACGGTGTCTGGTCCGTCTCACTTGGTGAGCGGGGGGATGGACCACCCGGTTCACCACGTAGTGTTGACGAGGTGACCGTGAACGCTAAGACCACCGCTACCGGTGGCAACACCTGGCGCAACCTGCCCGCGGCGCAGCAGCCCGAGTACCCCGATGCCGAGGCTCTGCGCGATGTGATCGCGGACCTCGAGTCGTATCCGCCGCTCGTCTTCGCGGGCGAGTGCGACCAGCTGCGCGACCGACTGGCCTCCGTCGCCAAGGGAGAGGCGTTCCTGCTGCAGGGCGGGGACTGCGCCGAGGCCTTCGACGCCGTGTCCGCCGACCACATCCGGAACAAGCTGAAGACCTTGCTCCAGATGGGTGCCGTCCTCACGTACGCGGCATCCGTGCCCGTCGTGAAGGTGGGCCGCATCGCGGGGCAGTACTCCAAGCCGCGCTCCAAGCCGACCGAGACCCGCGACGGCGTGACGCTCCCGACCTACCGGGGCGACTCCGTCAACGGCTTCGACTTCACCGAAGCGGCGCGCATTCCGGACCCCGAGCGCCTGAAGCGGATGTACAACGCATCCGCCTCCACGCTCAACCTGGTCCGCGCCTTCACCACCGGCGGCTACGCCGACCTGCGCCAGGTGCACGCCTGGAACCAGGACTTCGTGAAGTCGTCCCCGTCCGGCCAGCGCTACGAGCAGCTCGCCCGCGAGATCGACAACGCGCTGCACTTCATGCGCGCCTGCGGCACGGACCCGGAAGAGTTCAAGACCGTCGAGTTCTTCGCCTCCCACGAGGCGCTGCTGCTCGACTACGAGTCGGCGCTGACCCGCACCGACTCCCGCACGGGCCGGCTGTACGACACCTCGGGCCACATGGTCTGGATCGGTGAGCGCACCCGGCAACTGGACGGCGCGCACATCGAGTTCGCCTCCCAGGTGCGCAACCCCGTCGGCATCAAGCTCGGCCCGACCACGACGGCCGAGGAGGCGCTGCAGTACATCGAGCGCCTCGACCCCGACCGCGAGCCCGGCCGGCTGACCTTCATCGTCCGCATGGGCGCCGACAAGGTCCGCGACAAGCTGCCCGAGCTGGTCGATAAGGTCACCGCGTCCGGCGCGACCGTCGCCTGGATCACCGACCCGATGCACGGCAACACCTACGAGGCGGCATCCGGCCACAAGACCCGCCGCTTCGACGACGTGCTCGACGAGGTCAAGGGCTTCTTCGAGGTCCACAAGGCCCTCGGCACGCACCCGGGCGGCATCCACGTCGAGCTCACCGGTGACGACGTCACCGAGTGCGTGGGCGGCGGCGACGAGATCTTCGTCGACGACCTGCACCAGCGCTACGAGACGGCCTGCGACCCGCGGCTCAACCGCAGCCAGTCGCTCGACCTGGCATTCCTGGTCGCGGAGATGTACCGCGACCAGTAATTCCCGGCAGTACGCACGTGTGGGGCGCGGATCCGTGTGATCCGCGCCCCACCGGCGTATCCGGGGCTTTTGCCTGCCCGACGTCACGGGTAAGGTTAGGTTAGCCTCACCGATTAATCGGGACGGCGCTACCGATCAGTCCTGTCCGGGAGGTGAACCGCGTGTACGTCTGCAACTGCTTCGGGGTCACCGAGGCGCAGGTGAAGAAGCACGTGGACGACGGCGCCTGCACCCCCCGCCAGATAGCGTCGGCCTGCAAGGCGGGCACGGACTGCGGTTCGTGCGTACGACGCATCCAGGCGCTGCTCGGCCGGGGCGCGTGTCCCCGCCGTGAGCTGGTGGACCAGGGCGAGCCCGCCGTGGCGCTCACCGCCGACGCGGAGCTCCCCGAGGCGGCCTGACGCTCCGGCTCCGGCTCTCCGGGCCTAGCTCTCCGGCTGCTCGATGAGCTGCGCGATGTAGAGCGCCTCGCCGAGCTTCTCGACCAGTTCGAGCTGGGTGTCCAGATAGTCGATGTGGTGCTCCTCGTCCTCGAGGATCGACTCGAAGATGTTCGCGGACGTGATGTCTCCCTTGCCGCGCATCACCTCGATGCCGCGCTTGAGGCGGTCGATCGCCTCGACCTCGACCTGCCGGTCGGCCTGGAACATCTCGGTGACCGTCTGGCCGACGCGCACATGGAAGAGCCGCTGGTAGTTGGGCAGACCGTCGAGGAACAGAATCCGGTCGGTCAGCACCTCCGCGTGCTTCATCTCGTCGAAGGACTCGGACCGGGTGTACTTCGCGAGCTTCGTCCAGCCGAAGTTTTCCTGCATCTTGGCGTGGAGAAAATACTGGTTGATCGCCGTGAGCTCGGCGGTCAGCTGCTCGTTGAGAAACTCGAGGACCTCGGGGTCGCCCTGCATCGCAGAGGCTCCTTCCACATGGGTTACTGGGCAGGTAGCGCGCATCCTTGCACCGGTGTTCGGAGGCCGTCCAGTAAGTGCACGCTTAGTAGGAGTTGCCCCGATCGGCACCCGCGGGGCGTCGGCTGGTCACGTCCACCGCCCCGGGTCTGTCAGGATGGAGCCATGGGTCAGCCGGCGGAACGCGCATCTCGACAAGCGGCGGAGCCGGAGCTTCCGCCGGGTCAGCGGCTGCAGCGCGGCTGGCCGGTCACGCACTACGGCCCGGTGCCCAAGTTCCGCCCCGAGCGCTGGGAGTTCAGGGTCTTCGGAGCCACCGCGGACGGCGACAAGCACTGCTGGACGCACGAGGAATTCTCCGCGCTGCCCTACGACACCGTGGTCGCCGATCTGCACTGCGTCACGAAGTTCAGCATGCTGGGCGCCGAGTGGGGCGGGCTCCCGACCCGCACGCTCCTGGAGATCGCGCCGCCCGCGCCGGACGCCACCCACGTGATGGTCTGGGCCGAGTACGGCTTCAGCTCCAACCTGCGGATGGCGGACTTCGCCTCCGAGCGCGCGATTCTCGCCACGCACAAGGGCGGCGAACTGCTCACCGCCGAGCACGGATTCCCGCTCCGGCTCGTGGTGCCCCACCTGTATGCCTGGAAGGGCCCCAAGTGGGTCAGGGGCATCGAGTACATGACCGCGGACCGCCGGGGCTTCTGGGAGGAGCGCGGCTATCACAACGTGGGCGACCCGTGGCGCGAGCAGCGCTACTCCTACCAGGAAGAGCCCGGGGACGGCCCCGAGCTCTAGTCCTGCGCGACGCTGTCCGTGCTGGTCAGGGACGATTTTCGGGTGATCAGTGGTGGTACTGGTGTACCACCGCGTGCCCCTTGCCCCGGCCGATCATCCACGTGTTGACCGGCGTCGTGATCACGAACGCCGCCGCCAGTGCGATGGCCAGGATCCACCAGAACATCGCGTCCGTCAGGTGCGCGTCCATGGCGCCGGGCCAGAGTGCGATGACGCCGTTGTCGATCAGCTCCATGACGGCGATGGACAGGGTGTCGGCGGCGAGCGCGACCCGGAACGCCGTCTTGAAATCGACGCCGGCCCTGAGGATGCCGCGCAGCGTCAGGGCGTAACCGAAGGCGAAGGCCAGGGCGATCGCGAGAATCATCGTCGCCATGTCGCCCCAGCCGAACGCGGTGCCGACGACCATGCCCAGCACCTCGCCGACGGCGCAGCCGGTGAGGCAGTGCAGGGTGGCCTGGGCGGCCGTACGCCAGCTGACCTTTCCGAGGCCGGGAGCGTGGTGCTGGTGCTGGTGCTGGTGCTGGTGGTGGTGGCGCGCGTGTTCGTCGTGCGTGCCGAGCTCGTGTCCCGTGCCGTGCCCTGCGTGCGTGTCGTGCCGCATGGGAAGCCCCCGGCGTCGGATAGCGGTTCCTGCCGTCCAGCAAGAACCGTATACCCCCAAGGGGTATTCCGCTACGGGTTCCTGAGCTCCTTCAGGCGCGCCACGTCCGCCGCGTGCCCTTCCTTGCCGCCGGGCGTCTCGATGATCAGCGGGACGCCCTCGGTCGCGGGATGGGCCATCAGCTCGCGGAAGGGCTCCTCGCCGATGTGGCCGGTGCCGATGTTCTCGTGGCGGTCCTTGTGGGCGCCGACGACGTCCTTGGAGTCGTTGGCGTGCACGAGCTTCAGCCGCCCCTCGCCGACCGTCTCCACCAGGAGGTCGAGGGTCTGCTTCATGCCGCTCGGGCCCGTCAGGTCGTGGCCCGCGGCGAAGATGTGGCAGGTGTCCAGGCAGACGCCCAGCTTGGGGTGGGAGTCCAGCGCCTCGAAGTACGGACCGAAGTCCCAGGTGCGGGAGCAGAGCGAGGCGCCCTGGCCCGCGGTCGACTCCAGAAGCAGGAACGGGTCGTCGTCGTGCGTCAGCTCGTCCAGCAGCGGCAGCATGCGCTCGCGCACCTGTGCCAGGGCCACGGCACGCTCCCGGCCGCCGGTCGCCGAGCCGGTGTGCACGACGACGCCGAGCGCGCCGATCGCGCGGCCCCGGCGCAGCGAGTGGCGCAGGGACTCCACGGACTTCTCCACGGTCGCCTCGGTGTGCGAGCCGAAGTTGATCAGGTAGGGCGCGTGGACGTACGCCGGGATCCCCTCGGCGGCACGGGCCGCGAGGAACTCCTCGTCCTGCTTCGGGTTGCCGGGCGGGGTCGCCCAGCCGCGGGGGTTGGCGACGAAGACCTGGACGGCCTCCGCGCCGAGGTCACGGGCGTACGAGAGGCCGACAGAGGCGAGACCACCGGCGACGGGGACATGGCCGCCGACGGGGTTGCGGGACGCTGCGCTGGGGGAGTTGTTGCTGCTCACGCCGTCAAGGGTGGCACGCGCGCGAAGGCGCTCCGACAGCGGTCCCGGCGGACCGCCGCGGTACGCGTGCGGACTCCCGGGGCCCGTTCCCCGGGAGCGGTTCCCCGGGAGCGGCCCCCCGGGGAGCGGGCCTCAGCGGATCGTGATGGTGATCGTCGACCCCTTGGCCGCCTTGTCCCCGCCGTCCACCGACTGCTCCTTCACCGTGTCGCCGAAGAGGCCGAGCAGACCGCGGTCCTTCTCCACGTCGAAGCCCGCCGCCTCCAGCTTGTCCGTCGCCTCGTCGACGTCCATGCCGGTCACGTCCGGGACCTCGATCATCGGCGGGCCCTTGGAGATCGTCAGCTCGACCGTGTCGCCCTCGGCGAGCTGCTTGCCCTCGGGGACGGACTGCTTGGCGACATCGCCCTTGTCCTCGTCGGAGTTGATCCGCGAGGGGGCGATCTCGACCTTGAGGCCGGCCTCCTCGAGCTCCGCGGTGGCATCCGCCTCGGACTCACCCGTCACGTCGGGGGTGTCGACCGGGTTGCCCTTGCTGACGACCAGGGCGACGGCCGAGCCCGCCTTGCGGGTGAAACCGGCCCGCGGGTCCGTGCTGACCACGGAGCCCTTGTCGATGCCGGAGCTGAAGGCCTTGGTGACCATGCCGGGTGCGAGACCGGAGTTCTTGAGCTCCTTCTTCGCCTCCGCGAGCGGCATGTCCTTGACGTTCGGGACCTTGACGGTCTCCGGGCCCAGCGAGACGGTCAGCGTCACCTTGTCGTTCTGCCGGATGCGCTCGCCCACCGCGGGGTCGGTGTCCATGACCGTGCCGCGCTTGTCCGTGTCGCTGTAGGTGCGCTTGACGTCCTTGACCTCGAGGCCGGCGTCGTCGAGCCGCTGCTTCGCCTGCGCCTCCGTCTTCGCCAGGAGCGGCGGGACCTTGGTGAACTGACCGGAGTTGATGTACCAGACACCGGTGCCGAGGCCCAGGACGAGCAGGACGCCGACTATGAGCGCGAGCGTGCGGCGGCGCGGGTCGAACCGGCGCCGGGAAGCCCTCGCGGGGGCGGGCGGTCCCGCGGGCGGGGCCGACAGGATGCTGGTGCGGTTCAGCGCGTCCTCGCCGCCGCGGCCCTCCCGCTCGCCCTCCGCGGGCAGCGAGAGCTGCACGGGGCGTGCCGCGCGCGGGATGACGCTCGTACGGTCCTCCGCGTTGTCGTGGGCGTCGTGGGCCGTCGCGTGCGCCTGCGGCGGTACCGCGTCGAGCTGCTCCTCGGACAGGGCGGCACGCGCCTCCCTGAGCCGGGCGAGGAGCGCCACCGCGTCGTAGGGACGGACGTCGGGGGTGCGCGCGGTGGCGGAGGCGACCAGCTCGTCGAGCTCGAAGGCGAGCCCCGGGACGGCCGCCGACGGGGGCGGCACGTCCTCGTTGAGGTGCTGGTAGAGGACCTGGGCGGGGGAGTCCCCGGAGTGCGGCTTGGCGCCGGTCAGCATCTCGTAGAGCACGACCCCGCAGGCGTACACGTCGACGCGGGTGTCCGCCGTACCGTGCTCGATCTGCTCGGGGGCGAGGTAGGAGACCGTGCCGAGGACGGTGCCGGTCGTGTTCGTGACCGTGTCCACCGCGCGGACGAGACCGAAGTCGGCGACCTTCACCCGGCCGTCGTCCCCTATGAGGACGTTCTCCGGCTTCATGTCGCGGTGCACGAAGCCGGCGCGGTGCGCGGCCCCGAGCGCGGCGAGGACCGGCTCCAGGATGTCGAGCGCCGCCCGGGGCTGCAGGGCGCCGCGCTCGCGCAGGACGTCGCGCAGGGTGCAGCCCGCGATGTACTCCATCGCCAGATAGACGTACGAGCCGTCCGTGCCCTGGTCGAAGACGCCGACCACATTGGGATGGGAGAGGCGGGCCACCGACTTGGCCTCGCGGATGAAGCGGTCGACGAAGGAGGCGTCGGCCGCCAGCGTCGGGTGCATCACCTTGAGCGCGAGCACGCGGTCCAGGCGGGTGTCCACGGCCCGGTAGACCGTGGCCATCCCGCCGACCGCGATGCGCCCGTCGATCCGGTAACGCCTGTCGAGCAGCTGCCCGACGAGCGGGTCCTGAAGGGTCGTGTCCACGCAGGGAGTCTACGAGGCGACGCGGTCGGCCCTCCCCGCCCGGGCGGCTTCGGTGCGTGACTGCAGCCGAGCTGTGACGCTCCCCGCCCCGCCCGGGCGGGCCCTCAGAACGCAGGCCGCTCCGGATCGAGCCTGGCCATGCCCTGAACGGGCGAGGACGCCTCGGCGAAGTGCCGCCGCGGGATCCGCCCGGCCCGGTGCGCGAGGCGCCCGGCCTCCACGCCGTGCCGCATGGCCTCCGCCATCAGGACCGGCTCCTGCGCCCGCGTCACCGCGGAGGCGAGCATCACACCCGCGCACCCCAGCTCCATCGCGATCGCCGCGTCGGATGCCGTCCCCGCGCCCGCGTCGAGGATCACCGGCACGCGTGCGTGCTCCACGATCAGCTGGAAGTTGTGCGGGTTGCGGATGCCGAGCCCGGAGCCGATGGGCGAACCGAGCGGCATGATCGCCGCGCAGCCCACGTCCTCCAGCTTGCGGGCGAGCACCGGGTCGTCGTTGGTGTACGGAAGGACCGTGAAGCCGTCGTCGACCAGGGTCTCGGCGGCGTCCAGGAGCTCCACCGGGTCGGGCAGCAAGGTGCGCTCGTCGGCGATCACCTCCAGCTTCACCAGGTCGGTGCCGAGGGCCTCGCGCGCGAGCCGCGCGGTGAGGACGGCCTCGCCCGCCGTGAAACAGCCCGCCGTGTTGGGCAGCACACGGATGCCGAGCCGGTCGAGCACGGAGAGCACCGAGCCCTGCACGCCCGGGTCGAGGCGGCGCATCGCGACCGTGGTCAGCTCCGTGCCGGAGGCGATGAGGGAGCGCTCCAGGATGTCGAGGCTCGGCGCCCCGCCCGTACCCATGATCAGGCGCGAGGAGAAGGTGAGCCCGCCGATGACGAAGGGGTCGTCTGCCATGGTGCTTCAGCCTCCCTGGACGGCGGTGAGTACTTCGACGCGGTCGGCGTCGGCGAGGGCCGTGGCGGGCCACTGCGCGCGCGGGACGACGGTTTCGTTGACGGCGGCCGCGACGCCGGAGTGCGCCGCGGACAGGGTGGCCACGAGGGCGTCGAGCGTCGTGCCCGGGGCCACATCGCGTTCTTCCCCATTGACGAAGACGCGGACGGAAACGGTGGAAGGCGTGCTCATACGGGCTGCTCCGTGAAGGGCTGCGTACGGGAAGGGGAGGGGGCGAGCGCCCCGGGGACGGCGCCGTCGAAGCGGCGCGGGGTGAAGGGGAGCGCCTCGTCGGGCAGCTCGCCGGTGGTCAGGGCGTGCGCCATGACGTCACCCGTCAGGGGCGTCAGCAGGACGCCGTTGCGGAAGTGCCCGGTGGCCAGCTGGAGCCCGGCGAGCCGGGTCGGGCCGAGCATCGGCGCGTTGTCGGGGGAGCCGGGGCGCAGGCCCGCGCGGGTCTCGGTCAGCGGCAGTTCCGTGATGCCGGGCACCAGCTCGTGGGCGTCCCGCAGCAACTCGTACACGCCGCCCGCCGTGACGGTCGTGTCCCAGCCGAGCTCCTCGCTGGTCGCGCCGACGACGAGCTCGCCGTTCTCGCGCGGTACGAGGTAGACGTGGCTGCCGCGCACCACGGCCCGCACGGTGCGGCTCAGGAACGGCGCGTACGGCTTCGGCACCGTCAGCCGCAGCACCTGCCCCTTCACGGGGCGCACGGGCGGCACGACGTCGTCGGGGACGCCCGCGAGCCGCCCGCTGAGGCTGCCCGCCGCGAGCACGGTCTGCTCCGCGCCCAGCTCGGTCCCGTCGGCGAGCACGACACCGCGCGCCCGCTCGCGCACGACCGTCAGGCGCTCGGCCAGGGCGCGGTGGAAGACCACACCGGCCCGCTCGCAGGCCACCACGAGCGCCGCCGCGAGCCTGCGCGGATCGATCTGGTGATCGCCGTCGACCCGCAGCCCGCCCCGCACGCCCGGCGCGAGCATCGGCTCCAGGCGGCGGCACTCCCGGCCGCTCAGCCACTCGGACTCCAGGCCCGAACGGTGCTGGAGCGCGTGCAGTTCGCGCAGGTGGGCGCGGTCGTCCGAGTCGAGCGCGACGGCCAGCGTGCCGCACGCGCGGTAGCCGAGGCCGTGCCCGGTCGCCTCGGTCAGCTCGGCGGCGAACGCGGGGTAGCGGCGGGCCGATTCCAGGTTGATGCCGAGCAGCGTCTGCTCGCCGTAGTGCAGCTCGGTGACGGCGGCGAGCATGCCCGCCGCGACCTGGGCCGCCCCGCCGCCCGGCGCGGGGTCCACGACCGCGACGGAGAGTCCGCGCTGCGCGGCCCGCCAGGCCGAGACCAGGCCGATGATGCCGCCCCCGACGACGAGGACGTCGCTCGTGGCGTTCGCGGCCGTGCTCTTGGCGGCATCGGATGTCGTCCGTGGATGCATGGGCGTCCAGCCCCTCCCTTCGCCGGCATGACCCGGATCAGGTTCGTACGGTCGGAGGCCGTCCAGCCTCCCTCTCAGCCCGGTGCGTCCGGGCTCCCGCGAGTGCTCTGCAGCGGCCACCCTAGCCCGTCGCTTCGCGCGGCAGTAGGGGAGCTGTCCGGGTATGGGCAGTGACGGTGTGTCAGAGATCTCCTCGTATCCACCTGAGGGCGTACCGGGCGGCCGCCCTAGAGTGATCGGGTGAGCGAGCAGCGGAAGCAGACCGGGAAGCCGCCGCAGGCGGAGCGGCACGTCGTCATCGTCGGCGCGGGGATGGCCGGGGTGCAGACCGCGGTGGCCCTGCGCGAACAGGGGTTCGCCGGTGCGGTCACCCTTGTCGGTGCGGAACGGCACCGGCCCTACGACAGGCCGCCGCTGTCCAAGGCGGTGCTGCTCGGCAAGGCGGAAGGCTCCGCCTTCGACATCGACTTCGCGGCGCTCGGCATCGACCTGGTCCTGGGCCGTGAGGTCACCGGGGTACGCCCCGGCGACCACGAGCTGGACACCGCCGACGGCCCCCTCGCCTACGACGTCCTGGTCGTCGCGACCGGCGCCGAGCCGATCCGGCTGCCCGGCACCGAAGGCATCCCCGGCGTCCACCTCCTGCGCACCCTGGACGACGCCGAGCGGCTGCGCCCCGTCCTCGCCGACCAGCACGACGTCGTGGTGGTCGGGGCGGGCTGGATCGGCGCGGAGTTCGCGACCGCCGCGCGCGAGGCGGGCTGCTCGGTCACCGTGGTCGAGGCGGCGGGACGGCCGCTCGCCGGGGCGCTGCCCGAGGAAGTCGCGGCCCCCATGGCCGGCTGGTACGCCGACTCCGGAGCCGTGCTGCGCACCCACGCGCGCGTGGAGCGCGTCGAACCGGGCGCGGTGGTCCTGTCCGACGGCACCAGGCTGCTCACGGGCGCCGTCGTCGTCGGCATCGGGGCGCGGCCCACGACGGGCTGGCTGACCGGCTCCGGCATCGAGCTCGGCGCCCACCGGGAGGTCGTGACCGACGAGGGGCTGCACGCCTCGGCGCCCGACGTGTACGCGGTCGGCGACTGCTCCTCCTTCCCCTCGGGGCGGTACGGCGAGCGCCTTCTCGTGCACCACTGGGACAACGCCCTGCAGGGCCCGCGCACGGTGGCGGCGAACATCGTCGGCGAGACCCCGGCGGCGTACGACCCCGTGCCGTACTTCTGGTCGGAGCAGTTCGGCCGCTTCGTGCAGTACGCGGGCCATCACGCCGGGGCCGACGAGCTGGTGTGGCGCGGCGACCCGACGGGCGTGGCCTGGTCGGTGTGCTGGCTGCGGGACGGCGCCCTGGTGGCGGTGCTCGCGGTGGGCCGCCCCCGCGACCTGGCCCAGGGCCGCAAGCTGATCGAGTCGGGCACCCGGCTCGACCCGTCCCTGGCGTCGGACCCCTCCGTCCCCCTGAAGAAGGCCTCTCTGTAGGCGACCCGGATCCACCGCCCGGCGCGGTTGCCCCGGCCAGGGATACGCTGGACCGCGTGACCGAGATTGACGCAAAGACTGATGCTCTCGTACCCGACTGGCTGCACCTCCCCGACATCGCGGAAATGCTCGATGTCGAGGTGACCCGTGTGCGCCAGCTGGTCAAGGAGGGCCAGCTGATCGCCGTGCGCCGGGGTGAGAACCGGGCGCTCCAGGTGCCGGCCGCCTTCATCGACGGCGACAAGGTCGTCAAGGGCCTGTCCGGCACCCTGACGCTCCTGAGGGACGACGGCTTCTCCGACGAGGAGATGCTCGAATGGCTCTTCACCCCCGACCCGACCCTGCCCGGCACCCCCGCGCAGGCGCTGAGTGAGAATCGCGGCACGGAGGTGAAGCGCCGCGCCCAGGCGCTCGCCGTCTGAGCAGGCGCTCGTCCGTCTGACCTGAACAACACCGTCCGGAGTGGGGGGGGGGGGGGGGGGCGCCTCCCCCCCCCCCCCCACAACAAGGGGGATTTTTCCTTGGCCCCCCCCCCCCCGAACAGCTCGTCTACCCCCCCCTCTCCCCCTTCCCCGACACCCACAAAAACCAA
>NZ_JBVIXD010000016.1:0-70959 GCF_055593965.1 Streptomyces sp. NPDC040622 | reverse complement strand
CCCCTCCTCCCCCTCCCCCCCCCCCCCCCCCCCCCCCCCCCCCCCCCCTCCCTCCCCCCCCCCCCCCCCCCCCCCCCCCCCCCCACGCCACCGACAACGGGGGGACTTCTCCATGGCCGCCGACCACCGCGACCGGCTCGCCGACGCCCGGCTCTACCTGTGCACGGACGCCCGCAAGCGCCAGGGGGACCTCCCGGAATTCCTCGACGCCGTCCTCGCGGGCGGCGTCGACGTCGTGCAGCTGCGCGACAAGGGCATGGAGGCCGGCGAGGAGGTCGAGCACCTCCAGGTCTTCGCCGAGGCCGCACGGCGGCACGGCAAGCTCTTCGCGGTGAACGACCGCGCGGACGTCGCCCATGCCGTCGGCGCCGACGTGCTCCACCTCGGCCAGGGCGACCTCCCCGTGCCCGTGGCCCGCGGCATCCTCGGCTCCCAGGTGCTGATCGGCCGCTCCACCCACGCCGAGTCGGAGGCCGCGGCGGCCGCCGCCCAGGACGGCGTGGACTACTTCTGCACGGGCCCCTGCTGGCCCACGCCCACCAAGCCGGGCCGCCACGCCCCGGGCCTCGATCTGGTCAGGTACACGGCCTCGCTCGGGACCGACCGTCCCTGGTTCGCCATCGGCGGCATCGACGCGGGCAACCTGGACGAGGTCCTCGACGCGGGTGCGCGCCGCGTCGTCGTGGTGCGGGCGATCACCGAGGCCGACGACCCGGGCGCCGCCGCCGCGGACTTCGCGAAGCGGGTGCGCGCGGCGGTGTGACCCGCCGGTCCGGGTGCGCCGCGAACGTCTGTGAACGTCTGTGTGAGCAACAGCCCGGGAGTGTCCGATCCGTGGACAACAAACCGGCAAACCGGCCAAATCTCCCGGGCCTGGTTGGGCGACCGCCCGGGCCTGGCTAACCTGCCGGTATGGCCCTAGGCACAGCTTCGACCAGGACTGACCGTGCGCGAACGGTGCGCGACATGCTCGCGACCGGCAAAACGACGTTTTCTTTCGAGTTCTCCGCCCCGAAAACCGCGAAGGGCGAGCGGAACCTCTGGAACGCGCTGCGCCGGGTCGAGGCGGTGGCCCCGGACTTCGTCTCCGTGACCTACGGCGCGGGCGGTTCGACGCGCACCGGCACGGTCAAGGAGACCCAGCAGATCGTCGCCGACACGACGCTGACGCCCGTCGCGCACCTGACGGCGGTCGACCACTCCGTGGCCGAGCTGCGCAACATCATCGGGCAGTACGCGGACGCGGGGATCAGGAACATGCTCGCGGTCCGCGGCGACCCGCCCGGCGACCCGCTGGGCGACTGGATCGCCCACCCCGAGGGCCTGACCTACGCCGCCGAGCTGGTCGAACTCATCAAGGAGTCCGGTGACTTCTGCGTGGGCGTCGCCGCGTTCCCCGCGATGCACCCGCGCTCGGCCGACTGGGACTCCGACATCCGGTACTTCATCGACAAGTGCCGGGCCGGCGCGGACTACGCGATCACCCAGATGTTCTTCGACCCCGAGGAGTACCTGCGGCTGCGCGACCGCGTCGAGGCGGCGGGTTGCCGGACGCCGATCATCCCCGAGATGATGCCCGTCACCAACGTCCGCCAGCTCGACCGGCTGCCCCAGCTCAGCAACGCCGTGTTCCCGGCCGAGCTGAAAGAGCGCATCCTCTCCGTCAAAGACGATCCCGCCGCTGTACGCTCCATGGGCATCGAGTTCGCGACGGAGTTCTGCGCGCGGTTGCTGGCCGAAGGTGTGCCGGGGCTGCACTTCATCACGCTGAACAACTCCACGGCGACGTTGGAGATCTACGAGAATCTGGGCCTGCATCACCAGGCCTGACCGGTCGTACCCGCACCAAGGGCGGCGGCCGTAGGGGAGAGGGGCGTACATGGGCTGGACGGTCCTCTACATCGCGTTCGGATTCGTCGCGCTGTGGCTGCTCGGCGAGGTCCTGCTGCAGTACAAGGCGCGGCTGCGCTGGCGGCTGCTGGCCTTCGCGGGCTTCCTCGGGGTGGTCGTCGGCGTCCTGATCCCCTCGGTGTGGATCATCGGCCTGGGCGCCGTCGCCTTCGCGACGGGCCAGGCGTACGTGACGCTGTCGTTCCGCCGGGGCTTCTCCACCGGCTGGGCGCTCGGCGGGCGCCCGGGCCTGAGCAAGCGCCGCAGGGCGCCGCGACGGGGCGCCGCGGCGCAGGAGCCGACGCTGCGGGTCTCCGACCTGGAGTACGAGCAGGTCCCGCCGCCGCCCGCGCACGACCCCGACGCCCCCGCGGGTGGGGTCTACGAGCCCGAGCCGATGCCCGACGACACCGGGCAGTACGGCGTGTACGACGAGGCGGCCCACGCGCCGCCGACGGCCGGCGACACCCACCAGAGCGACGCGTACGACGGCGCGTACGACGGCGCGTACGACGGCGCCCACGGCTACGACGCCGCGGCCTACGGCGGCTACGACCAGCAGAACTACGGGTACGACGGCACCGGACAGCAGCAGTACGCCGCCTACTCCGATCCGTACATCGGCACGCAGACCTACGGCGCCCGCCAGGACTTCAACGGTTACGAGGGCTACGCCGACCAGCAGCAGTACGCCCCGTACGGCGGCGACACCTACGGCGGCGGGCCCGGCGGGACGTACCAGGACACCCCGCCCGGCGGCGTCTGGGTGCCGCAGCAGCGCACCACCGACGAGACGTACGGCGGTGAGCTGCCGCCCGAGCAGCCCTACCCGTACCAGGACGGGAACACCGGCGGGTACGACGGCTCGGGCTACAACGAGCAGCAGTACCGGTACTGAGCCCCCGGGCGCCGGGCGCTCACCCCGCGCGCCTCAACCCGGTCGCTCACCGGGAGCCGCGGAACTCCGGCCCCTCCACGATCAGGCCCGCCGCCAGCGTGCCCGACATGCCCGCGTGCGGGAGACCCCCACCGGGGTGGGCCCAGCCGCCGACCGCGAGCAGCCCCCGCAGCCGCGTGCTGTTGGACGGGTGCAGCAGCCTGCCGCCGGCCGCGGCGAGCGACGGGGCGGGGACCGCGCCGCCGTCGGCGCCGGTGGCCTCCGCGACGTCCGCCGGCGTACGCGCCTCGTGCCACAGGAGGCGGCCTCGGAGGTCAGGTACCACGGCCTCGGCACGCGAGATCACCCGCTCCACGTCCTCCTCGGTGACCTCCAGGTGCGCGGGCACCGTCACGGTGAGCGTCACCGCCTCGTGCGCCCGGTCGGGCGTCACGGCCGGGTCGTCGGGGCGGAGCACCGTGACGGTGGGGGAGGCGGGGAGCCCGGGCCGCTCGCCGAAGAGGCGGTCGAGCTCGTCCTCGCGGTCACCGGAGTGCAGCACCGTGCGCAGGGGGGCGCCTTCGGGGCGCGCGCCGGACAGGGCGAGGAGGACGGTCAGACGGCTGGGCATGCCGGCGCGTGCCGGGATGTCACCCTCCGCCCGTATGTCCGCACCGGGGAGCAGGCCGTCCAGGACGCCGGGCGCGACGCCCGCGACCACGAAGTCGGCGTCCGCCGTCGTGCCGTCCGCGAGCTCCACCCCCGCCGCGCGCCCGTCCTTCTCCACGATGCGAGTGACGGCCGCGCCGAAGACGAACTCGACCCGCCGGGCCACGCACCGCTCGTGCACCGCGCGGGCCAGGGCGCGCATTCCGCCCCGCACCGACCAGGTGCCGAACGTCTGCTCCAGGTAGGGCAGGACGGCCGCGCTCGCCGGGGTGGTGCGGGGATCCAGGCCGTGCGCCGTCGCGAACTGCTCCAGGAGCGCGACGAGGCGCGGGTCGCCGCCCAGCTCCAGCTCGCCGACCTCGCCGAGCGTGCCGGCCCGGCGCTCGCGGCGCAGCAGGCGCTTGTGCGGCACCGAGGGGTAGGGCTCGCGGTCGGCGAGTACCTGCCAGTTCGGCCACAGGGGCTCTTCCAGCAGAGGGCGGCGCGTGCGGTCCCAGGCTTCCCTGGCACGGTTCATGAACGCCGCCCAGCGGGCGCCCGCGCCCTCACCGAGCGCCGCGTCCAGGGCCTCGCCCACGCCCGCGCGCGAGGCGTTCGGCAGGTCGGCCGTGGTGCCGTCCGCGAAGACGTGGCGCACGGCGGGCTCCACCTGGGCGAGCTCGACGCACGCCTCCAGGGGCTCCTTGCCCGTCTTGACGAACAGGTCGCGGTAGACCGCGGGGAGCTGGAGCAGCGCCGGTCCCGTGTCGAAGGCGAAGCCGTCCCGCTCGACGCGGCCGAGCGCACCGCCGTACGTCGCCCCGCGTTCGTACACCACCACCCGGTGGCCCGCGACGGCCAGCCGGGCGGCCGCCGTCATCGCGCCCATCCCGGCGCCGATCACCACAATCCGTGCCATGCCAGGGACTGTATCGGCAGCCACTGACCGTCACGCCGGAGCCCCGGTGCCCGGGCGTCCGGCGCGCGCCTCAGGGCGGCGGGCCTCCCGCGCGGCCCGCAAGCCGCTTCTCCTCGTGGCGCTGCGCCCGGCGCCGCAGGAACCGCCGGATCCGCGAGACGAGGAAGAACAGCAGGAAGACCCCGATGAGCAGCAGCACGGCCGCGATGATCGCGGCGGCCTCCGGATAGAACATCGCGAAGCTGATCAGGCCGCCGACCCCGAGGTCCTCGGCCGTGCTCATCACGACGTTGCTGAACGGCTCGGGCGAGGTGTTGATCGCCATCCGCGTGCCGGCCTTCACCGCGTGGCTGGCCAGCGCGGTCGAGCCGCCCACCGCGCCCGCGGCCAGGTCCGGGAGGGACCCGCTCTGCCCGGCGAGGAGCGCCCCCACCACGGCGCCGGACACCGGCCGGATCACGGTGTGCACCGTGTCCCAGACGGAGTCGACGTAGGGGATCTTGTCGGCGACGGCCTCGCAGAGGAAGAGCACACCGGCCGCGATCAGCACGTCGGGCCGCTGGAGCGCCTCGGGGACCTCGTCGCTGACCCCGGTCGCCCCGAAGACGCCGAGCAGCAGGACAACGGCGTACGCGTTGATCCCGCTCGCCCAGCCGCTGGTGAACACCAGGGGGAGTACGGACACGGACGCGATCGTAACCAGTCGGGGGCCCGGCGGCCTGGGGATGAGTGCGTATGCCTGAGTATCCGTACCTAGAGAGTGAGATGAGTACCCGCACGGATGGGGTTCCTGCTGCTCAGACGGAAGAGTGTGGGGCACGGAGAAGGGCGCAGCGCCGGTACCGCCGACACGGGGCTGCGGAACGGCGCCGCGCCCTTGGCCGCTCCTTCCGCCCTCCGGGCGGGAGCGAGACACGGGGGTGACTCGGGGGAACGACCACACGGGGGTCGAACGGGGGTTGCGGGGGGACACGAAAAAGCGCCGGTCCGGTGCCGCCTGGGGGAACAGGCGGCACCGGACCGGCGTCGTCGTGCGTGCCCTGGTCTCCCGGGCGGCACCGGTCTACGCGCGCGTGCCGCTGACCCGGCCCTGCAGCAGCCGCGACAGCGCCGCGTGCACGTCGTCGAGCGAGCGCTCCGGCTGGAAGGCCTGCCAGTCCAGAGCGGCCACCAGGACCATGCCGACGAGCGCCGCGGCCGTCAGCGGGATGTCGATCTCCTCGCTGAGCTCGCCGCTCTCCACGCCCGCGCGCAGCACGTCCTCGACCACCGCGACGGCCTGCTGCCTGACCACGAGCAGCGTGGACTGCCAGGCCCGGTTGGTCCGCCACAGTTCGGCGACGTACAGCTGGGTGAAGGCCGGGTAGCGGTTGATGAAGACCAGGCCGGCCCGGATCATCGCGTCCAGGGCGTCGACCTTGCTGCCGCCGTTCCCGGCCGCCTCCTCGGAGGCCTCCTTCAGGGAGGCGGTGAGGAGGCCGACGCCGTGCCGCAGCAGCTCTTCGAAGAGGACCGACTTGCTCGCGAAGTTGTAGTAGACGGTGCCCTTCGCGACCCCCGCCCGCTCGGCGATCTCGTCGACCGTCGTGGCCGAGAAGCCCTGTTCCGCGATGAGGGTGACGGCGGCCTCGTAGAGCTTCTGCCGGGTGGCCTCGCGGCGGGTGCCGCCTGCACTGCTGTCCATGGCCCCGATTCTCACAGGTTCCGTCCGCCGCTCCGCGCGCGCCGTGCTCACAGGCTCAGCTCCGGGTGCAGCCGGTCCAGGGTCCACACCTGCTTGCGGCGTGCGGAGAGCGCGGTGAGGGCCAGGGCGCCCGCGGTGAAGGCGGTCAGGACGGCACAGCCCTGCCACACGGGGCCGAGGCCGCCGCCCGTGATCAGTCTGCGGAGCGCCTCGACGACGTAGCTCATCGGCAGGAAGGGGTGGATGGCGCTGAAGAATCCGGGGCTCGTCTGGACGGGATACGTGCCGCCCGCCGACGTCAGCTGCAGCATCAGCACGGCCAGGACGAGGATCCGCCCGGCCGCTCCGAAGCGGGCGTTGAGCCACTGCACGATCGCCGCGAAGCACGCCGTCACCAGGCACAGGAAGCCCACCGTCCCGGCCGCCCTGGCCATCTGCAGGCCGAGCCCCCAGTGCAGGACCGAGAGCAGGGCCGCGGTCTGCAGCACGCCCAGGGCGGCCACCGGGAGCCAGCCCGCCACCGCGATGCGCCACGCGGACGCGCCCGCGGCGAGCGCGCGCCGGTTGAGCGGCTGGATCAGCATGTACGCCACCATCGCGCCGACCCACAGGGACAGCGGGATGAAGTACGGCGCGAAGCCCGTGCCGTAGTTGGGCGCCTTGTGCAGGGACTGGGAGGCCAGCTGGACCGGGTCGGCCATGACGCCGGTGCGCTCGTCGCGGTCCTTCTTGTCGTAGTCCGGGATCTTCTTGACGCCGTCGTGCAGCCCGCCGGACAGCTTCTCGGAGCCGTCGGCCAGCTTGAACATGCCGCCCTTGAGGTCGCTCGCGCCCGTCTTCAGCTTGCCGAGGCCCGCGTCGAGGTCGTCGGCGCCGGTCTTCGCCGTGCCGAGGCCCGTGTGCAGCTTCTTGGCGCCCTTGGCGACCTTGCCGGCGCCCTTGTTGAGGTCGTTGATCTGCGTGACGGCGGTGTTCAGGTCCTCGTCGAGGTGCGGGGCGCGGTCGGCGAGGGCCTGCGACTTCTTCTCCAGCGCGGCCAGGTGCTTGTCGAGCTGTGCGACGTCGTTGTGCTGGTCCTTGACCACGGTGTTCATGTCGTCGGCGATCGTCGACACGTTCGCCACGGACTTCTTGACCTCCTTGAGCCGCGCGCACCCGGGGTCGGGCACCGGGGCCTTCTCGCACCGCTCCGCGTAGAAGGAGTCGACGATCTCGGAGCTGTCCTCGGCGCCCTTCGCCGCCTTCGGGGCGAGCTTCACCCAGGTGGAGAGGTGGTTGCGCATCGCCTTGGAGGAGTCGGCCACGAGCTGGGCGGTGTCCCCGATGGTCTTGCCGTTGTCCTTCTCAAGGAAGGGCCGCACCTTGCCCGCGGTGCCATTGACCTTGTCGGCCAGCTTCTGCGTGCCGTCCGCGACCTTCTTCGAGCCGTCCTGCAGGTCGCCCGCACCCGTGTGGAGCCGCTTGACGCCTCCGGCCAGCTCGCCGCTGCCGTCCTTGGCCTCCGCCAGGCCGCTCGCGAGGTCCTTGGAGCCCTTCTTCGCCTTGCCGATGCCCCCGTCCAGCTTGTCGGCGCCGTCCGCGGCCTTCTGCGTCGCCCCGTGGATGTCGGAGAACGAGACGAAGATCTTGTCGAGGAAGGAGCGCGACGCCTTCGTGGACGCGGCCGAGCGCACCTCGGAGAAGACCGTCCGCGATATCTGCCCGACGATGTAGTTGTTGGCGTCGTTCGTACGGACCCGCAGCGCACCCGTCTCCGGAGAGTCCCCCGAACTCGACGCGATGCGCTTGCTGAAGTCCGTGGGCATCGTCAGCGAGAGGTAGTACGTCCCCTCCTCGACGCCCTTGCGTGCCTCGGCGTCGGTGACCTCGTGCCATTCGAAGGTCTTGCTGTCCCTCAGCCCTTCGACGATGTTGTCGCCCGCCGTGAGCTTCTTGCCCTGCGCGGTGGCCCCCTTGTCGTCGTTGACGAGTGCCACGGGGATGCGGTCCAGGCGGCCGTACGGGTCCCAGAAGGACCACAGGTACAGGGCGCCGTAGAGCAGGGGCAGCAGCAGGAGCGCGACGAGCGCCGCGCGCGGCAGCTTCCCCCTGCCGAACCGCCTGAGCTCAAGCGCGGCGAGCTTCGGCGAGCGCATCCGCCGTCTCCTTGTCGTCGTCGGTGCGTTCGTCGGTGCTCTGGCCGGCGCTGTGGCTGGTGCCTTGACCGGTGCCTTGACCTGCGTCTTGGCCGGCTCCGGTGCGTGCTTCGGTGTCCGTGCGGACCACGACCGCGTCCTCAGGCGCCTCGCTGCACACGGCCACCACGGTCGTCCCACGCTCCGTGAGGGACCTCAACATCCCCCAGGCCTCCGTCCGTTCGGCATCCGAGAGCTTGAGGTCGGTGTCGTCGACGCCCAGCACGCGCGGCCTGCCGATCAGCGCGAGCGCCACGGAGAGCCGCAGGGCCTCGAGGCGCTCCAGATCGCGCACGGAGGTCCGCCGCCCCTTGGGCAGCCGCTCCATGTCGAGCCCGGCGGCGGCCAGCGCGGTGTCGATGCGCAGCCGCGTCTCGTTCGCCCGCTCGCCGCGGGGCCGCAGCAGCCCGCGCAGCGGGCCACCGAACCGCCGCTCCAGGAGCGCCCGTTCGTGCAGATGCTCGGCGACGGTCAGGGCCGGGTCGAGGTCGGTGACGCCCGGCACGGGCCCGAGCCCGCTGATCCGGCGCACCGCGGCCAGGTGGTCGGGCAGCCGGCTGCGGCCCACGCTCGCGTGTCCCTCGGTGGCGCGCATGCGTCCCGTGAGGGCGAGCAGCAGACAGGTGCGGCCCGACCCCGAGGGGCCCTCCAGCGCGATCAGCGAGCCGGGTTCCGCGCTGAAGCCGATGCCGCGGAACGCCCAGCCCCGCGGCCCCTTGAGCCCGAAGCCGTCGGCGGTGACGGCGGCTCCACGCACGCCGTCGTTCGGACCGTCCACAGTCCCCCCTGCCCCTCCTTTTGAACTGACCAGTCAGTTCAAAAGTAAGCCCGAACCCCCGATCGAGGCAAAGTCGCAGGTCAGAGCCGATTGTCAGTGGCGTACTCCACGATGGACACATACGGCCACTGCGCCGTCACACGACGACAGGAGGTTCGTCATGGCCAGTACTTCCGCAGCAGCCGCCCGTCGGCACCGCGCCGTCGGCCCTGCTCCCTCACTGACCGGCCCGGCGAGCGATGTCCACCCCGTCCTGCGCCGCGCCACGGCCCCGCCGGCCGCCCTCGAACTGCTCGCCCAGGCCCGCGCCGGAATCGACGAGGCCACCCACCTGGACACGGCGAACGAGCGCTACGCCACCGCCCACCTCGCCGCCCTGCGCACCGCCGCCGCGGTCCTCGCCGCCCGCGGCCGCCCCGAGACGACACCGCGCCGCAGGCAGCGCATCCGCAGTGCCTGGGAAGTCCTGCCCGAGATAGCCCCCGAACTGACCGAGTGGAGCGCCCTGTTCGCCTCCGGCGCCGCCCGCAGGGCCCGCGCCGAGGCGGGCATCGAAGGCGCCGCCACCGCCCGCGACGCCGACGACCTGCTCCGCGACGTGGCCATGTTCCTGCGCCTCGTCGAGCGGATGCTGGTGCTCCAGCCCGTCCTGCCCCAGCCGCGGCAGGAGTCCAAGGACGCGGGCCGGGAGCCGCCGGACGCGGGCTGACCGGCGCGTCCGTGCCTCGGGACGGATGGCCGGGGCACGGTGCGGCAGGCAATAGGGTGGGGGTATTCGCACCCCACGCGCCGAGGAGTCAACTGCCGTGTCGGACCCGATGCGCCCGCGCGCCTCTCTCCGTACCGCGGTGGTCTGGGACGTCCTGAAAGACGCCCTCGACCGCCGCGTCAAGGTCACCGGCGGGGAGTCCCGCACCGAGCTCGACGTGCTCGACACCGGAGGCGGCAGCGGCAACTTCGCGGTGCCGGTCGCCCGTCTGGGCCACCGCGTCACCGTCGTCGACCCCAGCCCGAACGCGCTCTTCGCGCTGGAGCGCCGGGCCGCCGAGGCCGGCGTCGAGGACCGGGTGCGCGGCGTCCAGGGCGACATCCTCGGCCTGTTCGACGTCGTCGAGCGCGGCGGTTTCGACGCCGTCCTGTGCCACGGCGTCCTGGAGTACGTGGACGACCCGGCCGAGGGCGTGCGCCTCGCCGTCGACGCGCTGCGTCCCACCGGTGTCCTCAGCCTGCTCGGCGCCGGACTCGGCGGCGCGGTGCTCGCGCGCGCCCTCGCCGGGCACTTCAAGGAGGCGCAGGCGGCGCTCACCGACCCGGCGGGCCGCTGGGGCGCGGGCGACCCCGTGCCGAGGCGCTTCACCGCCGAACAGCTCACGGGTCTGGTCGAGGCCGCGGGCGTGCGCGTCGACGCGGTGCACGGCGTCCGGGTCTTCGCCGACCTGGTCCCCGGCGTCCTCGTGGACACCGAGCCGGGTGCCCTGGAGGCACTCCTCCAGCTGGAGGCCGCCGCCGCCGAGCTGCCCGCTTTCCACTCCGTGGCGACGCAGCTGCACGTGCTCGGCGAGGTGCGGGGCGCCGACGGAGCGTGAGGCGTTCCCGCGGCCGACCGGCTGATCAGGGACGCAGCCGCACATGGAGTACGCCACAGGCCCCCGAACGGGCTATGGGCGCCGTATGATCGAGGCACACCGTTCTGCATGACGGTTCGGCCGCTGGGGAATGCACGCTTCAGCGAGCCGGAGCGGCGTGAAGGTCCGGTTTGGCGAAGTTGGCGTAGAGGGGCGGGTTTCACGGGGGCGATTCCCTGCCTATCCTGAAGGGGACCCCCGGTCGCCCCGGCGACTGCACGATGAGGAGGACTCCGTGCCGCTCTCGGAGCACGAGCAGCGCATGCTCGAGCAGATGGAGCGAGCGCTGTACGCCGAAGATCCCAAGTTCGCGACAGCGCTTGAGGGAAGCGGGCTGCGTACGTACACCCGGAAGCGGGTCTACCAAGCGGTCGCGGGCTTCCTGGTGGGTATCGCCCTTCTCATGGCCGGAATGGTCGCCCAGCAGATCTGGATCAGCGTGGTGGGCTTCCTCGTCATGCTGGGCTGCGCGGTGCTCGCCGTCACCGGTTGGCGCAAGGCGCCCAAGCCGGGCGAACAGGCCTCGGGTGCGGCAGCCGCGCCAGGTGGGGCCGCGGCCCGTCGGCAGACAAGGCAGCGCCGCTCCGTCATGGACCGCATCGAGCAGCGGTGGCAGCGTCGCCGCGACGAACAGCAGGGTGGTCAGTGAGCGGAGCCGCTCGCTACTGACCGAACAGACGTATGAATGTGTGAGGGGTGGCCGCCCGGTGGGGCGGCCACCCCTCACACATGTGCGCGCCCGCTCCCGCGTGCGTCGGCGGCCCCGGCGGTAGGAGAACGGTGGAGTGCCGGTGGAATCCCGGGGCCGGGGCCGGGGCCGGAGCCGGAGCAGCCGGGGCCGGAGCCGGAGCAGCCGGGGCCGGGGCCGGAGCCCGTGTGGGACCCGGCCGCCCGTCCCGTCCCGCCCGCCTCAGCCTCCCTGACCCGCTTCGCCGGCCCGCCCGGCCCGTCGCGGCAGCTTCCGCGTGAGCGTCGCCCACCGCTTGGCGGCCCCCTCGCGCGAGCGCGTTCCGAACGCCGTCCAGCGGTCCGAGACCGCCCACACCACCCGCGCGGCCGAACGCGGCGCGAGCGTCACCCGCAGCCGGGCGGCCCGGCCGAGCGAGGCGCCCAGGCCGTCCCGTACGAGCCCCACGTCCTCGGAAAGACCCGTCGCGAGCTGGGGGCGCGGGGCGTAGAGGACCTGCTCCACCGCGGCCGCCACCCGATGGACGGCCTCCGCGGGGGCTCCGGTCAGCCGGCCGGCCCGGACGATCCGCGCGGCCGCCTTCCGGGGGGTCTGTGACTCGTCCGGAGCAATGCCGTGGTCCCAGGCCGTATCCGTCACTTCCAGCCACGCGGCCAGCGTCCTGGCCGCCGCGTCCGCCTCGGTGCGGCCGCCGGAACCCAGCCGGGCGGCCCGCACCCTGGTCCGCCACAGCAGCGGCAGCAGGGGCACCCCGAGGACGAGCAGCGCGGCCAGCGAACTGCCCACGATCATGGCGACGGGCGGTCCGCCCTTGCCCGAACCGGTCGCGATCTGCGGGGCGGCGCTCGCGCAGCCGCCCTGCTTCTGCATGTCGGGCGGGCAGGTCTCCGCGTCGGAGGGAGCCGTGGACGGCTCGGAGGAGGTGGACGGCTCCGGGGTGTCCGGGTCGCTCGCGCCGCCGGACGGGACGTCGGAGCGGGTGTAGTCCGGCACTGTGCCGCGGCTCGGCGTCGGCTCGAAGCGGGTCCAGCCCACGCCCTCGAAGTACAGCTCGGGCCAGGCGTGTGCGTCCCGCAGCCCCACCGACATCGAACCGTCACCCTGCGCGGTGCCGGGGGTGAAGCCCACGGCCACGCGGGCCGGAATCCCCAGCGTCCGCGCCATCGAGGCCATGGCGAAGGAGAAGTGGACGCAGAAGCCTTCCTTCTGCGTGAGGAAGCGCTCGATCGCCGAGGGGCCGCTGCCCGCCCGCACCTGGGTGTTGTACGTGAAGCCGCCGTCCGAGGCGAAGTAGTCCTGGAGCTTGACCGCCTGCTCGTACGGGTTCGAGGCGCCCTTGGTGACCTGGCGGGCTGTGTCGCCGACCATCCGGGGGAGCGAGTCCGGAACCTTCGTGAACTCCTGCTTGAGGTCGTCGGGCGGCGCGGGCGCGGCCGCCAGCTGCTCGGCCGTCGGCTCCACGACCAGGCTCTTGACCTGGTACTGCGCGCCCCGCGTGGTCTGGCCCCGGTCGCCGACCAGGGAGCGGCCCACCGGTTCGTACCGCCAGCGGCCGCCGATCTTCACCTGGCTGGCAGGGAACGGCATGGGCAGCCAGTTCTGCGCGTAGTTGTCGGCGGCCGAGAGGTTCGTCTGGATCTCGGCCCTGCGCACGTCGTCCCGCAGGCCCCGCGGGTTCGGCAGCGGTGACGGGACGCTCTCGATGCGCCGGACGGTGGTCTTCCACGTCGTGCCGTCGAACTGGTCGAGCGAGACGATCCGCAGGTACAGGTCGTCGGTCGCCTCGGAGTTCGTGCGGTACGAGAGGACCTCGCGGTCCTCCGGCTGGTTGAGGCTGTCCTGGAGCGCGACCAGCGGGTTCACCGCGGAGATCGTTCCGCCGCCGCCCGAGCCGTCGCCGCCCGCCCCGCCGGAGCCGTCCAGGAGCCCGCCGTCCAGGGCGGGCAGCGCGAGCGGCACCACCAGGGCGATGCCCAGGGCGACGGCGCCGATGCGCCGTCCGGTGCGGACCGGGGCGAGCGCGCCGCCGCCGCTGTCCAGGCCCCCGGAGACCCGGCCCGGCGCGCGCGCCGCGCCGCCGAACACCCGGCCCCACTGCGAGAGTCGGTCCCTGCCCTCGGCCAGGAGCAGCAGCAGATAGCCGGCGGCGGCCAGCAGGAACCACAGCCATCCCGCGCCGCCCTCGGAGAGTCCCGCCGCGACCGAGTACAGGGCGAGCAGCGGGAGTCCCGCGGGGGCCGCCGTACGGAACGTCACCGCGAGCGCGTCCACCGCGAGGCCGATCACCAGGACGCCGCCGACCAGCATCAGCCGGATGCCGTCGCTGAGCGGCGCCGGGATCATGTACTGGCTGACGTCGTTGCCGCCCGCCTCCAGGAGCAGCCCGAACCGGCGGAAGACGTCGGGTCCCGGCACGATCCCCGCGAGAGCCTGCTCGCGGGCGAACACCAGCGTCAGGAGCAGCAGCGACACCAGCGCCTGCACCGCCACGGTGAGCGGCCGGGCCAGCGGCACCCGCCGGGTCAGCGCGCCCGCCCCGCTCTGCAGCACGAGCAGGATCACCGCCTGCAGGAACCAGGTGGCCGGTTCGACGAGCGGCAGCAGCGCGCCCGACGCCATCAATGTGGCGGCGGTGGCACACACCGCGAGCCGTGCGCGTCCGCTCATGCCCAACCCCCGGTCGTCGTGCCCGTGGCGGGCGCCGGGCCCGCGCTCGTGCGGGCGTGGTCCGCCTGGCGCCACAGGTCCGCGAGGTCCGCCCCCGGCGGCACCGCGAGGGCCGTCCAGCCCGCCTCGCGGAGCATCCGCACGCGCGCGTCACCGGTGTCGGAGGGAACGGCTCCCGGACCCTGCGCCCAGGCCGCGCCGTCCAGCACGAAGGCGACCGCGGAGCCGCTGCGCTGGCGCATCTTGGCGACCACCGTGGCCTGCTCCTCCTCCATGTCGCCGAGGAAGGCGACGAGGAGGCCCTCGTTCCCGCCGCGCAGCACGTCGTAGGCCCGGGAGAGTCCGGGCCCGTCCGAGTGGTCGATCACCGCGAGGGTGTCCATCATCAGTCCCGCCGCGTCCGCCGACTCCTGGCTGGCGCCCGCGAAGCCGTCCGACCCCTCGCCCGGCACGGAGGTGCCCGTGTCGGTCAACAGGCGGACCGAGAAGCCCCGTTCGAGCATGTGCACCAGCGCGGACGCCGTGCCGGAGACCGCCCACTCGAAGGCCGAGTCGGGCCCCGCGCCCCGGAAGCCGACGCCCCGGGTGTCCAGGAGCACCGTGCAGCGGGCCCGCTGCGGCTGTTCCTCGCGGCGCACCATCAGCTCGCCGTAGCGGGCGGTGGAGCGCCAGTGCACCCGGCGCAGGTCGTCGCCGTGGCGGTAACCGCGCGGGATGACGTCGTCCTCGCCGGCCAGCGCCAGCGAGCGGTTGCGCCCGTCGCCGTACCCCTTGGCCTCACCCGTGAGCCGCACCGGGGGCAGGGCCTCCACGCGCGGGATGACCGTCAGGGTGTCGTACGTCGAGAAGGAGCGGGTCAGTTCGCACATCCCGAACGGGTCCGTCAGGCGCAGCTGCAGCGGTCCCAGCGGATAGCGGCCGCGCAGGTCGGAGCGGACGCGGTAGGACACCTCGCGCCGGCCGCCCGCCTCGACGCGGTCCAGCACGAACCGGGGCCGCGGCCCGAGGACGTAGGGCACCCGGTCCTGGAGCATCAGCAGCCCGGTGGGCAGCCGCGAGACGTTGTCCATCCGCAGGTGGACGCGGGCCTCCGAACCGGCCGGCACGCGCGAGGGGGAGAGCCTGCGGCTGCCCGCCACGCGGTAGCGGGTGCGGAACAGGACGGTGGCGCACACCAGCGGCAGCACGGCGAGCAGCAGCCCGACGCGCAGCAGGTCGCTCTGGCCCAGGACATAGGCGCAGATGGCGGCGGCGATGCCGGCCGCCAGGAAGGAACGTCCGCGTGTGGTCAGGCCCGCGAGAGCCGTGCGCAGCCCGCCCTTGTCGTCCTCGGCGGGGCCCGCCGGACTCCCCCCGGCCGTCATCACAGCCTCCGGGTGCCGGGCGGCTGCTGGTTGAAGTAGGCGCCGGTGCCCGGCGGGGTGGCGGCGGGCACCGGGGTGCGCTGCAGGATCTCCAGGACGACGGCCTCGGCCGTACGGCGGTTCAACTGGGCCTGCGCCGTGGGCAGCAGGCGGTGTGCGAGGACGGCGACGGCCAGCGCCTGCACGTCGTCCGGCAGGGCGAACTCGCGGCCGCTGAGCGCGGCGGAGGCCTTGGCGGCGCGCAGCAGGTGCAGCGTCGCGCGCGGGGACGCGCCGAGTCTGAGGTCGGGGTGGTTGCGGGTGGCGCCGACCAGGTCCACCGCGTACCGCCGCACGGGGTCGGCCACGTGGACGGTGCGCACGGCGTCGATGAGCTTGACGATCTCGTGCGCGTGGGCCACCGGCTGGAGGTCGTCCAGGGGTGAGACGCCGCCGTGGGTGTCGAGCATCTGCAGCTCGGCCTCCGGACCCGGATAGCCGATCGAGACGCGCGCCATGAAGCGGTCGCGCTGCGCCTCGGGCAGGGGGTAGGTCCCCTCCATCTCGACGGGATTCTGGGTGGCCACCACCATGAAGGGACTGGGCAGTTCGTAGGTCTGCCCGTCGATGGTGACCTGGCGCTCCTCCATGGACTCCAGCAGCGCGGACTGCGTCTTGGGAGAGGCGCGGTTGATCTCGTCGCCGATCACGATCTGCGCGAAGATCGCGCCCGGCTTGAACTCGAAGTCCCTGCGCTGCTGGTCGAAGATGGACACACCGGTGATGTCCGAGGGCAGCAGGTCCGGCGTGAACTGGATCCGTCGCACGGAGCAGTCGATGGACCGTGCCAGTGCCTTGGCGAGCATGGTCTTGCCCACGCCCGGGACATCCTCGATGAGCAGGTGCCCCTCCGCGAGGAGCACCGTCAGCGAAAGCCGTACGACCTCTGGCTTGCCCTCGATCACACCCTCCACCGACCTGCGGACACGCTCCGCTGTGGTCGTCAGATCCGTGAGGCTCGCTCGATCGTCATAGGTCGTCACCCGGCCCTCCTCGGCCCTTCCCCCGGCTCCTGAGGAGCAGGGAATTCCGCAAAATCCGGGCCGCCGCGCAAGCGAGCGACCCGGTGCACCCCGAATACACGGGCATCACGCGCGCATGCTGTGCGTGATGCCACCCCCGCATTGTTGTTGGGCATACCGGGTCGTGTCACTCGCCTGTGGATAACTGGCGCCGATTTGTCGGGTCTTACGACCCTTTGTCAGTCACGCAGGGTCGATCTCCCGCAGCAGACCGGTCTTCACGTCGAACACAAAGCCGCGGACGTCACCGGTGTGCAGCAGGAACGGGGAGGTCCGCACGCGCTCCATGGACTGTCGCACGTCCTGGTCGACGTCCCGGAAGGCCTCCACGGCCCACGAGGGGCGCTGGCCGACCTCCATCTCCAGGTCGTGCCGGAACTCCTCGGTCAGGGACTCCAGGCCGCAGGTCGTGTGGTGGATCAGGACGACGCTGCGGGTGCCGAGCGCGCGCTGGCTGATGGTCAGGGAGCGGATGACGTCGTCGGTGACCACGCCGCCCGCGTTGCGGATGGTGTGGCAGTCGCCCAGCTCAAGGCCGAGCGCTTCGTGCAGGTCGAGGCGGGCGTCCATGCAGGCGACGACGGCGACGCGCAGGACGGGGCGGGCGTCCATGCCGGGGTCGGTGAACCCGGCGGCGTACTCCTCGTTCGCTTCGACCAGGCGGTCGGTGACGGTGCCGACGGCTATGTCACCGATCGGCTCTGCGGGGCTGCTGTCCGATGAGGCTGCGGAAGTCGACATAGGCACGACGTTAATGCGCGCTGATCGCCCGGGCCCGCTGTGAGAAGGGACAAAGAACGTCAAAGACTCTTGTTGTGAGCTAACCCACAGGGGTGCCGGGCTGCGGCCGAACGGGTGATGCCGCCCGGATTCGTGGCCCCGGCGGGGACCCGTCCGCGACGCGCAGGCCGGTTGATTGACCGGGAGACACCGTGGACTAAAGTGACGCGAAGCGGGAGAGGTGACCTGCTCCCTGCTGGACCGCACATCCCGGAGATTCCCTGAATCCCCCCACGTGCGCGGCGCGTACGTACGGCTCGGCCTCCTCCCGCTCCCGGTCGGCTGACGCCACTTCCCCGGCGCCAGCAGTCCATTCCCCTTCACGGAGCGGGCGGGGACCCGGCGGTGCGTACGCACGCCGCGCCGGACCTGAGAGGGCCCCTTGAGCGACAACAGCCGACACGTCCCGGTGATGCTCCAGCGGTGCCTGGACATGTTGGCCCCCGCGCTCGCCGAGCCGGGCGCCGTGGTCGTCGACTGCACCCTCGGCCTCGGCGGCCACAGCGAGGCACTCCTCGCCACCTTCCCTTCGGCCCGCCTCATCGCCCTGGACCGCGACAAGGAGGCGCTGCGCCTGTCCGGCGAGCGCCTCGCGCCCTACGGCGACCGCGCCACCCTGGTGCACGCGGTCTACGACGAACTCCCCGAGGTGCTCGACCGCCTCGACGTCCCGCGCGTCCAGGGCGTCCTGTTCGACCTCGGCGTCTCCTCCATGCAACTCGACGAGGCCGACCGGGGATTCGCGTACGCCCAGGACGCCCCCCTGGACATGCGCATGGACCAGACGACCGGCATCAGTGCGGCCGAGGTCCTCAACACCTACGCCCCCGGCGAACTGGTGCGGATCCTGCGCCAGTACGGCGAGGAGAAGCAGGCCAAGCGCATCGTCGGCGCCGTGGTCCGCGAGCGCGAGAAGGAGCCGTTCAGCAACAGCGCGCGGCTCGTCGAACTCATCCGCGACTCCCTGCCGCAGGCCGCCAAGCGCACCGGCGGCAACCCCGCCAAGCGCACCTTCCAGGCCCTGCGCATCGAGGTCAACGGCGAGCTGAGCGTCCTGGAGCGGGCCGTCCCCGCAGCGGTCAAGGCGCTCGCCGTCGGCGGCCGGATCGCCGTCCTGTCGTACCAGTCGCTGGAGGACCGCCTGGTCAAGCAGGTGCTCTCGGCCGGCGCCACGACGACGGCACCGCCCGGCCTGCCCATCGTCCCCGAGCGTTACCAGCCGCGGCTCAAGCTTCTGACCCGCGGTGCCGAACTCCCCACCGAGGAAGAGGTCGCCGAGAACCGCAGGGCCGCCCCGGCGCGGCTGCGCGGTGCTCAGCGCGTCCGCGAAGACGTCGGGTAGCCCCGGCCCGGCCCCGGGACCGACGGCCGAGCAGTGCCCGCTGATCAGCAGTCCGCGAGGAGGAGCTCCATGAGCAAGAAGCCCGAGCTGCGGGGGAGAGCCGCCCGCCTCGCGCGGCTGCTGCCCCAGGGCCCGAGCCAGGCCGCCCGCACCCCCTTCGTCCTGCTCGTCGTGCTGCTCCTGGGCGGCGGCCTGATCACGCTGCTCATCCTGAACTCCTCCCTCAACGAGGGCTCGTTCCAGCTGAGCGAGCTCAGGAAGGAGACGACGGAGCTCACCGAGGAGAAGCAGGAGCTCCAGCGCGACGTGGACGGCTATGCCGCGCCCGACGCGCTCCAGGACCGCGCCGACGAGCTCGGCATGGTCCCCGGCGGCGACCCGGCCTTCCTCGACCCCGAGGGGACCGTGCGCGGCGTGCCGGGCACCGCGGCCCGCCCCTCCGGCTACGAGAACCCCGTGCCGCGCCCGCAGGAGGTCGCCTCTCCCGCGGCCACCGTCTCCGTCCCGGCCGCGCCCCCGGCGCCCTCCCCGGCCCCGGCCGGCCCGGCGCCCGCCCAGCAGCCCCCCACCCCGACCCCCGCCGCCCCGGCGCCCACGCAGCCCGTCCCCACGACGACCTCCGGCAGGTGACGCAAGTGTCCGACAGGGAACCCCCGCGGCGCCGGGTACCAGGACCCGCGAGGCCCAGCCGCCCCGCACGGCCCGGCGCGCCCCGCCGCCCGGCGCCCGGCGGCCGCCCCGCCACCCGCCGCCCCGCGGCCAAGGGCAGGAACAAGACCCGCACCATCCGCCTGGGCAGCCCACGGCCGCGCCTGCGCATGGTCAGCCTCGGTCTGACGCTGGTCATGCTCGCCTTCGTCGTACGGCTGCTGCAGGTGCAGGCCGTCGACGCGAACGCGTACGCCGCCAAGGCCGAGAAGAACCGCTACTTCACGCACACCCTGGCCGCCGAGCGCGGCCGCATCACCGACCGGGGCGGCGTCGAACTCGCCGCCAGCGTGGACGCGTACGACATCACGGCGGACCCGACGCTGTTCACGCCGAAGGAGATGAAGACCAAGGACGCGCCCGAACAGGCCGCGGCCCTCCTGGCCCCGATCCTCGACAAGGACGCCACCGAGCTCGCCGAGAAGCTCAAGACGCCCAAGACGCGCTACGTCCTGCTGGCCCGCCGCCAGAGCCCCCAGGTGTGGAAGCAGATCAAGGACCTGCGCGGCGCGCTCGCCGAGAAGGCGGGCACCGACCCGGACTCCCCGAACGTGCTGGCCGGCGTCCTCGCCGACCCGAGCAGCAAGCGCGTCTACCCGAACGACGACCTGGCCGCCGGGATACTGGGCTGGGTCAACTCCGACGGCAAGGGGGCCGGCGGCCTGGAGCAGCAGCTCGACAAGAAGCTGGCGGGCGAGGACGGCAAGATCCGCTACGCCCAGTCCGGCGGCCGGCGCGTGCCGACCGCGGGCTCCACGGAGACGCCGGCCGTGCCCGGCTCCGACGTGGAGCTCACCATCGACCGCGACATCCAGTGGGCCGCGCAGAACGCGATCACCGAGCAGGTCGAGAAGTCCAAGGCCGACCGGGGCTACGTGATAGTGCAGGACACGCAGACCGGCGAGATCCTCGCGATGGCCAACGCCCCCGGCTTCGACCCCAACGACCTCGCCCAGGCCGACGGCACCTCGCTGGGCAACGCGGCCCTCCAGGACGCCTTCGAGCCCGGCTCCACCGCCAAGGTCATGTCGATGGCCGCCGTCCTCGAGGAGAACGCGGCCACGCCCGGCACGCACGTCACGGTGCCCAACCGGCTGCACCGCGGCGACCGCCTCTTCCAGGACGACATCGACCACCCGACCTGGCACCTGACGCTCAACGGCGTCCTCGCCAAGTCCTCCAACATCGGCACGATCCTCGCCACCGGAGAGCTGGGCAAGACACAGAAGGCGGCCAACGAGTCCCTCTACTCCTACCTGCGCAAGTTCGGCATCGGCAGGGAGACCGGGCTCGGCTTCCCCGGCGAGACCCCGGGCATCTTCGCGCCCGCGGACAAGTGGTCCACCTCGCAGCAGTTCACGATCCCGTTCGGCCAGGGGTTCTCGATCAACGCCATGCAGGCGACCTCGGTCTACTCGACCATCGCCAACGGCGGCGTCCGCACCGAGCCCACGCTGGTGCGCGGCACGAAGGGCCCCGACGGCCGCTTCGCCCCCGCGGCCAAGCCGAAGCAGACCCGGGTCGTCAGCGACAAGACCGCGCGGACGGTCGCGCGGATGCTGGAGTCCGTCGTCGACGACGAGGAGGGCACCGGCACCAAGGCCCGCATCCCGGGCTACCGGGTCGCGGGCAAGACGGGTACGGCCAACCGGGTCGACCCGGCGACCGGCCGCTACAAGGGCTACACCTCGTCCTTCGCCGGCTTCGCGCCCGCCGACAAGCCGCGCGTCACCGTCTACTGCGCCATCCAGAACGCCACCAAGGGCAACTACTTCGGCGGCCAGATCTGCGGCCCCATCTACAAGGAAGTCATGGAGTTCGCCCTCAAGACGCTCCAAGTACCCCCCACCGGAAGCGGCCCGGCCCGCCTCCCGGTGACCTACAAGCCCTGAGACCCACCAGGAACAGCCCGTGACAACCATCACGCCCGGCTCGGGGAACCACCCCTCGCCACGCCCCTCACTTCGCTCCGAGAGGGGTGCGCCCGGTACGCTCACCGCCGTGCCACACGCTGATCAGTCCCAAACCACCCAGAAGGGCGTTCCCGTGACCTATCCGGGACCGCCGCGGCCGGCCCAGGTCTCCCCGACCTCGCTGACGGAGCTCGCAGGCCAGCTGGGCGTCGCCGAACCGGACCACGCGGGCAGCGCGGAGATCACGGGCATCACGCACGACTCGCGCGCGGTGCGGCCCGGCGACATCTACGCCGCGCTCCCCGGTGCCCGCCTGCACGGCGCCGACTTCGTCGCGCAGGCCGCCGACCTCGGCGCCGCCACCGTGCTCACCGACCCGACCGGCGCCGAGCGCGCGGCCGTGACCGGCCTGCCGGTCCTGGTCGTCGACGACCCGCGCGGCGCGATGGGCGAGCTCGCGGCCACGGTCTACGGTCACCCCGGCCGCGACCTCCTCCAGATCGGCATCACCGGCACCTCCGGCAAGACGACCACGGCCTACCTCATCGAGGGCGGGCTCAAGGGCGTCCGGTCGACCGGTCTGATCGGCACGGTCGAGATGCGCATCGGCGACGAGCGCATCAAGTCGGAGCGCACCACCCCCGAAGCCACCGATCTGCAGGCGCTGTTCGCGGTCATGCGCGAGCGCGGCGTCGAAGCGGTCGCCATGGAGGTCTCCAGCCACGCCCTGGTGCTCGGTCGGGTGGACGGCTGCGTCTTCGACGTCGCCGTCTTCAACAACCTGAGCCCGGAGCACATGGAGTTCCACTCCGGCATGGAGGACTACTTCCAGGCCAAGGCGCAGCTGTTCACGAAACACCGCTCCCGGCTCGGCGTGGTCAACTTCGACGACGAGTACGGACGCCGGCTCATCACCGAGTCGGAGGTGCCCGTCACCACCTTCTCCGCCGAGGGCCACCCCGACGCCGACTGGCGCGCCGAGGACGTCGAGGTCGGGCCGCTCGACTCGACATTCGTCGCCGTGGGCCCCAAGGGCGAGCGGATCACCGCCAAGTCGCCGCTGGCAGGCCCCTTCAACGTCGCCAACACCCTCGCCGCGATCGTCGCGCTGGCCGTCGCCGGGATCGACCCGCAGCAGGCCGCCGACGGCGTCGGTGCGGTGCCGGGTGTGCCGGGCCGCCTGGAGCGCATCGACGAGGGCCAGCCCTACCTCGCCGTCGTCGACTACGCCCACAAGACGGACGCCGTCGAATCGGTCCTGCGCGCCCTGCGCAAGGTCACCGAGGGCAAGCTGCACATCGTGCTCGGCTGCGGCGGCGACCGTGACAAGACCAAGCGGATGCCGATGGGCGCGGCCGCGGCCCGCCTCGCCGACACCGCCGTCCTCACGTCCGACAACCCCCGTGGCGAGGACCCCCTCGCGATCCTCGCCACGATGCTCGCCGGCGCCGCCGACGTGCCGGCCCACGAGCGCGGCGACGTCGCCGTCTTCGAGGACCGGGCCGCCGCCATCCGCGCGGCCGTCGTCCGGGCCGAACCGGGCGACACCGTCATCGTCGCGGGCAAGGGGCACGAGCAGGGACAGGACATCGCCGGGGTGGTGCGTCCCTTCGACGACCGCCAGGTGCTTCGCGAAGCTATCCAGCAAACCCAGGGATGAAGTTGTGATCGCCCTCTCCCTCGCCGAGATCGCCACCGTCGTCGGCGGGCAGACGTACGACATACCGGATCCGGCCGTCCAGGTCACCGGCCCCGTCGTCCGGGACTCCCGTGAGGTGGAGCCCGGCAGCCTCTTCGTCGCCTTCGCGGGCGAACGCGTCGACGGCCACGACTACGCGGCCGACGTGGTCGCCGCGGGCGCGGTCGCCGTCCTGGCCTCGCGGCCGGTCGGCGTGCCCGCCGTCGTCGTGGACGACGTGCAGGCGGCGCTCGGCGCCCTTGCGCGCCACGTCGTGGAGCGGCTCGGGGCGACGCTGGTCGCGCTGACCGGATCGGTCGGCAAGACCAGCTCCAAGGACCTCCTCGCCCAGGTGCTGCGGCGCAAGGCGCCCACGGTCTTCACACCGGGCTCGCTCAACAACGAGATCGGTCTGCCGCTCACCGCGCTCAGCGCCACGGACGAGACGAAGTTCCTCGTCCTGGAGATGGGGGCGCGCGGAATCGGCCACATCCGGTACCTCACCGGCCTCACCCCGCCGAGGATCGGCCTCGTCCTGAACGTCGGCACCGCCCACATCGGCGAGTTCGGCGGCCGCGAGCAGATCGCGGTAGCGAAGGGTGAGCTGGTGGAGTCGCTGCCCGCGGACGGAGCCGCGGTCCTCAACGCCGACGACCCGCTCGTCCGTGCCATGGCTTCGCGGACGAAGGCACGCGTCCTGCTCTTCGGAGAGGCCGCCGACGCCGACGTACGCGCGGAGAATGTCCGGCTCACAGAGAACGGACAGCCCGCTTTTACGCTGCACACACCCTCCGGGTGCAGCGACGTGACCTTGCGGCTGTACGGTGAGCACCACGTGTCGAACGCGCTTGCCGCGGCCGCCGTCGCCCATGAGCTGGGCATGTCCGTGGACGAGATCGCCCTCGCGCTCTCCGAGGCGGGCACGCTGTCCCGCTGGCGGATGGAGGTCACCGAGCGCCCCGACGGCGTGACGGTCGTCAACGACGCCTACAACGCGAACCCCGAGTCCATGCGAGCGGCCCTGCGCGCGCTCGTGGCCATGGGCAAGGGGCGCCGTACGTGGGCGGTGCTCGGCCACATGGCCGAGCTCGGGGACGAGGGGCTCGCCGAGCACGACGCGGTCGGACGCCTTGCCGTCCGGCTCAACGTGAGCAAGCTCGTGGCAGTCGGGGGCAGGGAAGCGTCCTGGCTCCAACTGGGCGCATACAACGAGGGTTCGTGGGGTGAGGAGTCGGTGCACGTGTCCGACGCACAGGCGGCGATCGACCTGCTGCGCAGCGAGCTGCGCGCGGGAGACGTCGTACTGGTGAAGGCGTCCAGATCGGTCGGTCTCGAGCGGGTCGCCACGGCGCTGCTCGACGACGCCGCGGTGTCTTCCGAGGGGCAGGTCTCCGGCCGATGAGGCAGATCCTCTTCGCGGGTGTGATCGGGCTCTTCCTGACCCTGGTCGGCACCCCGCTGCTGATCAAGCTCCTGGCCCGCAAGGGCTATGGCCAGTTCATCCGGGACGACGGCCCGCGCGAGCACCACAGCAAGCGCGGTACGCCGACCATGGGCGGTATCGCCTTCATCCTGGCCACGCTGATCGCGTACTTCCTCACGAAGGTCATCACCGGCACGGAGACCACGCTCTCCGGCCTGCTGGTGCTCTTCCTGATGGCGGGCATGGGCCTCGTCGGCTTCCTCGACGACTACATCAAGATCGTCAAGCAGCGTTCGCTCGGTCTGCGCGCCAAGGCGAAGATGGCGGGCCAGCTGATCGTCGGCATCGGCTTCGCCGTGCTCGCGCTGAACTGGCCCGACAACCGCAACCAGACCCCGGCCTCAACCAAGCTGTCGTTCGTCACGGACTTCGGCTGGTCGATCGGCCCGGTCCTGTTCGTGGTCTGGGCGCTGTTCATGATCCTCGCGATGTCGAACGGCGTGAACCTCACCGACGGTCTGGACGGCCTCGCCACCGGCGCCTCGGTGATGGTCTTCGGTGCGTACACCTTCATCGGTGTCTGGCAGTACCAGGAGTCCTGCGCCAACGCCGTCACGCTCACCAACCCGCAGGCGTGCTTCGAGGTCAGAGACCCGCTCGACCTGGCCGTGGTGGCCTCCGCGCTGATGGGCGCCTGCTTCGGCTTCCTGTGGTGGAACACCTCGCCCGCCAAGATCTTCATGGGCGACACCGGTTCGCTCGCCCTCGGCGGCGCGCTCGCGGGCCTCGCGATCTGCTCCCGCACGGAGCTGCTCCTCGCGCTCCTCGGCGGCCTCTTCGTCCTCATCACCATGTCGGTCGTCATCCAGGTCGGCTCGTTCCGCATGACCGGCAAGCGGGTCTTCCGGATGGCGCCACTGCAGCACCACTTCGAACTCAAGGGGTGGTCCGAGGTCCTTGTCGTGGTCCGCTTCTGGATCATCCAGGGCATGTGCGTGATCGTCGGCCTCGGTCTCTTCTACGCGGGATGGGCAGCCGAAAAGTGACCGACTGGCAGGGCAAGAACATCACCGTCGCCGGTCTCGGCGTGAGCGGCGTCAGTGCCGCCCGCGCCCTGGCCGGCTTCGGCGCGTCGGTGACCGTCGTGGACGGCGGCTCGGGCCAGGCGCACCGCGAGCGGGCCGCCGCCCTGGAGGCGGAGGGCGTCCTCGTACGCCTGGGAGACGCCGAGACGCTTCCCGACGGCACCGACCTGGTGGTCACCTCGCCCGGCTGGAAGCCGTCGTCGCCGCTCTTCGCGGCGGCCGCGGCGGCGGGCGTGGACGTCGTCGGCGACGTCGAGATCGCCTGGCGCCTGCGCGGCCCCGACGCGGCCCCCTGGCTCGCCGTCACGGGCACCAACGGCAAGACGACGACCACCCAGATGCTCGCCTCGATCCTCCGGGCGGCGGGCCTGCGCACGGCGGCCGTCGGCAACATCGGCACCCCGATCGTGGACGTCGTCCTGGAGGGCGACGACGCGTACGACGTGCTGGCCGTCGAACTGTCCTCCTACCAGCTGCACTGGGCGCCCTCGCTGCGCGCCCACTCCGCGGCCGTCCTGAACCTCGCGCCCGACCACCTCGACTGGCACGGCTCCATGGCGGCGTACGCCGCCGACAAGGGCCGCATCTACGAAGGCAACCAGGTCGCCTGCGTCTACAACGTCGTGGACACGGCGACCGAGAATCTGGTCCGCGAGGCGGACGTCGAAGAGGGCTGCCGCGCCATCGGTTTCACGCTGAACGCGCCCGCGCCCTCGCAACTGGGCGTCGTGGACGGCATCCTGATCGACCGTGCCTTCGTGCCGGACCGCCAGAAGCAGGCCCAGGAGCTCGCCGAGATCTCCGACGTCCAGCCGCCCGCGCCGCACAACATCGCCAACGCGCTGGCCGCGGCGGCCCTCGCGCGCGCGTTTGGCGTACAGGCGACGGCCGTACGGGACGGTCTGCGCGCCTTCAGGCCGGACGCGCACCGCATCGAACACGTCAGCGACGTCGAGGGCGTCGCCTACGTCGACGACTCCAAGGCGACCAACACCCACGCCGCCCAGGCGTCGTTGGCCGCGTATGAGTCGATCGTCTGGATCGCGGGCGGCCTCGCCAAGGGCGCCACCTTCGACGAACTCGTCGAGGGCGCGGCGAAGCGGCTGCGCGGCGCCGTCCTGATCGGTGCCGACCGCGAGCTGATCCGCGAAGCCCTCGCGCGACACGCGCCCGAGGTCCCGGTCGTCGACCTCGACCGGACCGACACTGGGGCGATGTCCGAGGCGGTACGGCGGGCGGCGGAGCTGGCTCAGCCGGGGGACACCGTGCTGATGGCTCCGGCCTGTGCGTCGATGGACATGTTCACCAACTACAACAAGCGTGGTGAAGCGTTCGCGGACGCCGTCCGCGAGCTCGGCGCCACGCGCGCCTGACCGGGTTCACCGCCCGGCGGGGCGCCGGGCACACCCTTGGGAGGGGAACGTGGCCAGGTCTTCCGTGCGGGTCGCCAAACGACCGGCTCCGGTACGCGCCAGAGGTGCCTCCCACCCTCCGGGCGAGAGCGGGCCCCGGCGGCTCTACTCCAGGGTCCGCAAGGCGTGGGACCGGCCGCTCACGGCGTACTACCTGATCTTCGGCAGCAGTCTGCTCATCACCGTGCTCGGCCTGGTGATGGTCTACTCGGCCTCGATGATCCAGGCGCTGCAGCTGAACCTGCCCGCCTCGTACTTCTTCCGCAAGCAGTTCGTGGCGGCCGTGCTCGGCGCGATCCTGCTGCTGATCGCCATGCGGATGCCCATCAAGCTGCACCGGGCGCTCGCCTATCCGATGCTCGCGGTGACCGTGTTCCTGATGGTCCTCGTGCAGATCCCCGGGATAGGGCGCAGCGTCAACGGCAACCAGAACTGGATCTACCTGGGCGGCCCGTTCCAGCTCCAGCCCAGTGAGTTCGGCAAGCTCGCCCTCGTCCTGTGGGGCGCCGACCTGCTCGCACGTAAACACGACAAGCGGCTTTTGACCCAGTGGAAACACATGCTGGTGCCGCTCGTCCCGGTCGCCTTCATGCTGCTCGGACTCATCATGCTCGGCGGCGACATGGGTACGGCGATCATCCTCACCGCGATCCTCTTCGGACTGCTCTGGCTGGCCGGGGCCCCCACCCGGCTCTTCGCCGGCGTGCTCAGCATCGCGGCCCTGCTCGGTGTGATTCTCATCAAGACCAGCCCCAACCGCATGGCCCGGCTCGGCTGCATCGGCGCCACGGATCCCGGCCCCGGAGACCAGTGCTGGCAGGCCGTGCACGGCATCTACGCCCTCGCCTCCGGTGGATTCTTCGGTTCCGGCCTCGGCGCGAGTGTGGAAAAATGGGGTCAACTGCCTGAACCGCACACCGACTTCATCTTCGCCATCACGGGGGAGGAACTCGGCCTGGCAGGGACGCTGTCGGTGCTCGCCCTGTTCGCGGCTCTAGGCTATGCGGGTATCCGCGTGGCCGGACGCACGGAGGACCCCTTCGTGAGGTATGCCGCGGGAGGCGTGACCACCTGGATCACGGCGCAGGCCGTGATCAATGTCGGTGCGGTGCTCGGTCTGCTGCCGATCGCCGGTGTCCCGCTCCCGCTGTTCTCGTACGGGGGGTCGGCCCTGCTGCCGACCATGTTCGCCATCGGACTCCTCATCGCCTTCGCGCGATCGGACCCCGCGGCGAAGGCGGCCCTTGCCATGCGGCAACCTCGGGTGAGATGGAACACGATGCGACGGCGCGCCAAGGCGCGTTCGTCCGGAGAGCGGTGAATTTCGGTGCATGTCGTACTCGCCGGTGGGGGGACCGCCGGCCACATCGAGCCCGCGCTCGCCCTCGCGGACGCCCTGCGGAGGCAGGACCCGACCGTGGGCATCACGGCCCTGGGCACGGAGCGTGGACTCGAGACCCGGCTCGTACCCGAGCGGGGCTACGAACTCGCGCTGATCCCGGCCGTCCCACTGCCGCGCAAGCCCACCCCTGAGCTGATCACCGTCCCGGGCAGGCTGCGCGGCACCATCAAGGCGGCCGAGCAGATCCTGGAGCGGACCAAGGCGGACTGCGTCGTCGGCTTCGGCGGCTACGTGGCCCTGCCCGGCTACCTCGCGGCCAAGCGGACCGGGACGCCGATCGTCGTGCACGAGGCCAACGCGCGCCCCGGGCTCGCCAACAAGATCGGTTCGCGGTACGCCGCCGGGGTGGCCGTCGCCACCCCCGACAGCAAGCTGCGCAACTCCCGCTACATCGGCATCCCGTTGCGGCACACCATCGCCACGCTCGACCGGGCCCGGGTCCGCCCGGAGGCGCGCGCCGCCTTCGGCCTCGACCCCAACCTGCCGACCCTGCTGGTCTCCGGCGGCTCGCAGGGCGCCCGGCGGCTGAACGAGGTCGTCCAGCAGGCCGCGCCGGCGCTGCAGCGCGCGGGGATCCAGATCCTGCACGCGGTCGGACCGAAGAACGAATTGCCGCAGGTGCAGCAGATGCCGGGGATGCCCCCGTACATCCCGGTACCGTACGTGGACCGGATGGACCTCGCGTACGCCGCGGCCGACATGATGCTCTGCCGCGCGGGCGCGATGACCGTCGCCGAACTCTCCGCCGTCGGGCTCCCGGCCGCCTACGTCCCGCTGCCGATCGGCAACGGCGAACAGCGGCTCAACGCCCAGCCGGTGGTCAAGGCCGGCGGCGGACTGCTGGTCGACGACGCGGAACTGACGCCCGAGTGGGTCCAGGGCAACGTTCTGCCCGTGCTCGCGGATCCGCACCGGCTGTACGAGATGTCCCGCGCCGCCTCGGAGTTCGGCCGCCGGGACGCCGACGAGCTGCTCGTCGGCATGGTGTACGAGGCGATTGCGTCACGCCGCAACGCGTGAGAAGGCAGGGGACCATGGCCGGACCGACCACCGCCGAACGGCAGCAGAAGAAGTCCGGCCCGCCCCGCCCGCCGCGCGAGCGCCGCATCCGGGTGCCCCGCATCCGGGTGCCGCGGTCGCGCACCCTCATCGTGGTGGTGGTCCTCGCCGTGCTGCTCGGCGCCGGCGGCCTGTGGGTCCTCTACGGCTCGCAGTGGCTGCGCCTGGAGCGCGTGAAGGCGTCGGGAACCCGAGTCCTGACCCCCCAAGAAGTCATCGAGGCGGCCGACGCCCCCGTCGGGGCCCCACTGATTTCGGTCGACACGGACGCCGTCGAAGACCGGCTGCGCTCAAAATTGCCCCGAATTGACTCGGTTGACGTCGTCCGGTCGTGGCCGCACGGAATCGGACTCAAAGTGACGGAGCGCGAGCCCGTTCTCCTCATCGAAAAGGGCGGAAAGTTCGTCGAAGTGGACGCCGAGGGAGTGCGATTCGCCACGGTCGAGCACGCGCCCAAGGGCGTGCCGAAGCTCGAATTGACGCCGGATCACGAGAGCGGGGCCGCGAGCCTGCGCAGGTTCGGCACCGACCGGCTCCTCCGGGAGGCCGTCCGGGTCGCCGGTGACCTGCCCGAAGCCGTCGCCCGCGATACTCGGAACGTCAAGGTCCGTTCGTATGACTCCATCTCGCTGGAGTTGCGCGGCGGACGCACCGTCGACTGGGGCAGTGGCGAGAAGGGGCGTACGAAAGCCCGCACCCTCATCGCACTGATGAAAGCGGCTCCCAAGGCACGGCACTTCGATGTGAGTGTCCCCACCGCCCCCGCGTCATCGGGGAGTTGACGCATATCGTCGCAGGCCAGCACCCTGGTTCGGCAGCGCTACGGCTGATCACATAGGGTGAAAAGAAAAACGGGAGGTTCGGCGTGTTCGTTGAACGTGCGCCACTTGTCGACTTAGTGTCCTGTTCGGAAGAGTCCAGGGAACAGACACACTGGTAACCCTAAACTTCAACGTTAGGGTTCGGGTCGGCGTTCGGACCGTCCCATTCGGCATCAGTCGTCGTGTCGCCGCAGAGCGAAACGGCGACACGTAACTCGAGGCGAGAGGCCTTCGACGTGGCAGCACCGCAGAACTACCTCGCAGTCATCAAAGTCATCGGTGTCGGCGGCGGTGGTGTCAATGCCATCAACCGGATGATCGAGGTCGGTCTCAAGGGCGTCGAGTTCATCGCCATCAACACCGACGCGCAAGCCCTGTTGATGAGCGACGCCGACGTCAAGCTCGACGTCGGCCGTGAACTCACCCGCGGACTCGGCGCCGGCGCCAATCCGGCCGTCGGCCGCAAGGCCGCAGAGGACCACCGCGAGGAGATCGAGGAGGTCCTCAAGGGGGCCGACATGGTCTTCGTCACCGCCGGCGAAGGCGGCGGCACCGGCACGGGCGGCGCACCCGTCGTCGCCAACATCGCGCGCTCGCTCGGCGCCCTCACCATCGGTGTGGTCACCCGGCCGTTCACCTTCGAGGGCCGTCGTCGCGCCAACCAGGCCGAGGACGGCATCGCGGAGCTGCGCGAAGAGGTCGACACCCTCATCGTCATCCCCAACGACCGGCTCCTGTCCATCTCGGACCGGCAGGTCTCCGTCCTCGACGCCTTCAAGTCGGCGGACCAGGTCCTGCTCTCCGGTGTGCAGGGCATCACCGACCTCATCACCACGCCCGGCCTGATCAACCTCGACTTCGCCGACGTCAAGTCGGTCATGTCCGAGGCCGGTTCGGCGCTCATGGGCATCGGCTCGGCCCGCGGCGACGACCGCGCGGTGGCCGCCGCGGAGATGGCGATCTCCTCGCCGCTCCTGGAGGCGTCCATCGACGGTGCCCGTGGCGTGCTGCTCTCCATCTCCGGCGGCTCCGACCTCGGTCTCTTCGAGATCAACGAGGCGGCGCAGCTGGTCAGCGAGGCCGCACACCCCGAGGCCAACATCATCTTCGGCGCCGTCATCGACGACGCCCTGGGCGACGAGGTCAGGGTCACCGTCATCGCGGCGGGCTTCGACGGCGGGCAGCCACCGTCCAAGCGGGACAACGTCCTTGGCTCGGCATCCGGCTCGGCCAAGCGCGAGGAGCCCGCGACGCCCGCAAGGCCCGCAAGGCCCGCGGAATCCTCCCGCCCGGCCTTCGGCGGCCTCGGCACGGTCACCCCGCGCGAGGAGCCCTCGACCCCGGAGCCCGCCGAGGCGGCCCCGGTGAGCGAGGCACCCTCCGCGCCGACGGCCCCGCCGCAGGTCCCGCCGGCCCGTCCCTACCAGGACAGCCAGGCCGAAGAGCTGGACGTGCCGGACTTCTTGAAGTGATAGGCAAGCACAGCACCGTGAGCGGCGCGCACTTCGCCTTCACCGACAGGTGGGGCGGAGTGAGCGCCGTTCCGTACGAAGAGCTCAACCTCGGCGGCGCGGTCGGCGACGACCCCGAGGCCGTGCGGACCAACCGCACGCTGGCCGCCACCTCGCTCGGCGTCGACCCGGACCGGGTCGTCTGGATGAACCAGGTGCACGGCCGCGACGTCGCGGTGGTCGAAGGACCCTGGGGTCCCGACGCCGAGATCCCGGCGGTCGACGCGGTGGTGACCGCCCGCGCGGGCCTCGCCCTCGCCGTTCTGACCGCCGACTGCACGCCCGTCCTGCTCGCCGATCCGGTCGCCGGGGTCGTGGCCGCGGCGCACGCGGGCCGGCCCGGAATGCTGGCGGGCGTCGTGCCCGCCGCCGTCGGGGCGATGGTGGAGCTGGGGGCGGACCCCGGCCGCATCGTCGCCCGCACCGGTCCCGCGGTCTGCGGAAAATGCTACGAAGTGCCCGAGGCGATGCGCGCCGATGCCGCCGCCGTCGAGCCCGCGGCGTACGCCGAGACGAGCTGGGGCACCCCGGCGGTCGACGTGAGCGCGGGGGTGCACGCCCAACTGGAACGGCTCGGGGTGCGCGACCGGGAGCAGTCGCCGGTGTGCACGCTGGAGTCCGGTGACCACTTCTCCTACCGCCGCGACCGGACCACCGGTCGTCTCGCGGGCTATGTCTGGCTGGACTGATAGGGCATGACGGAACGTAAGTCCCAACTCGCGGCGAACCTCGCCGCCGTCGAGGAGCGCATCGCCGCCGCCTGCGTCGCGGCCGGGCGCAAGCGGGAAGAAGTGACCCTGATCGTGGTCACGAAGACCTATCCCGCGAGCGACGTGCGGATCCTGTCGGAACTCGGTGTGCGGCACGTCGCGGAGAACCGCGACCAGGACGCGGCACCGAAGGCCGCCGAGTGCGCGGATCTGCCCCTCACCTGGCACTTCGTCGGCCAGCTGCAGACCAACAAGGTCCGTTCCGTGGTCGGTTATGCCGGAATGGTGCAGTCCGTGGATCGTCCCAAGCTCGTCACGGCTCTCTCGGCGGCCGCGGTGCGCACGGAGCGCGAGCTCGGCTGCCTGATCCAGGTCGCGCTCGACGCGGAGGAGAACGGCCGGGGCGAGCGCGGCGGCGCAGGACCCGGCGGAATCGAAGAGTTGGCCGACCTCGTGGCCGGTGCGCCGGGACTGCGGCTCGACGGTCTGATGACCGTCGCGCCGCTCACCGGGCCGTACGCGGGTCGGCAACAGGCGGCGTTCGAGCGGTTGATGGAATTCTCAACCCTCATGCGCGCGGCTCATCCTGCTGCGAACATGGTGTCGGCAGGGATGAGTGCGGACCTCGAGGAGGCCGTCGCGGCCGGGGCGACACATGTGCGCGTCGGTACGGCGGTACTCGGAGTCCGACCCGGGCTCGGGTAACGTCGCCAAGAAGTCGGACCACAGCAGAAAATATGGTCATTCTCGCTGTTGGGCGGGGATACCACGTGGATCGCGGGCAGTTGGTGACGACAGCCGATCCACCACAGAGCGGAGGACTCAGAGCATGGCCGGCGCGATGCGCAAGATGGCGGTCTACCTCGGCCTCGTGGAGGACGATGGGTACGACGGTCCGGGGTTCGACCCCGATGACGAGTTCGAACCCGAGCCGGAGCCCGAGCGCGACCGCAGGAGGCACGAACCGCCGCATCAGTCGCACCAGTCCCACCAGTCACAAAGGGACGAATCGGTACGAGTGGTGCAGCCGCCCGCCCAGCGCGAGCCGGCGCCCCATTCCGCTTCGCTAGCCGCGGAATCCGGACGTCCGGCACGAATCGCCCCCGTGGCATCCATCACACCTGAACGCCAGAGCCTGGAGAAGAACGCACCGGTGATCATGCCCAAGGTCGTGTCCGAGCGGGAGCCCTACCGCATCACCACATTGCACCCCCGGACCTACAACGAGGCCCGTACCATCGGGGAACACTTCCGTGAGGGCACTCCGGTGATCATGAATCTGACCGAGATGGACGACACGGATGCGAAGCGACTTGTCGACTTTGCCGCCGGTCTGGTCTTCGGTCTGCATGGCAGCATTGAGCGAGTGACGCAGAAGGTGTTCCTGTTGTCGCCTGCTAACGTCGATGTAACGGCGGAGGACAAGGCTCGCATCGCAGAGGGCGGGTTCTTCAACCAGAGCTGAGACGCAGTAGATGCAGTAGTTGCCTTAGACGCAGTACCGGAACGACGAAGTACGAGTAACAGGGGAGAGGGAACCGCGAACATGGGCGTGGTCGTGCAAGTGCTCTACATCGCGCTGATGTGCTTCCTCATCGTGCTGATCTTCCGGTTGGTCATGGACTACGTCTTCCAGTTCGCCCGCTCATGGCAACCCGGCAAGGCAATGGTGGTCGTTCTGGAGGCCACCTACACTGTCACTGATCCACCGCTCAAGCTTCTGCGGCGGTTCATTCCGCCGCTGCGTCTCGGGGGCGTGGCGCTCGACCTGTCCTTCTTCGTACTGATGATCATCGTCTACATCCTGATCACCGTCGTGAGCGGCTTGTGAACGATACGGTCTTGCCGAATGCCGACGACTACGTTGAGGTGAAGAGATGCCGTTGACCCCCGAGGACGTGCGGAACAAGCAGTTCACGACCGTCCGCCTCCGAGAAGGCTATGACGAGGACGAGGTCGATGCCTTCCTCGATGAGGTCGAAGCCGAACTGACCCGCCTGCTCCGCGAGAACGAGGACCTGCGCGCCAAGCTGGCCGCGGCCACCCGTGCCGCCGCGCAGAACCAGCAGCAGGGCGGCATGCGCAAGGGCCCCGACGGGCCCGGCCCCCAGGACCAGCGCGGTCCCGGTGCCCCCGTGCCTGCCGCAATATCGGGCCCGCAGCCGGTCCAGCCGCAGCAGCAGATGGGTGGCCCCATGGGCGGCCCGCCGCAGCTGCCCGGCGGTGCGCCGCAGCTGCCCGCAGGCCCCAGTGGACACGGCCCCCAGGGCGGTCCGCAGGGTGGTCCCGGCCCGATGGGCCAGGGTCCGATGGGCGGCCCCATGGGTGGTCCCATGGGCGGCGGTCCCATGGGCGGCCCGCAGATGCCGCAGCCCGGCCAGGGCCCCGGTGGCGACAGCGCCGCCCGTGTGCTCTCGCTCGCGCAGCAGACCGCCGACCAGGCGATCGCGGAGGCCCGTTCCGAGGCCAACAAGATCGTCGGCGAGGCCCGTTCGCGCGCCGAGGGCCTCGAGCGTGACGCCCGTGCCAAGGCCGACGCCCTGGAGCGGGACGCGCAGGAGAAGCACCGCGTCGCGATGGGCTCCCTGGAGTCCGCCCGCGCCACGCTGGAGCGCAAGGTCGAGGACCTGCGCGGCTTCGAGCGCGAGTACCGCACGCGTCTGAAGTCCTACCTGGAGTCGCAGCTGCGCCAGCTGGAGACGCAGGCGGACGACTCGCTCGCTCCGCCGCGCACTCCGGCCACCGCCTCGCTGCCGCCGTCCCCGGCGCCGTCGATGGCTCCGGCCGGTGCGGGTGCCCCGTCCTACGGCGGCAACCAGTCGATGGGCGGCACCAACCAGCCCGCCGGCGGTCCGTCCTACGGCGGCCAGCAGCAGATGTCCCCGGCGATGACCCAGCCGATGGCGCCGGTGCGGCCGCAGGGCCCCGCTCCGATGCAGCAGGCTCCGTCGCCGATGCGTGGCTTCCTCATCGACGAGGACGACAACTGACGGGCGTTCCCACGCCATAGGCGTCGGCAGCGTTCAGGGCCGGGCCCCCGGAGAATCTCCGGGGGCCCGGCCCTTTGCTGTGCCGTGCTGCGTGCCGGTCGCGGGGAGCGCGCCGGTCGCAGGGAGGGCGCAGAAACGTTCATCTGTACGTGGGTACGCAACGCCGAGGGCCCGGCCCCGCCAAGATCTTCGGCGGGGCCGGGCCCTCGGTCGTCGTGCGGGTGCCTACGCCTTGCGCAGGCGGAACGTCAGCTGCAGGGAGTCGTCCGTGAACGGCTGTCCGAAGGAGTCGTCGGCCTGGTCGCTGTCCCCGGTCACGAACTCCGTGGCGAGGACCTCGTCCGCGATGAGCCCGGCGTGCTCGGAGAGGGCCGTGGCGACCGCCGGGTCCGTGGAGCTCCAGTGCAGGGCGATCCGGTCCGCCACGTCCAGGCCGCTGTTCTTGCGGGCCTCCTGGATCATGCGGATCGCGTCACGGGCCAGGCCCGCGCGGCGCAGCTCGTCCGTGATCTCCAGGTCAAGGGCGACCGTGGCACCGGACTCGGACGCCACCGACCAGCCCTCGCGCGGGGTCTCCGTGATGATCACCTCGTCCGGGGCCAGCGACACCGTCTCGCCGTCGACCTCGACCGAGGCCGTGCCCTCGCGCAGGGCCAGGGAGAGCGCGGCGGCGTCGGCCTCGGCGACGGCCTTGGCGACCGCCTGGACGCCCTTGCCGAACCGCTTGCCGAGCGCGCGGAAGTTCGCCTTGGCGGTCGTGTCGACCAGGGAACCGCCGACCTCGGAGAGTGACGCCAGCGAGGAGACGTTGAGCTCCTCGGTGATCTGGGCGTGCAACTCCGGGTTGAGCGAATCGAAGCCCGTGGCCGCGATCAGCGCGCGGGACAGGGGCTGACGGGTCTTGACGCCCGACTCCGCGCGCGTGGCGCGGCCGAGCTCGACGAGACGGCGTACGAGCACCATCTGCTGGGAGAGCTCCGGGTCGATGGCGGAGAGGTCCGCCTCGGGCCAGGAGGACAGGTGCACCGACTCCGGGGCGTCCGGGGTGACCGGCACGACCAGGTCCTGCCAGACCCGCTCCGCGATGAACGGCGTCAGCGGGGCCAGCAGGCGCGTGATCGTCTCCACGACCTCGTGCAGGGTCCGCAGCGCCGCCTTGTCGCCCTGCCAGAAGCGGCGGCGGGAGCGGCGGACGTACCAGTTGGAGAGGTTGTCCACGAAGACGGACAGGAGCTTGCCCGCGCGCTGGGTGTCGTAGCTGTCCAGGGCCTGGGTGACCTGGTCGGTGAGCGCGTGCAGCTCGCTGAGCAGCCAGCGGTCCAGGAGGGGGCGCTCCGCGGGCGCCGGGTCGGCGTCGCTGGGGGCCCACTTCGACGTACGGGCGTACAGCGCCTGGAAGGCGACCGTGTTCCAGTACGTGAGGAGGGTCTTGCGGACGACCTCCTGGATCGTGCCGTGGCCCACGCGGCGGGCTGCCCACGGGGAGCCGCCGGCCGCCATGAACCAGCGCACGGCGTCGGCGCCGTGCTGGTCCATGAGCGGGATCGGGTCCAGGGTGTTGCCCAGGTGCTTGGACATCTTGCGGCCGTCCTCGGCGAGGATGTGGCCGAGGCACACCACGTTCTCGTAGGAGGACTTGTCGAAGACCAGGGTGCCGACGGCCATCAGCGTGTAGAACCACCCGCGCGTCTGGTCGATGGCCTCCGAGATGAACTGTGCCGGGTAGCGGCTCTCGAAGAGCTCCTTGTTCTTGTACGGGTAGCCCCACTGCGCGAACGGCATCGAGCCCGAGTCGTACCAGGCGTCGATGACCTCCGGCACGCGCGTGGCCGTGTTCTCGCACTGGGGGCACGGGAACGTGACCTCGTCGATGAACGGGCGGTGCGGGTCGAGCTCCGACTGGTCGGTGCCGGTCAGGTCGGAGAGCTCCGCGCGCGAGCCGACGCAGGTGAGGTGGTTCTCCTCACAGCGCCAGATGGGCAGCGGGGTGCCCCAGTAGCGGTTGCGGGAGAGCGCCCAGTCGACGTTGTTGGTCAGCCAGTCGCCGAAGCGGCCGTGCTTGACCGAGTCGGGGAACCAGTTGGTCTTCTCGTTCTCCTGGAGGAGACGGTCCTTGATGGCCGTGGTGCGGATGTACCAGGAGGGCTGCGCGTAGTAGAGGAGCGCCGTGTGGCAGCGCCAGCAGTGCGGGTAGCTGTGCTCGTACGCGATGTGCCGGAAGAGCAGGCCGCGCTCGTCGAGGTCCTTGGTGAGGGTTTCGTCCGCCTTCTTGAAGAAGACACCGCCCACGAGCGGGACGTCCTCCTCGAAGGTGCCGTCGGGGCGGACCGGGTTCACCACCGGCAGGCCGTAGGAGCGGCAGACCTTGAGGTCGTCCTCACCGAAGGCGGGGGACTGGTGGACCAGACCGGTGCCGTCCTCGGTCGTCACGTAGTCGGCGTTGACGACGAAGTGGGCCGGAGCCGGGAACTCCACCAGGTCGAAGGGACGTTGGTAGGTCCAACGCTCCATCTCGGTGCCGGTGAAGCTCTCGCCGGTCGTCTCCCATCCTTCGCCGAGTGCCTTCTCGACGAGCGGCTGGGCGACGACGAGCTTCTCCTCGCCGTCCGTCACGACGACGTACGTGACGTCGGGGTGCGCGGCCACGGCGGTGTTGGAGACCAGGGTCCAGGGAGTCGTCGTCCAGACCAGGAGGGCGGCCCGGCCCGCGAGGGGACCGGAGGTGAGGGGGAAACGGACGTAGACCGAGGGGTCGACGACCGTCTCGTAGCCCTGGGCCAGCTCGTGGTCGGACAGGCCCGTGCCGCAGCGGGGGCACCAGGGGGCGACGCGGTGGTCCTGGACGAGCAGGTCCTTGTTGAAGATCTCCTTCAGGGACCACCAGACCGAGTCCACGTACTCCGGGTTCATCGTCCGGTACGCGTCGTCGAGGTCGACCCAGTACCCCATGCGGGTCGTGAGGTCGGCGAAGGCGTCGGTGTGCCGGGTCACGGACTCACGGCACTTGGCGTTGAACGCGGCGATGCCGTACGCCTCGATGTCCTTCTTGCCGCTGAACCCGAGCTCCTTCTCGACGGCGAGCTCCACGGGCAGGCCGTGGCAGTCCCAGCCGGCCTTGCGGGCCACGTGGTAGCCCCGCATGGTGCGAAAGCGCGGGAAGACGTCCTTGAAGACGCGGGCCTCGATGTGATGGGCGCCCGGCATGCCGTTGGCCGTGGGCGGGCCCTCGTAGAACACCCACTCGGGGCGACCCTCGGACTGCTCGAGGCTCTTGGCGAAGATCTTCTGCTCGTCCCAGAAGTCGAGCACGGCGTGCTCGAGGGCGGGCAGGTCGACCTGGGCGGGCACCTGGCGGTACTGCGGCGGCGTCATCAACGAACTCCTCCAACGGATGTGCTGCCTTCCGTCGGAGGGACGAGAGCCGTGTGCGCCTGGTGCGGCGCGCTCCCGCGGTACCACCCTCCTTGGCCCTCCGGAACGACGTTCGCGCCGGTGAGCCCCCTCATTGGGGTCGCGAAACCGGCTCTACTGGCCTCGGCACGGCGGCCTCGGCGTTCTTCCGGCGGCTCCGGGGTGATCTTCACGTCGCGCTGGCCCCCGGGCTCACACCGTCCCCGGGTCGCTCCTGGCCGCTCACGCCGCTACTCGTCCCCATCCACGCTTCTCGCTGCCGCCCAGTGTACGGCGCACGGGGCGGGGCGGCCGACCGGTTTTGCGGGAGTCCGGCGGCGGGCGGCGCGCGGGCGGGGTGTGACCCGAACGGCGCCCCGCGGGCCGGGCGGTTCCCGGCGCGCTCCGGGCGGCGGATTACCCGGCAGGGAGTTGGGCACAACGCTTGCAGACTCGCCGCGCGGGACCCGCGGGGCGGGGGAATCGGGCGGCGTGCCCCGTTGCCGCGGGTCTGGAGTCGATTTATCGTCCCAGCACGATTCGCGAGCAAGATCACAATATGTGAAGGGGCCGCGGCCATGGTGGCGAAGAAGACCGCCGTACAGCAGTCGGCGTCCGGCAGATCCACAGGCGCGGCCGCTGCGACGGCCAAGGATGTGAGCGGAAAGAAGAGCACGCACGGGGCGGTGCGGACGGCCGGCGCCGCGGGCACGGCCGGCGAGCCCTCCTCCGGCGAGGAGGCGGAGCCGGCGGCGCCCCGGGCCGCGGCGAAGAAGACCGTGGCCAAGACGGCGGCCAAGCAGGCGGCCAAGAAGACGGCGAAGAAGGGCGCGGCGAAGAAGGCGGTCAAGAAGGCTGTGACCGAGAAGACCGCCGCCAAGAAGAGTGCTGCCGAGGCGGCGGACAAGGGCGCGGCGGACCAGGAGGCGGTCGCTCAGGACGCCGGGGCCGACGAGGCCCCTGAGAGCGCTGCCAAGAAGGCCGTCCCCGCGAAGAAGACGACCGCGAAGAAGACGGCCGCCAAGAAGAGCACGGCGCATGCGAGCACGGCCAAGAAGAGCACGGCCAAGAAGACGGCCGCGTCCGCGGCCGAGGATGCGGCTGAGGCCGCGGAGACGACGGGAGCCACGACGGTGGTTGCGAAGAAGACTCCGGGCACGGCGACAGCGGCCAAGAAGCCGACGGCGGTGCCCAAGGCGCGGGGCGGCGCCGCGGAGCCCGGCGAGCTCGCGGTCCGGCCGGGCGAGGACCCCTGGACCCCGGAAGAGGTCTCCGAGGCCCGTGCCGAGCTCCAGAGCGAGGCGCTCCGGCTGAGCAGCGAGATCAGCTCGTCCGAGGAGGCCCTGGCGGGGCTGATGCGGGACTCCGGTGACGGGGCGGGCGACGACGACGCGGACACCGGCACGAAGAACATCACGCGGGAGCACGAGATGGCGCTGGCCGCCAACGCCCGCGAGATGCTGGAGCAGACCGAGCGCGCCCTGGAGCGGCTCGACGCGGGGACGTACGGCCTCTGCGAGAACTGCGGCAACCCGATCGGCAAGGCGCGCATGCAGGCCTTCCCGCGCGCGACGCTGTGCGTGGAGTGCAAACAGAAGGAGGAACGCCGCTACTGAGCGCGGCCTGGGCGCCGGGCCCCGTACGTGTGTGCCGTACCCTCGTCCCCAGTCAGGTACCTAGGTTGAGGGACTCACGTGGCAGAGGCGGAGCGCATCATCGGTACGCCGGACATCCCTGAGGCGGCCGGGGCCGAGCCGGAGCAGTCCGGTTCCGCCTCGAAGGAGACCGCGGCGGGCTCGTCCGGCGCGACCGCGGCGAAGAAGCCCGGCGGGGCGGCGGCGGAGACATCCGATGAGGCGGCGGTGACGTCCGGCGGGTCCGGTGCCGCCGACGGCCCGGACGAGCCGCGGGCCAAGGGCAGGCGCAGGATCGCCGTGCTGTTCGCGGTGGCCGTCGTCGCGTACGCCCTCGACCTGATCAGCAAGATGATCGTGGTGGCGAAGCTGGAGCACCACGAGCCGATCGAGCTCGTCGGGGACTGGCTCCGCCTCTCGGCCATCCGCAACGCGGGCGCCGCCTTCGGCTTCGGCGAGGCCTTCACGATCATCTTCACCTGCATCGCGGCCGCGGTGATCGTGGTGATCGCCCGCCTCGCCCGCAAGCTCTACAGCCTGCCGTGGGCGATCGCGCTCGGCCTGCTGCTCGGCGGTGCGCTCGGCAACCTCACCGACCGGCTGTTCCGCTCGCCGGGCGTCTTCGAGGGCGCGGTGGTCGACTTCATCGCCCCGAAGGGCTTCGCGGTCTTCAACCTCGCGGACTCGGCGATCGTCTGCGGCGGCATCCTGATCGTGCTGCTCTCCTTCCGCGGCCTGGACCCGGACGGCACCGTCCACAAGGACTGAGGCCCCTCCTCGCCGGGAGCGGGGCCCTCGGCGGGAGCCTGTGGTGCGGGAGTGTCGGTGCACTCCTGCATACTCAATGGGTGAGCACGATTCCCGAGATCCGTACCCTGCCCGTGCCGGACGGCCTGGAGGGCGAGCGCGTCGACGCCGCCATCTCGCGCATGTTCGGGTTCTCCCGTACGAAGGCCGCCGAGCTCGCCGCGGCGGGGAAGGTCGCGGTCGACGGCTCGGTGGTCGGCAAGTCCGAGCGGGTGCACGGCGGCGCCTGGCTGGAAGTGGAGATGCCGCAGGCACCCGCTCCGGTGCAGATCGTCGCCGAGCCCGTCGAAGGCATGGAGATCGTCCATGACGACGACGACATCGTCGTGATCGTCAAGCCGGTCGGCGTGGCCGCGCACCCGAGCCCCGGCTGGACCGGGACGACCGTGATCGGCGGCCTCGCGGCGGCCGGCTACCGCATCTCGACCTCCGGTGCCGCCGAGCGCCAGGGCATCGTGCACCGCCTGGACGTCGGCACCTCCGGCCTGATGGTGGTCGCCAAGTCCGAGCGTGCGTACACCTCCCTGAAGCGCCAGTTCAAGGAGCGCACGGTCGACAAGCGCTACAACGCGCTGGTGCAGGGCCACCCCGACCCGATGAGCGGCACCATCGACGCCCCGATCGGGCGCCACCCGAACCACGACTACAAGTGGGCGGTCACGGCCGAGGGCAAGCCCTCCGTGACGCACTACGACCTCATCGAGGCGTTCCGCGCGGCCTCCCTGCTCGACATCAAGCTGGAGACGGGCCGCACCCACCAGATCCGCGTGCACATGGCGGCCCACCGGCACCCCTGCGTGGGCGACCTGACGTACGGCGCGGACCCGACGCTCGCCAAGCGCCTCGGCCTCACGCGCCAGTGGCTGCACGCCGTCCGGCTCGGCTTCGAGCACCCGGGCGACGGGCAGTGGGCGGAGTTCGAGAGCCAGTACCCCGAGGACCTGCAGCTGGCGCTGGACCGGGTGCGGGCGGAGAGCTCGTGAGCGCCGTGACCATCCGGGTCGCGCAGGGCACGGATGACCTCGAGGCCTGCTTCACGGTCCGCAAGGACGTCTTCGTGGCCGAGCAGCAGGTGCCGGAAGACCTGGAGTACGACGCGTACGACGCCGGGGCGGTGCACGTCCTCGCGGTGCGCGAGGACGGTGTGCCGCTGGGCACGGGCCGGCTCCTGACCGGTTCCGCCGCGGCTGCGAAGAACGGCGGCGACGCCGGGGTGGGCGCCCTCGGGCGGCTGGCGGTGACGCGGGCGGCGCGCGGGCTCGGCGTGGGGGCCTCCCTGGTCCGGGCCATCGAGGACGCGGCACGCGCGCGTGGCCTGACCGCGGTGGACCTGCACGCGCAGACGCACGCCCTGGGGTTCTACGAGCGTCTCGGGTACGAGGCGTACGGGCCGGAGTTCCCCGACGCGGGGATTCCGCACCGCGCGATGCGGAAGTCGCTCGGCCGGTAGCCGGTAGCCGGTAGCCGGTAGCCGGATTCTGCCGGTGGCCGGTAGCGCCCGGCCGAGTCCTCGCCGCGAGCGGGGAATATGCCGCATTGGTCCGGTTGGCGCGGAATGCGTGGCAGGGTTGAGGTCTTGATCGTCCAAGTCTCGACCGCCGGAGTGCAGACCGTGGATCAACTGGCGCTGGTGCTCATCCTGCTGCTCGGTGCTGTGCTCACCGTGCCCCTGGGAGACCGGCTCGGGCTGCCCGCGCCGGTCCTGATGACGCTGGTCGGGATCGGCATGGCCCTGCTGCCGTTCGTGCCCAACGTCGAGATCCCACCGGACTACATCCTTCCGCTGGTCCTGCCGCCGCTGCTCTACGCCTCCGTGCAGCGCACCTCGTGGCGGCAGTTCACGGCCAACGTGCGCCCCATCTTCCTGCTCGCCGTGGCTCTGGTCTTCGTGACGACGGCGGCCGTCGCCGCGGTGGCCAACGCCGTCGTGCCGGGGTTGCCGATCGCCGCCGCCGTGGCCCTCGGGGCGCTCGTCGCGCCGCCCGACCCCGTCGCCGCGACCGCGGTCGCCGGATCGCTCGGACTGCCGCGCAGGCTCGTGTCGATCCTGGAGGGCGAGGGGCTCTTCAACGACGTCACGGCGATCGTGCTCTACCACGTGGCGATCGCCGCGGCGATGAGCGGAACGTTCTCCCTGCCCTCCGCCGTGGGTCTGCTGGTGCTGTCGGGCGTGGTCGCCGTCCTCGTCGGTCTCGTGCTCGGCTGGCTCACCAACAAGCTCATGGGGCTGCTCGGCGACGCCACCCTGCAGACCGGCCTGACCCTCCTCGTGCCGTTCGTCAGCTACGTGCTCGCCGAGGAACTGCTCGGCTCCGGGGTGCTCGCCGTCCTCACCACGGCGCTCTACCTCGCGGAGAACGCCGTCGACGCCGACGACGTGCTCGGGCGGATCACCGGCCAGACCTTCTGGCAGATCGTCGACACCCTGGTCACCGGCATCGCGTTCGGGCTCATCGGCCTGGAGCTGCACAACGTCTTCGGCATCGCGCGCGGCCACCAGTGGCAGATGTTCGGCTGGGGCGCGGCGATCGTCGGCGTCGTCGTCGGCGTGCGCCTGCTCTGGCTGCTGCCCGCGACCTGGCTTGCCAAGCGGCTGCACAAGCGGCGGGACGTCGACGAGGAGATCCCGACCACCTGGCGCGAGACCGTCGTCATGTGGTGGTCGGGGATGCGCGGCGTGGCGTCGGTCGCGCTGGCGCTCGCCATTCCGCTCAAGACGGACGACGGGACTCCGTTCCCGGCCCGTGACGAGATCATCTTCATCGCGTTCTGCGTCATCATGGCGACGCTCGTCGCCCAGGGACTCACCCTGCCCTGGCTGGTGAAGCGGCTCGGCGTACGCGCGGACGCGGACGCGGAGAGGGAACTGGAGCGTGAGCTCGCGCTGCGCGCCGCCAAGGCGGCCAAGCGCCGTCTCAAGGAGATCGAGGAGGTCGAGGAGCTCCCCGACGACGTCTCCGAGCGGTTGCAGCGCGGCGCGTTCGACATCGGGACCAGGATCAGCCCCGACCTCCTCGACGACGAGCGCCGCGAGCGGTACGCCAAGCGCGTGGACCGTCTCAAGGCCTTCCAGCGCATCCAGCGCGAGATGATGTCGGCCGCCCGCCACGAGGTGCTCGCCGCGCGCAGCGAGGTCGGCGCGGACCCCGAGGTCGTCGACCGGGTCCTGCACCACCTCGACATGCGCAGCCTGCGGTGAGCGTCCGGAGCCCGGCTCGACCGCGGGCGGCCGGCCTCAGCCGCGTCCCGTGCGCGGCACGTCCGGCGAGAACGTCTTGTGGAAGGGGCGCGGCTTGTGACCGTTGGGCGGCGGCTCGGCCGTGGCCGTGGTGACCTTCGGCAGCGCGTAGGGGTGGTGCTCGGTGAGCCAGCGGACCAGCTGCTCGCGCACCGTGACCCGCACCGTCCAGATGTCGTCCGCGTCCTTGGCGGTGACCAGGGCACGGATCTGAAGGGTGGTCGGTGTGGTGTCGGTCACCGCGAGGCCCCAGTCCCTGCCGTCCCAGGCCGCGCAGTCGCGCAGGATGTCGTGGAGCTGCTCGCGCATCCGCACGACGGGCGCCGAGTGGTCCAGGTGGAAGAAGACCGTGCCGGTCATCTCGGCGCCGCCCCGGGACCAGTTCTCGAAGGGCTTCGACGTGAAGTACGACACGGGCATGGTGATCCGGCGCTCGTCCCAGGTCCGGACGGTCAGGAAGGTCAGCGTGATCTCGTCGACCGTGCCCCACTCGCCGTCCACCACGACCGTGTCCCCGAGCCGCACCATGTCGCCGAAGGCGATCTGCAGCCCCGCGAAGAGGTTGCCGAGGGTGGACTGGGCGGCGACACCCGCGACGATGCCGAGGATGCCCGCGGAGGCCAGCAGCGAGGCCCCCGCGGCCTGCATCGCGGGAAACGTCAGGAGCATCGCGGCGGCGGCCACGACCCCGACGATCGCGGTGACCACCCGCTGGATGAGGGTCACCTGCGTACGGACGCGGCGGACCCGGGCCGGATCGCGGTGGACGGCGGCGTAACGCGCGTACGAGGACTCGACTATCGCCAGCGCGATCCGCACGAGCAGCCAGGCGGTGGAGCCGATGAGGACGAGGGTGAGCACGCGGCCGATGACCGGCGAGTAATCCGCGGCGATCTTGGTCTGCTGGTAGGAGCCTCTGAGGAGGCCGGTGCACAGGACAACTTGAAGGGGCACGCGGCAGCGGCGCAGCAGGCCCCACAGGGGGGTCTCGTGGTGCCGTTCGTCGGCCCGGCGCAACAACACGTCGGCCAGCCAGCCGACGATCACCGTGAGCACGACCGAGCCGCCGACCACGATCAACGGACGCAGTACGTTCTCCATGCCTCCGAGGGTAGGGGGCGGGGCCGGATGGCACGATGGCCCCATGAACATCGTGCTTTTCCATTCGACGTACGGCCTGCGGCCCGCGGTGCACGCGGCGGCCGACCGGCTGCGTGCCGCCGGGCACGAGGTGTGGACCCCCGACCTCTTCGAGGGCCGCGTCTTCGACGACGTCGAGGAAGGCAGGACCTACCAGAACGAGCTCGGCAAGGACGAGATCCTGAAGCGGGCCATCCTCGCCGCCGCGCCCTACTCGGAGCGCGGCCTGGTGTACGCCGGCTTCGCGCTCGGCGCCGCGACCGCGCAGACCCTCGCCCTCGGCGACGAGAAGGCCCGCGGCCTGCTGCTCCTGCACGGCACCTCCGATCTCGCGCAGAACGCGTCGGTGGACGAGCTGCCCGTGCAGCTGCACGTCGCCGAGCCCGACCCCTTCGAGTCGGACGACTGGCTGAGCGCCTGGTACCTGCGGATGGGGCGGGCCGGCGCCGACGTGGAGATCTACCGCTACGCGGGCGCCGGGCACCTCTACACCGACCCGGACCTCGACGACTACGACGCCGAGGCCGCGGAGGCTACGTGGCGCACGGCGCTCGGCTTCCTGGACACCCTCTGATCCCTGGGGACGCGCCCTGATCCCCGGAGGCCGCTTTCGGACCCGGGGATCAGGACGTGCGGGCGGTCAGCGCACGGGTGCGTGCACCCGCTCCACCTTCTGCGTGCCGTTGAGCGTGCGGTACGAGCGGGCCCAGGACGAGGTGGCCTTGGGGTCGGTCCGGTCGGAGACCACGTAGTAGTCCATCTGCGAGCGCTCGGCCGTGACGTCGAGGACTCCGTAGCCGTGCGAGTCCATGTCGAGCCACTTCACATGGCGGTTGGCGGCCTTGAGGGCGCCCGCGGCCACGAGCGAGACCGTGTGCGGGGCGACGTGCAGCATGTCGTCGACGTTGTCCGAGCTGACCGAGGTGACCACGAACTCCGTGGCGGCCGAGGCCGAGAACGGGTACGTGGCGGCCTTCACCGGCACGTCGTTCGCCCAGGCCATGTGGATGTCGCCGGTCAGGAAGACGGTGTTGCGGATCCTGTTGTCGCGCAGGTGGGCGATGAGTTCCTTGCGGTCGTCCGTGTAGCCGTCCCACTGGTCGGCGTTGATGGCGAGGCCCTCCTTGGGCAGGCCGAGCAACTCCGCGAGGGGTTCGAGCAGATGGGCCGGCAGGGAGCCGAAGGCGACCGGCGAGATCATCACCGAGGTGCCGACCAGCTTCCAGGCCGCGTCCGAGCCGGCCAGACCGGCCTTGAGCCAGTCGAGCTGGGCCCGGCCCGTGATCGTGCGGTCCGGGTCGTCGACGTCGCCGCTGCCGAACCCCGCCTGCTCGGAGCGGAAGGACCGCAGGTCGAGCAGGTGCAGATCGGCCAGCCTGCCGAAGCGCACGCGGCGGTAGACGGTGCCTTCCGTGGAGGGGCGCACCGGCATCCACTCGAAGTAGGCCTGCTTGGCCGCCGCCATGCGCCCCGCCCAGCCGCCCTCGGTCTCGGGGCTGTGGTTGACCGCGCCACCCGACCAGGCGTTGTCGGCGAACTCGTGGTCGTCCCAGATCGCGATGACCGGGTGCACCGCGTGCATCGCCTGCGCGTCCGGGTCGGTCTTGTGGAGGCCGTGCCGGACGCGGTAGTCGGCGAGCGTGGTGATCTCGTGGCGCGGCTCGTGCGGACGGACGACGTACTCGGCGGAGGGGTACTCGCCGCTGCGGTACTCGTAGATGTAGTCGCCGAGGTGGAGGACCGCGTCGAGCTCGGTGCGGGCCGCGAGGTGGCGGTAGGGGGAGAAGTGGCCCGCCTCCCAGTTGGCGCAGGACACCACACCGAAGCGGACGCCGGGCGCCGACGCGTCGAGCGCGGGGGTGGTGCGGGTACGTCCCACGGGGGAGTGGACGTCGCCTACGGAGAAGCGGAAGTAATACGTGGCTGCCTGGCGCAAGCCCCTTACGTCGGCCTTGACCGTGTGGTCGGACGCCGCACGCGCGGTGGTGCTGCCGTGCCCGACGACCCGGGTGAAGCCCTTGTCCTCGGCGACCTCCCAACGCACCTCGGTGTCGGGCCCCTTGCCGGAACCCGGCACGGCATCGGGGGTGGGCGTCACGCGCGTCCACAGCAGGACGCCGTCGGGCAGCGGGTCTCCCGAGGCGACTCCGTGGAGGAACGCGGGTCTGTCGGCGGCGTGCGCCGGTATGGCGGCGAGCGGCGCGCCGAGCACGGCGGTCGCGGCGGCGGCCTTGACGACGGTACGGCGGCGCGGCGTCAGGGAAGAGGCGGGTGTTTCCGCGGGGAATCGACTGGTCACAGCCGATCACCTTACTGATCGGTAATCGCAAAGAGCGGGCGAACTCCACGAGTTCGCCCGCTCTTTGCCCACCGGCCCTGTCGGCGCGCGGTGTTGTGCGTCAGGTCAGCCCTTGAGGGCCTTGTCGATCGCGTTCTTGTAGTCCTCGACCGTGCTGGGCGCGTTCTTGGAGCCGGGGCCGGTCAGCTGCTTGCCGTCCATGACGAAGGAGGGGGTGCCCTGGACGCCGTCCTTGTTCTCGTCGAACTTCTTCGACATCTCCAGAGCCCACCGGTCGAACGTCCCGTTCTTGACGTCCTTCGTGAAGGCCGCGCTCTTCTTGAGCGCGGGAACCTCGTCGGCGGCCTTGAGGAGGACCGAGTCGTCCTTGAACTTGTCGTCCTGCTCCGAGGGGTGGTTCTTCGCGGAGAAGAGCACCTTCTTGTACTCGAGGAAGGCGTCGTCGCTGACGTTCAGAGCGGCGCCGAGCGCGCTCAGGGCGTTCCTGGAGCCCTCGCCGGGGATGTTGCGGTCGAGGAAGGTGGCGCCGATGAACTGGATCTTGTACTTGCCGTCCTTCAGGTCCTTCTCGACCGTCGGGCCGACCGTCTGCTCGAACGCGGCGCAGACCGGGCAGCGCGGGTCCTCGTAGACCTTGAGGGTCTTCTTCGCGGAGTCCTTGCCGAGGACGACGGTCGTGCCGTCCTTGCCCTCGGTGTTCGCCGGCTTGACCAGCTTGGCGTCCTTGGCCTCTTCCCAGTAGCCGGGCTTGTTGGACTGCATGACGGCGTAGCCGACGCCGCCCGCTATCGCGAGGACGCCGACGATCGAGACGCCGACGATGATGCCGCGCTTGCGCTTCTCGCGCTTGCGCTCGGCCTCCTGCTGGGCGCGGATGCGCTCGCGGGCGGCGGACTTGGCGGCCTGGCTGTTGCGCTTGCTCATGATCTTTTCTCCGTGTGAATGACTGCGTGGGGGTGCGGTGCTCAGGCGTGAACGGCCGAGCACGGCGGTCCACGCCGCCCCACGAAGTGCACGAGCAGCCTCGTACGGGCCGCCCTGACCCGGCGCTCGGGGCGCGGCGGGCGGCGGACGGGCCGGGGGCAGGTGGTGAGCGCGGCGACCGCGATCAGCAGCGGCCGGAACGTGGCGGCGGCGACCGCGCGCAGCAGCTGGGCCAGCGCCTGCTCGCCGCGCCGGAGCCAGGCGGCGGCCAGGAGGCCCACGCCGACGTGCGCGCCGAGCAGCAGCCAGGCGGCGCCCGGCTCGACGTCCGCGAGGAGCACGGCGGCGCCGTGATGGCCCTCGGCCGCCATGCGGGCCAGGGGCGTGCCGACGGGCGCCCCGCCGCACAGCACGTCGAAGCCGAAGGAGCGCAGCGGCCCCGCGACGGGACCGCCCGCCTCGCCGTAACAGACGTGCTGGCCCGCGGTGAACACGGTGTCGGCGGCCAGCTCCAGGGGGATCAGCAGCGCGGCGATCCGCCCGTAGCCCCGCTCGCGCCCCGCCATCGCGTAGGCGAGGGCGAAGACGGCGGCGGCGATGGCCGCGACGGTGGTCGGCGGCAGGGGGACGCGGGACAGCAGCACGTGCGACGCGGTGGAGAGCGTCACGACGAGCGCCGTGAACAGCGCCGCGCGCACGGCTCTGAGCTGGGTCCCGGATATGTCCATCGCCGAGGAGTGTGCCATGTGTTCCTGTGGGAGGTTCCTCAAGGGTCCCTGTGAGTTCCCCCATGGCTTCCGCCGGGGGTACGGGCACCCGCGGGAGCCTAAAGCCCCGGAATCCGGCCGTTGCGGAACAGGTCGACGAAGATCTGGTGGTCGGCGCGGGCGCGGGCTCCGTAGCTGTGCGCGAAGTCGACGAGCAGGTCCGCGAAGCCCTCCTCGTCGCCCGCGATCGCCGCGTCGATGGCGCGCTCCGTGGAGAACGGCACCAGGTCCGAGTGCCCGCTCTCGTCGTCCGCCGCGGCGTGCATCGTGGCCGTGGCACGGCCCAGGTCGGCGACGACCGAGGAGATCTCGTCCAGGTCGTCGATGTCGGACCAGTCCAGGTCGACCGCGTACGGCGAGACCTCGGCGACCAGCTGGCCGGCGCCGTCCAGCTCGGTCCAGCCCAGCCACGGGTCGGCGTGCGCCTGCAGCGCGCGCTGCGAGATCACCGTGCGGTGGCCCTCGTGCTGGAAGTAGCCACGGACGGCCGGGTCCGTGATGTGCCGCGAGACCGCGGGGGTCTGCGCCTGCTTGAGGTAGATCACGACGTCGTTCTCCAGGGCGTCGCTGTTGCCCTCCAGGAGAATGTTGTACGAGGGCAGGCCCGCGGAGCCGATGCCGATGCCGCGGCGGCCGACGACGTCCTTCACGCGGTAGGAGTCGGGGCGGGTGAGGGAGGACTCCGGCAGGGTCTCCAGGTAGCCGTCGAAGGCGGCGAGCACCTTGTAGCGCGTGGCGGCGTCGAGCTCGATGGAGCCGCCGCCCGGCGCGAAGCGGCGCTCGAAGTCCCGGATCTCCGTCATCGAGTCGAGCAGCCCGAAGCGGGTCAGGGAGCGGGCGTCGCGCAGCGCGTCCAGGAGGGGGCCCTGGGCGGTGTCCAGGGTGAAGGGCGGCACCTCGTCGCTCTTGGCGCCCGTCGCCAGGTCGTGGATCCGGTCGCGGTACGCCGTCGCGTAGGTCCGCACGAGCTCGGTGATCTGGTCGTCGCCGAGCGCCTTCGTGTAGCCGATCAGGGCGACGGAGGCGGCGAAGCGCTTCAGGTCCCAGGTGAAGGGGCCGACGTACGCCTCGTCGAAGTCGTTCACATTGAAGATCAGCCGGCCCTGGGCGTCCATGTACGTGCCGAAGTTCTCCGCGTGCAGGTCGCCGTGGATCCACACCCTGCCCGTACGGTCGTCCAGGTAGGGGCCGCCGTGCTGCTCGCGCTCCAGGTCGTCGTAGAACAGGCAGGCCGTGCCGCGGTAGAACGCGAAGGCGGAGGCGGCCATCTTCCGGAACTTCACCCGGAACGCGGCGGGGTCCGCGGCGAGCAGCTCGCCGAACGCGGTGTCGAAGACGGCGAGGATCTGCTCGCCGCGCTGCTCAGCAGTGGGCTGCTTGACCGACATCGCTGGGTGCCTCCTGGTGCAGGGTGATGCGTGACATGTGGACGGGGGCTCCGTCCCTGCATGTGGACGGGGGCTCCGTCCCTCGGGGACAGATGTTCCGTCCCTTCCAACGCTCGACCGTACCCCCGAGTGCCCGCCGACTGTCAGTGCTCCGGATTAGACTTCCACGCTGTCCCCCCAGACTGTCCGCAGCCTGTCGCCCAGCGTTCTCCGGAGGCCTTCCGCCGTGACCAAGCCGCCCTTCACGCACCTGCACGTGCACACTCAGTACTCGCTGCTCGACGGTGCCGCGCGGCTCAAGGACATGTTCGACGCGTGCAATGAGATGGGCATGACGCATGTCGCCATGTCCGACCACGGCAACCTGCACGGGGCGTACGACTTCTTCCATTCGGCGAAGAAGGCGGGCGTGACGCCGATCATCGGGATCGAGGCGTATGTGGCGCCGGAGTCGCGGCGCAACAAGCGGAAGATCAAGTGGGGCCAGCCGCATCAGAAGCGCGACGACGTGTCGGGTTCGGGTGGTTACACGCACAAGACGATCTGGGCGGCGAACAGCACGGGTCTGCACAACCTGTTCCGGTTGTCCTCGGACGCGTACGCGGAGGGGTGGCTGCAGAAGTGGCCGCGGATGGACAAGGAGACGATCTCCCAGTGGTCGGAGGGGTTGATCGCCTCCACGGGGTGTCCGTCGGGTGAGCTCCAGACCCGGCTGCGGCTCGGCCAGTTCGACGAGGCGGTGAAGGCGGCCGCGGAGTACCAGGACATTTTCGGCAAGGACCGGTATTTCCTGGAGCTGATGGATCACGGGATCGACATCGAGCGCCGGGTCCGTGACGATCTGCTGCGGGTGGGCAAGAAGCTGGGTATTCCGCCGCTGGTGACGAACGACTCGCATTACACGTACTCCCACGAGTCGGTCGCGCATGATGCGCTGCTGTGCATCCAGACGGGCAAGAACCTCTCGGACCCGGACCGTTTCCGTTTCGACGGGACGGGTTATTACCTGAAGTCGACGGACGAGATGTATGCCATCGACTCCTCCGACGCGTGGCAGGAGGGCTGTCGGAACACGCTGCTGGTGGCGGAGCAGATCGACACCACGGGGATGTTCGAGAAGCGCGACCTGATGCCGAAGTTCGACATCCCGGAGGGCTTCACCGAAGTCACCTGGTTCCAGGAGGAGGTCCGGGTCGGCATGGAACGCCGCTACCCGGGCGGTGTCCCCGACGACCGGCAGAAGCAGGCCGAGTACGAGATGGACATCATCATCCAGATGGGGTTCCCGGGGTACTTCCTCGTCGTCGCCGACTTCATCATGTGGGCCAAGAACAACGGCATCGCCGTCGGCCCCGGGCGAGGCTCCGCGGCAGGATCGATCGTCGCGTACGCCATGGGAATCACCGACCTCGACCCGATCACGCACGGACTGATCTTCGAGCGGTTCCTCAACCCCGAGCGCGTCTCCATGCCCGATGTCGACATCGACTTCGACGAGCGCAGGCGCGTCGAGGTGATCCGGTACGTGACGGAGAAGTACGGGGCCGACAAGGTCGCCATGATCGGCACGTACGGAAAGATCAAGGCGAAGAACGCCATCAAGGACTCCGCGCGCGTGCTCGGCTATCCGTACGCGATGGGGGACCGTCTCACCAAGGCCATGCCCGCCGACGTCCTGGGCAAGGGCATCGACCTCTCCGGCATCACCGACCCCAAGCACCCGCGCTACAGCGAGGCGGGCGAGATCCGGGGGATGTACGAGAACGAGCCGGACGTGAAGAAGGTCATCGACACCGCGAAGGGTGTGGAGGGCCTGGTCCGTCAGATGGGCGTGCACGCGGCCGGCGTGATCATGTCCAGCGAGCCGATCGTCGACCACGCCCCGCTCTGGACGCGGCACACCGACGGCGTGACCATCACGCAGTGGGACTACCCCCAGTGCGAGTCGCTCGGCCTGCTCAAGATGGACTTCCTGGGCCTGCGCAACCTCACCATCATGGACGACGCCGTCAAGATGGTGCGGGCCGGCAAGGGCATCGACCTGGAGATGCTCTCCCTCGAACTGGACGACCCGAAGACCTTCGAACTGCTCTGCCGCGGTGACACGCTCGGCGTCTTCCAGTTCGACGGCGGCCCGATGCGCTCGCTGCTGCGCCAGATGCAGCCCGACAACTTCGAGGACATTTCCGCCGTCTCGGCCCTGTACCGGCCGGGCCCGATGGGCATGAACTCGCACACGAACTACGCCGAGCGCAAGAACGGCCGCCAGGAGATCACGCCGATCCACCCGGAGCTCGAAGAGCCCCTGAAGGAGACGCTGGGCCTGACCTACGGCCTCATCGTGTACCAGGAGCAGGTGCAGAAGGCCGCGCAGATCATCGCGGGCTACTCGCTCGGCGAGGCCGACATCCTGCGCCGCGTGATGGGCAAGAAGAAGCCCGAGGAACTGGCGAAGAACTTCGTCCTGTTCCAGGAGGGCGCGAAGAAGAACGGCTATTCGGACGCGGCGATCCAGGCCCTGTGGGACGTCCTGGTCCCCTTCGCCGGGTACGCGTTCAACAAGGCGCACTCCTCCGCGTACGGCCTGGTCACCTACTGGACCGCCTACCTGAAGGCGAACTACCCGGCCGAGTACATGGCCGCGCTGCTCACCTCGGTCAAGGACGACAAGGACAAGTCGGCCGTCTACCTCAACGAGTGCCGGCGCATGGGCATCAAGGTGCTCCCGCCGAACGTGAACGAGTCCGTGCACAACTTCGCCGCCCAGGGCGACGACGTGATCCTCTTCGGCCTGGAGGCCGTCCGCAACGTCGGTACGAACGTGGTGGAGTCGATCGTCCGCTCGCGCAAGGCGAAGGGGAAGTTCACCTCCTTCCCCGACTACCTGGACAAGGTCGAGGCGACCGCGTGCAACAAGCGCACCACGGAGTCGCTGATCAAGGCGGGCGCCTTCGACACCATGGGGCACACCCGCAAGGGCCTCACCGCCCAGTACGAGCCGATGATCGACAACGTCGTGGCGGTCAAGCGCAAGGAGGCCGAGGGGCAGTTCGACCTCTTCGGAGGGATGGGTGACGAGTCGGGCGGTGACGAGCCGGGCTTCGGGCTCGACGTGGAGTTCTCCGAGGACGAGTGGGAGAAGACGTACCTGCTGGCCCAGGAGCGGGAGATGCTCGGCCTGTACGTCTCCGACCATCCGCTCTTCGGTCTGGAGCACGTCCTGTCGGACAAGGCGGATGCCGGGATCGGGCAGCTGACCGGCGGTGACTTCTCCGACGGGTCCGTCGTGACCATCGGCGGCATCATCTCGGGCCTGCAGAGGAAGATGACCAAGCAGGGGAACGCCTGGGCCATCGCGACCGTCGAGGACCTCGCCGGGTCCATCGAGTGCATGTTCTTCCCGGCGACCTACCAGCTGGTGTCGACCCAACTCGTCGAGGACGCCGTGGTGTTCGTCAAGGGCCGCCTCGACAAGCGTGAGGACGTGCCCCGGCTCGTCGCCATGGAGATGCAGGTGCCCGACCTGTCGAACGCGGGCACCAACGCGCCCGTGGTGATCACCATCCCGACGGTCAAGGTGAGCCCGCCGATGATCACCCGCCTCGGCGAGGTCCTCAGCCACCACCGCGGCAACAGTGAGGTGCGGATCAAGCTGCAGGGGGCGCAGAAGACGACCGTGCTGCGCCTGGACCGGCACCGTGTGAAGCCCGACCCGGCGCTCTTCGGCGACCTGAAGGTGCTGCTCGGCGCGTCCTGCCTGGCGGGCTGACCGGCCCCTTACTTATCCAAAGCGGACATCTCGAGGAGTAAGATGCATAGTGCATCTAGTTCTTCTCGCGTGTGAGGGTTGAGTGCCGTGAATGGTGCCGCTGTCGACAAGGCCGTATTTCTGATGCGAGAGACGCACCAGTCCCCGGAGGACGCGCGTCGGGCGTTGGAGGCCTATTTCCCGCGGATGGACTTCTTCGAGCGGGTGCGGCACGTGCGTGCCGCGTACGCGGTCCTCCAGGGCGGCCGCGGGGTCGTCCGGCCGCGGCAGTCCGAACTGCAGAAGCCGAGTGCGTTCATGGTCGCCCACGAGCGGCACGGCTTCACCGACTGACGTTTCACCGGCTGACGCACGACGCGGCCGACGCATGACACGAGGGGCGCACCCGGATCGGGTGCGCCCCTCATGTGTGCCTGGATACGGGTCAGTTGTGACCGAAGCGACGCTGGTGCTTACGCGCAACATCCGCCGGGCTGCCCTGGACCTGCGACTGCATCGGCGACTGGGCTTCCGCGGCGGTCGACTTGGCCTGCTCCTGCGCCTGCTCGGCCTGCGAGGCGCGGTCCTGTTGGCTGCCCTGCTTGCGGTTCTTGTTCTTGGCCATGGTGATCTTCCTCCTGAGGGGGATCTGGGGGCCAGGATGCGACCAGATTCACATATGGCTTCAAAGTGTGCATTTCGGAGAATTACCGTGCGTAATAAGGCCTGTCGGGAAGGGATCCGCGGATACGCCACGCCGAAGATCGAGTTCCGGCCGTTAACCTCCGCCGGGTCGGGCAGACTCGAAGGAGACCCGACGCGGACCCGCACCCCTGATTCGTTGTCCTTCCAGGGTGTCTTCGTGGGCCTTCGAGGGAACGTCCAGAGACCCCCGGCACTGTTCTGGGACCCCCAGGCACGTCAGGGAACCTCCAGGGAAAGAGGGTGGACCGCGTGGATCGCTGCATCGTCCTGGTGGACGCCGGGTATCTGCTGGGTGCCGCCGCGAGTCTCCTCGCGGGCGAACCGTCCAGGTCCCGGATCACCGTCGATCACACCGCCCTGATCCAGGGCCTGCGCGAGCGCGCGGAGTCGGACACCGAGCGCCCCCTGCTGCGCATCTACTGGTTCGACGGGGCCCCCGACCGCGTACCGCAGCCCGAGCACCGGCGGCTGCGCGTCATGCCGCGCGTCACGGTCCGGCTCGGCGCCCTGACCCGCAGCGACGGGCGGTGGGCGCAGAAGGGCGTCGACGCCGCGATGCACGCCGAGCTGACCGAGCTGGCCCGCAACCGCGCCTGTTCCGACGTCGTCCTCGTCACCGGCGACGGCGACCTGCTGCCCGGCATGATGGCCGCCAAGGAGCACGGCGTCGCCGTCCACCTGTGGGCCGTGCAGGCCGCCGACGGCGACTACAACCAGTCCGAGGACCTGGTCGCCGAGGCCGACGAACGGCGCGTCCTGGACCGGATCTGGATCACCAAGGCCGTCCGTCCCAAGGAGCTCACCGGCAGCTGCGCGCCGCCGCCCGTCCCGCGCCCCGAGATCGCCGCGATCCTCTCCGCGCCGCTGCCGGAGTCCGCGCTCGCCGCCGCGGCCCAGCACGCCGGGGAGGAGCCGCCCGACCAGCACCCCGAACCGGTCGCCAACGGCCGGGCGGCGGCCGACGAGCACCGCATGCCCGCGGGCAAGGGCGTGCCCACCCCCAAGGACCTGGCCGCCCTGCGCGCCCCCGGCACCGCCCAGGCCGCCCAGCACCCCACCAACGCGACCCTGCGCTGGTCGTCCGACAAGGGCTGGGTCGAGCGTCCCGGCGGCGCGGCCGAGGGCCCCGAGGCCGCCGCCCTGCCCACCCTCGCCCAGCTGACGACGGCCGAGCAGCGCTGGGCCGACCGCGAGGAGGACATCACCACGGTCGGCGGCGACCCCTTCGAGGTCGGACAGGTGTTCGCGCGGCGCTGGATGGCGCGCCTCCCGGAACAGCACAACCTGCAGAAGCTGTCCACGATGTACCCGCGCATTCCGCACCGCGTCGACGGGGAACTGCTCCGCTACGCGGCACGTTTCGGCCTTCTCGCCCACAAGGACGACCAGATCGACGAGCACGACCGGTATGCGATCCGGGCGGGCTTCTGGCGGGAGATCGACGTGCGGACGGCCGCAGAACACGCGCCCGCGGGCGACCGCGCCGGTGACTGACACGGGGCGTACGGGGCGCCCCGGGCGTCGTTCGTGCCCGAGGACCCCGTAGGCTCGTCCTTCGTGAGTACGCGCCCGGCACCGGCAGTCCGACAGGGACTCCGTCAGGAACACGGCAACGACGCCGTCTGCGCGGTGCGCGACCTGGTCAAGACCTATCCCGCCGCCCGCGCCCGACGCGGCAGGCCCGCGACCCCCGAGGTCCGCGCCACCGACGGGATCGGTCTGACGGTCGGGCGCGGTGAGATCTTCGGCCTGCTCGGTCCCAACGGTGCCGGCAAGTCCACCCTCGTACGCCAGCTGACCGGCCTGATGCGGCCCGACAGCGGGAGCGTCGACATCCTCGGCCACGACATCGTGCGCCACCCCGAGCGGGCCGCGCGGATCCTCGCGTACCTGGGCCAGGAGTCCACCGCCCTCGACGAGCTGACCGTGTCGCTCGCCGTCGAGACGACCGGACGGCTGCGCGGGCTCGACGTGCCGCGGGCCCGCGCCGAGCGGGACGCGGTCCTGGAGGAACTGGGGCTCACACCCCTGGCCTCGCGGCCCCTGAAGAAGCTTTCCGGCGGGCAGCGACGGCTCGCCTGCTTCGCCACCGCGCTGGTGGGGGAGCGGCAGCTGCTCGTCCTGGACGAGCCGACCACCGGCATGGACCCCGTCGCGCGCCGCGCCGTCTGGGCGGCCATCGACCGGCGCCGCGCCGAGCGCGGCACGACGGTCGTGCTGGTCACCCACAACGTCATCGAGGCCGAGACCGTCCTGGACCGGGTCGCCGTGCTCGACCAGGGCAAGGTCATCGCCTGCGACAGCCCGGCCGGACTCAAGGAGAAGGTCGCCGACGAGGTCCGGGTGGAGCTGGTGTGGCGGGAGCGGGCGCCGCTGGACGTCCCCGAGGTGGCCGCGCTGCGGTCCTCCGCGGTGGAGTCGGGCCGGCGCTGGTCCCTGCGGCTCGCGCCCGACGAGGCACGGGCCGCGGTGGCGGCGGTGACCGGCGGGGCCGCGTTCGCCGCCCTGGACGACTTCACGCTGGCGACGCCCAGCCTGGAGGACGTCTATCTCGCGCTGGGCGGCAACGGACGGGGGCTGGTGAAGGCGTGAGGTCCGCCGAAGGCCCGACGGGGGCCCGCCGTGCCGTAGCCGCGCGGCAGACGCCCCCCGGCCGCCCCGCACCGAGCGGCGAGCGAACCGCCGGGAAGCGGTGCGACGGTGTGCGGTCCGACCGCGTGCGAACTGACAAGTACCTGAGCAGGAGGGGCGTCCGGTGAGTGCGGTTCCCTTGGAAGCCGCCGTGCGGGCCGACAGCGCCCGGGCGGACAGGCAGGACGACGGCCCCGCGCCGCTCGGGCCGCCGGCCCGCCTGTTCCCTGCGCTCTCGGCCGTCTACCGGGCGCAGCTCTCACGTGCCCGGGTCGCCCGGATACCGCTGCTCTTCGTGGCGACCTTCCAGTCCGTCGGGATCATGATCCTGATGCGCGGTGTGGTCGACGGGGGCGGTGAGGCGCGGGCCGTCGTCGCCGGGTCCTCCGTGCTCGTCGTCGCGTTCGTCGCGCTCAACCTGCTCGCGCAGTACTTCGGGCAGCTCCGCTCCGACGGCGGCCTCGACCACTACGCCACCCTGCCCGTCCCGCCCGCCGCCGTGGTCCTGGGGGCGGCGGCCGCGTACGCCTCCTTCACGGTGCCCGGCACCTTCGTCACGGCGATCGTCGGGTGCGGACTCTTCGGCCTGCCGCTGACCCACCTGTGGGTGCTCGTCGCGGTGATCCCGCTGGCCGGTGCCGCGCTCGCCGGGCTCGGCGCGGCCCTCGGCCTGCTCGCGCCGCGGCCCGAACTCGCCACGCTGCTCGGTCAGATGGGCATGTCGGCGGCGCTGCTGCTCGGGGTGCTGCCGGCCGACCGGATGCCGACGGTCCTGCAGTACGCGCGTGACCTGCTGCCCTCGACGTACGGAGTGGAGGCGTTCGCCCGTACGTTCGGACCGGATCCGGACTGGGCCGTCGTCGCGCTCGATCTGGCGGTCTGCGCGGGCGTCGGCGTGGTCTCGCTGGCCGTGGCGACCTGGGCGTTCCGCCGGGCGGCCGTCCGGTGACGCGCTCCACAGGGAGTCCTGGCACGATGTGGGGGTGACCGCACCGCTGACACCCTCCCAACCGCCGCACCACCAACCCCCGCACGACCCCTGGCAGGCAGCCGCGCAGCCGTCGGGAGCGACGTCTCCTCACGGACACGAGGAGGACGGTCCCGGCATGAAGACCGAAGTGCGGCAGTCCGCAGTGATCATGGTCGTGGTGGCCGTCACGGGCGTCCTGGCCGGACTGCTCTGGATGTGGCTCTCGCCGCGGGTGCCGCTCATCTCGGACGGCAGTGTGGTGTACCTCAAGGACACCGAGGGCGAACAGGCGATGGGCGTGGACGGAACGTTCACTCTCCTGTCGCTCGCCTTCGGCGCCGTCAGCGGCGTCGTCGTCTTCCTGCTGCGCAGGCGCGGCGGCATCCCGCTGGTCGTCGGGCTCGCGCTCGGCAGCCTGCTGGGCGCGGTGCTCGCCTGGCGGGTGGGCATCTTCCTCGGACCCGACACGGACGTCGTCGCGCACGCCAAGTCCGTCGGCAAGGGAGTCGTCTTCGACGCGCCGCTCGAACTGAAGGCCATGGGCACGCTCCTCGCCTGGCCCGTGGCCGCGCTGGCCGTGCACCTCGGCCTCACCGCGCTGTTCGGACCGCGGGACCCGGAGCCGTATCCGGCGCCCTACGAAGGACAGGCCCACGGCGGCCGGTCCGGTCAGCCGTACGAAGGCCCCCGGAGCGACGGCTACCCCGAGGGCACGGGCTCGTAGAGGATTCCCGGGCGCTTCCGGACGGCGATTCCCGGGTGATTCCTAGGCGGGGCGCTTGCCGTGGTTCGCCTTGCGCTTCTTCGCCCGCCACTTCCGCATGCGCGTCTTCTTCGACATGTCCTCGGTACTAGTCCCGTGCGGGGCATGTGTCGAGGGCGCTTTCACGTCGTCCGGTCCGGTCTTTCCCGTTCAGGCCGCGCGGCCGATCGGCGCGATGACCGCACCGGTGAGGCCGGCCAGGTCGCCCGGCGCCAGCTCGACCTCCAGGCCGCGGCGGCCCGCGGAGACACAGATCGTCGCGTGCGCCTTCGCCGAGTCGTCGAGGACCGTGCGCAGCTTCTTGCGCTGGCCGAGCGGGGAGATGCCGCCGCGCACGTACCCCGTGGTGCGCTCGGCGGCGGCCGGATCGGCCATCACCGCACGCTTGCCGGCGACCGCGGCGGCCAGCGCCTTGAGGTCCAGGGAGCCCGCCACGGGCACGACGGCCACGGTGAGCTCGCCGTCGACCTCCGCGACCAGCGTCTTGAAGACCCGGTCGGGGGAGACCCCCATGGCCTCGGCGGCCTCCTCGCCGTACGAGGGGTGGGACGGGTCGTGCTCGTAGGAGTGGACCGTGAAGGCGGCGCCCGCGGCGGTGAGGGCGACCGTCGCGGGGGTCCCCCCGGGCTGCTGCTTCTTCTGCTTCTTCGCCAAGGCGCTCGCGCTCCGTCAGTTGAGGCTGGTCGTCCCGCGGGTCAGGTCGGTCGCGGGCAGGGACGGCAGGTTACGGATGATCGCGGTCTCGGAGCGAAGGAGTTTCAGCTCGTCGCGCAGCCGTGCCGCGGTGTCCGGCGCGGCCAGGAGCCGCTGCTTGGTCGCGGTGTCCAGGACGGCCGCGGCGGCGACCAGGTACGACACGACGGACGGGTCGTCGGGCAGCTCGGCGCCCGTGGACAGCGAGCGCTCCCGCGCCCCGGCCAGCCGCTTCTGGTAGGAGCGGAACGCGCGCAGCACCCCTTCGGCCAGCGTGCCCGCGCCGTCGCCGGACTCCTCGGGCACCTCCTCGACCTCGGCGGTCAGGAAGGGCCCCGAGGCGTCGACGGAGTGGATCCTGATCCGGGTCGTGCCCGTCGCGAGGACCTCGAAGCCGCCGTCGGCGCGCTCCCTGATCGTCGCCGCGTCCGCCACACAGCCCATGGTGTGGAAGGCCTTGACCGGGTCGTCGCCGAAGCCCGCGGCGGGGCCGTGGTCGGGCGCCGCCGTCGGATCGGGGAGACCGGGGAGGCTCGGCGCCACCTCCAGGCCGTCGCGGATGGCGACGACCGCGAACTGGCGCTGCTCCTCCTCGGGGGTCTTGAGCAGTTCACGCATCATGGCGCGATATCGCTCCTCGAAGACGTTCAGCGGCAGCACGAGGCCGGGGAACAGCACCGAGTTGAGCGGGAAGAGCGGAAGCCGGGTGGTCACGACCGGCAAGCCTAATGCTCGCGGGGGCGGTCACGGTCGCGCGGAGTGCGCAGCGGCGTCTTCGAGGCCACTTCGATGCGCACGCCGTCGCGCAGCTCCAGGAACTGGCCGAGCGGATCGTCGGCCATCCGGTCCCAGGGGAAGGAGGTGGCGTACGGCCCGATCAGGCGCAGCTGTGTCAGGGCGTCCTCCCAGCGCTCCAGGCGGACCAGGACGTAGGTGAGGAGGTTGCGGACCTCGGCGGGCCACGGGTCCCCGGCGGCGTACTGCTCGGAGAGGGCGATCGCGAGGTCGGCCGCCGCGTCCAGGCGCTCGCGCGGCACCTTCCCCGACGGGCTGGTCAGGTAGGCGAAGGCGGCGCGGGCCGGGAGGACCTGTATCAGCGAGCCGGGCAGCGCGTCGGCCGCGGCGCGCTCGGCGAAGTCGAAGCACTCGCGGTGCGAGCCGTACCAGGCGGCGGACAGGTACTGCAGCGCGGAGGCGTGGCAGCCGTAGTGGTAGGAGGAGCGGCGCACCGCCTCCTCCCACAGCTGTTCGAAGACGGTGTGCGGGGCGTGCGTACCGCGGGCGTGGTCCAGGGCGATCCGCCAGGGCACCGGGTCGCGCGGGTCGGCCTCGGCGGCGGCGCTGAGCAGCGGGCCCGCGTCCCGCAGGAGCTCGGCGCGGGCCGGCGACTCCCAGCCGCGGACGACGGCGAGCTCGGCCTTGACGAGCAGGGCGTCCGGGTCGTGCGGGGAGGCGCCGAGCCAGCCGTCGAACCACTCGGGGCGGGAGCGGGCGAAGGCGGCGAGGCGCGTGGCGTAGCGGTCGCGGTTCTCCCACTCGGCGGCCTCGCGGGTGGTGGCGAGGAGCTTGGCGGCCGGGCCGTGGTCCCCGCGCCCGGCGGCGACCAGGGCGGGGGCGAGCCGCTCGTCGGGCACGTCGAGGAGTACGTCGTCGTCCGGCGGCAGCCCGACGGCGAGCCGGGGGGTGTGCCGCAGCATGCGGGCCGTGCGGATGAAGGCACGCAACACCGTGCCCTCCTTTGCGCCTGAACCGGAGCCGCTCGCGCGGGCTCGACCGGTCACCGTCGTGGTTGCTCGTTTGTTGGTCGCAGGAATGACGGTCGCGGGACGGCGATGGTTGCCTGTCGCCGGGTAACGGTTCGGCCGTGAGGCGCCGGTTTCGGCCGCGGCGCGGCGGGCGGGCTCAGTTGCGCCGCAGGAGCCGGGTCGCGCCCGCCGCCACCGTCGTGGCCAGTACCCAGCCGAGCAGGATCAGCGCGGTCGAGAACCACTGCCAGCCGCCGTTCAGCTGCCAGTAGGTGTCCTGGCCGAGGTCGATCACGGGCAGCAGCAGGTCGAGGGAGAACAGGGCGGGGTTCCAGTGCGGGTGCTCGCCCGGCTTGATCGCCGGATGCTCCGCGCGCGAGAACGCCACCGCGCTGACCGCCCAGAGCACGGCCATCCAGACCGCGGCCCGGCCGGGGCGGTAGCCGTAGGCGACCGTCCAGTCCTGGGCGTACCCCCACAGCTTCGCGGCCAGCGGCAGCGTCTCGCGGCGGCGGCGCTGCTTGGCGAGCAGGACCTCGCGGGCGTCGGCGTCCTCGCCGCCGTTGCGCAGGACGGCGGCGAGCTTCTCGTACGGCTCCGGGTTGTACTCGGCGGTCGCCGCCGCCACCCAGGCCAGCCGCCGGGCGAGCGGGAAGGGGCCCTGCGGCACGAGGTTCTCGTACGTGAAGCCGCCCATCTGCAGGCCGCCGGGTCCCGGCCAGCTCGCCGCCCGGTCGATGAGGTTGACGACCTTGACGCCGGAGAGGACGACCTTCCCGCGCTGCGGCGCCTCGCCCAGGAAGCGGAGCTCGGGTGTCTGGACGCGGCGCAGCGAGATCTCCTGGTCGCTCTGGAGCGTGAAGCGGGCCTGCGCGAAGTCGATGGCGTCGCCGAAACGCCCGTCGTCCAGGCGGATGCCGCCCTCGCACTCGAAGCGCTGCACCCGGGTGCCGCGGGCCGGTGTGGTGCCGCTGGTCTGCGGCGGATTGCCGACGGCCGCCGGGGTCAGGTACAGGGTGCGCTCGACGGTCATCTGCGGGGCGTTGAGCGCGTGCCTGCCGTACTGGTTGATGAGCCTGCTGCCGCGCAGGCTGAGCGAGACGCCGATCTTCGCGCCGCGCAGGCTCAGCTCGCCGTGCGACTCCATCATCTCGGCCTGCAGGTCCTGGCCGACGGTGAGGCCGTCGCCGGTGATCGAGTGGCTGCGCCGGTCGCGGTAGATCACGGCCTGGTTCAGGAGCAGGTCGGTGCCGATGTGGGCGTCGGTGAGGCGGATGCCGTTGTGGATCCGGCAACGCGGCAGGTGCAGATCGCCCTCGGTGTGCAGCCGGGCCGCCTCGACGCGCGGGATCGAGCAGTCCACGAGCCGCAGCGTCGCGAAGCGCGCCTCGGGCAGCAGGACTTCCTTCTCGAAGCGGCAGTGCTTCAGCTCGGTGTACGGGACGACCGTGCCGCCCGCGAGGTCGAGCACGTCGGTGATCTGGACGCCCGCCAGCTTCAGGGAGGAGACCCGGCCCGCGAGCGCGGGCGGTCCGTCGAGCAGCAGCCAGCACACGATGCGCGCCCGCACGCTGCGCTCGGGGCCCCAGGGGTGCCCGCCGTGCGGGTCGTCGGCCGCCGGATCGCCGGACCTGAGGTCGTAGACGCTGCCGTTGCGGAAGGCCTGCCACATGCCGATCTCCGCGGCGGTCAGCCCGTCCGGCGGATCCCCGGTGCCGGCGTCGTCGACCACTGGCGATGCCCTCCGTCCTGCGATGCGCGTCTCTCGTACACCTGTTTCATGCCCGCTGCGTGACCGGCTGAACGCTAGTGGTGAACGCGGTCTTCCGGGGTTCATATCAGCCAGTGATACGGGCGACCGGAGCCGAAAGAAGGTCTGAGAGAATTGGCCATGTGATCTCTCGAATCGATCTGCGCGGCGATGCACTCACGGAGTTTCCGTCCGGTGCCGCCCTGCGCGCCCTGCTGCCCCGTGCCGACTTCGACGTCGCGGCCGCCCTGGAGAAGGTGCGGCCCATCTGCGAGGACGTGCATCATCGTGGCGACGCGGCGCTGATCGACTACGCGGAGAAGTTCGACGGAGTGCGCCTGGCGCAGGTCCGCGTCCCCGCGGCCGCGCTCACCGAGGCCCTCGCCGGCCTCGACCCGGCCGTGCGCGAGGCCCTGGAGGAGTCGATCCGCCGCGCCCGCACCGTCCACCGCGAGCAGCGCCGCGCCCCGCACACCACCCAGGTCGTGCCGGGCGGCACGGTCACCGAGAAGTGGGTGCCCGTCGAGCGCGTCGGCCTCTACGCACCCGGCGGCCGGTCCGTCTACCCGTCCTCCGTGATCATGAACGCGGTCCCGGCCCAGGAGGCCGGCGTCGCGTCCATGGCGCTCGCGTCGCCCCCGCAGGCCGGCTCCGACGCCTTCAGCGGACTGCCGCACCCGACGATCCTCGCCGCCTGCGCGCTCCTCGGCATCGACGAGGTCTACGCGGTCGGCGGCGCCCAGGCCGTCGCGATGTTCGCGTACGGCACCGAGAGCTGCGCCCCCGCCAACATGGTCACGGGCCCCGGCAACATCTGGGTCGCCGCCGCCAAGCGCTACTTCACCGGGCGCATCGGCATCGACACCGAGGCGGGCCCGACCGAGATCGCGGTCCTCGCCGACGACACCGCCGACCCGGCGCACGTCGCCGCCGACCTGATCAGCCAGGCCGAGCACGACCCGCTCGCGGCGGCCGTCCTCGTCACGGACTCCGTGGCGCTCGCGGACGCCGTCGAGAAGGAGCTGGAGCCGCAGGTCGCCGCCACCAAGCACGTCGAGGACCGGATCGTCCCCGCGCTCGCGGGCCGCCAGTCCGCGATCGTCCTGGTCGACGGCCTGGAGGAGGGCCTGCGGGTCGTCGACGCGTACGGCGCCGAGCACCTGGAGATCCAGACCGCGGACGCCGTCGCCGTCGCCGGCCGCGTGCGCAACGCGGGCGCGATCTTCGTCGGCCCCTGGGCGCCGGTCTCCCTCGGCGACTACTGCGCGGGCTCCAACCACGTGCTGCCCACCGGCGGCTGCGCCTGCCACTCCTCGGGCCTGTCCGTACAGTCCTTCCTGCGCGGCATCCACATCGTGGACTACTCCCGCCAGGCCCTCGCGGACGTCGCCCACCACGTCGTGACGCTCGCCGAGGCGGAGGACCTGCCCGCCCACGGCGCGGCCGTCAAGGCGCGGTTCGGATGGAAGGTGCCGGAGAGCAAGTGACCAGGATCGACGACCTTCCCGTCCGCGACGAACTGCGCGGCAAGTCCCCCTACGGGGCGCCCCAGCTCGACGTCCCCGTGCGCCTGAACACCAACGAGAACCCCTACCCGCTGCCGGAGCCGCTCGTCGAGCGCATCGCGGAGCGGGTGCGCGAGGCCGCCCGCGACCTCAACCGCTACCCCGACCGGGACGCCGTCGAGCTGCGCACGGAGCTCGCGCGCTACCTCACCCGCACCGGCGGCCACGAGGTCACCCGCGCCCACGTCTGGGCGGCCAACGGCTCGAACGAAGTCATCCAGCAGCTCCTGCAGACCTTCGGCGGTCCCGGCCGCACGGCCATCGGCTTCGAGCCGTCGTACTCGATGCACGGCCTCATCGCCCGGGGCACCGGCACCGGCTGGATCTCCGGCCCGCGCCACGACGACTTCACGATCGACGTGACGGCGGCCACCCGCGCCATCGCCGAGCACCGGCCGGACGTCGTCTTCATCACCACCCCCAACAACCCCACGGGCAACGCCGTATCGGCCGACACGGTCCTCGCCCTGTACGAGGCGGCGCAGGCCGCGAAGGCCGGTGCCGGGGCGCTGGTCGTGATCGACGAGGCGTACGTCGAGTTCAGCCACGGCGACTCGCTGCTGCCCCTGATCGAGGGGCGGCCGAACCTCGTCGTCTCCCGCACCATGTCGAAGGCGTTCGGCGCGGCCGGGCTGCGCCTCGGCTATCTCGCCGCCGACCCCGCGGTCGTCGACGCGGTGCAGCTCGTACGCCTGCCGTACCACCTGTCCGCCGTCACGCAGGCCACCGCGCTGGCCGCCCTGGAGCACACCGACACGCTCCTGAAGTACGTCGAACAGCTCAAGGCCGAGCGCGACCGCCTGGTCACCGAGCTGCGCGCCGCGGGCTACGAAGCGACCGACTCCGACGCCAACTTCGTGCAGTTCGGGCGGTTCGACGGCGAGGGCGCCGCGCACGAGGTGTGGCGGAAGATCCTCGACCGGGGCGTCCTGGTGCGGGACAACGGAGTGCCGGGATGGCTCCGGGTGTCCACCGGAACCCCCGCCGAAAACGACGCGTTCCTCGATGCGGTACGCGAACTGAAGAAGGAGCAGAGCGCATGAGCCGCGTAGGACGGGTGCAGAGAACGACCAAGGAGACGTCGGTCCTCGTCGAGATCGACCTCGACGGCACCGGCAAGGTCGACGTGTCGACCGGGGTCGGCTTCTACGACCACATGCTCGACCAGCTCGGCCGCCACGGCCTCTTCGACCTCACGGTCAAGACCGAGGGCGACCTGCACATCGACTCCCACCACACCATCGAGGACACCGCGCTCGCGATCGGCGCCGCCTTCAAGCAGGCGCTCGGCGACAAGGTGGGCATCTACCGCTTCGGCAACTGCACGGTCCCGCTGGACGAGTCCCTCGCCCAGGTGACCGTCGACCTCAGCGGCCGCCCGTACCTCGTGCACACCGAGCCCGAGAACATGGCGCCCATGATCGGCTCGTACGACACGACGATGACCCGGCACATCCTGGAGTCCTTCGTCGCCCAGGCGCAGATCGCCCTGCACGTGCACGTGCCCTACGGCCGCAACGCGCACCACATCGTGGAGTGCCAGTTCAAGGCCCTGGCCCGCGCCCTTCGCTACGCCTGCGAGCACGACCCGCGCGCGGCCGGCATCCTTCCCTCCACGAAGGGTGCGCTGTAACCCATGACCGGCCTCAACACCATCCTGATCGTCGTCGGTCTCTTCCTGATCGGCGGCATCATCTCCTTCGTCAAGCAGGGCATGCCGAAGAGCCTGATCACCCTGCTCTCCATCGGTGCCGTGATGTGCCTGGCCGCGGGCATCCTGCGGCTCGACTACTGGAACTGACGGGAGGCGTACGCGACATGAGCACCCCCCGTAAGAAGGTCGTCGTCTTCGACTACGGCTTCGGCAACGTCCGCTCCGCCGAGCGCGCCCTCGCGCGCGCGGGAGCCGACGTCGAGATCACCCGCGACTACGACACGGCGATGAACGCCGACGGCCTGCTCGTGCCCGGCGTCGGCGCCTTCGAGGCCTGCATGCAGGGCCTCAAGGAGGCGCGCGGCGACTGGGTCGTCGGGCGCAGGCTGTCCGGCGGACGCCCCGTCCTCGGCATCTGCGTCGGCATGCAGATCCTCTTCGCGCGCGGCATCGAGCACGGCGTCGAGACCGAGGGCCTGGACGAGTGGCCCGGCACGGTCGAGCCGTTGAAGGCCGACATCGTCCCGCACATGGGCTGGAACACGGTCCAGGCCTCCGCGGGCTCCCCGCTCTTCAAGGGCCTGGACGACGACGCCCGCTTCTACTTCGTGCACTCCTACGCCGTGCACACGTGGTCCCTCGAGGTCGTGAACCCCGTGATGCGCGCCCCCTACGTGCACTGGACCACGCACGGCGAGCCCTTCGTGGCGGCCGTGGAGAACGGCGCCCTGAGCGCCACGCAGTTCCACCCCGAGAAGTCCGGCGACGCCGGCGCCCAGCTCCTCACCAACTGGATCGGAACCCTGTGAGCACCCTCGAACTCCTTCCCGCCGTCGACGTCCGCGACGGCCAGGCCGTACGCCTCGTCCACGGCGAGTCCGGCACGGAGACCTCCTACGGCTCCCCGCTGGAGGCCGCCCTCGCCTGGCAGCGGTCGGGCGCCGAGTGGCTGCACCTGGTCGACCTGGACGCCGCGTTCGGCACCGGCGACAACCGCGACCTCATCGCCGAGGTCACCAGGGCCATGGACATCAAGGTCGAGCTGTCCGGCGGCATCCGCGACGACGCCTCGCTGGCCGCCGCCCTCGCCACCGGCTGCACCCGCGTCAACCTCGGCACCGCGGCCCTGGAGACCCCCGAGTGGGTCGCCAAGGTCATCGCCGAGCACGGCGACCAGATCGCCGTCGGCCTCGACGTCCGCGGCACCACGCTGCGCGGCCGCGGCTGGACCCGCGACGGCGGCGACCTCTACGAGACCCTGGAGCGCCTGAACGCCGAGGGCTGCGCACGCTACGTCGTCACCGACATCGCCAAGGACGGCACGCTGCAGGGCCCCAACCTGGAGCTCCTGAAGAACGTCTGCGCGGTCACCGACCGCCCCGTCGTCGCCTCCGGCGGCGTCTCCTCCCTCGACGACCTGCGCGCCATCGCGGAACTGGTCCCGCAGGGCGTCGAGGGCTCGATCGTCGGCAAGGCGCTGTACGCCAAGGCGTTCACGCTGGAGGAAGCCCTGGAGGCCGTGGCGCGATGACAGAGGTACGACGGGTGCAGAGCGGCAGCCCCTGGGAGGAGTCCTTCGGCTTCTCCCGCGCCGTGGCGGCGGGCGACCGGGTCGTGGTCGGCGGGACCACCGCCTTCAAGGGCCCGGTCCTGCACGGCGAGGGCGACCCCTACGAACAGGCGCGCGCCGCCATGGCCAACGCGCTGGCGGCGATCGGCGAGCTCGGACTCGGGGCCGAGTCCGTGATCCGCACGCGGATCTTCCTGACCCACGCGCGGGACGTCGACGAGGTGGGCAGGGCGCACAAGGAGGTCTTCGGCTCCGTGCGCCCGGTGACGACCATCGCGGTCGTCTCCGGCTTCGTCGACCCGCGCATCCTGGTCGAGGTCGAACTGGAAGCCTTCCGAGGAGACACGGCATGACGCTCGCCGTACGGGTCATCCCCTGCCTCGACGTGGACAACGGCCGCGTCGTCAAGGGCGTCAACTTCCAGAACCTGCGCGACGCGGGCGACCCCGTCGAGATGGCCAAGGTGTACGACGCCGAGGGCGCCGACGAGCTGACGTTCCTGGACATCACCGCCTCGTCCGGCAACCGCGAGACCACCTACGACGTGGTCCGCCGCACCGCCGAGCAGGTCTTCATCCCGCTCACGGTGGGCGGCGGCGTGCGCACCGCCGAGGACGTCGACAAGCTGCTGCGCGCGGGCGCGGACAAGGTCGGCGTGAACACCGCGGCGATCGCCCGCCCGGACCTGATCCGGGAGATCGCGGAGCGCTTCGGGCGCCAGGTGCTCGTGCTGTCCGTCGACGCACGGCGCACCGGGACGGGCTCGTTCGAGGTCACGACCCACGGCGGCCGCACGTCCGCCGGGATCGACGCCGTCGAGTGGGCCCACCGGGCCGCCGAGCTGGGCGCGGGCGAGATCCTGCTCAACTCGATGGACGCGGACGGGACCAAGGACGGCTACGACATCGAGATGATCGAGGCGGTCCGCAAGCACGTGTCCGTGCCGGTGATCGCGTCCGGTGGCGCGGGGCGGACGGAGCACTTCGCACCGGCCGTCGCGGCGGGCGCGGACGCGGTGCTCGCCGCGTCCGTCTTCCACTTCGGTGATCTGCGGATCGGGGACGTCAAGGGAGCGTTGCGCTCCGCGGGGCATCCGGTTCGGTGACGCCGCGGGGAGCGGGGCTGTCGCCGGGTGCGGGTTCCGTCGTGGCCGGTGATTTCGCCGATGCGGTGGGGGCGGGCGGTGCGGGACGTTGTCGCTGTCCATGACAGCGGCGGCGCTCCGGGACGGGCGCCCGCCCCGTTGAGAGGAACCGCATCGTGCACAGGATGCGAACCCGAACCCGCCTCATCCGCACGGGACTTGCCGCCCTCCTCGCCATCGGTGGCCTCGTCACGTCGCAGAGCCTCACCGCCCACGCGGCCGCCGACAACCCCTACGAGCGCGGCCCCGCCCCCACCGAGTCGAGCATCGAGGCGTCACGCGGCTCGTACGCGGTCTCCCAGACCTCCGTGTCCGCCCTCGGCGTGAGCGGGTTCGGCGGCGGCACCATCTACTACCCGACGTCGACGGCCGACGGCACGTTCGGCGCGGTCGCGATATCCCCCGGCTACACGGCCTACCAGTCGTCCATCGCCTGGCTCGGCCCGCGCCTCGCCTCCCAGGGCTTCGTCGTCTTCACCATCGACACCAACACGACGCTCGACCAGCCCGACAGCCGGGGCCGCCAACTCCTGGCCGCACTCGACTACTTGACGCAGCGGAGCTCCGTGCGCGGCCGCATCGACGCCGGCCGGCTCGGCGTCATGGGTCACTCCATGGGCGGTGGCGGCACCCTCGAAGCCGCCAAGAGCAGGCCCTCGCTCCAGGCCGCGATCCCCCTCACCGGCTGGAACCTCGACAAGAGCTGGCCGGAGGTGCAGACGCCGACCCTCGTGGTGGGCGCCGACGGCGACACCGTCGCGCCGGTCGCCTCGCACTCCGAGCCGTTCTACGAGAGCCTGCCGGGCTCGCTCGACAAGGCGTACCTGGAGCTGAACGGCGCCACGCACTTCACGCCGAACTCGTCCAACACGACGATCGCGAAGTACAGCCTCTCGTGGCTGAAGCGCTTCATCGACAACGACACCCGCTACGAGCAGTTCCTGTGCCCGTTGCCGCGGCCGAGCCTCACCATCGAGGAGTACCGGGGCAACTGCCCCCACACGTCGTGACGTCGTGAGGCCGTGACGTCGTGAGGCCGTGACGTTGTGAGGCCGTGACGCCGTGATGCCGCGGCGCTGGGCGGTCGCACAGTGTCCCGTGGTGCCGGTTGGGTTCCTGCCCAACCGGCACCACCCCCCGCGGGGTTTGTCCCTTCCCTGGAGTGGGGGGACAGGGGGGGAGTCCTCTGGGTTGCTCACCTCCCCCTTTGACAAAGAACCCAAGG